>NZ_QLLT01000017.1 GCF_003259315.1 Kitasatospora sp. SolWspMP-SS2h | reverse complement strand
GGGCGGTGGCACCGGCGGCGGGAGCTGCACCGCCACCCTCTCCGCCGGCACCTCCTGGAGCGACCGCTACAACCTCAACGTCACCGTCACCGGCTCCAGCACCTGGAAGGTCACCGTCAAGGTGCCCACCCCCGAGAAGGTCAGCTCCACCTGGAACGCCACCACCACCTACCCCGACGCCCAGACCCTCGTCGCCACCCCCAACGGCTCCGGCAACACCTGGGGCATGACCATCATGAAGAACGGCTCCACCACCTGGCCCACCACCACCTGCACCACCACCTGACCCCCACCGCCTGGCCACGACTCCCCGGCCCCGGCGGCTGAGCGCACCGGCGGGT
Organism: Kitasatospora sp. SolWspMP-SS2h; assembly: GCF_003259315.1. Lineage (GTDB taxonomy): Bacteria > Actinomycetota > Actinomycetes > Streptomycetales > Streptomycetaceae > Kitasatospora > Kitasatospora fiedleri. The sequence goes on along the minus strand of NZ_QLLT01000017.1, from coordinate 194,452 downwards.
GCGCTCAGCCGCCGGGGCCGAGCAGGGTCCAGGGTTCGGGGCGGGCCAGGGCGAGGCGGGGGCGGCGTTCGGCCCAGTGGCGGACGGAGGCGGCCATGGCGGCGGCCGGGTCGGGGACCTTCCAGGTGGGTTCGAAGGGGCGGCGCATGCTGGTATAGCTCTGGAACATGGCGAGGAGTCTGACGGCCTGGCCCTGGATCGGGGAGAGGTACTGGTCGGAGAGCGGGAGGAAGAAGCGCTCCCAGCTGTCGACGGACACCAGCGGCGGCCGTTCGACGGGGGTGGCGCCGTGCGCGGCGCGGAAGTCGTTGAGGGTGGTGCAGATGACGTCGAGCAGGGTGTCGAGGTCGAGGCTGTCGGGCCCGGCGGCGATCACCTCGGTGCGCGGCCGGTCGGGCGGGGCGTCCAGGACGGCGGCGGTCAGGGCGGCGGCGACCTCGTCGACGGGGCTGATCTCGGCGTGGCCCGCCGGGTCGCCGACCACCACGGCGGCGGTGCCGGAGACGAGGGCCTGGAGCATGGTGTACGGGCCGGAGAAGCGGGCGATCTCGCCGGTGGTGCGGCGGCCGACGACCAGCGGCGGGCGGACCAGGGTGAGCGGTCCGGGGTGCTCGTCGCGGGCGATCTCCTCGCAGCGGGCCTTCGACCACTCGTAGCCGTTGCGGTAGCCCTCGAACTCGGCGCCGCGCAGGTCCTCGGGGTTGCGCTCGCCGCCGACGTACGCGGTGGAGACCTGGACGAGGTGGGTGTCGCGGTCGGCGAGGGCGAGGACGGCGCGCAGCGGGTCGAGGTTGGCGGCGACCGCCTCGTCCCGGCCGAGGGTCCAGCGGGTGCTGGCCGCGGCGTGCACGATGACGTCCCAGTGCCCGGCGAGGGCGGCGGGCGGCGGTTCGGCGCCCATCCGCCAGGGCAGGGCGGTGCCGCCGCCGCGCCGGGCGACCGGGACGAGGTCGAGCGGGTGGCCCTGGGCGGCGGCCACGGTGCGCAACTGGTGGGCGAGTTCGGTGCCGACCACTCCGGTCGCCCCGGTGAGAAGGACTCGCATCTGCTTGGTTCCTCTGCTGGAGGTCTGCTGGAGGGGTGGGTCAGAACGTGGGCGGCTCAGGGCGGGGGCCGCTCAGGGCGGGGGCGCGAGCACCAGGCAGGAGTTCTGGCCGCCGAACCCGAAGGCGTTGGACAGCACCGGCGCGGGCGCGAGGGCGCGCGGCGCGCCGTGCACCAGGTCGATCCGGCCGCCCTCGGGGCTGTCGTGCAGGTTGGCGATCGGCGGCACCAGCGCGCGGGCCGCGCTGCGCAGGGCGAGGGCGGCCGCCAGCGCGCCCGCCGCGCCGATCAGGTGGCCGGTGACGCCCTTGACCGCGGTGACCGGCGGCGACTGGCCGTCGTAACAGCGTTCGATGGCCCGGGCCTCGGCGCGGTCGCCCGGCACGGTGGAGGTGCCGTGCGCGCTGATGTGGCCGATGTCGGCGAGGGAGAGCCCGGCGTCGGCGACGGCCTGCCGCATGCAGCGGGCGGCGACCTCGCCGTCCTCGTGCGGGGCGGCGATGTGGAAGGCGTCGCAGTTCTCGGCGTAGCCGGCGATCTCGCCGTGGATGACGGCGCCGCGGGCCCGGGCCGACTCCCAGCGTTCGAGCACCAGGACGGCGGCGCCCTCGCCCATCACGAAGCCGTCCCGGTCGGCGTCGAACGGGCGGCTGGCCAGGGCGGGCCGGTCGTTGCGGGTGGAGAGCGCGCGCATCCGGGCGAAGGCGCCCATCACCACCGTGCTGACCGCCGCGTCGACGCCGCCGGCCACCGCCACGTCCAGCTCGCCGTACCGGATGCGGCGGGCGGCCTCGCCCAGCGCGGTGCCGCCGCTGGCGCAGGCGCTGGAGTAGGTGGTGCAGACGCCCTGGAAGCCGTGGCGCAGCGCGATGCGGCAGGCGGGCGAGTTGGCCATGGTGCGCGGGACGGTGTGCACCGGCAGGTCCCGGGGGCGGTCGACGAAGCCCGCGGTGGCGGCCTCCATGCTGGACAGCCCGCCGATGCCGGTGCCGATCTGCACGCCGATCCGGTCGGGCCGGCGGTCGGCGGGCAGGGCGGCGTCGGCCAGCGCGTCGTCGGCGGCGCACAGCAGCAGCTGGGCCGGGCGGTCGATCTGCCGGGCCTCGCGTCGGCTGAGGTAGCGCTCCGGGTCGAACTCCGGTACCAGGCAGGCGAAGTGGACCGGCAGGTCGGCCTCGACCAGCCGCTCCACCCGGGCCGCGACGGACCGGCCGGCCAGCACCGCGGCGAACACCTCGTCGAGGCTGTTGCCCGCCGGGGACTTCACGCCGATGCCGGTGACGGCGACCCGGTGCCCGCCCGAGGGGTGCCGGTCCCGCGGGCTCACGCGGGGCCCTCCGGCGCGGGGACGGTGGGGGCGGCGGTGACGGCGACGGCGGCGGGCGGGGCGGCGACGGGCGGGGCGGGGACGGGCGTCGGGGCCGACAGGTCGATCACCGCGCCGTGCAGCCGGCTGCCGGGCGCGGCGGTCGCGGGGTCGTCCAGCCGGGCGCGCAGCAGGTCGATGGCGTGGCCGACGTCGCGGGCCGAGACCAGGTCGTCGGGGTCGATCCGCAGGCGCAGCGTCCGCTCCAACCGGGCGCCGATCTCCATGAGTTCGAGGCTGTCGACGCCGTAGTCCTCGGCCAGGCTGGTCCGTTCCCGCAGCTCGTCCGGGTCCGTGCCGAGGACGTCGGAGATGACCGCCCTGACCGTCACGGCCAGTTCCTCTCGTGTGGGCACCTGGGTTCGCTCCTTCCGCCGCACCGGGCGGCTCTCTCCGTACTCCGCACCGGCCGCGGTCGGCCGGTGTCGTGCGCCGCGCAGCGCGTGTCGTACGCCGTGCGCGGCCCGTCGGGCGTGGTCAGCCGGTGCCGCCCGTGCGCAGGGTGCGCCCGGTGGCGGTGAGCGCGGCGTCCAGGATGGCGGTCGCCTCGGCGAGTTCGGCCGCCGTGCCGATCAGCGGCGGAAGCAGCCGGACGGTGGTCGGGCGGCTCAGGCACGGGGAGACCAGCAGTCCGGCGGCGGCGAGTTCGAGCACCATCGCCCCGGCCGCCTGCGGGGAGGCGCAGTCGAGGCCGCGCAGCAGGCCGCGGCCGGGCACGGCCCGCACCACGTCCGGGTGGCGCTCGTGCAGGCCGGTCAGTGCGGCGTCCAGTTGGGCGGCCAACTCGCGTCCGTGGTCGGCGAGTTCCTCGATCGCGTCGAGGGCGGCGGGGACGGCGGCGCAGCTCAGCGGGTGGCCGCCGAAGGTCGCCGAGTGCAGGAACGGGTCGGCCGCCAGCGGCGCGTACAGCCGCTCCGAGCAGAGCAGCGCGGAGAGCGGGACGACGCCGCCGCCCAGCGGCTTGCCGAGCAGGACCGCGTCGACGGGCAGCCCGTCGGCGAGGGCGACCGAGCGTTCGCCGCAGCGGCGCAGGCCGCACTGGATCTCGTCGGCGATCACGAAGGCGCCGTGCCGTGCCGCGTCCTCGCACCACTGCCGCAGCACCCCGACGGGCAGCGGTAGGGCGCCGTTCTCGCCCTGCACCGGTTCCAGCACGACGGCGGCCACCCGGCCGCCGGCGGTCTCCCGGCCGACCGCCGCCGGGTCCTCGGCGTCGACGTGGACCACGTCCACCTCGCAGCCGAGCAGGCCCCGGCGGTAGAGCGGGCTGTGGGTGAGCGCGAGGGCGCCCTGCGACTTGCCGTGGAAGCCGCCGCGCACCGCCAGCACCCGGGGGCGGCCGGTGGCCAGCCGGGCCAGTTTCACGGCGACCTCGACCACGTCGGCCCCGTTCAGGCCGAAGTACACCTTCGGGAGGACGTCCCCGAGGTAGCCGCTGAGCCGGGCGGCGGCCTCGGCGGTGACCGGGTTGGCCAGGCTGCGGGTCGCGGTGGGCATGGTGTCCAACTGGGCGCGGACGGCCGCGGTGACCGCGGGGTGGCGGTGGCCGAGCAGGGTGACGGCGTAGGAGCCGAAGTCCAGCGCGGTGCGGCCGTCGGAGAGCGTCACCCGGCAGCCCTCGCCGGCCGCCTCCACCGCGCCGCGCCCGGCGAAGCCGCCGGTCAGGGCGAGCTTCGGGGAGAGGTGGCGCCGCAGCCGGTCGAAGACCACCGCGGGATCGGTGGCGGTGTCGGATGTGGCGGCGGTGTCGGATGTGGCGGCGGTGTCGGGTGCGGCGGTGGTGTCGGGTGCGGCGGCGGTGTCGGGTGCGGTGGTGGTCACCGGGTGGCCCCCTGGAGCAGGAGCCGCTGTTCGAGGGCGCCGAGCATCTGGGCGGCGCTCTCGCGCAGGGCGTCCGCCGCGACCGGGTTGAGCATCTCGGCGAGCAGCGGGATGCCGATGTCGAAGTCGACGTGCAGGGCGACGGTGCTGCCGCCGCCGGGCGCGGGCGACACCGACCAGTGGCCGGTGAACGCGCCGAGGTCGCCGCTGGTCTGTTCGAAGTCGAAGCGGCGGGCGGCGTGGTCGATCACCTCGGCCTCGGTCCAGCGCAGCACCGAGCCCTTGAGCCGGACCGACCAGGCGGTGGTGCGGTGCCGCTCGTCGGGCTGCTCGACGAGTTCGACCGAGTCGACGCTCTCCATGCAGGCGGGGTAGCCGAGGACGTCCACCACCACCGGCCAGGCGTCCTCGGGCGCCGCGGCGACGGGCAGTTCCACTTCAACGTGCGGCATGCGGGGGCCTCTCTTCGGTGCGGGAACGGGGTGCGGGGCCGGTGCCGCCGGGCGGGTCCAGCGCCTGGGCGCGGGCGGCGGCCAGGGCGGGCGGGAGGAGCCGGCGGAGCACCGCGCGGGGCAGCGGCCGGACGTGGGTCATCGCGTGCCACTGCTCGATCAGCGCGCAGCCCATCTCCACCTTGGGCAGGTACGCGGTCTGGGCGAAGCGGATGTGCCGGCAGCCGGTGTCCATCGCCAGCCGGACGGCCGCGTAGTGCAGGTTGTGGTAGAGCGCGGCGTCGTGGGCCAGCCGGTAGTCCAGGCCGATCCGGGCCCCGGTCGCCCCCGGCACGGTCCCGTCCGCGCCCCCCGCACCGCCTTCGCCGCCCGCGCTCTCCGCACCGCCCGCGCCGGGCTGCGCGGTGAAGAGGCAGAGCAGGAAGCCGACCAGCCGCTCCCCCTCGAAGCAGGCCACCAGGCGGCTGAGCGGATCGGCGGCGAGGGCGGCCAGGAAGGCGTGGTCCAGTACGTCCAGGGTCTGGTCGGCGCGGTCCATCACCTGCCCGTACAGGGCGAGCAGGTCGGGCAGCAGGTGGTCGAACGCGGCCAGCACCTCGATCCGCAGGCCGGGACGGGAGCCGAAGCGGCGGATCTTGGCCCGGGCGTTGCGGCGCGGTTTGGCCGGGAGCGCGGCCAGGTACTGCTCGAACGAGTCGATGGGCAGGGCGAGTTCGGTGTCGGGAAGGCTCGGGGCGAGGAAGAAGCCGGCCTCCGTGAGCGGGGCGCGCAGCGGGGCGAGGTCGGGCCCGGCGAAGTCCTTGAAGACCACGGTGCCGAGCCGTTCGCGCCGGGCGAAGTCCAGGACGGCGGTGACCAGCAGCCGCCCGGTCGGCCCGTCGAGCGGCTCGGCCGCCAGGACGTGGCCCTGGCCGAGCAGGTGGCCGCAGAACAGCATCGGCACCCGCAGCAGGCGGGGCGCGAGGCGGCGCAGCGGGGCGAGCAGGCGGCGCTCGTGCGGGCCGACGATCCGGTCGAGCCGCAGGTCGGGGAAGAGGCAGAGCGGCAGCACCGCGACGGTCTCGCCGCCCCGGCGCACCGTCAGGTAGGCGTACCCGGCGGGCCCGACCCGGCTGCGCTCCAGGGCGCGGAAGACGCTCCGGGACCACATCGGGTCGCCCGCGGGGGCCAGCCGTTCCCAGCTGCCGGGCGGCAACCGGTCGATGCTGCGCAGCACTTCGAGCCGGACCGGTGCCGCGTCCGCGTGCTCGGCCGGCGGCGCGTCCGAACGATCGGCCGGTGCCGCGTCCGACTGCTCCGCCGGGGCCGCGTCCGCTCGTTCCACCGGTTCAGCCGATCCGCAGCGGGCGGCCGTCCAGGTACTCCCGCAGCGGGCGGGCCATCCTGGCGCGGGCGGGCGGGTGGAAGGTCAGGCCGACGGCGGCGGAGGCGAGGTAGGCGCCGTCCGGCGAGCCGATGAAGGACATTCCGCCGAGCGCGGCCAGGCAGGTCCGGGTGGTCTCGGCGATCGCGTCCTGCGCGGCGTAGCGGGCGGTCAGCGCCCGGACCAGCAGCGCCTCGTCCCACTCCTCCTCGGCCATCGCCCGGGCGACGGCCTCCACGGCCAGCATCGCGCCCTCGACCGGGACGAGGTACGGCGTCGGGTCGTCCCCGTCGGCGCCGGGGCGCTGGAGGACGCGCTCGACCAGGGCGCTGGCGACGCCGAGGTAGCCGGCGGTCAGCAGCAGTTCGAACCAGAGGAAGCCCGCGACGTTGAGCGCGTCCGGCACCGCGTCGGCGGTGACCTCGGTGGCCACCACCATGCCCGGGTCCAACTCGACCTCGGTGAGCCGGACTTCCTCGCTCTCGGCGCCCGCCAGGATCGGCGTGCCCCAGAACGGGTGGACGGTGATGCCGGGGCTGTCGGCCGGGATCAGCGCGACCGCCAGCCGCGGTACGCCGTCCGGGCCGGGCAGGGCGACGGAGGCGGTCAGCAGGTCCATCGAGCGGGAGAGGCTGCACGGCATCTTGCTGCCGTTCAGCACGATCCGGTCGCCGCGCCGCTCGGCGGTGAGGTGCGGGGTGAGGATGTTCCGGCCCGGGCGGCCCTCGGCGAAGGCGGAGGCGACCAGCAGCCGCTGCTTGGCGACGGTCTCCAGCAGCATCCCCTCCGGGCCGTCGGAGTACTCGGCGGCCTCGACCAGGCCCGCGACCGAGAAGTGGTGCATGGTGGTGGCCACCGCGAGCGAGGGGCAGCGGGCGCCGACCGCGCGCTGCACCCGGACGGCCTGCAGCGCGCTCGCCCCGGCGCCGGAGTGGGCGGCGGGCACCAGCAGCCCGGGGCCGCCGGCCTCCTTGAAGGCGGCGATCGCCGGGCTGGGCGCCTGCTCCAGTTCGGCCAGCGGGTGGCGGGCCAGCGCCCGGTCCAACCCGGGCATGAGCGCTTCGAGTTCGGCGCGTTCGCGGTGCAGGAAGTTCACGGGCACGTCCTTCGGGGAGGGGCGGTACGACCCGGCCTGGGGTCGTTCGGCGGGCGACCGGCGCGGCGCTAGCCGGTGGCCGCCAGCGGCAGCGCGTCGAACGAGCGCAGGCAGGCGGAGGCGCGGCGCACCGGCGGGCCGGCCGGGGCGAGCCGGGGGAAGCGGGCCGACAGCCGGCCCAGCAGGACGGCCGTCTCCAGCCGGGCCAGGGCCGCGCCGAAGCAGTAGTGCGGCCCGGCGCCGAAGCTCAGCACGCGGACGTCCGGGCGGGTGACCAGGAACGCGTCCGGGTCCGGGTAGCGGCGCGGGTCCCGGTTCGCGGCGCCCAGCACCGCGGTCACGCTGCCCCCGGCCGGGACGGCCACCCCGCCCACCTCGGTGGGACGGGCGGCCAGCCGCTCGGTCATCAGCACCGGCCCGTCCCAGCGCAGCGCCTCCTCGACCGCGCCGGGCAGCAGCCCCGGGTCGGCCCGCAGCAGCGCGGCCTGCTCCGGGTGGGCCAGCAGCGCGGACACCGCGGTGCCCAGCAGGCCGGCCGTGGTCTCGAACCCGGCGACGAAGACCAGCAGCAGGAGATCCGCCAACTCCCGCTCACCGAGCGGGGGTTCGTTCTCGGTGGACGACCGTTCACGGGCGGCGGACGGCCGTCTGCGGTCGGCGGGCTGCTGTGCGCGGGCGGCGGACGGCCGTGCGCGGGCCAGCAGCGCGGAGGCGAGGTCCTCGGCCGGGCGGGCGCGGCGTTCGCGCAGCAGGCCGGTGAAGTACTCCCGCAGCGCGGTCACCGCGGTGTCCGCCCGCCGCCAGTCCTCGTCCGAGCGCACCGGCTCCAGCAGCCGGGCGGCGTCCCGCCCCAGCCGGTGGAAGCGCTCCTGCTCCGCCCGGGGCACGCCGATCAGCTCGCCGACCACGGCGACCGGCAGCGGGTACCCGACCAGCGCCTGGAAATCGGCCGCCCCGCCGTCCGAGGTGGCGTCCTCGAAACGGTCGAGCAATTCGTCGACGACCTTCTCCACGCCCGCCGACAGCTCCGCCGCCCGGCGCGGCCCGAACACGGCCGTCAGCGGCCCGCGCAGCCGCTCGTGCGCGGCCCCGTTCGTCCCCAGCAGCGAGGCGTAGAAGAAGTCCGCCGCCGGGCGGGCCGCCCACTCGGGGTGCTCCCGCGCCAGCCACGGCCCGTCCGGCACCACGAAGTCGGGGCCCGCCAGCACGGCCTGGCAGTCGGCGAACCCGGTCAGGAACCGCGTCCCTGACTCCTCGTCGTACAGCACCGGGGCGGCCTCGCGCAGCACCGCCAGCGGCCCGTACGGATCGGCCCGGAGCGCGGGGTCGAAGACCGCCGCCAGGGCGGCCCGCACCTCCGCCGACGCACCCCCCGGCGCACCCTCCGGGTCAGCCGCAGAACCGTTCACCCAGCTCGCCCACCTTCACCCACCGCCGCGCACGCCAGGCCCGTCGAACCGACCCGGAATTCCATGCCGTTCGGACAGAGAGTACCCGAATGCGAATACCCCGCGCATCAGGAATTCACGGAAGTGCCCATCCGGCAATAGGAATTACTGCCCGTCAGATCATTCTCCCCCACCTTTTCCACGACCAACCCGGCGCCCGTTCCCGCACGCGTTTCCGCACGCGTTTCGCCACCGCCGCCGACGGCGGTCGGGAAAGGCCGGTTCCCGGCCGCCGGCGACGGCGGACTGCGCATCGGGGCGCCCGACGACCCCGGCCGGGACTCAGCGGTGGTCGGCCACCAGGGCCTCGATCGCGGGGACGGTCGCGGCGGGGGTCGGCAGCGCCTCGTTCTCGGCGCGCAGCCGGGTGGCGGCGGCGCGCAGGGCCGGGTCGGTGGCCAGGCGGGTGAGCAGGGCGGTGTCGACGTCGCCGGAGGTGGCGCGCAGGCCCGCACCGGCCGCCACCAGGGTGTCGGCGACGGTGAAGTTGTCGGCGCCCTGCGGCAGCACGAGCTGCGGGACACCGGCCTGGAGGGCGGTGAGCGCGCTGCCGGAGCCCCCGTGGTGCACCACCGCGTCGCAGACCCGCAGCAGTTCCGCCAGCGGCACCCAGGGCAGCGGCCGGACGTTGGCCGGGAGGGTGCCGAGGGCGGCGAGGTCGGCGCCGCCGACGGCGAGCAGGAAGTCCGCGTCGACCTCGGCGGCGGCGGCCACCAGCCGGGCGATCGCGTCCACGCCGTCCACCTCGGTGACCACGGTGCCCAGCGTGACGGCGACCCGGGCCCGCCCGCCGCGGCGCAGCAGGTCGGCCGGCACCACGCCGCCCCCGTTGTAGGGCAGGTAGCGCATCCGCAGCCCGCCGGGGTCGCCGCCGAGCGACTCCGGGACGATGTTCAGCGGGGTGGTGGCGGCCGGTCCCGCGACGCCGTGCGCCTCGTAGAGGTCGGTGAAGTGGTCGGCCAGCCGGGCCGCCAGGTCCAGGCCGGAGGTGAAGCCGAAGTTGTGCAGCGCGGCCGGGATCTTCAGCTTGGCGGCGACCAGTTGGGCGGACGCCAGGCAGGAGTCGTGCACCAGCAGGTCCGCGCCCCACCCGTCGGCGACGGCGTACAGGCCGTCCACGGTGGCCCGCGAGGCGTGGGCGAAGGCGACCGCCGCCCGGTCGAGGATCTCGTCCTGGGTCAGGTGCGGCCGGGCGTAGCGGACGGACTCCCCCGCGGGGGTGACCGCCTCGAACGAGTCGCGCAGCGGACGGCCGTCACCGATCTCGACGATCGGGAACCCGGCCTGGCGGAGCTGGTCGAAGGGCGCCGGCGAGGCGAACAGCACCTCGTGCCCGGCGGCCCGCAGCGCCTGCGCGGTCGGCACCATCGGGAACAGGTGGGTGGGCGCGGCCGGTCCGGTGAAGAGCATGCGCACGGTGGTCTCCTGGTCTTTCGTCAGCCGACGGAATCACGCGGGAGCGGGCCGTACCGCGTACGGCCGCTCCCGCTCCATTAACTGACGGAAACTCAGCTACGCCTTCCAGTACGATCGATAATCGGACGTTCTGCCGAAACTCTTGCCGAACCGGTTCCGGTCTGCTCTCCGGCGGGGCGGCGGCGACGGCGGTTGCCGGAACGACGGCGGTGCGGTTCAGCAGGCGATCGGTGCGGAGCCCAGGGCCACGTCGTCGTACCAGAGGGTGTCGGCGCCGTTGCCGTAGGACTCCCAGCCGAGGTCCAGGGTGGTCGGCCGCGGGGCGGTGGTGCGGGTGAGCCACTGCTGGTCGATGTCCGCGGTGGGGACGCCGTCGTCGTGCAGGCCGGGCACCTGCCGGTCGTTCAGCCAGGTGTCCATGGACTGCCTCGTGGTGTCGACGGCGAAGCGGACGCAGGACCACTGGTCGACCGGCAGCGGCACGCTCTGCGCGACGCCGACCGGGCTCTGCGCGGGCAGCGTGGCGTCGTCGGACTCGCGGTTCCACTGCAGGGCACCGTTCTGGCCGCCCAGGCGCAGGTGCTTGTTGCCGTTGGCGGCGTCCTCCATGGTGACCATGGCGATGTGGTCGGCCGGCAGCGCGGTGGTGTGGCGGACCCAGTACCGGCCGTAGACCACGGGGCCGACAGCGGAGACGTTCTTGGTGGTGGCCGCGAACACGTGGTTGCAGTAGCCGGCCCGGCCGTCGATCCGCAGCGAGCGGCTGCCGCCGTGGGCGACCGCAGTGTCGACGGTCACCGTGCCGGCGCCCGAGCAGTCGGGGGCGGCGACCGTCCAGTCACCGCCCAGGCTGCTGCCGCTCTGGTCCTCGAAGCCGGAGCAGACCACGGCTCCGGAACAGCCGGAGCCCCCACCGGAGCTGGCCGAGGGCGAGGGCGAGGGCGGGGGCGACGGGGTGGAGCTGGGGCTGGGACTGGGACTGGGGGTGGGAGACGGGGTCGGGGCCGGGGTCGGGGTGGCCGAACCGCCTTGACAGGAGGCGCCGTTGAAGGCGAAGTCGGTCGGGGTCGGGTTGCCGCCGGACCAGGTGCCCTGCAACCCGAAGGCCACCGAACCACCGGCGGCCACCGAACCGTTGTAGCTCAGGCTGCTCGCCGTGACGGCCGTGCCGCGCTGACTCACCTGCGCGTTCCACCCCGAGGTCACCTGCTGGCCGGCCGCGAACGTCCAGGTCAGCGTCCAACTGCTGACCGCCGCACCCGAGTTGGTGATCGACACCTGGGCGGTGAAGCCGCCGGTCCACTGGTTGCCCGTCCACGAGACCTGGCAGGCCCCGCCGCCCGCGCCCCAGGCCGGGGCCGGACGCTGGCCGAGCCCGGTCAGCAGTCCGAGGGCCACCGCGAGCACCGTGCACACGGCGAACACCACCTCCCGGCCGCGCCGACCGCCGCGCACGCTCGTGTCTCTCCGTACCATGTCGAACCTCCTTGTGTCGTCGGTACGTTGGCTGTGGGTCATACGGTCGTGCGGTCGTGCGCTCGCGCGGGCCCCGGTCCGGACCGGCCGCGGGGTGCGGCGGGCCCGGACCGGGGCGCGGGGGTCAGGCGGCGGTGCAGGAGATGGAGCCGGTCGGGAAGTTGTTGCCGGTGGAGTTGGCGGTGAAGCCGAAGGTGGTGCTGGAGTCCGCCGCGATGGTGCCGTTGTAGGCGGCGTTCTTCACCGTCACGCCGCTGCCCGAGGTGGTCAGCGCACCGTTCCACAGGCTGGTGATCGTGGTGCCGGTGCCCGTCTGCCACTGGAGCGTCCAGGATGTGATCGGCGAGGTGTTGTGGTTCATCACCTCGACCGCGGCCTGGAAGCCGCCGTTCCAGGAGTTGACGACGCTGTACGTCGCCATGCAGCCGCTGCTCGGCATCGGACCGGTGGGCGAGCTGCTCGGCGAGGACGAGGGGCGCGGGGACGGGGAGTTGCCCGGGGAGGACGGGGAGGGCGAGGGCGTCGGGGAGGAGGACGGGGACGCGGACGGGGAGGGCGAGGGCGTCGGGGAGGTCGGGGAGGTCGGCAGGTGGATGCCGGTCACCTCGCCGTTGCCGCCGTCGAAGACCAGGTCGGAGCAGGAGAAGAAGTTCTCCTGGCTGTCCGAGCGCACCCACTGGATGAACATCTCGGCGGGGCCGCTGCGGCCCGACGGGAGGGTCATGTTCCAGCGGTAGTGGCCGCCGTCGGTCCCGGGGGTGCCCACCTGCGGCGGGTTGGCGACGGTGGTGAGCAGGCTCAGGTCGGCCCAGGCCAGCGGGGTGGTCGGGGACCAGCCCTGCCTGGTCAGGTAGATCCTGAACTCACCCGGGTGGGCGGCCCAGTTGGAGTAGTCGACCTCGATCGCGGCACCGGAGGTGAGGTGCGTCTTGGGCCAGTCGTCCCGGGCCGCGTTGTAGGCGGAGAAGTCGTAGGGGGACTTGTTGCCGGCGCTGCACAGGGTGCCGTCCGGGACGTAGCCCTGGCCGCGTCCGTTCGCGTTGGAGTCCAGCACCGCGAACCAGTTGTAGAGCGGGGTCGTCCCGCTCTGCGCGACGGCGGCCTTGCAGGCCGGGTTGGTCGGCGTCAGCGCACCGGTCCCGGTGAGGCCGTCCTGGTAGCACAGGTACGTGCGCGAGCCCGGCACGATCGCCACGCCGTGCGCGTGCGCCGAGGGCAGCCCCAGCAGCAGCGCGCAGATCGTCGCGGCCGCGGTTGCGAGGGCCGCGACGATCGATGGGGTCTTGCGTCGTGACATGAAACTTTCACCGCCTTGGTGGAGGGGGCCCGCCCGTGCCGTCCCGGCCGGGCAGGCCGTCTGACTGGGGAAAAGCCATGCTCATGCCATGAGCGGGGAGCCTTGTGGGAGCGCTCCCAAGGCCCAAAGTAACCGGCGGTCAAGTGCGTGTAAACGGGGTGGCTTCGCGGGATCGAATGGATCAAGTCCGGCTGGAGGAAGACGCGTTGGGAGTCCGCCGCGCCACGGCCCGCGCGGGGCCCCGGTTCGTGACGGACCGGTTCACGGCGGGCCGGTGCGCGACGGGCCGGTGCGCGACGGGCCGGTGCGCGATGGATCGGTTCACAGCGCGTCGGCCCGGCTCCCGTCCGGGGCAGACCCGTGAGCGGGATGCACCACGGACTCGCCCCCGCTGGAGGCGCCAGGCCCGGGGACCACGGGGTGAGCGTCCACCGCGCCGGGTCGGACCCGGAGAAGCCCCCGGGCCGGGGGCGGCCGGGTCCTCACCCATGGCGCACCTTCAGGCCGACTCGCCGCAGGATCAGGCGGGTTGCGGTTCCTCGCCGCCGTGGACGACCTTCAGCAGGAGTTCGGCCAGTCGGTCCGGCACGGTGACCATGCAGTCGTGGCCGCTCCGCAGCTGCCACACCCGCGACGGGGTGCCGTTGGGCTGCGTCGCGGGGACGGGGCGGCGGACGACGCCCTCCGGCGCGCTGCCGACGCAGTGGATGTGGGTCCGGGGGATGGCGTCCGCGGCCGGGTCGGTCAGCCGGACCGGCTGCTGGAAGCAGCGCGCGGACTCGTCGGAGAGCAGGGTGCGCAGCCAGGCCGCGTCCGCCGGGTCGGTGACGCCGAACAGACCGGCGGGCGGCGGTAGTTCCGGCAGCGGCGGGATGCGCCAGGGGGTGTCGGTGCCGGCGGCGAGTTCGAGCAGGTGCCGGGTCACGGGCATGATGTCGAGCGCGCTCTCGCCGTCGGCCGGGACCATCGCGTCGAGGTGGACCAGTGCGGCGATCCGGTCCGGGAGCCGGTCGGCCACGGCGGACGTGATCAACCCCGCGTAGCTGTGCCCGACCAGCACCACGTCGGTGAGGTCCTCCGCCAGTATCAGGCCGGTGACGTCGGCGACGTGGGTGTCGAGCCCGACCTCCGGGCCGAGCAGGTGCTCCCGCTCGCCGTGGCCGGTGAGCGAGGGGGCGAGGACGCGGTGCCCGGCCCGGGTCAGCAGGGGTGCCACCCGGTCCCAGACCCGCCCGTTGTGCCAGGCGCCGTGGACGAGGACGTAGGTTTCCGTTCGCGGTGTACTCATGGCCAGGACGCTACGCAGCCGACAGGTACCCCCCGGTACCTGTCGGCCCGTGCGCGGCCCCGCGGAGGACGTCCTCCTCGCGGGGTCCCGCTCCACACGCCTCCCGCCGGTGTCCGGACTACACTGGGGCCCGTACCGTACGACTGCGAACTTCGTGTCACCGGCGTCGCCGACACGCTCTCCGTCCGGCGGAGCGCCGCTTCACCAGGGGGAGCGGAAACGGAGGTCATCGTGATCACCCTCGGAGTCGTCCTCCTGCTCATCGGCTTGATCGCCGGCATCCCGGTCCTGTGGACCATCGGCATCGTGCTCGCCGTCGTCGGCCTCGGCCTGGTGGTCGCGGGCGCGCTGGGGCACGAGATCGCCGGCCGCCGCCACTACTGGTGACCCGGGGCCCGCGAGGGCCCGGCCGGCCGGACCGCCGGACGGGCCCGGGCCTGCGGGCGGACCGGTAGCGCGGCGGCGTAGCAGGCGGTGGCGACCGCCATGATGCTGAAGCTGGGCGGCAGTCGGGGCACCGTGACGGAGAGGGCGAGTCCGGCCCACATCTCCAGGACGGCGAGGGCGGCGGAGAGGGCGAGCGCCCGGTAGAGGCGGTCGGTGAGCCGGACGGCGGTGCCGGCGGGCGCGGCGAGCAGCCCGAGCAGGAGCAGTGAGCCGACCGCCTGGGTGGCCTCGGCCGCGCAGGCGCCGACCAGGGCGAGGAAGACCAGGCCGAGCGTGCCGGTGCGCACGCCGCGGGCGGCGGCGACGGCGTCGTCGAGGGTGGCGAACAGCAGCGGGCGGGCGATCAGCAGGACGGCCGCGGCGATGAGCGCCGCGATCGCGGCGGCGGTGGCGGCCCGGGCGCCGTCCAGGCCGTAGACGGAGCCGAACAGGACGCTGATCCCGGCGTTGCCCCGGTCGGCGCCGCGGTGGGTCGCGTACAGGGTGAGGAAGAAGGTGCCGAGGCCGAGGATCCAGGAGAACAGGGTGCCGATGACCACGTCGTCGGGTCGGCCCCGGCGGCCGAGCGCGCCGAGCAGCAGGGCGGCGCCGACCGTGGCGGCGAACAGGCCGAGCCGCAGGTCGTAGCCGCCGGCGAGGGCGGCCATGGCACCGGTGAAGGCGACGTGGCTGAGGGTGTCGCCGGTGAAGGTCTGGGCGCGCAGCACCAGGAAGTACCCGACCAGGCCGGAGGCGAGGGCGATCGCGGTGCCGGCCAGCAGGGCGTGCTGGAAGAAGGGCTGGTGGAGGGCGTTCATCGTTCCGGTGCTCCGGGGGGCGGGCGGTGGCCGGACCCACCGGGCGGCAGGGCGGCAGCGATGGCGAGGACGACGGCGACGGCGGTGGCGGTGCCGGCCGACAGGGCGGGCCGCCGGTGGAGGAGGCGGTGGAGGAGCCGGTGGCAGGACCGGCGGCGGGCGTCGGTCATGCCGGTGCTCCGGTGGGCAGCGGGCCGCGGGTGCGGCCGAGGACGGTGTGCAGGGCGCGGCCGAGGTGGGCCAGCAGGTAGCCGGCGAAGGCGAAGGTGGTGACGAAGAAGCCGAGCGGGTAGGGCTGGTAGTAGGCGGCGAACAGGCCGAGCCAGCAGGCCGCGAGGCCGATCAGGGCGCTCAGCAGCAGGCCGAGGACGGGCCGGGCGGTCAGCACCTGGGCGGTGGCGGCGGGCATCACCAGCAGGGCGAAGACCAGCAGGCTGCCCGTGATCTGCCCGGCCTCGGCCGTCGCGGTGCCCAGCAGGAGCAGGAAGGCGGCGCCGAGCAGCCGGACGGGGACGCCGCGGGCGGCGGCGACGTCCGGGTCGAGGGTGGCGAACAGCAGCGGCCGGGCGATCAGGGCCAGTGCCAGCAGGACGGCCGCGCCGACCGCGGTGAGCAGCGCGACCTGGCCGGTGGTGATGCCCAGGAAGGTGCCGAACAGCAGGGCCTGCGGGCCGCCGAGCAGCCCCTTGTAGAGGGTGACGAAGAGGAAGCCGCAGGCCAGGGCGAACGCCTGCACGGTGCCGGTGGCCGCGGACTCCTGCGCCGCCCCGGCCCGGCCGCTGTCGCGCAGCAGGGCGAGGCCGAGGGCGGCGGCCGTGCAGGCGCCGAGGTAGCCGAGCGGGACGGGCAGGCCGAGCAGGGTGGCGAGCGCGGCGCCGGGGAAGGCCACCACGGCCAGGGTGTGCCCGGCGAAGGTCTGCCGGCGCAGCACCATGAACCAGCCGGCGGCGGACGCGACCACGGCGACCACGGCCCCGGCCCGGAACGCGTTGACCATGAAGAGGTAGGACCACATCTCCCGGAGGTCGGCGGCGAGGTTCCAGGAGAAGGCCGGTGCGGCGGTCTCGGCTAGCAGCACGGGCCACAGCTCCGGCAGTCCTCGGGCACGCCGACGACGACCGTACGGCCGTCCCCGGTGCGCAGCACCTCGACAGGGGCGCCGTACAGGCGGCTGAGGGTGGCGGAGGTGATCACCTCGGCCGGGGGGCCGGAGACGGCCCGGCCCTCGGCGAGGTACACCACCCGGTCGAGGTGGTGCAGGATCGGGTTGACGTCATGGGCGACCATGACGACGCACACCCCGCTCTCCCGGCAGATCCGGCCGAGCAGCGCGGCGACGGCGCCCTGGTTGGGCAGGTCGAGGCTGTCGAGCGGTTCGTCGAGCAGCAGCAGCCGGGGGCGGGTGACCAGGGCCTGGGCGAGCAGCAGGCGCTGCTGCTCGCCGCCGGAGCACTGGCCGACCGGCCGCCGGGCGTAACCGGTGGCGCCGGTCAACTCGATGGCCTCGTCGACGCGTTGGCGGGCGAGGCGGCGGCGGGCCCGGGTGGCGGCGCGCAGCCCGGGGAGCGGGACGCCCCAGCGGTGGCCGTCGAGGCCGAGGCGGACGAGGTCGGTGCCGCGGATCCGGACGCCCGCGTCGAAGGTGCGGCGCTGCGGCAGGTAGCCGATGGCGGTGCGCTCCGGGACGCGGACCTCGCCGGCGGCGGCCGGCACCGCGCCGAGCAGCAGCTTGACCAGGGTGGACTTGCCGACCCCGTTGGGGCCGAGGACGGCGGTGAACTCCCCTTCCCGGGCGGTGAGTTCGACGCCGGACCAGAGGGTGCGCCCACCGGCCCGGGCGGCGGCGCCGCGCAGTTCGAGCACGGGCCGGCGGACGGCGGGGCCGGGGCCGGGGCTGCCTCCGGCGGAGGCGGCGGGGCCGGGGTCGGGGCCGGGGTCGGACGGGCGGGTCATGGCGCGCTCGACGCGCTCGGCGGGTGCGGCGGTCACTTGCCGGTCGCCTGCTTCAACGCGTCCGCGATGCCCCGGAGTTCGGCGAGCTGCCAGTCCTGGAAGGAGGCGGTGGCCGGGTCCGGCGTCTCGGTGACGGTGGCGACGGGTATGCCCTGCGCCTTGGCGGCCTGGACCTGGGCCTTGATGTCCGGGGTGTCGTTCTGGCTGTTGTAGACGTAGATGCGGATCTGCCTGCCGCTGATCTGCCGGTCGGCGGTGGACTTGTCGGCGGCCGTCGGGTCGGCGCCCTCGCTGACGGCGTCGAGCAGCCCCTCAGGGGTGAGGAGCCGGAGGCCGAGGCCCTCGGCGAGCGGGGTGACGATCGACTCGGAGGCGCCGATCGGGGTACCGGCGTAGGTGGCCTTGATCTGCGCGATCAGCTGGTCGTAGGGGGCGAGCGCGGTGCCGAGGAACTCGGTCCGGCGCTGGTCGAAGTAGGCGGCGTCGGCGGGGTCGAGCTTCTGGTAGTCCGCGGTGATCCGGTCGATCACCCGGTGCACGCCGGCCGGGGAGTACCACTGGTGCGGGTTGCCGCCCTCCTGGACGCCGACCAGGTCGCCGACCTTGAGCGCGGTGCGGTCGGGGGCGGGGTTGGCGGCGAGCAGCTTGTCCGCCCAGGCGTCGTAGCCGATGCCGTTGGTGATGACGTACCGGGCGCCGGCCACGGTGCGGCCGTCGGCGGCGGTCGGCTCGTAGTCGTGCGGGTCGGCGTCCGGGTTGCTGATGATGTCGCTCACCTCGACGTGCTCGCCGCCGAGTTGGGCGGCGAGGGACCCCCAGAAGCTCTCCGCGGCGGCGACCCGGATGGTCCTCCCCGCCGCACCCGCCGTCCCCGCCGCGCCCGCCGTCCCGGTGGCGTCGTCGGACTTGGCGGGGCCGGTCGAGCAGGCGGCGGTGGCGGCCAGCGCCAGCGCGGCGGCAGCGGCGGCGGCGAGCCGGACCGGCCGGGCGGGGAGGGCGGGTCGGGCGGGGGGGGCGGGTCGGGCGGGGAGGGCGGGTCGGGCGGGCGCGGAGATGCGCATGGCGATGGTGCTCCTCGGCAGGGGGTGGGAACCCCCTCACCATAGATGGAAACGGTTTTCATCACCATGGGATTGTGGCCGAGATGAAAATCATTGCCGAATCTTGACCTGCCACCCAGGCACTCCTCCGGCCGCTCCCCCGGGCCGGTCGGCCCAAGGCGGTCGGCGCGGGCCGGTCAGCGCAGGGCGGTGCCGCCGCCGCGGGCGAGGAGTGCCAGGTCGGCGCGGGTGGGCAGGGACTCCCAGTCGCCGTGGCCGCCGACGCAGAAGGCCCCGGCGGTGACGCCCCGGGCGAGGCGGTCCTCCGTCGGCAGTCCGTCGAGCGCGGCGGAGAGGTAGCCGGCGACGAAGGCGTCGCCCGCGCCGATGCTGTCGGCCACCGTGACCGGCAGGGCGGCCAGCGAGCGGCTGCCGTCGGGGGTGTGCGCGTGCGCCCCGGCCGCTCCGGCGGTGACGACCACCTCGGCCGCGCCCCGGGCCAGCAGGTCGGGGACGGGGTCGGCGGCGGGGGTGAGCAGGTCGAGTTCGTCCTCGGAGGCGAAGACGGTGTGCACCCACGGCAGCAGTTCGCGCAGCACGGCGGCGGCCTCGTCCCGACTCCACAGCCGGGCCCGGTAGTTGACGTCGAGGGTGACCCGGGCTCCGGCGGCCCGGGCGGTGCGGGCGGCGGCCAGGGTCGCGGCCCGGGCGGTGGCGGACAGCGCCGGGGTGATGCCGGTGAGGTGCACCAGTTCGGGGGCGCAGGAGGTGACGGCGGCGGCGGTCTCGGCGGCGGTGAGGGTGGACCCGGCGGAGCCGGTGCGGTGGTAGCTGACCCGGGTGGTGTCGTGCGCGGCCCGGTCGAAGGCGATGAAGCCGGTGGGCGCTCCGGGCGCGGTGCGGGCGTACCGCAGGCCGACGCCTTCGGCCCGCAGGGTGCGCAGGACGAGTTCGCCGGGCTGGTCGGCGCCGACCGCGCCGAGCCAGTGCGTCTCGTGGCCGAGCCGGGCCAGGCCGATGGCGACGTTGCTCTCCGAGCCGGCGACGGAGAGCCGGGCGGGGCCGCCGAGCCGCAGCGGGGCGGCGGTGCGCAGGGCGGCCATGGTCTCGCCGACGGCCAGCACGCCGCTCATCGGGCCGCCGCCGGGGTGGCGCGGTGCCCGACGGCCCGCAGCAGGCGGGCGGCGCGTTCGGCGAGGGCGGTGAGGCTGCCGCCGCGTCCGGCGTCGCCGAGCAGCGGCGAGCCGACGCCGACGACGCGGGCGCCGGCCGCGAGGTAGCGGGGCGCGGCGTCGGCGTCGATGCCGCCGATGGCGATCAGCGGGGCGTGCGGCAGCGGGGCGAGCAGGTCGCGCAGGTAGCCGGGGCCGTGGGTGGCGGCGGGGAAGACCTTGACCGCGGTGGCGCCGGCGTCGAGCGCGGCGAGGACCTCGGTGGGGGTGAGCGCGCCGCACAGCAGCGGCAGGCCGAGGGCGGTGCTGCGGGGCGCGCCGGGGGTGAGGCCGGGGGTGACGGCGAACGAGGCGCCGGCGGCGGCGGCCAGTTCGGCGTGCTCGGCGGTGAGGACGGTGCCCGCGCCGATCAGGACGTCCGGCGGGCTGTCGGCCCGGGCGCGGGCGATGGCGTCCAGCGCGCCCGGGGTGGTGAGCGAGACCTCCAGCGCGGTGATCCCGGCCCCGGCCAGGGTGCGGAGGCAGGCGACGGCGAGGTCGGGGGTGTCGGCGCGGACGACGGCCAGGACCTTGCGGTCCGTGAGTTCGGTCAGCAGGTCCACGGGTTCCTCCGGTGGTCAGGGGGTTTCTCGTACCCCGGTGAGCGTGGATACTACTTTCAACATACGCAAGCGCCAAACCATAATGCGGATGGTCCAACTTTAGGAGCCCCCTTGCGCATCACCGATGTGAAGACCTTCATCCTCAAACAGCCCACCGGACCGTCCGGCCCCGCCGACAGCGCGGTGGGGGACGACGACCCCGGCTACTTCACCCGCCCGCCCTGGCGCAGCCTCTACTCCGCCCGGATGGAGACCCTGCTGGTCCGCCTCACCACCGACGACGGCCACCAGGGCTGGGGCGAGGCGCTCGCCCCCGTCGCCCCCGAGGTGGTCGGCGCGATCGTCGACCGGATGCTCGGCCCCTGGCTGACCGGCCGCGACCCGCGCGCCGTCCGGCCGCTCTGGGACGGGATGCGCGACCTGATGCGCGAACGCGGCCACCTGACCGGCCACCAGGCCGACGCGATGGCCGCCCTCGACATCGCCCTGTGGGACCTGCTCGGCCGCACCACCGGCCTGTCGGTCGCCCAACTCCTCGGCGGCGCCCACCGCACCGAGATCCCCGCGTACGTCTCCGGGCTGGCCGAGCCCACCGACGAGCGCCGCGCCGCCCTCGCCGCCCGGCTCGCCGCCGAGGGCGCCACCACGATCAAGCTGGCGGCCGGCCAGGGCGTGGAGGCCGACCTGGCCACCTACGACGCGGTGGCCGCCGCCGCGCCCGGCGTCCGGATCGCCCTGGACGCGCACTGGGTCTACTCGCTGGCCGACGCGCTGCGCCTGGGCCGCGAACTCGACCGGCGCGGCGCGCTGTTCTTCGAGGCCCCGCTCGCCCCGGAGGACATCGAGGGCCACCGCGCGCTGGCCGGCCGGATCGCCACCCCCGTCGCCGTCGGCGAGTGCCTGCGCAACCGCTACGAGTTCCGCGACTGGATCACCCGCCGCGCGCTGTCCGTCGCCCAGCCCGACGTGGCCCGCACCGGCCTCACCGAGGCCACCGCGATCGCCGCGCTGGCCGACGCCCACCACGTACCGGTGGCCCACCACCACTCGGTGGGCCTCGGGGTCGCGCTGGCCGCCGGGCTGCACGCCTCCGCCGCCACCGCCGACTGCCCGTTCTTCGAGTACCAGCCCACCCCGCTGCCCTACGCGCAGCGCGTCCTGCGCACCCCGATCACCGCCGGACCGGCCGGTTTCACCCTGCCCGAGGGCCCCGGCCTGGGCATCGAGGTCGACACCGAGACCGTCGAACGACTCGCCGAGGAGAGCTGACCGTTGTCCCCCACCCGCACCCCCACCGGGCTCGTCCCCATCCTCGCCACCCCGTTCGACGACAGCGGCGCGCTCGACCTGCTCTCGCTGCGCACCCTGGTCGAGTTCCAACTCGCCGCCGGCGCCGACGGGCTGGCCGTCTTCGGCATGGCCAGCGAGGGCTTCGCGCTCACCGCCGAGGAGCGCCGGGTGATCTTGCGCGAGGTCCGCACCGTGGCCGGGCCGGACGTCCCGCTGGTCGCGGGCGTCAACGGCACCGGCACGGTGGTCGCCGTCGAGCAGGCCCGGCTCGCCGCCGACGGCGGCGCCGACCAGCTGATGGTGCTGCCGCCGTTCCTCGCCAAGCCGAACCGTCAGCAGGTCGTCGACTTCTACGGCGCGCTCGCCGCCGCCACCGACGCCTCGGTGATGGTGCAGGACGCGCCCGGCGTCACCGGCGTCGCCATCGACGCCGCCGCGATCGGCGTGCTGGCCGCCGTCCCCGGCATCACCTCGGTCAAGGTGGAGGCCCCGCCCACGCCGGTGAAGATGGCCGCCGTGGCCGCCGCCGCCGGGCCGGGCTTCGCGGTCCTCGGCGGGCTCAACGCGGCGGCGCTGTGCGAGGAGTACGCCAACGGCAGCGTCGGCACCATGCCCGCCTGCGAGTTCACCGACCTGCTGCGCCCGGTCCTGGACGACCTGGCCGCCGGGCGCACCGCCGCCGCCCGGGCCCGGTTCACCCGGCTGCTGCCGCTGATCCACCTCGGCATGCGGCCCGGGCAGGCGTGGGCGGTGCACAAGGAGGTGCTGCGCCGGCGCGGGGTGATCGCCTCCGCCGCCGTCCGGCTGCCCGCCCAGGACCTGGACCCGCTGACCGCCCGCGCCCTGGACGACGTGCTGGCCGACCTGGAACTGGCGCCCGCCACCGGCCGGGTGCCCGCCGGACGGGCGGGCGTCCGGTGAGCCGGGCCGTGCTGCTGATCGGCAGCTCCTCCCCGATCGGACGGGCGATCACCGAGGTCTTCACCCGCGGCGGGGACCGGGTGGTCGGGGTCAGCGTCGAACCCGACCCCGACCCGGCGCTCGCCGACTCCCTGGTGCTGGACGCCGGCACCGCCGAGGGCGCGGACCGGGCGGTGGCTCGCACCGTCGACCTGCTCGGCGGCCTGGACGTGCTGGTCCTCGCGGCGGCCGTGATGGCGCCCGGCCGGGCGCACGAGATCGGCCCCGAGCAGTGGCGCGCCGCGCTCGACAACACCCTGGACACCGCGTTCTTCCCGGCCGCCGCCGCGCTGCGGGTGCTGCCCCCGGGCGGGGCGGTCGTCGCGGTCGGCTCGGTGAACGCGACGCTGGCCGCGCCGTGGCTGCCCGGGTACGCGGCGGCCAAGGCGGGCGTCGAGGGGCTGGTGCGCCAACTCGCCCTGGACTACGGGCCGCGCGGGGTGCGGGTCAGCGCGGTGGCACCCGGGATGATCGGCAACGAGCACCTCCCGCACGTCGCCGACGGCTACCCGCTGGGCCGGGTCGGCCGCCCCGAGGAGGTCGCCCACGCGGTGCACTTCCTGGCCGGCGCGACCTTCGTCACCGGCGTGGTCCTCCCGGTCGACGGCGGTCTGTCCGTGGCCTCCCCCGCCGCCTTCCTCCGCCCCGACCTGCGCGCCCGCCTCTACGACGGCGCCTGACCCCCCGCCCCGGTGCCCCGCCCGCTCGCCCGTCACGAGCCGGCGGGGCACCGGCACGTCCGACGGCACGCAGCGCGCCCCGCCGACACCGCCGTCCCCGTCGCCGAACGCCCCGAGACACTTCCCCCCGCGCAGCGGCACTCCCCCACCTCACCCCCCAGCCGGAAGCACCGCCCGGCACGCCGCAGGGCCGCCGACACCGACGTCCAGGGTGTACGTCCAGCCGGAAGCGTCCCCGCCCACGACATCCCCCACCTCACCCCCCGACCGGAAACACCGCCCGGCACGCCGCAGGACCGCCGACACCGACGTCCAGGGTGTACGTCCAGCCGGAGGCGTCCTCGCTGGCGACGGTGGCGGTGGTGATCACCAGGTGCGGGCCGACGAAGGCGCAGGCGGTGGGGCGGGAGCAGGGCAGTTCCACCCGGCGCAGTTCGGTGCCGTCGGGGGCGAGCCGGACCACGGCCGCGGCGTCCCACAGCGCCACCCAGAGGCAGCCCTCGTGGTCGACGGCCAGGCCGTCGGGCGCGCCCTGCGGGACGGGCAGCGGGGGGCCGTCGGGCCGGGGCGGGGCGGCCGGGTCGGACGGGTCGGTGCGCAGCCGGTGGACGAGGCGGCGGCCGGTGTCGACCACGTACGCCCGGGTGCCGTCGGGGCTCCAGCCGATGCCGTTGGCGGCGAGCATGCCGTCGAGCAGGACGGCGGGCGTCCCGTCGGGTCCGAGCCGGTGCAGGCGGGCGACGGGTTCGAGCGGGCGGCGGTGGCCGATCGAGCCGACCCAGAGGCGGCCGTGCGGGTCGACGGCGCCGTCGTTGAGCCGGGCCGGGCCGGGGTCTGCCTCCAGCTGCGCGACGACCGGGGCGGCGGCGGGCGGGGTGCCGGGCCGCCAGTGGACGACCGCGCCGCCGAGCGCCACCAGCCAGTCCGCGCCGTCCCCGGCCCGCACCGCGCAGCCGGTCTCGCCGGGGAACTCGGCCAGCAGCACGGGCGCGCCCAGCGGCTCGTCCGCGTCGGGGCGGGCGTCGGCCCGCCAGAGGCGTCCGGCCGCCAGGTCGACCCAGCTCAGGGTGGCGGTGGCGGCGTCCGCCCGGGGGCACTCGCCGAGGCGGGTGCGGGGCAGGGCGGTGCGCCGCAGCGGCGGGTTCACCGCGCGGGCTCCGCGGTGGCGGCCGGCAGGCGGGGCTGGGGGGCGCGGGTGACGGAGAAGCCGAGGCCGACGGAGAGTTCGTCGGCGGCCTCGATCACGGTGAGCGCCCACTCCTGCTGCCGGTGGGGCAGGTCGAGTTCGGAGAGCGGGCCGCTCAGCGACAGCGCCGCGACCACGTTCCCGGCCCGGCCGCGGATGGGGGCGGCGACGCAGGCCCGGCCGAAGGCGAGTTCCTCGACCTCGGTGGCGCAGCCGCGGCTGCGGACCTCGGCCAGCGCGGTGTGCATCGCGGCGAGGTCGGTGAGGGTGTGGGGGGTGTAGCCGTCGGCCCGGCCGGCCGCGTAGTAGGCGTCGACGTAGTCCGGGCCGAGGTCGGCGAGGACGGCCTTGCCCATGCCGGTGGCGTGCAGCGGGGCGGTGCGCCCGGCCATGGTGAAGTTCTTCGGGGAGCGGGCGCCCTCGAAGTTGCACAGGTAGAACAGCTGGTCGTCGCGGAACTCGGCGAGGTTGACGCCGAGCCCGGTGCTCTGCGCGAGGTTCTGGGCGAGCTGCCGGGCGGCGCGGAACAGCGGGGAGCTGTTGAGGGCGACGGAGCCGAGCGTCACCGAGGTCGGGCCGAGCCGGTAGAGCCCGGTGCGGGCGTCCTGGACGACGAAGCCCAGCCGGTCGAGCGAGGCGACCATCCGGGAGACGGTGGACTGGCCCAGTCCGGTGCGGGCGCAGAGTTCGGAGATGCGCAGTTCGCTGTCCTCGTCGGAGAAGCAGAGCAGTAGCGACATGGCGCGTTCGACGGCCTGGGTGCCGGCCCCGGATTCGGTGGTCATGGCCCTCCTCGGTCGGGCGCGACCGCTCCGGCCGCGCCATCGGCTATCCACAAGTTGCAACACGCTTGCATATCATGCGTACCACTGAGGTGCCACCGCGGCCCCGCGACCAGCGGCGGCTGCCCCGCCGCCCGGAGGGGCGGCGGGGCAGGTCGGCGCGGGGGCGGTTCAGGGGCGGATCAGGGCGGTTCGGGGGTTCCGGGCGGCTCAGGGGCTCCGGGCGGCTCAGGGGTTCTGGGCGGCTCAGGGGTTCTGGGCGAGGATGTCCTCGACCTTCTTGCGCAGGTCGTTCAGGCCGCTCTGCACCTGGCTCTGCCCGGCCAGGATCGCGGCGACGCCGTCGCCGATCGCGGTGTCGATCTGGGCGTAGGCGGCGAGCCGGTCCCAGGCCGCGGCCCGCGAGTGGTCGGCGATCTCGGTGCGGAACAGGGTCTGGAAGGTGTCCTGGGCCAGGCCCGGGACCCGGGCGGCGACGGCGGCGTCGGCGGGGGCCAGGGCGGACTGCTGGTACAGCGCGGTGGCGGCGGCCGGGTCGCCCGCGACGTAGGCGATGAAGTCCTTGCTGGTCTTCTCGCCCTTGCCGGAGCTGCAGAACAGGCCGCTGCCCCAGAACCGGTTGAAGGACGGCGCTCCCCCGGCCTGCGGCCGCTGCAACGGGCGGACGGCGGCGGCCAGTTCGGCGCTGCCGCCGTTGGTGGTGACGAACTTGCGGGCCAGCGGCGCGTCGTCGTACAGCACCGCCTGGCCGCGGGCGAACAGGATGCGCGCGTCGCTGCGGGCCACCCCGGACTTGGTCAGCCCGGCGTCCTGGAGCTGCTTGTACCAGGTGACGGCGGCGACCGACTCGGCGTCGCCGATGGTGACCTTGCGGTCGTCGGTGACCACCGGGCTGCCCCAGCCCCACATCCAGTGGACGGCGTCCTTCAGGTCGGGGTTCTTGGTGACGGCGGCGTACGGGATGAGCTTGGCGTCCTGCTTCTTGATCCGCTCCAGGGCGGCGGCGAACTCCTCCACGCCCAGCCCGGCCCGCAGGCCGGCCTCGTCGGCGATCCGGCCGTCGGCGACCAGGCCGATGCCGGAGGCGTTGACCGGCAGGTAGTGCAGCTTGCCGTCGATCCGCAGCGAGTCGGTGATCCGGGTGGGCAGGCTCATCCCGGCGGCCAGGTCGGAGACGTCGGCGAGGATGCCGGTGGGCACCAGCACCTGCCAGGGCCCGGCCTGGCCGACGCCGGCGAAGTCGCCGGATCTCGCGGCCAGCGCCAGCTGGGTGGACGCCTGGTCGTACGGGTAGATCACCGGCTTGACGCTCCGGCCGGACTTCTTCTGCCAGCCGTCGACGGCGGCCTGCCAGGCGGCCTTCTGCGACTCCTCCCCGAGGACGTTGTTGTAGAAGTTGATGGTGCCGGTCTCGGTGGCGCCGCCGGGCGCGGACGTGGTGGGGGCGGGCGTCGAGCAGCCGGTCAGGCCGGCGGCGCCGAGGACGCCGAGCGCGCCGAGGCCGGCGAGCAGGCCGCGGCGGGACAGCGGCCGGTGGGTGTCGGGGGTGAAGGACATCGCTGCTCCTGGGGAACGGGGGGGCGAGGGTGGGCGGGCGGGTGGTCAGCCCTTGACGGCCCCGGCGGCGAGGCCGGAGACGAAGTGGCGCTGCAGGGCGACGAAGACGACGGCCAGCGGCAGCGAGGTCACCACGGAGGAGGCCATCAGGGCCGGCCAGTCGGCGGCGCCCTCGTGGATGAAGGCCGTGGTCAGGCCGACCGGCAGGGTCTGCTTGTCGGGCCCGGCCAGGGTGAGGGCGAACAGCAGGTCGCTCCAGGCCCGCATGAAGGCGAACATCCCGGCGGTGACCAGGCCCGGGGTGATCAGCGGGAAGACGATCCGGAACAGGATCGCGTTGTTCGACAGGCCGTCGACCCGGCCGGCCTCGATGAGTTCGTCCGGCAGGCCGTCGATGATGCCCTTGAGCAGGAACGCGGACAGCGGCAGCGTGAAGGTGGTGAACGCCAGCACCACCGCGGTGTAGGTGTGCAGCAGTCCGACCGCGCCGAACATCAGGTACAGCGTGACCAGCAGCAGGGCGCCGGGCAGGAGTTGGCCCAGCAGGAACATCACCATGACGGCGTTGCGGCCGCGGTAGCGGAACTTGGAGAGCGAGTACGCCATCAGGCCGGAGACCAGCACCGAGACCGCGGCGGTGGCGGTGGAGACCACCGCGGAGTTGCCGAGGGCGCGCAGCAGCGCCGGGTCGTCGAAGAACGCGCGGAAGTTCTCCAGCGTCGGGTGGACCGGGAACAGCGGGCGGTCGGCGGCGAAGACGTCGCCGCGGCGCATGAACGCGGTGGCGAACAGCCAGTAGACCGGCAGCAGTCCGAACAGGGCGAGGGCGGTGAGGGCGGCCCGGCCCCACGGGCCGAGGGCCGGGGCGGTGATGCCCTCGCCGACCTGGCGGGCGGCGCGGCGGGCGGCGCGGCGGGCGGCCCGGCGGGTGGGCTCGTGGACGGGCGTGCGGGCGGGCTCGTGGGCGGGCTCGTGGGCGGGCGTGCCGGGGGAACGGGGGGCGGGCAGGGCCATCAGCGGGATTCCAGTTTCTTGTCCAGCAGGAAGTAGCCCGCGCACACCACGGACAGGGACACCAGCCACAGCA
Source organism: Kitasatospora sp. SolWspMP-SS2h (assembly GCF_003259315.1). GTDB lineage: Bacteria > Actinomycetota > Actinomycetes > Streptomycetales > Streptomycetaceae > Kitasatospora > Kitasatospora fiedleri. Next base: position 166,832 of record NZ_QLLT01000017.1, on the reverse strand, counting down.
CGCCCATCGCGGCGGCCCGGCCGAGCGAGAACTCGGTGAAGGCGTAGCGGTAGAGGCTGACGGCGAGGGTCATGGTGGAGGTGCCGGGGCCGCCGCCGGTCATCACGAAGATCATGTCGAAGGACCCGAAGTTGTAGATGAACTCCAGCATCGCGACCAGGGCGACCGGCCCGGCCAGGTGCGGCAGCGAGACGTGCCGGAAGCGCTGGGCGCGGGTGGCGCCGTCCAGGGCGGCGGCCTCCAGCTGCTCGCGCGGCAGCGACTGCAGGGCGGCGAGCGCGACCACCATCACCCAGGGGAAGGAGTTCCAGGTCTTGGCGACCACGACGGCGAGCATCGCGGTGGCCGGGCGGCCGAGGAAGTCGACCTGGGGCAGGCCCAGGCCGGACAGCAGGTGGTCCAGGACGCCGTAGCTGTCGTTGAAGATCCAGGCCCACAGGAAGGAGACCACCACGCCGGGCAGCAGCCACGGCAGCATCAGCGCGCCGCGCAGCAGGCCGCGCCCGCGCAGCCGGGCGTTGAGCAGGACGGCGAGGGCGAGGCCGACGGCGAGCGGGAAGAGCGTGGCCAGGCCGGAGAAGACCAGGGTGGTGCCGAGCCGGTCCACGAAGTCGGGCCAGACGGCGGTGTAGTTGTCCAGGCCGACGAACCTGCGCTCGGGCCGGATCAGGGACTGGTCGTAGAAGCTCGTCGCGATGCCGGCCAGCAGCGGGTAGACGGCCACCACGAGGAACAGCGTGAGCGCGGGCGCGGCCAGCATGAAGCCGAAGGTGCGGTCCCGGGCACCCGCCGACCGGGGCCGCGCGGCGGGGCGGGGGGCGGGGGGCGCGGTCCGGACGGGCGGGGGTTCGGTGGTTATCGCCATGTTCACTCCTCATACTGTGACGACACGTCACCGTATCCCGGAAGACACATCCAGTAAATGGATGTCAGATTTACTATATGAATCCGTTGCCTGGGCGGGGCGGCGGGAGGTCGGGGGTGCCGTCGCCCCGCCCGGGCGCCGGCTCAGCCGAGGGCGGTGACCGTCAGGCCGGAGGCGGTGAACGCCTGCTGGTAGCCCTTGAGCCCGATCCGGCCGGTGCCGAAGGCGAAGTCGTCCTTGGCGAGCTTGCGCACCCCGTCCACGTAGCCGGTCAGGGTGTTGTCCTCCACCGTCAGCTTCAGCCGGTACGCCGTCCCGGGCGTGACGGCCGCCGGGGCGGTGGCCAGCACGGTGGAGGCGCCGTCCGCCTTGCGCACCAGCGCGACCTGCTGCTTGGCGGGCAGCAGTTGCAGGTAGTAGTAGTTCTGGTCGTCCTTGGCGCGGGCCATCAGCCCGGCGCCCTGGCCGGCGCCGTCGAGCGTGACGGTCGCCTCCACCGCGACGTTGGTCCAGTCCGGCGCGAACGGGAGGGTGTTGGGCGGCTGCGGGTCGGCGACGGGCTGCCCGAGCAGGGCGATCGCGTCGCCCTGCGCCGAGGGGTGGCGCAGGCCGTGGCCGGTCCCGGCCGGGACGGTGGTCCAGGTCGAGCCGGGCTTCTTCCACCAGCGGGCCGCCCCGTCGGCGAAGTCCTCCGCGACGGTGGTGAACGCGTCCGGCAGCGGCGTCGGGTCGTCCACCGGCGGGACCTGCCCGTCGGGCGCGTAGTAGGCGACCCGGTCCACCCGATACGTCCCGAAGTCGGTGCCGACCGGGACGTCCGCGCCGATGTAGGCGGGCGTGGTCAGCACCGCCGAGATCCAGATCGACATCGGCGAGTTGTAGGCCGCCGCCGGGTAGCTCGCGGTGCCCGGCATCGGGTCCCGGACCGGGTTCGGCACGGTGCCGATCGGCGTGCCGTCCAGCACGTACGTCAGCGCGGTGGGCGTGTAGTAGAGGCCGTAGCGGTGCCGCTCGTTCCACAGCGGCGTGCCGTCGGCCTTCTTCCAGGGGAAGCGCGGCTTGAACTCGGAGTTCTTGACGTCGTTGCCGGAGGTGTTGTTGTTCCAGGTGATGACGCCGCCGTCGAGCTTGGTGGTGGCGGGGGCGGTGCCGTGCGGGGCCACCGACTGGACCTCGAACACGTCGAGTTCGGTGAACGGCCGGTCGTACACCGGGCGGCCCTCGGCGCCGTCCCACATCTGGGTCCAGAACGCCGGGTGCCAGCCGGGGGTCAGCTGCGGGAGGGTCGCGGTGATCTCGTAGTACCCGTAGCCGAAGCGCTGCTTGGAGGAGACGCCGCCGCCGCGGAAGCCGTCCTTCCCGGCCGAGGCGCTCACCCGCTTCATGTCGATGTTCAGCTCGCCGCCGCTCACCGAGACGTTGGAGTCGTTCGACCAGGAGGTCTGGCGGACGTTCCACTTCGCGGGGTCGAGCGCGGTGCCGTCGAAGTTGTCGGCGAAGACCTGCCGCAGGCAGGGCAGCGGGTAGCTCACGCCGGTGGGGTCGACGGGGTTGGCGCAGGGCGTGCCGGTCGCACCGGCCGTCGCGGCGGCCGGGCCGACCGCGGTGAGCAGGCCGAGGGCGGTGGCGAGGCCGACCGTTCCGGCAAGGGTGCGGCGACGCAGGCGCGTGACAGGGCCAGCAGTCATGGGGGACCGCCTTTCGAACTGGTGGGTGGTGGCTCATATAGTGGCTAGCCCATCCGCTTTTAGCAAGAGCCATGCACTATCTGATGAGTCAATCCACATCCGGTGGCGCGCGGCGGAGCACCGGCCCGAAGGGACGAGTCAACGCCGGGCCGCCCCGGACGGACACCCCGCAGCTGCGGCGGCGGAAAAGATCGGGGGGTCGGGTAAGGGGCCCGCGCGGCCACCCGGCCACCCGGCCACCCGGACGCTCAGCCGTCCGCTCAGCCGCGCAGCGCCGCCGCGAGCTGGGTGCGGGCGGAGATGCCGAGCTTGCGGTAGATCCGCGACAGGTGGACCTCGACCGTCTTCGGCGTGACGAACAGCTGGTGCGCGATCGCCCGGTTGGTCGCCCCCGCCGCCGCCAGCTCGGCCACCCGCAGCTCGCTGGGGGTCAGCGCCCCCGGCCCGGACAGCGCCGCCCGGCGCGGACGCGCGCCCGCCGCCCGCAGCGCGCCGCGCACCCGCTCGGTCAGCGGCCGGGCCCCGCACTGGTCGGCCGCGTCCAGCGCCGCGCGCAGCACCGTCCGGGACTCCGCCGCCCGCCCTGCCGCGTGCAGCGCGACCCCGAGGTCGGCCCGCGCCGCCGCCAGGTCCAGCCGCGCCGCCGACCCCTCCAGCACGGCGACCGACTCCCGCAGCAGCTCCACCGCGCCCACCCGGTCCGGCGCCAGGTCGGCCAGCAGCCGCAGCGCCCGCCCGACCGGCGCGGGGGCGCCCCACCGCCGGGCCAGCTCCAGTTCCCGGACGGCCAGCTCCCGGGCCCGCCCGGTGCGGCCGTCCGCGTGCAGGGCCAGCGCCGCCGGGACCCGCCACTGCACCATGGCCGGGTTGAGCACCCCGATCGCCTCCGCGGCGCTCCCCGCCTCCAGGGCCTCGCGCGCCACCAGCGCCGGGGCGTCGCCGCGGGCCTGCCGCAGCCGGGCCCGGGGGGCGCCGAGCAGGTGGGCTGGCCCGGCGGCGGCCAGCACCCGCCCGGCCTCGTCGAGGTCGCCGCGCAGGATCAGCGTCTCGCCGAGCGCGGCCCGCACCACCGGGCCGAGCACCGTGGTCCGCAGCCCCGTCCGCTCGTAGATCCCGGCCGCGGCCAGCCCCTCCCGGGCGTCCGCCTCGGCCTCCGCCAACTGCCCGGCCAGCAGCCAGCCCCGGGCCCGGACGGTGCTCGCCGAGGCCAGCATGCGCAGCGAACCGCTCCGCCGGGCGTCGGCCGTCAGCGCGTCCAGCCGGGCCGCCGCGCCCGGGTCCTCCGCCAGCAGCAGCACCGCGAGGGCCAGCGCCAGCGCCGTGACGGTGTGCTCGGACGGCTCCAGCAGCCCGCCCGACAGCCCGCGCCGGGCCCGGTCCGCCGCGTCCGGGCGGCCCGTCATGGCGTCCTGGTAGGCGATCGCGCAGTCCAGCATCCGGGCCCCCGGCCCGTCGTGCTCGGCCAGCTCGCGCAGCCGGGGCATCCGCCGCGCCAGCTCCCCCCGGCCGGAGCGGGAGGCGAACGCGGTGAACAGCATCGTGGCGGCCAGCCGGCGCCGCAGGTCCTCCGCCGGGACGCCGCCCTCCTCCCGCTCCAGCGCCGCCACCGCGTGCTCCAGGTCGGCCATCGCCTGCTCGGTCGGCTGCACGTAGGTCGCCGCCTCGCCCAGCAGCGCCGCGATCCGGGCCCGCTCCACCGGGCCGGACGCCAGCCGCAGCGCGGTGCGCAGGTGGCCGGCCGCGGCGGCGATGTCCTGGGTGATGGTCGCCTCCGCCAGCTCCAGCAGCAGCGGCACCCGCTCCGGCTCGGGCGGCGGCTCCTCCAGCGCCCGGCGCAGGAACACCGCCGCCTCGGCGGGCGCGCCCACCGCGACCGACCGGGCGGCGACCCGGCGCAGCAGCGCCACCGCGTGCGGGTCGGCGGCGGGCACCGCGTGCAGCAGGTGCGCGGCGATCCGGGCCGGGTCGCCGTCGCCGGTCCTGGCCTCCACCAGCCGGGCGGCCCGGCGGTGCAGCAGGGCGCGGTCGGCCGCCGGGATCGAGGCGTACACGGCGGCCCGGATCAGCGGGTGGACGTAGCGCAGGCGGCGCGGGCCGCGCCCGGCCGCGGAGCCCTCCCCGTCGTGCACGGTGCCGGGGTGGCCGATCTCGTCCAGGCAGCGCAGCGCGGTGCCCGGGCCGATGCCCGCCAGCGCCGCCGCGTCGGCCAGCGGCGCGTCGTCGCCGAGCACGGCGAGCGCGGCGGCGAAGCGCCGCGCCCGCGGACCGAGCCGGTCCCGGCGGCGCTCCACCAGCCGGGCCACCGCGTGCGGCCCGAGGTCCACCACGTACCCGGCGTGCGCGGCGTCGGTCGGCAGGTCCTGCTCGCGCACGGCCCGGGCCAGCTCGCGCAGCAGCAGCGGATTGCCCGCGGTGGCGTCGTGGCAGGCCCGGCCGAAGTCCGGCTCGACGCCGCCCCGCTCCAGCGCCCGGGTCAGGAACTCCGCGGCGGCGCCCCGGCCGAGCGGGCGCGGGCGCAGCACCGTGAACGCCGGGTCGGTGGCGACCTGGTTGAGCAGCGGCCGGGCCTCGACCGCCTCGTCGCTGCGCACGGCGGCGACCAGCGCGATCCGCAGCTCGGCCAGCCGGGGCAGCAGGAACGCCAGCCAGCGCAGCGACGGCGGGTCGCACCAGTGCAGGTCGTCGACGACGAGCAGCAGCGGCTCCTCCTCGGCCGCGTTCACCGCCAGCCACAGCAGGCCGTTCAGCGCGGCGAAGTCGCCGATCGCCGGCCTGGCCGCCGCCTCCGGTTCCTCCGGGAGCGGGGCGAGGACCGCGGTGGCGGCCAGTGCCGGGCCGGCCAGCAGGGCCGCCCGCCGCTCGGGCGGCGCCGCGGCCAGCAGCGGTTCGAGCAGCTGCCGCACGACGCCGAAGGCGAAACTGGTCTCCAGCTCGGTGGCCCGCGCGGTGAGCACACGCACCCCGGCCACCCGGCCCCGGTCGCGGGCGTACCGCAGCAGGGCGCTCTTCCCGATCCCGGCCACCCCCTCCAGCAGCACGGCCGTCCCGGCACCGCGCCCGGCCGCGGCGACCGTCGCGTCGAGGACGGCCGATTCGTGGCCGCGTTCGAGGAGTGCCGCGTCCGGTGCGGGGGCCGGGGGCGGCCCGGGTTCGGCGCTCACCTGCCCATCTTCGCCGCTCGCACCGGATCGGTCCAGGTCAGGGGCGGTCCGGTCGGTCGGAGCGGGCGCGGTCGGCCGTCCGGCCCGGCGTCCGGCCCGGCGCAGGGACGGCCGTTCAGCCCGCCGCGACGCAGGCCCAGCGGACGACCGTCCCGCCGTGGTGCGGGCGCGCGCCGTGGGCGAGGGCGAGGGCGGCGACGAGGAGCAGTCCGCGGCCGTGTTCGTCGGGCGGCGGCAGGTCGGGGGCGGCGGCGCGGGCGGGGCCGCCGTCGGTGACCTCGACCCAGAGCCGCCGGTCGGCGCGGTCGTGGCGGAGCCGGAGGGCGACCGGCGGGAGGGCGTGGCGGACCGCGTTGGCCACCAGTTCGGACACCACCAGGACCGCGGCGTCGGCGGCGGCGGGCTCCACCCCCCAGGAGTCCAGCGACGCCCGGGCCGACCGGCGGAGCGGCCCGAGCGCGTCGGGGCGGTGCTCGACCGCCCAGTGCTCCCCCTGCCGTCCCGGCGCGGGGACGGCGGCGGGGGCGGGGGCGGCGGGAACGGGGGCGGGGCGGGGGGCGGTCGGGATCTCGGTCGTGGCCACGGCGATCACTTCCAGCGGGTGCGGTGGGCGGGCTCTCCCTCCGTTGTCCCACCCGGGCCCGCCCCCGGCGTCAGGGGGTGCACCCCAAGGAAACGGCACGGTTCACCGCCCGGATCGGAGACGTTCGCCTCCCCGGGCCGGGAACGGGGCGCGGACGCTGGCAGGATGGCCCGGTGCACGACGACACCACCCCCACCCGGGCCGAGCGGGTCCGCCTCTACCTCGACACCCTGCGGGCCCGGATGACCCCCGACGAGTTCCGGGTGCTGGGCCGCCTCCTCGCCCCCGCGGTGGCCTCCCTCGCCGCCCCCGCCGAGGACCACGTCCTCGACCTCGCCCCCGAGGACCGGGCGCACCTGACCCGCGAGGTGGAGGAGGAGCTCCTCGCCGTGCTGTCGATCGTCGCCACCGGCACCATGGAGCACCGGTTCGTCGACCTCGGCGACGGCGCGACCACGGTGCTGGACACCGGCGCGGCCGACGACCCGGAGTCCGTGGAGCGGATGCGCGCGTGGGCCGCCCGGCAGCGCGAGGCCCGGGTCGGCGCCGAGCGGGCCCCGCACGCCTGACGCCCGGCCGCCGGAGCCGGTCGGCGCACCGGGTCAGGCGTCGGGGGCGCGGTGGACCCGGCGGCCGCCGACGAAGGTCTCCAGGACGCGGGCCAGCGCGATCTCCTCGGCGGGGCGGGCGAAGACGTCGCGGTCGAGGACGGCGAGGTCGGCGAGCTTGCCGGGGGTGATGGTGCCGGTGTCGTCGAGGTGGTTCACGTGGGCGCTGCCCGCGGTGTAGGCGGCGAGCGCGGTGTGCAGGGGGATGCGCTGCTCGGGGAGGAAGACCGGGCGGTCGGAGCCGGGCTGGTGGCGGTTGACGGCGGTGTGCAGGGCGGCGATCGGGTCGGGGCTGGAGACCGGCCAGTCGCTGCCGGCGGCGAGGGTGGCGCCGCTGCGGACCAGGTCGGCGAACGGGTACTGGCGGGCGGCCCGGTCCCGGCCCAGGAAGGGGATGGTGAGCTCGTCCATCTGGGGTTCGTGGGCCGCCCACAGGGCCTGGACGTTCGCGGTGGCGCCGAGCGCGCGGAAGCGCGGGACGTCCGCCGGGTCGACCACCTGGAGGTGGGCCAGGTGGTGCCGGTTGTCGCGCCGGCCGTTGGCCCGGAGGGCGGCCTCGACGGCGTCCAGCGCCTCGCGCACGGCCCGGTCGCCGAGGGCGTGGAAGTGGACCTGGAACCCCTCGGCGTCCAGTGCGGTGACGACCTCGGCGAGTTCGCGGGGGTCGACGAAGGAGAGGCCGGAGTTGCCGGAGGCGCAGCCGCAGGCGTCCAGGTAGGGGCCGAGCAGGGCGGCGGTGCCGTTCTCGGCGATGCCGTCCTGCATGATCTTCACGGTGTGGGCGTTCAGCCCGCCGAGGGTGAACTCCTCGCGGCGGCGCAGGAGTTCGGGCAGTTGCCCGAGGCCCCCGGACGGCTCCCACCACAGCGCGCCGCGGACCCGGGCGGTCAGCAGCCCCTCCCGCACGGCGCGGCGGTAGACCGGCGCGGCGTCGGGGGTGGAGGCGTGCGCGCCGAGCAGGGCGTCCTGCCAGGCGGTGACGCCGTACCCGTGCAGGACGGCCTGGGCGTGCAGCAGGCCGGCCAGCTGCTCGTCGGCGGTCGCCGCGGGGACGTGGTCGGCGACCAGGCGCATGGCGCCCTCCTGGAGCGTGCCGCCGGGCGTGCCGTCGGCCTCGCGTTCGATCCGGCCGTCGGCGGGGTCGGGGGTGCGGCGGTCGAGGCCGGCGAGTTCGAGGGCCCGGGTGTTGGCCCAGGCGCCGTGGTGGTCGCGGTTGACCAGGTAGACCGGGCGGTCCGGCACCAGGGTGTCGAGCAGGTGGCGGTCGGGGGTGCCGCCGGGGAAGGACTCCATCGACCAGCCGCCGCCGGTGATCCAGGGGCGGTCGGGGTGGGCGTCGGCGTAGGCGCGGATCCGGGCGGCGCACTCCGCCGGGTCGGTGGCGCCGGACAGGTCGCACTGGCCCGCCTCCACGCCCGCGCCGACGGGGTGGACGTGGGCGTCCTGGAAGCCCGGGACCAGCAGCCGGCCGCGCAGGTCGACGACCTCGGTGGCCGGTCCGACCAGGTCGCGCACCTCGTCGTGGCCGACCGCGAGGACGCGGTCGCCGCGCACCGCCACCGAGGTGGCGTACGGGCGGACCGGGTCGACGGTGTGGACCGGCCCTCCGGTGAACACGAGGTCGGCGGTGGCGGCGTGCATGCGGGCTCCAGGACGGGGTGCGGGCGGGCGGAGAGCGGGCGGGCGGCGGGCGACCGGGCGGCGGGGGAGCCGGTCAGGCGGTGGCGTCCATGGGGAGGGCGATGGCGTCGGCGTCGGTGCCCCGGCCGGTGGTGAAGTACGGGGAGCGGCGGCGCCACTTGGCGACGGCCCCGACGACCAGGCCGGAGCCGACGATCAGCGCCGGGATCAGCAGCATGAACCAGCCGTTGTCGGGGGTGGCCTCGAAGTGGTCGCTCATGGTGGCGTACTGGTAGGCGAGGTACCCGCCGAGGCCGAACAGCACCAGGGCGCTGAGGCCGGGCACGATGACGCCGCGCAGGGCGGGCGACAGGCCCGCGCGCAGGTCGGCGCGGAAGCGGACGGCGCAGGCCAGGGCGGTCAGGCCGTAGTAGAGCGCGACGATCAGGCCGATGGAGTTCACGGCGGTGAGGATCATTAGGTTGATCTTCGGGATGCCGACCGCGAGGACGGCCACGGCGGCGGACATCGCCATGATGAGCAGGGTGCCGACGGCCGGGGAGCCGTAGCGGGGGTGCACCCTGGTCCACAGCCGGCCGAGGGTCCGGTCCCGGCCCATCGCGAGCGCGCCGCGCGCGGTCGGGATGACGCTGGACTGGAGCGAGGCGAACGCCGAGCACATCAGCGCGGCCAGCGGGAGCGAGGCCCACGGCTCGGGGGCGAGCTTCGCGCCGAGGTAGGTGAGGGCCTGCGGGCCCTGGGCGACGAGTTCGTCGTTGCCCAGGATGCGCTGGAAGGAGATCGCGGCGAACACCAGCAGCCCGAGCATCGCCAGCAGGGCGATCAGGCCGCCCCGGGAGGCGTCGGAGGCGTTCCTGGTCTCCTCGTTGACGGTGAAGGCGGCGTCCCAGCCCCAGAAGACGAACACCGCCAGCACCAGGCCCTGGGCCAGGGACTGGAAGGAGCCGATGGCGAACGGGTTGAGCCAGTTCCAGGAGAACGACTCGTGCCCGGCGAGCAGCGCCCAGGTGCAGAACACCAGCAGCACGGTGTACTCGAAGGCCAGCAGCGCCCACTGCAGGCGGGTCGCGGAGCGCACGCCGGTCACGGCGGTGACGGTGACGGCGACCAAGGCGACCAGGCCGACCACGGTGCTGACCCCGGTGGAGCCGGGGTCGAGGTCGACGCCGAGCAGGCGGTGCAGTCCGGCCTTGTTGACGAACTGGAGCACCACCGAGCCGGTGATCGCGCTGGTGTAGGCCATGAAGACCACGTTGGCGACCAGCACCACCCAGCCGGTCAGGAAGCCCGGCCAGGCGCCGATCGAACGGCCGACCCAGGTGTAGCCGTTGCCGCAGTTCGGCTCGGTGCGGTTGAGCCGGGCGTAGGAGAGCGCGATGCCGAGGATCGGCAGGAACGCGACCAGCAGCAGCGCCGGGGTCTGCCGGCCCGCGTACACCGCGAGCGCGCCCATGCCGATGCCGATGCTGGTGGTGGCGGCCGTGCTGGACGCCGCGATCGCCACGCCGTCGCGCACGCCCAGGGTGCGCCGCAGCTCCGGTCCGGGGGGTCTGGCGGGGGTGCCAGCGGCCATGTCGGTCTCCTCGACTCGTGGGGGACCCTCCGCCCGGGCCTGAGCGGCGCGGGGCGGGCGGAGGGGGGTGCACCGATGAAACAACCCTGCCATAGTTACGTCAATAAGTTGTCGTAAGAGCGGCCGCCCGCGGCGCCGCCGACCCCGCCCCAGGAGCCCCGACGTGCCGGAACCGACGCGCATCCCCGCCGAACGCCGCCGCAGGCGCCCCACCCGCAACGGCACCGTGCTCACCGAGGAGCTGATCGTCACCGCCGCGCTCGACCTGATCGAGGCGCCCGGCGGGAACGCCCTGACCGTGCGCCGGCTCGGCACCGCCCTCGGCTGCGACCCGTCCACCGTCTACCGCTACTTCGCCGACACCGACGCCCTGCTGCTCGCGGTCGCCGACCGGCTGATCGGCGACTCGCTCGACGGCTTCGCCCGCACCGCCGACTGGCGGGCCGACCTGCGCGAGTTCGGGGTGCGGGTGCACAGCTCGGTGCTGCGCCACCCGCGGCTGGCCGCCGTCCGCGCCTCCCGGGTCACCGCCGGTCCGGCCGAGTGCCGCGCGGTCGACACCGGCATCGGCCTGCTGCTGGCGGCCGGCTTCTCCCCCGCCGACGCGGTGCGGCACTACCGCGCCTTCATCGACACCGTCCTCGCCCACGCCGCGCTCGACGCCGACGTCCGCACCCTCACCGCGCAGCAGCGCGACCAGCAGGACCGCTCCTGGCGCTCCGTCCACGGCAACCTCCCCGCCGCGCAGTACCCGCACCTGCACGCCGTCCGGGACCACCTGCCCGAGATGGCCGGCTCCGCCTTCCCGGACGTGCTGGACCTGCTGCTCGCCCGGCTCGACGCGCTCAGCCCGCAGAGCCCGCCCGGCGGGCGGGGCGCGGGGGCCTGACCGGGCGGCGGGCGGTGGTGTCCGCGGGGCCTGACCGGGCGGCGGGCGCGGGTGGGCCGGTCGGAGGACGTCCGGGCCCGGTGGCGGGGACGGGCGGCGACGGCGGGAACGGATACCGGGCCGCCCGTGCCCGCGGGCGGCGCGGACCGCCGGCCCCGCGCCGGCGGCGGACGAAGGTGAGGTGACGGCCCCGGTGGAGTCGCTCGTGACGGGCCGCGGGGCGGCGCCCGCGGCAGTTCCCGGAGGAGTCCCGGTGCCGGACGGCGGCCGGTGATGCGCGCCGGGACGCGTTTCACCCGGTCGGACACCGCGCGGGCCGAGGCGTTCAGCGACGGGGTGTTCGCCATCGCCGTGACCATCCTGGTGCTGGACCTGTCCGACCCGCCGCACCGCAGCGGGGGGCTGGCGCACGCGCTGGCCCAGCAGTGGCCGGCCTACGTCGGCTACGCGGCCTCGTTCAGCTACGTGGCGGTGATCTGGCTCAACCACCACCAGGCGTTCGTCCGGGTCCGCTCGCTCGACCGCGGCCTGCAGGCCGCGAACCTGCTGGTGCTGTTCACCACCGCGGCCCTGCCGTTCCCCACCGGGGTGCTCTCCCGCGCGCTGCAGGAGGACTTCGACGGCGCGGACGCGCGGACGGCGGTGGCCCTGTACGCGGGCGTCGCCGCGGCGATGTGCCTGAGCTGGGTGGTGCTCTACCACTGCCTGCGCCGCCGCCCGGAGCTGCTCGCCACCGGGGTGGAGCCGTCCTACCTGCGGCACGGCAGCCTGCGGTCGTGGATCGGCGTGGGCCTCTACGCGGCGGCCGGCGTGCTGGGCGCGGCGCTGGCCCCGCTGGTCGCGCTGGGGGTGTTCCTGCTGGTGCCCGCGTTCTACCTGCTCACCAGCGAGGGCTTCGGGCCCGCCCGCACCGGGGCCGGGGCCGGGGGCGGGACCGGGACCGGGGCCGGGGGCGGGGAGCGCAGCTGAGCGGGTGAGCGGGTGAGCGGGTGAGCGGGTGAGCGGCCGTCAGGACCGGCCGCGGGCGGCGCCGTTAACCGGGCCGTTGCCCGGGGAGGCTTCCGAAACGCCTCCTTCACCCGGGGCGCGTCCGGCGGAAACGGCCGCTGCCTAGCGTCTCCCGCCATGGACACAGCGCTGTATACAGCCTCGGACACACCGAACCTCCCGCACCGCGAGCGGGTCCACGCGGAGCTGAGCGAGGAGCTGCTGTCCGGTCGGATCGGGCTGCGCGAACGGCTGACCGAGGAGCGGCTGGCGGCCCGGTTCGGGGTCTCCCGGACGCCGGTGCGGGAGGCGCTGGCCCGGCTGCGGTCGGACGGGATGATCGAGCGCGGCGACGGCGGCTACTTCCCGGTGGTACCGAACCTCCCGCAGCTGCGGGACCTGTACGAGCTCCGCGTCACGCTCGAACTGCGCGGCGTGGCAAGGGCGTTGGAGGACCCCTCACTGCGGCACGACCCGGCGGTGGTCGAGGCGGAGCTGCGGCGCTGGTACGCGATCCGGGAGGCGCCCCCCGCGCCGGACCCCCGGTTCGTCGTGCTGGACGAGGAGTTCCACACCGCGCTGTCCCGGGCCGCGGGCAACCCGGCGCTCACCGAGGCGCTGGTCGCGGTCAACCGGCGGATCCGCCGGGTCCGGATGTACGACTTCCTCACCCGGGACCGGGTGGACTCCACCGTCACCGAGCACATCGAGATCATGGAGCACGTCCGGGACGGCCGCCTGGACGAGGCGTACCGCGCCCTGCACAGCCACGTCGGGGCCTCCATGGACGTCGTCCTGGAGCGCGCCCGGCGCGCCCTGACGCAGATGGCCCTGCACGCGGACCGGGTCTGACCCCGGGCCCGCCCGCGGACGGCCGCCCCGCCCGCGTACCGCCCGTCGCCGCCGCGTGCCCCCCGCGCACGCCGTCCCGCGCACCCGCATGCCAGCGCACCCGTATGCCCGCGCACCCGCGCGCCCTTCCGCTCTTCCGCACGGCAAGGAGGCACCGCATGAACGTCGAGCCCCGCCTGGTGAAAGCCGCCGAGCCCGGCCCCCCGCAGTCGGCGGCACCGGGCACCGGGCAGGCGGTGAAGGAGACCCTGGAGGACTACACCCTCCGCTTCGCGCCGCGCAGTTACCGCCGCTGGACCCCGATGGTGGTGGCCACCACCGCCCTCGGCGGCATCGCCTACCTGGCCGACTTCTCGATCGGCGCCGGGATCGGCCTGGCCCACGGCACCGGCAACGCGCTGGTGGCGATCGCGGTGGCCGCCGTGGTCATCTTCGTCACCGGCTACCCGCTGGCGTACTACGGCGCCCGCTACAACATCGACCTGGACCTGATCACCCGCGGCTCCGGCTTCGGCTACTACGGCTCGGTGCTGACCAGCGTCATCTTCGCCAGCTTCACCTTCATCTTCTTCGCCCTCGAAGGCTCGATCATGGCCCAGGGCCTCAAGCTGGGCCTCGGCCTGCCGCTCTGGCTGGGCTACCTGGTCTCCACCCTGATGGTGATCCCGCTGGTGGTCTACGGCATGAAGGCGCTCAGCCGGCTCCAGGTGTGGACCACCCCGGTCTGGCTGGTGCTGATGGTCTCCCCGCTGGTGTACCTGATCTGCACCGACCCGGGCAGCGTGCACCGCTTCCTGTCCTACCCGGGCACCGACGGCGCGGGCGGGGTCGACACCGCCCCGGTGCTGCTGGGCGCCGGGGTCTGCCTGTCGCTGATCGCGCAGATCGGCGAGCAGATCGACTACCTGCGCTTCATGCCGCCCCGCACGGCGGCCAACCGGCGCGGGTGGTGGACGGCGGTGGTGCTGGCCGGGCCGGGCTGGGTGGTGATCGGCGCGCTGAAGCAGGCGATCGGAGTCTTCCTCGCCGTGCACATCCTCTCGGCGGTCGGACCCGGCCTCGCGCCCGAGCCGATCCGGCAGTTCAAGGGCGCCTTCGACGCGATGCTGCCGTCCTGGCTGGTCGTCCCGCTGGCGGTGGTGCTGGTGGTGGTCAGCCAGATCAAGATCAACGTGACGAACGCCTACTCCGGCTCGCTCGCCTGGACGAACTCCTTCACCCGGGTCACCCGGCGCTACCCCGGGCGGATGGTCTTCGTCCTGGTCAACCTGGGCATCGCGCTCGTCCTGATGGAGGCCGACATGTTCAGCTTCCTCAACGGCGTCCTGGGCTTCTACTCGAACTGCGCGATCGCCTGGGTGGTCACCGTCGCGACCGACATCGGCGTCAACAAGCACCTGCTGCGGATCTCCCCGCTGCGGCCGGAGTTCCGCCGCGGCATGCTGTACGCCGTCAACCCGGTCGGCGTGGTCGCCTTCACCGCCGCCTCGGGCCTGTCCATCGCGCTGTACTTCCACGCCCTGGGCGACACCCTCCAGCCGTACTCCCCGGTGGCCGCCGCCCTGATCGCCTTCGTCCTCACCCCGCTGATGGCCGTCCTCACCCGGGGCCGGTACTACCTGCGCCGCACCGACGACGGCCTGGCCGAGCCGCTGCTGGACGAGGAGGGCAACCCGAGCGCGGCCACCCTGGTCTGCCACGTCTGCCACCAGCCGTACGAGCGCCCCGACCTGGCCGCCTGCGCCACCCACGACGCCGTCGTCTGCTCGCTGTGCCTGAGCACCGACCGGGTCGGCGACCACGTGCTGCCCGCCGCACCCGTCACGTCCGCCGCGCCTGCCGCGCCCGCCGGCGCGTAACCCGCTCCGCCACCGGTACGGGGCGGACCGGCCGCCCCGGCCGGCCCGCCCGACCCCGCCCGGCCCCGTCCGGCCCGCCCCTGAGGAGCCGCCGTCGTGTTCGACACCCTGCTCGTCGCCAACCGCGGCGAGATCGCCTGCCGCGTCATCGGCTCCGCGTCCGCGCTCGGCCTGCGGACCGTCGCCGTGTACTCCGACGCCGACCGCACCGCCCCGCACGTCCGGATGGCCGACGAGGCCGTCCGGCTGGGCCCGGCGCCCGCCGCCGAGAGCTACCTGCGGGCCGACCTGGTGCTGGCCGCGGCCCGCGCGACGGGCGCCGGGGCGGTCCACCCCGGGTACGGCTTCCTGTCCGAGAACGCGGCGTTCGCCGCCGCCGCGGAGGCCGCCGGCCTGGTCTTCGTCGGCCCCACCCCCCGCCAGCTGGAGGTCTTCGGCGCCAAGCACACCGCCCGCGCGGCGGCCGAGGCCGCCGGGGTCCCGCTGCTGGCCGGCACCGGGCTGCTGGCCGGGCCGGAGGAGGCGCTGCGCGCGGCCGGGGAGATCGGCTACCCGGTGATGCTCAAGGCCACCGGCGGCGGGGGCGGCATCGGCATGCGGGCCTGCGCCGGGCCGGACGAACTGCGGGCCGCCCACGACCAGGTCACCCGGCTGGCCCGGGGCAACTTCGGCGACGGCGGGGTCTTCCTGGAGCGGTACGTCGCCCGGGCCCGGCACGTCGAGGTGCAGGTCTTCGGCGACGGCACCGGACGGGTCGTCAGCCTGGGCGACCGGGACTGCTCGTTGCAGCGCCGCCACCAGAAGGTCCTGGAGGAGGCCCCGGCCCCCGGCCTCCCGGCCGCACTGCGCGAGCGACTGCACCGCAGTGCGCGGGAGTTGTGCGCCTCGGTCGGCTACCGCTCGGCCGGCACCGTGGAGTTCGTCTACGACGCCGAACGCGAGGAGGCCGCCTTCCTGGAGGTCAACACCCGCCTCCAGGTGGAGCACCCGGTCACCGAGCAGATCACCGGCGTCGACCTGGTCGGCTGGATGCTGCGGCTGGCCCGCGGCGAGCGGGACCTGCTGGCCGACGTCGGCCCCGACGGCCCGCCCGTCCGCGGGCACGCCGTCGAGGCCCGGCTCTACGCCGAGGACCCGGGCCAGGACCACCGGCCCAGCTCCGGCCTGCTCACCCGGGTCGAACTCCCCGGCGGTGCTCCCGACGGTGTCCCCGACGGTGCTCCCGGTGGTGCTCCCGGTGGTGTCCCCAGCGGCGCTCCCGGCGCCGGGGTGCGGGTGGACGGCTGGGTGGAGACCGGCCAGGAGGTCTCCCCCGCCTACGACCCGATGCTCGCCAAGGTGATCGCCACCGGCCGCGACCGCGCCGAGGCGTTCGCCCGGCTGGCCGAGGCCCTGGAGGCCACCCGGATCGACGGCGTCGAGACCAACCTCGGCCTGCTGCGCGCCGCCTGCCGCACCCCCGAGGTGCTGGCGGCCCGGCACACCACCGCCACCCTGGCCGGCGTCACCGACCCGCGCCCGCGGATCGACGTGGTCCGCGGCGGCACCCTCACCACCGCGCAGGACTGGCCCGGCCGCACCGGCCACTGGGACGTCGGCATCCCGCCCGGCGGCCCGATGGACGACCTCTCCTTCCGGCTCGGCAACACCGCCGTCGGCAACCCGCCGGGCGCCCCCGGCCTGGAGTGCACCCTGGAGGGACCGGCCCTGCGCTTCTCCCGGCCCGCCGTCGTCTGCGTCACCGGCGCCCCGGCCCCGGTCACGGTCGACGGCGCCCCCGCCGCCCAGTGGGAGCCGCTCGACCTGCCCGCCGGCGCCCTGCTGGAGGTCGGCACCCCCGCCGGGCCCGGCATGCGGACGTACGTGCTGGTGCGCGGCGGCCTCGACCTGCCCGCCTACCTCGGCAGCACCGCCACCTTCACCCTGGGCGGCTTCGGCGGCCACGCCGGACGCGCCCTGCGCACCGGCGACGTGCTGCGCCCGGCCGACCCCGCGCCCGGCGCGCCCGCGCCCGCCGCCGTCCCCGCCGCCCGGCGCCCGCACTTCACCACCCGCTGGCGGCTCGCGGTCTCCGAAGGCCCGCACCCCGCACCGGACTTCCTCACCCGGGACGGCCTGCGGGCGGTGTACGGCGCCGACTGGAAGGTCTCCGCCCAGTCCGCCCGCACCGGCGTGCGGCTGATCGGCCCCCGCCCCGAGTGGGCCCGGCCCGATGGCGGCGAGGCCGGACTGCACCCCTCCAACGTCCACGACACCGCGTACTCCGTCGGCGCCGTCAACCTCACCGGCGACACCCCCGCCATCCTCGGCCCCGACGGCCCCAGCCTCGGCGGCTTCGCCTGCCCGTTCACCGTGGTGGCCGGCGAGCGCTGGAAGGCCGGACAGCTCCGACCCGGCGACACCGTCCGGTTCGTCCCCGTCACCGAGGCCCGCGCCGCCGAGCTGCGCCGCTCCCCCGCCCCGCGCACCCTGCCCGCCGGCGGCCCCGACCCCGACGACGGCGTCCTCGCCCGCCGCCCCGCCACCGACACCGCGCCCGAGGTGGTCTACCGGCGCGGCGCCGACGACAACATCCTGGTCGAGTACGGCCCGATGGCCCTCGACCTGGCCCTGCGGATGCGGGTGCACGCCCTGGCCGGGCACCTCGCCGCGCACCGGCCCCGCGGCCTGGTCGACATCACCCCCGGCGTCCGCTCGCTGCACCTGCACACCGACCCCGACGCGCTCCCGCTGCGCACCCTGCTCGGCCTGCTCCAGGAGGCCGAGGACCGGCTCCCCGCCGCGCACGACCTCACCGTGCCCAGCCGGGAGGTCCACCTGCCGCTGTCCTGGGACGACCCCACGGTGGACGAGGCGATCTCCCGCTACCGCACCTCGGTGCGCGACGACGCCCCGTGGAACCCGTCCAACATCGAGTTCATCCGCCGGATCAACGGCCTCGACTCGGTCGACGACGTCCGCCGGACCGTCTTCGACGCCCGGTACCTGGTGCTCGGCCTCGGCGACGTCTACCTGGGCGCGCCCGCCGCCACCCCGCTCGACCCCCGCCACCGCCTGGTCACCACCAAGTACAACCCGGCCCGCACCTGGACCGCCGAGGCGGGCGTCGGCATCGGCGGCTCCTACCTGTGCGTCTACGGCATGGAGAGCCCCGGCGGCTACCAGCTGATCGGCCGCACCGTCCCGATCTGGGGCGGCCTGCGCCCCGGCCGGTCCTTCGCGGACGGCATCCCCTGGCTGCTGCGCTTCTTCGACCGGATCGTCTGGCACCCCGTCTCCCCGGCCGAACTCCTCGACGTCCGGGCGGACCTGGCCGCCGGCCGCCGCGCGCTCGACATCCGCCCCGGCACCTTCTCGCTGGCCGCGCACGAACGCTTCCTGGCCGAGAACGCCGACGGCATCGCCGCCTTCCGGGCCCGCCAGTCCGCCGCCTTCGCCGCCGAGCGGCGGGCCTGGGAGGCCGCGGGCGAACTCGCCGACCGGCCCGACCCCGTCCCGGCCCCGGCGGCGGCGCCCCGCGCGCTGCCGCCCGGCGCCGGGCTGGTGGAGGCGCCGCTCAGCTCCAGCGTGTGGAAGGTGGCCGCCGCGCCCGGCACCCGGGTCGCGGCGGGGCAGCCGCTGATCGTGCTGGAGGCCATGAAGATGGAGGTCGTCGTCCGCGCCCCGTCGGCCGGCGTCGTCGCCGACGTGCTGGTCGCCCCCGGCCAGCAGATCGACGCCGGCACCCCGTTGACCGTCGTCCTGCGAGAGGAAGCAGCGTGAACCGCACCACCCCCGAGAGCGCCGCCCCCGCCGCCGCCCTCGCCCCCGCCCTCTGGACCGGCACGGCCGAGGAGCGCGTCGCCGCCGCCTACCGGCGCATCGAGGAGGCGGACCGGCCGGAGGTCTGGATCACCCTGCGCCCCCGGGAGGAGGTCGCGGCCGAGGCCCGCGCCCTCGACGCCCGCGCGGCGGCCGGTGAACTCCTGCCGCTGCGGGGCCTGTTGTACGCCGTCAAGGACAACATCGACGTCGCGGGCCTGCCCACCACCGCCGCCTGCCCCGGCTACGCCCGGCACCCGGAGGCGTCCGCCACCGCGGTGCGGCGGCTGGCCGCCGCGGGCGCGATCGTGCTCGGCAAGACCAACATGGACCAGTTCGCCACCGGGCTGGTCGGCACCCGCAGCCCGTACGGCGCGGTGCGCGCGGCCCACCAGCCGGAGAAGGTCTCCGGCGGCTCCAGCTCCGGCTCCGCGGTCGCCGTCGCGCTCGGCATCGCGGACTTCGCGCTCGGCACCGACACCGCGGGCTCGGGCCGGGTGCCCGCCGCGTTCAACGGCATCGTCGGCGTCAAACCGACCCTCGGCCTGGTCCCCACCACCGGGGTCGTCCCCGCCGCCCGCCCCTACGACGCCGTCACCGTCTTCGCCCGCACCCTGGCCGGGGCGCTGCCCGCGCTGGCCGCGCTGACCGGCCCCGACCCGGCCGACCCGCGCAGCCGCGCCTGGCCCGACGCCGTCCGGCTGGCCGCGCCGGAGCGGCCCCGGGTGGCGCTGCCCCGCGAGCAGGACCTCGCGCCGCTGTCCGCGCAGGCCCGGGCCGCCTTCCACGCGGCCGCCGCCCGGCTGCGGGAGAGCGGCGCGGAGACCGCCGCCGTCGACGTCTCGCCCCTGCTGGCGGCGGCCCGGCTGCTCTACGACGGCGCCCTGGTCGCCGAACGGTACGCGGCCGTCGGGGAGTTCCTCGCCCGAGACCCGGAGGGCGCCGACCCCACCGTCGCCGCCATCGTCCTCGCCGCGGCCGACCTGCCCGCCCACGCCCTCGCCGCCGACCAGGAACGCCTCGACCGGCACCGGGCCGACGCCGCCCGCCTGCTGGCCGGCTTCGACGCGCTCCTGCTGCCCACCACCACCGAGCACCCCACCCTCGCCGCCGTCCGGGCCGACCCGGTCGGCGTCAACTCCCGGCTCGGCACCTACACCAACTTCGTCAACCTGCTCGACCTGGCCGCCGTCGCCGTCCCGGCCGGGGAGGCGGACGGCAGCCCGTTCGGCGTCAGCGTCCTCACCCGCGCCTTCGACGACCAGGTCGGCCTCGACCTCGCCGCCCGCCTCACCGGCGAGGAACTCCCGGCCCCCCTCCCGGACACCGGCATCGACCTGGTCGTCCTCGGCGCCCACCGCCGCGGCCAGCCCCTCAACCACCAGCTCACCGACTCCGGCGCCCGCTACGCGGGCCCCGTCCGCACCGCCGCCGCCTACCGCCTGACCGCCCTCCCCACCACGCCCCCCAAGCCCGGCCTGGTCCACGTCGGCCCGGACGGGGGCGGCACGGTCACCGGCGAGCGGTGGACCCTCTCCCCCGCCGCCCTGGGCCGCTTCCTCGCCGACCTCCCCGCCCCGATGTCCCTGGGCCGCGTCCAACTCGACGACGCCACCTGGGTCCTGGGCTTCCAGTGCGACCCGCACACCGCCGCCACCGGCCCCGACATCACCCACCACGGCGACTGGCTCGCCTACCTGGCCACCCGGCCGCACCCCTGACCCGGTCGCACCCCTGACCCCGCCGTCGACCGGGCGCGGCCCGGCGGCCCGGATGGACCGGAACCGGCCGTTGTCCGACGAGTTGGCGGACAGTCGGTGAACACCATTGACATGTCCAGACAGCCGACTGCCATGATGCATCGCCCGCCGTCGGCCGGACCCCTCCCGGCCGCCGGGTGCTCCCTGCTCCCCGGACGGCTCCGCCGCGAGCGTCCGCCCGAAGAAGGACGACCATGCTGATCAGGAAGCCGGTGATCGCCTCCCTCCTCGCGGGAGCGCTCGCTCTCGTCGGCTCGGTACTGGCCGTGGACACCGGGTTCTCCGGCACCACGACCGCCGCCGCCGCCGCGGCCGTGCCCCGCCCGGACCACGTCGTGATCGTGCTGTTCGAGAACAAGGACTACTCGACGATCATCGGCAGCGCCGGCGCGCCGTACCTCAACTCCCTGGCCGCGCAGGGCGCGAGCTTCACCCAGTCCTACGGGGTCACCCACCCCAGCCAGCCGAACTACCTCGCCCTGTTCTCCGGCTCCCAGCAGGGCGTCACCGACGACTCCTGCCCGAAGAACTTCACCGGGACGGCCAACCTGGGCAGCCAACTGCTCTCCGCCGGGTACACGTTCAAGGGCTACTCGGAGGCGCTCCCCTCCACCGGCTACACCGGCTGCTCCAGCGGCACCTACCAGCGCAAGCACGCGCCGTGGGCCGACTTCGACAACGTGCCCGCCGCCAGCAGCGTCCCGTTCGGCACCTTCCCGACCGACTACGGCAAGCTGCCCACCGTCTCCTTCGTGATCCCCGACATGTGCGACGACATGCACGACTGCGCCGTCGGCACCGGGGACACCTGGCTGAAGAACAACCTCGACGGCTACGCGCAGTGGGCCAAGACCCACAACAGCCTGCTGATCGCCACCTTCGACGAGGACAACTTCAGCTCGGTCAACCAGATCGCCACCGTCATGGTCGGCGAGAAGGTCCGGCCCGGCAGCTACGCCGAACAGATCAACCACTACAGCGTGCTGCGGACGCTGGAGGACGCCTACGGGCTCGCCCCGCTGGGCTCCGCCGCCGGCGCGACCCCGATCACCGACGTGTGGACCACCTCGCCGCCGCCCACCGCCACGCCCTCCCCCACCGGCCCGGCCTCGCCCAGCCCCTCGCCCACCCCGGTCCCGGGCCTGGTCAACGGCGGCTTCGAGTACGGCACGTTCACCGGCTGGACCCGCACCGGCACCACCGCGATCGCCGCCGCCCCGCACTCCGGCGCCTACGCCGCCGCGGTGGGCTCCACCTCGCCCACCAACGGCGACTCCGTCCTCACCCAGACCTTCACCGCGCCGCCCGGCGTCACCAAGCTCACCCTCTGGTGGAAGGGCGACTGCAAGGACACCGTGGCGTACGCCTGGGCGACCGTCGTCGTCAAGCACAACACCAGCGGCAGCACCAGCACCCCGCTGCCCAGGACCTGCACGGCGAACGGCTCCTGGCAGCAGGTCACCGACAAGCTCACCCCCGGCCACTCGTACACCGTGCAGCTGGTCAACCACGACGACAACCACCCGGGCGACCCCGGCATCACCTGGTTCGACGACCTCACGCTCAGCTGATGTACCTCACCGACACCCGCCCCGGGGCCTCCCTCAAGGGGGCCCCGGCCCGCCGCGTGCTGACCGGGAACGTCCTGGCGCTCGGCCTGGTCAGCCTGGTCACCGACGTCTCCTCCGAGATGGTCACCGCCGTCCTGCCCGCCTACCTGGTCCTCGGCCTGCACCTCGGCGTCGCCCAGTACGGCGCCTTCGACGGCCTCTACACCGGTGCCACCGCGCTCACCCGCCTCGCCGGCGGCTATCTCGCCGACCGGCTCCGCCGGCGCAAACTCGTCGCCGCCGTCGGCTACGGCCTGTCCGCGCTCGCCAAGGTCGGGCTGCTGCTGACCCCCGCCGCGCCCGCGGCCGTCGGCGCCGTGCTGGCCGCCGACCGCACCGGCAAGGGCCTGCGCACCGCCCCGCGCGACGCGCTCATCACCCTCTCCGCACCCCGCGAACAGCTCGGCCGGGCCTTCGGCGCGCACCGCGCCCTCGACAGCCTCGGCGCGTTCGCCGGGCCGATCGTGGCCCTCGGCGTGCTCGCGCTGGCCGGCGGGGCGGGACGCTCCTGGGACGCCGTCTTCGTCACCAGCCTGTGCTTCGCCCTGCTCGGCGTGCTGCTGCTCGCCCTGTTCGTCCGCGACCGCGGGCAGCCGCTGCCGCCCGGCGCCGCCTCCCCGCGCGCCGCCCTCGCCCTGCTGAAGGCCGGGCCGCTGCGGGCCGTCTGCGCGGGCGCCGCGCTGCTCGGCCTGGCCACCGTCGGCGACGGCTTCGTCTACCTGCTGCTCCAGCACCGCGACGACCTGCCGCTGACCGCCTTCCCGCTGCTGGCCGTCGGCACCGCCGGCGCCTACCTGGTGCTCGCCCCGCCACTGGGCCGGCTCGCCGACCGGATCGGCCGCCGCCCGGTCGCCCTCGGCGGCTACGGCGCGCTGCTCGCCGTCTACCTGCTGCTGGCCACCGGGCGCGGCCCGCTCTGGGCCGTCCTGCTGCTCTACGGCGCCTTCTACGCCGCCACCGACGGCGTCCTGATGGCGCTGGCCGGCCCGCTCACCGCCCCCGAGCTGCGCACCACCGGCCTGGCCCTCGTCCAGACCTGCCAGGCCCTGGCCTACCTGGTCTCCTCCCTGCTGTTCGGCCTGGCCTGGCAGCACCTGGGCAGCACCACCGCCTGCCTGGCCGCCGCCGCGGCCGCCGCCGCGGCCACGGCCGCCGCCACTCCCCTGCTCGGAGGAACCACCCGATGAAGTGGCGCGTCCTGACCGCCCTCGCCGCCACCGTGCTGCTCGCCGCCGTCGCCGTCGGCTACACCGTGCTGCGCGCCCACCCGGCCCCGGCCGGGGACCGCCGCGCGGTGACCCTCGACGGACCCGGCCTGCTGCTGCGCGACACCACCAGCGGCACCCTCGCCCTCCAGCACCCCGACGGCACCCGCTCCGGCACCGACCTGCACTGCGCCCGGGTGTACGCCGCGTCCGGCACCGGCGTGTGCCTGCGGGAGAGCCCCGGCTCCTACCAACTCACCGTCCTGGACCAGAACCTGGACCAACTGCGCAGCATCCCGCTGAACGGCACCCCCAGCCGGGCCCGGGTCTCGCCCTCGGGCCGGATGGTCGCCTGGACGGTCTTCGTCGCGGGCGACTCCTACAACGGCGGACGCTTCTCCACCCGCTCCGGCATCCTCGACACCCGCACCGGCACCCTGGTCGGCACCCTGGAGAGCTTCACCGGGGAGGGCCGCCCGATGCCCGCCGACGCCAACGTCTGGGGCGTCACCTTCACCACCGACGACAACACCTTCTACGCCACCCTGTCCGCCGGCGGCCACCGCTCGCTGGTCCGCGGCGACTTCGCCCGGCGCGACCTCCAGGTCCTCAAGGACGATGTCGAGTGCCCGTCCCTCTCCCCGGACGGCACCCGGATCGCCTACAAGAAGATGCTCCCCGACCAGACCTGGCGGCTGACCGTCCTGCTCCTCGCCGACGGCACCGAGACCCCGCTCGCCGAGACCCGCAGCGTCGACGACCAGGCCGCCTGGCTCGACGACACCACCGTGGCCTACGGCCTCCCGCACGACCACGGCACCGGCGCCGACACCTGGACCGTCCCCGCCGACGGCGGCGGCACCCCCCGACTGCTCGCCCGGGACGCCGAGTCCCCCGCCCCACTGCGCTGACGCCGACCTGCACACGCCCCGACGGCCGGGCCGGGGGAACGGACCGGAAGCGTCGGCGGCGGGCGGCGGGCGGCGCGGTCAGGAGGGGCAGGGGTGGCCGTCGGCGCGGTGGCCCGTCCAGACCACGACGTCGCACACCCGCAGCGCGCTCACCGCCGCCGGCAGGTCGGCGGCGGCGTGCAGCTCCGCCAGCCGGTGCGCCAGCGCGCCGCCGTCCGCGCGCAGGGCGGCGTGCAGCGGCGACCAGAACCGGTCGGGCCGGCCCAGCGCGCAGCGCACCACCCGGTCGTAGACCGGCAGCAGCCGGGGGCGCTTGCGGGCCAGCAGCTTCCCGGCGAGGACCCAGCCGACGCCGGGCCGGGAGACCAGCAGGTGCCAGGCCCGGGCGGCGGGCGAGTCGTCGGCGACGTGCCCGGGGTCGGCGTCGGCCAGGTCGAGACCGACCGGCACGGCGCGCAGCAGGGCGTGCAGGTCCTCCCCCAGCGGGCCTTCCAGCAGGTCCAGGGCGACGCGGGCGGGCACGGTCACCGACAGGGTCTGCACGGCGATCAGGTCGTCCGCGGTGAACCGGTCGGCGCTGCCCGGGCGCTCCCCGCCACCGGCCAACCGCTCGAACCGGCCGCCGGTGTACGGCGCGGCACCGGGCGGCAGCCCGATCCCGTAGTAGCGGCGCAGGTCGGCCACGGCACCGCCACGGGCGAGCAGGGCGTGCAACCGCGCGGCCAGCGGCGGGCCCTGCGGCCCGGTCGGGACGGTCGGGACGGTCGGGGCGGTCGGGGCGGTCGGGGCGGTCGGGGCGGTCGGGGCGGTCAAGGGTGCGCGGTCTCCGTTCCGATCTGACGTTCGGTCAACTCCCGGTTTCGGTACGCCTGTCCGGTGGAGGCGCGCCAGGCGGCGGTGACGGCGAGGGCGGTGTCGTTGGCCTCGGGGGTGCCGATGGTGAGGCGGACGCCCTCGCCGGGGAAGGCTTTGACGGTGACTCCGGCGGCGGTGCAGGCGGTCGCGAACGCGGTGGTGCGGTCGTCGAGCCGGAGCCAGACGAAGTTGGCGTGCGAGTCGGGCGGGGACCAGCCCTGGGCGCGCAGCCGGGCCTGGACCCGGGTGCGTTCGGCGACCAGGGCGTCGACCCGCTGGTGCAGGTGGGGGCCGGCGGCGAGGGATTCGACGGCGGCGTCCTGGGCGATCCGGCTGACGCCGAACGGGAGGGCGACGGCCCGGGCCGCGGCGGCGACGGCCTCGTGGGCGACGGCGTAGCCGACCCGGAGTCCGGCCAGGCCGTACGCCTTGGAGAAGGTACGGAGCACGGCCAGGTTCGGGCGGGTGCGGTGGAGGTCGACGCCGTCGGGGGTGCCGTCGGGGGCGAACTCGCGGTAGGCCTCGTCCAGCACGACCAGGGTGCCGGCGGGGACGGCGTCGAGGAACGTCACCAGGTCGGCGGGCGGGACGGCGGTGCCGGTCGGGTTGTTCGGGTTGCAGAGCAGGACGACCCTGGTGCGCGGGGTGACGGCGGCGGCCATCGCGGCGAGGTCGTGGACCTCGCCCGCGGCCAGCGGGACGGCGACCGGGGTGGCCCCGGCGAGCGCGGTCGCCTCCGGGTACGCCTCGAACGAGCGCCAGGCGTACAGGACTTCGTCA
This sequence comes from Kitasatospora sp. SolWspMP-SS2h, assembly GCF_003259315.1. Lineage (GTDB taxonomy): Bacteria > Actinomycetota > Actinomycetes > Streptomycetales > Streptomycetaceae > Kitasatospora > Kitasatospora fiedleri. The sequence goes on along the minus strand of NZ_QLLT01000017.1, from coordinate 141,204 downwards.
CCGGGCCCGGCGGCGGAGCGGACCAGTTGGAACAGCACGCCGACCGAGCCGGGGCCGATCACCAGGTGCGCGGGCGGGACGCGCAGGTGCGCGGCGAGGGCGGCGGTCAGGCGGGCGGCGGTCGGGTCCGGGTAGTGGTTGAGGGTCCGCAGGGCGGCGGTGGCCCGTTCCAGGACGCCGGGCAGCGGCGGGTAGGGGTTCTCGTTCGCGTGCAGCCGGTGCTCGGTGTCCGGCCGGTGCTCGGCGGGCGCGGGCGGGGCGGCGGGGGTGTCGGTCATGTCGGCTCCGTGGCGGCTCAGCCGCCGGTGAGGCCGGTCGCCAGGGTGGCGGCGGCGAGGACGAGGAAGACGCCGGCGACGATGTACCGCTCCGCGCGGAGGAAGCCGCGGCTCTGCCGGGCGCGTTGGCGCAGGAGTGAACTGAGCAGCGCCCAGCCGGCGTTGGTGCAGACGCCGACCAGGACGAAGACCAGGCCGAAGACCAGGGTCTGGGACCAGACCGCCCCGTGCCCGCTGTGGATGAAGGACGGGAGGAAGGCGAGGAAGAACAGGGTGCTCTTCGGGTTGAGCGCGTTGACGACCAGGCCGTCGGAGAAGATCCGCGGCGAGCGGGCGGGCGCCTCGGCGGGCCGCTCCTCGGACGGGTCCGGGTCGGGCGTGCGCAGGCGCTTGACGCCGAGCCAGACCAGGTAGCCGGCGCCCGCGTACTTGACCACGTCGAAGGCCGTCTCGGAGGAGGCCACCAGGGCGGACAGGCCGACCACGGCGGCGACCACCTGGACGAGGTCCCCGCAGGCCAGGCCCAGGGTGGACAGCAGGCCGGCCCGGCGCCCCTGGTCGAGCGTGCGGCCGGTGACGTACAGCACCGACGGCCCGGGGATCAGCAGGAGCACCAGGGAGGCCGTGAAGAACCACCAGAGGCTGGACAGGTCAGGCATGCGGTCCGGTTCCTTTCGTCCGCGTTCTCGTCAGGCGGAACGGGTGGGCGTCGTCCGGCGGGCCCGGTCCTGCGTCAAGGTCCAGCGGTGCGCCGGCGCGCAGGGCTCGGAAGCCGCGACGGTCGCACAATATCCTTTGTCCAGTGGGAGGTTGCTCAGTTTCCACCGACCGACGGTGATCGCCGTCGGGTCCTGTGCGCCGGTGCTGAGCCGGCGCGGGACGGGCACGTCGGCGGCCTTGGCGTACGCCTCCCGCCAGGTCCAGCGGGTGAAGAAGGCGTGCCGTCCGGCGGCCGGCGGCAGCGCGGCGATCAGCCGGGCGTCGGCCGGGTCGAGGAAGCGGGCGGCCATCGCCCGGTGGTCGAGGTCGGTGCGGACCAGCTCCAGGTCGACGCCGACGGTGCCGGTGCGGGTGACGGCGATCAGCGCGAGGCCGCCGGAGTGCGAGAGGTTGAAGTCGAGCCCCGCCGTGTCGGGAGCCGTGTCGGGGGCCGGGGCGAGGCGGGGTCGGCCGCGGGCAGTGCGGTGCAGCCGGAGGTCGGCGGGGGCCCGTCCGGTGTAGCGGGCCAGGACGGTGCGCAGCGCGCCGTGCGCGGCGACGTGGCGGGCGCGTTCGAGCGGCAGCCGGCAGTCGGCGGCCCGGGCCCGCTCCCCGGCGTCGAGCAGGTCCGCGTACCGGCGCGCGGCGGGCGCGGGCAGGTCGAGGCGGGCCCGCCAGACGTGCACCTCGCCGGGGGCGAGGACGGGCGCGGCGGGACCGGGCGGCCAGTGCCCGGGCGGCCGGTGGTCGGGCGGCCGGTGGTCGGGGCGGGGCGCGGTCACGGGGTGAGCGCTCCGGCGCCGCGGTCGGCCGGGCGGCGCAGCAGCCGGGAGAGTTCGGCCAGCACCTCCGCCTGGGCGGTGTGCAGGAAGAAGTGCCCGCCGTCGAACATCCGCAGGGTGAAGGCCCCGGTGCTCTGCCGGGCCCAGGCGGCCAGGCCCGCGGGGTCGACGTCCGGGTCGGCCCGGCCGCCGAAGGCGGTGATCGGGACGGGCAGCGGCTCCTGCGGGCGGTGGGTGTAGGAGTCGTTGAGCTGGAAGTCGGCCCGCAGCCCGGGCAGGACCAGGCGCATCACCCGGGCGTCGGCGAGCAGGGCGTCGGGGGTGCCGCCGAGTTCGCGCAGCCGGGCCAGGAACTGCTCCTCCGGCAGGTGGTGGATCAGCGGCCGGTTGTGGGCGAGCTGCGGGGCGCGGCGGCCGGAGACCACCAGGTGCGCGGGGGCGGGCGCGCCGAGGGCGCGCAGCCGGCGGGTGAGGGCGAACGCGATCAGCGCGCCCATGCTGTGCCCGAACAGGGCGAACGGGGGCCGGCAGTGCTCGGCCAGCGCCTCGGTGAGGTCGGGCAGCAGGTCCTCGACGTCGGTGTGGGCCCGCTGGAAGATCCGCGACTCGCGGCCGGGCAGCCGGACGGCGCACACCTCGACGTCGTCCGGCAGGCCGCGCGGCCAGTCGGCGAACGCCGAGCTGCCGCCCCCGGCGTAGGCGAAGCAGACCAGCCGGAGCCGGGCGCCGGGGTGGGGCGCGGTCCTGACCACCCACGGCCCGCCGGACGCGCTCACTGCGGGCCCTCCCCTGACGCGTCCTCCCCGGACGGCGGCTCGGCGGACGGCGGTTGGAGGGACGGCGGTTGGAGGGACGGCGCCTGCACGGTCAGGTACTGCGGGTCGCCGGGGACGTCGGTCAGGTCGGCCTCGAACAGCGCCGGCCCGTCGTCGTCGGTGAGCTGCCGGAACCCGGTGAACTTGTAGGTGATCAGCATCATCCGGTTGCGCCCGTTGGGCAGGTACTCGGCCAGCAGCCGGACGCCCGCCGCCCGGGCGCGGCGGCGCAGCAGGTTGATGATCACGCCGCCGACGCCCCGGGACATCACCCGGCAGGACATCAGCAGCAGCTTGACCGTCCAGGCGCCCGGGTCCCCGGCCAGCAGCACCAGGCCGATGGTGCCGTACGGGCCGTGCCGGTCCTCCAGCCGGGCGACCAGCAGTTCGTGGGTGTCGGAGCGGCGGAAGGCGTCGAGCTCCTCGTACGAGTAGGTGTAGCCGGTGGTGTTGAGCTGGTGGGTGCGGACGGTCAGCTCCTCGGCGCGGCGCAGGTCCTCCTCCTGGGCGGGCAGGACGGTGAGCGTCATGCCGAGGGTGGCGAGGAAGGCCTCCTGGGGGCCGGTGAACTCCTGCTCGACCCGGGTGCGCTCCTGGTCGGCGCGGTACATCTCGCGGCGGCGGGCGGAGTCCTCGGTGACGAACCGGGGCGAGAACTCCGGCCGGTCGGCGAGGCCGGCCGCGTCCGCCGCGTCGACGCACAGCAGTTCGGGGAGTTCGAAGGCGACCTCGCCGCGCTCGAAGGCGTCGTCGTCGACGAAGGCGAAGGCCTCCAGGCCGAGGTTGAGCGAGGCGGCGATGGAGCGGATCGACGAGGACTTCGCGTTCCAGTTGATCTGCGGGTAGAGGAAGTAGTCGAGCAGGCCGTGCCGGCGCAGCGCGGCGGTGGCGGCGTCGTGGTCGTTGCGGCTGGCGACGGAGTGCAGGATGCCGCGGCGGTCGAGCTCGACGATGACCTCGCGCAGTCCGGGGCGGAGCGGCGCCTCGCCGTCCTCCAGCAGGATGCCGTCCCAGAGGGTGTGGTCGAGGTCCCAGACCACGCACTTGACGGTCTTGGCGGGCCGCTCGCCGGCGGTGCCTTCCTGCGGGTCGGCGGTGCCCTGGGTGGTCATGCCGTCACCCTTTCGGTGGGAGTGGGGCCGGAGGTGGCAGTGGGGCCGGAGGTGGCAGTGGAGGTCGCGGTGGGGGCGGTGCGCGGGCGGGAGTGGTAGGCGGACTCGGCGATGGTGGTCTGCTGGAGTTCGGTACTGCCCTCGATGATCTCCATCACCTTGGCGTCCCGCAGGTAGCGCTGCACCGGGTGGGCGTCGCCGCAGCCGTGCGCACCGTGCACCTGGACGGCGTCGGAGGCGGACCGGAACGCGGTGCGGGAGGCGTGGTACTTGGCGAGCCAGGTGGCGTGCAGGCTGTCGGTGGAGCGGTCCTGGCGCAGCCAGCCGGCCTGCTGGCAGAGCAGCCGGGAGGCGGCGGCGCCGGTGGCCATGTCGGCGAGCATCCGCTGCACCAGCTGGTGGTCGCGGAGCCGGACGCCGAAGGTCTCGCGCCGGTCGGCGTAGTCCAGGGAGGCGTCCAGGCACGCCTGGGTGAGGCCGACGCAGCCCCAGGCGACGCTGTAGCGGCCGAGTTCGAGGGCGCTGGCGGCGACGGCGCTCAGCCCGAAGCCGGGGCGGCCGAGCAGCGCGCCGTCCGGCACCCGGCAGTCCGCCAGGCTGAGTTCGGCGAGCATCGAGGCCCTGGTGCCGAGCACGCCGGTGACCGGCCGGACGGTCAGCCCGGGGGCGTCGCGGGGCACCAGGAAGGCCGCCTCCCGGCCGTCCAGCCGGGCGAACAGCAGGTACACGTCGGCGCGGGCGCCGAAGGTGGTCCAGCGCTTCTCGCCGGTCAGCAGGTAGCCGTCGGCGGTGCGCCGGGCGGCCGTCCGCAGGCCCTTGACGTCGCTGCCGGCGCCCGGCTCGGTGAGCGCGAACGCGCCGATCGCCTCGCCGGTGGCGAACTTCGGCAGCCAGTGCGCGCGCTGGTCCCGGCTGCCCCAGCGGGCGACCGCGTACGAGGCCATGCCGTGCACGGTGACCAGGCTGCGGACGGACGAGCAGCCGCGGCCGAGTTCCTCGTTGAGCAGCCCGAAGGTGATCGGGTCGAGTCCGGTGCCGCCGTAGTCGGCCGGGACGGCGGCGCCCAGCAGGCCGCGGGCCGCGAAGTCCTTCAGGAACTCCTCGGGGAGCCGCTCGGCGCGGTCCCAGTCGTCCGCGCGGGGGGCCACGGCCTCCCGGACGAAGGACTCGTACTCCTCCCGCGCCGCGGCCTGGCCCGGGGTCAGTTGCACTCGGATGGCCATCTGTCCCTCTCCTGCCTCCTCTCCGGTCCGGCGGGTCAGGCGCGCGGCGCGGTGGCGCCCACGGCGGCCCGCTTGCGGGTGACGAGCGCGTCGAGGGCTTCCACCGTGCGGAAGTTGGCCAGTTCCAGGTCCTCGTCCTCCACGGTGATGCCGAACTCGCCCTCGACGAACAGCACCAGCTGCATGACGAAGAGCGAGTTCACGAACCCGGAGGCGAAGATGTCCTCGTCGTCGGCGAGCCGGTGCTCGCCGAAGAACTGGGCGAGGAAGGCGAGGATCTGCGGCTTGTGGTTGGCCGTCGTCATGGTGTGCGGTTCCTTCTTCTCGGGTCGGGCTTCTCGGGTCGGACTTCCCGGTTCGGGCTTCTCGGTTCGGGCCGGTGGCGGCCAGGGGCGCGGGCCGGTGCGGTGGGGGCTCAGCGCAGCGCGGTGGCGTAGCTGTAGAAGCCCTGGCCGCTCTTGCGGCCGAGCAGTCCGGCGTCGACCATCCGCACCAGCAGCGGGCACGGCCGGTACTTGCTGTCGCTGAACGCGGCGTACAGGCCCTCGACGGACTGCAGGATGGTGTCCAGGCCGATCAGGTCGGCGGTCTCCAGCGGGCCCATGGTGTGGCCGAAGCAGGTCCTGAAGATCCGGTCGACCTCCTCGGCGGCGGCCACCCCCTCGTGGACCAGGTAGACGGCCTCGTTCACGGTGAGCATCAGGACCCGGTTGCTGACGAAGCCCGGCGAGTCCTCCACCAGGATTCCCTCCTTGCCCAGTTGGGCGAGCAGGGTGCGGGCGGCGTCCAGCGTCGCGGCGGAGGTGTGGTGGCCGCGGATCACCTCCACCGTGGGCTTGAGCGGCACCGGGTTCATGAAGTGCATGCCCAGGACGTGGGCCGGGCGGGAGGTGGCCGCGCCGATCCGGGTGATCGGGATGACCGAGGTGTTGGCGGCGAACACGGTGCGCTCCGGGCAGATCGCGTCCAGCCGCCGGTAGACGCCCTTCTTCAGGTCCCAGTCCTCGGTGACGTTCTCGATCACGAAGTCGGCGTCGTCGAAGCCCTCGTAGTCGGTGCTGGAGGTGATCCGCCCCAGGACGGTCCGCTGGTCCTCCCGCGGGCCCCGGTCGCCCAGCAGCCCGGCGAAGCGCAGGCCCTGACGGACCGTCCGCTCGGCGGCGGCCAGGATCTCCGGCGTCCGGTCGACCAGCAGGACCCGGTGGCCGGTCTGGGCGAGCGCCTGCGCCAGGCCGGTGCCCATGACGCCGGCGCCGACCACGCCGACCGTGTGGATGTCAGACATGTGCTGTGCTCCGCTTCTGTGTGCCGTCGGTCGTCGGGGTGCCGGTCGTCGGGGGGTGGGCCGGGGTGCCGGTCGTCGGGATGCCGGTGCCGGTGCCGGTGCCGAGGCGGCGGCGGAGGGCGGCGGCCTGCTCCGCCACCGTGAGCGCCTCGAACAGGGTGTTCAGCGGCAGGTCGACGCCGAACCGGCGGCGGATCCGGGCCGCCAGTTGCAGGCCGAGCAGCGAGTGGCCGCCGAGCTCGAAGAACTCGTCGTGCACGCCGACCCGCTCCAGGCCGAGCAGGTCCGCCCACAGTTCGGCGAGCCCGGTCTCGGTGTCGTCCCGGGGCTCGGCGTACGCGGTGAGCAGGCCGGGGCGCGGGTGGAGCGCGCCGTCCGGCCGCCCGGTGTCCGGGGCGTCCTGCGGCCCGGGGGCGCCGATCCGGTGGGCGCGGATGTCGGCGAACACCGCGTCCAGGTCCTTGGCGACCACCGCGACCTGCGGGCCGAGGCCGGCGGTGAGCAGCCGCAGCAGCGCCTCGACGCCCTCGGCGGGCCGGATGCCGTGGTCCAGGTGGTCGCGGAGCGGTCCGGCGTCGCCGGGGCGGGCGGCCGGGGCGGCGGCGGGCGGGAAGCGGTAGGCGGCGGTCTCCCGGGAGGTGCCGTCGCGCAGCGCGCCGAGCCGGGTCTCCAGGTCGGCGACCCGCTTGAGGACGAAGTCCTCGACCCGGACGGTCTCCAGGCCGGTCCCGTCGAGCAGCGTGAAGTCGGCGGTGAAGGTCTCCTTGCCGCGGCGGTCCGCCTCGTGGAAGCGGTGGTGGCTGTAGATCCGGCGCGGCAGCGGGGCGAGCAGGGTGAGGCGGCCGTAGCGGAGCGGGATGCGGAACTCCTCGGCGAGGTTCATGCCGTGGAAGCCCGCGCCCAGGTCGAGCAGCGAGGGGTGCAGCGCGATCCGGTCCAGGTCGGCGGCGAACCGCGCGGGCAGTTCGAGTTCGGCGAGCGCCTCCTTCTCGCCCAGGTGCACCCGGCGCAGGCAGTGCGAGCGCGGGCCGAAGCCCATCGGCCCGGTGTGGGTGAGGGCGCCGAGGTCGCGCATGCCGGCCCGGGCGACCAGCTCGGCCGGGTCGTACCGGCGGGGCGGGGCGGTGTCGTCGCCGACCGGGCCGACGGCGCCGGTCACGTGCACCTGCCAGCCGTCGCCGTCGTCCGGCCCCGCACCGTCCGATCCCGCGCCGCCCGGCCCGGCCGCGCCGTCCGCCGGCCCGCCGCCGGGCGCGCCCTCGCGGCTGACCACGGCGAACCGCGCCGGGGTGTGCCGCTTGTCGAGCACCACCCGCAGGTCGCGCTGCCGGTCCTCGCCGACCACCACCGGGGAGAGGAAGGTGACGTCCTCCAGCACCGCCCGGGGGTCGCCGCTCTGGTGCTCGTGGGCGGCCCGGACGAGTTCGAGGTGGCCGGTGCCGGGGACGACGGCGTTGCCGGCCATCCGGTGCTCGTCGATCAGCCAGGACCCGGCCACGCTGAGCGCCGCCGCGTACACCGCGACGGTGTCGTCGTCGCGCAGGCAGGCGTCCAGCAGCGGGTGGTCGACGGGGCCGGTCCGGGCGGCCGGGGCGGCGGCGTCCCGGTGGCCGCCCGGGCCGAGGGTGCGGAAGGCCATGCCGACCTCCTGCCAGCCGTCCCAGTCGACCGAGACGGTGCGCGGGCCGCCGGTGGCGTCGCCGTACTGCGCCAGGGCGTCCAGGAAGGCGTTGGCGGCGACGTAGTCGACCTGTCCGACGCCGCCGGTCAGCGCCAGGCTGGAGGAGCAGTGCACGGTGAAGTCGGGTGCCAGCCGGCGGGCGAGCGCGTCGACCGCCAGGCCGCCGCGCACCTTGGGGTCGAGCACCCGGTCGGCGGCCTCGGCGGTCTTGAGCTGGGCGAGGCCGGCGGCGGGCACCCCGGCGGCGTGCACGATGCCGTGGACGGCGCCGAACCGCTCCACCGCCCGGTCGGCGACCCGCTGGAGGGCGGCGGCGTCGGCCACGTCGGCGGCGGCGGTCATCACCTGCGCGCCGAGCCCCTCGAGTTCCAGCACGGCCCGGACCCGCTCGGCCGCCGCGCCGTCCGCCCGGCCGTCGGCGAGCAGCGCCGCCCACTGCGCGCGGGGCGGCAGCGGGGTGCGGCCGACCAGGACCAGCCGGGCCGCGACGGCGGTGGCGAGGTGCCGGGCGAGGGTGAGTCCGATGCCGCCGAAGCCGCCGGTGATCAGGTAGACGCCGTGCTCGCGCAGCGGGGTGCGGCCGTCCGCGGCGGCCTCCACCCGGACCGGCCGGTGGGTGCGCTCCCAGCGGTGGCGGCCGCGCAGCGCGGTGAGCGGGCGGGTGGTCGGGTCGAGCAGTTCCGCGTACAGCAGGTCGGTGTCGGCGGCGCTCCAGCGGCGGCCGGGCGGCAGCGAGACGTCGACGGCGCGGCAGGTGGTGCCGGGCTGTTCCAGCGGCAGGACGAGGACGGGCCCGGTGACGGTGGCCTTCTCCGGGGCGAGGGGTTCGGTGCCGAGGACGGCGTGGGCGTCGCTGGAGACGACGGTGAGGTGCGGCGGGGTGCCGGGGGCGGCGGCGGTGAGGGCCTGGTCGAGCCGGAGCAGGCTGTGGAAGCCGCGTTGCAGGGTCTCGTCGACGGGGCGGCGCGGGCCGACGGTCCACAGGTGGACCGTCCGGTCGGGCGGGCCGCCGTCGGCGGTGAGCCGGTCGACCAGGCGGCGGTGGTCGGCGGCGCTGGCGGGGTCGATCCGGTAGGCGTCGTCGCCGAGTTCGCCCCAGCCGCGGCCGGCCCGGACGGTGCTGACCCGGTGGCCGTCGCGGCGCAGGCGGGCGGCGAGCGCGTCGCCGACGCCCGCCTCGTCGGTGAACAGCAGCCAGGAGGACGGCCCGCCGGGCGCGGCCTGCGGGCGGGCGGGCAGCGACTCCCAGACGGGGGTGTGGAACCAGTCCGCCAGGTCGGCCCGGCGGGCGAGCCCGGGCCGGGGGGCGGTCCGGCGGGGGGCCGGGTCGATCCAGTGCCGGCTCTCCTCGAACGGGTAGGGCGGGAGGGAGACCCGGGCGGCGCCGGCGCCGCCGCCGAGGGCGGACCAGTCGAGGTCGACGCCGGCCGCCCACAGGGCGCCGGCGGTGTTCAGCAGGAACCGCTCCTCGCCCTGCCGGTCGAACCGGCCGGGCATCGAGGCGAGGGCGACGCCGGGGGCGGCGCCGGCCGGGCGCAGCTGGAGGGCCAGGCTGGTCAGCGACTGGCCGGGGCCGGTCTCCAGCAGCACCCGGCCGGGCCGCTCCCACAGCCGGCGGACGCCGTCGGCGAACCGGACCGGGCGGCGCAGGTGCCGCACCCAGTAGCCGGGGTCGGTGACCAGGTCGGCGTCGGCCCAGTCGCCGGTGACGTTGGAGACGTACGGGACGGTCGGCGGGTGCAGGGCGACCCCGGCGGCGAGGTCGGCGAACTCCTCGGTGATCGGGTCCATCAGGTGCGAGTGGAAGGCGTGCGTGGTCTGCAGCCGCCGGGCGGCGACGCCGTCGGCGGCCAGCCGGGCCTCCAGGGCGGCGACCGCCTCGTCGGTGCCGGCGACCACGCACAGCTCGGGCCCGTTGACGGCGGCCGGCGACAGGTCGTCGCCGAGCAGGCCGAGGACGGCGCGTTCGGGCAGCGGCACGGCCAGCATGGCGCCGGCGGGCAGGCCGTCGATCAGCCGGGCCCGGTGGGCGACCAGCTTGAGGGCGTCGTCCAGCGACAGCACCCCGGCCAGGTGCGCGGCGGTGTACTCGCCGATGCTGTAGCCGATCAGCGCGGCCAGGCGGACGCCCCAGGACTCCCAGAGCCGGGCCAGCGCGTACTCGACGGCGAAGGTGGCGGGCTGCGCGTAGCGGGTGCGGTCGAGTTCGGTGCGGTCGGCGGCGGCGGGGCCGCGCAGCATCCGGCGCAGGTCGGGCCCGGCGGCGGCGGTGTCGGCGGCGCCGGCGGGGTGGAGCAGTTCGCGCAGGTCGAGGCCGAGGTGGGGGCGGAAGCCTTCGGCGCAGCGGTCGAGGGCGGCCCGGTAGACCGGTTCGGCCTCGTACAGTTCGCGCCCCATGCCGGGGCGCTGCTCGCCGAGGCCGGGCAGCACCAGGGCGACCTCGCGGGGGGTGCCGTCGTGGTGGCCGGTGCGGACGGTGCCGGGGGTGCGCTCGCGCAGCGCGCGGGCGGCCCGGGCGGTGTCCTCGGCGACCAGGAAGCGGCGGTGGCCGAAGTGGCGGCGGCCGGTCTGCAGGGTGCGGGCGGTGCCGGCCAGGTCGGGCGGGGCGGCGCCGTCGAGGCGGTCGGCGAGGCGGTCGGTGGCGGCCTCCAGCGCGGTGGCGGTGCGGGCGGCGAGCGGCAGCAGGACGCGGCGGCGGCCGGGGGCGCGGCGGGCGGCGGGCGCGGGCGCCTCCTCCAGGACGACGTGGGCGTTGGTGCCGCCCATGCCGAAGGAGCTGACGCCGGCCCGGCGCGGTCCGCGGTCGGCGGGCCAGTCGGTGAGGCGGGTGTTGACCCGGAACGGCACGGCGGCGAAGTCGACGGCCGGGTTGGGGACGTCGAAGTGCAGGCTGGGCGGGATCTGCCGGTGCTGGAGCGCCAGCACGGTCTTGATCAGCCCGGCGACGCCGGAGGCGGCGTGGGTGTGGCCGATGTTGCCCTTGACGGCGCCGATCGCACAGCTGCCGGGCGGCAGGCCGCCGAAGGCCCGGCCGAGCGCCTCGATCTCGATCGGGTCGCCGAGCGAGGTGCCGCTGCCGTGGGTCTCGACGTAGCCGATGGTGGCGGGGTCGACCTCGGCGGCCTCCAGGGCGGCACGGATCACCCGGGCCTGGCCGGCCACGCCGGGGGCGGTGAAGCCGATCCGCTCGGCGCCGTCGTTGCCGACCGCGGAGCCCTTGATGACGGCCCGGACCGGGTCGCCGTCGGCCAGCGCGTCCTCCAGCCGTTTGAGCACGACCACGCCGACGCCGTTGGCGGCGACGGTGCCCTGGGCGGCGGCGTCGAACGGGCGGCAGTGGCCGTCGGCGGAGAAGATCCCGCCGGGCTGGAACAGGTAGCCCTGGTGCTGGTGGGCGCGGACGGTGGCGCCGCCGGCCAGCGCGGTGTCGCAGGCGCCGCTGAGCAGGGCCTGGCAGGCCAGGTGGACGGCGACCAGGGAGGTGGAGCAGGCGGACTGGACGGTGAGGGCGGGGCCGGACAGGTCGAGCTTGTAGGCGATCCGGGTCGCCAGGAAGTCCCGCTCGTTGGCGAGGTTGCGGGCGAAGACCTCGCCGGGGTCGTCGGGGTCGATCAGGCCGTCGACGTGGTCGACGTAGCTGTTGTAGTAGGTGCCGGCGTAGACGCCGACCTGGCCGGGCACGGCGCGCGGGTCGTGGCCGGAGTCCTCCAGGGCCTCCCAGGCGCAGCGGAGCAGGACCCGGTGCTGGGGGTCCGTCAGGTCGGCCTCCTTCGGGCTCATCCCGAAGAAGTCCGCGTCGAAGCGGTCGGCACCGGCCAGCACGCCCTGGGCGGCGACGTAGTCGGGGTCGGTGCGCAGCGCCTCGGGGACGCCCCGGGCGGCGAGTTCCCCGGGGGTGAAGAAGGTGATCGACTCGGTGCCGGTGCGCAGGTTCTCCCAGTACTGCTCGGGGCCGTCCGCGCCGGGGAAGCGGCAGGCCAGCCCGATGACGGCGATCTCCAGGCCGGTGGTGTCGTCGGCGTGCTCCATCAGCTGTTCTCCTTCGGTGCGCCGGTGCGCCGCCGGTCGAGCTGCCGGCGCAGCCGGTCGCGGCCGCGGTCGAGGCGTTCCCGGGTCCCGGGGTCGGGGTCCGCGGGCACCGCGGACCCGGCGGACCCGGCGGGCTCGGCGGGCGGGTCGGCGAGGTGCCGGGCGAGGGTGTCGACGGTGGGGCACATGGTCAGCGCCAGCAGCGGGACGTCCCGGCCGAGCCGCTCGCCCAGGGCGGCGGCGACGCGCTTGAGCAGCAGCGAGTTGCCGCCGAGGTCGAAGAAGTTGTCGTCGGCGCCGAAGTCCGCGGTGCCGAGCACCTCGGCCCAGACGGCGGCGACCTGCCGGGCCAGCGGGTCGCCGGGGGCGGCCCGGCGGGCGGGGGCGGCGGCCCCGGCGGCGGCGAGGAGTTCGGCGAGCCGCAGCCGCTGGACCTTGCCGGTGGGGCTGCGCGGGACGTCCTCGACCAGGTGGACCCGGCTGGGGACCTTGAAGTCGGCGAGCCGCTCCCGGGCGTACGCGCGGACGTCCCGCTCGACCACGACGGCGCCGGGGCGCGGGACGACGGCCACCGCGACGTCCTCGCCGAGCGTCGGGTGCGGCACGCCGAAGGCGACGGCGAGCTTGACCGCCGGGTGGCCGGCCAGCACCTCGTCGATCTCGGCCGGGGCGACCTTGGAGCCGCCCCGGTTGATGATCTCCTTGCTGCGGCCGACGACGTACAGGTAGCCGTCCTCGTCCAGCCGCCCCTCGTCGCCGGTGCGCAGCCGACCCCCGGTGAAGGCGAGGGCGTTGGCCTCGGGGTTGGCCTCGTAGCCGGCGGTGACGTTGGCCCCGCGGATGGCGATCTCGCCGGACTCGCCGACCGGCACCGGGCGGCCGGCCTTGTCCAGGACGGCCACCGCCTCGCCGACCGGCAGGCCGACCGAGCGGGGCTTGCGCGTCCCGGGCGGCAGCGGGTTGGCGGTGACCAGGGAGCCGGCCTCGGTCATGCCGTACGCCTCGATCACCGGGGCGCGGAAGACCTCCTCCAGCGCGGTGAGGACGGCGCCGGGCAGCGGCGCGGAGGCCGAGCGGACGAACCGGAGCCGGGTCGCGGCGAGGACCTCGCGGTGCCGGTCGGCGACGGACAGCAGGGCCTGGTGCATGGCGGGCACGGCGGTGTACCAGGTCGGGCGGAACTCCCCCAGCCAGCGGTAGAAGCCGGTGTCGCTGAAGCCGGGGGCGCAGACGATGCCCGCGCCGCGCACCAGGGTGGCGAGCAGGGTGCTGGTCAGGCCGTGGGCGTGGAACAGCGGCATCGGGTTGAGGCAGAGGTCGTGCGCGTCGAGGGCGAAGGCGGCACCGGTGTTGCGGGCGGCGACGTGCAGGTTGGCGTGGGTGAGCGGGACGAGCTTGGGGCGGTCGGTGGTCCCGGAGGTGTGCAGGATCAGCGCGGTGTCGTGCGGGCCGCCGGGGCCGCCGTCCGCGGCCGGGACGGCGGTGGCCGGGCCGGCGCTGCGCAGCTCGAACTCACCGGCGGGGCTGCCGGGCCGGGAGGTGAGTTCGATGATCCGCAGGCCGCGCTCGCGGGCCACCTCGACGGCGGGCGAGTCGTCGCCCGCCTCGACCAGCAGGGCGTCGGCCCGCATGTCCGCGAGGTAGAACGCGAACTCCTGCCGCCGGTACGCCGGGTTGAGCGGGGCGCTCTGCGCGTACGCGGCGGTGCCGAGGAACGCGACGGCCAGGTCGGGGCCGTTGGGCAGCACCAGGGCGACCCGGTGCGGACGGCCCAGGCCGAGGCCGTTCAGGGTCCGCCCGACCTCCTCGACCCGGCGGGCGAGCGCCCGGTAGCTGAGCGGGGCCCGGTCGGGGGCGAGGAGGGCGACGGCCTCCGGCCGGTCGGCGGCCCGGTCGGCGATCAGTCGGCTGAGGCCGGTGGGCGGGGCGTCCTCGGTCACGGTCTTCCTTCTCCCATGTCGGCGATCGGGTGGTCGGGGGGTCAGAGCCCGGCGCGGCAGTGGCCGGTGACCGGCGCGGCGACGGGCCGGGGCGCGGCGCGGCGGCGGACCGCCGGTCGGCGCGGCGGCGGGTCTGCCACGGCCCGGGCGGTGGGCGGCCCGGTCGGTGGTCGGTCGGCTGGGACCGGTGGGCGGGGCGTCCTCGGTCACGGTCTTCCTCCTCCCGGGTCGGCTTCGGTCGGTCGGGTGGTCGGGTGGTCGGGTGGTCGGGGTGCGGCACCGGGCCGGGGCTCAGTGCGTCGGCAGGTCGGCGACGGCCCAGGCGGTGGGCGGGCGGCCGGTGGCGGTGCGGGTGCCGGCCCGGATGCGGGCGGGGCGGCGGTGGCCGGCGGGGCCGGCGCCGGCGATCTCGACGGTCAGTCGGCCGGGCGGGCCGGCGGGGTGCAGCCGGTAGCGCTTGGGCGGGGTGCGGAAGCCCAGGCCGGAGGCTTTCGCCAGGGCCTCCTTGACGCACCACAGGTGCAGCGGTTCGACCGGCCCGCAGGCCCGGTGCAGGGCGTCGAGTTCGGCGGGGGTGCCGAACCGGTGCAGGTTGCGGGCGGCGGTGTCCCACGCGGTCTCGGCGTCGACGCCCAGGCCCGCGGGGGGCGGGTCGGCGCGGCGCAGCGCCACCACCACCTGGTCGGCGGTGTGGGCGATCGAGAACTGGAGGGGCGGCCGGAGCGCGGCGCCGTCCCAGCAGATCCGGCGGACGGCGGCGGGCCCGGCGAGGCCGATCCGCCGGTGGGTGTCGGGCAGGTCGGGGACCAGGCCGAGCCGGACCAGGCCGGCGGCCAGGGCGTGCCGGGCGGCGTACCGCTGGTCCTGCCGGGCGGCGCCGGTGAAGCCGCCGTGCGGGTCGTCCGGTCCGGCGGGGGCGCCGGGCGGGTGGGCGGCCCGCGCCGCGCCGGGCCGGACCTCGTCCCAGAGCAGCCGCACGGCGCTCACCTCGGTGCGGGCGCGGGGTCGCGCGCCACGTCGGCCAGGGTGCGGACGCCCGGCCCGGCGGCGGCCGCGTACCGGATCGCGCGCAGCACGCCGGGCAGGAAGGCGCGGCGGTCCGCCATCCGGTGCAGGACCTCGATGTGCTCGCCGGTGCCGGCCGCGACCAGGCGGTGCTCGCTGAGGGCGTCGCCGAGGCGGAAGGAGGTGACGTCCGGGGCGGGGGCGCCGGGGCCGCGGGCGGTGTGCCAGGCGGCGGCGAGGTGGCGGGCGGTGCTGCTGGGGCGGTCGCGCTTGCCGGCGAAGTGCAGGTCGCTGACGCCCGCGTCCCAGCTGTCGTCGGCGTGGGCGGCGAGGTCGGCGACGAAGCGGGTGACGGCGAGCAGGGCGAGGCTGTAGTTGGCGGCGACCACGACGGGGCGGCGGCGGCCGACCTCCGCCAGCAGGCGGCGGTGCCGGTCGCCGAGGCCGCTGGTGCCGATGACCAGGGCGCAGCGGACGGTGCGGGCCTGGTCGAGCAGGTCGGCGGTGGCCTCCTCGGCGGTGAAGTCGACGACGACCGGGTCCGGGTCGGGCAGGTCGGCGAGGCGGTGCACCACGGGCCCGGCCGGGTCGCGGTCGGGGTCGCGGTGCGGGTCGCGGTCCGGCCGGTGGTCCGGGGCGCGCAGGGTGAGGCGGGCGGAGAGGGCGAGGTCGGGGGCGGCCAGGACGCCCTGCCGGACGACGCCCGCCATCCGGCCGGTCAGTCCGCAGACGACGACGGGAACGGGGGCGGAGGCGGCGGTGGCGGCAGCGGCGGTGGGGGCGGCGGGTGCGGTCATGCGGCGACCGCCTCCGGGACCAGGCCCATCCGCCGGGCCAGCTCGTTCTCGACCACCCGCCGGCCGCCGAAGTGGGCTTGGAGGCCGGCGTCGTCGCGGTCGGCGGGCACGTCCGCCAGGCCGAGTTCGGTGGCCATGTCCTCGGTGGTGCGGGCGGTGCGCCGCAGCAGGTCGACGCAGCTCAGCAGGGTGGCGAGGGCGGCGGTGCCGCCGGGCGCCTCGGCCTTGAAGGCGGCGCCGAACCGGGCGGCGGCGGCGGCCAGCGAGAGTTCGATCTCCAGCGTGCTGAGCTCGTGGGCCAGGTACTGGGAGGTGGAGAGCGCCTCGACGCCCTCGCCGGCCCGGGCCAGGGTCCGGCGCAGGTCGGCGACGTCCCGGGCGGGCCGGGCGAGGGCGCGGCGGGCGAACGCCCAGGCGTGGGCGTCGAGGGCGGCGGTCAGCACACCGTCGAGGGCCCAGTCGACGGGCCGGGAGAGGGCGGCGGGGGCGGCGCCGTCGAGGGCGGCCCAGCCGTGGTCGGCGGACCGTCCGGCGCCGTGCGGGCGGACGCCGGGGGCGTCGTGCGGGACGAGCGCGAGCCGGGTCGCGCCGTCCAGCCGGACGGTGACCAGGGCCGCCTCGGCGTCGCGGGCGGCGTAGCGGTAGCGGCCGTGCAGGGTGGTCCGGTCGCCGTTGCGGGCGGCCCGGACGGTGGGGACGGTGAGGCTGAACAGGGCGTTCGGGGTGTAGAGGCCGAGCGCGGCGGTGACCCGGCCGGTCCGGACGCCGTCGAGCAGCGGGGCGTCGGCCGCGAAGGTGTCGAGCAGCGGCAGGACGCCGTGCACCTGCTCGGTGAGCGCGGCGGCGAGGGCGAACGGGTGCCGCTCCCAGACCTGGTCGAGGGCCCGTTCCAGCTCCCGCTCGGGGCTCCGGACGTCGTCGGTACCGGCGTCGTCGGTACCGGCGTCGTCGGCGGCGGCCGGCCGGTCGAGGCCGCGGCGGGTGAGCAGCCGGTCGAGGGCGGCCAGCCCGGCCCGGGGGTCGGTGGCGGTCACGCGCGGCCCCCGCGGGCGAGCCGGGCGGTGACGAAGCGGGCGATCGAGTCGACGGAGTACAGGTGCTCGGGGTCGGCCTCGGGGTCGATGACGGCGTCGTAGCGCTGTTCCAGCACCTCCATCAGGTTGATGTAGCCGATGGAGTTGACGCCGGCCCGGTCGAGTTCGCCGTCGGCGGCGCGCAGGTCGGCGACGGTGACGACGCGTCCGGTGGCGGTCTCGACGAGCAGTTCGATCTCGGCGCGCAGGTCGGTGCCGGTGCGGGCCGCCTCGTGGGCTGTGCTCATGCGGGGTTCTCCAGTCCGTGCGGGGTGGGGTCGGCGGCCCGGGCGTCCCGGACCAGGCGGCGCAGTTCGGTCGTCCGGGCCTTGCCGACGGCGGAGCGCGGGATGGCGGGCAGGAAGGTGACGCGGCCGGGGACCTTGAAGGGCGCGAGCCGGGCGCGGCAGGCGTCGACGACCTCGGCCCGGCCGAGCCGGCCGGTGCCGGCGAGGGCGGCGTGCAGCACGGTCTCGCCGTTGTCGTCGGTGTCGGCGAAGACGGCGGCGTCGGTGATGCCGTCGAGGTCGAGCAGGGCGCGTTCGACCTCGGCGGGGTCGATCTTGCGGCCGGCCAGGTTGATCGGGCCGCCGAGCCGGCCGGTGACGAACAGCCGGCCGTCCTCGATCCGGCCGAGGTCGCCGGTGCGGTAGTAGCCGTCGGGGTCGAGCCGTTCGGCCAGGGCGCCGGGGGCGTTGAGGTAGCCGGCGGCCATCGAGTCGGTCCGGACCCGGACCTCGCGCTCGCCGGTGGGCAGGTCCACGGTCCGGACCGAGACGCCGGGCAGGGCGGTGCCGAGCCCCTCGGTGCGCTCGGGGTCGCGTTCGTAGGTGCAGGGGCCGGTCTCGGCGATGCCGTAGTAGTCGGCGATCCGGACGCCGTACCGGGCCTCGAAGGTCCGCCGGACCTCGGGGTCGAGGACGGCGGCGGCGGAGACCGCCCGGGTGACGGTGGCGAACGCGGCGGCCTCCGGCCGGGGGGCGGCGGCCAGCAGCCGGTAGGCGAGCGGGAAGGCGACCAGCCGGGTGGCGGCGGCCCGGGCGACGGCCCGGGTGATGCCGCCGGAGGTGGGCAGGCCCTGGTAGAGGTGGAGTTCGGCGCCGACGGTGAAGACCGGCAGCAGCGAGGTGTTGAACGCCAGCCCGTTGGTGAAGCCGGCCAGGCAGAGCACCCGGTCGGCGGGGCCGAGGCCGGTGCCGGCCGCCCAGGTCCGGGCGGCGGCGGTGACGGCGTCGGCGGTGAACTCCAGGCACTTGGGCGCGCCGGTGGTCCCCGAGGTGAACCGGCAGGTGGCGGTATCCGGCCCGGGCGCGGGCGCGTCGCCGCGCCCGCCGGGCAGGACGGTCAGCGCCAGCGCGCTGCCGGGCACCGCCCGCGGCGTGCCGCCGAGCGGGAACGGCCGGTCGGCGTCGTGCAGGAAGGCCGGGACGCCGCAGCCGCGCCGGATGCCGTCGAGTTCGGCGGCGCCGAAGGTGGCGTCGATCAGGAACGGCAGCCGGCCGGCCACCAGCAGGGCGTAGTAGGAGACCAGGTAGTCGGCGCTGTTGGCGGCGTGCACGCCGACGTCGGCGGTGTCGGGGCCGAGCAGCGCGTCCAGGGTGCGGGCGCGGGCGCGGACGAGGGCGCCGAACCGGGCGTAGTCGAGCGCGTCGCCGCCGGCCACGACGGCGCGCCGTCGGCCGTGTCCGGCGCAGGCGGCGAGGAACGCGGCGCCGAGCCGCCGCGGGTCAGCCACGGCGGGCCCCGTCCCGGCCGGCGGGCGCGAGGTCGAGTTCGGCGCGGCAGGCCATGCTGTGGTTGGCGATGGTCAGCATGGTGGTCTGGCTGCCGCCGGACATCCGGAAGCCGCGGAGCTGGGCGTGGGCCCGCAGCGAGGGGCTGTCCCACATGTAGCCGGCGCCGCCCTCCAGGTCGGTGGCGAGGGTGGCGAGTTCGTTGGCCCTCTCGACGCAGAACCACTTGAGTTCGGCGATCTCGGGGACGGTGCTGCCGCCGGCGGTGACCCGCAGGTAGGCGTCGGCGATGCCCGCCTCCATCAGCTCCTGGTGGGCCCGGGCGCGGGCCAGCGCGTGCGCGTTGACCGGCCAGGCGCCGAGCGGCCGGCCGCCGAGGGTGCGGCGGCGCACGTGCTCGGTGACGTGGTCGAGCAGGGTGCGGTGGGTGAAGTAGGCGTCGGCGGCGATCAGCAGCCGCATCCGGGACATCACCCGGTTCCAGCGCATCAGTTGGCTGATCCCGCTGCGCGAGACGACCTGCCCGGCGGGCACCCGGACGCCGTCGAACTCGACCTGGGCGGAGTCGACGCTGCGGGTGCCGAACTTGTCGTACACCTCGGTGACCCGCACGCCGGGGGTGCTCTTCTCGACGGCGATGACGGCGGGCGCGCCGTCGAGCACGACGCTGACGAAGCACAGGTCGGCGGTGGCGCCGTTGATGACGAACTTCTTCCGGCCGTCGAGGACGATCCGGGAGCCGTCGGTGGTGGCCGTGGTGGGCTGTTCGGCGGACGGGTCGGTGTCGCACTGGCAGGCGACCAGGTCCCCGGCCAGCAGGGCGGGCAGGTAGCGCTCGCGCAGGGCCGGGTCGCGGGCGGCGGCCAGCCAGTCCCCGGCGATCTCGTTCTGCACGTGCATGGCGAGGGCGATGCCGCCGTCGCGGGCGCCGGCGACGGCCTCGCCGAGGACCAGGGCACCGAGCAGGCCCAGGCCCTGGCCGCCGAGGTCGCGGGGCAGCGAGACGCCCATGAAGCCGTTGGCGGCGAGGTCCTGCCAGGTCTCGCGGCGCAGGCGGCCGTCGGGCCCGGTGCGCCACTTGTCGAGCCACTGCGGGGTGAAGTGGTCCGCGGCCCGGGCCCGCAACTCACGGTGACCGTCCGTCAGGTGCGCGGACAGGATGCTGTTGCTCAACATGGAAACCACACGCTGCTCTCTGTGATCGGGTCTCGGCGTGATCGGATCTCGGCGTGGTCGGGGCTCGGCACCGGCGTCCGGCTCGGCCGCGGGTCCGGTCCGGGCCGGGCTCAGCCGGGCTCAGCCGGGCTGCTGCCGGGGGTCGCGGGCGTGGCTGTAGGCGACCGGGGCCCGGTCCCACTTGACGGCGTTCTCGTCGGCGACGCCGACCGCGACGACGTAGATGACCTCCTCCTGGTCGTCCAGCAGGGCGAGTTCGGCGATCCGACCGGCGTCGAAGCCGCCCAGGCAGGTGATCCCGACGTGCTGCGCGGCGGCGCCGAGGCAGAGCCGCTGGGCGGCGCTGGCGGCGTGGAAGTGCAGTTCGGCCAGGCCCTGCTGGCCGCGTTCGCCGAGCAGTTGGCGGACCGGGGCGTGCAGCGCGACCAGGGCGGCGCAGCCGGCCGCCACGCCCTGGTTCATGCAGGCCGCGACCACCGCCTCCTCCGAGCCGCCGTCGCCGCCGACCGGCAGCAGCCGGTGCCCGTCCGGGTCGTACTCGTAGGCGCCGGCCGGCAGTCCGTCGACGTTGCGGACCAGCAGCCGCAGCCCGGCCAGCGGCCCGTCGGCGCAGTCGACGGCGATGCCGCCGCGGACGGCGGCCAGCGCCCGGCCGAGCGCGTCGGCGTCGAGCGGTTTCGCCAGGAAGCCCTTGGCGGACTGCCGGTCGAGCACGACCGCGCCGAAGTCGGCGAGCGGGTCGGCGTCCCGGCCGGTCAGCGCCAGCGGCGCGGTGCCAGCGGCGGCCGGGCGGATCGCCGGGGTGGTGCCGAACCGCCGGGCCAGGTCCCGGGGTTGGTGGTAGGTGCTGACCGGGCTGACCAGGTCCCAGGCTTCGCGTTCGGGCCCGTCGGGCTGCTCCAGGCCGCGGCCGCCGTCGTGCCACCAGATCGGCACCGCGAACGGGTTGGGCCGCGGGGCGCGGCCGGGCCCGGCGGGGGCGGGCCCGGTAGTCGCGGGCCCGGCGGGAGCGGTCAGGGTGACCAGCGCCTGGGGTTCCCGGCAGAGGTTCTCCAGGCCGAAGAGCCGGGACAGGGCGCGGCGGTCGAAGCGCAGCCGGACGGCGGGGGCGAAACCGGCGTCGGCGGCGGCGAGCGCGATGTTGGTGGCGGCGTGGGCGCCGTCGAGGTGGGTGTAGAGGTAGCCGCGCCGCCCGTACTTGCGCATGGCGTGCCAGGGCCGGGCCACCACCGCGACCACGGCGGCGGGCAGTTCGGCGGGGTGCGCGCCGTCGGCGGTCAGCGGGTCGGCAGCGAGCGGGTCGGCGGGCCGGACGGAGCCGGCCAGCAGGTCGGCCAGGTCGCGGCGGTCGACGGCGGCCAGGCGGCGCAGGCTGCAACCGGCCGCGTCGTAGTGGTAGAGCGCGTACGCATGGCCGTCCTGGAACGCCACCAGCACCTCGAAGGGGTAGAGCGCCCCGGCGGACGGCGTGGTGCGGGCCCGCATCAGGGTCTTGCCCTTGGTGATCACCGCGCCCGAGCGTTCGCCGTACCCCAGTCCGAGGGCCGCGGCGATCCGGGTCCACTGGGCGCTCAGGCCCGGGTCGGGCTGACCGACGGCCGGGGAGACGGCCTCCAGGTTCGATCGCAGGCGCGTCTCGTTCCAGAACCCGGCCAGCAGCGGATTGGTCAACTCTTCGACGCCCATGGGTCCTCTCGCGTTCTCGGATCGGTGGTGGTGCACCTCGGGGAACGGGGTCGGCCCCGGATCGGACCGGCGTTCCGGCCCGCCGGCCGGGTCGGCGCGGGTCGGCCGGTGCACGGCTCGGCGCGTCGGAGAACGGCCGTGGTGGAACCCCGCCCGTCGGTGTGCGTCCACGATCCGTCTCTCCTGGTGAGACGGCACCGACCACTCAGCGGCCACTCGCAAACCAACCAGCCGACCGCCGAGGCTGTCCAGCGAACGCCGATGGCTCAGTCCGGCCATGGCCCCGACCGGCCGTCGGAGCACGAAGCAGCCGCGCCTCACGCTGTGACGCAGGCCACATCGCGCCGCTGTCCGATGGCTGAGATGTGGGTTGTTCGGTCGCGGACCGTGGCGCAGCATGGTTGCTGTTCGTGCACACGGCGCAACCGACCGTGCGCGCCCCTTGGGGGAGCACGCACCGGTCGCAGTCGATACGGGGGTGTCGAGAAGACCTGGGGGCGCGCCCATGCAGCTTCAGCCCGACCGGCCCGAGCCGTCGCTACCCGAGGCCCAGATGGGCCGCATCCTCCACTCGGCCCGCCAGGCCATCGGCGAACTGGCCTGCAAGGTCGATGAGTTGGACCGCAGGTTGGCCGAGGTCCGGACCGGCGCGCTCCCCGCCCACCTGGACCGGCTGAGCGGCCACGGGGTGGAGGTGTTCCGGGGCGAGTCGGAGGTCCGGCAGCTGCTGGAGGACACCGTCGCGACGGCCACCGGCCGCATCCTCAGCATGCACCCCGGAACGCCGCTGCCGGCGTCGCTGCTGCTGGCCGCCCGCCGCCGGGACGAGGAGGTGCTGGGGCGCGGGGTGGCCGTCCGGACCATCCACAGCGAGTCGATGCTCCGGGTGCCGCGCGGCCGGGCCCACCTGAAGGCGCTGCGCCGGGCGGGCGCGCAGATCCGCACCTCGGCGACCCTCCCCTACCGGCTGACCGTGCTCGACACCGGCCTCGCCCTGGTCCCGGCACCGACCTGCGGGAACGGCGGGGACGGCGGGGACTGCGCGGAGCCCGCGGTCGCGGTGGTGCGCAACCCCGGCCTGGTCAGCCTGTTCGCGCAGACCTTCGAGTTCTGCTGGCAGGACGCCCGGCCGGCCGAACTCGCCCCGCCCTCCCGCACCGGCCCCACCGCACGCCAGTACCAGGTGCTGCGCCTGATGCAGCTCGGCTACAAGGACGAGGCGATCGCCCGGGAGATCGGCGTCTCCTCCCGCACCATGCGCCGCATCGTCCGGGAGCTGCTGGAGCAGCTCGACGCCACCAGCCGGTTCAGCGCGGGCACGGCCGCCCAGGCCCGCGGCTGGCTGGTCCCGCCGCCCCCGCACGACGGCCGCCGCTGACCCGACGGGGGCCGGGGCCGCTCCCCTCGGATGCCGCACGCGGCCGACACCTCCCTGACGGCCCAACAGCGGGCGCGGCCGGACCCGGGCCGTGGTGCTCTTATGTCGGGCATACACCTGCAGCCGTCTGACGGGTTCTCAGGTCTGCCCCTACCGCCGCCGCCGGAGCCGGCGGTTCGGAACGCGCGGTCCCCCTTCCCACGGGGGCCGCGCGGTGCGATCCGGGTCCCCCTCACGAAAGCGCAGATCATGCAGCGTCCGCCGTCCTCGAAGCTGTCCTCCCTCGCCCGCCGTTCCGAGAAGCCCATGGCGGGCCTCGGGGTGCTGGCCCTCGCCGCCGCCGGCGCCCTCGTCGGCCTCGCCCCCGGAGTGGGCCACGCCTCCAGCCACCGGGAGGCGCCGCTCATCTCGGGCGACCCGCGGGCCGACAACACGGACGTGTACGCGTTCGTCAGCCCGGACAAGCCCGACACCGTCACCCTGGTGGCGAACTGGATCCCGTTCGAGGAGCCGAACGGCGGCCCGAACTTCTATCCGTTCGCCGACGACGCGCACTACACCATCAAGATCGACAGCGACGGCGACGGCAAGCCCGACACCACCTACACCTGGGCGTTCGCCAGCCACTACCGCGACGACGCCAACCAGTTCCTGTACAACACCGGCGTGGTGAAGTCGCTGGACGACCCGAACCTGAACTACCGCCAGACCTACACCCTCACGGTCACCGGCCCGGACGGGAGGTGCAAGGTCCTGCTCAAGGACGCCCCCGTCGCGCCGTCGAACGTCGGCAAGGCGTCGATGCCCGACTACGGCTCGCTGCGCAAGCAGGCCGTCGTGGACCTTCCCGACGGCGGGCAGAGCTTCGCCGGCCAGGCCGACGACCCGTTCTTCCTCGACCTGCGGGTCTTCGACCTGCTCTACGGCGGGAACCTCAAGGAGTCCGGCCACGACACCCTGACCGGCTACAACGTCAACACCATCGCCCTCCAGGTGCCGAAGACGAGCCTGGCGCTGAAGGGCGACGCCGAGCGCAACCCGGTGATCGGGGTGTGGTCCACCACCGACCGCAAGGGCGCCGTCGTCGCGGACAAGGGCGGCGAGGGCAAGGCCGGCGGGGACAAGGGCGGCGAGGGCAAGGCCGAGGGCGACTGGCGGCAGGTGTCCCGGCTGGGCAACCCGCTCGTCAACGAGGTCGTCGTGCCGATCAAGTACAAGGACGCCTTCAACGCGCTGACCCCGGACCAGGACCACACCGTCACCCCCGTGGTCGACAAGGTCAAGGACCCGATCGTGCCCAAGCTCGTCCAGAGCATCTACGGCATCCCCGCCCCGGCGGCGCCGCGCAACGACCTGGTGGAGATCTTCCTGACCGGCATCTGCAAGGCGTGCGGGCCGGTCCAGGCCGACCTGAACTCGCAGCTGCTCAACAAGGACGTCAAGAAGGACGGCTTCGTGCCCTCCGAGGAGCTGCGCCTGAACATGGGCGTCGCCCCGGCCGCCGCCCCCAACCGGCTCGGCGTGCTCGCGGGCGACCTGGCGGGCTTCCCGAACGGCCGCCGCCTGGCCGACGACGTCGTCGACATCACCCTGCAGGCCGCCGAGGGCGCCGCGCAGACCGGGACCCTGGTGCCCGCGCTGGCCGCCGGGGACGGCGTGAACGCCAACGACCACGCCTTCGGCCACCACTTCCCCTACGTGGCGCTGCCCAACACCGCCGCCGTCAACCAGGCCGTCTCCGACAACCCCGGCGGCTCCGTCGAGGCCGGCTTCGGCGGGCTGTCCGTCGGCGGCTTCCCGATCGCCGGGGCAGCCGCGATGGCCGGCGGCGTGCTGGTGTCGGCGGCGGGCGTACTGGCGCTGCGCCGCCGCTCCGCCCGCTCGTGACACCGCCCGAACGGGCCGGCCGGCCGCTCCCCGCGAGCGGCCGGCCGGCCGTCGTGCGGCCCCAGGCCGCCCTCCCCCGGGCCGGCGCCGCCGCAGCGGCCGTCCGCGCCGCCCTGACCCGCACACGGGAGGGCCGCCCGCCGGTCGGCCCGGGTGAGGAGCAGGGCGGGACGGCCACCGACCGGGCCCGTGCCGCCGCGAAGCGAGCCGGGGCCGCCTCCCGCGACGCCCTGACCCGCACGCAGGAGGCTCGTCCGCCCGCCGGCCCGGGCGGGGAGCAGGGCAAGACGGCCACCCACCGGGCCGATACCGCCGCGACGCAGGACAGTGCTGCCGTCTGCAACGCCCTGACCCGCGCGGAAGAAGCCCGCCCGCCCGCCGACCCGGGTGAGGAGCGCAGCAAGACGATCACCGGGCGGGCCGGTGCGGCCGTGGCGCGAGCCCGGGTCGCCGTCCGCGACGCCCTGACCCGCGCGCAGGAGGCTCGTCCGCCCGCCGGCCCGGGTGAGGAGCAGGGCGGGACGGTCGTCGGCCGGGCCGGTGCCGCCGTCCGGGCGTTCGGGCCGTGCCGGGTGGTGGGGGCGGGTGCGGTGGCGGCGGGGCTGGCGTTGGCCGGGCTCGGTGTGGCGGCTGTCGTCGACCGTCCGGCGGTGCCCGCCGTCGCGCAGGGCGTCGATGTCGGCGAGTTGCCCGCCACCGTGCACGGCGCGGCGCCCGTCGCCGCGCCGACCGCACCGACCGCGTCGGAGGCCGGCCGCGCGCCGGTCGCTCCGCCCGTCCGGCTGCGCATTCCCCGGATCGGTGTCGACACCGGGCTCAGCGACCTCCAGGTGCAGGAGGACGGGCACCTCGCCGCGCCCGCGGACCCGGACGTCGCGGGCTGGTGGAGCCAGGGTCCCGCCCCGGGCGGCCCCGGCACCGCGGTGATCGTCGGCCACGTCGACTCCCTCACCGGCCCGGCGGTGTTCGCGGGCCTGTCCGTGCTGCGTCCGGGCGACGGCATCGACGTCCTGGCGGCGGACGGGACCGGCACCGCGTTCACCGTCCAGGCCCTGCGCAGCTACGACAAGCAGGGGTTCCCCGCCGAGCAGGTCTTCGGCGACACCCCCGGACCGAGCCTGCGCCTGATCACCTGCGACGGCGTCTACGACCACGGACAGCACACCTACCCCGCCAACCTGGTGGTCTTCGCCGTCCCGGCGCGGGCCGCCGCCTCCGCCGCCCCGACCGGCGCCACGCCCCCGCCCGCCCAGCACCCCGGAGTACCGCAGTGAACCGACGCCGCCGTCTGCTGCCCGCCGCCGTCGCCACCGCCCTCGGCGTGGGCCTGTTCCTGGCCGGCGGCCTCGGCCTCGCCCCGCAGCGCGGCGGTGCCCCGGCCCCGGAGCGGCCCCCGGGCCAGGACACCGCCGACACCGGTCTGGCCGGGGACATCCGCGGGTTGCAGGAGCACCTGCGGAGCACGCCCGACGACGCCCTCGCGATGGCCTCCCTGGGCCTGGCGTACGTCCAGCAGGCCAAGATCACCGCCGATCCGTCGTACTACCCGAAGGCGGAGGACGTCCTCACCCGTTCGCTGAGCACCGACCCCGACGGCAACTTCACCGCGATGGCCGGCATGGCCGCCCTCACCGGCGCCCGCCACGACTTCACCGCGGCCCTCGACTGGTCGCAGCGGGCGATCGCGATCAACCCCGACAACTCCACCCTCTACGGGACGCTCGCCGACGCCTGCACCCAACTCGGCCGCTACCCCGAGTCGTTCGACGCCGCGCAGCGCATGGTCGACCTCAAGCCCGGCACCCCCTCCCTCGCCCGCGCCTCCTACACCTGGGAGCTGCGCGGCGACACCGCCGCGGCCACCGCGCTGATGAAACGCGCCCTCGACGACGCCAACACCGCCGCCGACCGGGCCTTCGCGCTCTACCACCTCAGCCTGCTGGCACTCGGCAGCGGCGACCCGGCCGGTGCCCTCGCCCAGGCCGAGACGGGCCTGCGCGCCGCACCCGGCACCGCCTCGCTGCTGGAGGCCAGGGGCCGGGCCGAGGCCGCGCTCGGCCGCAGCGACGAGGCCGTCACCGACCTCCGGCGGGCGACCGCCCAGGTGCCGCAGCCCGAGTACGTCCTCGAACTCGGCGAGCTGCTCCAGTCGTTGGGCCGCACCGCGGAGGCCGAGGAGCAGTACCGGGTGCTGCGCGCCGAGTGGAAGCTGTTCACCGGCAACGGTGTGACGCTCGACGCCGACGCCGCCCTGTTCGAAGCCGACCACGGCGACCCGGCCACCGCCGTCGCGATCGCCGAACAGGGCCTGCGCACCCGCCCGTTCCTGGACACCCACGACGCCTACGCCTGGGCCCTGCACGCCGTCGGCCGCGACGCGGAGGCCCTGCGGGAGTCCGACGAGGCGCTCGCGCTCGGCACCCGCAACGCGCTCTTCCACTACCACCGCGCCGTGATCCTGCGCGCGCTCGGCCGGAACGACGAGGCGCGCACCGAGTTCGGGACGGCGCTGGCGACCGACCCCGCCTTCCACCCGCTGCACGCCCCCGCCGCCCGCGCCGCCCTGGCCGAACTCCCGCCCGGGAGCTGAGCCGCGGGCCGGCGGGGCCGTCACTTCGGCGGCGGCGCCGCCACGTGTCCCGCGTCGCCGCCCAGACCGGTGTACAGCTCCGTCCACCGGCGGTCGACGGCCGTCGGCGGCTTGCCGTCGCAGTACGCCTTGGTCCCGTTGGCGGTGTAGAACCGCATCATCTCCAGCACGGCCGTCGGATCGGACTTCTCACCGCCGGTGTACCTGGTGCCCGGTTCCCGGCTCTGGTGCGGGAGGCAGCTCGGCGACGGCGTGCCGGGCTGGGCGTCGAAGCTCCCGTCCCGCTCCCCGCCGCCGCAGCCGGTGAGCAGCACGGCGGCTGCGGCGGCGACGGCGAGGAGCAGGAACGGGCGGGTGGGGCGGGTCGGGCGGGTACGGCTGCGGTCCACGGGGGTCTTCCTCCGGCGGGTACGGGTGGTTCAGAGGGTCGAGGGCAGGCTGCGGACGACCAGTCCCAGCCCGACGGCCAGGATCAGCAGCGCGGTGAGCAGCCCGCTGTACGGGGCGAGCCGGTGGAGGCGCCCGGCGACCGACCCGCTCCGCACGGCGGCCAGCCGGTCGCCGACCCGGACCAGGAGCAGGCCGACGGCGGTCAGGGTGGCGGCCATGCCCACGCCGTACGCGACCACCAGGGCCGCGCCGAACAGCGTCCGGCCGAGGGCGATCGCGCCGAGCAGCACCACCAGCGCGGACGGGCTGGGGACCAGGCCGCCGGCGATGCCGAGACCGATCAGGTTGCGCCGACTCGTGGCGGCGGCGGGGTCGTGCCGGTGGTGGCCGCCGAACAGGCCGTGGCGGTGGCCGTGGTGACCGTGCGTCAGGTGCCCGCCGTGGTCATGACCGTGGTCGTGGTCATGGCTGTGGTCATGGCCGTGATCGTGCGGGTGGTCGTGGTCGTGATCGTGGCTGTGCGGGTGCTCGTGGTCGTGGCCGTGGTCGTGCTCGGCGACCGCCGTGTGCGCGTGGCCGTGGTCGTGCTCGGCGACCGCCGTGCGCGCGTGGCCGTGGTGGGTCTCGGCGTGCGGGTGGTGGCCGTCCGGTTCCGGGTGCGGGTCGTGGTCGTGCGGGGTGCCCGCGGCGTGGGCGGCGGCGTGGGCGAGTTCCCTGGCCTCCCTGGCCTCGGCGTCGTCGGCGCCCGGTTGGGGGTGCGGGAGGCGGCCGTGCGGGCGGGCCCGGCGGGAGCGGCGGACGGCGTCGCGCAGCAGGCCGGCGCCCACCAGGACGACCAGCGCGCCGCTGAGCACGCCCAGCCGGCCCAGCAGCACGTCGCCGGCCAGCGAGGAGAACGTGGTCAGGCCCAGGCCGATGACGATGACCCCGGCGGTGTGGGTCACCGTGACGGTCGCGCCGACGGTGACGGCGTCGCGGGTGCGTCCGCGCCGGCCGGCCAGGTAGGCCGCCATCACCGTCTTGCCGTGCCCGGGCAGCAGGGCGTGTCCGGCGCCGAGCACGAGGGAGAGCAGGACCGCGAGCAGGCCGAGGGGGACGGTCAGCCGCTCGGCGGCGCCGATCCCGGCGAGGCGGGTGTTCAGGCCGGCCAGCCAGGCGGTCGGCCCGGAGCCGTCCGCCCGGACGGCCGCCGCTCCCGCAGGTGCGGCGGCGCCGCCGGGCCGGGCCAGGAACCGGGCGTGGGTGATGCCGCTGGGGCTGTCCAGCAGGTCCCTCGGGTAGTCCTGCAGTTCCTTGGAGACCGACTCGGCCGGGACGTCGGAGCCGTCCAGCGTCACGCCGTCGCCGCGCGCGGTGATCTCGTTCCAGCCCACCCGGCCCGGGTCGTTCCCGGCGGTCACCCGGATCTCGCTCCCGGCGGCGGGCAGCCGCAGGTCGGCGTGGAGCACGCATTCGAGCCGGCTGGTGCGCAGGCCGGCCGAGCCGTCCTCGTAGCGGAACCGCGCCGAGTCGGTCCGCCAGGTCAGCGGCGCCGCGTCCGGACCGGCCGTCACCCGGAGGTGCTGGACCGTCAGGCCGCACTGCGCGTCCGCCCAGGCCGCGCGTTCGGCGTCGTCGGCGGTGCCGTCGCCGTCGCGGTCGACCTTCGGCTGCTCCTGGAGGGTGGGGATCTCGGCGGCGTCGGTGACGGCGAGGGCCTCGACGGTGTCGGGCCGGACGGTGAGGCCGAGGTAGTGGTTGAGGGAGAAGTTGCCCAGCGGGTGGGCGTCGGCGGCGGGTGCGCCGACCATCAGCAGGCACAGGGTGGCCGCCGCGGCGGCACCTGTTCCGGCGAGGAATCGCGCTGCCTGCACGCGGGCCTCCAGGGAGACGGCCGGGCGGTCCACGGCCGACGGGCCCGGCCCGGCGGGGAAGAGGGGATCGGGGCGAGACACCCCGGCACCACCTTGGTGCCCGTTCGCCCCGCCGGGGACCGGTACCGCCGCGACCTGCCGGGGGGTCACCCGCACGGGGCAACCGCGGGGGCGCGCCCGGCACCGGGCCCGCCCCCCCGTCGGGGGCGGCGGGCGCCGCGGGTCGCGGTCGGGGCTACTGGACGGTGAGGGTGCCGGTCATGAACTGGTGGATGGTGCAGAGGTAGGGGTAGGGGCCGGGGGTGTCCGGGGCGGTGAAGGTCGCGGTGGCGCCGGGGGCGATGCTGCCGGTGTCGAAGGCTTTCTGGCCGGCCGAGGTCAGGGTGTGGGTGGTGGAGTCCTGGTTGGTGACGGTGACCGTGGCGCCGGGGGCGACGGTGAGGGTGCCGGGACTGAATTTGAAGTCCTTGATCGACACGGTGGTCGCCGCGGTGCTGCGGGAACTGCCGCTGTTGCCGGTGCTGCTGGAACCGCCGGTGCTGCCGGAGGGCGCGCCCGTGCCGTTCGAGGCCGTGGCGCTCGGGCCGGTGGACGTCGACGCCGGGGCGGGGGCGCTGCTGGAGCACCCGGCGGCCAGCACGGCGGTGAGGGCGGCGACCAGGGCGAGGACGGCCGACGGCCGGCCGGTGGTGCGGGTCACGGAGGGGCCTTCCCTTGACGCGGGCGCAGTTCCCGGCGCGCCGGACCCGGTGCGGGCAGCGGGTCCGGCGGGCGGGAACCCGTTCAGACGGTGAGCAGGGCGGGGTTGGCGGCCTTGTCGACGGGGAGGAAGTCGTCGGGGACGGGGTACTGGCCCAGGACGTAGTGGAGGATCGCGGCGTGCATGGCCTCGACGGGGGCGATGGTGGCGGCGGTGGCGATGCCGCCGGGGCTGGTGACGTTGTAGGTCGCGAACAGGTAGGTCTGCGCGGCCTGGTTCTCCAGCTGGAGGGCGAGTTGGGCGACGTCGCCGACGGTGGCCGCCTTGCCGAGCGCGTCCAGGGTGGCGGGCTGGTTGGACAGCGGGACGTCGGTGATCGCGGGCTTGCCCGCGCCGGTCAGCACGCCGTTCCACGCCTTGGCGTGGTCGGCGTGCTGGCCCATCGCGGTGGTGATGAAGGTCGCCACGGCGGGCGGGACGGTGCCGAGCTTGCCGGCCTTGGCGGCGTCCAGGGCGGCCTGGTAGGCGCCCACGGCCTGGTTCTCCAGCGCGGTGGCCAGCGCCACCACCTTCAGGTCGCCGGTGTACTGGCCCGACGCCGAGCCGGACGCGGCGCCGGAGGCGGGCGTCGAGGAGGGGTTCGGGGCGGGCGAGGTGGCGGACTTGCCGCTGGAGCAGGCGGCCAGGGTCAGCGCGGCGGCGGCCCCGCCCACGCCCAGCAGGAAGCGGCGGCGGCCGGGCTCCTGCGGGGCGGGGCGGGTGCGCAGCTCGGCGGCCAGGTCGAGGGCGCCGGCCCGCATCGCGGGCAGGGTCTCCCGGTGGGCCTCCTCCATGTCCCGGGTCAGGCGCGCCAACTGCTGTTCGCTGATCGGCAGTTCCCAGTCGGTGCTCACTTGACGGCCCCCTCGGTGATCGGCGAAGCGTTCTGGGTCTTGTAGAAGGCGTCGGGGAAGCCGACGCTGCCCGCGGCGGCCGGCAGCTTGGCCGGGTCGACGGGGATGGCGATCAGGTCGGCGGCGTTGCCCGCCAGCAGGGCCTGCACGGCCAGCAGTACCGCGCGGTGCTGCGCCTCGACCGGGGCCACCGAGGCGAACAGCTTGCGCAGTTCGGGCGAGGAGACCTGGGAGACGTTCTTGGTGTAGGTCTGTGCGGCCACGTCCTCCAGGGTGATGGCCAGCTTCACCACGTCCGCGGGGCCCTTGATGGTGGGCAGCGCCTGGTCGACCACGGCCTTGTACTTCGGGTCGGGCTGGTCCTGGGCCTTGCCGCCGGCCTGGGTGGCGGCGGAGTTGAACGCCTGGGCGTGGGCCTGGTGCTGGGCGGTGGTCTTGGTGATGAACGCGGCCACCGTCTTGTTGCCGTCCTTGATGAACGGCAGGGCGGCGGCGGTCTGGTAGACGCTCACCGCGAGGTTCTCGATCGACGCCGCGGTCTGCAGCGCCATCACGTCGTCCGCGCTCGCCGAGGCCGAGGCGGCCAGCGCCCGCGAGGTGCCCCACAGCGCGGCGGCGCCCGCCGCGCCGGCCAGCACCCCGCTCCGCTGCCACCAGCGCCGACGCGGTTCGGTCACCTGCGCGAACCCGGTCAGTGCGGTGCGGGTGATCCGCTGCGCGTCGCTGTTCAAGTCCTCCGACTGCTCGGTGAGTTCCGCGAGCAGCCGGGAGTCGATGTGCTCTGTGGCCATCATGCCTCGTCTCGGTCCGGGGCCCGGCCAACTCCGCACCCCGCTCGCGAGTCCTTCGGCACCGGACCGGGCGCGGCTTGGCCCCGGCCGACTGTTCACCCGCGCGGGTGAACGCGGGGGGGGCCGGGCCGGCGAGGTCCTCTCCCTCCCCCGTCACGGCGCCGCCCGCACGCGCGCCGGGGCCCCGCGTCCGAAGACGCGGGGCCCCGGCGGGACGGGTCGGGCGGTCAGACGGTGCCGCCGTAGTAGCCGCCGACCTGGTGGCGGTAGGCCGGGTCGTCGGCGTGCGCCTCCCGGTCGTACTCCGGCGAGTCCTTCACCTCGTCCTTGGAGCGGTTCACCCAGACCGTCTTCTCCTGGTCGTCGACCCGGGTGACGGTGCCCGCCGGGAGCAGCACCTCGCGGCCGAAGATCCACGGGCCGGTGTCGACCACGAGGTAGCCCGCGCCGACCTCCACGGTGTGCTTGTCGACCTTGCCGATGTGGCCGTCCGTCGCCTCGACCCGGTACCCCGTCAGGTCGGAACCCGTGGTGTAGCCCTCAGCGGCCGTGTAGTCCCACATGCCCTCGGTCATCGCTGCCTCCTCGTACGCTCCGTTGCGCTTACGGGGAGCCGCCTGCCCCGGTCTCCGGCGAACATGCGGGGGAACAGCCGCTCCGGCGAACCGGCGGACCGTCCCCGGGCTCCGGGGTCTCCCGGCCGTGCACGGACCGGCCGGCGGTCGTCGCGCCCTCCCGGCAGGCACCGGGCCCGGTCCTCCGGTCCTCGTGCCGCGCGGCCGGGCTGGCCGGTGGCCGGCGGCGACCGGATGCGGTCCGCGTCCGGGGCCGGCAGCAGGGTGGGCAGCCGGGGGCTGGTGTCGCGGCCGACCAGGAGTTCGTGGAGCAGGGCGAACAGCTCGCGCCGGGCCGTCTTCGGCTCCGGTGATGCCGGGGCGTCCAGCGGCAGCCCGGCCCGCGGCTTCGGGACGCCGTACACCGGCGAGGTCGGCCCGGCGAGGGACCAGTTCGCGTCCAGGCCCTCCACCAGGAGCTTGAGCGCCGTCCGTTCGTCCTCGGCCAGCCGGGCCGGCCGCTCCGCGTCGGGCTCGGTGCGCACCTGGGTGCGGTCCTGCGCCGGGACGTGGGCGCGCACCCACTCCTGGGCGCGGTCGAGTCGCGGCCGGGCCCGGTCCGGGCTCGCCAGCGGCTCGTCCAGGAGAGCAGGTGGCGGCAGTCCGGGCCGCGACGGCGGAGTTCGTCGGTTACGGAGTGCG
Source organism: Kitasatospora sp. SolWspMP-SS2h (assembly GCF_003259315.1). Taxonomy (GTDB): domain Bacteria; phylum Actinomycetota; class Actinomycetes; order Streptomycetales; family Streptomycetaceae; genus Kitasatospora; species Kitasatospora fiedleri. The sequence goes on along the minus strand of NZ_QLLT01000017.1, from coordinate 108,152 downwards.
GCACCACGATCTCGCGCAGGTTGCCCAGGTGGACCGGGCCCGCCGGGCTGATGCCGGAGGCGCACACCAGCCGGGTCCCGCCGCGGCGTTCGCTCTCCTCGATCACCCGGTCCGCTGCGGCCACCACCCGATCGCTCTGCTGCACGGCCACGGCGGGTTCCTCCGGTTGACGCTGCTTCAAATGGCGACAGTCTGGGGCCGGTTCGGCGAGATCCACTTCCAGCCGCCGCCCGGGCGCCCGCACCGGAACGGCGGCGGCGCCATTCAGTGAATACGATAACGATTGTCATTCTGGTGTGGTCCGTGGTTCAGTGGTGCCGCCCCCACGCCGACCCCGGAGCGCCCCCCGTGGATTCCGTCCCCCCGCTCGTGACCGCCCTGCGCGGCCTCGCCGAACGCCCGGCGCTGATCGGCGACGACGGCCGGCCGGTCAGCGGCGCCGCGCTGCTGACCGGCACGGTGCCCGCCGACGCGCTGTCGCAGGCCGTGGCCGCCCGGGTCCGGGCCGCCCGGGCGGCGACCCGCGAGTCGGACCCGCACGAGCGCCGGCTGCGGTACTGGGCGAGCGTCCTCGGACCGCCGCCGATCCGGCACACCGTGCTGCTGCCGCCGACCGGCCTGGGCGTCGAACTGGCCCTGGCCACCCTGCTGGCCGGCGGCACGGTCGTCCACGGCGACCCGGACCGGCCGCCGGCCGAGCTGCTCGCCGAGCTGGCCCGCTCGCGCTCCACCCACCTCAGCCTGCCCTCCGAACTGCTCTGGCAGATCAGCGAGTTGGGCGACCAGCACGCTCAGGACCTGGACAACCTGCGCCGGGTGCTGCACGTCGGCCCCGAACCGCGCCAACAGGACGTGTACGCCGCCGTCGAGGCGCTGGGCGCGGTCGTGGCGCACGTCCGCGCGCCCCGCAGCGACGCCGAGAGCGCGGACACCGCCCTGCGCGAGGTCGCCGCCGCCGCCACCGACGCGGCCTGGAAGCGGCTCATCGGCGTCAGCGCCGAACAGGCCCGGGTGTTCACCGCCCGCCTGGACGCCGCCGTGCTCTCCTCGATGCTGCTCGCCCTGCGCCGCGACGGCGTCCTCGAAGAACCCGGCCGCGGCCACCGGCTCCCCGAGATCCTGCGCGCGGCCCGGGTCGCCCCCGCCCACCACCGGCTGGTCGGACGCTGGCTGGCCGAGCTGACCCGGCACGGGCTGACGACCCGCCGGGGCGAGCTGTTCGCCGCGACGCGGCCGGTCCACCCGGCGGACACCGCCCGCGCCTGGCAGTCGGCCGCCGACGCCTGGACCGGCCGGCTCGGCTCGGCCACCGTCATCGACCACCTGCGCACCGCCGCCGAACGGCTGCCCACCCTGCTCACCGGCGAACAGCAGGCCGCCGCCCTGCTGCTGCCCAAGGGCAGCACCCGGGTGATCGAGGCCCTCGCGGCCAGGACCGCGGCGGGCCGCTACCGCGCCGCCGTCCTCGCCGCGGCCCTGCGGCGGATCGCCGCCGACCACCCCGGGCCCGGACCGCTGCGGGTGCTGGAACTCGCCGCCGGCCCCGGCACCGCCACCGGCGAGATCACCCGGGCCCTCGCGGACCGGACCGCCCCCGCCGCCGACTACCTCTGCACCGACCCGTCCGACCTACTGCTGGCCGCCGTCCGCGCCCGGGTCGGCCGCCACCCGCACCTGCGGTACGCCCGCTTCGACCTGCACGAGCCCGGCCCCGGGCCCGGGGCCGTCACCGGCCCGTTCGACGTGGTGGTCGCCGACGGCGCGCTGGCCCGCGCCCCCGACCCGGACCTCGCCGCCCGGCGGCTGACCGCACTGCTCGCCCCCGGCGGATGGCTGCTGCTCAACGAACCCGTGCGCACCCGCCTGGAGTTCCTGGTCCGCGACGCGTTCCTCCCCCACCTGCACCCGCACGACCCCCGGACCGACCCCGACGCGCCCCCGCCCGGCGCCCCGCGCTGGCACGCGGCCCTGGCCCGGGCAGGGGTGCGCACCGTCCTGGCCGTCACCGGGGACGACCACCCCGTCACCCTGCTCGGCGACCAGCTCCTCGCCGCCCGGACCGGCTGCCGGACCGAGTGACCGCCCCGCCCGGGGGCACTCCCCCGGAACGGCAGGGGGCCGCAGCGCCAGGCTGCGGCCCCACTGCTCCGCTCTCACGGCGTCAGCAGGCCGCGCTCGTACGCCTTCGCCAGCCGGCGCGGGACGAGGTGCTCGCGCCCGTCGACGGTGACCGGGACCAACTGCGGGGCCGCGGCCTTCCACCGGGCGCGGCGGTGGCGGGTGTTGCTGCGGGAGGTCCTGCGCTTGGGGACGGCCATCGTGGGCTCCTGTCGGGTGGTGGCGGCGCCCGGGTGGTGGCGCTCGGGTGGTGGCGGCGCTCGGGTCGTGGCGGATCGGGGCGGCGGGCGGGCGGTCAGGCGACGGGTTCGAGCAGGTCCGCGAAGGCGTCGGGGAGGGTCTTCCAGCCCGGTTCGCCCGCGAGCAGTTCGGCGTCGGTGAGCAGGCAGGAGTCGAGAAGTTCGGTGATCCCGTCGGCGTCCAGCCCTTCGGCGGTGAAGGCGAGTTGCTGGACGCGGTCGCCGTGCTGCGGGTGCCAGTCGAGGGCGGCGGCGGCCCGGCGTTCGGGCGGGTAGTGCTCCCAGTGCTCGTCGGGGAGGGTGGCCAGCCACGGCCCGCACTCCTCGACCGCGAGGTTGGCTCCGGCCGCGTCCCAGGCCAGCATGAGTGCGGGGCGGTTGGCCAGCCAGAACCGGCCGCGGCTGCGCTGCGCGGCGGGGACGAGCAGTTCCAGCGCGTCGTGCAGCCGTCCGGGGTGCAGCGGGCGGCGGCGCTCCCACACCAGGGTGGCCACGCCCGCCTCGTCGGCCTGCTGCGGCAGCAGGGCCAGGGCCGGGTTGACCCGGTCGCGGGCGGCCGGGACGTCGAAGCCGCCGAGCGCCGCCCGCAGGAGTTCGCCGGTGCCGAGCGCCACCCGCCGGGCGGTGGGGTGCAGTTGGCGCAGCATCGCGAGGCCGGTGTCGCCGCCGCGGGCGAGGGCGAGGGTGGTGGCGTACTCGATCTGGTGGGCGAGTGCCTCGGCCCGGGTGCGGGCGTCGTCCGCGGAGGTGTGCTCGGCGTGTTCGGCGAGGTCGTCGGAGACCGAGAGTTCGCCGATCAGCCGGTCGGGGTCGACCGCCGTGACCACCCCGGCGAGTTCGATCAGCTCCCCCATCGGGCGGCCGTCCAGCTCGCCCTCGGCGATCACCTCGGCCACCGGGTGCGGGTCGCTGCCGCCCCACAGTTCGACGATCGCCAGGCCGTGTTCGCCGGACTCGGCGATCCCGGCCAGCTCGGGCAGCAGGTCCTCGCGCACCGCGCAGCAGGGGCAGCCGTTGACCAGCGGCAGTTCGCGGGTGTCGAACACGCCTTCGTCGTCGCGCAGTTGGCGGTGCACCAGGCCGCGGTCGGCGTCGCGCAGGTCGTGGTGGAGGACGACGGCGCCGATGCTCGCGTCGAGCAACTCCTTGACGGCGCGGCGGCGTTCGGCGCGGTGCAGGCCGGCGACGATCACGACGGGGAGTCGGAGGTGGGCGGGCACGGCGCTCACCAGCTCGACGTGCGCACGCCCGGCAGCTGTCCGGCGTGCGCCATGGTGCGCAGGTTGATCCGGGACAGGCCGAAGGCGCGCTGGTAGCCGCGCGGGCGGCCGTCCACGGCGTCCCGGTTGCGCAGGCGGGTGGCGCTGGCGTCCCTGGGCTGGCGGTCCAACTCTCGCCGAGCGGACGCGCGTTGCTCCGACGTGCTGGCGGGGTGGGTGAGGGTGCGCTTCAGCTCGGCCCGGCGCTCGGCGTGGCGGGCGACCAGGGCGCGGCGGTGCTCGTTCCTGGCGATCTTGCTGCGTTTGGCCATCAGACCTTCTCCCCGCGGGCGCGGATGCGGGCCACGGCGGCCTCGATCCCGATGGCGTCGACGGTCTTGAGGCCCTTGGCGCTGAGCGTGAGGCGCACGTGGCGGCCCTCGCTGGGCAGCCAGTAGCGCTTGCGCTGGATGTTCGGGTCGAAGCGGCGCGGGGTGCGGCGGTGCGAGTGGGAGATCGCGTTGCCGAATCCCGGCCTGCGGCCGGTCAGTTGGCAGTGGGCGGACATCGGGGCTCCGTTCCGGTCGGGTGGACGGGAGCACTCTACATGAAAATGGATTTCATTTTGCTAGAGTCGTGCTCCACCCCCGCCCCCTGCCCCCTGCCCCCCCTCTCCCCCGACACCGAACCCGGACACCCGGCCGAACCCGAGGACCCCCATGGCCCGCAACGAACTGCGCCCGATCGTCAAGCTCCGCTCCACCGCCGGAACGGGCTCCACCTACGTCACCCGCAAGAACCGCCGCAACGACCCGGACCGGCTGGTCCTGCGCAAGTACGACCCGGTCGTCAGGCGCCACGTCGACTTCCGCGAGGAGCGCTGACCTCCACCGACTCCCGCGCCACGCACGCCCGGCACCCCGGCCGGGGACCGTCACGTCCCCGGCCGGGCTTGCGAGCTCCCTTGACACGGACTGCCGCCGCCCGCACAGTTTGCGCAAAGGTGCGCGCCAAAGTACCGAAGCAAGCACTTTCACTCACGGTGAATGCCGGCCGCCCACCCCCTCGGGCCCGCCGACCCACCGGAACGGCCCGTCCCCCACAGGAGGTTCCCCCATGACGTGGAGCAGGAGAACGGCCGCGGCCGCGACGACGGCAGCCGTCGTCGCCGCACTGGCCGTCAGCGGCGCACCCGCCGCCCAGGCCGACCCGGTCGCCGCCAACACCAGCACCGCCATCGGCGTCAAACCGCTGATGGGCTTCAACAACTGGGCCCGCTTCACCTGCGCCGCCCAGGCCCGGCTGGACGGCACCCGGACCGGCTACTCCTTCCAGCAGTTCATGCAGGACCAGGCCAAGGCGATGAAGGACACCGGCCTGGTCGCCGCCGGCTACACCAACCTGACCGTCGACGACTGCTGGATGCAGCGGACCTCCGCCGGCTACCTGCACGGCGCCGCGACCTGGGGCGGCAGCAGCCAGCCCGGGTTCGACTGGGAGCTGACCGACTACGCGTCCTACGTCCACGGCCAGGGCATGCAGGCCGGCCTCTACACCACCTCCGGGGTGAACACCTGCCAGGGCGTACCCGGCGGCATCATGGGCCACGAGCAGGCCGACGCCAACTCCCTGGCGTACTGGGGCGTCGACTCCATCAAGCTCGACAACTGCGGGACGGACTCCACCAACCGGCAGAGCGAGTTCACCGCGTTCGCCCGGGCCCTGGGCACCGCCACCGCGAACAGGGACCGCAAGATCCTCTTCAACGAGTCGGCGCCGGCCGGCTACGGGCCGACCTCCACCGCCAAGTACGAGACGATGGACTGGGTCCGGGGGCTGGGCCAGATGTGGCGGGTCAGCCCCGACATCAACGTCTGGCACGGCACGACCGCCTCCGCCTGGGACTCCCCGCACGCCGCGGACTGGTACGAGGGCGGCGTGCTGCAGAACTTCATCGACACCGTCGGCCTGGCCCGCTACAACGGCCCGGGCAACGCCAACGACGCCGACATGCTGCTGATCGGCGACAACAACCAGCTCACCCTCGCCGAGCAGCGCAGCCAGTTCGCGCTCTGGTCCGCGATGGGCTCCCCCCTGATGATCAGCACCGACGTCCGGAAGATGGCCGCCGACCCGACCGCCTACGCGCCGCAGCTGGGCATCCTGAAGAACGCCGACCTGATCGCCGTCGACCAGGACGCGCTGGGCGCCGGCGGCTACCTCGCCTCCCGCGACAACGCCGCCACCACCGCCGGGATCGACGTCGTCGTCAAGCCGCTGGCCGACGGCGGCCGGGCCGTGGTCGTCCTCAACAAGAACGCCACCGCCACCGCCTACACCCTCGACCTCGGCCGGATCGGCTTCGCCGACTCCTGCGCCCACCCCGTCCGCGACCTGTGGACGCACACCGCCTCCAGCGCCACCGGCTCCCTCACCACCACCATCGGCAGCCACGACAACGCCGCCTACCGGATCTCCCCGGGAACCTGCGGCCCCGCCGTCCCGACCGGCCAGATCACCGGCGTGCAGAGCGCCTTCCAGGCCAGCCCGCTCTGCCTGGACGCGTACAACGGCGCCGCCGCCGGCGCGAAGGTCGCCCTCTACGCCTGCCACGGCACCTCGAACCAGCAGTGGACCCGGCGGGCCGACGGCCTGATCGCCTCCTACCAGAACACCGGGCTGTGCGTCTCCGGCGCCTCCTCCGGCCTCACCCTGGCCGCCTGCAACGGGTCCGACCCCAAGCAGGTGTGGAGCTACAACCGGTCCGGGCAGCTGCGCCAGGCGACCGGCGTCTGCGTCGACGTCGCCGGCAGCGGCCTCGGCACCGACACGAGCGCCACCGTCGCCACCTACACCTGCGGCAGCCACCAGCCCAACCAGACCTGGAGCGCCCCCTTCGCCACCCCGCCCTCGTCCTGAGCGGCCGACCGGCCCCGGGCCGACCGCTCCGGAGTCGGGGCCGGTCGGCCCGGGGCCGGTCAGCTCGGGGCCCGGACGGCGGCAGCGGTGGTGGCGGTGGCAGTGGCGGCGGCGCGGCGGCGCAGGCCCGCCAGCAGGCCGTGCCGCGGGGCGAAGGTCCAGCAGAGCAGGAACACCGCCGTCGCCACCAGGACGATCAACCCGCCCGCGGCGAGGTTCCAGGCGTACGACAGGTACAGGCCGGTGAGCGAGGAGCCCGCGCCGATCGCCGGGGCGAGGACCATCATCACGCCGATCCGGTCGGTCAGCAGCCGCGCGCACGACGCCGGGGTGATCAGCAGGGCCAGCACCAGGACGTTGCCGACCGCCTGGAGCGAGATCACCACCGTCACGGTGACCAGCGCGTAGAGCACCGCGTCCAGCAGCAGGACCGGCAGGCCGAGCGCCCGGGCGGTCTCCCGGTCCAGGCTGACCGCGACCAGTTCCTTGTGGAGCAGCAGCGCCACCGCGACCAGGACCGTGCCCGCCACCGCGACGGTCAGCACGTCGCCGTCGCCGATGCCGAGGATCTGCCCGAACAGGAAGGACTCCAGTGAGCCGCTGTAGCCGGGCGCGGTGCTGAGGACCACGATGCCCAGGCCGAACGCGGCGGCGAAGAACACGCCGATCACGCTGTCCTCCTTGAGCCGCCGGTTCTGCGAGAAGACGGCGACCGCCAGCGCGGTGGCCAGGCCGGCGACCGCGCCGCCGAGCACCAGGCTGGTGTGCAGGACGAAGGCGATCGCGACGCCGGGGAAGACGGCGTGCGAGACGGCGTCGCCGATGAAGGCCATGCCGCGCAGGACGACATGGCTGCCGATCACGCCCGCGACGATGCCGGACATCGCCGCGACCAGCAGCGCCCGCTGCATGAAGACGTGCTGCCACGGGTCGGTGAGGAAGGCGAGGACGGCGTTCACCGCTCCACCCCCAGGGAGTGCAGCAGCTGGTCGGTGCGGGTCACGCCGAACGTCCGCAGCCAGACCTCCGGGTCGCGCAGGCCGTCGGGGGCGGCGTCGGCGACGACGGTCCGGTTCAGCAGGCAGAGCCGGGTGCAGGCGCCGGCCGCCGCGGGCAGGTCGTGGGTGGTCATCAGCAGGGCGGTTCCTTCCGCGCGGAGGCGGGCGAAGAGCCCGGTCAGCAGGTCCTGGGTCGGCACGTCGAGGCCGGTGAACGGCTCGTCCAGCAGCAGCAGTCGGGGCCGCAGGGCCAGCGCGCGGGCGACCAGGACGCGCTGGCGCTGGCCGCCGGAGAGCTCCCCGATCGGACGGTGCCGCAGCTCGGCCAGGTCCACCCGCTCCAGCGCCTCGTCCACGGCGGCCCGGTCCGCCGCCCCGGGACGGCGCAGCCAGCCGATCCGGTGGACCCGGCCGCTCATCACGGCCTTCTCCACCGAGAGCGGGAAGTCCCAGGCGAACTCGTGCCGTTGCGGCACGTAGCCGACGCTGCCGCGCCGCCGCTCGGCCGGGGCGCTGTCCAGGGTGACGGTTCCGGCCCGGACCGGGATCAGCGCGAGGACGGCGCGCAGCACGGTCGTCTTGCCCGCGCCGTTGGGCCCGATCAGGCCGACCAGCTCCCCGGCCCGGACGGTCAGGTCCACGTCGTGCAGCACCTCCCGGCCGCCGAGCAGGACAACCAACCCGCGTATTTCCAGAGCAATCTGACGTTCAGTCACTTCGATTTCCCTTCATGCGGCGGCGCACCGACACCACCGTCGCCCCGGCGGCCAGGACGATCACCGCACCGCCGCCCACTGCCCACGGAATCCACGGCTTCCGGGCCGCTCCCGACGCCGCCGTCTCCGCCGGTGCCGCCGTTTCCGCCGGTGCCGTCGGTGCTGCCGGGGTGTCCGGCGCGGCCGGGAGGGCCGAGCGCGGGTCCTGCGGGCCGACCGAGAAATGGAGCGTGGTGCGGGCGTCGTGGGTCCGCCCGTCCAGGGTCCTGGCGGTCACCCGGATGCCGAGCAGGTAGCTGCCCGGGGCGGTGAACGCCCAGTTCCCGTGGACGTGGCTGTTGGTCTCGATGCCGGTCTCCTGCGGCAGCGGCCGGGTGCTGTCGAAGACCGGCTCGGGCGTGCCGAAGCTCCCGTTCAGGAAGAGCGTGAAGTGCCCCGGGCCGCGCACCGACTCCAACTGCCAGGTGACCTCGCGGTCGACGGTGTGGATGACGCTCGGGTCCTGGCTGTTCCAGCCCGGCCACAGGACGCCGTGCTGCTGCACCTGGGGCAGCAGCCAGACCTGCGCGCCCGGGGTGCCGAGGAAGGCGAACGCCGGGTCCGCCGGCACCGCCACGGCGGCGGCGTCCACGGCCTGGAGCACCACCCGGTCGGGGTCGCGCCACACGGGGGCGGGGCCGCTGTCGTCCCGGATGCCGATGGTCCAGCGCCCCTGCTCGAAGCGCGGCCCGAGGTCGACGTGGCCGTCGGCGAGGACGGTCGGCGCGTCGCCGGTGGCGGTCGCGGTGGGTACGGTCGGCTCGGCGCTGTCGGCCGCCGCGGCGGGGACGGACAGGCCGGCGGCGAGGGTGGCCGTCAGGACGGCGGCGAGGGCGTGCGCGGCGCGGCGGGCGGCGGTCACGGGGCGCCTCCGCCCAGGCAGGAGAGCAGCTCGTCGGCGTTGTGGCGCATCATGTCGGTGTAGTGGCGGACGTGCGCGTCGAAGGCGTCCCCGTACAGGGTGCAGACCTTCACGCCCTGGTCCTCGGCGACCTGGGTGAGGACGGCCGCGCGCCGGGCGAGGTTGGGCTCCGTGAAGACGGCCGGGACCTTCAGGTTGCGGATGGTGGTGGTCAGCCGCTGCACGTCGTCCGCGCTGGGTTCCTGCGCCGGGTTGGGGACGACGAACCCGGCGACCTTCAGCCCGTACGCCTGGGCGAGGTAGCCGAAGGCGTCGTGGGTGGTGATCAACTGGCGGCGGTCGGCGGGTATCCGGGCCACCTGGGCGGACAGGTGGGCGTCCAGCGCGTCCAGCTCCTCCCCGTACCGTCGGGCGTTCTCCGCGTAGGCGTCCGCCCCGCCGGGGTCGCGCCGGGCCAGGGTGTCCCGGATCAGCTGGACGTACGCCTTGGCGTTCTCGGCGTCCTGCCACAGGTGGGGGTCGATCTCGCCGTGGACGTGCTTGCCGAGGACCGCCTGCGGCAGCTGGTGGACGGGCGTGCCGGGCGGCCCGAGGAAGGCGAAGGCCGGGTTGTCGGGCACTTTGTCGAGCGCCTTGTTCGGGACGTCGATGACGACCTGGTCGGGCGGCAGCTCCTCCTGCTGCCCGTCCCCGGCCCGCAGGTCGGTGTAGGCGGAGAGCACGCCGGTGTCGAGGTTGACGGTCAGGTCGGTGTGGCCCTCGTCGATGACGGTGTCCTGCGGGCGGGCGACGCCGTGCGGGTCGACACCGACGGCGAAGGTGAAGGTGCCGGTGCCGAGTTCCTGCAGCGGGCCCTGCGGGTTCTTCACCTGCGCGCGCAGGGTGAGGTGGTAGACGCCGGGCGCGGTGAACGCCCAGTTCAGGTGGGTGTGGGCGGCGGGCGGCAGCGAGGTGGTGTCCTTCTCGTCCAGGCCGTCGCCGGAGTCGAAGTACACCTGCGGCTGGCCGAGCGACTCGGTCAGGTAGGCGACGAGCCGGCCGGGGCCCCGCATGTCGGTGGCGGAGAGCAGCACGTCGGAGGAGCGGGTCGCCCCGCGCGCCGCGCCCTCGCCGCGCACCCGCAGGCCGAGCCACGGGACGTCGAGGGCGATGTTCTCCACCAGCGGGATGACGTGCGCGCCGTACGCCTCGGCCGCCTCGGCGAGCGAGACGTTCGGCGAGCCCGCCGGGGCGTTGGCGTCGATGGTCTTGATCAGCGCGTGCTCCTCCAGGAGCAGGTGGTTGGTGAAGGTCACGTCGGCTTCGGCGACCTTCGCCGCGTCCCTGGGGGTGGGCTCGTAGGAGTGCGGGTCGCCGCCGGGCGGGACGATCGAGTCCACCCGGACCCGGTCGCCGCCGACCTGGCGCACCAGGTCCGCCAGGATCTCCGTGGTGGTCACCACCCGCAGGCCCTTGCCGTCGTGCGGGCCGGCGGCGTCCTCCGGCCCGCAGGCGGTCAGGGCGCCGAGCAGCAGGGCGCCGGCCCCGAGCAGGGCGGTGGGGCGTTTCATCGCTGGTCGCTCCGGGGGTTCGAGGAGTGCCGGTGGTCGTCGGTGGCGGTCGGGACGGGGCCCGGCTCGGCACGTCGACGGCCGACGGCGGTGATCAGGCCGCCGCCGAACAGCAGCAGCGCGCCGGAGACGGTGAGCGGGACGGCGGCGGCCGGACCGGTCTGGGCGAGCGCGCCGGGGGTGCCGGTGTCGGTGCTGCTCGCCGTGCTGCCGGTGCGAGTGCCGGTGCCGGTCGCGGTGGTGCCGGTGGACGCGGTGCCGCCGCCCGTGGCGGGGGCCGCGCCCGACCCGTCCCCGACGGTGAAGGTGTACGTGCGGGTGTCCGTGACGGCCTCCCCGGTGGCGAGGTGCCCGCCGAGGGCGAAGGTGAGCCGGTAGGTGCCGGCCGCGCCGAACCCCCAGTTGGCGTGCGCGTGGACGCCGAGGTCGACCGGCGCGCGGTCCGGGAGGCCGTCGCGGCTGTCGTACAGGACGGTGGCCCCGCCGAGACCGGCGGTCTGCCAGATCGCGACCGTTCCGGGGCCGTCCACCCCGGTCAGCGTCAGTTGCAGCGGCCCGGACAGCGGGCCGGAGGCCAGCGCCTCGGTGTTCCAACCCGCCCACACCACACCGGGTTTCTGCACCTGCGGGATCAGCCAGAAGGTGCTGCCCGGCGCACCGAGGAAGGAGTAGGCCGAGCCCGCCGGGACCTGCTGCCGGGCCGCGTCGTTCACGTGCACCGTCACCGCGGAGGGCTCCCGCCAGACCACGGCGTCCGGGCTGCGGCTGTCCTTGAACAGCAGCCGCAGCCGCCCGTCCACCCACTGGCCCGCCAGCGCGTCCACGTGGCCGTCGCCGATGGTGACCGGCGCGGTGGCGATCTCCGCCCCGGGCAGCGACGCGGACCGCAGGGCGCGGGCGGCCGACGGCGGGGCGGACCCGCCGGTGGGCCCGGCGGCGGTGGGCCCGGCGACGGTGGGCCCGGCGACGGTGGGCCCGGCGACAGGTGCGGGTACGGGTGCAGGTACGGGTGCAGCCGGGACGGACGGTTCGGCGGTGGGCGGCTCGGCGACGGTGGCGTGCACGTGGACCGTGCGGATCGCCGATCCCCCGCCGGACAGGGCCGCCTCGGCGGTGAGGTCGAAGTCGTACGCGCCGGGGCTGGTGAACGCCCAGACCAGGCCGCCCCGGGCGGCGGGCGCCAAGGCCGTGGTGTCGGGCCGGGCGTCGGCGCTGTCGAGGAGCAGAAGCGGTCCGGGATCGGGTTCGGTCCCGGTTCCGGTCTCGGTCTCGGCCTCGGGGTCGGTCGAACCCGCCTTCCCCGGAGGCGAGTTGGACCCGTCCGGATCTTCGGGTCCCGCCGTTCCGGTGGTGTAGGCGATCACCGCGCCGGGCCCCTGCACCCGGCCGAGGGAGAGCGACAGGCCGGGCGGTGCGAGGTCGGCGGCGGGGACGGCGGCGGTGTCCCAGTGCGGGCCGTCCTGGCCGCCGTCCGCGCCGAACCGCCACAGCGGCGTGCCGGGCGGGCCGAGGAAGGCGGGGGCGCCGTCCGGGACGGTGGACCGGTCGGCCGATCCGAGGGTGAGCAGTCGGGTGTCGGCGTTCGGGCCGCCGGTGGCGGGTGCGGGGGTGCCGACCGTGAGGTCGAGGCCGGGCCCGGTCAGGGCGAGGACGAGGTCGGCGCCGCCGCTCGGGATGGCGGCGCCGACCGGCGCGTCCGGGAGGGCGGCGTGCGCGCCGCCGGCGGCCCAGAGGACGGCGAGGGCCGATCCGGCCGCCGCCGCCCGGGCGGCCCGTGAACTCTTCATGCTGGTCGCGACTCCTGGGTCGGTGGGCTGCGGACGTCCGGGCCCGGACCGGGCCCGCCGGGTCAGGCGTTCAGGACGTGGAAGGTGTACTGCTGCGGGGCCGAGGTGACGGTCTGTCCGTTCGAGGCGAGGACGCCACTGACCTTGAAGGTCACCAGGTACGTCCCGGCCGCGTCGAAGCCCCAGTTGGCGTGGGTGTGCGCCCCGGCGGCGACGGTGACGGTGTCGGGCAGGCCGTCGTCGCTGTCGGCGAGCTTGGTGGGCGTGCTGCCCGCCGCGGTGTAGATGCTGAACCCGGCGGGACCGCTGACGGCGGTGAGCTGGAACTGCACCTGGTTGTTCTGGAAGACCCCGGCGGGGACGTCGGTGGCGTTCCAACCGGCCCAGAGCAGGCCCGCGGTCTGGCTCTGCGGGAGGATCCAGGCGGTGCCGCCGGTGCCGAGGAAGGACCAGGCGGGCGTGTTGGGCACGTTGGTGTGCTTGGCGGCGAGCGGGACGTTCAGCACGACGTCCGACGGAGCGCGGTCGACGGTGGTGGCGGTGGTCGAGTCGAGCAGGTCGAGGGTGAGCGACCCGCCGCTGTAGTCGATGTCCAGCACGTCGACGTGGCCGCTGGAGAGGGTGACGGTGGTGGCGCTGGCGGAGGTGGTGATCCCCGTGACCAGCGCCGCGGCGAGCAGCAGGGACCCCAGGGCCTTGGTGGGTGCGCGCATGGCGACGGTCCTCAGTTCTTGATCTGGAAGGTGTAGGTGACGGTGCGCGAGTTGACGGTCTTCCCGGTGGCGGCGACCTTGGCGTCCGCCTTGACCTTCAGCGTGTAGGTGCCGGGCTTGGAGAAGGCCCAGTTGGCGTGGGTGTGGTCGCCCGCGTGCAGGGTGACGGTGTCGGGCAGGCCGTCGCCGCTGTCGACGAGCACGGTCTCGGGCGCGCCGAACACGTCGTCGGTGTAGACGGCGACCTTGCCGGGGCCCTGGACGGACAGGAACCGCACGTTGACGGCGTCGTTGGTGAAGTCGCCGGTGGACAGCTCCTCCGCGCCGAACCCGGCCCAGAGCAGGTCCGGGTTCTGCACCTCGGGCAGGATCCACACCGGCGTGCCGGCGGCGCCGAGGAAGGCGTACGCGGAGCCGGCCGGCACGGTCGTCCCGGCGGCGGGCAGGGCCTTCAGGACGACCTCTTCGGGGGTGTACTCGACCTCTTCGGTGCCGCTCTCGTCGTGGACGCCCACCTCCAGGCGGCCGTTCTCGTAGCCGAGGCCGACCACGTCCACGTGGCCGTGGTCGAGGACGATCGGGCAGGTGGCGGAAGCGGGGCCCGCGGCTGCGAGCGTGGCGATCAGGGCGCCTGCGGTGACGAGCAGGCGGGCAGGACGGCGCACGGAACCTCCTTGCACGGAGCCCTCGTTGGGCTCGACGGCGCAAACGGTAACCATTTTCATTTTCATATGCAAGGTGCTCCGGGCGAGCGCGGGCCAACCTCGGATCGAAGTTGGAAATGATGTTCATATCGGATAAGGTCTGCCTTCTCCCGCCCCACCCGGCTCCGCCCGTGCGGTCCCGCATCGAAAGGAAGGGCGCCGTGAAAGGCCCCACATCCCGTTCGTTCCAATTGACTTCGGCTGCCGCTCTGACCGCTGCGGCACTCCTCGCCGGGGCCACGGCCACTCCGGCCGCCGGTGCGCCCGCCCGGCAGGCCCAGATCGTCCGGCCCGCCCTCGCCAACACCGAGGCCCCCGTCCGCACCGAACGGACCGTCATCGACTCCGGGCACGTGGACGCGGTCTCCCCGCGGATCGCCGACGGCGCGTTCCAGAGCCTGCTGCTCGACGACCGCGACGCCCTCGCTCCGGTCTGGCGCACCCCCGAGTCCGTGATCCTGCACCTCACCGGGGCCGGCGCGCTCCACCTCACCGCCGACACCACGGGGTTCGAGTTCCTGGGCTCCCCCGGCGACACCGTCTACTGCATCCCGCAGACCCAGGACCCCGCCCTCATCTGGGCGGGCTGGAGCACCCAGTCCTTCACCCCCGACGACGTGGACGGCGACCTCACCCTCTCGCTGGACGCGGTGGACGGGCCCGGCGACGTCGTGCTCTGGGAGTGGTCCCCGTTCGGCGAACCCGAGACGGTCCTCGACAGCCGGGCGGGACTGCCCGCCCACTACCCCGTCCCCAGCAACACCCATCAGCACGCCAACTGGGCCTTCACCGAGCCCGGCGTCTACCGCCTCACCTTCACCTGGAACGCCGACCTCAACGGCACCGGCCCCGTCAGCGACAGCTCCGTCTACACCTTCGCCGTCGGCGACCTCGACACCGCGACCATCACCCTGCCCGGCGACCAGCCGAGCACCTCCCCCTCGCCTTCGCCCTCGCCCTCGGTGTCGGCGGCACCGTCATCCTCGCCGTCACCGTCACCGTCGCCCTCCGCAGGCGTGAGCGCGAGCCCCAGCCCCAGCACAACGGCGAGTGCGAGTGCGAGTACGAGCACGAGTGCGGCTCCCGACCCGAGCCCGGCCTCGCCCCGGCCCTCCGTCTCCGCCTCTGCCACCACCCGGGCCCCGGCCCCGGCACCGGCGAGCGCCCCCGAACCGGCCGCCACCGCCACCGCCGGGCAGCTGGCCTCCACCGGGTTCCCGCTCACCCCCGTCCTCGTCACGGCCGGACTCCTGCTCGCCGCAGGAGCAGCACTCCTGACGGACCGTCACCGCGTCCGCCGCCCGGACTGACCCGGCCCGCACCCGCGCGTCCACGTACCTGCGCTCCGGCCCGTCCGGTTTCGGCGTTCCGCCGGACGGGCCGAGCAGTGGGGCGGTCCTCAGCGGCGGGCGCGGCGGCCGGTGCCCCGGCGGTTGACGAGGAAGAGGGCGGCGCCGATCAGCAGGGCGGCGACGGCGCCCAGGGTCAGGGGCAGTGCGGAACCGCCGCCGCCGGTCTGGGCGAGGCCCCGGCCGTCGGTGGCGGTGGCGGTGGGGGCGGCGGGAGCGGAGCTGGTGGGGTCGACGGCCTGGTGGTCGGGGTACTCGGCCGAGAGCGGTCCCGGTGCGGCACCGGAGGGCGCGGGCTCGACGGTGGCAGCGGTGGGCGCGGCGGCGGCCGGGGCGGTGGTCTTCGGGGCGGCGTCGGCGCCGAGCCGGATCCGGACGTCGGCCCCGGTGTCGCTGGTGCCGACGACGCTGACGGACAGGTGGGCGGCGTCGGTGAGGGCCGGGCCGTTGACGTCGAGGGAGTTGTTGGCGGCCTTCTTCTGCTGGGCGGTGTTGCTGATCAGGACGGCGTCCCTGTAGTTGCCCTTGGTGACGCGGTAGACGGCGACGCCCCGGGGCACGTCCATGTCCGGGGTGCCGGGGTCGGGAGTGCGGTACTCGACGACGACGCGGTCGCCGCCGGTCCCGAGCGGCAGGTCGATCGCGCGGGTGCCGCCGGTCCCGGGGGCGTGCAGCGGGGTGAGGTGGACGCTGGTGCCGGTCGTGGGGGTGGCGGTCTGCTGGGCGGTGAGCCACTGGAGCGAGAGGAGTTCGGGGGCGCTGAGGCCCTTCTTCTCGCCGCCGCCGCCCATCGGGGTGCGGTGGCTGTACTCGTCGGCGGTGCAGGCGGTGAAGGTGCCGGCCGGGCAGACCTGGCGTTCCTGGTGCTGGAAGCCGAGGTTGTGGCCGATCTCGTGGATGATGGCGGCGCCGTCGTCGACGGCCCCCTCGTGGAACCAGCTGTTGGGGCCGGAGACCGAGCCCAGCCCCCACCAGTCGGAGCAGAAGTCGGAGTAGAAGACGACGGAGATGTGGTCGAACGGCACGCCGGGGACGGCCTTGCGGGCGAGTTCGTTCATCGTGCCGCTGTCGCAGGCGGCGGAGTCGTCCATGTCGATGGTGAACGGGCCGAAGACCCCGTCGCCCTGGGCGGGGACCACGTGCATCCGGCCGCCGGAGTTCCTGGCGTAGTAGGAGGCGAGCGAGGTGCTGCCGGTGCCGAAGAAGTTCCGCACGGCGTCGGCCCGGGTCTTGGCGGCGTCGGTGAGTGCCTTGTTGCGGAAGTTCACCAGCACCACGGCGTGGTGGTCGACGCTCGACGGCTCCGGCGCGGCCACGGCCGGTGCGGCGAGCAGGACGGGGCCGGCCAGGAGGGCGCTCGCGGTGAAGGCGGCGAGCAGCGGGGCGGTCGCGGACGCGGCGGTCGCGGGGCGGGTCGGCCGGGGGCGCTGAACCATCGGGGTGGGTCTCCTTGCACGATCGGCGGGGCTGCGGATCTCGGCACCGGACGGCGGCCGGACCGGTCGGGAGACGGGGGCGGTCCGATCCGCTCCCACCCGCCCGCGTCCTAGGAGATCCACCGGACGCCCTGCCATAACAGGAATCCACCACCGACTTGGCCGCCCCGGCGCCTCGGCTGCGCATGTTGCTGCCCGCGCGGTACCGGCCCGGGGTTTCCCGATGCACAGGCGAGGCACTTGGAGAACACGGTCCGTCGGCAATCCGGATCTGCGCAGACATACGATCTTCTTGCCGTTGTCGTCCCGAAAGTCGTCCTTCGCCACAAGAGCGAGGAATCGGCATCTGCCGCACGGTCTACGTCGGCTGACTCTTCTCAGCCGCTGCACGCGTCCGACTGTGACGCGGCGAACAGCAGCAGTGCCCGGTGGCGGGCTCCCGTACGCACTCGTACCCCGGAGAGTGGTCACGCCTGAATCGTCCGACCATCTCAGGGGGTTTCAATGTCGGAGACGAACGACAGTTCCGTCGATGCGTCGCTCGTTGCAGTGGAATCGGTGCTCGGCGCCAGGTCGGCGGCGGTGCTCGTGGAGCTCCAGCGTGCGGACGGGAAGGCCGCCACGCTATGTGCCCTGGCCAGCGGCACGCTGGCCGCGGTGCTGGCGGCCACCCCGGTATGGTCCACTGGAACGGTGCTGTTGACCGCGGCGGTACTGTGCGGCTGCGTGCTCTTGCTCGCCTCTGCGGCGGCGGCGCTTCTCGCCATCCGGCCGGTGCTACCGCAAGGCCGGTCGCTGGCCAGGCTGGAGCCCTTCCGGTCCGGTTCGGTGACGACGAGCAATCTCGCTGGTCTGGCGACTCTGGACCGAGCGGCTCTGATCGAACTGGAAGCGCAGCGCCTATGGCGTTTGGCCGGGCTCGCCGAACGGAAGTTCCGTGCCGTCAGGACCTCAGTGGACCTGATCGCCGCAGCGGGCACGGTGACCGGAATCATCCTGGCGATTTCCTGCATGAATTGAAACCATCGTGCCGCTGTTGTTCGGAGAAACCCAGGGGGGGCACATGTACCTTCGCCATGAATCTCTCATCGGCGATCAGCTCTGGTCAGAACTTCGCAATCTCGCGCCGGAACGCAGCCGTCCCGCCAGATCCATGCTGCTCCGCCAGGGCGACCCCGGCACCCAGGTGATCCTGCTCAGCTCCGGATCTACCCTGGTCACCCTGGCAGGTGCCCACGGCGAGCGAACGCTGCTGGCCGTCCGCGGCGCCGGTGAACTGCTCGGCGAACTCGCGGTCCTGGACACCCAGCCGCGCTCGGCTTCGGTGATCGCCGCCGAACCGTGCCGCGTCCACCTCATCCCCGCCCCCGACTTCCTCGCCTTCGTCCACGAACACGATCTGACGGTTCCCTTGCTACGGCACGCCATTGCACGTGTTCGGGAGGCGGAGGCGGTTCGGCTGGAAATGGCGACCGCGCCGGTGCCGGTGCGGTTGGCCGCCGCTCTGGGCCGACTGGTTCAGGCGGCTTCCCGGCACGGCGCGGATACCGTGGTGCGGTTGACCCAGACAGAGCTGTCGCAGCTGATCGGCGCCTCCCGGAACGGCGTGGGCAGCGCGATCAGACCGTGGCGAGAACGGGGTTGGCTCGGGACCGAGGCCGGCGGCGGACTGGTCATCCGGAACATGTCGGCCATCCAGGCCGAGGTGCTCGCCTGAGTGACCCAGGCCACCGTGGCGGTGCCCAGTACTGGGCACCGCCGGTCCGTCCGGCCTAGCAGCATGGGGCCTCGTCCTCCTCCCTTGCTGCCGAAAGGCCACCCACCCGTGACTTCCTCCGTCTCCACACCGGACTACGACGCACCGGGCCACGACGTGCCGCCCGAACAGGCCGTCATGGTCGTCGACATGAAGGGCTACAGCAAGCTCCCCGAAGTTCAGATGGCATCCGTCCGGTCCGATCTGGACAGCATCCTGGAGACCGTCTTCGCGCAGAGCGGACTGCTCGCGCCCCAGCCCCTGGACGCCGGGTACAAGGATGCCGGCGACGGCGTCATCCTTCTGCTCCCGCCCCAGCACGTTGCACGACTGGTCGATCCCCTCCTGGGGAACTTGAGTGCCGCCCTCCAGCGCTACGAAGGCATTCGGATGGCCGCCGCACCGGCGATCCGCCTCCGCACCGCCGTCCATGTCGGCCCACTGAGCGTCCCCGACCACCGCGGCACCGCGATCAACGACGCCTGTCGACTGGTCAACAGCGATGCGGCCTACCAGGCCGTCGAGGCCGCGACCGACAACGGGCTGTTCTTGGCGGCCGTTCTCTCGGAGCCCGTCTACCAGCGCTCCGTGCAGGCCGGACGTACCCGTCCGGAGCTGACGGAACGCCAGTTTATTTCTTCCACAGCCCGGGTGGCCGAAAAGCCCGAGTTCGAGATGTCATGCCGACTGCTCGTCCCGGGCCTGCCCGCAGCATCGCTCTGCGGATACCTGCCCGCGTCCGGCAGCCGCGCTCCGCGCACCGGTTCCACGCCCTCGGCGCATGCCGCACCGGAGCTGCCGGTCAAGGCGGGGACCGTCCAGAACTTCCACGGCGAGCTCAAAGACCCCGTGATCACGGGGTATGTCGAGCAGCTCCGGATCGACCGCCGCAGCCGCTGAGTCGGCACACCTCATCCGTCGCGTCCGTACAAAGGAGAAGCCCGTGTCCGACCTCCCCTATCCGTCACGGTCCGCTGACGAGCCGAACGACGAGGAGCCCAGAGGCCGAGAACTCGATTCCTGGCTGCCGAATTTGGTGCAGCCGCGGCAGGACCATCGTTCGGAGCAGCCCGACGCCCCGCCGGCCCCAACCGGGGAGGCCCCGGAGCAGCACACCGCCCCGGAGGCAGCTCCGGGCGTCCGCACGTCCGCTGGCCCCGTGACGCATTTCCACGGCCAAGTCGACGTCGCTGCCGGTTATATCGAACAGTTGATCCTGGAGACCCGCAAGCGCGATGTCCTCGAGGGCGAGGAATTGGACCGGGATGTCCTCCTGGAGGAACCGTACGTCCGTGACGCGTGGACGGATGCCTGGCAGGAAGCTCTCGACCCGGCCACCGAGGAGTTGCGGGCATCCGTCCTTGTCGTCGTCGCTCCCCGCTCGATCGGTGCCACCACCTTCGCGCTGCGGCTGCTGGCCGAACACACCTCATCGAGCACCACGCTGGTCAAGCTGCAAGCGGACTGGAACTCGCCCAGCCGGACCCGGCTCCCCCTGGAGCCGCGACACGCGTTCCAGCTCGACCTGAAGGACCCGGACACCGACCGGGTCTCGGCCGACTTCGTCACCTCGCTCGGAAAGCATGCCGAGCACCTCGCCAACTGCCGGTCCCACCTGGTTCTGACGGTTCCTCAGGAACTCTGGGACGCACCGGGTTTGGCCTCCCGTCCTGGTGTGCAGGTGCTCCGGCTAACAGATCCCCCCGCCGCCGGATCGGTGGTGGATGCCCATCTCGAAGCCGAAGGCCACTACGAGCTGGCCAGGGAGATCAGGGCCTCCCAGCAGGCGCTGGACCAACTGAGCGGCCTGAACGCCGTGGCAGCGGTACGGGCGGCGCACCGGATCGTCTCGGTCTGGGAGGAGCACCGGCTGCACCGGCAGGCCCCTGCCCTGCTGCGGAATGTAGCGGACCAGGATGCGGCGAAGACGTTCGAGGAACGCGTGCTCGACGCCCTGTCGGACTGGCGCGGGGAACTGGACCAGCTCTTCGGGGAGCGCACCGTCCCCAGTGGCAGGACCGATCGGTCGTTGGCGCTCGAAGACCGCTACTTGCTGGTCGCCTTGGCGGTACGGCAGTCCGCGCCGGTGTCCGCCGTAGCCGCCGGAGCCCGGCAGTTGCAGGCCGCGGTGGAGTCGACGGACAGCGGCCAGACGGTAGGGACGGCTACTCAGACTGCCTTCGCTGCCCGCGGCCTGCGGCGCCGGATCCAGGATGTCGGTGCCACGGTCGACGGGCGTGATGTGGTGCTCTTCGACCGACCGGCCTACGGGCGGGCCGTGCTCGAGTATGTCTGGGACAACTACGAGACCATGCGGACGCCGCTGCTCGGTTGGCTCGCGAAGCTTGCCGCCCGGCCCGATCCCACGGACCCGGTGGTCCGGACGCTCGCGTCCCTGGCCCTGCGTCACGGCACGAGGGAACACCTCAACAAGCTGGCGGAGTCGACCGAACCGGCGCTGCTCGGCGCCGTCCTGCGGACCGCAGTGAACGACGAGCATGTCGGACGCCTCGTGTGGGCCGCGCTCTACCAGTGGGCCGACACGGGCGGCAACGCGCCCACCGTGGTCTCCACCTGCCGTCTCGTCCTGGCGGACCCGGAGGTTGGCGCCGCCGCCGCGAAAATGGCTTTCGTCCGGCTGCGGCGGGTGGCGCAGAGGACCACGGACCCGGCCGTCCGGCAGAGCGTGCTCACGGCCTTCAAGGAGTTGGCCGACCAACCCGCTGGTCGGGCTCGGCTGGCAGCCGAGGTCCGAACCTGGCAGCAGACGAAGGGCTCGTCCCGGAGCGGGAGCCTGGCCTTCCTCGCCCTGATGTCGGTGTCGGTGGACAGCCCGGGGCTGCCGTGGCTGCTGTCAGCCGACCCCCTGGAGATTGACGTCCAGCGGGCCTTGACGGAGTTGCTCGGCAGCCCGGACACCGCAGTCGAGACCATCCCCCGGATCACCGACTGGATTCTCTCTTGCTCGAACGAATCCGACTCCGACAGTTACGTGCAGCTCCGCGACCAGTTGCTCGAACCACTACGCGGGCACCGGATGTTCCAGGCCGGGATGGACCTGATGCAGGCGCTCACTGGCTCCGTCACTGCGCAGGGCGTCAACATCGCTGAGGACTTCTACCAGCACCTGGTCAGCGCCCCGTTCCGCAAGCTCTTCGCGACTGACGGTACCCCTCGATGAGGTGGCCGTGGCAGCGGGCCGCGCACACCTCTGCGGGCCCGCAGCCGTGCCGACTGCCCAGCGCCATTACGGGCGTGCCGTTCGAGGCGACCTTCACCCTGGTCTGGCGGCCCGCCCTGCGGCGCCGAGCCAATCTGGCGGAGCAGGTACGCAGCGACCTTCGTGCCGCCGCCACGGAAGTGACCGCCGGGCTGCTGCCGGACGACCTGCTCGGAGCCGAGGACACCCTCAACGCCGTACTCGGTTCGTCCGACGGGCAGCGTTCTCCGCACTACCGTCTGATCAGCGCGAAGTTCGCCCTGCGGCTGTCGCCCAGCGCGGTGGAAAACCTGGCCGTCCGGCGAGCCGACGCCGAACGGATCAGGCGGCTGGAGTTTCTCAAGACAGCTCTCTACGACCATCCGGATCTCGTCGTGCTCGACCGCATCGAGCGGACCTCCGCGCTCCCGGACAACGCTCAGGTAGCCGACCTGCAACGGCTCTCACGCGCGATCAGATCCTGCAACGCCTGGTGGTACCCCTTACTCGAGCAGTGGGAGGCGGTCGGTGCCGGGTTCAAGGACCTGGAGACCCGGCACGAGGCCATGCGAGTCCTGCTTCAGCACTCCGTCGAAGCCCTGAAGGCGGCCACTGCGCCGTCTGACCGGGCCGCCCCGGACGGACGGGCCGAATGAGGGCGGCCCTGTGGCGGGTCCTGCTCGCCCCGCTCACGACCCTGCGGGCACTCCGCCTCCAGCGGCTCAGCCGCTTCCCGTTCGACTTCGACAGCGCTTGGCGGCAGGCCCGAATACACTGCGCGCCGGACGAGGTCGAGTACCTCTTCCAGCACGGTGTCCAGGAGACTCGGGCCCACCGACCCGAACCGTAGCGTGGCCATTGGCCCCGGCGACGGGACCGCGCCAGCCGGAGGACGCGCTCCATTGCGGGTCGGCAGCGCACCCTCACCCGCGACATGGCCGCCGGAGCCGTCGACCAGAGCGCTCCGGAGCACCGCCGGGATGCCGCCGCCGGGGGTCAGAACTCCTCGTGGGAGTCGGGGTCGCCGCCCAGCCGCTCGTGCGGCCGGTCGGCGATCCGGGTCATCTCCTCGGCGGTCAGCTCGAAGCCGAAGAGGTCCAGGTTGGCGCGCTGGCGTCCGGGGTCCGCGGACTTGGGGATCGGGGTCGCGTCGAGCTGGGTGTGCCAGCGCAGCACGGCCTGCGCGGGGGTCACGCCGTGCGCGCGGGCCACCGCGCCGACGGCGGGGTCGTCGAGCAGTGCCGAGCCGCGGCCGAGCGGGCTCCAGCTCTCGGTGCGGACGCCCAACCGCGCGTGGACGGCCCGCAGTTCGTCCTGCGGCAGCAGCGGGTGGAGTTCGACCTGGTTGACCGACGGCAGGACGCCGGTCTCCCGGTGCAGGCGCTCCAGGTGCTCGGCGGTGAAGTTGGAGACGCCGATCGAGCGGACCAGGCCGTCGTCCCGGAGCTTGATCATCGCCCGCCAGGAGTCCACGTACCTGTCCACCCGGGGCAGCGGCCAGTGGATGAGGTAGAGGTCCACGTACTCCAGGCCGAGCCGGCGCCGGGACTCCTCGAACGACGCCAGCGTCTCCTGGTAGCCGTGGTGGCGTCCGGGGAGCTTGGTCGTCACCACCACGTCCTGCCGGGGCACGCCGGAGCGGGCCAGGCCCCGCCCGACGCCGGTCTCGTTGCCGTAGTTCACAGCGGTGTCGACCAACCGGTAGCCGGTCTCCAGCGCGCCGGCGACGGCCCGTTCCGCCGCCTCGTCGTCCAGCGGGTAGGTGCCCAGGCCCACCCCGGGAAGCTTCGTACCGTCGTTCAGCGCGTGCACGGGGGCACTGGTCACGAGTCCGCTCCTTGTCGGTCGTCCCGCGCCGCCGGCTCCCGGGTCGGGGCGGGCGGTCGCGGTGTCCCCGTGGGCGTACCCGCGGCGGCGACCCGTCGAAGCCCGGTTTCACCCGCCTGCGCGGCGGAGGCCGGCGGAGGCGGGACGGGTCCGGCCGCCCCCGCGGAACGGGTCCGGCCGCCTCCCGGAAATGCGGTACGATTCCGTTCCGGAACTGATGCGTACCGATTGAGGAGGCGGACCGGTGGACCTTCCCGTGGACCCCGGCACCGACGGCGCCGCGGCGCAGCGAGCGGACCACCGCGGCGGGCGCCCCCGGGACCCGTCCCGGGACGACGAACTGTGCCGGGCCGCGCTGGAACTGCTGGCCGAGATCGGCTACGAACGCCTGTCGATCGACGCGGTGGCGGCCCGCGCGCACGCCGGCAAGGGCGCGGTGTACCGCCGCTGGTCCGGCAAGGCGGAGCTGGTCGTCGACGCCATCGAGCGCCTCAAGGGCCCGCTGGCGGAACCGGACACCGGTTCGCTGCGCGGCGACCTGGAGGAGATCGCCCGCGCGTTCACGGAGACCGGGAACGTCTTCGAGACCCGGGTGATGGTCGGGCTGATCTCCGCCGTGCTCCAGGACACCGGGCTGCGCGAGGTGTTCCACCGGCACTTCGAGAAGTCCCGCCGCCAGGTGTTCACCACCGTCCTCCGGCGTGCGGTCGACCGGGGGGAGGTCCCCCCCGAGCGCGACCTCGAACTCATCGCCGGCCTGCTCCCGGCCCTGGTCTTCCAGCGCGTGCTGCTGCACGGCACGCCCCCGGACCACGCGTTCGCCCTGCGGGTGATCCACGAGGTGATCCTGCCGCTGGCCACCGCCCCGCCGCCGGTCGCACCGGCCCCCGCCCCCGGTTCCACTCCCGCCCCCTCCCCGACCCGATACGACAGGTGATCTCCCTGATGTCCTCCCCGACGGCCGCCGCGACGGCCCCCCTCGACCCACGGCGCTGGAAGGCGCTGGTGTTCATCTGCCTGGCCCAGCTGATGGTGGTGCTCGACGGCACCATCGTGAACATCGCGCTGCCCTCGGCGCAGCGCGCCCTGCACTTCTCCGACGGGAACCGCCAGTGGGTCGTCACCGCGTACGCGCTGGCGTTCGGCGGGCTGCTGCTCCTGGGCGGCCGGATCGCGGACAAGTGGGGCCGCCGGCGGGCCTTCCTGACCGGGCTGGTCGGCTTCGCCCTGGCGTCCGCGCTGGGCGGGGCCGCGGTCAACACCGGCATGCTGCTGGGCGCCCGCGCGCTGCAGGGCGTGTTCGGCGCGCTGCTGGCGCCCGCCGCGCTGTCCCTGCTCACGGTGATGTTCACCGAGGGCAAGGAGCGGGCCAAGGCGTTCGGCGTCTACGGCGCCATCTCGGGCGGCGGCGCGGCCGTGGGCCTGCTGCTGGGCGGCGTGCTGACCGAGTACGCGAACTGGCGCTGGACGCTGCTGGTCAACGTCCTCATCGCCGCGGTGGCGATCGCCGGCACCCTGATGGAGGTCCGCGAGCCGGCCGGCAGCCACAACGAGGCCCGGCTGGACCTGCCGGGAGCGCTGCTCGCCTCCGGCGGCCTGGCCTCGCTGGTGTGGGCGTTCAGCCGCGCCGAGAGCGACGGGTGGGGGTCGGCGACGACCGTCACCCTGTTCGTCGCGGCGGCCGTGCTGCTGACCCTGCTCGTCGTCGTCCAGCAGCGGGTGAAGGCGCCGCTGCTGCCGCTGCGGGTGGTGCTCGACCGCAACCGGGGCGGCGCCTACCTCTCGCTGGGCATGGCCGTGGTGGGCATGTTCGGGCTGTTCCTGTTCCTGACGTACTACCTCCAGGTGGTGTTGGACTACAGCCCGGTGATCTCCGGCGTCGCCTTCCTGCCGATGGTGGCCGGCATGATGACCGGCTCCACCCAGATCGGCGCCCGTCTGATGACCAAGGTCGCCCCCCGCTTCCTGATGGGCCCCGGCTTCCTGCTCGCCTCCGGCGCGCTGGTGATCCTCGCCCAGATCAAGGTCGACAGCTCGTACGCGGCCGTGCTGCTGCCGGGGCTGTTCCTGATGGGCCTGGGCATGGGCACCGCCTTCATGCCCGCCATGAGCCTGGCCACCCGCGGCGTCAAGCCGCAGGACGCGGGCGTGGCCTCCGCCATGGTCAACACCTCGCAGCAGATCGGCGGCGCGATCGGCACCGCCCTGCTGTCCACCCTGGCCGCCAGCGCCACCGCCGACTACGCCGCCGACCACGCCCGCGAGGCGACGACGCCCGCCGCCGGGCACCTGCTCCAACTCCAGGCCATGGTCCACGGCTTCTCCACCGCCATCTGGTGGGCGGCCGGCATCCTCGCCCTGGCCTCGGCCACCGCGTTCACCCTGATCAACACCGGCCACCAGGGCAGGTCCCCCCACCACGACGGCGCGGACCAGGAGGGCCCGGTGCTGACCGTCGTCCACTGAGCCGGCCGCCACCGCACGTGCGCGGCCTCCCGCCTCCAGCCCGACCGCGCTCGGGCCCGGCATCCCGGCGCAGCCGCCGAACGCGCACTGGAACGCGTGGGCGGGCAGCACGAGTTCACGCATCCGCCGGTCCCGTCGCCGCGCCGTCCCGCCCGCTCCCGGGTAGCGGCGGGACGGCGGGGCTCGCACCTGCGCCGCCCCGGCCACCGTCAGGCCGGGGCGGCGGCCGGGCGCTGCGGGGAGGGGTGGCGTAGGGGCGGCAGTCGACCGCCGGGAGGCCGTGGGCGCGGCCCGCGCTACAGGTTGGCCTCGACGAACTCGATCAACTGGCCCTTGCTGACGGCCCCGATCTTGCGGGCGACCTCGACGCCCTTCTTGTAGACGATCAGCGTGGGAACACCCGTGACGTTCTGCCGGGGCGGGGTCTCGGGGTTCTGGTCGATGTTGTGCCGGGCGACGGTGAGGCGGCCGGCGTAGTCGGTGGCGAGTGCGTCGACGTCCGCCTTGATCATCTTGCAGGGGCCGGCCCACTCGGCCCAGAAGTGCACCAGCACCGGGCCCGGCACGCCCAGGACCTGGTCGGCGAAGGTGGCGTCGGTGACGTCCAGGGGTGCTGCTGCCACGGTGGTCTCCTGGTGACGGCGCGGGGCGGAACGGCCGGGGAGCCCTCCCCAACCGGCGGGTACGGCGGGCCGGTTCGCGCGAGTCGGCCTGCCGACCCGCACCGGCTGCCGCCCAACGTACCGGGGCCCGTTCCGGCGGCGACAGGTGCGATCACGCCGAATGGGGCGGAACGGGGACGAGCGATGGGCAGCCCCCGCGGCGGGCGAGGCGATCGCGGGAACGTCCCGGAGACGCCGGCGGCGCGGTACGCGGTGAACCTGCTGGGCGCGCATCGCCGAGGCCGTCCGCCGCTTCGGACCGGTCCTCCAGCAGGGCCACGGCCAGTTCGAGGCCGGGGTGGAGGTGGAGATCCGCGACGGGCCCGGCACCGCCCTCCCCACCGGGCAGGTCGGCGAGCTCTGCGCCCGCGCCGAGGGCGTGACGGCGGGCTACGGGAAGAACCCCGAACCGGCCGCGCAGGTCCTGCGCGACGGCTGGGTGCACACCGGCGACCTCGGCCGCCTCGACGAGCGCCGCCACCTCACCGTCGTCGACCGGATCGACTCCGCCGACGCCCCGTAGCGGCGGTGCGGTCAGCCGGCGACGGTGACGGTGATCGGGCCGGAGACGCTGGTGACCCCCTGCGGGGTGGCGCACTGGAGGAGGTCGGGCGCGGTGTAGGCGACGACCTCCTGGAGCGCCTTGCCCGCGAAGCGGCCGGAGGTGACGGTGCCCGTGCTGGTGACGACGAGCTGTCCGCCGGTGGTGAGGACGGCGTACGTCCCCTCGTAGTGACTGGTGGTGCCGTCGTTCCAGGTGAGGTCGAAGGCGTCGGGGCCGGCCGGCGGGGTGTACAGGCAGCTGGCGGTGGTGGCGAAGGGCCCGAAGCGGTGGTGGCCGGAGGTGACCGGGCCGCCCGCGCAGGTGGTGAGGTCGGAGGTGTTGGTGACGGTGGTCGGCCTGGTGGTGAGGGTGATGCCGGGCTGGTAGGTCTGCGTCCCGGTCCCGGCGCAGACCATCAGGACCGGGTCGGCGTGGGCGGCGGGCGTCGCCAGCGCGGCGGGGACGCCCACCAGCAGGAGGGCGGCCGCGGTGCGGGCGGCCGCGCGGAGGTGGCGGTTCATGGGGATTCCTGCCCTTCCAGGTGCGGGTCGTGGTGCGGGTGTCCGGCTCGGGCGGACGGCTCGGGCGGACGGCTCGGGCGGGCGGTGCCGGAGGACGCCGCCGGGCCGGTGCCCGTCGGGGAAGCTGCCGCCGGAGGTGACCCGGGCGGAGCAGGGAGCCCGCGCGGACGGCGTGGTCGGATCCGCGACGGCGAGCAGGTCCGCCTCCCTTCCCGGAACGGGACCACCATCGACCGCGGCCCTCGGGGCCGCAACGCCTCCCGACCCGAACGAGCAGCACGGCCACTCCTGTGGCTGGTGAGGTGGCGCGGCGGGACGCGGCCCGGCGCGAGAAAGCGGCGCCCGCCCACCCGCGCGCCCCGCCTGTCGGTGCGGCGGCTCCCGGCCTGTCCCGACGCCGCCGGTCGACACCGCCGGTCGACACCGCCGTCCGGACGCGCCCGCCGTCCGGACTCGCCCGCCGTCCGGACGCGCCCGCCGTGCGACCGGGCCGGGACGCCGCCTCTCACCGCGCTACCTGATCGGTCCGGTCCGCCGTGGCCGCCCACACCCGGTGCCGCCGCCGGGCGGTGACGGTCGCGCCCCACGCGCGGGGGCCGCGATCAGCACGAGCAGCGGCAGCAGCACCGGGGATAGGGTGAACAGCACGCCGCCGGTGGCGGCCATGGAGAGCAGGGTGCTGAGCACCGCGACCGACTCGGTGGTCAGCCGGTGGACCGAGTTGATGCCGAACCGGGCGGACTCCAGCAGGCGGTTGAACTCCGGGTCCTCCATCGAGGCCAGCTCCACCCGCTGGGCCCGCTCCAGCAGGGTGACGGTCGCCGTGCGCTGGATCCGGGGGCTGAGCCGGTCGGCTCCCCAGGAGGACACCGCCGCGAGGACGGCACCGGCCCCGGCGGCGGCACCGTACGGAGCGCACCGGCCGCACCGGCGGCGGCGAACAGGTGCCCCAGGGCGGCGTTGACGGCGACCAGGGACAGCGCCGCCGCGCCGGCCCGGCCGACCTCGGCGAGGACCACCCCCGCCAGGCAAGCACCCACGCCAGGCGCAGCATCCCGGGGATCTGCCGGGCCACCGTCCACAGGCCGGCCTGCGCGGTGGTCTCCTCGTGGCGGACGAACCCGCCGTCGTAGCGCATCGGGCCGCCGAACAGCAGCCGCTCGCTCGGGGACGACCCGTCCACCGGGGCCGCCCCGGGTCGGCGCCGCCTCACGCCGCCCCTCCCGCCGCCGCGGTCCGGGCGGTGCCGGGCGCCGCCGGGGGGTGGCGCAGCGTCAGGTAGTGGGCGGCGGGGTCGAAGCCGAGCTTCCGGTACAGCGGCAGGCCCTCCGGGGTGGCGATCAACTCGACCGAGGAGCAGCCCCGTTCCTGGAGCGCGCCGACCAGGGCCCGGGTGACGGCCTCCGCCAGGCCCTGGCGCCGGTGGCGCGGATCGGTGACGACGGTGTGGATCCGCCCCCACCGGCCGTCGGGGTAGGAGGGACCGTTGTAGCCCTGGTAGACGACCCCGATCGCGCACGCCGCCAGCGTGCCGTCACCGCCGTCACCGCCGTTCCCGCCGTCGCCGCCGTCCCCGGCGTCGGCCACGTACGCGAGCAGGTGCGGGTCGGTGCCGAGACGGGCCTGCATGTCGGCCAGGAAGGTGGCGCGCCAGGCGTCGGTGGCCGCCTGCCCGGTCAGGACGTCGACGCGCAGGCGCAGCAACTCCTCGGCGTCCTCGGGCACGGCAGGGCGGACGGGGCGGACCGGGCGGACCGGGCGGACGGGGTGGGCGGGGTGGACGGGGGGCGGTGTCATCGGGGGTCTCCCTCGGGCGGTGGGCAGCGGACGGGCGGGGCCTCAGTGCGGGTCGGGCGGCGGGAACGGGAGTGCGCTGTCCAGGCGCACCAGGGAGCGCAGGGTGCGGCCGTCGGGGAGGTACTCCGCCCGGTACCGGAACGCGACCCCGTCGGCGGTGAACACCCCGACCTCCTCGACCGGCCGACCGGCCGCGATCGCCCGCAGGTGCAGTTCGGCGGCCTCCGGCGGGACGCCGGGCTCGGGTGCCGGGCGCCGGTGCCGGCCCGGCGTTCCCGGTGGGGTGGTCAAGCGGCGGACCTCCCGGCCTCCTCCGCGGCCCCGGGCGCCCGCGAGGCGGCCAGCTGCCCCGGTGGCGCGTCCGACAGCGAACCCGATTCCCCGGCAGGGGAGTTGACGGCTTCCACGTTGTCCATGGCCCCGCATCCTGGCCGGGTTCGCATCGCTCGCTCAACCCGGGCGGTTCCGGGGCGAGGCATGGCCGAAGGGAGGTTTTCGATTCCGGACGCCGACCGACCGCGCCGCCCGCACCCGCTTCACCGTGCCCGCGCCCGCGCCCGCTTCACCGCGGCCACGCCCGCGTCAGACCGTCGCGCAACTCCGTCAGGGCCGCGGGCCCCAGTCGGCTGCCGAGCACCTGTTCCAGGTCGTGGAGGATTCCCAACGCGGCGTCGCGGCGCAGGCTTCCCGCGTCGGTCAGGCCGATGAGGGTGCTGCGCGGGAACCCCGGCCCGGGGGTGCTGGCCAGGAGGCCCTCGGCGAGGAGTTGGGTGACGGCGCGGTGCATCGTCTGGCGGGTGACGCCGGCGCGGCGGGCCAGTTCGGCGACGCTCAGCGACGTCTCGCGGTCCAGGTGGGCGAGCACGGTCGCGTGGGCCGGCGTGATGGGGTCCACGCCCGCGGCTTCCAGGCGTTCCAGCAGTTCGTCGGAGAACCAGCGGACACCTCGTTGCAGGAGGTGGAGCAGCGGCAGGTTCGCGTCCGCGTGTTCTCCGGTGTCCATTGCTTGCGTTCCTCTCGATCGGGGGATACGTTGCTGTGTCAGCTTTGCTGACACAGGGGGTTTGCTTGCGATGACAAGTTATGACGTCGACGTCCTCGTCGCGGGGGCCGGCCCGGTCGGACTCACGGCGGCCCTGCAACTGGCCCGCGCGGGCGTCTCGGTGCGCCTGGTGGACGCCGCGGCCGGTCCGGCCACCACCAGCCGCGCGCTGGGCACGCACGCCCGCAGCCTGGAGATCTACGACCAGGTGGGAGTCCTCGGCGACATCGCTCCGCACGGGACGAGGGTCAACGGGTTCATCCGCCACCAGGCCGACCGCACGTCCCGGGTCGACTACGACTTCGACGGCCTGGCGACCCGGTTCCCGTACATGTTCAACGTCGACCAGGTGATCACCGAACGCGTGCTGCGCGGGCACGCCGCCGCGGCCGGAGTCGCGGTGGAGTGGGACACCCGGCTGGAGTCGTTCCAGCAGGACGACGACGCCGTCACCGCCGTGCTGCACAGCGGCGCCGGCCCCTCCGCCGGGCGCGAGACCGTGCGTGCGCGGTACCTGTGGGGCTGCGACGGCGGACGCTCGACCGTCCGCAAGGCTCTCGGGCTGCCGCTCGCGGGGGAGACCGCGCACACCTGGCTGATCGCCGACGCGGTCGTGCACACCGATCTGGAGCGGGACGGCCTGCACTGGCTCTTCCCCCCGGGCGGCGCGCTGATGCTGTTCCCCTTCCCGGACCCGGGCAAGTGGCGGCTGCTGGACACCACCGGCGAGGGGGACGCCGGGCAACCCGCGCAGATCGCCCGGCAGTTCGGCGGCAAGCTGTCCCGGGCCCTGGGGCGCGACACGGTCGTGGACACCCCCACCTGGGCGTCGAAGTTCACCATCCAGCAGCGCGCGGTGCCCGCGATGCACGTCGGACGGTGCTTCGTCTCCGGTGACGCCGCCCACGTCCACTCGCCCGCCTCCGGGCAGGGCCTCAACACCGGCATCCAGGACGCGTACAACCTGGCGTGGAAGCTGGCCATGGTCCTGCACGGCCACGCCGGCACCGCCCTGCTCGACACCTACGACGCCGAGCGCGTTCCCATCGGCCGGGCCCTGCTCGCCTCCACCGGAGAGGTCATGAACACGGCCATGGTCGACACCCCGACGACCCCCCACGACGCCCGGGCGGCCGATCGCGACTTCATGCGCCGACTCATCCGGAACATGTCCGGACTCGGCATCGCCTACCCCGACAGCCCGCTGACGGTGCCCGGCGACGGGCCGGACGCGGGTCCGCGGCCCGGCCAGCGGCTCACCCAGGTCTCCGCCGCCGACGCGCAGTCACCCGGCTGGACGGCCCTGCGCGGGCTGCTCAGGACCCCGGCCTGGCACCTCCTCGTCTTCGCGGGGAGCGAGGACGCCGCCGGTCGGGACCACGGCGCCGCGACGGCCGAGCCGCTGCCGTCCTGGCTGGACAGGATCACCGTCAGCCGCAGCCGGCCGCACCCGGACGGCGGGACCCGCGGCGTGTGGGACCCCGACGGCCGGGTCGGGGACACGCTGGCCGCCACCGGAGGCGACTGGCTCCTCGTCCGCCCCGACGGCTACCTCAGCGCGCGCGGCACCGGGGACGCCGAGCTCCTCGCCGCCCTCGACCGGCTGACCGCCACGTGCCTGTCGACCCGGGACGGAGCCGCGAAGTGAACGAGACGGGACTCCCCACCAACTGGGGGCGCTGGGGCGACGACGACCAGCTGGGCACGCTGCACCTGATCGACGCGGCGGCGCGGCGGCGGGCCGCGGCGGAGGTGCACGAAGGACTCCACGTCAGCCTGGCCCGCCGCACCGCACCGGTGCCGCTCACCACCGGACTCAGCCCCGTCGGCAGCCCGGCCGTCATGCCGGCCGGCGTCCTCCAGGCCGTGAACTTCAACGGCGCGCAGCCCCTGGCGATGACCGACAGCCTCCTCGTCAACACGCACAACGCGGACGTGACGCACCTGGACGCCGTCGCGCACATGCCCGTCGACGGACACGTCTACCCCGGCGTGCCGGTGCACGCCGCGGTGACGCCGACCGGCGTGACGCACGGCTCGGCCGACCCGTTCGGCGAGGGCGTCGTGACCCGCGCGGTCCTCCTCGACCTCGCGCCCGGGGGCGGTCGGCTGCCCGCCGACCGGCGCGTCACCGGCGCCGACCTCGACGCCGCCCTCGAACGGGCGGGCACGCCGCTGTCCGCCGGGGACGCCGTCGCGGTGCGCGGCGGATGGGACATCAACCGCCCCTTCGACCAACCCGTGCCCGGCCTGGACCTCAGCGCCGTGCGGTGGCTGGACGAGCGGGGCGCGAGCGTCTACGTCGGCGACATCAGCGACGCCCGCCCGGCACGGCCCCCCATGCCCGTGCACCAGGTCGCCCTCGCCCGGCTGGGCCTCCCCCTGGTCGACGTCGCCGACCTCGAACCACTCGCCCGGCACTGCGAGGCGTCGAACCGCTGGAGTTTCATGCTGGTCCTGGCACCACCGCGCATCACCGGCACCACCGGGCTCGCCGTCAATCCGATCGCCGTCTTCTGAGCCGACGGGCGGACCGCGGGCGGTGGCGGTGGCGGTGGTGGTGGCGGCGGGCTGCCGCGCCCCGCCGCCCCGCCGCCCCGTCGGGCCGCTGCCGGGGCTCGGCGGACGGGCCGCGAGGTGACGGGATACTGCTGCAATGTCAGATCATCGGACCGCAGCTCCCGTCGGGCCCGCCCCGGTCGAGTCCCCCGCCCCGCCGCCGGACCGGCCCTCGCTGCGGCGCGACGCCTCGGTGCCCGCCCTGCTGGCCGGCCTGGTGTGCATCGCCGTCTCCTTCTCCGGCCCGCTGGTCGTGGTGCTCGCCGCGGCCGCCGCCGGACACCTGGACCAGGCGCACACCGCCTCCTGGATCTGGGCGGTGTCGATCGGCAGCGGACTGACCTGCCTGCTGCTCAGCTGGTGGACCCGCACCCCCGTCATCGCCGCCTGGTCGACCCCCGGCGCGGCCCTGCTGATCGGCAGCCTCGGCGCGTACCCCTACCCGGAGGCGGTCGGCGCGTTCCTGCTCAGCTCGGCCGCCGTCGCGCTGTTCGGCGTCACCGGCCTGTTCGGACGGCTGATCAGGGCGATCCCGACCGGCATCGTCAACGCCATGCTGGCCGGCATCCTGTTCGCCTTCGGCGCGGGCATCTTCACCGAACTGCGCGCGGCTCCCGCCCTGGTGCTGGGCAGCTTCGCCGTCTTCCTGCTGGCCAAGCGCCTGCTGCCGCGCTACGCCGTCCCGCTGGCCCTGCTCGCGGGCGCGCTGCTGGCCGCGGCCACCGTCGGGCTCCCGCTGCACCTGGGCTCCGGCGGCCCCACCCACCCCGTCTGGACCACCCCGGCGTTCTCCTGGCCCGCCGCCGTCGGCCTGGCCCTGCCGCTCACCATCGTCGCGCTGGCCTCGCAGAACGCCCCGGGCCTCGGCATCATGCGGGCCTCCGGCTACGCGCCCGACGACCGGCTGCTGGTCGGCGCGACCGGCGGCCTGTCGGTGCTACTCGCCCCGTTCGGCTCGCCCGGCGTCAACCTGGCGGCCATCACCGCGGCGATCTGCACCAGCCCCGAGAGCCACCCGGACCCCCGCCGACGGTACGTGGCCGGCATGTCCGCGGGCCTGCTCTACCTGCTGGTCGGCAGCTTCGGCGGCGTCCTGGTCAGCCTGTTCACCGGCCTGCCGCACGCCCTGATCGCGGTGATCGCGGGCGTCGCCCTGCTGGCCTCCTTCCAGAGCAGCCTGGCCTCCGCCGTCGCCGAGGAACGGGGCCGCGACGGCGCGGTGGTCACCTTCCTGGCCACCGCCTCCGGCATGACCCTGTTCGGCATCGGCGCCCCGTTCTGGGGCCTCCTCCTGGGCCTGGCCACCCACACCGTCCTGACCCGCCGTCACCCGCGCCGACCCGCCCCCGCCGCACGCTGAAGCCGTACGGGCGGCCGACGGGCACCGCGCCGGGCGGTACGCCGACACCACCGCACGGCGTCGCCCGGTGCCGCGGCGGCGCACCTGTCCGAACAGGGAGGACGCCCGGGCCCCACGGAGGGGGCCGTTCCGCGGCCCGGACGATCGCGGTCACCGCCACGGGTCCGGGAGGAGCGGCCCGCCCGGCGGGGTCGAGCGGGCGGCGGGCAACGGGCGGCGGGCTCTAGGGTGGGCGCAGCCCGTCACCGCCGTCCGGAGGAATTCCGTGCTCCAGCTCCGCCTGATCGTCCCCACCGACCTGCGCGAGCCGGTCATGGCGCGGCTCGACGCCTGTGTCGGGGTGGCCCACGTGGCGGTGCTGCCGGGCGGGGCGGTGCGCCCGGCCGGGGACCTGGTGCTGTGCGACGTGGCGCGCGAGGCGGTGGACGAACTGCTGGGCGAGCTGAAGGAGTTGGGCCTTCCCGAACGCGGCGCGATCAGCATGGACGAGGCCGGGCTGGTCCTCTCCCGGGCGGCGGACGAGGCGGAACGGGACGCCCCGGGCGAGGGCGTGGACGCGCTGGTGTGGGAGGAGGTGTCCGAGGTCGTCCACGAGGAGTCGACGCTCAGCGGGGTCTTCCTCGCCCTGCTGGCGGTGGCGACCATGCTGGCGGCCTGCGGCGCCGTGCTGGACAGCGCGATCCTGGTGGTCGGCGCGATGGCGGTGGGCCCCGAGTTCGGCCCGCTCGCCGGGCTGTGCGTGGCGGTGGTGCAGCGGCGGCTGCGCCCGGCGCTGCGCTCGCTGCTGGCGCTGGCCGTCGGCTTCGCCGCGGCGGTGGCGCTCACCGTGGGCTTCGCGCTGCTGATGGACGCCCTGGGCCTGTTCAGTGACGCCCGGTTCGCCGCCGACCGCCCGAACACCTCCTTCATCTGGCAGCCGGACGCGATGTCCTTCGTGGTCGCCTTCCTGGCCGGGGTCGCCGGTCTGCTCTCGCTCACCTCGGCCAAGGCCTCCGCCCTGGTCGGCGTGGCGATCTCGGTCACCACCGTCCCCGCCGCCGCGAACGCCGCCGTCGCCCTCGCCTACGGCGAGTACGCCCAGGCCTGGGGCTCCGCCGTCCAACTCGCCCTCAACCTCTCCGGCATCGTGCTGGCCGGCGTCCTGACCCTGCTGGTCCAGCACGGCGCCTGGCGCCTCGCCCGCCGGGGCCCGGGCCGGGGATGAAGCACGGCCGTGCCGGGCTCCCGGCCGCGACGGTCGATCCCGGACCGGGCACCGGGCACCATGCACCGGGCAGGTGGCACCAGGCAGGTGGCTTCGCCGGTCCGAGCCGGGACCTCACGCCCGGCAGCCTGCCGGTACGTCAGACTTGCCGGGTGCCACGGGGCACGCAGGAACAGGCACGGGAGGTACGGCCCATGACGCGCTACAGCGTCGATCTCGACCGGCGTGAACTGGTCGCCTCGTGGGGCACCGGGGAAGGCGACCTCTCCAGGCGGATCGCCGCCCTGCCGGACGACGCGGACACCTCCGCGCTGCTGGCCCTGGCCCGCTCGCTCACCCAGCTGTCCGACGCCGCGTGGCGCACGTACACCCATCCGTCCAGCGCCGCCGGCTCCCCGGAGCCCGACGGAGAGGGCTGGCGCCGGGAGAGGGAACGCGAGGCGTTCAACCAGGTCCACGACGCGATCGCGGCGCCCCACCTGCCGCACGGCGGCACGATGACGGTCTCCTACAGCCCGCTCGTCGAATCCGCCCACCGCGCCGGACGGGCCCTGCACGGCCTGCACGACCCGGGCGGCCCGGGCGGCGAAGCCCTGGCGGAGGCCGTCCGGGCCGAGGCGGCCCTGGAACTCGCCGCCGTGGAGAGCGCCGAACTCGGCGACCTCACCGGACGCGCCCAGCAGGCCGTCCTCCTCAGCCGCGAGGACGCCTCCCCCGTCCAGGTCGCCGCCGCCGACCACCTCCTCCAGCAGGACCCGTTCGGCCCCACCGCGCTGTTCTCCGCCGTCGACCCCACCGCGGCCGCCGTCGCCGCCGCGCACTGGCTCGCCGCCGCGGCCGAGGTCGCCGCCGACGCCTCCGGCGAGGACCCCACCCAGGTCGTCCTCGAAGCCGACGACATCGAAGCACTCCCCCACGAGACCCCCACCCTCGTTCTCGGCCTCATCCAGGACGGCGCCACTCCGTACGAGGCCGTCGCCGCCCTCGTCCGCCACGCCATGCACATCACCGACGGCCTCCTCCTGGACCCCGTCGCCCTGCGCGACCAGTTGGAGGACTTCGAGGAGACCGTCGCCGAACACACCGGCGAGGACCACCCCGACCTCGACGACGTCGCCGTCCGCCTCACCCCGCTCGACCCCAAGCGCCCCGCCCGCGACCTGCTGGAGGACCTCCTCGCCGGCATCCACGGCTGCTGGCTCCTGCACAGCGCGCACGACGGACCCGACGAGGACGACGACCGCCGCGACACCGGGGACCGGGACGACGACGAACGGGCCGCCGAACACCAGCGGCGCAGCCGCGAACGCTTCGCCCGACTCGTCCGCGAAACCGCCGCCGCCCGCAGCGACCGCCTCATCTGACCGGCACACCCCGGCGCCGACGGCCGGGGACGTCCACGCCGGGAACGTCCGCGCCGGCGCCGACGGCTCCGGGCGGGAAGTGGCTCCGGGACCGGCCGGACCGGATCGGTCGGCCGGTCCCGGAGCCCTCGGTCACTGCGAGACGCGGACGTAGTCGACGATCATCTTCTGCGGCAGGACGGTGGTGGCGTCCGGGTTGCCGGGCCAGTCACCGCCGACGGCGTTGTTGAGGATGATGTAGAAGGGGTGGTCGTACACCCAGGGGCCACGGGTCTGCTCCAGCGTCGCGCGGTCGACGGTGAAGAAGTTGTGGCCGTCCACCGCGAACGTCATGTGGGTGGAGTCCCAGTCGACGGCGTAGGTGTGGAAGGCGGAGGCGAAGTCCGACCCGGCGAGGGTGTACGGCGAGCCGTAGCCGTTCCCGCCGTTGTAGGCCGGGGCGTGCAGGGTGGAGTACACCGAGTCCGCGACCTTGCCGACGTGCTCCATGATGTCGATCTCACCGCAGTTCGGCCACGGCGTGCCGGACTTGAAGTTCGAGCCGAGCATCCAGAACGCGGGCCACAGGCCCTGGGTGCCGCTGACCTTGATGCGGGCCTCGACGTGCCCGTAGGTGAAGTCGAGGTGGCCGTGGGTGTTGATCCGGCCGGAGGTGTACTGGCCGTTGGCCTCCTTGCGGGCCTCGATGACGAGGTTGCCGTTGCCGTCCAGGTTGGTGTTGTCACCGTTGGTGTAGAGCTCCAGCTCGCCGTTCTGGCCGTTGCCCGGGTCCTGGGTCCACTTGGCGGGGTCCGGCTTGGTGTTCGCGGCGCCGTTGAACTCGTCGCTCCACACCAGGCGCGGCGGGTTGGCCGGGTTCGGCGGGAGGGCGGGCGGCGCGGTGGGGCTGCCGCCGGTGCCGTACACGTCGAAGGTCCACAGCGAGTAGCCGTAGCCGTTGCTGCGCGCGGTGCCGTACATCCGCACGTACCGGCCGGTGCCGTCGACGTTGAGGGTCTCCTTGAAGCCCTTGCCGGTGGTGGTGGAGTAGACGCTGGTCCAGTTGGTGCCGTCCGGGGAGACCTGGATCTGGTAGGCGGTGGCGAACGCCGGGTCCCACTGCAGCACGACCTGGGTGACGTGCGCGGTCGCGCCGAGGTCGACCGCGATCCAGCCCGGGTCGACCCAGCCGTTGACGTCACTGGTCGCCCAGCGCGTCGCCGGGTCCTCGTCGAAGGCCTTGGCGGGCGTGCAGCCCGGGCAGTTGCCGCTGTCCTGGAAGGTCGAGGCGGTGGCGGGCTTGCCGTACGAGAGCAGGGTCTTCCCGCCGCCCGGGTTGCCCGGGTTGCCGCCCCCGCCGCCGGTGAAGACCTGGAACTCCCAGAGCGAGTAGCCGTACTGGGTGGCGCGCTGGGTGCCGTACACCCGGACGTAGCGGCCGGTGCCGGACAGGGTGATCAGTTCGGTCGCGCCGCGGCCGTCGGCCGTCGAGTAGACGGTGCTCCAGGTGGCGCCGTCCGCCGAGACCTGGATCTGGTACGCCTTGGCGTACGCGTTCTCCCAGGACAGCTGGACGCCGCAGACGTTCTGCGCGGAGCCCAGGTCGACCTGGAGCCACTGCGGGTCGGCGGCGGCGGAGGACCAGCGGGTGCCGGCGTTGCCGTCGACCGCCGAGGAGGCCGGCGTTCCGACGTTCTCGGTGGAGGAGGCGGTGGCGGCCCGGTTCAGGGCGGCGTTGGTGGTCGAGCAGGTGCCGGTACCGGTGCCTGCCGTGCCGTAGACCTGGAACTCCCAGAGCGAGACGCCGTACTGGGTGGCCCGCTGGGTGGTGAGGATGCGGACGTAGCGTCCCGTGCCGTTCACGGTCAGGCTCTCGGAGCCGCCCCGCCCGGTCGTGGTCGTGTAGACGTTCGTCCAGGTGGCGCCGTCGGCGGAGGTCTGGATCTGGTACGCCTTGGCGTACGCGTTCTCCCAGGTGAGGACGACGGAGGTAAGGGTCGCCGTCCCGCCGAGGTCGACCTGGAGCCACTGCGGATCGGAAGCGGCGGAGGACCAGCGGGTGCCGGCGTTGCCGTCGACCGCCGAGGAGGCCGGCGTTCCGACGTTCTCGGTGGACGAGGCGGTGGCGGTCTTCCCCTGCGACAGCAGGGTGCCCTCGGCACGGGCGGGGGCGGCCTGGTTCACGGCGAGGACGAGGGTCGCGATGAGGACGGCGACGAACGCGAAGACCAGCGTGCGGGGTGGTGCGGCGAGGGCGCGAGGTGGGGGGCTACCTGTCACAGCATCTCTCCTGGAGTGGTCCTGACTGAGAGAGCGCTCTCTCATATCGCGATGATTGCGCCCCTGTTGCGGTCGCGTCAACGAAGTGAACAGGCTTCGAAACATTGATCGTTGACCGGTGCGTCGGATACCGCTATTCGGACACCGGACCCGGCATTCCACGCAATCCGCACCCACGAAACCCTTTTGCGCTACACAAGATTGACTCAGTGAAAGGCCGACGCGGGCCCTGCCCGAAGAGGCGGTGCAGTCGCCCAGGGCGGGCAACTGCCATAGAACCGGAGCGGCCTGACGGATGAACTCGGGAGCGGCCGGGTGACTTTCCGTTCAAGAGTCGAACTATCCCTTGCCTGCCGGGGTGGCCGCCGCAGAACGTGCGGACGGGGTGCGATCCCTCCCGCGGGAGAGCGCTCTCCCTGACTCTCCTGAGCTTCCGCCCCACGACCCGCCCGATCAGGTGCCCGGTGAGGACCGGCACACCGTCAGGACGGGCTCAGGTGCAGGCGGACGGTGGTCAGCTCCGGACCGGAGTCGATCTCCACCAGGTCGCACAGTTGGCGCACCACCCACAGGGCGTGCCCGCGCGGCTGCCGGGGATCGGGGGGCAGGTAGCCCAGGTACCAGTCGACGCTCCCCCGGGAGGGACTGGTGACGTCGCACACGACGCGGTGACCGGAACGGCACAGGGTCAGCTGCCCGCCGCCCCCGTACTGGACGGCATTGGTGACGATCTCGTTGACCGCGAACACGAGACGCTGCACGCCCCTGTCGTCCAGCCCCAGGGAGGCGGCCCGCTCCGTGACGAAGGCCCGCGCGGGAGCCGGATCGTCACCGAACCGCAGCACCGCCCGCTCGCCCTCGGCGGCCACCGCGGACAGCCGCCGCGTCCAGGGAGCGCCCACGGCGTCGGGAGCGGCGTAGCGGCCGCTCGGGTGCGCGGCTCGGCCGGTCACCGACTCCGGGTGGGTGCGACGGGCTCCGTCCACCACGTCGCGGGGCAGCACCCGGGTGTCGTAGGGGCAGACGATCCACGCCGGACAACTGGCGAGGGCGGCGTTGATCACCGCTTCGTAGCGGGTCCACTCGGCCCGCTCCAGCGGGTCCCGGCCGTGCCACACCGACTCGCCGATCACCCGCACCTGCCGGTACGCGCCGTCGGCGGTGCACCGGTCGACGTAACGGTGGTAGGCCCCCAGCGTGCGTCCCGGCGCCCGGTACCAGTCGAGGGCGTCGACGAGCTCCACCCGGGCGGCGTCGCCGTCCAGGGCCTGGCGCAGCAGGGAGGTGTTGGCGCCGGTGGTCACCACGAGGACGGCGTCCCCCCGGTCGAGCCCGTCGCGGCAGAACGGCACCGCGGCGGCGAGGAACTCCTCGTCGCTGCCGTAGACCAGCGCCTGGTGCGTCAGGCGCCGCCCCGGCTCGGGGCTTCGCACTGGCTCTGGGCTTCGCCCCGGCTCAGGGTGCCGCCCCGGCTCTGGGCTTCGCCCCGGCTCGGGGCGGGGGCCGCGCGAGCCTGCGGGAGCGGTCATCCGGCCGTCTCCCGCGCGGTGACGGCCAGCGCCGGCTCCTGGTCCCAGCCGACCACGCTGATCACGTGCTGCAGCATCGGATCGAGGTCGACGATGTGCAGTCGCCGCCCCGGGGAGAGCCGTTCGGCGGTGCGCACCAGGGCCCGTATCCCGGCGAGGTCGAGGAAGTGCAGGTCCCCGGTGTCCACGGTGATGTCGCCGGGCCACCCCTCGGCGGTCCGGAGGGCGGCGGCGAGCGCCTCGGCGGAGTGGAAGTCCACGTCGCCCTCCACCCGCAGCGAGCGCCGGCCCCGGTGGAAGGACGGCACCAGCCGCAGCGTCGAGCTGCTGTGCAGCGGGACGGCTTCCACCAGGCCGGGGTGGGCCCGGCCGAAGGCGTGCAGGGCCGCCGCGTCGAACCGCCGGGCGTCGTACTGGCAGATCGCCGACGCGCGGCCCGCGGCGAACACGGCGTCGACCTTCCGCTCGTACTCGGCGAGCCGCTCGGCGCCCGGTACGCCGCGCAGGGCCCAGCCCATCTCGCCGCTCACCCGGAAGCCGGTGTAGCCGGCCGCCAGGGCGTCCGCGACCTCCCGGTTCAGCGCGGCCACCATCACGTCGGGGTCGAAGGGGCCGGCGGCCAGGTAGCCGGCGTCGGCCGTGGTGACCCGGAGCCGCCCGTCGGACAGCGCCGCACCGGGGTCGGTCCCCGCCGCGCGCAACCAGTCCAGCACCTGCCGGGGGGCGCACTGGTCGGCGTAGTACACCACCCGCTCGCCGCGCTCCAGCCCGTCGCGCAGGTAGGCGGTGACGACGCGGCGCTGCTCCTCGTCGTCGTCGAACGCCAGGCACAGGTGGTCGCCCTGGCCCATGTCCTGGACCTGGCGATCCCCGGTGATGCGCTTCGTCACCTCGACCACACGGCTCGTACCGCCCCTCCTGGGGCCGCCCTGGTCCGATGGCCCAGTGGCGTGCCCGCGCCAGTCTATCGTCGGCTCGTCAAGCCCCGGCCGGGGCACCGGCCGGGGCTCCGGACGGCGGGTTCACGGACCGCTGTCCGCGGCGGTGACGTCGGCCAGGCCGGAGATGGCCAGGATCGGGTCCAGGAGGGGGTTGGCGACGAGCTCGATCCGGTCGGCGTGGCGGAAGAGCACGCTCAGGCCGGCGCTGTCGAGGTACTCGACGGCGCTGAGGTCGAGGACGAGGGGGCCCTGGATGCGGTCGAGCGCGTCCGCCAGGTCGGCGGTGTTGCTCATGTCGATCTCGCCGACGGCGGTGAGCACGGCCGTGCCGTCGGGCCGCCGGCCGGGCGTGAGGGTCAGGGGCGTGGTCATCAGGCGATCCTCGTGTGCATGTCGACGGTGGTTCCGGCTGGTCCGGGAGTGACGCTGACGTGCTGCATCAGGGCGCGCATCAAGCCCATGCCGCGTCCTCGGTGGGTGTTGTGCTCGGGCTGGGGCGGCTTCCAGCGCCCGGTGTCGACGATGGTCAGGTGCAGGTTGTCGACGAAGGCCTCGGCCCGGAAGTAGACGGTGTCGCCGGGGGCGTCGCGGTGGCCGTGCTCGATGGCGTTGGCGCACGCCTCGCCCGCGGCGACGAGGATGTTCTGCACGGTCGCCTGGGGCAGGTCGCACTGCGCGAGCCAGCCCCGCAGCGCCCTGCGCACGGGGGCGAGTTGCGAGGACTCGGCGGGGAAGGACATCTCCAGCGGGGCGGGGTGGCGGTACAGCAGCAGGGCGACGTCGTCGTCGTAGCCGTCGGCGGGCGCCAGGCGGGACATGACGTCGGTGGCGAGGTCGTCGACGGCCGTGTTGCGCCCGTCCTGGAGGGCCTCGCCGGCCTGGCCGATGCCGGCGGTGATGGGCCGGCGGCGGCGCTCGACGAGACCGTCGGTGTACAGCAGCAGGGTGGACCGGGGCGGGATGGTGCAGGTGCCCTCCGGGCGCGGCCTGCGCGGGCGCACGGCCAGCGGCAGGGAGCGGCCGCCCTCCAGCAGCCGGGTGGTGCCGTCGGGTTGGACGAGGATGCCCGGCGGGTGTCCGGCACTGGAGTAGGTCAGGCGGCCGGTCTCCGGGTCCAGGACGCCGCAGAAGACGGTGGTGCAGGCCGCG
The DNA here is from genome assembly GCF_003259315.1 of Kitasatospora sp. SolWspMP-SS2h. Classification (GTDB taxonomy): domain Bacteria; phylum Actinomycetota; class Actinomycetes; order Streptomycetales; family Streptomycetaceae; genus Kitasatospora; species Kitasatospora fiedleri. Next base: position 65,344 of record NZ_QLLT01000017.1, on the reverse strand, counting down.
CCCGGCACGCTGGCGGCGAACTGGTCCAGGGCCGTCAGCACCTGTGCGGGGTCGGCGTCCTGCAGCAGCAGGGCGCGGCAGGCGCTGCGGAGCTGGCCCATGACGCTGGCCGCTTCGAGTCCGCGGCCGACGCAGTCGCCGACGACGATGCCGATGCGGCCGTCCGGCAGGGTGACGGTGTCGTACCAGTCGCCGCCGACCTCCAGGGGCCGGGTGGCGGGCTCGTAGCGGACGGCGAAGCCGTCGGGGAGGTGGGAGGGGCCGAGGATCGCGCGCTGCAGGGCGATGGCGGTCTCGCGCTGCTGGTCGATCTGGTGCGCACGGGCCAGGCCCTGGGCGAGGTGGCTGGCCAGCAGGGACAGCAGGAGCTGGTCCTCGCCGGTGAAGGGCCGGTGGCCGCCGAGGTCGAGCCAGAGGACCAGTCGCCCGTCGGGGTGCTCCAGGGTGACGCCCGCGCCGTCCTGCCCGGCGGTGGCGGTGAGCAGGGGCTGCCGGCGCAGTTCGGTGAGGGTCCGGCGGTGTTCGGCGGGCAGGTGCTGCCAGGTCAGGTCGGCGTCGGTCGCGGTGAGGGTCGGCCGGTCGTCCTGGTCGAAGACGACGGCCTCGACGTGGCGGGCGTTCCAGAGCTTCCCCAGCTCGGCCAGGGCTCCGGTCAGCGCCTCCGGCACGCTGGCGGCTCGCGACAGGCAGGTGCCCAGGGCCGCCAGGGCGCTTTCGCGCTGGATGGCGTAGTGCTCGGCGGTCACGTCCCGGAAGGTGCCGACGATGGCGGTGCGGCCGGTGTCGGGGTCGTGGACCTGGTTGAAGGTGGCGGTGGCCCACAGCCGGTGCCCGTCCCGGTGGGTGACGGGGATGGTGTAGCTGCCCCGGCTGTCTTCGAGCAGGTTCTGGAAGGCCTCGGTCACCCGGCGGTGCGCCTCGGGGTCGGTGGCGGCGTCGGGCCACCACGGGTGCACGGGCCGGTAGGGCAGTCCTTCGGGACCGTAGCCGAGGATGTCGGCGAACGCGGCGTTGATCTCGACCACGGTGCCGTCCTCGTCGCAGACGAAGAAGGCCTCCTGGAGGGAGTCGACCAGCGCGGTGCGCCAGCGGGCGTGCTGGTTGCGCAGCTTGGAGAGCTCGATGTTGGCGCGGACCCGGGCGAGGAGTTCGGCGGCGGCGAACGGCTTGACCAGGTAGTCGTCCGCGCCCGCCTGGAGGCCTTCGATGGAGGCCTCCTGTCCGGCGCGGGCCGACAGCAGCAGCACGGGCACCGACGCGGTGCGGGGGTCGGTGCGCAGCGCGCCGACCAGGGCCAGGCCGTCCAGGCCCGGCATCATGACGTCGCTGATCACCAGGTCGGGCGCGTCGGCGCGGACGGCGCCCAGCGCCTGGTGTCCGTCCTGGACCTCGTCGACCCGGTACCCGGCGCCGCGCAGCAGGCGGGCGAGGTACTCGCGCATGTCGGCGTTGTCGTCGGCGACCAGTACCCGCGCCGGGAGCGCCGCCCCGGCCGCGGGCGCGTCGTCGTCGGCCCGCGGGAGGGCGGGGGCGGTTCGTCCGGACGGCGCGGCGCCCTGCTCGCCGGGCAGCCAGCGCAGGGCCTCCTGGAGGTAGGGGTCCGCGGCGGGGGCGGGAAGGACCCCGTCGCCCGGGAGGAGGGCCTCGTCACCCGGGAGGAGGGCCTCGGCGGGCAGGTGCGCCGACCCGAACGGCAGGCGGACGGTGAAGCGGGTCCCCTCCCCCTCGACGGAGGCCGCGGTGATGGAGCCGCCGTGCAGGCCGACGAGTTCCTGCACCAGGGCCAGGCCGATTCCGCTGCCCTCGTTGGAGCGGGAGCGGGCGTTCTCGATGCGGTGGAACCGCTCGAACAGCCGGGGCATCTCCTCGTCCGGCACGCCGATCCCGGTGTCGGCGACGGTGACCACGGCCTCGCCGTCCCGCGCCTCCACCGCCACCGTGATCGAGCCGTCGAAGGTGAACTTCAGCGCGTTGCTGAGGAGGTTGAGGACCACCTTCTCCCACATGCTCCGGTCGACGTACACCGGTTCGGGCAGCGCCGCGCAGTCGACGCGGAAGTCCAGGCCGGCCCGGTCGACGGCGGAACGGAACACGCTGGCCAGTTCCCGGGTGACCGCCGCGAGGTCGACGGGCGCGTAGCTGGCCTGCATCCGGCCGGCTTCGATCCGGGAGAAGTCGAGCAGGGTGTTGACGAGCCGGCCCAGGCGCAGTCCGTTGCGGTGGACGACGTCGAGTTCCTCGCGCACGTACGGGTCCGCGTCGGCGAGCCGGTTCCGGAGCTCTTCGACCGGCCCCATGATCAGGGTCAGGGGCGTGCGGAACTCGTGGCTGATGTTGGAGAAGAACGTCGTCTTGGCCCGGTCCAGCTCGGCGAGCTCCTCGGCCCGCCGCTGCTGCGCCTGGTAGCTGCGGGCGCTGGCGACGCCGGCGGCGACGTGCCCGGCCACCAGCTCGACGAACCCGCGGTAGCCGTCGTCGAGTTCCCGGTAGCGGTTCAGGCCCGCCACCATGAACCCGTAGGGTGCGCCGCCCTGTTGCAGCAGGGGGACCACCAGGGCCTGCACGGGCGGCTGCTCCCAGGCCCCGGTCGGCAGGTCGGCGAACGGCGCGCCGGCCAGGGGGACCAGGGCGCCCTCCCCGTGGGCCGCGGCCGCCACCGGCCACAGCGGGTCGGTGCCCGCCCGGAGCCGGGGCGCGGCGACCGGGTGGGACGCCGGTATGCCCGTGGCCGCGGCGAGCCGGGCCCCGCCCTCGTCGTCGGCGAGGTAGGTGAGGGTGAACGGCAGGTCGTGCGGGTTGCGGCCGAGCTGCGCGGCGGCGAAGTCGAGCATCTCCTGCTCGGTCCGCACCACGCTGGGGTCGGAGCCCAGGTCGCGCAGGGTGGCCATCCGGCGTTCGCCGATGACCCGTTCGGTGTCCTCGCTGACCACGCACAGCATGCCCACGGGAGTGCCGGCGTCGTCGTGGAGCGGGCTGTAGGAGAAGGTGTGGTAGCTCTCCTCGGTGTAGCCGGAGCGCTCCAGGAACAGCAGCAGCCCCTCGTCCCAAGTCGCCTCCCCGGTGGTGAGGACGGCGTCGATGCGCGGGCCGATGTCGCCCCAGATCTCCGCCCACACCTCGTCGGAGGGGCGGCCCAGGGCCCACGGGTACTTCTGGCCGAGGGTGTCGCGCCGGTAGGCGTCGTTGCAGAAGAACGTCAGCTCCTCGCCCCAGGCCATCCACATGGAGAACTTCGACGACAGCAGGATGCGCACCGCGGTGCGCAGGCTCTGCGGCCAGTGCTCGGGCTCACCGAGCGGCGTGGCCGACCAGTCGACCCGGGCCAGGTCCGCGCCGACGCTCCCGCCGGCCGCGAAGACCTCGTTCCCGGCCGCGAGGACCTCGTTCCCGGCCGTCGACGGCGCGGGACTCCCGCCACTCCCGCCATTGTCCGCACGTGTCACTGAGCACCCTTTCGTGAGCCTGGAGCGGGAGGGGACCTTGACTCGTTCCGTAGGATAGATCAGTCGTGTTCGCGGTCGGCGAGGACCGTACGGAACAGCGGGGCAGCCGCACCCGCCGCGCTGCGACGGCCGGTGCGGAGCGGCTCGTCCCGGCGGGCCGGTCGGCGCGGTGCCCGTCCGGGAGCGGCGCGGTTGTCGTCGGGTGCCGCCCGTCCCGTACCGTTCGACGGAGGCAGCCCCCTGCTACCCGCACAGGAGAAAAGGTGTCCGATCGTACTTTTACCGCCGCCCGGCTCCAGCACCCCTCCGGGGTGGACGTGTTGCGCGCGGACGGCGAACTCGATCAGCACACCGCGCCGGAGCTGACCCGGCTCGTCGAAGAGGCGACCTTCGGGCCGGACAACCCCGTGGTGATCGACCTCTCCGGCCTCACCTACTGCGACTCCACCGGCATCACCACCTTCGTCGTCGCCTACAACCTGGCGCGGGACACCGGCGCCCCCTTCGTCCTGGTCGGGCCCAACAGCGACCTGATGCGGGTCTTCCGCATCGTCGGGCTCGACCAACTCTTCACCTTCCGGCCCACGCTGGACTCCGCGCTCGACGCCCTGGCCCCCGCGCCGGAGGCGGGCGCGCCGCTCCCGGCCGGCGAGATCCGATGAGGCCGGGGGGCACGCGCCGCGCTCCCACCGGCCCGACCACCGGGACACGGGGAGGAGGAAGAGGATGACCGAGACCCCGTTGCACTCCGACCGGGTGGGTCCGGCCGCGACGGCCGGCGGCCCGAGCACCGAGACCGACCTGCGCGCCCTGTTCGGCGAGTCGACGGCGGTGTTCGCCTCGATGGCGGGCCCCGCGCACCTCCTGGAGGCGGCGAACCCGGCGTTCTTCACCGCCATCGGCCGGGCCGACCGGCCGCGCACCGGCCTGCCGATCGGCCAGTTGCTGCCCGAGCTCGCCGAGCAGGGGTTCCTGGCGCTCCTCGACCGCGTGTACCGCACCGGCCGCTCCCACACCGGCCGGGACGTACGGGTCGTGCTGGGCCTCGGCGCACGGGCCCGGGAGGCGTTCTTCGACTTCACGTACGAACCCCGGCGCGACAAGGGGGGGAACGTCACCGGAGTGCGGATGATCGGGGTGGAGACCACCCAGGTCAAGCACGCCCAGCGGCTGACCGCCGAACACCGCGTCCTGCTGGAGCAGATCGCCCGCCAGGCCCCCCTGTCCGAGGTCCTGGAGGGGATGGCGAGGGCGATCGAGGAACTGTCGCCGGGGGTGCTCGTCTCGGTGCTCCTGGCCGACGAGGACGGCCGCCACCTGCGCCACGGCACGGCCCCCAGCCTGCCGGCCTTCTACAACCGGGCGATCGACGGCATCGCCACCGGCGAGGGCGTGGGCTCCTGCGGGACGGCCGCCCACCGGCGCCGACGGGTCATCGTCTCCGACATCGCCACCGACCCCTCCTGGGACGACTTCCGCGACCTGGCCGGACGCGCCCGGCTCGCCGCCTGCTGGTCCACTCCCATCCTGGCCCGCGACGGACGCCTGCTGGGCACCTTCGCCATGTACCACCGCACGCCGAGCAGCCCGAGCGAAGCCGACCTCGCACTGGCTGGCGTGTTCGCCGACACCGCGGCCCTGGCCATCGAACGCCACCAGGTCGAGCAGGGCCGCTCGGCCGCCGAAGCCCGGGAGAAGGCGGCCCGGGACGACCTGGCGTTCCTCCTCAGGGCCAGCACCGCCCTGAGCGCCGACCTCGACCACACCGAGGTCCTCAAGCGCCTGGCCACCCTGTGCGTCCCCGACCTGGCCCCGCTGAGCGCCGTCGACGTCCTCGAAACCGGCCGGCTCCGCCGCGTCGCCACGGCCGCTCCCGACGAACCCGCCCGGCGCCTGCTGGCCTCCCACGGCCAGGACGACCCGACGGACGGCCCGGCCGCGCGCGTCCTGGACTCCGGCCTCAGCGAGGTCGCCCGCCGGCCCCCCACCGAAGCCGGCCCCTGGGCCGAACTCGACGTCACCGCCTACCTGTGCGTCCCGCTCACCGACGGCGGCCGGCTCTTCGGCACGCTGACCCTCCTCAGCACCGGCGGCCGCACCTTCGACGGACGGACGGTCGTCCTGGCGGAGGAACTCGCCCGCCGCGCCGCCTCCGCGGCCCGCAACGCCCTCCAGTACGCCCAGCGCGCCGCGCTCGCCCGGGACCTCCAGGCCGGGCTCCTGCTCCCGGACCTGCCGGACCTGCCGGGCGCCGAAGTGGCCACCCACTACCATCCGGCCGGCGAGGGGCTGGAGGTCGGCGGCGACTTCTACGACGTCTTCCCGCTGGAGGGCGACCGCTGGGCCTTCATGCTCGGCGACGTCAGCGGACGCGGCGCCCGGGCCGCCGCCACCACCGCCCTCGTCCGCAACACCGCCCGCGCCGTCGCCCCGCTGCTGGCCGACCCGGAAGCCGTCGTGCAGGCGGTCAACCGCGCGCTGACCGCCTGGCACAACCAGAACGGCACCGGCTTCGTCACCCTCGTCTACGGCCACTTCGTCCCCACGGCCACCGGGCTGGACATCGAACTCATCAGGGCCGGCCACACCCTGCCCCTCCACCTGACCGCGGAGGACACCCGCCCCGTCCACAGCGAGGGCCTGCTCCTGGGCATCATGCCCCGCCCCCGGCTGGAGACCCGCCGCCTCCACCTCGACCCCGGCCAGAGCCTGGTCCTCTACACCGACGGCATCACCGAAGCCCGCGACGGCGACGGGGAGCAGTTCGGTGAGGACCGCCTCCTCGACGCCCTCGCCCCCGCCCCCGTCGCGGGCAGAGGGGCGCCGGCCGTCCTGGCCACGGTCGTCGAGGCGGTCCGGGCCTTCACCGGCGACAGCGGCACCGACGACGACCAGGCCGTCCTCGTCCTCACCGCCACCGCCACCGCGTCCGCCGACGGGTGACGCACCGCGGACGCCCGCCGCGCCGGAACCCCCGGCGCCCCGCACCAGCCGCCGTGGTCAGCGCGGGCGGCCGGTCGGGGCCGGTCAGCCGGTCGGGCCCGGTCAGCCGGTGGGCGCCGGGTCCGGGATCGGCCGGGGCTCGCCGCGGAAGACCTGGGCGGCGTGCCACGCGCGGTGCCGGTCCGCGACCGGGGGGACGCCCGGCTGCGGGCCGATGACCGGGCGTCCGGTCAGGGCGAGCACCTGCTGCCTGCTGGCCTCGCCGCGGCCGACGAAGTGCCGGGAGACCAGGACGCGGTGCCCCTCGCCCAGGCCCAGCACGCCCTTGTCGAAGAGCTTGTGGTGCAGCGAGCACAGGCACAGCCCGTTGTCGACCTCGTCCGGCCCGTCGAAGGACCACCACCGCACGTGCGCCGCCTCCAGCCCGACCGCGCTCGCGCCCAGCATCCCGTCGTAGCCGCAGAACGCGCACTGGAACTCGTAGGCCGTCAGCACGAGTTCGCGCATCCGCCGGTCCCGCTGCCGCCGCGCCGCCCGCTCCCGCCCGCCGCCCCGCACCTCCTCGGTGTCGGCCAGGTCCAGGTCGAGCCCGACCGCCTCGCACAGCTCGGTGTGCAGCGACGGCGGGAAGTGGAAGTCCAGCAGCACCCGCGCCAGCCGCCCCAGCAGCGCCGGCTCCCTCCGCAGCGCCGCCCGCAGCTCGGGCGCCAGCCGCCCGGTCGCGCCACTGGAGCGCAGCACTCCCACGCCGGTGCCCGGACTCCCCGGCCCCCGGTCGGTCCCGACCTCCCACACACCGTCACTGACCAGGTGGTGGAACGGGTACGCGGGAGTGGTCGGGTGGGACGGCCCGTACTCCTCCAGCAGCCGCTTCAACTCCCCCTCCACCACGCTGTACCGCAGCCCGCCGTCGGCGTCCCGCTGGTAGCTGCCCAGCGCGTACAGCAGCAGCAGCGGCTTGTGCGGCGCCCGGACGCCACTGCTCGTCCACCGTCTCAGCTTCGCCACGCGCTCCGGCCAGTCCATGACGGACCAGCCTATGCCGGAGACGTCGGCGCCCGGCCCCGGGATCGGGGCGCCCCCGGTGCCAGGCCGCATCCGCGCCACCGCTCGTCGAGACGGACGCAGCCTCCCCCGACGTTCCCCGGGCCGGTTCTTCCCCCCGGGCTGCGCATCGGCGAGGGTTCCCGCACCGGGACCGGTCACCGCCCGCACGGGATCGGACGGCGGCACCGCGGCGCGGCGGTCACCTGCGGCAACGAGGTATCACTTAGCGTCATATGATGATCAAATTTTCCCGTCGGTTCGTCCCGGTTCTGGCGTGCGCGGCCGGCCTCGTGGCCGTCGCGGCGCCCACCGCCTCCGCCTACGACGGCAACCCCCTCGACGGCACCGAGGGCTTCGGCGTGTTCATCCACCACGACGCACTGCTGGGCAGCACCGAGTCGGAGGGTCCGGTCGCCGTCGGCGGGAACCTCTCCTTCGGCGCCGGGTACAACGTCGCGCTGAACACCGCGGGGAGCTACACCGCCGACGGCGACGCGCGGCCCACCGGCCTGCTGGTCGGCGGCCGGGTCGACTTCCCGGGAAGCGATCCCACCGGCGTGCTGAAGGTCCTCGGCGACGGCTACGTGAAGATCGGCGACCCCACCGGCGCCGGCGTGCTGACCACCGACGCCAACGGCGCCGCCGTCGCCACCCACGTCGTCGCCGCCGGTTCCGGCTACGACAGCACCCCGCGCATCGAACTGAGCGCCCGCCAACCGGCCGCCGCCGTCACCCGGGGCAGCCTGCCGGACTTCGACGCCCGCTTCACCGCCTTCCGCACCCGGGCCACCGCCATGGCCGCCTGCGCCGAGAACGTCCAGCTCCTGGACGGCAACGGCAACCCCTACCCCGACCAGAACGACCTGCCACCCGGCGCGCAGGTCAAGATCCACCTCACCGCCGACCGCACCAACGTCCTGCGCCTGACCGGCACCCAGCTCAACCGCATCGGCCAGCTGACCTTCCTCGACCAGCCCACCACCGCCGCCCCGCTCGTCATCGTGGTCGACACCAACGCCACCGGCCACGCCCTCGCCTGGAACTCCCCCACCTTCGCCGGCCTCGACCCCGCCGGCATCTCCGCACTGCTGTGGGACTTCCCCGACGCCACGTCGATCACCCACGCCTCCGGCGACACCATCAACGGCACCCTCTACGCCCCCTCGGCACGCCTGACCGACCTCGACGCGAGCAACATCCAGGGCGACATCGTCGTGGAGTCCCTCGTCCACGGCTCCCGGACGAACACGGGCCCCAGCGGCGGGGAGATGCACTACTTCCCCTTCACCGCACACGTCTCCTGCGACGGCGAAAGCTCCACCCCCAGCCCCAGCCCCAGCCCCACCCCCAGCGCGACCCCGAGCCCGAACAACGGCCCCGGCCCGAGCACCAGCCCGAGCCGATCGACCCCCTCCAGCCCGAGCACGACCGCGAATCCCAGCACACCGGCCACCCCCGGTGCCTCCCCCCGGCAACCCGCCGGCCCCTCCCCCGCACCCGGCGAACAACTCGCGCAGACCGGCGCGGACACCGGCACCCGCTGGATCGCGGCAGCCGGCCTCCTCACCACCGCCGCAGGCGCCCTGGCCCTGCGCGCCTCCCGCCGTCGCCGCCACTGAAACCCGCACCGGAACCGGACCACACCCCCGGCCCCCACGCCATACGGGGCGAGGCCGGCGTGAGCGACCGCTCCTCCCCGACCGCGCCACAGGCCGCGCCGGACCCCCAAAGGACCCCAAAGGACACGGTGACGGGGGGAAGGGGCGGGGCGGGGCCCGGAGGTCGCGCTGGTTCAGGACGCGGAGACGGCCCCGCCCCGCCGCGAGGACGCCTAACCCGTGGATCGCCGTCCCACACCTGCGGATCCCGCCCGGCCGGTCGGCCGACCCGGCGCCGTGGTGCGGTGGCCGGTCCCGGCGGGGCGGGTGGGCATACGGGAGCGGGGCCCGCGCTGATGCGCGGGCCCCGCCGGATGCCTGGTCGTCCTGGTGCCGGTGTGGTGTTCGGTTACCAGCGGTACCAGCGGCCGCGGCTGCCGCCGGCGTTGGTGCCGCGGGCGACGAAGCCGACCACCCAGACCACCAGCACGATGATCGCGACCCACCACAGGGCCTTGAGCGCGAAGCCGGCGCCGAACAGGATCAGGGCCAGCAGCAGGACGAGAAGAAGGGGAACCATGGTGACCTCCACGCAGTCGTTGTCGGAGCGCCGGATGCCCCCGGGTCGGCCGAATATTCACATGAATCGGAACCGTCCGGGCGGGCATGCGCTGGGTCCGACACCACGGTGGGGGCACCGTGCAAGCCAATAGCGACGAGGAGAATCCGATGAGCGCGGGCGACAAGATCGGCAACATGGCGGACAAGGCCAAGGGCAAGGCCAAGGAGGCCGCCGGCAAGGTGACCGGCAACGAGCGCCTGGAGTCCGAGGGCAAGGTCGACCAGGCCAGGGGCGACCTCAAGCAGGCCGGCGAGCACGTCAAGGACGCGTTCAAGGACTGACCACCCAGCAGGAGGTCGGTGGGGCCCGCCCGGCCACCGGGCGGGCCCCACCGACGCACCCGGAAAGAGCCGCGCACCACTGCGCGGGCAGGTGAGCAAGAGGGGAAGGCGTGGCAGCGAGGATCGTCGGTGCGGACGGGAGGCGACCGCAGGGCGGGTACGTGGGGACGGGCGAGCAGGTGACCGGCCGGAAACGTGACGCGGCGCCGCCGGACAGGGCGCGGCCCCGTACGGGGGGCCGGGCCGTCGGGGACGGTGAGGTCGCGCCTGCGGTCGGCCGCGAGCCGGCCGGGAGGCGGCGGTGGCTCGCGGTCGCGGCCCGGTGGCTCGTCCTGGTCGCCGCCCTCCTGGCGTCGGTGGCCTTCGCGGCCGCGCTGGCCCGGATCACCCTGGTGCCCGAGCCCGGCGCGGTCGGCCACGTCCACGACAACCTGCGGCCCGGCAACTCGCTGCGCCACTACCTGCGGCACGCCACCGTGCCGGACGCCGTCCGGCAGGTGGGCGGGAACGTCCTGCTCGGCGCGCCGTTCGGACTGCTGCTGCCGGTGCTCTGGCCCAAGGCCCGCGGGCTGTTCCGGGTGCTGCTGGCCACCGCGGCGCTGATGCTGCTGGTCGAGCTGGTCCAGGGCGCGCTCCTCACCGGCCGGGCCTTCGACGTCGACGACATCATCCTCAACACCGGCGGCGCCGTCCTCGGCTACCTCCTCCTGGGGCGCCGGCTCGTCCGGGTGGTGCGACGGGGTCGAACACCGGACGCCGCCGTCCCGCAGCAACCGCGACACCCCGCCGACCCCCACGGGCAGCAGGTCCCGCCGGGCGCCGAACCCGTCCTGGCACGGACCGACTGACCCCGTGTCCCGGCCCGGCGCGCCGGGCCGGGAACGGTCAACTCCGCAGCAGGGCCGCGCAGTCGGTCGCGGCTCTCCACCCCTCGAAGGGACGCAGGCCGTGGAAGAACCCGAAGCAGCCGTCAGAGCGGTGGGCTGGGCCCGGACGCTGCCCCTCTCCAGCAGCATCGCGGCCGGCCGCGCCTGGACCCGCCGCCACCTCGGCGAACTCGGCTGGACCGAGCACGCCGCCGAGACCGCCGACGACGTCCTCGTCACCGTCTCCGAACTCCTCACCAACGCCCACCGCCACGCGCACAGCGCCGCGAACCTCGTCCTCACCTGGGACGGTTCCTGCCTGTACGTCAGCGTCCACGACGACTCCCCGCGCCTGCCCCGCCCGCGCGAAGCCGGCCCCGACGCCACCTCCGGCCGCGGTATGGCCCTGGTCGACGCCCTCGCCGACGACTGGAACGCCCGCGCCGACGGGCACGGCAAGACCGTCACCGCCTGCTTCCACCGCCCGGGCCGCCCTCCCCACTGAGATCCGCCCCGGCGGCCGGAGAACACCGGCGCGACAGCGCCGCACGCCCGCAGAGGCGATGCGGTCGACGGCCGGTCGAGCACCGCAGCGGCCCTCGCCCGCACCCGCGCGCCCCGCACCGAGGCATCACCGGGCGGGCCGTAGCGGGGCAGGACGGTGCCCGGTTCGTGCAGGGTGGCCGGGCGGGCGGGTGCCGGGGCCCGGCGGCCGGGCCGGGTGCTGCCTGGTCCTGCTCGGTCGTGGTGGCGGGGCCGCGCCCGGGGCGATGTGCGGCGGGCGAGGCCGGGTCCATCCGATCCGGGCCGGCGCGGCCCGCGCTGCCGCCGATCCCCGGCCCGCGATCAGGCCGGGTGGATGGGCCGGCCGCAGCGGGCACCGAGGTGGGAGCCGTGGACGATCTCGCCGGGGTGGCCCGGCGGGGCGTGGCGGCGGTGGGCGCGCGGCCCGGGGCGGCGCGGCCCCGCCACGGGGTCGGCCGGGTGGCCGGTCAGGAGCGGGGGGCGTCGATCTCGGCCCAGACGACCTTGCCGGAGGGCAGGGGCGCGGTGCCCCACCGGTCGGAGACCGCACGCACGATGCGGAGGCCGTGGCCGCCGGGCGTGCCGGGCCGGTGCGGTTCGCGCGGTGCGGGTGCGGTCCGGGAGGCGTCGGTGACCTCGACGCGCAGACGGGTGTCGGTGGCGTGCAGGACGAGGTCCTGGGGGCCGCCGGCGTGCAGCACGGCGTTGGCGACGAGTTCGGCGACCAGCAGGACGGTGTCGTCGGCGCCGGGCCACGACCAGTCGGCCAGGGCGCCGCGCGCGAACTCCCGCGCGCGGGCGACCGGCTTGCGCTGCCCGTCCATGGCCAGGCGCCGCCGCTGGCCGCCCGGCGGCAGCGTCAGCGCGGTGGCGGACGGGCTGTCGTCGAGGGTCTGCCGGGCAGTGATCATTCGGTCGGCCCTTCGAGTTGGCGGTCCTTGTCGCTTCGCCTGCCCGCTGCACTGCGGCTGATGCGGCCGGGCCGTGTGCTGCACCCGGGCCAGGTGGGACGCGGAAGTCACGGTCACGGTCACGGCAGTTCGGCGATCGCGGCCTGGACGGTGGGGCGGACGTCGAAAGCAGCTGCGGCTCCGGTGATCTCCAGCAGCCGCTTCACGGGGCGCGACACCGCCGCCAGCCGCAGCACGGCACCGGCGGCGAGGGCGTCCGCGCGGGCCGTGAGCAGCAGGTTCAGCCCCGAGGAGTCGCAGAACGCCACTTGGGCCAGGTCGAGGACGACGAGCCGGTTGCCGCGGACCACCTCGGCGAGGGCCTCCTTGACGGGTGCCAGCGATTCGATGTCCAGGTCTCCGGCGATCCGGCAGACGGCGATGCCGTCACCGCCGGACCACAGGTCGACGCCGACACCGTCCTCGAGTTCGACGGCGCCCGCCCGGGCGGACGTGACGTGGTCGTGCGACTGCATTCTCCTACCTTCTCACCGTGCGGAGCGGCGTCCTGCGGGCGGGCGTCGGCTGCCGATCGTCCCGCTCCGTGGGCCGATCTGTCTCAAGCCGCCTCGAGGCCCTGGCGCAGCTTCGCGAGCGCGCGGGAGAGGAGGCGGGAGACGTGCATCTGGGACAGGCCGAGGCGTTCGCCGATCTGGGACTGCGTCAGGTCCTCGGTGAAGCGCATCGACAGGATCAGGCGGTCGCGCTCCGGCAGGGCGGCGATCAGGGGCTGGAGCGAGACCAGGTCCTCGACCATGTCCAGGCGCTCGTCGGTGCTGCCGATCTTGGCGGCGAACGCGCCCGGGCCGTCGCCGTCCGACCCGGCCGGCACGTCGAGGGAGTCGGTGCTGTGCGCGTTCGCGGCCTGGAGCCCCTCGATGACCTCGTCCTGCGCCATCCCCAGGTACTCGGACAGCTCGGCCACCGTCGGCGCCCGGTCGAGGGTCTGCGACAGGGCGTCCTGGGCCCTGGCCAGGGTCAGGCGCAGCTCCTGGAGGCGTCGGGGCACGTGGACGGCCCAGGTGGTGTCACGGAAGTGCCGGCGCAGCTCCCCGAGGATGGTGGGGATGGCGAAGGTGGTGAACTCCAGGCCGCGCTCGGTCTCGAAGCGGTCGATGGCCTTGATCAGTCCGACCGCGCCGACCTGCATCAGGTCCTCGGTGCTCTCCCGGTGCGAGCCGAAGCGACGGAGGGCGAAGCGGACCAGGGAGAGGTTGAGCTCCACCAGGGAGGCCCGCACGTAGGAGTACTCCCGGGTGCCCTCCTCCAGACCGGCCAGGCGCACCAGCAGCACCCGGGTCAGGTCCCGGGCGTCGGCCGGCGCGACCCCCGTCAGGTCGCCGATCTCCGCCAGCTCCGGCGCGACCTCCCGGGGGCTTCGCGGCGGCGCGGTGTGCGCACGCTCGTTCACCGGGCGGGGCGCTGCTATCAGGAGCTGGTCGCTCGTCACGGTCGGTTCCTTCCTACGGCGGCGCGGTCCGCCCCCTTATGCCCCGTCCCCTGGTGTCCATGCCTTCTGATGGTGCGAAGGAATCGGGCGGCCCTGGTGTGCGGGACGGCGGCGTGCCCGCCCCGGCCCTCACGACCCCGCGGGCCGGGCGGTACCGCCCGGCCCCGGCTCCCGCCACGGTGCAGGAGCGGACGCCCGATCGCGGAACGGGAGCCGCGGGCGCGGAGGTCCTCGGCGCGGCCCGCCGACGGCGGTGCGGAACGCGCGGGGGCCCCGCGTCCGGTGCGGACGCGGGGCCCCGAGCGGCCTGGTCAGGGTCGGGTCAGACGGCGGTGCCGTTGCCGTAGTAGCCGCCGACCTGCTGGCGGTAGGCCGGGTCGTCGGCGTGCTTGTCCTTGTCGTACTCGGGCGAGTTCTTGACCTCGTCCTGGGTGCGGTTGACCCACACCGTCTTCTCCTGGTCGTCGACCCGGGTGACGGTGCCCGCCGGGAGCAGCACCTCGCGGCCGAAGATCCACGGGCCGGTGTCGACCACGATGTAGCCGGCGCCGACGTCCACGGTGTGCTTGTCGACCTTGCCGATGTGGCCGTCCGTCGCCTCGACCCGGTAACCGGTCAGGTCCGCACCCGCCGCGTAGCCCTCGGCACCCTCGTAACCCCACATAGCCTCGGTCATCCGTTGCCTCCTCGCGTCGAGCTTTCCCGTTCTCCGTACGGGAAGCCGCCTGCCCCGGTACCGCCAGGCCATGCCACCGTTCACGGAAAACGGGAGTTCTTCCGCAGAATCCGGCGTCGCGGTCGGGAACGCGCTCGAACTCCACCCGGCCTGGCCGAACGGGCGGCCGGGAACGGGAGCGCGGGTTCTCCGCTTTCGCACGGATTCCGCCTGGAGCGGGAAGCCCTGGACGGCGCGTCCCGCCTTGGCGGTCGACCTGATCGCGCGCGTCCGCGGCCGGCGGACCCGGCCGGACGCACGACGTGAGGCCGGCCCCCGGTGTCGGGGCCGGCCTCACGGGTGCGCGGGATCGTTCAGGCGCGGCTGTGCCGGTTGCCGGTGACGAGGCGGTAGATGACCAGGAGGATGATCGAGCCGACGATGGCGGCGACCCAGGTGGAGATGTCGAAGAAGCCGTCGATCGAGTCGACGCCGAAGATGACCTTGCCGAGCCAACCGCCGAGCAGGCCGCCCGCGATGCCGATGAGCATCGTGATGATGATGCCGCCCGGGTCCTTGCCCGGCATCAGGGCCTTCGCGATGGCACCGGCGATCAGACCGATCAGTATCCAGGCGATGATGCCCATCATTTTCTCCTACTTCTGCGAGCGTGGTCGGTGTCGACATCCGTCTTCACTGATATGGAAAAACTAAACACCCGAGATTCTGTCTCGCCGTCAGGAACCCCGTCCGTCCCGGGACATCGCCGCCGCACGTCCGGTACCCGCAGGTGGGGCGCGGGGTCGGTGGACGTGCACGGGGCGCGCGGCACGGCCGTCGGCAGCGGGCCGCCGCAGGCCACCGCCCGCCGGACGGAGCAGGGGTACGCACGCACCTCGGGTTGCCGCCACGACGGAGGACGGCGGTCCGCGGCGGCCCGGCACTGGACGTGGACGGGTGGCGCCGGCACCGTCCGGGCGGCAGCCGGGAGCCGGCGGCGGCCCCGGAGCCCCGGGGTGCGCGGGGCGGGCACGCGCCGCCGGTCGGCGTCCGCCCGACCCCGTCCGTCCCGCTCCGGCCGACCTGATGCCCCGTCAGGGTGGGGGGAATTGCGCCGAATGCCCCAAAGGGCTTGGAGCGGAGCGCACCGGCATGGCTGAGTGGGTGCCATGTGGCAGTTCTTCGCCGATCACCCCTGGGTGACGGTCTTCTCGGTGATCGCGGCGGGTTCCCTGCTCGGCCTGGCCCGGCTCGGTCCGATCCGGCTGGGCGCCGCCGGTGTGCTGTTCGTCGGCCTGCTGGTCGGAGCGCTGGACCCGGACATCGGTCCCGCCGTGCCCGCCGGGGTGTCCGTCCTCGGCCTCGCCCTGTACGTCTACACCGTGGGGCTGGAGTCCGGCCCCGCGTTCTTCCGCGAGCTGAAACCCGAACTGGCCGTCATGGCCGGGGCGGTGGTCGCCCTGGTGATCACCGCCGTGGTGGTCGGCCTGCTGGGGAACCGGGTCCTCGGGATCAGCGGACCGTACCTGGCGGGCGGCTTCGCCGGGATCGGCACCACCACCCCGGGGCTGGCGGCGGCGCAGGCGGCCTCCGACGACCCCGCGCAGCCGGCCGTCGGGTACGCCATCGGCTACCCGCTGGCGGTGGTGATCACCATCCTGTTCGTCGCCGGGGTCGCCGCCGTCCGCTCCTGGCCGGGGCGGCACGATCCGGGCGAGGACCTGCCGCACCGCCTGGAGACCGTGACGGTGGCCGTCCGCACCACCGTCGACTGGGCCCGGGTGCCCGGCGTGGCACGGGGCCGGGTGCTGGCCAGCGTCGTCCAACGGGCGGGCGGGCAGCCGGAGGTCGCGCACGGCGCGGGCCGGCTGGCACCCGGCGACCGGGTGGTCGTGGTGGGCGGCCCCGAGCAGGTGCGGGCCGCCGTCGCCGCCCTCGGCGACCCGGCCGACGAGCACCTGCTGGACCGCCGCGACCACATCGACTACCGCCGGGTGCTGCTCACCAACCCCGACCTGGCCGGACGCACGGTGGCCGACCTCGCCCTGGCCGACCGCTTCGGCGCGCTGGTCTCACGGGTCCGGCGCGGCGACCGGGAACTGCTGGCCCAGGACGACCTGCGCCTCCAACTCGACGACCGCCTGCGGGTGGTGATGCCGCGCGAACGCTCCGACGAGGTCAGCCGGTACCTGGGCGACACCGAGGCCAAGGTCAGCGAGGTCAGCGCCATCAGCCTCGGCATCGGCCTCGCCCTGGGCTTCCTCATCGGCATCCCCAGCCTGACCCTCGGCTCGACCACCCTCTCCCTCGGCACCGCGGCCGGCCCCCTGCTGATGGCGATGCTCCTGGGCTGGCTGCGCCGCACCGGCCCCCTGGTGTGGACGCTGCCCACCCGGGCGAACCTGACCCTGCGCCAGATCGGCCTGCTGCTCTTCCTGGCGTGCGTCGGCCTGACCTCGGGCTACGCCTTCCGGCAGAACGCGTTCTCGCTGTTCGGCCTGAAACTGCTGGTGGTCCTGCTGATCAGCGCGCTGCTGAGCTACGCGCTGATGGCCCTGGCGGCCCGCCTGCTGGGCCAGAGCCGCCCCCGGACGATGGGCCTGCTGGCCGGCTACGTGGGCAATCCGGCGATCACCGCGTACGCCAACACCCGCTCCTCGGACGCCCGGGTGAACACCGGCTACTCGACGCTGTTCGCCCTGGCGATCCTGGTGAAGATCGTCTGCATCCAGCTGATCGTGGGCCTGTGACGAGGGCGGTCGAACCCGCGCTCGCCCCGCGACGACGCCCGCGGACGGCACCGGTCCCCCGCCGGAGCGCGCAGCGCCGGTCCCGGATCCCCTTTCGTGTTCCGGCGGTCCGGGCGGCCCGACCGGCGGGCCGCCCGGACCGGGCCCGGGTCAGCGGGCCGCCGACAGGTCGAGGCGGTCGGTGACCTCACGCCACAGGTCGGCCGGGCAGAGCCCCAGCGGACGGCGGAACCCGTCGTAGGGCACGCGCAGCGGCGTGTGGTTCTGGAGCCAACTGCTCTCGTGCCCCGAACGGTTCCACCCCGTGTTGTCGATCGGCCAGTAGTGCTCGGGGAAGTCGCCCTTGTCCTGGCTGGTGATCTTCAGGACGGTCGCCCCCGTCGGTCCCGCGCCGACGACCAGGCAGGGCCGGTCCTTGCCCCCGTCCCCCTCTTCGTAGGGGACGTACGCGTACCAGACCTGGCCGGGCTGCGGACGCTGCCCCGCCCGGGGCCGCGGCGGGAGCGGCGGGCGCCGCGAGCCCGGCCCCGTCCGGCCGCCGCGGGGACCGCGCGGACCTCCGGCGGGAGGCGACCAGCCGCCCTCGCGACGGCGTGCCCGCCGCCACCACGAGGGGACGAACCACAGGGCCACCGCGCCGGCCAGCGCGCCGACCGCGACCAGGGCGCTCCAGATCCCGTGACCGAGGAGCAGCCGGGAGCCCAGCACCCAGAACGCGCCGTAGCCGAGGTACAGGGCCAGACGGACCAGCCCGTCCGGCAGGTGCGCGGGGGAACCTCCCCGTCCCGGGCGGGCACTCCCCCCGCCGGAACCCCTGCCGGGGGCGGCGGGGGCCTGGCGGCGCCGCTTCTTCCGCTCTTCTTCCAACGTCGCTTCCTCCTGCTTCCCGGACCCGTCCCGCCGTGCCCGTGAGGCAGCGCATGCCCGGTCCGGCCGTCCGGACTCCTGCCGGTACCGCCCGGCCCGGGAGGAGGCCAGCCGGACGACACCGGCGGCGCCGGCCCGGGCAACCGGTAGTGCTCCGCCAGGTCGGGGTTGGACCTGCTACGGGGGCGGGGCGGTGGCGGGTCGGGCACGGCCCGTTCCAGGTCGCCAGGAGCTGTCGAAGTGTCCTGACGGCCTGGTGGAAGGTCATGCCCGAGCAGGGACTTCGGGGCGGCTCCGGGTCAACGTCACGAAGAAGTGGGCCGCGGTGACGCGCGTGACGTGCCGGTGCCACCCCCTCCGGGAACGGCCCCCGAAGCGGTCCGGGCCGAGAACGGTCTTCAGCTCGCGGTAGTCGTGCTCGATCCGCCGGCGGATCTTGGCGCGCCGCACGAGTTCCTCGACCGGGGTGTCCTCGGGCGGGTTCGAGACCCGGTGACGGGACGGCTCCGACGCGTCCGGCGGCCACTGCGCGAGCGGCCGGCGAGGCGGCCGGGTGCCGTGAGGGCGTTCCGGGACTGCCGGGCCGTGTTCCGTCCGGAGCCCGTTCAGGCCGCCGCGGTGTCCTTGCGGCCGGCCGCCTCGTCCGGTGCGGGCCGCTCGCGCCACACCAGGGGCAGGGTGAGGCCCATGACGATGGCGAGCAGCCCGGCCAGGGCGATGGTCCGGCCGGTGGCGATCGCCTGGATCTCGTGGAAGGCGGCGGTGATGGCGTCCTGGGTGGGCCGGTCCACGGAGGCGAGGATCCGGGAGGCGAGTCTGGAGTCGGTGACGGCGTTGCCGAGCTGCTGCACGTCCCGGTCGGAGAGCCCGGCGGCCTTCGCCCGGTCGGTCGCCTGGTTGGTCTCGATCCCCTGCTGGACGGCCACCAGGGCGGCGACGCCGAACGCGCCGCCCAGCATGCTGGTCACCTTGAACATGCCGGAGGCGGTGCCCGCGAGTTCCTCGGGCGGCCCGGCCACGGCGGTGTTGGAGAGCGGGATCGACATGAGGCCCAGGCCGGTGCCGAGCACCAGCAGCCCGGCGGCCAGGACGGCGTACGTGTAGTGCTGTCCGATGGTCGAGACCACCAGTGCGCCGGTGCCCAGCAGCAGCGCGCCGATCACGACCGGCAGCCGGGGGCCGCGTCGGACGGAGAACCGGCCGCCGTAGGAGTTGAGCAGCAGGATGGTCGCGGTGGAGGGCAGCAGCAGGAGTCCGGCGGCGATCGGGCCGTAGCCGCGGACCTCCTGCAGGTAGAGGGTGAGCAGGAAGCTGATGCCCGAGAAGACGATGTTCATGACCGAGTTGGCGACCAGCGCGCCGCAGAACGGCCGGGACGAGAAGAGCCGCAGGTCGATCAGCGGCTCGCGGACCCGCTTCTGCAGCAGGACGAAGAGCGCGGCCAGCACCGCGGAGCCGACGAGCAGCGCGATGATCACCGGATCGCCGAAGCCCTTCTCCTGCCCGGCCGTGCACCCGTAGAGCAGGCAGAACGCGGCCAGGGCG
Source organism: Kitasatospora sp. SolWspMP-SS2h (assembly GCF_003259315.1). Taxonomy (GTDB): domain Bacteria; phylum Actinomycetota; class Actinomycetes; order Streptomycetales; family Streptomycetaceae; genus Kitasatospora; species Kitasatospora fiedleri. The sequence goes on along the minus strand of NZ_QLLT01000017.1, from coordinate 45,802 downwards.
CTGACGAGGACCCCCGGCAGGTCGATGTGCCGGGAGGCGTTCGGGTCCGTGGACTCGACCGCCGCGCGGCGCACGAGCCACAGGGCGGCCAGAGCCAGCGGGGCGTCGATCCAGAAGGTCGACCGCCAGCCGAACAGGCCCGTCAGGATGCCGCCGACCGCCGGTCCGGCGGCCTGGCCGACCCAGGCGACCGCCATCCAGGCGCCGAACGCCCGCGGTTGTTCGTCCGGTGGGAACATCGGCGGGATCAGCGCCAGCGTGGCCGGCAGGATCAGCGCCGCACCCACTCCCATCGCCGCCCGGCCCACGATCAGGCCGGTGGCGCCGGGGGCGAACGCGAAGACCAGCGAGAGCGCCCCGATGATCGCCAGGCCGATCTCCAGGGTCCGTTTGCGCCCGTACACGTCGCCGAGGCGCCCGGCCGCCAGCACCAGGGCGCCGGCCGAGAGGCTGAACGCGTTGTTGGCCCACTGGAGGTCGGGCAGCGACACCGCCAGCTCGTCGGAGATCGTCGGTACGGCCACGGCGAAGTCGGCGAACGTCAGCCACACCAGGCCGGCGGCGACGCACATGCCGGTGAGCGCCTTCCACCGGTGCTCCGAGTAGCTTCCGGCCCCGTCGCGCCGTGCCCCGGTCGTGCGTGTCATGAGCCGGCTCCCGGAATCGGCCGGCCTCGCGCCGGAGCGGACCACCCCACTATCCGGGCCCGGCCCGGCGGCGGTCGCACGACACCCGGACCCCGGCCGCAGGATCCGCCGTCCGGCCCTGCCGCACGGACGGGACGGACCCCGCCCGGAGCGGTGGGGAGGGGACGCGCCACCCGCTCGCCGACCGCCCGGTCCCGTGCTCCCCGACGGCGGCGGCTGCGGATCACGGGCTCCGTCCGCACCTGCGCCGTCCGCGCCCGGGACGTGATCCGCGCGCTCCCGCGGTGGCCGGGCGACCCGGAGACCTCGCTCACCGACGGGTCTCGAACGGGCGCGACGTTCGTGCTCCGACCAGGGTGCCGATCGCGGATCGCGGCCGTCGCGACTGCGCGCCGCACGCCAGGAGTTCGGCGGACACGGCCGCAGCGGGGCCCCGGAGCCGGGACGCGCAGCCCCGGACATCACCCGGTGATGCTGCCCGCGAGCCGCGGAGTCTCCTGACCGCGCACCTTCTGAAGGGGGGACCGACGCGTGGTCAGCGCAACGTGGCGGCCAGGGCTGCGCCGGCTTCGGCGGTGGTGGCGGGGACTTCGGTCCGCCAGGCAGGATCACGGACGATGGCCTGCCAGGCGGCCGTGGTGAGCGGAGGGGTAGGACGGCTGGCCAGGCCGAACGGGTGCTCCGGCGACGGGGCCGGGCCGTTGCCCACGACGAGGTCGACGGACGTCCCGTCGACCCGCTCCAGGCGGACCTTCCGGAAGTAGTAGCCCCCGTCGGAGCCCACACCGGTGACGGCGCTGAACACGGTTCCCACGGCATCGGTGGTGCTGGTGCAGCCGGCCGGTTCGGCCCCCCCGGGGCGGGCGCCGCGGTCGGTCAGGTCCACCTGATCGCAGTTCCACGACGCGCCCTTCGGATCGGGAGGGCTCAGCACGACGTAGACGTGGGCGGCGCCCCGGCCGTCGTCGTACTCCACCGTGAAGTCGGTCGCGGCGGCCCGGGTCCACTCGAAGGGGCCCGGCCGGAACTTGCCGAGCTTCCCGCCGGGGGGCAGCAGGTCGGCCAGGACCTTGAGCATCGCCTCGGCGGTGACCGGCACCGTCACCGCCGCCGTCACCGGACTGGGCGCCGCGACGGTGGTGGTGGCGGCAGGCGGCGTGCCGGTGACCGCCGGGCCGCCGACCGGACGGGGCACTGCGACCGCGCCCGCGATGGCCAGAGCGGCCACCACCGCGGTGGCACCGGCGATCCGCAGGCGACGGCGGCGGCGGAGCCTGCGGCCCTGTACTCCCGCCTCGGCGACGATGGCGTCGACCGGTGAGGCGAGGCCGTCGACGCTCTCGCCGAGCAGGCGGCTCAGATCGTGCTCAAGGTCCATGGCCTGGTTCCTCGTTGTCGGCTGGGAAGGTCGGTGGGTCGGTCAGGAGTGGAAGAGGGCCTCGTGGTCCTCGCCCAGGATCTCTCGCAGCTTGGCCAGCGAACGGAAGTTGAGGCTCTTCACGGCACCGGGGGAAGTGCCGAGCATGTCGGCCACGGCCTCGATGCTGTGGTCCTCCAGATAGCGCAGCACCACCACCGCCCGGTTGCGGGGCGGAAGTTTGTTGAGCGCGGCCACCATGACCAGTCGCAGTTCGCCGCCGTCACTCGGGGCGGACGCCTGCTCCGGCAGATCGGCGGTGACGATCTCGGACGACTTCCGCAGCCGCTTCTGCGAGAGGTAGGTGCGCAGCAGCACCTTTCGGGCGTAGGCGTCGATCGTGGGCCCGTCGTCGGCACCGCGCCGCAGCCGGCCCCAGACCGAGAACATCTTCGCCAGCGTGGTCTGCACCAGGTCCTGGGCCTGGTGCCAGTCCCCGCACATCAGGTAGGCGACCTGGAAGAGTCGGTGGGCCCGGCTGCTCGCGAACCGCTCGAACTCGAGCCCCTGCTCCATGCCGCCGCCCCCGTGCCCCCGTGCCGTAACGATGTCGCCAGTACCACGCGCTGACGGCCCACCGGGTTACGCGGGAGAAGCAACTCTCGGATCACGGCGCATCGGTGCTCGCGCACGCATGGCCATTCCGGCCACCGGATTCTCGGGGGCCGGCTCCAGCCGCCGCTGCCGTGCGAACGCCCCGTACCCCGGCCACCCCTCCTGCTCCCGGCCGGGCGCGGTACCTGCCCGGCCGAAGCGACCCGGCCGGACACCGGGCACGGCAGCCGCGTGCCCGGGTGACGGGCACCGGTCGTCCCAGGGCGTCCGCCGGTAGGTGCCGGCAGCAGGGCAGGCACGGTTCGCCCGACCATGGAGCTCTCTACGCTTCATGATCATCGGAGGATCCGCGCCTGCCGTCCCCTCATGCATTCCCGACCCGATCCGCGACCAGTTCCTCGCACTCCTGCCCGTGCGCGAGGACCGGCACCCGCCGGGCTGCCACAACCCGCGGATCAGCGACGCCGTCGTCTTCGACCGGCTGGTGCGGGTCCCGGTCTTCGGCTGCGGACACGAACGCGCCGCCGACGAGCACTGCTCGGCCACCAGCTTGCGCCGACGCCGCGACGAGCGGATCGCAGCCGGCGTGATGGAGAGCCTGCGGCTGCTCGTACTCGCCGCCCACGACCGCATGATCGGCCTCGAACTCGGCCGCCTGAACGCCGGCGGCTGCATCACCAAGGCGCCCTCCGGCGGTGAACGCGCCGGCAGGATCCCGGTCGACCGCGCCAAACTCGTTCTGAAACGCTCGCAGTTGACCGACGGCTCCGGTATCCCCCTGGTCACCGAGCCGACACCGGCCAATGCCCGCGACCACACTCTGCCGTCCGCCACCCTCGACCGCACCACCGCCCTCGAACAGGCCCTCGGGCCGTTGCCCGAGCATCCGCGCCTCGCCCTGGACGCCGGCTACGACTACCGGATCGTCCACGACGACCCGGCCGGCCGGCGGATCGACGCCCGCATCGCCCCGCGCGGTGCGAAGACCCCGATCCAGACCGGCGGCCGACGGGTCGTCGAGCGCACGAACTCCCGGATGAACGACTTCGGCAAACTCCGACGCTGCACCGGACGCCGGAAAGCGGCCGTCGACTTCCTCCTCGCCTTGTGGCCGCCACCGTCGTCACGGTCCGCTGCCTGATCCGCCGAGCCTGGATCCTCCACCGCTGGGGCACCCGCCCGCGAAGCCCACGCATCCGATGACCTACTGGCGGACGCCCTACGTCGAGTCTGATCGGCGAACAGCACCTCGGCGCCTTCGGCTCGGGCCGTCTCGCGGATCGCCGGCCACCTCACCTCACACCGGTCGCGGACCGCCTCCGGGTTCCGCTCGACCGCGCGCTTGTCCGGGCGCTGGAACGACAGCCCCCAGCGCTCGAGGTACTTGCCCACGCCCTGCTCGGTCAGCCGCACCCGGTACAGCAGGGCGATGAGGTCGCCGACGATCGCGCGGGTCCACAACTGCCCACCCAAGCCTAGGTCTTCGGGACGGTGGCCGGTCAGGGCCTGCCGCCCGCACTGCTGCCGGTCCTGATCCAGCGCCTGGTGTTCGCCCGCCCGCCGGCCACGGGTCCTGGACACCAGCGCTTCCCGGCCTCCGGCGACAGCCGCCGCGCATCCCCGACCAGATCCGTCACGCCCGGACCAACGAGCGCCGGACCCTACCGTTTCGGGTCGGTAGGGCGTCAAGCCGGGAGGAGCTGGACGACGCCGACCCAGGTGGATTCGCGGGACCAGTCGTGGAACACGCGCACCCTCCAGTGCCCAGCAGGCACATGCACGGGGGCCTGCTCCGGCTGGCCCCGGCCGTCGGGGTAGGGCACGCCGAGGCTGCTGCCGGCCTCGCCCGAGTCCATCAGCACGGCCGGACCGTCGGTCCGCCACACCCCGCAGTCCTCCCACGGCGTCGCCGGGTCGTTCAGCACCGCCTGGGCGGCGGCGATCAACTCGGCGTCGGAGTCTGCGGCGAGCCAGCGGACGAAGGCCCGCTGCTCGGCGAGATAGTAGGTGCTGGAGGGTTCGTCGCCCAGCACGAGCGCGGCAGCAGTGCTGTGGCCGCTCAAGCTGATCACCTCGGCCAGGCCCTCGACCTCGCAGGCACGGTCGTAGTCGTCCGGTTGATCACCGCCACCGGCGACCATGCCGTTCTCGGTGCAGCCGCCCCACTGGTGGAGCGCCGACACCGGGACGACGACCAGCGGACCGCCCATGGACTCGACCCAGGCCAGGCCGAGGGTCTCGTGTACGGCATGTTGATCAGAACCCATGCGCGCAGTGTGCCGCTAGGCTGTGACATGCGGCTGGACCGGGCCTGCCTTCGATGGCTGGGCCGCCGCTGCGGCCAGTCCGTGCGGGACGGTGAAGGCGGTCTGTCCGTCGAACGGCCGGCGGCCTCGGAGGCAGTGGTGGAGCTGGCCGAGGAGCCGGTCGAGGAGGTTGCGCTGGGCCTGCGCACCTGACCGGCGCGTACGGTACCGAACGCAGTGTCCGTTTTCCGCCAGCACCGTGGCAGGGGACCGCGCACAGTGCAAGGGTGACGACCGAAGACGGCATGTACGAGGCGGTGTGCAGCAGCGATGCCCGGTTCGACGGCGAATTCTTCTTCGCCGTCTCCACGACCGGGATCTACTGCCGCCCCAGCTGCCCGGCCACCACACCCAAGCGGCAGAACGTGTGCTTCTTTCCCACCGCGGCCGCCGCTCAGGGCTCCGGGTTCCGGGCGTGCCGGCGCTGCCGCCCGGACGCCGTGCCCGGCTCGGCCGCGTGGAACGGCCGCGCCGATGCGGTCGGCCGCGCGATGCGGCTGATCGGCGACGGCGTGGTCGACCGCGAGGGCGTCGCCGGCCTTGCGGCGCGGCTGGGCTACAGCGCCCGCCAGGTGCAGCGGCAGCTGAACGCCGAGGTCGGCGCCGGTCCCATCGCTCTGGCCCGGGCCCAGCGGGCGCACACCGCGCGGATACTGCTGCAGACCACGACGATGCAGGCCGCCGAGATCGCGTTCGCGGCCGGGTTCGCCAGTGTGCGGCAGTTCAACGACACCATCCGCGAGATCTACGCCGTCACCCCGCTCGAGCTGCGGGCCGCCAAGCCGGGACGCTCCTCGCGCTTCGGGTCGGTGGGCGTCGTGAACGGGGCGGCCGGGGTGCCGCTGCGGCTGGCCTACCGCGGCCCGTACGCCGCGACCGAGGTGTTCGATCACCTCGCCGCCCGCGCCATCACCGGCATCGAGGAGATCGACGGCGAGCGCGGCCGTCGCACCTACCGGCGCACTCTGTCCCTGCCGCACGGCACGGGGATCGCCGAGGTGGGCGAGAAGCCGGGGGCGGGCGGCTGGCTGGAGTGCCGTCTGCACCTGTCCGACCTGCGTGACCTGACCACCGCCACACAGCGCATGCGCCGCCTGTTCGACCTGGACGCCGACCCCCACGCGGTCGCCGAGCGGCTGGGCTCCGATCCGGCGCTCGCCGCGCTGGTCGCCCTGCGGCCCGGGCTGCGCGCCCCGGGCGCCGCCGATCCGCACGAGCTCGCCGTACGAGCCGTGCTGGGTCAGCAGGTGTCGGTCGCCGCCGCGCGGAAGCTGGGCAGCGCGCTGGTCGGCGCCTACGGCCGGCCGCTCGCCGTACCGAGCGGCACGCTGACACGTGTCTTCCCCGACGCTGGCGTCCTCGCGGAGGCGGCACTCGGCGAGCTCGGCATGCCGGACTCGCGCCGCACGACCCTGCGCACCGTGACCGGAGCGCTCGCCGACGGCACGGTCCGCCTGGACCCGGGTGCCGACCGGGACGAGGCCGAGAGGGCACTGCTCGGCCTGCGCGGCATCGGCCCGTGGACGGCCGGCTACATCCGGATGCGGGCGCTGGGCGATCCGGATGTGCTGCTCACCGGCGATGTGGCCATCCTGGCCGGGATGCGGCACGCGGGCGCGGAAGCGGTCGCCGCGGAAGCCTGGCGACCGTGGCGGACCTACGCCATGCACCACTTCTGGAACGCCGCCGCCGAGCGGCGCCGCACCCCCGCAGCGTGACGTCCGAATCCCGCCAGAAATTCGGCCCGCAACACCCCATCGTTGAAGGTGGAACGGAAACTGACGACGAGGAGGCCACGATGACCGCCTACACCACGATCGACAGCCCGCTGGGCGAACTGCTGCTGGTGGGCGAGGAGGGGCGTGAGGGTGTCACCCTGACGTCCCTGTCAATGCCCGGCCAGAAGAACGCTCCGGCCGTTCGGCCGGACTGGCTGCACGACCCGGACTGCTTCGCCGACGTCATCCGCCAGCTTCAGGCGTACTTCGCCGGTGAACTCACCGAGTTCGACATCGCGTTCACCGAAGGCGGCACCGACTTCCAGCGACTCGTCTGGCACGCCCTGGAGGCGATTCCGTACGGCACCTCGACGACCTACGGCAGGCTCGCCGAGCAGCTCGGCATGCCACGGGAGCGGGTCCAGGCGCTGGGTGCGGCGATCGGCGCCAACCCCCTCCTGCTGGTGCGGCCCTGCCACCGGGTGATCGGCGCGGACGGCACCATGCGCGGCTACGCCGGCGGCGTCGAGCGGAAGGTGCAGCTCCTCACCCACGAGGGGGCGCTGCAGCCCACTCTCGTCTGAACCAGCCGCGCGACACCCACGGCCCGGGGCCCGGGAGACGGCGTCTGCGCCCGACCAGCCTGTGCCCCACCCGTAGAGCGATGTCCGAATACCGCCAGACAGGGCGGCGCGCAGGCCGCAGACTCGGTGGTGGAGGAACGACTTGAGGGTGCGAAAGGAACGAGACCGATGACGGTCTGTACGACGACGGGCAGCCCGTTGGGCGAACTGCTGCTGGGAGATGGGAAGTCGGACACCGCCAAGGGCGCCACCGCACCCGCCTCCCTGTCGGTGCCGGGCCAGAAGGACGGCGCCGTCGTTCAGGACGACTGGACGAGGGACGCGACCCGCTGCTCGTCGTGCGCCCGTGGCACCGCGTGATCGGCGCCGGCGGCGCCCTCGCCGGCTACGCGGGCGGCCTGGAACGAAAGCAGCGGCTCCCGGACCTGGAAAACGCCCACCGGGCCGCCTGACCCGTCGCCCCACCCCCGGGCCCCCCGCGCGGAGGCGGGGCGACCCCCCTCACCTCTCCAAGGAACCCCCATCATGATCGACACCACGCACCTGGCAGGCCGCGTCGCGGACCGCGTCGCCGAGGGGGACTGGGACGCCCTGGCCGACGAGCTCAACGAGCACGGCAGCGCCCTCACCGGCCCGCTCCTCACCCCCGACGAGTGCCGCGAGATCACCGCCCTGTATGACGAGCCCGACCGCTTCCGCACCACCGTCGACATGGCCCGACACCGCTTCGGATCCGGCCAGTACCGCTACTTCACCCACGAACTCCCGGATATCGTCCGGGAGTTGCGGGAGGCGTTCTATCCCTGCCTGCTGCCCGTCGCCCGCGACTGGGCCGAAAAGCTCGGCCGGGCGGCGCCCTGGCCCGACAGCCTGGACGAGTGGGTGGCCCAGTGCCACGCGGCCGGCCAGGCCAAGTCCGCGCAGATCCTGCTGCGTTACGGGCCCGGCGACTGGAACGCCCTGCACCGCGACGTGTTCGGCGAGATGCTCTTCCCGCTCCAGGTCGTCATCGGCCTCGATGCCCCGGGAGCCGACTTCACCGGTGGCGAGTTCATCATGACCGAGCAGCGCCCCCGCGCCCAGTCCCGCGGCTCGGCCACGACCTTGCCGCAGGGGCACGGGCTGGTCTTCACCACCCGCGACCGGCCCGTCGCCTCCAAGCGCGGCTGGTCGACCGGCCCGATGCGGCACGGCGTCAGCACCGTCCGCTCCGGGCAGCGGCACACGCTCGGCCTCGTCTTCCACGACGCCACATGACTCGCGACACGGACTCCGCCGGCCCGGACCCCCGCACGTACACCCTGCTCGGCCCGGACGGGAACCCGTACCGGAGCAGCACGCCGGGCACGCTGGGCGGTCACCGGCGCGAACGGCTCTACGGCCGCCTGGACTGCCGCTCCGCGCTGCGGGCCATCGCCGCCGGCCACTACGTCCGGCAGCGGGTGTTCTTCCCGGACGAGGCCACCGCGATCGCCGCCGGTCACCGGCCCTGCGCGGTCTGCATGCCCGCCGAGTACGCCCGTTGGAAAGCACACCCGGGGAGCCACGGCACACCGTCATGAGCATCTTCACCGAGCGGGGTCAGTCCCGCTCTCCCCTGATCGGTGCCGCCGAACTCGCCGAGTTCGGCGACCTGCCCGAGCCCGCCCCGCACACCGAAGCCGAACTCGGCTCCCTCATGGCCCTGTTGACGCGGCCGAAGTCACGCATCGAGACGATCTCCGTCGGTCACAGCCGTGATGCGCACTCCCGTACCGCCGCCGGCGCCTTCTCGGCGGCGTGGAAGGCCCGTGGCGGCACGGTCCTCACGGTCGTGGACTGGCCGGAGAGCGCCGCGTCCTGGCTGCGCCCGGCGAACCGGCTGACCGCCGAACGCCCCGACGCCTGGGTGATGGCCGCCGCTCCGGTCGGCTTCGCCCAGCTCGCCCGCCGACTGCGCCGTTCCACCGACTGGGACCCGGCCCACACCCTCGCCTTCGCCTCCCTGCGGGACTCCCGCCTCCCCGCGCTCGCCGGCCCGGACACCCTGCACGGCCTGCGCGGTGCCACCGCCGAGGGCGGCACCTGGGACGTCCACCACCGCCGGGTCACCTCCTACCCGCCCGCCGGAGTGACAGCATGACCGCCCTCATTCCACGGCCCACCACGGAGATCGCGCCCGGCGCGGTTCACGTACCCGGCTGGCTCACCATCGAGCAGCAGCGCGACCTCGTCACCGCGTGCCGCGGCTGGGCCACCGGCCCGGTCCCGATTCGCCACACCAAGCTGCCACGCGGCGGCGTCATGTCGGTGCAGACGGTGTGCATCGGCTGGCACTGGCAGCCGTACGCGTACACGCGCACCGCCGGCGACGTGAACGGCGCACGAGTCTCCGAGTTCCCGGAATGGATGGTCCGGTTGGGCCGGCGCGCTCTGCTCGGGGCGTACGGCGACGAACAGGCCGCAGCCGAGTACACCCCGGACACCGCCCTGATCAACTTCTACGACGGCCAGGCCAAGCTGGGCATGCACCAGGACAAGGACGAGAAGTCCTCCGCCCCGGTCGTCTCCCTCTCCATCGGGGACACCTGCGTCTTCCGCGTCGGCAACACCGAGACCCGCACCAAGCCCTACACCGACATCGAACTCGCCTCCGGCGACCTGTTCGTCTTCGGCGGCCCCTCCCGCTACGTCTACCACGGCGTGCCCAAGGTCCACGAAGGCACCGCGGACCCCGCCACCGGCCTGGCATCGGGACGGCTGAACATCACCATGCGCGTCACCGGACTGACGGACCGGGAGGCCGCACGGTGACCGCAGTGGCCGGCGCCGACGGCCCGGCCGTCGCCGTCGGCCAGCAGCCCGCGCAGCGCCGCCGACCCCGCCCGACGCCACCACCCACCGGCAGCAGGAGCGGGGCCTCGCCCCGGGCGGCAAGGGTGACCGGGCCCGGGGCGGTGTCGGTGAAGGTGCGCCGGTGTCCACGTCCTTTCCCCGGGGCGGGAGCGGCGACGGGTCAGGACGCCGGGTTGCGGTCGAGGCGTCCGAAGTCAGAGTCGCAGGGCCAGCTGCAGAACCCGGCCCGCTCGACCTCCTCGTAGAACGGTACGCCGTCGTCGCCGCGGTGCGCCGAGCGGTCGTGGTGGAGGTGGAAGGCCGGGTCGCGGTGACGGTCCATCGGGCCGTAGCGCTCGACCCGCCAGACGAAGTCCTGGTCCTCGCCGCCCCAGCCGCAGAACCGCTCGTCCATGCCGCCGATCCGGGTGAACAGGTCTTCGCGCAGCCACACGCAGCCGCCGGGGGGCCGGCGCAGGTAGACCCCGCGCAGCCGGTCCTGATCGGGGTCGGGGGCGTGGTCGAGGCAGCGGGCGCGGACCGCTTCGGCGCTGGACCCGGGGTCGAGGAAGAGCATGTCCTCGAACGGCCAGTGCGCCTGGGTTCCGGGCTGCCGGAAGCGTTCGACGGCGCGGGCGACGAAGTCGCGGTCCACCAGGATGTCGCCGTCCAGCACGCAGACCAGTTCGGCGGGCCGCGCCCCGTGCACCACGCCGACGTTGACGGTCCAGGACTTGTTGAACCGGCCGTCGTCGGGGGCGAACACGTAGCTGTCGCAGGCGTCCGCGAACAGCCGCCGCCAGCGCGGCCGCCTGTCGGTCTCGACGACCACGACGCGGTAGCGCTCGCGCGGGTGCGACTGGTCGGCGAGCGCGCCGAGCACGGCCGCCAGATTGCGGGTGCGGCCGGTGGCGCCGTCCGGGGCGCGGAACGGGATGACCACCGCCGCGTCGACCGGGTGCCGGCCGCCGTGCGGGGGCCGGGCGAGTGCGGCGAGCAGCTCGGCGGTGCCGGGGGGCGTGCCCGGAGCGCTTCGGTCGGGCGCGCCGGGGCGGACCAGCAGCCGGGAGACCGTCTCGGTGTGGGCGGCGGCGGCGCGCAGGGCCTCGACGGCCTGGTCCGGGTCGCCGGGGCGGGAGAGCAGGTCGGTGAGGCGGGCCGTGAGCCGGGCGGCGGCCCCGTCGTCGTCGGGGTGCGCGGTGATCCGGTCGGTCTCCGCCCGGACCTGCTCGTCCCCGAGCGCGGTCAGCGCTTTCGCGGTGCTCTGGTGGGCGTCGGCGGACCAGTCCCAGTAGTCGGGCGCGACCGCCCGCGAGACCGGGTCGTGGGCCAGCACGAGGCTGCTGGTGACCGCGGCGGCCAGCGCGGCGGGATCGGACGGGCGGGCGGCGGACATGGTGTCGTCTCCCCAGCGGTGTCGAACGGGCGTGGTGGTCCGGTCCGGTGGTCCGGTCCGGTGGTCAGGTCCGGTGGTCAGGTCCGGTGGTCGGGGTGCAGGCGGGAGCGGGGCGCGGGCGGGCGGCCCGGGTCGCTCAGGCCCAGCGGAGCGGGGTCAGGTCGGCGAGCACGAGGTCGGCGTGGGCGAGGTCCTGCGCACCGTGGGTGGTGGTGAACGCGACGCAGCGCAGTCCGGCGGTCTTGGCGGCCCGGATGCCGGCGGGGGCGTCCTCGAAGGCGACGCCGTCCGCGGGGTCGATGCCCAGGGCGGTGCACGCGGCGAGGTAGCCCTGCGGGTCGGGCTTGCCCGCGGTGACGTCCTCGGCGGTGATCAGGACCTGGAACCGGTCGGCGCCGCCGACGTGTTCGAGCAGCTCCCGGGCGTGGGCGCGCAGGCCCGAGGTGACCAGGGCGAGCGGGACGCCGCGGTGGGCGAGGTCGGCGAGCAGCTCCGCGGCGCCGGGGACGGCGTACGGGGGCGGGCTGTCGGGTCCCATCAGGTAGCCGCAGGCTTCCTCGAACAGCTCGTCCACGGTGTGGCCGGGGAAGCGGTGCACGTGGTCGGCGAGTGCCTCCTGGCCGCGCCGGCCGACGAAGGTGGCGAGCAGGGCGTCGTCGCAGGGCAGGCCGTGGGTGGTGAACAGGCGGGTCCAGGCGGCCCGGCTGCGGTGCTCGGTGGCGACCAGGGTGCCGTCGAGGTCGAACAGTGCGGCCTTGGCCTGGAGGTGGTGGAGTTCGGTCATGGTCATTCGTCCTTAGCTGCGGGTCGGGCTCAGGGCGTGGCGGACGGCCCGGGGTGTTCCTCGGTGGTGAACACCGGGACGGCCGCACCGGTTGCGATGGCCGCGTCGACCATCTCGGGTGCGGGTTCCGCCTCGGCCGGGCCGGAGGCGGCGACGGCCCGCAGCGCGGCGAGGCCGCAGACAGCCGCCACCAGGGCGAGGCCGGTGCAGCTGAGCGCCCAGGCAGTGGCGGCCCCGGCCCAGTGGGCGTCGACGAGCCACGGATACACGGCGCCGAACAGGGCGACCCCGATGACGCCGACCACCGTGGAGAGGGTGTTGACGGTTCCGCTGAGGGTCGCGGCGAAGCGCGAGGGGACCGCGGTGGTGAGCAGGTTGAGCAGCGCGGTGTGGGTGAGGCCGAGGCCGAATCCGCCGATGCAGAGCACCGCGGTGAGCGGCCAGATCGCGCCGCCCCCGCCGGCCGGCACCACCGGGGCGAGGGCGTAGGCGGCGGTGAGCATGGCGCAGCCGGCGAACGGCAGGAGCCGGGCCACCCGCTGCGGGGCGCGGCCGATGACGGGGCCGGCCGCGCCGAACGCGAGCACCCAGCCGAGCGGGACCAGCCCGGCCTGCCAGGCGGGCAGGTGCAGGTGGTCCTGGAGGTACAGGGACAGCAGGTACAGCATGGCCAGGTAGGTGAGCGTGGTGCCTGCGAAGGAGGCCAGTGCCCAGCGCACCGCGGGGGCGGACAGCGGCCGCAGGTCGAGCGCGGGGGTGCCGCCGCCGGCGATCACCCGCCGTTCCGTGCGGGCCAGTTGGACGGCGAGCGGGACGGCGGCGATCAGCAGCACCCAGATCCAGTCGGGCTTCTCCACGCTGAGCGGGACCAGCACGGCGAGGGTGGCGGCGGCGAGCAGCACGGTGCCGGGCACGTCGTTGTCGCCGCGCCGGATGTCGGCGGCGGCGGGCCGGTCGTGCGGGAGGAGGGCCGCGCCGAGCGCCAGGACCACCGCGCCGATGGGCACGTTGAGCAGGAACACCGCGCGCCAGCCGGTGCCGAGCAGGTCGGCGGAGACGATGGTGCCGCCGAGGACCTGGCCGAGGGCGGCACCGCCGGAGAGGGTGACGGCGTTCCAGCCGAGCGCCCGGGCCCGGGTCGGGCCGGTGAACCAGCGGTGGATGCCGACCAGCACCTGGGAGGTCATCAGCGCGGTGGCGGCGCCCTGGAGGCAGCGGCCGACGATCAGCATGGCGGTGTCCTGGGCGAGGCCGCAGCCGAGCGAGGCGAGCGTGAACAGCGCGAGGCCCAGCAGGTAGACCCGGCGCACGCCCTGGCGTTCGCCGAGCCGGGCGGCGGGGGCGAGCAGCACGGCGGAGCACAGCGCGTACGCGGTGACCATCAGGGTGAGCTCGGAGCTGCTGACGTGCAGGTCGGCGCTGACGGCGGGGGCGGCGAGGTTGACGATCGCCAGGTCGATGTTGGCCATCGCCTGGCCGATCAGCAGGACCAGCAGCGCGGTGCCGCTGGGTGCGGTCCGCTGGCCGGTGGTGGCGTGCACGGTGGTCTCCCCTCGTCGCTCCCGCCGGCGACGGATCCGGTGTCGGCGGGTGGTTCGCCTGCTGGAACACCGGCCGGCCCGGTCGGGTTGCACCCGGGCCGGCCGGCGCTCCGGCGGGCGGGTCAGGCGCCGGTGGCGTCCAGGTCGAGGTCCCGGTAGCCGGCCGCCCAGGGCAGGCGGGACTCCAGGGCGGCGGCGGCGCGGATGACCAGGCCGTCGCGGCGGCGGCGGGCGGCGAGCTGGAGGCCGACCGGGACGCCGTTGGCGGCGCGGCCGACCGGCACCGAGGCGGCCGGGCTGGCGATCAGGTTGAACGGGCTGGTGAGCGACCAGCCGACGAACGGGTCGACGGCCTGGCCCTCGACGGTGTCGGGGCCGACGGTGTCCCGGCCGACCGAGTTGGGGATGCCGGTGACCGTGTTGACCGGGCTGACGATCAGGTCGAACCGGTCGAAGACCTCCTCGAAGGCGTAGAGCACCTGGGTGCGGCCGAGGTCCTCCAGGCGGAAGTCGACCGCGCTCAGCCCCTCGCCGACCCGGACCGAGTCCAGGTAGCCGGGGTCGATGGAGCCCGCGTAGGCACCCATCAGGTCGATGCCGCTGTCGCGCGAGATGGCCGCGGACTCGGCGTGCGCGACGGACAGGTAGCGGCGCCACATCGCGGTCAACCGGGCGTGCGGCAGCGGCAGTCGGAAGTCGATCTCCTCGACGGTGGCACCGGCCTCGCGCAGCGCGGGCAGGGCGGCGCGGACGATCGCCTCGACCTCCGGCTCGACGGGGTAGCCGCCCAGGTCGGGGCTGTAGGCGATGCGCAGTCCGGTCAGGTCGCCGTGGAGCTCGTCGACGAGCCGGTCCGGCGACGCGAAGGAGTACGGGTCGTACGCGTGCTCGCCGGACATCAGGTCGACGGCGAGGGCGGCGTCCTCGACGGTGCGGGCCAGGCCGGAGTAGCAGACCATCGGGTTGAACCGGCGGAAGGCGTTGGGCTTGGCGGGGACGGGGACCCGGCCGAAGGTCGGCATCAGGGTGAAGACGCCGCAGAACGCGGCGGGGACCCGCAGCGAGCCGCCCGCGTCGGAGCCCTGCGCGAACGGGACCATCCCGGCGGCGACGGCTGCGGCGCTGCCGCCGGAGGAGCCGCCGGCGTTCATCGCCCGGTTGAACGGCGTCGAGGCGGGGCCGAAGAGCGCGCTGTCGGTGGTGGCCTTGAAGCCGAACTCGGGAGTGTTGGTCTTGCCGACCACGATGGCGCCGGCCTCCTCGAGGCGGGCGACGCAGGAGATGGTCTCCTGCGGGACGTCCTCGGCGAAGACGAGCGAACCGCGGGCCATCCGGACCCCGGCCACCGGGTCCAGGTCCTTCACCCCGATCGGGACCCCGTGCAGCGGGCCGAGTTCGGCGCCGGAACCGATGGCCCGCTCGGCGGCGGCGGCCCGCTCCAGGGCCCGCTCGCCGCAGACGGTGACGAAGGCGTTGACGGCGGGGTTGGTCTTCTCGATCCGGTCCAAGGCCGCCTGGACGGCTTCGACCGGGGATATCTCGCGGCGGCGGATCGCCTCGGCGAGGGCGGTGGCGCTGAGTTCGGTGCTGGCGGTCATCTCGGGCCTCGCACGGGTTCGTCGGGGTGGCTGCTGGAGCCGGACGGGAGGGGTAACACCGGGACCGCCGTCCGGGTTGCAGCACGCGGCCGGCACGGTCGGCGCAGCCGGTGCGGGACACGGCCGGCGCGTGACGGGTGGGGCGCGGGGAGTGCGCAGTCGACTCGCCTGTCCACTTGTGTCCCGCGCGTGTAGCCCATTGACGGACTACGGACAAGGCTTACCGGAGGGACCTCGGTGGGCTAATCTCGCCCCGACTCGGCAGGTCTAGACCTATCGGAGAACCCGACATGGCCGTCGCACCGCGCCCCACTCTCACCCGCCCCGGCGACCTGCCCGGCAGCCCGGACCTGCTGCGGGCGCTGGAACGGCACTTCACCCGCGCCGAGCCCCGCGACAGCGCGCTCGCCTACGTCCGCGCCCTGCTCGCCGACCCGGCCGCCGGCAACGCCGCCGGGGTCGCCGCGCAGGCGGGCGCCGGGAGCGCCTGGAGCACCCAGCGCCTCCTCACCCGCACCGTGTGGGACGCCGACCTGCTGCGCGACAGCGTCCGGGCGTACGCGGTGGCACTGCTGGGCGCCTCCGGTGCGGTCGCGGTGCTCGGCCGGCACGAGACCGCCCGGCTGGGCACCGGCGCGGTGGCAACCGCGCCCGCCGCGGCCCGCGGCCCCGGCCGGGGCCGCAGCACCCAGGTCGCGGCGCTGCTGTGCTACGTCTCGCACGGTACGGGCGCCCTGATCGACCGCGAGTTGCACCTGCCGCCCCACTGGACCGCCGATCCGGCGCGCTGCGCCCGGGCCGGGGTGCCGCCGGAGCGGGTCCGCCCGCGCGGCATGGCCGACCTCGGCCAGGAGATGCTGGACCGCGCCCTCGCCGCGGGGGTTCCGATCGGAGGCGTCCTCGGCGGTCCGGACTTCGCCCACCCGCACCTGCGCGAGTGGCTCTGCCGCCGGCGCCTGCCGTTCTGCGTCGAGCTCCCCCAACTCCCCCAGCCCCCGGGCAGGTCCGACGCCGCGGCCGGGCGGGCCGACTCCGGCCGGGAGGAGGTCTGGCAACTGCTGGGCCGGGGCCTCGGCTCGGTGTACGGCCACCCGGCGCCCGGCTTCCGGTTGTCCATGCTGGCCCGCAGACTGCCCTCCGGCCGCACCGCCCGGTACCTGCTGCACATGCCCGCCGCCGCCCCCGACGTGCCCGCCGCGCAGGCCCTGGCGGCGGCCGGGTCGACCGCCGCCCGCGCCGTCCACGAGGCGGCCTCCCGGGCCGGGCTGAGCAGCCACCAGGTGCGTAGCTGGGTGGCCTGGTACCGGCACACCACGCTCGCCATGACCGCGGCCGCGCTGCTGTGGGAGCCGGGCCCCGGCGTCCGGGCCGCCGACCGCGGACCCGCCCGGCCGGCCGGACCCGCCGACTAGGCCCGGTCCGGCCGGTCCGGCCGGGCGCGCGACGCCGCGCGCCGATCCGACAAGATCGACCGGACCGGGCCCGGCCCGCGACCTGCGCCACCGGCCGGAAGTACCGCTCATTTCGAACATGCTTGCCGGTGCGACGCGGCCGATGTTCTAATCGGTCGGGACGGAAGATATTCGTGCACACAAAATGCGTCGACCACCCCACCCCTCGTCACGCACCGACCAATATTTCCGATACCGGGATTCGACTCCCCGCCCGCCTGGACCACCGTGGTGAATTCCCGGTGGATTCGTCCGCGAGCCGGGGCGGATTCGGCCTGCCCCGAAGGGTCCCGGCCTCTGAACAGCGCGCCTCGAAGATCCATTCCTACCAGGAGTCTGCGAAGCGACATGCCCCCATTGACACGTGCCACCGGCCCGACCGTCGAGGCCGAGACCAGACTGGCCCTGGCGGGCCTGCGCGCCCGGGCCCAGGAGCTGAGCCGGGTCGCCGACGCGACGGCCCGGGTGCTGGCGGCGCCGGACGGCCTGTCCGTCGCGACGCCGGCGTTCCGGGAGTTCGCCCACGCGGCGGTGCCGCGCTGGCACTTCGCCATGCTGAACGACCACGAGCGCAACGACGCCCTGGCCACGGCCCTGGAGCGGATCGTCCCGCAGGGCGGCACGGTGCTGGACATCGGCGCCGGTACCGGCCTGCTGGCGATGATGGCGGTGCGGGCCGGTGCCGCCCACGTCTACAGCTGCGAGGCGAACCCGCTGATGGCGGAGGTCGCCCGGCAGGTGGTGGCCCAGGAGGGCTTCGCCGAGCAGATCACCGTGCTGGCCTGCCGCTCGGACGAGCTGGCCGTCGGCCGGGAGCTGCCCCGCCGGATGGACGCGGTGATCTCGGAAATCGTCGACTGCGGCCTGATCGGCGAGGGCATCCTGCCCTCGATCCGGCACGCCCGCCGTGAACTGCTCGTCGCGGACGGGGTGATGCTCCCCCGACGGGCGCGCCTGCTGGGCATGCTGGTGCAGAGCGAGAACGCGGTGAACCTGAACCGGGTCACCCGGGCCGGCGGGTTCGACGTGTCCCGGCTGAACGCGTTCGCCACCGCCGGACACTTCCCGATCCGGCTGCACACCTGGCCGCACCGCGTGCTGTCGGACCAGGTGGAGCTGGCCTCCTTCGACTTCGCCGAGGACCCGCTGGGCCCGGACGGGCGCAAGCTCGCCCTGCCGGTGCACAGCTCCGGGACGGTGCACGCCCTGGTCGCCTGGTTCGAGATGGAACTCGGCGGCGGCGTGACGCTGCGCAACTCGCCGGAGAACGTGGGCTCGCACTGGATGCAGGCCCTGCTGCCGCTGCCCGAGCCGGTGGAGGCGGAGGCCGGCTCCACCCTGGTGCTCGACCTCGCGTGGAGCGACACCCTGCTCTCCCTCTCCTGACCCGCACCGGCCGTGCCGCGCGGCCCGCTCCCCCACCCGAACAGCGAAAGGCAGATCCGAACATGTCGCACGCACCTGCTCCGTTCCAGCCCTTCGAATTGCACGGCGACGCGCTGCGCGAAGCGGTCGTGGCCTACGCCTCCAACCCGATCTACCTCGACAACGAGGAGTGGGAGAACTCCGACAGCCCCTACCGGCGGCAGCTGCGCCCGCAGGTGCTGCCGCACCTGGACTTCGACCGGGTGCCGGGCCGGGACCGGGTCCTGGAGTACAGCAGCCTCGCCGCGCAGCGCCTGCTGACCAGCATCTACGAGGCCGACCTGGTGTTCTTCCCGAAGGCCGGCCTGGGCAAGCAGGACGAGGACTTCCGCCGCTACTACAGCCCCGGCAACCGGGCCCGCGGCGAGCTGATCCGCCCGGCGCTGGAGCGCTTCGCGTTCGGCTTCCTCGACGACGAGGTGGAGGTCAGCGGCGACTGGACGCTGGACGGCCTGCTCACCTACCTGGACGGCCTGGGCGTCCGCACCGAGGGCGTCGCCTCCCCCGCCGAGCAGGCGGTCCGGAACTCCTCCGACCCGCAGCGCGCCGCCCGGATGTGGCTGATCCAGTTCGCCCCGGACTTCCTCTCCGAAGCCTCGCCGATGGCGCGGAACGTGCTCGGATACTACGGGCCCGAGCAGTCGGAATGGTTCAAGATCCTGATCGACGAGTACGGCTACGGCGTGCACGGGACGAAGCACAGCACGCTTTTCGAGGCCACCTTGGAATCGGTCGGCCTGGAATCCGACGTGCACCGCTACTGGCAGTATTACTTGGTGTCCAGCCTGGCCCTGAACAACTATTTCCACTACCTCGGGAAGAACCACGAGCACTTCTTCCGCTACGTCGGCGCGCTGTTCTACACCGAAAGCACCCTGGTGGACTTCTGCCGCCGCGCGGAGAGCCTGCTCGCGGACGTCTTCGAGGGCGAAGCGGACGCCCGCTACTTCTCCGAGCACGTCCACATCGACCAGCACCACGGCCGGATGGCCCTGGAGAAGCTGGTCAAGCCGCTGGTCGCGCGCCACGGCGAGCAGATCATCCCGGAGATCGTGCGCGGCATCGAGGAGTTCCGCCTGCTGAGCACCATCGCCGACGACGACTTCGCCACCCAGATCGCCTGGATGGACGACGCGGACCGCTACAAGGAGCTGCACGATCCGGTGTACGCGGCGATCACCGAGGGCCGGGTGACCGCCCCGGTGGCGGACATCGTCGAGCCCTACGGCGAGCTGTCCAACACCCACAGTCACGAGGGCGACGAGCTCTGCCACATCGTCAGCGGCACCATGCGCTTCGTCAGCGGCTTCAACTCGTACCGGATCCTGGAGGCCGGCGAGGGCACCGTGATCCAGCGCAACCGCCTGCACGGCGCGATCATCGAGTCCGAGGAGTGCGTGTACCAGATCCACTCGGTGGGGGATTACCGCGCATGCCTCTCGTGACCTTCAAGGCCAGCGGCGCGGACAACTGCGTGCGCGCCGACGGCCTCCCGTACGTCTACGTCCGCACCGAGGCGGGAGGGTCGGTGCTGCCGGCCTCCTGCCCGCACCGGGGCGGGCCCCTCAACCTGGCCACGCCGGACGCCGCGGGGCGGCGCCTGGTGTGCCCCTGGCACGAGCGGGGATCCTCACTGGCCCGGCTGCGCCGCCAGGTCCCGGCCGTCCGCTCCGGCGACACCGTGACCGCGGTGCTGCCGGGGCCGGCCGATGCCGACGTGGAGCTCTGCCACCTTCCGCTGTCTCCGGCGCTGGCCGCTGGAGCCTGAACCTCCCCGGGGCGGCCGCCGTCCGGCGGCCGCCCCGGAGACAGGACCCTCCCCGTGACCTCCTCACCCACTTCGCGGGTCGCCGTCATCGTCGATCCGTTCTCCTCCGGCGCCCAGTACGCGCCGGAGTTCGCCGCGTTCGGCATCGACTCGGTCGCGGTCAGCTCGCTGCCCGAGGTGCCCGCCGCGTACGCGGACTCCTGGGACGCCACCCGCTACCGCGAACTGCTCGCCTTCGACGGCGACCTCGAACCACTGGTGGGCCGGCTGCGCGCGCTGGATCCGCTGTGCGTCCTGGCGGGCGCCGAGAGCGGCGTCGAACTCGCCGACCGGCTCGCCGAGCGGCTGCTGCCCGAGCAGGCCAACCCGCCCGCGCTGTCCTCGGCCCGGCGCGACAAGGGCGCCATGGCCCGGGCGCTGAACGCGGCCGGCGTCCCGACGATCCGGCAGATCTGCACCGACGACCGGGCCGCCGTCCAGGCCTGGATCGACCGGGAGGGACTGGCCGACAGCGACCTGGTGGTCAAGCCGCCCAAGAGCGGCAGCACCGACGGGGTGACCCGGGTCCCGGCCGGCGCCGACTGGCGGGTGCCCTTCGACGCCCAGCTCGGCCGGATCAACCAGTGGCACAACCTCAACGACCGGATGATGGTCCAGGAGTACGCCCGCGGCACCGAGTACGTGGTCGACACCTTCAGCCACGAGGGCCGCCACGGCGTCGCCGACATCTGCCGCTACGGCAAGATCGACAACGGCGAGCAGATGGCCGTCTACGAGAGCCTCACCTGGGTCTCCCCCACGGAGCCGGACGTACCCGCGCTGTCGGACTACGCCGCGGCGGTGCTGGACGCGGTGGGCCTGCGCAACGGCGCCGCGCACATAGAGATCATGCTGACCGACGGGGGCCCGCGCCTGATCGAGATCAACTGCCGGCCGCACGGCGGCGGCCACCCGGCCTTCAACCTGACCGCCACCGGCGACAGCCAACTGCACCGCGCGGTGCGCTGGTTCGCCCGCGCCGAGGCCCCGCCCGCGGACTACCGGCTGGAGCGGCACATGACGGTGGTGTTCCTGATCGCCCGCCGCTCCGGCACCGTCTCGGGCACCGCCGTCCTGGACGGCATCGAGGAACTGGAGTCCTACCACCGCTCCGCCGTCAAGCTGAGCGACGGCGACCGGATCGAGGTCACCGTCGACCTGCTCGGCACGCTCACCCTGGGGTTCGTGGTGCTCGCCCACGAGGACCGCGCCCAGGTCGACCGGGACGCGGCCGCCGTCCGCGCCATGGAGGCCGCCCTGGTCATCACCCCGGACCCGGTCCCCGCCCGATGACCTCGAGCGCGTTCGCCGTCGCCGCCAGCCCGGCCTTCCTGGCCAGCTGCGCGGCGGTGGTGTGCAGCCCCGGGCCGGACAGCCTGCTGGTGCTGCGCCTGGTCAGCCGCGCGCGGCACCGCCGGCCGGTGCTCGCCGCCGCAGGCGGCATGCTGCTGGCGGGCGCCGGGTACGCCGCCCTCGCCGTCACCGGCAGCATGGCGGTGACGGCCCTGGACCCCCGGCTGTTCCTGCTCTGGCGCGCGGTCGGCGCGCTGGTCCTCGCGGTGACCGGCGCCCGGGCGCTGTGGGAGGCCGTGCGTCCCGGCCCGCCCGGGCCCGGGGCACCGGAACCGGGACCGGCCCGGGACCGGGTCGGCCGGCACCTGCTACTGGGCTTCCTCTGCACGGCGGGCAATCCGAAGGTGGGCCTCTTCCTGACGGTCTTCCTCCCTCAGTTCCTGCCCGCCGACGCCGCCTCCGCGAGCGCGCTGCCACTGCTCGCCGCGGTCTACCTGTCGATCGGCGCACTCTGGCTGCTGGTGCTGACCGAGGTGGGCGTCCGGGTGGTGACGGCGCGCGGCGCGGACGGCCGCGCCGCGTTCCCGCCGCTGGCGGGCCGGATCGGCGGCGGGGTGGTGGGCGCGGTCCTGCTGCTGCTCGCCGCCAGTCTGCTGTTCCGGTGACCGGCCCGGCGACCGGCACTCCGTCAGGAGGCCGCTCCGGCCCGCCGCGCCTCCAGCTCCAGCAGGTACCGCTTGGCCTCGATCCCGCCGGCGTACCCGGTCAGCGCGCCGGTCGAGCCGATCACCCGGTGACAGGGCAGCACCACGCACACCGGGTTGGCACCGAGCGCCGCGCCCACCGCCCGCGCGGCCGTCGGCCGGCCCGCGGCCCGGGCCAGCTCTCCGTAGCGCGCCGTGTGCCCGTAACCGACACCGGCCAGCGCGGCCAGCACCCGGCGTCCGAAGTCGGTGCCCAGGCGCAGGTCCACCGGCACGGTGAACTCCCGGGTCCGGCCGTCGAGGTAGCGATCGAGCTGGTCAGCGGCGGCGTGCAGCACCGGGTGCCCGGCGGGCCGGGCCGGCCCGGCCGGGCGCAGCCCTGCCCTGCGCAGCCGCTCCTCCGGGACGGGGGCCCAGCGGCAGGCGAGCAGGGCGTCGTCGGTCGCGAGCAGGACGAGTCGGCCGACGGGGGTGTCGAGTTCGGCCTGGTGGCAGTCGGTCATGGCGGTCATGTCGGTCATGGCGGTCGGGTCCTCCGGGGAGCGGCGGGTGGTCATGCCGCCACTGGGCGGCAGCTCAGGCAGGCCCGGTATCCGGCGGCGTGCGCGGCGTCGGCCGTGCCGAACGGCACCCGGTGCCGGTCGGTGATCCGGCGGGCGTGCGCGCAGGTCGGGTAGCAGAAGATCCGGGTGGTGTCGCTGCCCAGGAAGTGGGTGCCGGCGGCGAGGAACCGGTCGAGGCGCTCCTCGTCGATGCCCTCATGGGTGCGCAGCCGCTCGGCCAGTTCGGCGGGCAGCCCGCAGTCCAGCGGGGTGCCGTCCTCGTCGGCGAGGCGGTGCACCGGGATCAGCACCGGAACGGGGTTGGCGCGGACGGCCGCCAGCAGCTCGCCCTGGTCCGCGCCGGGCAGGCCGGCCTCGCGGGCCACCCACCCGGTGGGGCGCAGCTGGCCGCGCGGAATGGCCCGGACCGCTTCAAGCACGCGCCACTGCGCCTCGGTCAGGGTGCCGTGGTCGTAGCGCAGCATCCGGTCGCGACCGGTGCGCAGCGCCCCCACGACCCCGGGCAGCGGCTTGCCGGTGCGCAGCACGCTGCGGCCGGTGCGGCGCAGGTACGCCTCCTCGAACGCCGCGGGATCCGGGTACCAGTCGACGGGTGCGGCGCCGGTGACCGCGCCCCGGCCGTAGGCGACGAACAGCCCGGTCACCGGGCCCTCGACCAGCGCGTACCGGTCGTACTCCCGCTCGGGGACGCCGGCCCGCTCCAGGATCCGCAGCGCCAGGTCCGCCGGCATCGGTACCCGCAGGGCATCGAGGCCGAGGGCCGTGCGGGCGTCGGCGATCGGCGTACCGCCCGCCCCGGGACGCGCCGCGCCGTTCGCCGCGCGTCCGGGTGCCCCGTCCGGGACCGCCGCTCCGTGGCCGGTCATCCGCTCACCTCCTTCTCCGCCAGCTGGGGCTTCTCCCGTAGCGCGGCCAGACCCCGGGAGACCTGGGCCTTCACCGTACCCACGGGGCACTCCAGCAGTTCCGCGATCTCCGCGTAGCCGAGCTCCCCGACGTGCCGCAGGACCACCGGCAGCCGGTGGTGCTCGGGCAGCTCGGCGAGCGCGGCCACCAGCCTGTTCCGCTCGTAGGCGTGCTCCGCCCTCTGTTCGGGGCCGGGCCTCCCGTCAGCCAACGGCAGCTCCCGGACGTCGACGCCGTCGTCGGCGAGCGGCCTGCGGGTCAGCGTGCGGATGTGGTTGCGCCACACGTTGGTGCCGATCGCGAGCAGCCAGGCCCGCGGCTGCAGGGTGCGCCGCCGCTGCGGCGGATAGTCGCGCAGCGCGGTGTACGCCCGCAGGAAGGTGTCCTGCACCAGGTCTTCCACGTCGCGCGACGCCCCGTTGAGGCGGAGCAGCACCGAGTACACGGCACCGCCGTGAGTCCGCACGAGTTCGGCGAAGCCACGGTCGAGGTCTGCCGCGAGCAGCTCGGTGAGCGGAGGCATCTCGTCCATCACTGCTGAGAACACCACCGCGCGGAAAAAGGTTGCACCCACGGTACGCGCCACCGGCCCGTGGTTCCGACCGCCCCGACCGCCCCGGCCGGGGCGGTCGGGGCGGTCGGAACCACGGGAGCGACGGCTCGACCCGAACCCATCCGGACCCCGGCCGCGCCGGATCGAGATCCTGCTGCTCCACCGCCACCACGCATAGGGCCGGCGCGCTCGGCACCTCCACCGGCCGCTCCCGGCCTGCCGGGCCCTAGACGAGTGGTTCCGAAGTGGGTCAGTGGTCGCAGGCGGTCAGTGAGCGGGTGACGAGCTGGCCAGTGGTGCGGTTGTGCCAGATCGCGCAGGTCGTCGCCGGTAGCCGCCGGCCGATGCGGGCGCCGAGGCCCTCGATGGTGCGGCCGCCGTGCTGCTCGAGTCCGAGCTGTCCCTTCAAGGTGTCGTTCACGGACCCGATCAGCCGGCGGACGGATTTCAGCAGTCCCTCGCCGGGGCGCGGGGTCCGGTTGCGGCAGGACGGCCGCAGCAGAGTGATGCCGTGCCGGTCGAGGAAGCGGCCGAGTTCGGCGGAGACGTGGCCCTTGTCGGCGAGGACCAGCAGACCTGGCCGCTCGCGGGCCAGTTCCGGTTCGGTCTCGACGAGCGCGGCCGGCACCTGGCGCCCGTCGACCTTGGGGTTGGCCAGGGCCCGGGTGACGGGCAGTCCGGCCGGGGTGCACACCGGGTGCGGCTTCAGGCCCCGGAACCAGCGCGAGTGCGAGCGGCTGTAGCCGTAGCCGGCCCACCCGGCCAGGGCCGAGCGGCGGATGGTGTCACGCGAGCGCCCGCACTCCACGGGTGTGAAGTCGGTGATCCATACCGGGTCGCCCCACAGGTCGGTGGCCCGGGCCAGGTCGCGGACGGCCTACTGGAGCAACGGACGCGCGACGCGCAGGCGCTTGTTGTAGCCGGGGCGTTCGGGCAGGTCCGGGAACACGCCGCGCAGGTGGGCTCGGGCGAAGCGGATCCAGCGGGCCTCGGAGTGGAAGCCCGGCAGCACCTGGGCCACGGCCAGGCACACCAGCTCGGAGTCCGTCAGCCGCGGCGGGCGGCCCGACCAACGCGTTCGAGGCAGATGATCATCGATCCGTACGCAGAGTGCCGTCGGGAGGGGGTCCCGCTCTTCGGTCGTCACAACCCGAATGCTGGACACCCTCCCTTCACGTCCGAAGCAGAACCAGCAGACCCAACCGACTTCGGAACTACTCGTCCAGGTGTTCTGACCACGGAGGTGGGTGACGGGGTTCACGGCTTGGTGATCTTGAAATGAGTGAGGGCCCTCTGGCTCGGTGTGGATTGCGACATCTGCACCGGCTGCCGGAAAGGCCCTCGTGCCACACCGCAACGCACCGCTGACCGAGACCGGACGCCCACGCTTGGCCCGCTGCGTGGTCGAGGACGGAGGGTCACTGCGCCGGGCCGCCGAGCGTTTCCGGGTCTCCCCGACCACCGCCATGCGCTGGGCGGACCGCTACCGCACGTTCGGCGAGGCCGGCACGGGCGACCGTTCCAGCCGGCCGCACCGCAGCCCGAACCGGACCGCGACCCGTACCGAGCGGCGGATCATCGAGGTCCGCCGTCGTACGCCAGCCGTGCCGGGCGTGCTGCCGGGTCCGGCTGGTGCGGCCGGCCCGGCCGGTGACGCCGATCTTGAGGGCGTTCAGCTCATCGGACTCGGCGATGTACAGCACAGCCCCGGCTCCGGCCAGCCCGTGGAAGTTCCGGCCCTGCCCGGCTTCGGTGTGCGGCGTTGTGGTGCTCACGCCGCGATGCTGCCGGACGGCACTGACAGCCGGTCGCCCTCGAGGGCAGGAATCCGAACTCGCCCGCGCGATGGTCTCCGAACTCGAAGCGGTCTTCGGCGACGACCCGGATGAGCCGGTCCCGGGCAGACACCGGTGATCTCGCACATCGCCGTCCCGCCGGACGACCTCCACCCACCGGGAAAACCCGTTGCCCACACCCCTGGCTCTGCCGCAGGGTATGGGCATCAGCCCGGCACCACCCAGCGGAGAGGAACGCGAGATGAGCAGCAACCAGTCGTATCGGCGTTCTTCGAGTTCCCAGCAGAGCCGGGGACTTCCCTCCTCGCGGTAGACGGGTCCGACAGCGCCCGGCCGCCCACGGGGGACTCCCCCGTCCGGGCGGCCTTTCCGCTTGCCGCCCTCCCGCAGTGCCGGATGGTGCAACTGGCAGCACGCCTGACTCTGGATCAGGAGACTCGGGGTTCGAATCCTCGTCCGGCAGCGCAGCACCTGGAGAGTTGGCCGAGTGGCAAGGCAGCGGCTTGCTAAGCCGTCGTCGGGGTCGCCCCCGCGCGCGTTCGATCCGCGCACTCTCCGCGCGACAACCGCAGTTCACGGAGGAGCCAGCCGACAGGTGGCGCCGGCCTCGGTCTCGAAAACCGTTGGGGCACGCGAGTGCCCGTGTGGGTTCGACCCCCACTTCCTCCGCCAAGGGCGAGCTGGGCATGGGAGAGCCCCGGGGCCTGTAAAGCCCCCGCTTCGGCTGCGCCGGTTCGAATCCGGCCTCGCCCACCGACATCACCGGTCAAGGGAGATCCACAGTTCAGGGAGCATTTTCCCGTCCTGGTAGTCGCACGGTGGTCGCAGCACGGGAGCACATTGGGAAGTGCAGACCCTCGCGCACCCGGCCCTTTCCGAGGCGATCACCATGCGTACCCCCGCCCCTGCCCCCGATCGCGGCCGTGTCTACCGGCGCTGCGGCTCCCGCGACGCCCACCGCCGCCAGCTCGGCACCTCCTGTCCGCGTCTGGCCGACCCCGGCCACGGCAGCCGGGCGTTCGCCGTCGACGCCCCTCCCCGGGCGGTCGCCGCCGCACCCTGCGCCGCGCCGGCTTCAATGACGAGGTCGAAGCGCGCTCCGCCCTGAGGCAGTTCAACGAAGGCGTCGCCTTCGGTGTCTTCACCGACCTGCGGCAGACGACCGCCGACTACCTGCGCCAGTGGCTCGACGAGAAGGCCCTGCTCCTCTCAAGCCCACCACCATGGCCCGTTACCGCGACTACGCCGAGAAGGACCTGATCCCCGCCTTCGGCGACATCCCCCTCGACGCAGAATCCGGCACCCCCCCCGCCTGCCGCACCCACCGCCCCGCACACTCCCACCCACGCCCCCACCGGCCCCGACCCACCCACCCCGGCCCGCACACCGACGACCCCACCGAGGACTGGCCCATGCAACCCGGCGACCACCATGCGACCACCACCTGAGGCGGCAACAGAAAGAGCCGGCACCTGGTCTCCCAAGTACCGGCTCTGACAACCGACTTCACAGTCGGGACGACAGGATTTGAACCTGCGACCCCTTGACCCCCAGCACTACGCCGACCAGCTCACCGACCTGTTCGAAGTCATGCTCGGCACCGGCATGCGCCGCGGCGAAGCCCTCGCCCTCCACTGGACCGACGTCCACCTCATGGACCGCACACTCTTCGTCCGCTGGACCCTCGCCGCCATCGACAACGGCCGCCTCACCCTCGGCCGGCCGAAGACACCGGCCAGCCGCGCCTGGATCAGCCTCTCCCCCAGAGTCACCGCCGCCCTCCACCGCCAAGCCGCCCTCCAGATGAACGCCCACCCCGACCACCGGCTCGAAGGACTCGTCTTCGCCCGCCCCAGCGGCGCACCCCTGCGCCCCCAGTGGGTCCTCGACCAACTCCGCAAACGCACCGCCGAACTCGACCTGCCCAGGATCGGCCTGCACGACCTGCGCCACACAGCCGCCAGCATCATGATCGCCGAAGGCATCCCCCTCGCCATCGTCTCCAAGACACTGCGCCACGCCACCCTCGCCACCACCATCAACCTCTACGGCCACCTCTTCAAAGACTCCGCCGACCAAGCCGTCCACGCCCTCGCCCAAGCACTCGACCGCGCCCAAGCAAGCCGAATCCAGCCGCACTTCAGCAAGGACGACGACGACGAGAACCCCATGCCCGTAGCCGCATAACCCTCAACTGGACCGAGCTCTCGGGGTAGGCACCTACTCCTGGTCGAGGTGGCCGCGCCAGTCGGCGAACTCGGCCCTGATCGCAGCAGCGGCAGGCGGATCGATCCCGTACACGGCGAACTGCTTGTCGCTGTAGCGCTCGACGCGGCGCAGCGCGTCGGCGAACATGGCGTGGTCGAAGCCCGCGTCGTTCCGGGCGGCGAGTTCCAGCAGGTGGTCTCGGGAGTAGCCGGCTTTCAGCAGACCGTGGACGTCGATGGCGTCGCGGACCTCGGCGCGGCTGAAGAGTGCGCCGGTCTTGCCGGCCGCGACGTCATCACGGTGTAGGACCGGGCCGAACTCGGAGTCCACGGGCGGGTGGTGGAGGAACTCAGCGACCAGTTCGACTTTGCTCTGTGTGCCGGTCGCGGGGTCGGTGACGTTCATCCGGGCGTAGGTCGGCACCTGTTGCACGACTTCCACCGTGTATCCGGCGGCTTCGTACGCGGCCGCCGCCGCAGCCACCGCTGCTGGCATCTCCTGCGTCGCCCGGTCGATGGGCGCGAAGAGGTCGACGTCGTCGCTCAGTCGGTCGACGATGTGGTGGGCCTGGACCGCGTAGCCGCCGGCGAGGGCGTAGCCGTACTCCGCGGCCAGGGCGTCCAGACCGATCCTGATCAGGCGGAGGTGCTGTTCGTCCACTACGCCGCTGCCGCGCGGGGGCCGAGTTCGGGGAAGCGGGCCTGCCAGAGTGTGCGCAGTTCCCTGGGCAGGAACAGCTCCGGCCAGATGCGCAGCAGCGTGGCCCGGTCCAGGTGGTCGTGGAGGTCGGCGGGCGACTGGGCTTCGCGGATCACCCGCTCGTACATGAGGACGAGGTCGGCTTGGTCGGTGAGGTCGTAGGTGTAGGGCGGGCCCCAGTCCAGGTATCGGGGCAGCACGACCGGGCCGGTCGTCGGACCGGTCAGCCGGTCCAGCGAGGCCGGCAGTGCGTAGGGCTTGGCTACCGCGTACCTGCTCATGGCCCTAGTCTGCCGCACCGGCAGCGGACGGCGCAGGCTCCTGCTGCTCGTCGGAGTCGGAATGGAGGATGTCGAGGAGGTCCTGGGCCGCCCAGTCGGGGAAGGTCATCGCCGGTGGAACCGGCAGCCCGGCAGCGCGCAGCTGGGCTTCTTCCTCGTGGATGGCCCGGGTGATCCACCGGAGTGTGGCGTCGTCGAGGAGGTCCGGGTGGGCGGCTGCGGTGTCGGCGAGCCGGCCGGGGTCGGGGAGGAGTTCGGTCACCTCGGTGGGCAGGGTGCCGTTGTCAGCCGCTCGGGCGACGGCGCGGCGGGCGGCGGTCTCGTACCAGCCGGAGCCCCGCCGCTGGCCGATGGACTCGGTGCGGGGGCCGTGCACGGTGAGCATCCGCAGGACGGCCTCTGAGCCGAGGGTGTCGTCGGCCTGCTGCCAGAGGTCGATCTGCCGGCGGATGGAGACGAGGACCGGTGTCCAGCCTTCCTCGAAGATGTCGGCGAGGGCCCGGCCGTCGGCGAGTCGGCGGGCGGGTTGGGTGAGGGCGAGCCGCACGGCCGGCCAGTCGATGCCTTCGGGGTGGACGTGGGGCAGGACGGCGCGGGTGGCGGCGATGTTGGCCCGGGCCATTCCGAGGTCGCCTATCTTGAAGTGCCACTGCTCGACGTCGCTCTCGCGGCGCCAGCACCACTCCGCGATGCCCCGGGCCGCGGCCGACGGGACCGGGTCCGCGACGATCAGCGGGTAGGTGCGCATTCCGGAACCCATCCGCCAGGAGAACTCCTCTCCCAAGTCCTTGATCGCCGCGTCCCCGTTGTCGCTCCGGTAGCGGCTGATCGCCTCGTTGACGGTGTCCGCCCACAGCAGCAGGACCAGGTCGCGGTGCAGCGCCTTGGCGTTCTCCGGGAGGTGGACGCGGGTGGCGTCCAGGAGGCCGGCGCTCGGCTACCGGGCTAGTGTCGGGGTGAACGCCCTGAGCTGGTTGTCCTGCGCGGTGAGGACGATGAGTCGGTCACCGGCCAAGGCGGTGCGGCGGACGTCGGTCATGGCATCGGGCCGGCCGTCGTCCAGGCGGCCGCCGCGTACGGCCGCGCCACCGTCGAGGGGGAAGGCGTAGAGCTGCGGGCCCGTGTCGTAGGCGGAGACCACCGCGCGCACCGCACCGTCGACGGCGCCTGGGAACAGGGTGACCTGGCTGCTGTCGCGGTGCAGGGGGTACTGCCAGGCGATGTTTCCGGTGGTGAGGTCGAAGCCGGCGACGACGGTGTCGAAGCCGACCGGCAGGTCCTGGTCGTCCACGGTGAACGCCTTGACGAACACGCCGCCCGACACCACCCCGTCCTGGCCCGCCTGTTGGCGGGCGGAGCGCCCCGCGACCTCGCCGGTGCGCAGCGGGAGCCAGGTGCGGTCGTCGCCCGCGAGGACGTAGTAGTGGTTCTCGGACGGCCAGTCGGCATCGGGGAGTCGGACCAGTGCGGGGGAGGCGGCCAGGACGCGCACGTCGGGGTCGCGCTGGTCGGTGTGGGGGCCGGGGAGGGTGGTGGTGACGTGGCCGTCGCCGAGGTCGTGGGTGAGCAGCAGGTGGTCGGTGTTCTGGTCGAAGTCGCCGGCGTAGGAGGCGAGGACTTGGCGGTCGTGGACGGTGAGGCTGTCGAGCTGCCGTTCGGTGCCATCGGGCAGGCGTTGGACGGGCCCGGTCCACAGCACGCGCCCGCTGCGGGCGTCGAACGCCCGGGGCGCGGTGGGGGTGCCGGCGACCGCGATGCCCTGGCTGATCGCGACCGACGGCTCCAGCGGCCCGTACGGCGCGCCGTCGGGCAGGAGGGCTACGGTCCACAGCTGCCGTCCGGTGGCGAGGTCGACGGCCAGGGCGGTGTCGCACGGGGCGTCGGGGGCCGGGCCGCGCAGGAGCACCACGGCGATGCCGCCGTCCTGTGCGGGGTCGGTAGGGCAGGGGACGCGGCCTCCGTCGAAGGGCAGGTTCCACCGAGGGGTGCCGTCGGCCAGGGCGACGGCTTCGATGCCGGGGCCGAAGACGCGGGCGGCGATCTCGTCGCCGATCAGGAGGGACGGGTCGAGGTGGTCGTAGTGGGAGGCCAGGGTGGCGGACCACTGCGGGGTCCTGGTGCCCGCGATCCCGTAGCGGCCGGCCTGCGGGCTCTCGCGGGTATCGGTCACCGGTCCGCGGGGGTGGCGGTGTTGCCAGAGCACGACGCCCGTCGCGGCGGCGCCGAGCAGGAGCACGCCGACCAGCCCGAGGACTGCGAGGACTGCACCGGATCGACGCCGGGGCGGCGCGGCGGGGGGCTGCCACTGGGGAACGGCCGGAGCCCCGGGCCACGGTGGCGGCGTGGACGGCCACGGCGGGGCGGCAGGTGCGGCGGGCGGTCGGAGCGCGGGGGCGGAGTGCGGCCGGGCCGACGGCGCGGACGCGACGGGCGGAGGCGGCCACGCCCCGTGCGGCGGTGTGGACGGGGCATGCGAGGTCGTGGGCGGTACCGGTGCTGTGGCGGGCCCGTTCCCGTCCCGCTCCCCGGCGGCGCGCATGCGCCGGGCGGCGGAGTGCAGCACGACTACGGCCAGTGCGCACGCCGCCACCACGGCCGCGCCGGTGATCCGTGCGTCCAGGCCGTTGTGACGGCGGGTCAGCAGGAGGAGGCCGACCAGTGCGAGGACCGTGTACAGCACTTGGCCCTGCACGGCGCCGGTCGGTGCCCCGCGCAGTGCGTGCCGGGTGGCCGACGCGGCGGCGAGGGCCGTCATCGCCGGGACTGTGGCACCGAAGACCAGGGCCGCGAAGCCGAAGGAGTTGCCGTACGCTCCCCAGCCGAGCCCGGCGACGGCCAGGAGCACCACCGCCGCCGTGAACGCCGCCACCAGCAGCCCGCACAGGGCGGCGGCGAGCCCGGCGGCCCGGCGGGGACCGGGCAAATGGGCGACCGCGGAGCGCCGGGTGTCGGGCAGCAGCTCCGCCAGCCGGCGGCGCAGCGGCAGACCGGAAGCCAGCAGGAAACCGGCCGTCCCCAGGAGGGCGAGGCCGACGAGCAGGGCGGCGAGTCCGGCGGGGCCGCGGGTGAGGGCGTAGTGGCCGCCGCCGGCCGAGAGCGGGAGGCCGAGCATCAGGCAGAGCGCCCAGGTCCGGGCGCGTCCGCGCAGGCGTGCGATCAGTGCCGCGGCCTCGGCCGGGCCCGGGACGGGCGCCCACGGGCCCCGTCCGGGACCGGGGACGGCGGGCGGGTACGGGTCGGGGTGCACGGAGCGGGTCTCCTCGTGGGGCAGGGCGGATGCCGGGTGGGCTCTTCACCACCGGCCAGGCACAGGGCGGCCGTCCTCGTCCCCTCGGAGGCAGCGGGCGCGGCGCGAGTCGATGCTGACAGCTGCGGGGCGACGGGTGTTTCCCCCGCCCGCCATCGCCTTGGCCCAGCGTGCCGCCCCGTCCGCGCCCGGTTCCGCACGGCCGCTTTACCGAATCCTGACGGTCGGTGTACGTTCCCCGGTGGCGCGTACGGGTCAAAGGGGGGGCGTGCGTGAGGACTGTTCTGGACACCACACTGCTGCCGGAGGCCGAACGGGCACAGGCGTGGGCGCAGACCGCCGCCCTGGCGGAGGTGACCACGCGGTTCCGGTTCACCGAGCCGGGACGGTCCGGCGTGCGGATCGGCGCGACGGCCCTGGGGCCGGTCCAGTTGTCCTCGATCTCCTACGCGCCGTTGTCGTCGTACCGGTCGGCGAGGCTGATCCGCCGGTCCGACCCGGAGAGCTACCAGCTCGCCTTCGTGGCATCGGGTCGGCAGCGCATCGAGCAGGGCGGCAACGGCGGGTGCGCCGGGCCGGGGGAGATCCTGCTGTACGACAGTTCCCGGCCGTTCGAGGCCTCGGTCGACAACGCGCTCGCCAGTTCGAGCTGCCTGCTGCTGCAGTTCCCGCGCGATCTGATGCCGTTGCGGGACAACACCGTTGCGGCGCAGTGCGGGAAAACCCTCAGGACCCCCGGCCTCGGGCAGGTGCTCGGCAGCATGCTCCTGGCCACAGCCGACAGCGACGAGCACCTCGACGAGGCGGACCGCGTCCGGCTGGGTGAGACCCTCATCGACCTGGCAGCCGCCGTCGTGGCCCGGCACGCCGGACAGGACGGCGTCCCGTCGCACTCCCGCGCGGCGGTCCTGCACCAGGAGGCACTCGTCCACATCCGGCGTCACCTCGCCGACCCGGAACTGGCGCCGCACGACATCGCCGCGGCCCTGTCCGTGTCGACGCGCACCCTGCACCGGGCGTTCGAGTCCCGCGGCGAGAGCGTGACGGGAGTCCTGCGCCGAGAGCGGATCGCCCGCTGCCGGGCGGACCTCGCCGACCCGCGCCTGGCCGCACTCCCCGTCGCCGCCATCGGCGCACGCTGGGGCCTGCCCCGCCCGGCGGGCTTCAGCCGCGTGTTCCGCGCCGAAACCGCCACCACCCCCACCGACTTCCGCCGCCAGAGCACCATCGGGCGGCGGAGCCCGGACGGCGGTCCCCGCCAGGACTGACGGGAACCGCGCTGACGTCCAACGAACGGTTTCGGCTGGAGGCTGCACGCCTTTCCCCCGGCCCCGGCCGCTCAGAGCGGCCGGGGCCGGTCGCGGTCAGGCCCCGCCGCCGCGCAGCGAGACCTTGCCGGAGGGCCAGCAGTCGATGCGGATGTAGAACGAGCGCGTCATGTACTTGGTCAGCTTGACGGTGCCGTTGAGGCCGATGTCCATGTAGCCGGGGTAGCTTCCGCGGGCGGCGCCGTTGTTCCAGGTGCCCGCCCACGTGATGGCGACGTCCGCGCCGTAGGTGTCTCCCTTGCTAGAGCTGACCCAGAGTGCGTAGACACGCGAACCGTTGTACTTGAACTCTCCGTTGACCGTGGCCTTGGCTATCTTGCACTTCCAGCCCGATCCGCTGCCCCACTTGGGTTTGCCGGTGGAGTAGCAGGCCGTCGCGGAGACGTAGCGGTACTTCCAGGCCGCCGTCGCGGACGCGGCGGAGGTGCCCGCTGCTGCCGGGCGCGGCGGGACGGCTGCGGCGGCCGCAGTGGGAGGAGCGGGAGGTTCGGTGTCCTGGGCGGGGCCGACGGTGACCTCGGTGCCCAAGGCGCACGTCGCGCCGAGGTCGGTGCCGAAGTCCGCGGACGCCTGCGCGCACTCGTCGGCGCTCGGCTGGGTCACGTTGGTGAGGTAGCTGCCGCCCTCGTCGCCCATGTCGGGCTCGGTCTGGGGAAGCTGGCGGGTGTAGGAGTAGACGTCCACGGAGACGGTCACCGGCGCGGAGCCGGCGTTGTGCAGGACGACGTTGCCGTCGCTGCCGAGCTTGGCGAAGGTGAAGCCGCTGACGGGGTTGCCAGCCTGGTAGTTGACCGTCCGTGAACTCGGGTTGGCGGCGAGGGACGGGTAGACCTGAACGGCACCGGCGCCGGCGGTGCTCTTCGCGTCGAGCGCGATGCCCACGCCGCTCACGTCCGTGGTGCCCGGAACGCCGCCCAGGCCCCGGGGGGCGAGGAGGGTGTCGCCGCCAGCGGGGACGGACACGGCAGTGGCGATGCGGGCCGGTACGAGGGGTTCGAGGGCCAGGTGCTCGGGTTCGACCCCCGCGTGCGAGAAGTACCCGGTGACCTCCACCCACACGGCGGTGGCGCCAAGGCTGAGGTTGTGGATGTCGATCTTCCCGTTGGCGCCGACCTTGGCGATGACGGAGTTCTGCAGCATCCGGTTGGGCACGTAGTCGATGGTGGCGTCGACCGGCAGCCCCTCCCCGTCGGGGAAGACGCGCAGGGTCCCGCTGTCGCGGGGGCTGAGGGTGGCGATGTTCAGGGCCACCGCGTCCACCCCCTGCTGCGGTACGCCGCCTTGGCCCAGGGCCTGGAGCTGGAAGGTGCCGTTGAGAGGCACGGACTGGTTGTCCACCACGGTCACGGGGGCGAGCGGGACGTAGGAGGCGCCTCCCGTCACCGCCGGGTCCTCCAGGGTCAGGGTGTATCCCTGGACGTCCAGGTAGACCTTCACGGCCTGGTCGCTGCGGTTGACGACCTTGACCCTGCCGTCGGTGCCGACCTTCGCCGTCACCAGGTTGGCCAGGTAGAAGTTGGGGTTGTACTCCAGCGCCGTCGTCTGCGGCTCCATTCCGCCGGACGGGTAGAGGGCGAGCGAACCGCTGTTGAACCAGTCGCCCTTGGCGCTGATGTTCAGGGCGACCGAGTCCAGGCCCGAGAGCGGAAGTCCGCCGACCCCGGCGACGTCCACCGTCAACGTCGAGTTGGCGGAGACCTTGACGTCGTTGGCCAGCCGGGCACGGGCCGTGTGGTACTGACCGGTCTTCACGAGGTTGATCGGCGCCGGGTCGCCGGCATCCGCATTCGCCACCAACGCGGTGGTCTGGCCGCTCACCACGGCGGCCTGGGCAGTGGTACTGAGACCGAGGGCGAGCAGTGCCGTGAACACTGCCGAGATCCGAAGGCTTCGCCTCGTTGGCCGTAACTGCACGGGAAGACCTCTCTCCTGCTCCTGGAACGATGGGTCCAAGCACTGACCTGCTGGACGTCGTCCCATGCTGCACGCCTCTGCACCTGCGCCGTATCCGCCACCGACCTCTTGACGTGTACGGGAAAAGATTCGTCGGCGGATGGAAAGGTTCGGGCCACACGGCCGACCGGCGCAGCGGGCAAGGTACTGGGCAGCGGTTCGCTCGCGCGTGGGTGCCTGCTTGCGGCAGGAACGCGCCGACCGGGCTTGATCCGGTTTGACGGGCACTTCTGATCAGGGGTGCCAGCCCCGGAAGGACGATGTCCGTCATGGAGAGCATGGGGAAGGAGAGACCGCGTCCTCGCCGCTCGTTCGCGCCGGAGTCCAAGGCCGAGATCGTCGAGCTGTTCCGGCGCGGTGACCGCTCGGCCGGTCAGGTCGCCAAGGACTTCGACCTGACCGAGACCGCGGTACGGCTGTGGGTGAACAGGCCGAGGTCGACCTGGGGAGGGCCGGCTTCACCCGGCCACCGTCATCGACATCGCCTCCCGCCGCGTCGTCCGATCCCGCCGCCCGGCCGGTCCGGTGGTGTTGCACCCGGATCGTGGCTGTTAGTGCACGAGTCGTGAATTCGCCGGTCTTGCAAGGGATTCCGGCATCCGGCTCTCGATCGGTCGCACCGGCCGGTGTGGGGACAGTGCGCTCGCGGAGTCGTTCTTCGCCACGCCGGGAAGGGAGTTGACCGGCGACCGGCCGTGGCCGAGCCGGGCGGCGGCGCACCCGGCGATCTTCGAGTGGATCGAGGGCTGGTACAGCGTTCTCAGGCTGCACAGCAGCCTCGGCTACCGCAGTCCCGCCGAGTACGAGAGCGTCCTCGCAGCCTGACCACCACACCAACGGTGTCCGTCGAAGCGGAGCAAGCTCAACCTCTGCGCCGTCCTTTGGTTGCGCTGCCCACCTCTACGACTCGATCCGGCCCACCTACCCGGTGCGGGCGTTCGCTCGGGCCATCGGCACCGAGTCGGTGCACGTCCTGGACCTGGGCGCGGGCACCGGGCTACTGGCCGGCGTGTTGCGCGCCGCCGGCCACGAGGTGATCGCGGTCGAACCCGACGAGCAGATGCGCGCCGTGGCCGCCGAACGCCGCCCGGACGCGCAGGTGCTCGCCGGCAGCGCCGAGGACATCCCGTTGCCGGACGACTCCGTCGACGCCGTCGTGGCCGGGCCGGCGTACCACTGGTTCACCCCGCAGGTCTCACTGCCGCAGATTCACCGGGTACTGCGCAAGGACGTTGTCTTCGCTGCGATGTGGAACATCCGTGACGACCGGACCCCGTGGGTGGCCGCGCTTTCCGACATCGTCGGCGCGAGGGACACGGTCTGGAAAGTGCCTGGCAGTACGGGCCGGTGACGCCGTGGTTCACCGAGCCCGAACGTGGCCTGATCGAGCACAATGTGACCGTCCCGGCGGACCGGCTGATCGACCTGGTGCGGTCCCGCTCCTCCTCCCTGACCGCCGACGCCGCCGAGCAGGCCCGTTTGGACCGGGAAATCGGCGAGTTGGCCGCCACCGACCCGGCCCTGGCCGGCCGCGACAGCGCCGAGATGCCCTACCGGACCTGCGTCTACCGAATGCGGCGGGTCTGATTCCCGGCCGGAGCCTCTGGCGAAGCTCATGGCAGTCGCGTTTCGTGATCATATGAGGCCGAGGAACGCGAGGGGGCGGTAGGGACTGCGGGCGTCGCGCCGCAGTCCGGCGGCGATTGTTGGTGGTAGCGGCGGGGCGGAGGGCGTCGATGGCGAGGTTGCGCCAGCTGGTCATGGCGCGACGGGCGGGTAGCCCTCCCGAACGGAGCCCGGGTAGGCGCGACGCCACCAGTGCGTCATCCGCCCGGCCGCCGACGCCTCGGTCAGCGCCGGGTCGTTGTCCCGCGTCTTGGCGCGGAACAGCTCACGGTATGCGGCGAACTTCGCGGCCACCTTGGCCGGGGCATCGTCGAGCGATCAGCCTCGGACAACCGGTCACCCGTCGTCACCAGAACCGGAGCGTTCGGGACCCCCCGACCACCCGAACGACACCCGTCCACACCCGCACCGGTCCACCAAAAACCGAGAACAGCCCGAGAAACACCGTCAGGTCACACACCGAGAACAGGCGCCCAACCGGGACGTCAGGCTCACAGCAGCCCCCAGGCGCAAGCCCGATCGGACCTCGGCGGGACGGCGTCAGTGTGGGGACTGGCTGCCACCCGGCCCGTTCCTTGCAGGGCTGCCGCTGTGGCGGGTCCGCCCTACTCGTCGGCGGCCGTCGCGACCGCCGGCACCGCCGGGGCGCCCGGCCAGGACGAGCCAGGACGAGACGGGACGGTGGTGGGGCGGGGCGGGGACAGCGGCCGCGACGGGAC
Source organism: Kitasatospora sp. SolWspMP-SS2h (assembly GCF_003259315.1). Lineage (GTDB taxonomy): Bacteria > Actinomycetota > Actinomycetes > Streptomycetales > Streptomycetaceae > Kitasatospora > Kitasatospora fiedleri. The sequence goes on along the minus strand of NZ_QLLT01000017.1, from coordinate 7,883 downwards.
GGGCCCGGACAGGGCCGGGACGAACTCGCCGTCCCGGCCGGACATCAGACATCTCGGCTGGGAGCCGGCCCGCCCGCACAGGCCTTTCGGGACCGCTCGGGCTTCAGCCCAGGGGATTCGGCTTCCAGTCCTGGACGAGGAGCCCGAGAACTACCTCGTCCAGGAACTCGCCCAGCACCCACGCCGAGGAGCGCAGCACGCCCTCGCGGACGAAACCGTTGCGCTCGGCGGAGCGAAGCATGGCGTGGTTGTCCGCCAGTGTCTCGATCTGCAGCCGCTGCAGGCCGCGGACCACGAAACCGTAGTAGCAGAGCGTCGCGACGACGTCTGTGCCGTAGCCCTTGCCGCGCACCGCCGGCAGCAGTCCGAGTCCGATGTGCGCGGAGCGGTGGTGGTTGTCGATTCCCCACAGCGTCGCGGTACCGGCCAGGGCGCCTCCCTCCAGCTCCACCACGGAGAACGCGACGCTGCCTTGCGCCGTGTCGTCCACCACGAGCCGCGGGTCCTTCGAACCGGGTGAGATCGGCCGCCACGGCCCGGCCTCGGCCCGCGCGGAGTTGACCACGTCGTCATAGAGCTCGGCCCGCAGAGTGGGGATGTCGTCCTCGTGCCGGGCCCTCAGCCCGATCTTGCCGCCCTTTAGCATGCGGACTTCTTATCCGACACGGCTCGCTCATGACAAACGAATACATGGACAGTCCGAGTTGACGCGGTGGCAGCACCCACCTCATGAACGTGCCACAACCTTGCTTGCGCTCGCCGGTCCCTCGCCAGGCCCGGGCCGGGCGGGCCGGGGCGGGTTCCGTCACAAGCAGTCCGTCACGCAACCCCCAGCAACCCGATGAACAGATACCCGGACAGGACCCCCCGGATCGGAACAGGAAGCCGTCCGGGCCACAGACCGACGGACAGGTCGAGGCCGGACGCGGCCCGGACGGGGCAGGGCAGGGCAAGGAAGAGCAGCGGGGTCGAGGCGGGCAGGGACGGACAGCCCAGGCCGAGCCGAAACCGGGCCGTCCTCCACCTCGTCCTCCGCCTCGTCCTTGCTGGCCGGGTCGGCGCCGACGGCGACGCCGCGCTCCTGCAGCAGCTCGCACACCCGCGCGAACAGCAGCATCCGCAGCTCCCAGGCCCGCGATCGGCGCCCGATCAGGGGCTTCCACGCCTCCGGCCCAGCCGCCTGCACCTGCGCGCCGTCGAGCTGGAGGCGGAAGTGCGCCTGCACCAGCAGCATCCCGAGCCGGTAGTCGTTCAGCGCGGCACTGCGGTACTCCGCCAGGCGGCCGCGCGGGCTGGTGCCCCGGGCGATCCACTCGGCCAGGACCCGCGCCACGGGCTCCACGTCCACGTCCATTCCGAAGACCTCCTTCGCGTATGCGGTGGCGAGTGCGCCGAGCGCCCGGCGGTCGCCCGGCGGCAACGCCGCGTCCGTGTCCGACAGGAGCCGGTGCACCTGCCCCAGCAGCGGCCGGCTCCGGCCGTCCTCCGCCTCGAACACAAGTCGCGCCGCCGCTCCCCGGCCGCCGGTGATGCGGCCGGTGTCGGGGTTGTACCGGTCCAGCGAGCGGCACAGAAGCCGCCAGCCGCGCCGCAGCGGCGCGTTGCCGTCCACCCTCTCCAGGAACACCGGCACGGCCCGGCGGGTGCGGGTCACCCGCAGCCACGGCTCCTGGTTGTCGTTCTTGAAACTCCACAGCGTGCTCGCGCACAGCCCGCCGCCCGCATCGCGCAGCGCGGCCAGCACCACCTGCTCGGGCTTGGCCCCGGCCTGCAGAGCGTTGAAACCGGTCTGCATCAGCTTCCGGGCCCTGCCGACATTGCGCCGGGCGAACTCCCGCTCCGCATCCGGCGATTCGCACGACAGGACACTCGCCGACCCCGCCGTCACCCACGCCCCGTACGGCAGCGCCCACATCGCGACCCGGCACCCCCGGCACACCGGCCATCCCGCCAGCCTCGGCGGCAGGTTGTTCAGCGCCTTGGCCGTGTCGAACAGCGGCAGGTTCGCCTTCGACCACACCACCGCCGACGCCGCGCCGCAGAACGTGCACGGCCACACCGCCCCCGCCCCCGGGGCGTCCGGGGCGAACATTTCCTCGATCGCGGGCCTGAGCACCCGCGCATCGGAGGGACGCTTGCTGTGCGTGGCCTTCGAGTTGGGGTAGAGCGCGAACAGCACCTTCCACCAGTCGTAGCGGCTCGCGTCCTTCGACGCCGTCGCCGCGGCGACCACGTCCGCCACCAGCCCCGCCACGACAGCGTCCAGACCGTCCGGACCCACCGCCTCGGGAGTCGGGCAGCCGGCCAGGACCGCCACCGCCCACGCACCCGCCCGCTGCAGGGGATGCCCCGAAGCGGCCAGCACACTCACCTGATCCACCCGAACCCCTGGATCGTGTCCAGCCCCATCCCCCACGACCTGAGCGCCGCCACGAACCGCGCGTCCGCGTCCAGCTCGACCCTCACCTTCGCGCCGATCCGCGGCGCCCCCCGCACCGCGAACCTCCGCCGCGGCCCCGCCTCCAGCACCCGCAACCCACGCGGCGCCGGCAGACCCAGCAGCTCCGCCTTGTGCGCGAGATTGTGCGCGAGCCGCTCCACGAAGTACTCGTCACCCGGCAGCAGGTTCCGGCTCTCGTGCTTGACCACCACCGGGGTCAGCGTCTCCAACTCCACCAGGCCGTCCGCTGCCGGTGCCGGGCCCCCGCCTTCCAGAGCGATCCCGCGCACCGCCAACCGCGTCCTGCCCCATTCCAGTTCACCGCACGAGGCCAGCGACCTCACCAGCACGGAGGCGATCTCCGGCACCGGCGAACCGAACCACACCGACCCCTCCCCCGACGTCGTGAACACCCCCTTGCGCGGCGGCGCCCCCACGAACACCGGCCCCGCCACCCCCACCGGCTTCAACGACTTCCCACGCCATCCATTGTCGTGCAACTCCCTTGCCAGAGAAGCATCCTGAGCCTAAATCAGCCGGTACACCATGCCCCGCGCCGCACCGTGCACGTCCTCCCACCACACCGTCGGCGAATCCGGCACCACATCAACTCTCACTCTCACAACACCCTCCGGAGGCACACGCGAACAACAACAACTCGCCTGCAGGGGAACATAGATCACCCAACGGAACCGCTCCCGCAATTCCCCGCAGCCCACACCGGTGCCCAACTCCACGTGCTATGGCCGGCCGCCTCGAACGGCCGACCCTCACACGCCCGAGGCCCGAGCAGCAACACGAACAGCATCCCGCCGACCCCCTGGCCACCCCAAACACCTCTGAACAGGCACAACGCACTACCGACCAGTTACTGCAGCCCACCTCACACGCCGGATCACCGATCTACCGACTGCATGACTGCCGAATTACCAACTCTTCAGGGCTGATGACGATCGGTCGGGGTCCGCTGCATCCGCGCAGCGAGTTGGTGTTCCCAACCCTCCAGAGTTGATGACGACAGTGCGTCTGGCGTACGCGACCGGCCTGCGCTGGGGGTTCCCAACCCTCCAGAGTTGATGACGACGACCTCCCCGTCGGGTTCGCCGCGCAGCAGGTCGCGTTCCAAACCCTCCAGGGCTAATGACAATGGGGAGCAGTGCTGGACCGAACACCCGGGACTGATGTTCCTAACCCTCCAGGGCTGATGACGACACGGTTCAGGCTGTGCCTACCTCGGCATCCCGTTCGCGTTCCCAACGAGCAATGCTCAAGACCTGTGGATCGCTTCCGGGAGGGCGCGCAGAGGGCGTACCTTCCCGAATGATCCTTTGATGGTCACCGAGTAGGCCCGCGTTCGCAGCGCGGGTCGGGAAGGCACGCCTGTGCTCAGCGTAGTCACCGACGACGGCTCCACCCTGTCCGGCTCCCTGATCGACGAGATCGTCCGTGAGGGCGCCCGGCGGATGCTGGCCGCTGCACTGGAGGCGGAAGTCAACCAGTACATAGCGGAGTTGGAGGCCGAGACGGACGAGCGCGGGCACCGCCCGGTGGTCCGCAACGGCCATCACCGGCCCCGGACCGTGACCACCGCCGCCGGCCCGGTCGAGGTCACCGCGCCGCGGGTGAACGACCGCCGCGTCGACGAGGCCACCGGCGAACGGAAGCGGTTCTCCTCAAAGATCCTTGCGCCGTGGTGCCGCAAGTCGCCTAAGGTCAGCGAGGTGCTGCCACTGCTCTACCTGCACGGCCTGTCGTCGGGGGACTTCGTGCCCGCGCTGGAGCAGTTCCTCGGCTCGGCTGCCGGGCTGTCGCCGGCCGCGGTCACCCGGCTGACCAGGCAGTGGGGTGACGACCACGCCGCCTTCCAGGCCCGGGACCTGTCGGACCGGGACTTCGTCTACGTGTGGGCCGACGGCGTGCACCCCAAGATCCGGTTGGGGCAGGCGCACTCCTGTGTGCTGGTCCTGCTCGGGGTTCGACTGGACGGCACAAAGGAGCTGATCGCACTGGCAGAGGGCCTGCGCGAGTCCACCGAGTCCTGGGCCGACCTGCTGCGCGACTGCCGCCACCGGGGCATGCGCGACCCCGAACTCGTCGTCGGCGACGGCGCAATGGGACTGTGGCGGGCCCTGAGCGAGGTGTTCCCCGCAGCCAGGCATCAGAGGTGCTGGGTTCACAAATCTCGCAATGTCACGAACGCACTGCCGAAGTCCGCGCAGCCCGGCGCAACCAAGGCGATGCAGGAGATCTACAACGCCGAGGACCGCTCCCACGCGGAGAAGGCGATCAAGGCGTTCGTGCGCACCTACGGCGCCAAGTGGCCCAAGGCCGTCGCGAAGATCACCGACGACGCCGAGGAGCTGCTGGCGTTCTACGACTTCCCGGCCGAGCACTGGATCCATCTGCGGACCACGAACCCGATCGAGTCGACGTTCTCCACGATCAAGCTGCGGACCAAGGTCACCCGCGGGGCCGGCAGCCCCGCCGCGGCCCTCGCCATGGTGTTCAAGCTCGTCGAGTCCGCCCAGGAACGCTGGCGCGCGATCACCGGAGCCCACCTCGTCGCCCTGGTCCGCTCCAGCACCCGCTTCGAGAACGGGATCCTGGTCGAGCGCATCGAGGTGGTGGCATGATCGAGCCCCTCAACCCCGGCAGTCACGCGGTCGAGGTGGAACTGGAGATCGATCAGGTCACCCTCGTGAATCCGGCCGAGGCCACCGCCACAGTGCGCTGCACGGTCGGGCCGGTTCGCCGCGGCGCCCGATTCGGCCACATCCGCAACTCGGCAGAAGCCATCGACCTGGAACTGACGCAGATCCTCGCCTATCACCGTTCCGTCGAGGAACTCGACCCCGTCCACACCGCGCTCGTGACCCTCCGAGGCACAGGAGTCCAACTACTGGCATCAGCTACCCTGTGCTCCCACTGGCAGGCCATCCGGGGAACCAACCCACTGCCGTGACCAAACCATCCACAGGTATTGACTATTGCTCTCAAGACCTGTGGATCGGCTCTGGGAGGAACGCGGAAGGCATGCCTTTGGCCTGGCGATGGTGTTCGAGCTCGTCAAGTCGGCTCAGGTCCGTTGGCGAGCCGTCAATGGCGCCCACCTCGTCCCACTCGTCCGCGCCGGGGCCCGCTTCGAGCGCGGAGCCCTGATGGAGCCTGACCGAACGGCGGCCTAATTTCCACGATGCGCGGAAATCGATGGTCTCCCCGATACCGGCCAGGCGATACTGGCCCGCCATGACAAGCGATGAATACGCGGTCAGTCCGGCGTTGCGCCGAGTTCTGGCCAATGCAGGCGGATCGGAACTGCTGGACCTGCTGGCCAAGGAGCTGACCGGGACGGATCTGACTACCCTGCTCCTGGAAGTCTTCCGACGCCGCGCCGATCGGCTCACCCCGGCCGAGGTGATGCGGCGCTATCGCACCGACCGGTTCGTGACCCCGGCCCCGACAGGGTTCGCGCAAATACGACGAGCCGAAGACTTCCTGCTCTCGGCGATGCCGGATGACTTCCAGATGCTCACCTTGGCTCCCCTCGTCCCCCTGGCAGCGCATACGGCGGTCGCGACCGTCGACCCGCGCAAGGTCGTCGCCACCATTCGTGGCAGCGAGGTCGCGGCCGACCCGACCAATGCCCTGGCCCTGGAGGCAGCCCAGCGCAGATCCCAGGCCCTGGCCGCCGATCCCCGCTCGGCCGTGCCGGTCCGGATGGCCGCAAGCCAACGAGTCGTGCGTGCCCAGCACTTCGACGCGCCCGGTATGCTCGCCCACTTCCAACTATTCGCCCTGGTGACCGCTGGCCGGGACACAGGCAGCCGGACCTTCGAGCAACAGCACCTGGTCGAGCACCTACATTTCGCCGTCCGGGCGATGGCACAGGCTGGAGTGCGTCAGACCGAGATCCGCATCACCTGCCTCGACGAGTCCGCCGCTCCGATCCTGGCCCGCGCACGTACAGAGCTGGCCGGAACACCAGGCGTTGACATCATCGACGATCCCAACCGGGTGACCGGACGCGGCTACTACACCGACCTGTGCTACAAGATCTACGCCACCATCCACGGCCAGCAACTGGAGATCGCGGACGGCGGGTTTGTCGACTGGACCCGGCACCTCACCGGAAGCCACAAAGAACGCCTCTTGATCAGCGGATTCGGCGTCGACCGACTTGCCACAATGCTGACGCCACCCACCGACACCGAAGCATCATCTCCGCGCCAGAGCAGCTAGCAGATCCAAAGGTATTGACAATTGCTCGCCGGCCCGTGGCCGGCCGCAGCAGACGACGTGCCTTCGCCTCGGGCAAGAAGAACACGATGAAGGCCACCGTGATCGCCGACCACAAGGGCCGCACACTGTGGACCGGTGCCCTGCGGCCAGGGCGGATGCACGACGCCACCGCCGCCCGCAACGACGGCATCGCCGACTGCTTCCGGTACTTCCCCGGCGTGGAGGTCCTCCTCGACGACGGCTGCCTCGGCCTGCGGCGCGATCACCCCGGCCAGGCGATCACGCCGCCAAGGAAATCGAACGAGAGCGCCCTGGCCGACGTCCACTCCCGCCGGGAACAGGCCCGACACCAGCACTCCTCCGACCGCATCACCGTCGAACACGCCCTGGCCGGCCACAAACGCTGGAAACAACTCCTGTACTGGACCCACCGCCGGGACAACCTGCCCGACACCTACCGCGCCATCGCCGGCCTCGTCTCCAACTGCACCATCGGCGCGTGAACCACCGCCCCCAACCAGGCGACCGCGGCCTCACCTACTATCACGCACCAACTCACAAGCGGAGTTGACCGGTCGTCACCCGCTGAGATGACGTGTCCCGCACCCCCACTGTGCCGCCACCGCCCAGCCCCCGGCTGCCGGCTGCTGAAGGACGGCCACCACAAGACAGGGTGAGTCGATACAGGAGGGCACCACGGTGCCGACCTCGCGTGCACAATCGCGCTCCAAGCCAGTTATTGACACCTCTCCGGCAGAACACGCACAGGAACCGTCCACCGGACGGAACCGATTCACCCCTCCCGCTCCCGGAGCTAGGGTGACGTTCATGGCGGACGTCCCAACGGCAGCGGCACCCTCCCTGGCGGCTCTGGACGCGGTGGTGGACCTCGCCTGTCGACCGCCCACCGGCGTCTCCCGCGCGAAGCAACTGCGCTGGGTCGCCGGGGAGTTGCGCACCGCACTGGAACGGGGCGCGATCCCGCCGACGGCCGCCCGCTCGCTCGGCGCGCTCCTCGCCCCGGACACCCTCGCCGCCTACCTCACGGCCGCCGAACGGGGCCTGCTGCGACGCAAACCCGCCGCACGACCCGACCACGCCTCACCCGCGTCCGTGCGCGTACGTGAGGACTGCCTGCGCATCCTCGGCGTCCAGGCCGGCATCCCCCTCACCCTCCCCGAGCGCGACCGGCCCAAGGTCACGC
>NZ_QLLT01000016.1:106412-195561 GCF_003259315.1 Kitasatospora sp. SolWspMP-SS2h | reverse complement strand
CCGCACGTCCGCCCGCTACACCGTCCGGTTCCGGCCCGCGCCCCAGCCCGCCACCGCCGCGACCGCGGCCAGCACCAGCATCACCAGCAGCGTCGCGTCCCAGCCGCCGGTCAGCTGGTGCAGCGCACCCGCACCGACCGGGCCGACCGCCGCCACCAGGTAGCCCACCGCCTGGCTCATCCCGCCCAGCCGGGCCGCGCCCGGCACGCTGTCGGTGCGCAGCACGATGAACGCCAGGCCCAGGCCCAGCGAACCGCCCTGCGCCAGGCCCAGCACCGTCGCCGAGAACCAGGCCCCGGACACCGGCGCCAGCAGCAGCCACAGCACGCCCGCGCCGTTCAGCCCGGCCATCACCAGCGCCAGCCCGCGCTGCCGGGTCATCCGGCCCGCCAGCAGCGGCACCAGGAACGCGCCGGCGACCTGCACCAGGTTGCTGAACGCGAACACCAGGCCCGCCTCGCCGCGCGGCATCCCGTGGTCGGCCAGGATGGTCGGCATCCACGCCACCAGGGTGTACACCAGCAGCGAGGAGATGCCCATGAACACGCTGATCTGCCAGGCCAGCCCGGACCGCCACGGGCTGGTGCCGGAGCCGGGGACGGGCGTCACCGGGGCGACCCGCAGGGGCGCCGTCCGCTCCTGACGGGCCTTCAGCACCTGCGGCAGCCAGGCCACCGCGGCGACCAGCGCCAGCACCGACCAGGCCCCCAGCGACGCCTGCCAGCCGCCGCCCAGCGCGTGCTCCAGCGGCACCGACAGCCCGGCGGCCAGGGTCGCGCCGACCAGCATGGTGGTCGAGTAGACGCCGGTCATCGCCGCGGCCCTCTGCGGGAACTCCCGCTTCACCAGGCCCGGCATCGACACGTTCAGCACCGCGATCGCCACGCCGATCACCACGCAGCCCGCGTACAGCGCCGCCACCGAGGGCAGCACCCGCAGCAGCACGCCCGCGCCCAGCGCCAGCACCGCGCCCAGCACCACCCGCTCGGTGCCGAACCGCCGGGTCAGCCGGGGCGTGAGCGGCGCGCCCACGCCCTGGAACAGCACCGGCACGGTGGTGATCAGGCCGCTCGCGGTGGCGGACAGGCCGAAGGCGCGCTGGATCTCCGCGACCATCGGCGACACCGCGGCCAGGCAGGCCCGCATGTTCAGGGCCACCAGCACGATCCCGGCCAGCAGCAGGGCGGGGTGGGCGTACGGGGCGGCGGTTCGGCCGCCGGCCTCCTGGTCGAGGACGGGCGGCACGGCACGGGTGACCGACATGGCGGGGCTGACTCTCTGTGCGGGGGAACGGGACGGTGCGGGGGGAACGGGACGGTGAAGGGGTGGAGCCGGGTCGACCGGGCCGGCCGGGCGTTACTTCCGGGCGGCGATCTCGGCGAGCAGCTGCTCCACCGCCGCCGTCGGCTCCGCCAGCAGTGCCCGGCAGGCCGCCTCGGCCCGCTCCGGGTCCCGGCTCTCGATCGCGTCGACCAGCGCCGCGTGGGTGGCGATCGCCACCTCCGGCATCCCGTGGTCGCCGAACGCGGTGCGCATCGACTCCCGCACCGAGGCCCCGAAGTACCGGTAGACCTCGGTCAGCGCCGGGTTGTGCGCCGCCTCCACCACGGCGGTGTGGAACTCCAGGTCGTGCTCGACGGTGGCCTCCCGGCCGGCCCGCTCGGGGTGCGCCGCCATCACGGCGGCCTCCCGCTCCAGCGCCGCCCGCATCCGGGCCAGGTCCTCCGCGGTGTGCCGCTCGGCGGCCAGCCGCGCCGCCTCGGTCTCCAGCGCGGCCCGCACCTCCAGCACGTCCCGCACCCCCGACCGCTGCACCCCGCGCAGCACCGACGCCGGGTCGCTCGTCGACCGGACGAACGTCCCCTCGCCCTGCCGCGACACCAGCATCCCCGCGTGCACCAGCACCCGGATCGCCTCCCGCACGGTGTTGCGCCCCACCTGGAGCCGCTCCGCCAGCTCGTGCTCGGTCGGAATCCGCGCCCCCACCGGCCACACCCCGGACGCCAGTTGCTCCCGCAGCTGCTCGATCGCGGCGTCCACCAACGACCGCCGCCCCGCCGCCTGCAACCCCTCCACGCCCGGGCTCCTCTCCGTACGCACCGACCGACCGACGCCAGTCATCCTACAACCCCTTGCCCGGTCATCCTACAACTGGCCGCCCCCGCGCCCCCCGGCCCCGCGCACCCGCCACCGGGGCGGGTGGGTCGTGCGCGGCGTTGTGCGTCTCACACCCCGGGGCGGGAACCGGCGGTCCGCGTACCGGCGTTCCATTGCTCGGAGTGGTGCCCCGGGCAGTGACCCGGAAATGATCCCTTTGTATGCTCCGCTCTCCGGCTTCATCCGTCCGCCGCGCCGATCCGGGCGGACGGCGCGGTGGCAGAGGCGCCCGACGGCAGCCTCCGGTGAAGGGTGCAGGTATGACAGGCCACAGGGCGGGGTCGTCGGGCGAGGACCCCGGCTGGTGGGAGAACCTCCCGCCGCAGGGGGACACCTACCGGCAGGACGCCCCCCGGCGCGACGACGCGCCCGCGCCGACCGTTCCGCGCCGCCGTTCCCCCGACCACGACAGCCCCGCCCCCGCCCGGGGCCGCGCCGAGGCCCGCCGGGCCGCCCAGGGCCGCACCGGGGCCGCCGGCGGCGCCAGTGGCACCGGTGGCGGTGGCGGCGGTGGACGGGCGGAGGCCCGCCGGGCCGCGCAGGGCGGCGGTGGCGGCCGGGCCGCCGCGCAGGGCCGCCGCAAGCCGCCCCGCCGGACCAAGCGGATCGTCGTCTGGAGCCTGGTCGGCACCAGCCTCGCCGTGGTCGGCACCGGAGGCTTCCTCTACTGGCGGCTGAACGCCAACCTCTCCTCCTGGGACAGCGCCGGCGTCAGCGAGAGCCGCCCGCCGGAGGCGCAGGCCGACGCCAACGGCAACAAGCCGATGAACATCCTGCTGATCGGCTCCGACTCGCGCGACGGCGCCAACAAGGACCTCGGCGGCGGCGACGAGGGCGGCGCCCGCTCCGACACCACGATCCTGCTGCACGTCTACGCCGACCACAAGCACGCCGTCGGCGTCTCGTTCCCCCGCGACGCCCTGGTCGACATCCCCAAGTGCATGCTGGCGAACAAGAGTTGGACCAAGCCCCAGGGCGACGCCATGTTCAACAGCGCCTTCTCGGTGGGCAACTTCGAGGCCGGCAACCCGGCCTGCACCCAGAACACCGTCGAGCAGCTCACCAACCTCCGGGTCGACCACACCATCGTGGTCAACTTCGAGGGCTTCGCCGCGATGACCAAGGCGGTCGGCGGCGTCGAGGTCTGCCTGCCCAACGACATCTACGAGCGCGACATCAACCCCAACCTGCCCCGCAAGGGCAACCTGGTCTACCCGAAGGGCGTCCAGAAGGTCGAGGGCCAGGCCGCGCTGGACTACGTCCGGCTGCGCCACGGCATCGGCGACGGCTCCGACGTCGGCCGGATGCAGCGCCAGCAGGCGTTCCTCTCCTCGCTGATCAAGCAGGTCAAGGCGAACGGGATGAGCCCGACCAGCCTGTTCCCGCTGGCCGACGCCGCCACCAAGTCGCTGACGGTGGACGAGGACCTGGGCAGCGTGCAGAAGCTGACCGACCTGGCGATGACGCTCAAGAACATCGACCTGCACGACATCAAGTTCCTCACCACCCCCTGGCACTACCAGGGCGAGCGGATCGGCCTCAACCACCCCGAGGTCGACCAGCTCTGGGCCGCGCTGAAGGCCGACCGCACCCTGGACGGGAAGGACGCCAGCGCGGGCACCGCCGCCCCGAGCCCCGACCCGGCCACGCCGCCCGCGACCCCGGCCCCGCCCGCGGACGGCACCGGCGTGAAGGTCGCCGTCTACAACGGCACCACCACCGGCGGCCTCGGCACCAAGGCCGCCGCGACGCTCAAGGCCGCCAACTACACCATCACCGCGACCGGCAACGCGGCCAGCCAGAACCACGCCACCACGGTGGTGCAGTACGGCTCCGCCGGGCAGAAGGCGCACGCCGAGGCGGTGTCCGCGCTGTTCCCCGGCTCGACCGTCGAGGCGGGCGGCGGCGCGGGCGTCACGCTGATCCTCGGCAAGGACTACGCGGGCACGGCCGCCGGCGCCACCGACCCGGGCCCGGTCGCCTCCCAGGTCGCCGAGAACGCCCGCTCGGCGGACGACGACGCCTGCTCCAACGTCAGCTACGGCTGACCGGTCGGCAGGTGACGGCGGGTCACGGAAGGGCGAGGGGGCCGGGCGGACGCCCGGCCCCCTCGCCGTCCCCGCGGGGCGGTGCGGCTCAGCGCAGCCCGAACACCCGCTCCAGCACCACGGCCACGCCGTCCTCGTCGTTGCCGACCGTCACCTCGTCGGCCACCGCGCGCAGCCGCTCGTGCGCGTTGCCCATCGCCACGCCGTACCCGGCCCAGTGGAACATCGGGACGTCGTTGGGCATGTCGCCGAAGGCGATCGTCTCGGCGGCGGTGACGCCCAGCCGACGGGCGGCCAGCGAGAGGCCGGTGGCCTTGGTCAGGCCGAGCGGGAGGAGTTCGACGATGCCCGCACCGGCCATCGTGATGCCGACCAGCTGGCCGGCCACCGACCAGGCGGCCTCGGCGAGCTGGTCGTCGGTCAGCTCGGGGTGCTGGATGTAGAGCTTGCTGACGGGGGTGGCGAGCAGCTGGTCGGGGGAGACCGGCCGCAGCGGCAGCTCGGCGCCGATCCGCAGCCGGTAGCCGGGCCCGGCGAGCACCTCGCCGTCCAGGCCGTCCTGGTTGGCGGCGACGGCGAGCGGGCCGACCTCGGCCTCGATCTTGGCGAGGGCGACCGCGGCCAGCCGCCGGTCCAGGGTGACGGAGGTGATCAGCCTGTGCGCGCCCGCGTCGTAGACCTGGGCGCCCTGCCCGCACACCGCTATCCCGTCGTACCCGATCTCGTCGAGCACCGGCCTGGTCCAGCCGGCCGAGCGGCCGGTGACGATGATGTGCTTCGCCCCGAGCGCGGTGACCGCGCCCAGGGCCGCGCGGGTGCGGGCGGAGACGTTCTCGGCGCTGGTGAGCAGCGTCCCGTCGAGGTCGGTGGCGACCAGCCGGTAGGGCAGGGGTGCGGTGCTCATGGCGCGGGGTGCTCCTGGGGGAGGGGGTTACTTGGTGACGGGCTCCAGCACGGCCCTGCCGCCGAGGAAGGGCCGCAGCGCCTCGGGGAGGACCACCGAGCCGTCCGCCCGCTGGTGGTTCTCCAGCAGCGCGACGATCACCCGGGGGACGGCGACCAGGGTGCCGTTGAGGGTGGCGAGCGGGCGGACGCCGTCGGCGTCGCGCATCCGGATGGAGAGCCGGCGGGCCTGGTACTCGGTGGTGTTGGAGGTGGAGGTGACCTCGCGGTACCTGCCCTGGGTCGGCACCCACGCCTCGATGTCGAACTTGCGGGCGGCGGAGGCGCCGAGGTCGCCGGAGGCGACGTCGATCACCCGGTAGGGCAGCTCCAGCGCGTTCAGGAAGTCCTTCTCCCACTGGAGCAGGCGGCGGTGCTCGGCCTCGGCGTCCTCGGGGGTGGTGAAGACGAACATCTCCACCTTCTCGAACTGGTGGACCCGGATGATGCCGCGGGTGTCCTTGCCGTAGGTGCCGGCCTCGCGGCGGAAGCAGGAGGAGAAGCCGGCGTAGCGCAGCGGGAGCCGCTCGGCGTCCAGGATCTCGTCCATGTGGTACGCGGCGAGCGGGACCTCGCTGGTGCCGACCAGGTAGCGGTCGTCGTCGGCGAGGTAGTACACGTTCTCGGCGGCCTGGCCGAGGAAGCCGGTGCCGTCCATCGCGGCGGGGCGCACCAGCGCCGGGGTGATCATCGGGGTGAAGCCGACCGCGGTGGCCCGCGCCATCGCCATGTTGACCAGGGCCAGCTCCAGCAGCGCGCCGGGGCCGGTCAGGTAGTAGGAGCGGGCGCCGGCCACCTTGGCGCCGCGCTCCGTGTCGATCGCGCCGAGCAGCCGGCCGAGCTCGACGTGGTCGCGGGGCTCGAAGCCCTCGGCGGCGAAGTCGCGCGGGGTGCCGATCTCCTCCAGCGTGACGAAGTCCTCCTCGCCGCCGACCGGGGCGGCCGGGTCGATCAGGTTGGCCAGCGAGCGCTGCAGCCGCTCGGCCTCCTCCCGGGCCTCGCCCTGCGCGGCGTCGGCGGCCTTCACCTCGGCGGCCAGCTCCCTGGTGCGGGCCAGCAGGGCGGCCTTCTCCTCGCCCTTGGCGGCGGCCACCAGCTTGCCCAGCTGCTTCTGCTCGGCGCGCAGTTCGTCGAAGCGGGTGCCGGACGCGCGGCGGCGTTCGTCGGCGGAGAGCAGGGCGTCGACCAGGTCGACGTCCTCACCACGGGAGCGCTGCGAGGTGCGCACTCGCTCGGGGTCGTCACGGAGCAGGCGAAGGTCGATCACGGGCTCCAGCCTACCGGTGGGCGGGGGGCGCTCCGGGACGCCGCCCGGCCCGGCCGGGGGCGGGTTCCGGCCGGTGCGCGGTGTGCGGTGGTCCGTGGCGTTCCGGCCGGGAATGCGGCATCCTGCCCCCGGCCGCCGGGGGAGGGGCCGGGGCGGCCCCGCCCGGCCTGGGGATAACCCGGCCCCGCCTGTGGATAACCCCGGTGGACAACTCCGCCGGGGGCGGGTTATCCACAGGTTTCGGGCCGGTCCTGTGGATAGTGGGAAACCGAAGGTCCGCAGGCGTCCGAACCGGGAATTCCAGGTTTCAAACCTCGATTCGGCTTCCCGAGTGAGGGAATTCGCTCGCTCGCCCAGGTGATTTGTCGGCGCGAGGGCGACTCTGGTCCGATAAGTCCACTCCGCGCCCCTAGCAGATGATCTGACCGGTACTGGGGGTTTCTTTGCCGTTTTGTCGACTCACCCCGGACCCTGTGGATAACTGCCCGTCAGCTGGGGACAACCGCCCCTGTGGACGCCGACCACCGTCCTGTGGATGAACCGCCCCGCCCGCCCCGGCCCGCGCGGCGCCCGGCCGCACCGCCGGTGAACGGCGCTCGGCCGGGCAGGTGACGTGCGGGCGGGCCGGAAGTGAACGGGATGGGACGGCGCACCGTCCCGTCCGGCCGGAACCGCACCCCCGCGCCGGGGGGCGCGCTCAGAGCTCCCCGCGCCCGTCCAGGCAGCGCGACAGCCAGTCCGCGGCGTTCGCGAAATCCAGGTCCGACGTACCGGCCCGCAGCGGCGCGGAGGTGCCCTGGTCGGCCCGCGGGTAGGAGCCGAGGAAGCGCACCTGCGGGCAGATCCGCTTCAGGCCCATCAGCGCCTCGCTGACCCGCCGCTCGCTGAGGTGCCCCTCGCAGTCGATCAGGAAGCAGTAGTTGCCCATGCCCTCGCCGGTCGGCCGGGACTCGATCCGCATCAGGTTGATCCCGCGCACCGCGAACTCCTGGAGCAGCTCCAGCAGCGCGCCCGGGTGGTCCTCCGGCAGCCACACCACCATCGAGGTCTTGTCCCAGCCGGTCGCCGAGGACACCCGCCCGGGACGGCCCGCCAGCACGAACCGGGTGGTCGGCGCCGCCGCGTCGTGGATCTCGTCGGACAGCACCTCCAGCCCGTACAGCTCGGCGGCGAACGCCCCCGCCACCGCCGCGTCGTAGCGGCCGTCCTGGACCAGCCGGGCCGCCTCCGCGTTGGACGCCGCCGACTCCCACTGCGCGTCCGGCAGGTGCGCGGCCAGCCAGTGCCGCACCTGCGGCTGGGCCACCGGGTGGCCGCTGACCGTCTTCACGTCCGACAGCGCCGTGCCCGGCCGCACCAGCACCGCGAACGAGATCGGCAGCAGCACCTCGCGGTAGATCATCAGCGGGCTGCCGTTGATCAGCTCGTCGCTGGTGGTGGTGACCGCGCCGTCCACCGAGTTCTCGATCGCCACCATCGCGCCCGCGGCCTCGCCCGCCCGCACCGCGTCCAGCGCCGCCGACACCGACGCCATCGGCGTCAGCTCCCGCGTCCCGGCCTCCGGCAGGGTGCGCAGGGCGGCCTCGGTGAACGTGCCCGCGGGCCCGAGGTAGGTGTAACGGGTCGCCGACATGACCGCCTCCGAACGAGCAGCGAGTGTTGCGCGGCCCGAAGGCCGATCCGCCCTCACCCTAGCCACTTCCGCCGCCCCGCCCGGCCCCGTTCCGCACTCCGGGCAGCCGGCCCGGCTGCCCCGGGCGGCGGCCCGCACCCCCGGCGGGCTCAGCCCTCCAGCAGCGGCTGCCCCACGTACCCGCCCTCGGGCGCGCCCGGTGGCACCGCGAACAGCGCGGACGCCTCGTGCCGCAGGTAGCGGGAGAGGCCGTCGCCGCGCGCCAGCCGCTGCTGCACCGGCACGAAGCCGCGCGCCGGGTCGGCCTGGTACGCGGCGAACAGCAGCCCGGCGTCGGGGGAGCCGTCCGGCAGCAGGCCGTCGTGGAAGGAGAAGCCGCGGCGCAGCATCGCCGCCCCGCCGTTGGAGGCCGCCGCGGCGACCCGGACGTGCGCGTCGGGGGCGATCGCCAGGGTGCCGTCCGGGTGGGTGGCGGCCAGGTCGACGGGGGTGCGCTCGACGGCGTCCGGCCCGCCGGAGAGCGGGGCGCCGTCGCTCTTGCGGCGGCCGACGATCCGCTCCTGGCGCTCCTGCGGCAGGGTGTCCCAGCCCTCCAGCAGCATCCTGATCCGGCGCAGCACGGCGTAGCTGCCGCCGGCCATCCAGTCCGGGCCGGTGGCGAACACGGTGGCGGCGAAGCCCTCGTCCTGCGGGCGCGGGTTGTTGGTGCCGTCGACCTGGCCCATCAGGTTGCGGCCGGTCATCGGGTGCGGGGTCGCGCCGGGCGTCCGGGCGAAGCCGGACATCAGCCAGCGCGGCGCGGCCAGCCCGGTGGCCAGCCGCACTAGCACCCGCAGCGCGTGCACCGCGACCAGGGCGTCGTCGGCGCCGACCTGCACCCACAGGTCGCCGTCGGAGCGGGCCGGGTCCAGCGCGTCGCCGGGGAAGGCGGGCAGCGCGGCCAGCGCCTCGGGGCGGCGGTCGGCCAGCCCGGCCTTGTCGAACAGGGTGGCGCCGAAACCGAAGGTGACCGTCAGCGAACCGGGCCCGGCGTCCAGCGCGATCTGGTTCTCGCCCTCCGCGGCGGGCTCGCCCGCGGCCATCCGGGCCGCCGCCGCCGACCAGCCGCGCAGCAGCGCGGCCAGCCCGTCCCGGCGGGTGCTGGACAGCAGGTCGAACGCCGCCCACTCGACCCGGGCCTGGGCCGGTTCGACGATCCCGCCCTGCCGCGCCCCGTGGAACGGCACCCGGGCCCCGCCCAGCGCGGCCCCGGCGCCCGCCGCCGGGGCCTGCGCCGAGGCCCGGCCGCCCCACGCCCCGCCGGCCGCGCCCACCGCGAGCCCGGCCCCGGCCCCGCCGAGCACCGCCCGCCGGGACGGCCCCCGCGCCGCCCCCGGCGCGGCGGCCCGCTCCGGCGCGGCGGCGGGCGGCCGCTCGGCGGTGCCCGGCCGCTCGGCGGTGCTCACGGGCCGACCTTGAGCTGCTGGGTGGCCGTCACCTGGTCGATGTCGGAGGAGCGGACGGTCACCGACACCACCCACACCCCGCCCAGCGGGAGCTGCGCGGTGCCGCTCCAGCTGCCGGCGCCCTGCGGCTGGAGGGTGACGGGGAGCGGGCCGAGGTCGCGGTCGGGGAGGGTGAACGCCAGCTCCAGCTCCGGGACTTCGGCCGGCTGCCCGGCGGAGTCGGTGAGCTTGAGGGTGACCGCGTTCGGGCCGGTGCCGACCGGGTCGACGGTGACGGTCGCGGTGCCCTTGGCGTTGGGCGTGCGGCCGCCGGTGTCGTACGGGAGCCTGAGCTCCTCGGTCCGCCCGGGCGCCGCCGGGGCCCCGGCGGAGGGGGCGGTCGCGGGCGCGTCGGCGGCGGCCCGGGCGACGCGTCCGGGCGGGGAGTTGGTGAGCAGGGTGGTGACCACCAGGACCAGCACGGCCACCGAGGTCTCCACCACCACGCTGCGCCGCAGCCCGGCCCGGGCCGGGGAGCCCCCGCCGGCCCGCTCGCCCCGGGCGCGCACCCGCAGCGCCCGCTGCCGGGCGAGCTGGGCGGCCCGCTCCGGGTCGCCGCCGCCGACCGCGGCCCTCACCGGCTCGGCGTCCACCGGCTCGGCGTCCACCGCGTCGGTGTCGGCGGGCCCGCCGACGGCCGCGACGGACGGCGTCTCGTCGGCGGTGCGCAGCCGGGCCGTCCAGGCGCGGGAGATCCAGGCCACGCCGAGCATCGCGGCCACGCAGCCGACCTTGACCAGCAGCAGCCGCCCGTACGAGGTGTCGACCAGCGCGCTCCACGAGCCGAGGCCGCGCCAGGACTGGTAGACGCCGGTGGCCACGAGCACCGCGACCAGCCGGAACGCCAGCCTGGAGAAGCGCTCGACGGCGGCGGCGGGCAGGCCGTGGCGCAGGCCGACGGCCAGCACGGCCAGGCCGCCGAGCCAGCCGGCCATCGCCAGCAGGTGCAGGGCGGCCAGCGGCAGCGCGAGGGCGACCTGGATGCCGACCGAGGAGTGGTCGGCGCCGACCCAGGTCGCGGAGAGCGCCAGGGCGAGGGCGAGCCCGGCCAGGCCGAGGCCGAGCCGGGTGTCGCGCTGCGGGCGCTCGGCGGCGGCCCGCTCCAGCCGGCGCAGCTCCGCCTCCTCCTCGTCCTCGGGCTCCGGGGCGGCGGCGGGCTTCGGCTGCTGCACCCCCAACTGGCCGACCAGCAGCGACAGGAAGACGCCCGCGGCGGCGAGCAGCAGCAGGCGGGCGGCGAGCGCGGTGCCGATCCGCTCGTCCAGGGTGGCGCGCACCAGCGACAGGTCGAAGGACTGCCCGAGGCCGGTGCCGCGCTCGTACGGGCCGCGCAGCATCAGCACGGCGACGGTGGACAGCAGCAGCCCGATCCAGCCGGTCATCAGCAGCCGCTGCACGCCGCGCACGGCCGCGCCGCCGGGCCAGACCGCGATCACGAACGCGGCGGCGCCGGCCAGCAGCGCGAACCCGAGGTAGGCGACGGTGCGGGCGGTGCCGTAGGCGAAGGCGACCGCGCCGTCGGCCTTGGCGCCCTGCACGGCGGCGGCGTTGACCGAGGTGTCGGAGGGGGCGCCGATGGAGAAGGTGAAGGCGCCGCCCACCGGGTGGGAGTCCTCCGAGACGGCCCGCCAGGCCACCGTGTAGGTGCCGTCGGCCAGGCCGGGGCGCAGCCCGACCCGGGCGGTCGACTCCTTGCCGTCGACGTGCGCGGGCTTCCCGTCGTCGACCGCCTTGCCCTGCGGGTCGAGCACCCGCACCGAGTCCGCGGCCAGCGAGACGCCCTCGCTGAAGGTCAGCGTCACCGCGGCGGGCGCGGTGGCCACCACCGAGCCCCGCTGCGGGTCGGTGCCCTCCAGGCTGGCGTGCGCGGACGCGGCCGTCGCCCCGCCGAGCACCAGCCCGAGCGCCGCCACCAGCACCGCCAGCAGCGCGCCCAGCCGCCGCCTCGCCCCTGTCACCACGTGCGTGCCCCTTCTCGTCGCCATCGCCGATCAGCTACCCGGACGGTACGTCAGCGGTTTCACCGGGACCTTGACCACGACCCGGCCCGCCTTGGCGAACTCCAGGTCCAGCTCCAGCTCGTCGCCCAGCGCGGGCCGCCTGGCCCAGTCCATGATCATCAGGTGGGCGCCGCCGCGGGCCAGGTCGAGGGTGCCGCCGGCCGGCACGTCCATCGCCGCGACCGGCTCCATCGAGGTCTCGGTCGAGCGGTGGATGGTCACCGACCCGGCGGCCGGGCTGCTCACCCCCACCAGGGTGTCCGCGCCGCCGCTGTTGCGGACCGTCAGGTAGCCCGCGCCCATCCCGTCGGGCGTGGCGGGCAGCGGTATGTACGGGTCCGCGACGGTCAGCCGCGGCGCGCCGTCCGACCCGCCGGACTGGTGCGCCACCGCGACCGCGCCCACCGCCAGGGCGGCGGCCAGCCCCGCCCCGACCAGCGCGCCGCGCCGGAACGCCCGGCTCACACCGCCACCCCGTTCGCCATCAGCTCCAGGTCGTGCCGGTAGACGTCGATCGAGGTGCCCGCCATGTACAGCAGGTGCGCCCTGTCGTCGCCGGGCAGGAACGCCAGCACCTGCGCGCCGTGGGTGGAGGTCACCGCGCCCTTGGCGTCCACCACCGGGTCCTCGACCAGGATGCCCAGCGGCTTGGCCGCGGCCTTCACCTTCGCCAGGTCGCCGGTCATCCCGACGAAGTCCTTGCCCATCGAGTCCAGCCAGGTCCGCAGCACCTGCGGGGTGTCCCGCTCCGGGTCGGTGGAGACGAACACCACCGCCAGCTTCGCCCGCTGCTCCGGGGTCAGCTTCGACATCGCCACGCCGATGTCGCCCATCGTGGTCGGGCAGACGTCCGGGCAGCTGGTGTACCCGAAGAACAGCAGCACCGTCCTGCCCGCGGTCCGCGCCCGCAGGTCGTACGGCTGCCCGGAGGTGTCGTCCAGCACCAGGTCCGGCTTCTCGAAGTTCTTGCTCAGCACCGTGCCCTGGTACGGGCTGGTCGACGCCTTCCGGCTGACCTTGGCCGCCCCGGTGTCCTGCGCGCCTCCCCCGGACGAGGAGCAGGCGGACAGCGCGAGCGAGGCGCCCAGGACGAGGGCGGCGGCGGTCAGGAGCCGGGGGCGGGTGCGGCGGAGGGAGACCAAGGGACTTTCCTGTTCGTACGGGGAGCGGGGTGGTGCGCGGGAGCGGGCGCGCGGCGGCGCCGGGTGCGCCGGGGGGCCGGGACGGGGCCGCCGGACGTGCGGCGGCCCCGCCCCGGCGGGGCGTCAGGACTGCGCGGAACGGCGGCGCAGCCCGGCCACGCCGAGCGCCGCGCCGACCACGCCGACCACGATGCCGACCACGCCCAGCGTGCGGGCGGCCGAGTCGGAGGACTTCCCGCCGGACGCGGCCTCCTGCTTGGCGGTGGAGTCCGCCGAGTGCTGGTCGGCCGCCGCGGCGGTGGCGCCCGCGGCCTTGGTCAGCTTCAGCGCCGGGGCGGGCTTGGACGGTTCGGGCTGCCCGTCCTTGGCCTCCTCGATCCAGCGGACCACGTCGCCGTTGTCGTAGGTCTGGAGCGCCTTGAAGACCAGCGTGTCGGCGTCGGTCGGCAGCGCGCCGAGCGAGACCGCGAAGTCCTGGTACTGCCCGGGCGCGATCTTGGTGCCCTCGCCGGCGGTCCAGGTGATCTTCGAGACGGCCTCGGTGATCTGCTGGCCGTGCGAGTCCAGCGGCTTGTCGAGCTTCGACTTCTCCAGGACGGCGGTCCAGCCCGGGACCGGCTGGGTGCGCACCGAGGCCATCGGGTGGTCCAGCGGCAGGTTGACCTCGACCTTCACGGTGGAGGCGGTGTCGCTCTCGTTCGGCACCCGGAACGCCACGGCGCTGTAGCCGCCCTGCTGGACACTGCCCGGCTGGACGGTGACGTGGGCGAAGGCGGGCACGGCGGACGCCAGCAGGGCGCCGGCCGCCACCACGAGCGCGCCGAGGGAACGACGGGCGGGAAGCGAACGCATCAGGGGACTCCTGGAGGAGAGGGGCCGCGCGGCGGTGCGCGTCGGCACGGTGGGGAGGTGCGGGAGACTCGGCCGGCCCGCTCAGGGCGCGGGCACGGCGGCAGCGGCGCGCGCCCGAGCCCCGGTTCCCCCGGGCCCGGTCAGCGCGCGAACGCCACCGCGGGCGGTCCCCGGCGCGGCAGGCTGTGCCGCAGCACCGCCGCCACCGGCAGCGGCCAGTCCTCCGGACGCCCGGCCCGGCGCGGCGCGGCCGGGCGCTCGGCGCCCAGCAGCAGCGCCGACAGCAGCGCCACCGCGCGGCGCACCGGCGCCGCCCACTCCCGGGCGGTCAGCGCGGCCGTCCGCACCAGCCGCCACAGCGCGGCCTCGCCGCGCCGCAGCCACCAGCCCGCGACCAGCGCCGCCGCCAGGTGCCCCAGCAGCATGCCGGGGGTCAGCCCCAGCCAGCCGGACGCGTGCGGCGCGGCGGCGGCGACCACCGCCTGCGGGTCCAGGCCCGCGGCGCTCACCACCTGCTCCGGCGTGGTGTCCAGCGGGACGACGGTCAGCCCGTTGCCGGGCGTGTCGTCGCAGAGCAGCCGGCCCGCGGCGACCACCAGCGGGTCCGTGGAGCTGTTTCCGGCCATCTGCGCGTGCGCCATCGCCTGACCGCCGCCCAGCCCGCTCCCGAAGGAGTGGAACAGCAGGTGCAGGCCCAGCTGCCCGGCGCCCAGCCCGGCCGCGATCGCCCCCAGCGGACGTTCCCGCCCGCCGGCCAGCGCCGCCGCCGCGCACACCGCGGCGAACCCCAGCACCAGCGTGTCGGGTGCCACCGCGCCGCCCGCCCGGACGTGCCCGAAGGCCGCCACCAGCGTGCACACCAGCGCGAACGGCACCGCCCGCAGCAGCCGCAGGTCCCAGGCGGCCGTCGGCACCCGTCCAGCGGGCGCGGCGGCGGCCCGGCGGGCGGCGGCGGTGGGGTCGGTCATGGCCGGGCCATCATCTCACCGCCTACACCCGCTACCGGGGCAGGGTCGGCAACCCGTCGCGAATGGCGGGAAACCGCCCGGCGCACTCACCCGGCCACGCGCTGATCGGCACACCCGGCGGGGCCGGTCCATCCGCCGAACGGGCGGGCTTCGCTCGTGCGGACGGTTCACCGCGCACGGCCGAGGAGATAGCTAGTTGTATGTGGAGCCGCAGCCAGGAGGGATCTCCCGTGGACATCTGGTGGACTCTGCACCTCAAGCGCGACCCGGCCAGCGTGCCGCTCGCCCGCCGCATCCTGCTCGGCGCCATGGACTCCGCCGGAGTCGACCCGCAGATCGCCTTCGACCTCGGACTGGCCCTCACCGAGGCCTGCGCCAACGCGGTCGAGCACGCCGCTCCCGCCCACCCCGGGGACACCTTCCAGGTCACCGCCTCGCTCAGCGGCGACCTGCTGCGGATCGAGGTCGCCAACGCCTGCCCGACCGCGCCCGCCGCCTCCGCGCCCGCCGCCTCCGCGCCCGCCGCCTCCGCGTCCGCCGCCTCCGCGTCCGCCGCCTCCGCGCCCGCCGCCTCCGCGTCCGCCGCCGGGCCCGTGGCCGCCGAGCGCCCCGGCCCGCGCCCGGCCGCGCCGCGCCGCCCCGCCGCCGACCGTCCCGGCCCGCGCTGCCGCACCCGCCGCGGTCGGGCCTCCGTCCCGGCCCGGGTGCTCGCCGTCCGCCGTCCCGCCGCAGACCGCCCCGCCCCCTACGACACCCACGTGCTGCCCCCGCTGCGCCCCGCGCTGCCGGCCCCGGTCGCCGACGCCGTCCCCGACCTGGACGCCGAGTGCGGCCGCGGCCTGTTCCTGATCCACGCCCTGGCCGACCGCGTCCAGCTGCGCACCCACCCCCTGCGCGGCGCCACCGTCAGCTTCGACAAGATCCTCACCCCGCGCCCGACCGCCCCGCTGCTGCGCACCGCCTCCTGAGGGCCCGTCCGGCCCGCCCCGTCCCGCCGCGCCCAGCCGCCGCTGCGGCCCCGTCCGGCCGACGCGGGCCCCGTCCCACGGTCCGAAACCGCCGGCCGAGCGCCCCGGAACTCCGGTTAAGGTCTAGACCGGCCACCGGAGGGACCATGACCACCACTGCCGCGGAGCCGCGCTCCGCACCTCGTCGCGCGCTGTCCCGGATGGGTCAGGCCCTCCAGGGGCGGGACTTCCGCATCTGGTTCTACGGCCAGCTGACGTCCGCGTCCGGCACCCTCGCGCAGGGCGTCGCACTGTCCTGGCTGATCTTCGAACTCACCCACAACGCCGTCTGGTTGACCGTCCTGACGGCCTGCACCTGGGGCCCGACACTGGTCCTCGGCCCGTGGGCCGGCGCCCTGGTCGACCGCTCCGACCGGCGCCGCCTGCTGCTGCTCACCCAGGGCCTGATGATGGCCGTCGGCCTGACCCTGGCCCTGGTCACCGCCGTCGGCGGCGTCCACCTGTGGGTGCTGCTGGCGCTCGCCACCTGCACCGGCCTGATCGCGACCGTCGACTCCCCGGCCCGCCAGGTCTTCGTGGTCGACCTGGTCGGGGCCGGCTCGGTGGCCAGCGCGGTCGGCCTCTGGGAGGTCGCGCTCAACGCCTCCCGGGTGATCGGCCCCAGCATCGCCGGCGCGCTGCTCGCCACCAACGGCCCGGCGTTCTGCTTCGCCTTCAACGGCCTCGCCTACGCCGCCCCGATGATCGCCCTGATCAAGCTCCGCCCCGGCGACGGCGGCCCGCGCCGCGAGGTCGTCCGCGGCCCGCGGGCGAGCGCCCGCGAGGGGCTGGCCTACGCCCGGCGCTCGCCGATCGTCCGCGGCCTGCTGCCGATGTCCGCCGCCAGCGGCCTGATCTTCGCGATGAACCTCACCCTCCCGCCGCTGGTCAGCCGCTCCCTCCAGATGGGCGGCGGCGGGTACGGCCTGCTGATGGCCGCGTTCGGGATCGGCGGCCTGCCCGGCGCGCTGCTCGCCGCCTCCGCGCCCGAACCCACCCCGCGCCGGGTGCGCACCCTGGCGCTGACCACCTCCGTCGCCGTCCTCGGCACCGCGCTGTCGCCCGACGCCCTCGTCGCGGTGATCGGCATGGCCGCCGTCGGCCTCACCTCGATCTGGTTCATCGCCACCGCCAACACCCTGGCCCAGCTGCGCTCCGCCCCCGGGATGCGCGGCCGGGTGATGTCGCTGTGGGGCAGCGCGATGACCGGCACCCTCCCCTTCACCGGACTCGCCGTCACCTTCGTCGCCCAGCACGTCGGCGCCCGGGTCGGCTTCTGCGTCTCCGGCACCGCCCTGCTGCTGGCCACCCTGGCGGCCTGGCGGGCCCTGCGCGCCACCGACTGAGCCCCCGCGGGCACGGCGGGGCCGGGACGTCGCGGACCCGGGATGTCGAGAGCGGCGCCCCGGCTCCGACCCCGGTACGGAGGACGACGAACCAGCCGCGCCCCGAGGAGCCCCGCCGTGACGTACATGCTGCAACTGCACTTCAGCCAGGACGACACCCCCGTCCCGCCGATCCCGACCTGGGACGCCGGGGCCGCCGCCGCGCACGTCGCGTACATGCGGCGGGCGGTGGCCGACCTGACCGCCACCGGCGAACTGGTCGAGGCCCGCGGCCTGGCGGCACCGGAGACCGCCCGGATCGTGCGGGCCGCCGACGGAGCGCCCGCCGTCACCGGCGGGCCGTTCCCGGACCGCAAGGAGTTCCTGTTCGGCTGGTGGATCGTCGACTGCGCGGACGAGGCGCGGGCGGTCGAGCTCGCGGCCCTGGTCTCCGCCGCGCCCGGGCACGACGGGCGGCCGATGAACATGCCGGTCGAGGTCCGCGAGGTGCTGCCGGAGCCCCCGGCCGGGGGCTGAGCCGCGCCCGCCGGGGAGGGGCCCGGGCGCACGGGGGAGGGGCCCGGGCGCGGTACCGCCCGGATCACGAATTGCCGGAGCGGTCCGGGCGGCGGACCATGGTGATCATGATGCATCAGATGCGCGCCGAGACCGGTCCGGACGGTGCCACGGACTCCGTGGTCAGCTGGCACATCGTCCGCGGTGCGGACCTCGTCTCCCTGTGCGGCAAGGAGCTCGCCGCCACCGCCCCCGTCGAGGACGCCGCCCGCTGGACCCTCGACCCCGACCGCAACTGCCACACCTGCGGGGCGCTCTTCCTGCGCGAGACCCCGTACCTGCCGGGCGAGCACACCGGCTGACGGCCGCCCCGGCGTACGCTGGCGGGTGTCCCCGACCCGCCCCGCCGGAGGTGTTCCCGTGGCCGCCAGCCCCTCCACCAAGGCCGCCCCCGCCGCGACCGCCCCGGCCGCGGCCGTCCCCTTCGAGGTCTCCCCGGAGGCCCGCTCCACCGACGGCCGGGTCCAGCGCGGCAACGAGACCCGGCGGGCGGTGCTCGGCCGGGCGGTGCAGATCGCGTCGGTCGAGGGCCTGGAGGCGCTGTCGATCGGGCGGCTGGCGGCGGACCTGGGGCTGAGCAAGAGCGGCGTGTTCGCGGGCTTCGGCTCCAAGGAGGAGCTTCAGCTGGCCACCGTCCGGGCGGCCCGGCGGATCTTCTACGACCAGGTGGTCACCCCGGCACTGGAGCACCCGGAGGGGGCGGCCCGGCTGCTGGCGCTGTGCGAGCACTGGCTGGACTACTCGCGCGGCCGGGTCTTCGCGGGCGGTTGCTTCTTCTACGCGGTGACGGCCGAGTTCGACGCCCGGCCCGGCCCGCTGCGCGACGCGCTGGCCGAGTCGGCGCTGGAGTGGGAGGGCCTGGTCGCCGACCTGGCCCGGGCGGCCGACGCGTCCGGCGAACTGCCGGCGGGCACCGACCCGGCGGAGCTGGCCCTGCTGCTGACCGCCCTGATGGAGAGCGCGAACAGCCTCGCGGTGCTGCACGACGACCCGTCCCGCTACGACCGGGCGGCGCGGACGATCCGCCGCCTGCTCGGCCTTCCCCCGGCCTGACCGGCGGGCCCGCCCCTCCCGGCTCGCCCCGCCGCGCGACCGCCCCGTCCGGTTCCGGCGCGGGGCTTCTGCTCACCCACGAAACTGCACGAACGGTCGTGCTAATATCCCGCCCATGGCAGCAACCGCCCTCCTGCGCACCGCGCTGAACGCCACCTCCCTGGTCGCCACCGCCCCGCCGGGCCGAGTGGCCTACGAGCTCTTCCGCCGCCCGCTCCGCCGCAGCCGGGTGCGCACGGCGGAGCGCGAACTGCACGACCGCGCCACCACCGAGGAGCTGACGGTGAACGGCAAGCGGGTGCGCGCCTACCGGTGGGGCGACGGCCGGCGGCCGGTCCTGCTGGTGCACGGCTGGCAGTCCCGGGCGTCCCGGTTCGCGCCGTACGTGCGGGGCCTGCTCGACCTCGGGATGAGCCCGGTCGCCTTCGACGCGCCCGGCCACGGCGACTCCGCGGGGCGGGCCACCACGATCCTGGAGTACCGCGAGCTGATCGGCCGGCTCGCCGAGCGGCACGGTCCGTTCGAGGGCGCCGTCGCGCACTCCTTCGGGGTCTGCTGCACCTTCCTCGCGATGGCCGAGGGGGTGCCGGTCGGCCGCCTGGTCGCCGTCGCCGGGGTCGCCGAATTCGGCTTCCTGGTCGAGGGGTTCGCCGCCGGCCTGGGCCTGAACGACCGCCTCAGGGCGGACCTCGCCCGGCGGGTCGAACAGGTCCTGCTGCCGGACGCCGGGGACGTCCGGCGGCGCTTCGACGCCACCCACCGCCCCGAACGGGTCGGCGCGCCGATCCTGGTGGTGCACGACGAGGGCGACGAGGTCGTCCCGCTCCGCCAGGCGCACCTGCTGCGCGCGGCGTACGGCGAGGAGCAGCTGCGCCTGATCACCACCCGGGGCCTGGGGCACCGCCGGGTGCTCTCCGAGCCGACGGTGGTCGACAACGCGCTGGCCTTCCTCGCCGAGCCGCTGCCGACACCGCTACCGGCACCGGTGTCGGCGCCGCTGCCGGTCCCGCCGACCGCGCCCGCGGCCTGACCGCGGCCTGACCGCGGCCCGGTCGGGAACGCCGGACGGCCGGCCCCGCGCTCCGTGCGCTGGACCGGCCGTCCGGGGGCCGGGCGGGGTCCGCTCAGCCGCCGCTCTTGCGGCGGAAGGTGCGCTTGCCGCCGGCCGCGCCGTGGGTGCCGTGGATCTTCGAGTCGCCGCCGGGGCCGCCGGCGGCGTTCCGGTTCTCGTTGCCCTTGCGCTGGAGCGCGGCCAGGAACTTGGCCTTCTGGTCGTCCGGGGCGGCGGCCTCGGCACCGGCGGTGGCGTCCGGCGAGGGCTCGGCGGCCGGGGCGGTGTCGCTGCTCATGGGGGGACCTCCTGGGCGGAAGACGGGTGTGCTGAGTGCCCACCCTGCCATGCCGACGGGGGGTGCTGTCAGCCGATATCGGTGTCCGTCAGCCCTGGCGCGCCGCGCCGTGCCCGGACCGGCGGTCCTCGCGGTACTCCAGGCCGCCCATCATGAACAGCAGGGTGAGGACCGGGAAGCCGATCGAGGCGATCACCAGGACGAAGAACTGCCAGACCATGGGGTGCTCCTGTTGCCGGGGCCGGAGGCCGGGACACTGCGACTGATTGGCACACTTTCGTACCATTATGTCCGAATCATTCCGCGGAGCGATCACGGCCGTCCCCTGTTCGAGGCCGGGCCCCGGCCGCAGACTGGTGGGCATGCGGGTAGAGCTGGCAGTCGACGCGCGCCGCCCCGACCGGGCCAACGAGGACTTCGCGGCCGCCACCCCGGAGGCCCTGGTCCTGCTGGACGGCTCCAGCGCCCCGGCCACCCTGCGGTCCGGCTGCACCCACGGCATCGCCTGGTACGTGCGCCGCCTCGGCGTCCACCTGCTGACCGGGCTCACCGACCGGACCGACCGCCCGATGGCCGACTGCCTGGCCGACGCGATCGCCGGGACCGCAGCCCTGCACGACGACACCTGCGACCTGACCGACCCGGCCACCCCCGCCGCCATGGTGGTCGCCGCCCGGCTGCGCGGCGACACCCTGGAGTACCTGGCGCTCGGCGACTCCCTGCTGGTGCTGCACCTCAAGGACGGCCCGCCCCGGGTGATCGGCGACAACCAGCGCTTCCCCGACGGCGAGGCGCTGCGCCGGCAGATCTGGTCCACCGTCCCGGGCACCGCCGAACGCGCCGCGCTCTACCTGCGGTACGCGGTCGCCGTCCGGGCCGCCCGCAACACCGGCCGCGGCCCGTGGATCGCCGCCGCCACCCCGCACGCCGCCGCGCACGCCGAGACCGGCGCCGTCGCCCGCGCCGACCTGCACGGCGTGGCCGCCCTCTCGGACGGCGCCGCCCGCTACACCGACCGCCTGGAACTGGGCAGTTGGGCCGACGCGCTCCGGCTGCTCGCCCAGGACGGCCCGGCCGAGCTGATCGCCCAGGTCCGGGCCGCCGAACGCTCCGACGCCGCCTGCCTGCGCTGGCCCCGCAGCAAGGCCCACGACGACGCCGCCGCGCTCTACGCCGCGCTCTGAACCACCGTCAGGACCGCCCGTCCGCCACGAACACCGCCCGCAGCGCCGACCCGTCCGGCGCGGTGTACCCCGCCACCACCTGGCCCGCCACCGGCCCCCCGGCCGGCTCCAGCACCCGGCGCACCACCGGCACGGCCCAGCCCGCCACCGGCGCCACCGCCACGCTGCCGTCCACCGCGTCGCTCTCGCCCTGCATCTGCGGCACAGCCTCACCGCGCAGCAGCCGGGCCAACTCCTCGCGCACCACCGGGTCCTGAGCCCCGTCGTAGAACCAGCGCGTCCCCAGCACCCCGTGCTCCGAGACCCCGATCAGCGCCCCGGCCGGCGCCCCCTCCAGCGGCGCGCCCCGGTACGCCATCGGCACCAGGTAGGCGTCCCGGCCGTCCGCCACCACCATCAGCTCGATCCCCACCGCCCCCGCCGGATCGTCCAGCCGGAACCCCCCGGCCCGCACCAGCTCCCCGCCCCCCGGACGGAACCACTCCTGCTCCGGCAGCCACTTCGCCAGCAGCTCCAACTTGCCCGGCTCCAAGGTGGTGCGGTGAATCGTCGCCATGCCGTCCTCCCGGTCCTGCGGTCAACGTCACCCCCACCCTACGGACCCCCGTCCCGGACGGGGGCGGTGGCGAAGGCGTGCAGCCAGGTCAGGTCGCGGTGGCCGGGGCCGTACCGCTCGGCCTCGTGGGACCGTTCGACGGCGACCACCCGGAAGCCGGCGGCTTCCAGCAGCGCGGTGACGCGGGCCGCGGACTGGTAGCGGTAGAAGCGGGACGCGTCGCTGCTGAAGCGCTCGACGACCTCCTCCTCGCCCTCGCCCTCCTTGAAGCTGGCGAACAGCGCCCCGCCGGGGGCCAGCACGCGGCGGAACCCGGCCAGCGCCGCGCCGACGTCGTGGTCCTTGAGGTGCAGCAGCGTGGCCTGGCACCAGACGCCCGCGAAGTGCCCGTCCGGGAAGGCCAGCCGCCGGGCGTCCATGACCCGGAAGTCGAGCTCCGGGTGGCGCGCCGCGGCCCGGGCCACGAACGCGGGCGACAGGTCGACGCCCCGCGCCCGCAGCCCCCGGGCGGCGAGCAGCCCGGTGTCCCGTCCGAAGGCGCAGCCGACGTCCAGCACCCGCCCGGCCGGGTCGGGCAACAGCCGGACGAACGCGTCGAGTTCGGCGTCCGGCAGCATCCCGGCGGTGGCCCGCTCGTAGCGCTCCGGGTCCCGGTCGTACGCCCGGATCGTCCCGCTGAGGTAGTCGTCCCCGGCCATGCCCGCCACCCTCCCCGCACCCGCGCGGACGCCCCGCGCACCACCCCTCCGGACGCGCTCCGCACCCGGAGGGGTTCCCCGCGGCTACTTCTCGCAGGCGATTCCGTCGCCGTCCCGGTCGAGCGCGGAACGGTAGCCGGGCTCCCCGCGGTGCAGCGGCGCGGCGCCGGCGGCCTTCGCCTCCGTGCAGTTCTTGTAGTACGCCGACGCCTGCTCGGTGGTGTGCTCCGGCCCAGGGGTGGGCTCCGACGCCTCGGGCGTCACGGCGGGCGGCAGGGTCGGCGTCGGCACCTGGACCTCGGGCGTCGGGACCTCCGGTGTCGGGGTGGGGGTCGACGCGGGTGTCGGCGTCGGCTCGGGCGCGCTGGTGGCGGCCTCCGGCGTGGGGCTGTCGTCGGGGCTGGGCGAGGCGGTAGTGGCCGCGGGCGCGGGGACGTTGCCCTTCTTCTCCGGGCCGACGATGACCGCGAACCAGAACAGGGTCATGAACAGGCACCACACCGTCAGGAGCGCCTTGGCCGCGAGGTGCACCCGGCGCGACCGCCACACCATCACGGCGGCCACCGGCGGCAGGAAGACCAGCAGGGCGATCCGCACCCACCGGTTTCCTGCCGTCCGTCGGCCGGATCGGGGCGAGGGGGTCTGGTACGGATTCACGGCGCGTTCCTCGGATGAGCAGATGTGGACGAGACGTGAACATCATCGCGTCCCGCACCGCTCCTCCGGCCGTGTTCGGCGGAGCTGTGACCGAACGGAAGCCGTCCAGGGCCCGTTCGGTCCGGAACGGGAGACGCCCGCGCGAACCGCTCCGGAGAGGGTTCGCGCGGGCGTCGTGCCGGCGACCGGTCAGTTGGCGTCGGCCGGGACGGTGCCGAGGCGGCCGGCCTGGAAGTCCTCCATGGCCTGCTGGAGCTCGCGGTGGCTGTTCATCACGAACGGGCCGTACCAGGCGACGGGCTCGCGGATGGGGAGGCCGCCGAGCAGGACGAACTCGAAGGTGGCCGAGCGGGAGTCCTGCTTCTCGTCGGCGCGGACGGTCAGGCTGTCGCCGTCGCCGAAGACGACGGCCTGGCCGGTGCGGAAGGGCCGCCGCTCCTGGCCGGCGGAGCCGCTGCCGGCCAGGCCGTAGGCGAGGGCGTTGAAGTCGGCGCGCCAGGGCAGGGCGAGCTGGGCGCCGGGGGTGAGCGAGACGTGGGTCATGGTGATGGGGGTGTGGGTGGCGCCGGGGCCCCGGTGGCCGTCGACCTCGCCGGCGATGACGCGGATCAGCGCGCCGCCGTCCTCGGAGGTGAGCAGCTTGACGCTGCCGCCGCGGATGTCCTGGTACTTCGGGGTGATCATCTTGTCCGAGGCGGGCAGGTTGACCCAGAGCTGGAGGCCGTGGAAGAGGCCGCCGGACATCACCAGCGACTCGGGCGGGGTCTCGATGTGCAGCAGGCCGGAGCCGGCCGTCATCCACTGGGTGTCGCCGTCGGTGATGACGCCGCCGCCGCCGTGCGAGTCCCGGTGGATGAAGGTGCCGTCGATGATGTAGGTGACCGTCTCGAAGCCGCGGTGCGGGTGCCAGGGGGTGCCCTTGGGCTCGCCGGCCTCGTAGTCGACCTCGCCCATCTGGTCCATCATGATGAACGGGTCGAGGAACTTGGTGTTGATCTTGGCGAAGGCCCGGCGGACGGGGAAGCCCTCGCCCTCGTAGCCCTCGGGGGCGGTGGCCACGGTGAGGACCGGCCGGGCGGTGCTGTGCGCCGGGTCGGGGCTGGTGACGCGCGGCAGGGTCAGCGGGTTCTCGACGGTCACGGCGGGCATGTCGGCCTCCTTAGGCGGGTCTGTGGCCTACGTCCACCACAGTAGTTCAATCATCAACCACTCGCAAGGTTGAACGTTGAACTACTTGGACGCATTCCCGTCCGGCCGGAAGTGCGGGAGGAGGGGGCGGGGGTGGGGAAGGAGGGCGGGGGTCAGCCGTACATGCGGCGCATGGTGAAGTCCACCATCTGCTCGACCGCCCGCGCGTCGAAGACCATCCGGTGCTCGCCCTCCATGTCGAGGGCGAAGCCGTAGCCGGTGGGCAGCAGGTCGAGGATCTCCGCGCCGGTCACCGTGAAGTGCTTGGACTCCTTGCCCGCGTACCGCTTCAGCTCCTTGAGCGAGCTGAACATCGGGATGACCGGGGTCGGGGTGTTGTGCAGGGCCAGGAAGCCGGGGCGGTCGCCGCGCGGGCAGTACACCTTGGAGGTGATGAAGATGGCCTGGAAGTCCTCCACGGGCATCGCGCCGGTGGTGAAGGCGCGCACCGCGTCCGCGAGCGAGGGCGGCGAGGGCTCGGGGTAGAGCGACTGCTGGGCGGCCTGCGGGTCGCCGTACCCGGGGCCGGGCATGCCGGACATCCCCTGCTGCATCTGCTGCTGGTAGGGGTCCTGGTAGGCGCTCTGCTCGTAGCCGTACACGGGGACAAGGCTATCGGGCCGCGCCCCGCTTGGGGGCGGGTGATCCGCACAATCCGGCCCGGGGGGCCATTGTGGGACGTGACCACGTTCATAGCTCCGTCACGTCAGGGGGCTTGAACAAGTTACCAACCGGTAGCATCATGGGGCGTACTGGTGGGTAAGCGGTGCGCCGGAAGCGGCCGCCCGTGGAGCAGACGAACCGGAGAAACGGTCATGGGTCACTACAAGTCCAACCTGCGGGACGTGGAGTTCAACCTCTTCGAGGTGTTCGGCCGCGACCAGGTGTACGGCACCGGTCCGTTCGCCGACATGGACGTCGACACCGCGAAGAACATCCTCAGCGAGATCTCCCGGCTGGCCGAGAACGACCTCGCGGCCTCCTTCGTCGACGCCGACCGCAACCCGCCGGTGTTCGACCCGGAGACCAACACGGCTCCGATCCCGGAGACCTTCAAGAAGAGCTACCAGACCTTCATGGACGCCGAGTGGTGGCGCCTGGGCATCCCGGAGGGCATCGGCGGCCAGGTCACCCCGAACTCCCTGGTCTGGGCGTACGCGGAGCAGGTGCTCGGCTCCAACCCGGCGATCTGGATGTACTCCTCCGGCCCGGCCTTCGCCGGCGTCGTCTACGACGAGGGCACCGAGGAGCAGCAGAAGGTCGCCCAGCGGATGGTCGAGGGCCTCTGGGGCGCCACCATGGTGCTGACCGAGCCGGACGCCGGCTCGGACGTGGGCGCCGGCCGCACCAAGGCGGTCAAGCAGGAGGACGGCTCCTGGCACATCGAGGGCGTCAAGCGCTTCATCACCTCGGGCGAGCACGACATGTCCGAGAACATCATCCACCTGGTGCTGGCCCGCCCCGAGGGCGGCAAGCCGGGCACCAAGGGCCTGGGCCTGTACATCGTGCCGAAGTTCGACTTCGACTGGGAGACCGGCGAGCTCGGCGAGCGCAACGGCGCCTACGCCACCAACGTCGAGCACAAGATGGGCCTCAAGGCGTCCAACACCTGCGAGATGACCTTCGGCGCCAAGCACCCGGCCAAGGGCTGGCTGCTGGGCGAGACCGTCGACGGCATCCGCCAGATGTTCAAGATCATCGAGTTCGCCCGGATGATGGTCGGCACGAAGGCCATCGCCACCCTGTCCACCGGCTACCTGAACGCGCTGGAGTACGCCAAGGAGCGCGTGCAGGGCGCCGACATCTCGCAGTTCATGGACAAGACCGCGCCGCGCGTCACCATCACCCACCACCCCGACGTGCGCCGCTCGCTGCTCACCCAGAAGGCGTACGCCGAGGGCATGCGCGCCCTGGTGCTCTACACCGCCTCGGTGCAGGACGACATGCTGGCCGCCCGCCTGCGCGGCGAGCACGACGCCGCCGCCGAGCGCCTGAACGACCTGCTGCTGCCGATCGTGAAGGGCTACGGCTCGGAGAAGTCCTACGAGCAGCTGGCCCAGTCGCTGCAGACCTTCGGCGGCTCCGGCTACCTGCAGGAGTACCCGATCGAGCAGTACATCCGGGACGCCAAGATCGACACCCTGTACGAGGGCACCACCGCCATCCAGGGCCAGGACTTCTTCTTCCGGAAGATCGTCAAGGACGGCGGCCAGGCGCTGACCGCCGTCAACGAGCAGATCACCAAGTTCCTGGCCGCCGGCGAGGGCGGCGCCGAGCTGGCCGCCGAGCGCGACCTGCTGGCCAAGGCCGCCGGCGACCTGGAGGCCATCGTCGGCACCCTGATCGCCGACCTGTCGTCCGTCGAGCAGGACGTCAAGAACATGTACAAGGTGGGCCAGAACACCACCCGCCTGCTGCTGGTCTCCGGCGACGTGGTGGTCGGCTGGCTGCTGCTGCGCCAGGCCGCCGTCGCGCTCGCCAAGCTGGAGGCCGGCGCCTCCGAGAAGGACGTGCCGTTCTACCGCGGCAAGGTCGCCGCGGCCAAGCACTTCGCCCGCACCGTGCTGCCGACCACCGCCGCGCAGCGCCAGATCGCCGAGCACATCGACAACGAGCTGATGGAGCTGGCCGAAGAGGCGTTCTGACCCGGCGCCCGCCACAGGACCGCCCGACCCACCCTCACGCCGCGGGGCCCGGTACTCCACCGGGCCCCGCGGCGTCGTCCGCTCCGGGGGCGCGCGGAGTCGCTCCCGGGGCGCTCCGGGGCCGCTCCGAGCCGCCCCGGAGCACCCCGGAAGCGGCGCCGGGTCGCGGCCCGTTCACTGTTGTGTCACCGTTGCGGACTTCCCGCGGCCCTGTCCGTGTACGGGCATATGCTCATGGTGCGGACCGGCAACCCCACCAGGCCCGCCCCGCCCTCTACCCAGGAGCAAAATGTCGACCGTCGCCCGAACGGCCCACTTCGACCGGAAGCACACGGACGACCTCATCGCCTTCCTCGCGGCCTCCCCCTCGCCGTACCACGCGGTGGCGAGCGCGGCCGAGCGGCTGGAGCGGGTCGGCTTCCGCCGGGTCAACGAGACGGACGCGTGGGACGGCGACGGCGGGGGCCGCTACCTGGTGCGCGGCGGCGCCCTGATGGCCTGGTACGTGCCGCCGAACGCGACGGCCGCGACCCCGTACCGGGTGGTCGGCACCCACACCGACTCGCCGAACCTGCGGGTCAAGCCGGTCCCGGACACCAGCTCGGCCGGCTGGCGGCAGGTCGCCGTGGAGATCTACGGCGGCGTCCCGCTCAACACCTGGCTCGACCGGGACCTCGGGATCTCCGGCCGGCTCGCGCTGCGCGACGGCACCACCCGCCTGGTGCACCTGGACGAGCCGCTGCTGCGGGTGCCGCAGCTGGCCATCCACCTCGACCGCGGGGTCAACGACGGCCTCAAGCTCGACCGCCAGCGCCACCTGACGCCGATCTGGGGGATCGGCGGCACCACCGAGGGCGCCCTGCTGGAGTACGTCGCCGGGAAGGCCGGGCTGGACGCCGCCGACGTGGCCGGCTGGGACCTGATGGCGCACGACGTGCAGCCGCCCGCCTACCTGGGCCGCGACCGCGAACTGCTGGCCGGGCCGCGGCTGGACAACCAGCTGTCCGTGCACGCCGCCACCGCCGCGCTGGCCGCCGTCGCCGAGGCCGGCGCGGACCTGCCGTGCATCCCGGTGCTGGCCGCGTTCGACCACGAGGAGACCGGCAGCGAGTCCGACACCGGCGCGCAGAGCCCGCTGCTGGGGAACGTGCTGGAGCGCTCCTGCCACGCCCGTGGCGGCACCCTGGAGGACCGCGCCCGGGCGCTGGCCGGCACCGTCTGCCTCTCCTCCGACATGGGCCACGCGGTGCACCCCAACTACAGCGAGCGGCACGAGCCCGGCCACCACCCGATGCCCAACGGCGGCCCGATCCTCAAGGTCAACGTCAACAACCGGTACGCCACCGACGGGGTCGGCCGGGCGGTGTTCGCCGCCGCCTGCGAGAAGGCCGGCGTGCCGTGGCAGTCCTTCGTCTCCAACAACGCGATGCCCTGCGGCACCACGATCGGCCCGATCACCGCGGCCCGGCTCGGCATCACCACCGTCGACTGCGGCATCGCGGCGCTGTCCATGCACTCCGCCCGCGAGCTGTGCGGCGCGGAGGACCCGCACTACCTGGCGAGCGCGATCAAGGCGTTCCTGGAGGGCTGAACGGCATCCCGGACGACGGGGGCGGGCCGACGGCCCGCCCCCGTCCGCGTCTCACTCCATCCCGGCCAGCACCAGCGGCAGCCGGCTCGCGCCGCCCGCCACCAGCTTCACCGGCACGCCCCAGTCCTGCTGGTGCACGTGGCAGGCCGGGTACTCGACCGCCGGGTCGTCGTCGCAGGACGCCGCCATCGCCGAGACGTGCAGCACGCCCTCGGCCACCTCGCCGGAGAGCACCAGCTCGCGGCCGAGCGCGCTGTCCGCGCCCGCGCCCGACACCAGCAGCTCCGGCGGCGTCGCGCTGACCAGCAGCCGGGTGGACGGGCCGTAGCGCTCGTCCAGCTTCTGGCCGGACGGCGCGGAGAACACCACGTCCAGCCGGAACGCGCCCGGAGCGACCTCGGTGGCGGCCCGCCGGGTGCGGTGCGCGACGGCCTCGACCCGGACCGCCTCCTCGGGCAGCCGCAGCCTGGTCAGCCGGTGCCGGGCGGACTCCACCACCACGATGTCCCCGTCCACCACCACCGCGCCGGACGGCTCGCGCAGGTCGGTGGCCAGCGTGCTGACCTCGCCGGTCGCCGGGTCGTAGCGGCGCAGCGCGTGGTTGTAGGTGTCGCTGACGGCCACCGAACCGTCCGGGAGCACGGTGACGCCCAGCGGGTGCTGGAGCAGCGCCTGCCCGGCCGCGCCGTCCCGGTGCCCGAAGTCGAACAGGCCGGTGCCGACGGCGGTGCGCACCTCGCCGGTTCCACGCGAGACCCAGCGCAGCGCGGAGGTCTCCGAGTCCGCCACCCACAGCCGCTCGCCGTCCGCGGACACCGCCAGGCCGGACGGCTGGGCGAACCACGCCTCCGCGGCCGGGCCATCCACCAGGCCCTCGTTGGTGGTGCCCGCCGCGACGGCGACCGTCCCGACCGCCGGGTCGAACGACCACAGCTGGTGCACGCCCGCCATCGCGATCCACACCCGGCCGTCGAAGAACGCGACGTCCCACGGCGAGGACAGCTCCACCTCGCGGGCCGGGCCCGCGGTCGGCGAGCCCTGCCACCACTGCCTCCCGGTGCCGGCCAGCGTGGTCACCCGGCCGTCCGCCAGCCGGACGCCGCGCAGCACGTGGTTGACGGTGTCGGCCACCACCACGTCGTAGCCCAGGTCGAGGCCCGCCGGCACCAGCGCCAGCCCCTGCGGCTCGCTGAACCGCGGCTCGACCCCGTCCACCAGCCCGCGCACGCCGTCACCGATCCGCCGCACCACCCGCTCGCCGTCCTCGGCCAGCTCCACCAGCGCGTGGTGCCCCGAGTCCGCGACCAGGTAGTGCCCGTCCGGCAGCCGCACCGCCTTCCCCGGGAAGCGCAGGTCCCCCGCCTCCGGCTCGGGCGCCACGTACGGCCCGTCGCCGCGCCGCAGCGTCCCCTTCGCCGCGTGCTCGGCCTCCAGCTCCTCCACCAGCTTCGCGATCGCGTGCGCGTGCCCCTCCCCGGCGTGCTGCGCGACCACGTACCCCTCCGGGTCGATCACCACCAGCGTCGGCCAGGCCCGCACCGCGTACTGCTTCCACGTCACCAGCTCCGGATCGTCCAGCACCGGATGGTGCACCTCGTACCGCGCCACCGCGTCCACCACCGCCCGGTGGTCGGCCTCGTGGACGAACTTCGGCGAGTGCACGCCGACGATCACCACGGTGTCCCGGTGCCGCTCCTCCAACTCCCGGAGCTCGTCCAGGACGTGGAGGCAGTTGATGCAGCAGAAGGT
Organism: Kitasatospora sp. SolWspMP-SS2h; assembly: GCF_003259315.1. GTDB lineage: Bacteria > Actinomycetota > Actinomycetes > Streptomycetales > Streptomycetaceae > Kitasatospora > Kitasatospora fiedleri. The sequence continues at coordinate 165,490 of NZ_QLLT01000016.1, read as the reverse complement.
CCAGAAGTCCAGTACCAGAATGCGACCTCGGAAGTCTGCCAGGGACAGATCCTTGCCGCCTGTGTTGAGCCATCCACCGGCGCCCACCAGCTCGGGGGCGCGGACACGTGCACGAGAAGCCATACCTGCATCCAACCCCATCGGGTCGGGAAGCAATCCGCTCCTGCGCTCAGACACCGTCGGACTTGGGCCTGCGCCGGTGCTTGCCGGCCTTGTAGGCGGCTACGGACTTGCGGGACGAGCGCCACACCCCGTCCGGCCCCTGCACGGCGTTGAGCCGACCCCGCTGGGCCGCCTGCCGCAGTGCGGCCAGGGAGTGCTCCGCGTCCACGAGCGCGGCAAGCGGAACCAGCCGCGCGGGGCCGGCCACGTTCGGCACGATGAAGCGGTTGAGGTTGTCCTCCATGGCCCGGGCGATCAGCTCGCCGAGGGCTCCGTAGTCACCCGCGTCCGCGCGGCGCAAGGCGGCCAGGTAAGCCTCCCGCTGCCGTTTGAGGATGATGATCGGCGGATAGCCCAGGCGGACGAGAACCAGGTTCATCACCAGCCGTCCTGTTCGCCCGTTGCCATCGAGGAACGGATGGATGCGCTCGAACCGGTTGTGGATCCCGGCCAGTACTTCCGGGAGCGGCCGGTCCAGTTCCTCACCGCCCTCGATCTGCTTGCCGAAGGCGCAGACCTCGCTGACCCACTGCTCGACGTGAGCGGGAACGAGCGGCCACTTCGGAGGCGTCATCCCCTCCGCGAACGGGTGGATGTCGTGCTCCCGGAAGCTGCCAGGGCCCTCCCTATCGGTGGCTTCCGGATGAGGTGCGACGTTCCAGACCGGCGACATGGTGACGTGGTGGATGTGGCGGACCTCGCCGAGCGTGATCAGCCGTCCGTCGTGCCACGCGTCCGGTTCGAGGGCTTGCCCGTAGACCCAGCGGGCGGCATCCGCGTAGCCCCGGACCTCGTTGTACTCCTTCAGCGGCTTGGCGCCGACAGCCCGGCCCCGGTCGAGTAGCGCCTCGACCTCGCGAAGGACGAGGGTGTTGCCTTCGAGCGCAGTCGAGTGGTGCGCTTCCTGGTGCCAGATGTCGTCCCAGACCTCCTGGGCCTCCTGGGGGCTGGGCAGCCCGCCGAAGCGTTCGTTCAGCTCGGCCAGGGCCCCGCTCAGCCGCTGGTACACCGTGCTGCGGCTGGGCCTGCCCCTGCCTGCCACGAACTTCCTCCTCTGGAGTTGATACGTGCCGACGACGGCTAATTGAACTTATCAACTCCGAGCGGGGGACTCTGCCCGGTCGCCCCGGTGTCACCCCGAGGGGCGATCCTTCCGCCTGCGCACTTCGGCCGGCAGCGACAGTTGCCACGGACCGATCCCTAGTAGCAGAGAGTCCAGAAGCCCACGATCGCGAACTTGCCGCGGAAGTCGGCCGGCGACAGGTCCTTGCCGCCGGTGTTCAGCCGTCCGCCCCTGCCCACCAGCTCGGGCGAGGGCGCCGGCGGCCGGTAAAGGCTTCGGAAAACTGTCGTCAGGATCCGGTGTCAGGAGACGTGGACCACGGCGGTCCGGTCGGTGGCGGGTCATCCTGCGGGGGAGGGTCGTGCGGGGCACGACCGGTGGGCTGCGCGTTGACCGGCGCCGGAGTTCCACTCCTGGCAGCGTCCCGGAAGGATGACCGGTGGAACTTCTCCTGCGTCGCCCGGGCGGCGACCCGCCCCGGGAACCGCGATCCCGGGGCCGGCTGGCGGCCCTGGACGGACTGCGGCTGGTCGCCGCGCTGATGGTGCTCTTCCACCACTACGTGGGCTACGGCGGGGGCACGAAGCCGGCGGAGAGCGCCTGGGAGCGGCCGGCGGTGGAGGTGTTCCACGGCTACGCGGAACTCGGCGCGTACACCTGGACCGGGGTGTGCCTGTTCTTCGTCATCAGCGGCTTCGTGATCTGCATGAGCTCCTGGGGCGCGGCCTCGGGGACTTCGTCCGCTCCCGGGTGGTCCGGCTGTACCCGGCCTACTGGTTCGCGGTGCTCACGACCACGGCGTTCCTGGCGCTGTGGCCGACCCGGCGCAAGCCGCTGACCGTGGACGCGGTGCTGGCCAACCTGACCATGTTCCACCTCGGGCTGAACCTGGACAGCGTGGACGCGGTCTACTGGACGCTGTGGGTGGAGATGCGCTTCTACCTGCTGTTCGCCCCGCTGGTGTGGCGCGGGCTGACGTACCGCAGGGTCGTCGTCTTCTGCGTGCTGTGGACCGCGGCCTCGGCGTGGTCGACCCCCCTCGTCGACTCCCTCGGCATGTCGGAGTACTCCTCGTTCTTCGTGGCCGGAATGGCGATGTACCTGATGCACAGGTTCGGTCCGAACCTGCTGCTGTGGGGCATCGTCGGGTTCAACTGGGCGCTGTCGGTCGAGAACGGGCTGCGCCACCAGGCGGAGGTGCAGCCCTCGCTGGGCGACGCGCGGGTCGCGCCGCTGGACGCCGCCGGCCTGCGCCTCGAACACTGGCCGGTGGCCCTGCTGGTCACCCTCGCGTACCTGGCGGTGCTGGCGGTCGCGCTCGGGTGGACCGCGCGGATCCAGTGGCGCTGGCTGACCGTCGCCGGAGCGCTCACCTACCCGCTGTACCTGCTGCACGAAGCCATCGGCTGGACGGCGCTGCGCTGGCTGCACCGCAGCGGGATGGGCCCGTGGCCGGCGGTCGGGACGGTCACCGCGGCGATGCTGGTGGTCGCCTGGCTGGTGCACCGGCTGGTCGAGAGGCCGCTCGCGCCGGTGCTGCGCCGCGGCCTGGACCGGGCCCTGGAACAGGTGCGGGCCGCCGACCCGCCCGGGCGCCGTTCCCCGGCCGACCCGGCGGGAGCCGCGGCGCCGGTCCCGGTGGAGCCGGAGTCCCGGGCCCCGCTCCCGCAGGAGCGCTCCCCGGTCTGACCGTCCGGCCGCCGGTCAGGCGCCGGTCAGGCGCCGGTCAGGCGTCGGCCGCCGCCTTCGCCGCGCAGGCGCGGACCAGGGCGACGGCCGCGTCCAGCCGTCCGTGGTCCGCGGCGTCGAGCACCGGGTCGGCGGCGCGGCGGGCGCGGGCGGCGGTGAGGTGGTGGTCGGCGAGCGGGGGGAGGCCGCGCAGGAGGGGGACGAGGACGGCGGGGGCGGCGGCGGTGTGCGCGGGCATGCCGAGCAGGGCCTGGGCGAGGACGACGGCGCTCATCGCGGTGTCCAGGCCGGGGTCGCCCTCGGTGGCGGTGGCCCAGTCGATGACGACCGGTCCGCGCGGGGTGAGCAGGACGTTCTCGGGGTGCAGGTCGAGGTGGAGCACCCGGTCGCCGGGGCGGGCGGCGGTGCGGGGCGGGACGGCGTGCAGGCGGCGCAGCAGGTCGGCGAGCATCCGGCCGGCGGCGTCGGGGGCGAGGGCGCCGGTGGTGACGGCCCGCGCCATGGTGGGGCCGTCGAGCCGTTCCATCAGCAGGTCGGTGGACCGCTCGCCGGGCCACGCGGCCGGTACGGGGTAGCCGTGCCGGGCGAGGTGGGCCATCAGGTCGGCCTCGCCCCGCGCGTCGGCCCACGCGTCGGCCCCGGCGCGGTAGCGGCGCAGCACCCGCCCGTCGGGCAGCGCGAAGACGTCTGCGGTGCGGCCGGTGCCGAGCAGCTCGCCCGGTGCGCCCGGTGCGCCCGGTGCGCCCGCTGCGCCCGCTCCGACGGGTCCGCCGGTCGTTTCGGACACGTGGTTCCCCCGTTCCTCGTGCCGGTAGGTACGTCCGGCGCCCCGCGCCGGTTCCCGGCCGGAACCCGGGTGACGCCGCGCCGCCCGCGCGCGACAATGGCCGGATGATCGCCTACGTACCCGGGGACGACGTCGAAGTACCGCCCGCCGTGGCCGAGTTGGCGGCCGGTGAACCGGTCGTCGCGGTGTGGCGCAACGAGCTGCACGGCCTGACGTTCCGGCTCGGCGACGGGCCGGGGCGGCGGTTCGTGAAGTGGGCGCCGGCCGGCAGCCCGGCGGACCTCGCGGTGGAGGCCGAACGGCTGGGCTGGGCGCGGCGGTTCACCACCGTCCCGGAGGTGCTCGCGCTGGGCGGCGGCGAGGCCGCGGGCGGCCACTGGCTGCTGACGGCGGGGCTGCCGGGGCGGTCGGCCGTGGACGAGGTCTGGAAGCGGGACCCGGCGACGGCCGTCCGGGCGGTCGGCGCGGGCCTGCGGGCCTTCCACGAGGCGCTGCCGGTGGCCGGCTGCCCGTACGACTGGTCCGCGCCGGGCCGGGTGGCCCGCGCCGCCGCGCTGCGCCGCGACCCGGCCGACTGGCACCCGGACCTGCGCCACCACGGCACCGCGGAGCGGGCGCTGGCGGTGCTCGCCGACCCGCCGCCGGTGGACGTCGAGGTGGTCTGCCACGGCGACGCCTGCGCGCCCAACACCCTGGTCGGCGCGGACGGCCGCCCCTCGGGCCACGTCGACCTGGGCGCCCTCGGCACGGCCGACCGCTGGGCGGACCTGGCGGTGGCCACCTGGAGCACGGTGTGGAACTACGGCCCGGGCTGGGAGCGTCCGCTGCTGGAGGCGTACGGCGTCGCGCCGGACGCCGAGCGGCTCGCCTACTACCGCCTGTTGTGGGACCTGGCGTAGCGGCCGGTGGCACCATGTCGGGTGCCGCCCGACGGCGGGTCGGCGGGCACCAGACGAGGAGTCGGGGACATGGGTCGGAAGTTCGTGGTCAAGGAGCGCCTCTTCGCGGTCGGCGACGACTACTGGGTCGAGGACGAGCACGGCGAGAAGGCGTTCCTGGTGGACGGCAAGGTGCTGCGGATGCGCGACACCTTCGAGCTGCGGGACACCGCGGGCAACACGGTCGCCACCATCCGGGAGAAGGTGCTGACCGTCCGCGACGCGATGAAGATCGAGAACGCGGACGGGGACGTGGTGGCGACCGTCCGCAAGAAGCTGTTCACCCCGTTCCACGACAAGTACCAGGTGGAGCTGGAGAACGGCGGCGAGTACGAGGTCCACGGCGACCTGATCGACAAGGAGTACACCGTCAAGGGCGACGGCCACCGGCTCGCCCAGGTCTCCCGCAAGTGGTTCCGGATCCGCGACACCTACGGCGTGGAGATCGAGGACGGCGTCGACGTCCCGCTGATGATCGCCGTCGCGGTCTGCCTGGACCGCCTGGTCGAGCACAACGACTGAGCCTCGGCCCCGTCCGGCCGCCCGCCCCGTGCGCTATGTTGTGCCGGTCCTCGGCACGGGGCCGGCGGCCGGACAGGCAGGAGGGGCGGGACGCATGAACGACATCCTTCACCAGCTGGGATACGCGTCCGCGTACGGTGCGGTCGGGCTGGTCCTGCTGCTGCTCGGCGTGCTGCTGGTCGACCTGCTGACGCCCGGCGAGCTGCGCCGGCAGATCTGGATCGAGCGCAACCGGAACGCCGCCGTGGTGCTCAGCTCGGCGCTGCTGGCGATCGGCGCGATCGTGTTCACCGCGGTGATGTCGACCTACCAGGAGTTCGCCAAGGGCCTGGCCGCGGCGGCCGTGTTCGGCCTGTTCGGCCTGGTGCTGATGGCCGTCTCGTTCTGGGTGCTGGACCTGGTGACGCCCGGCCGGCTCGGCGAGCTGCTGGTCGACCGCGAGCCGCACCCGGCGGTCTGGGTGACCGCCTCCACCAACCTGGCCGTGGCGGCGGTCGTCTCCGCCGCCATCTACTGACGGCCCGTCCGGCCGCCACCGCGCGCGAGAGGCCCGGCACCCCCGTCCGAACGGGGTGCCGGGCCTCTCGCGCGCGTCCTACAGGAAGGAGTTGATCTGGATGGTCTCGGTCCGGCCGGGGCCGACGCCGATCGCCGAGATCGGGGCGCCGGACATCTCCTCCAGCGCCTTCACGTACGCCTGCGCGTTCTTCGGCAGGTCGGCGAAGGTCTGCGCCTTCGAGATGTCCTCGCTCCAGCCGGGCAGGTTCTCGTAGACCGGCTTCGCGTGGTGGAAGTCCGACTGGTTGTACGGGAGTTCCTCGACCCGCCGGCCGTCGATCTCGTACGCCACGCAGACCGGGATCTGCTCCCAGCCGGTCAGCACGTCCAGCTTGGTGAGGAAGAAGTCGGTCAGGCCGTTGACCCGGGTCGCGTAGCGGGCGATCACCGCGTCGAACCAGCCGCAGCGCCGGTCGCGCCCGGTGGTGACGCCGCGCTCGCCGCCGATCCGGCGCAGCGCGTCGCCGTCGGCGTCCAGCAGCTCGGTCGGGAACGGGCCCGAGCCGACGCGGGTGGTGTACGCCTTCAGGATGCCGATGACCCGGTCAATCTTGGTCGGGCCGATGCCGGAGCCGGTGCACGCGCCGCCCGAGGTCGGGTTCGACGAGGTGACGAACGGGTACGTGCCGTGGTCCACGTCCAGCAGGGTGCCCTGGCCGCCCTCCAGCAGGACGACCTTGCCGGCCTTCAGCGCCTCGTCCAGGACGAGGGTGGTGTCGGCCAGGTACGGCTTGATCCTGTCGGCGTAGCCCAGGTACTCCTCGAGCACCAGCTCGGCCGGGATCGCGCGCCGGTTGTAGAGCTTGACCAGCAGCTGGTTCTTGTCGTGCAGCGCCGCCTCGATCTTCTGGCGCAGGATCGACTCGTCGAACAGGTCCTGGACCCGGATGCCGACCCGGTTGATCTTGTCGGCGTAGGCCGGGCCGATGCCGCGGCCGGTGGTGCCGATCCGGCGCTTGCCGAGGAAGCGCTCGGTGACCTTGTCCAGCGTCCGGTGGTACGGGGTGATCAGGTGGGCGTTGCCCGAGATCAGCAGCTTCGAGGTGTCGATGCCGCGCTCGTCCAGGCCCTTGAGCTCGGAGAGCAGCACGCCCGGGTCGATCACCACGCCGTTGCCGATCACCGGCACCACGTTCGGGCTGAGGATGCCGGAGGGCAGCAGGTGCAGGGCGTACTTCTGGTCGCCGATGACCACCGTGTGTCCGGCGTTGTTGCCGCCCTGGTAGCGGACGACGTAGTCGACGGAGCCGCCGAGGAGGTCGGTGGCCTTCCCCTTGCCCTCGTCTCCCCACTGGGCGCCAACGAGCACGAGTGCCGGCACAGGCGTACACCCCTTCCGGTTGGGGCATCCTGCGTAGACCGCAGTCTGGCCCGAGATGGACGAAGCCCCTGGCGCAATGGCGCAAGGGGCTGTTGCACCGAGAGATTACCTGAGGAAGGACCGGTCGTGTCGTCGCTGTCCACGCCCGTATCCCGCCCCCCGGGGGGCGCCGAGCGCCCCGGGCCGCTGCTGGTGCTGCTCGATCCGTCGGCCCGGGAGGCCGACGGCGAATCGGTGCGGATCGCCAAGGACGTGCTGTGCGGCGGCGCCGACGTCAAGGTCGCGCTGCCCGAGAGCCCGTCCGAGCTGGACCGGGTGCTCGCCCACCGGGGCCGGCGCCGGGCCGTGGTGATCGGCTCCGACCAGGCGCTCCAGCGGGTGCTCCAGGCCCTGCACCGGCAGCGGGAGTTGGACGCCGACCCGGTCGGGCTGGTCCCGGTCGGCGGCCCGGTGGCCACCGCCACCGCCCGGCTGCTCGGGGTGCCCGCCGAGCCGGTGGCGGCGGCCCGCGCGGTGCTGGCCGGCACCGCCCGCCGGCTGGACCTGCTGCTCGACGACGGCGGCGGCGTGGTGCTCGCCGAGGTGCGCTTCACCGGCCCGGGCCGCCCGGGCCGCGGGGGCCCGCACGGCCGACGGGCGGGGGAGGGCGGCTGGCGTTCGCTATGGGCGAAATTGGCTGCGACCGAGCAGGCGAGCCCCACCGGCCCGGAGGAACTGCGCATCGAGGCCGACGGCCGACTGCTGGCCGACGTGCACCAGCGGGTGCGCCACCTGCGGGTGGCCGTGGTCGACGGCGCCATGGAACTCGCCCTGGACCTCGACGGCAGCCCGCTGCGCCACCGGACCGACCGGCTCACCGTCGCCGGGCGCGGCTTCGGCTACGAGGCGGACGGCTGCCCGGTCGGCCCGGTCCGCCACCGCACCTGGACGGTCCGCCCGGCCTCCTGGCGGCTGCTGCTGCCCGCCGCCTGAGCGCCCGCCCCCGCCGCCGACCGACCCTCCGCGGCCCCCCGCCCGCCCCGCGATCACCCAGCGTGAGCAGGCTCACGTTCGGCCGCCCGTCCACTGTGCGAAAGCCTGATGACAAGGGCGTGAAGGCGGCCACCCGCTGTGCGGAAAGCTGGTAAGAGGCGGTATCTACGCGCGTACCAGGAGGCTGCCATCAGGCCGTTCGCCCGGGCTGCCCTAGACTCGGAGACGTGCCACGTGGTGACGGACGACTCAATCACGACCTGCTCCCCGGCGAGAAGGGCCCCCAGGACGCTTGCGGCGTCTTCGGGGTCTGGGCCCCCGGCGAGGAAGTCGCGAAGCTCACGTACTTCGGCCTCTATGCCCTGCAGCACCGCGGACAGGAATCCGCGGGCATCGCAGTGAGCAACGGCTCCCAGATTCTCGTCTTCAAGGACATGGGACTCGTCTCCCAGGTCTTCGACGAGACCTCCCTGGGGTCGCTGCACGGGCACATCGCCGTCGGACATGCCCGCTACTCGACCACCGGGTCCTCGGTCTGGGAGAACGCCCAGCCGACCTTCCGCGCGACCGTCCACGGCTCGCTGGCCCTCGGCCACAACGGAAACCTGGTCAACACCGCCGAACTCGCGGCGATGGTCGCCGGACTGCCGGGCGAGGAGCACGTCTCCCGCTCCGGCCGGACCGCGGCCACCAACGACACCGACCTGCTGACCGCCCTGCTGGCCGGCCACCCGGACCTCACCATCGAGGAGACGGCCCGCAAGGTCCTCCCCGGGGTGAAGGGCGCCTTCTCGCTGGTCTTCATGGACGAGCACACCCTCTACGCCGCCCGCGACCCGCAGGGCATCCGCCCGCTGGTGCTCGGCCGGATCGAGCGCGGCTGGGTGGTCGCCTCCGAGACCTCCGCCCTCGACATCGTCGGCGCCAGCTTCATCCGCGAGGTGGAGCCCGGCGAGCTGATCGCCATCGACGAGAACGGCATGCGCACCTCGCGCTTCGCCGAGGCCAAGCCCAAGGGCTGCGTCTTCGAGTACGTCTACCTGGCCCGCCCGGACACCACCATCGCCGGCCGCAACGTGCACCTCTCCCGGGTGGAGATGGGCCGCAAGCTGGCCGCCGAGGCCCCGGTCGAGGCCGACCTGGTGATAGCCACGCCCGAGTCCGGCACCCCCGCCGCGATCGGGTACGCGGAGGCCAGCGGCATCCCGTTCGGCTCCGGCCTGGTGAAGAACGCCTACGTGGGCCGCACCTTCATCCAGCCCAACCAGACCATCCGCCAGCTCGGCATCCGGCTCAAGCTCAACCCGCTCAAGGAAGTCATCCGGGGCAAGCGCCTGGTGGTCGTGGACGACTCGATCGTCCGCGGCAACACCCAGCGCGCGCTGGTGCGGATGCTGCGCGAGGCCGGCGCCGCCGAGGTTCACATCCGGATCTCCTCCCCGCCGGTGAAGTGGCCGTGCTTCTTCGGCATCGACTTCGCCACCCGCGCCGAGCTGATCGCCAACGGCCTCTCGGTCGAGGAGATCGGCCGCTCGCTGGGCGCCGACTCGCTGGCCTACATCTCGATCGACGGGATGATCGAGGCCACCAAGCAGCCCAAGGACCAGCTCTGCCGGGCCTGCTTCGACGGCGAGTACCCGATGGAGCTGCCCGACCCGGCGCTGCTCGGCAAGCTGCTGCTGGAGGCGGAGATCGCCGGCGGCCAGGCCAAGCAGCCCGTCCGCGGCGGCAAGCAGACCAGCGACCTCGACGGCGTGCAGTCGCTGCTGGGCGGCGCCGGCGCGGCGGACGCGCTGCGCCGCCCGTAACCGCGCGCACCGCCCCCGGCGCCGGACGCCGGGGGCACCCCGTCCCGGCCCCGGCCGGGGAGGCAGCACCACCACTTCGAAAGGGCCACACCAGGTGACCAGCAACGAGACCGGGGCGACCTACGCCGCCGCGGGTGTCGACATCGAGGCCGGCGACCGTGCCGTCGAGCTGATGAAGCAGTGGGTGAGGAAGAGCAACCGGCCCGAGGTGGTCGGCGGGCTCGGCGGCTTCGCCGGACTGTTCGACGCCTCCGCCTTCAAGCGCTACGAGCGCCCGCTGCTGGCCACCGCCACCGACGGCGTCGGCACCAAGGTCGCCGTCGCTCAGGCCATGGACAAGCACGACACCATCGGCCACGACCTGGTCGCCATGGTCGTCGACGACCTGGTGGTGTGCGGCGCCGAACCGCTGTTCATGACCGACTACATCTGCGTCGGCAAGGTCGTCCCGGAGCGGGTCGCCGCGATCGTCAAGGGCATCGCCGAGGGCTGCACGCTGGCCGGCTGCGCGCTGGTCGGCGGCGAGACCGCCGAGCACCCGGGCCTGCTCGGCCCGGACGAGTACGACGTCGCGGGCGCCGGCACCGGCGTGGTCGAGGCCGACGCGCTGCTCGGCCCGGACCGGGTCCGGGCGGGCGACGTGGTGATCGCGATGGCCGCCTCCGGCCTGCACTCCAACGGCTACTCGCTGGTGCGGCACGTGCTGCTGGAGCGGGCCGGCTGGTCGCTGGACCGCCGGGTCGAGGAGTTCGGCCGGACCCTGGGCGAGGAACTGCTGGAGCCGACGCGGATCTACTCGCTGGACTGCCTGGCGCTGACCCGGGCCACCGAGGTCCACGCCTTCTCGCACGTCACCGGCGGCGGCCTGGCCGCCAACCTGGCCCGGGTCATCCCGGACGGCCTGCACGCCCGCCTCGACCGCGGCACCTGGTCGCCGCTGCCGGTGTTCCGCACCGTCGCCAAGGTCGGCGCGATGCAGACCCTGGAGATCGAGAAGACCCTGAACATGGGCGTCGGCATGGTCGCCGTCGTCCCGCCGGAGTCGGTCGACGCGGTCCTCGCCGTCCTGGAGGACCGCGACGTGGAGGCCTGGCTGCTGGGCGACGTGGTCGAGCGCACCGACGAGCACGACGGCGGCGCCGCGCTGTACAACTCCTACGAGTCGTTCTGACCCGAGGCACGGTGAGGGGCCCCGCCGCACGCCGCGGTGGGGCCCCTTCGCACGCCCTGCCCGCCCCGCGCCGCGGCGCCCTGCCGCCTCGGTGCGCCGCGGCGGGACGCCGAAAACCGGCCCGGCGCTCACGGGGAGCGCTCGGACCGGCCGGGTCGGAGGGCGTTACGCGCGACGACGAGCCGGAGGGGTGTCCTCTTCCTCGTCGTCGTGGTTGTACTTGTCCGCGTACGCCGCGTAGGGGTCGTCCTCGTCGTCGTCCTCGATCGGCTCAGGCTCGATCGCGGTCGACGGAGATACACCCAGCTCATTCGACAGACGGTTTGCGTCGAACCCGCCGCTGTTGTACTTCAGCTCGCGGGCGACCTTCGTCTGCTTGGCCTTGGCCCGGCCGCGCCCCATGGGTCGACCCCCTCAACGGTGGGGCTCACGGCCCCGAGTCTGACACGTGTTGATGATCAGGTCCGGCCCGCCCGAAGTGGGAGACCGTCCCTTGGAGCATTAACGGTACCTGTTTCCGCCGCCGGACGGTACGTCGCCGGTGTGACGTGGCGCGCACCCGAACTCCCCCGAACCAGGTCCGCCCAGGTCAGAGGGGAATTACGGGGCTTTCGCAGGCTGTCCGACCCAGGGCCGGTCCCGTCGTTCCTGCAGAGATTATCCCCCGAAGGGGGCGCGGTATCGCCCGATCGGGGGACGGACTGAGAATCCGGTTCCACATCGTGATGCGCGGGGCCGGGCGGCGCCGGCCCCGCGCGCACGGGCGGTCCGGGTCAGCCCCGGCGGGCCTTCGGGAGCAGCACCGAGCGCAGCGCGCTGATCTCCCGCATCCGCTTCTCGGCGAGCCGGTCGGCGGCCACCGCGGGCGGGACGCCGTCGGCGGCGGCCCGGGTGAAGATCTCCAGGGCGGTGTCGAAGATCCCCGTCGCCTTGGTCTTGGCCCGGTCGAAGTTGAAGCCCTCGATCTCGTCGGCGACCTGGATCACGCCGCCGGAGTTCACCAGGTAGTCGGGCGCGTACAGGATGCCGCGGTCGGCGAGGTCCTTCTCGACGCCCGGGTGGGAGAGCTGGTTGTTGGCCGCGCCGCAGACGACCGCGGTGCCGGCCGCGCCCAGCGCGGCGACGGTGTCGTCGGTGAGCGCGCCGCCGAGCGCGCAGGGGGCGTAGACGTCCAGCGCGGAGGCCAGCAGGGCGCCGGCGTCGGCCACCACCTCGACCTCCGGGTGGGTGGCCCGGACCCGGTTCACGGCGGCCTCGGAGACGTCGGTGACGACCACGGTGGCGCCGTCCGCGACCAGGTGGCCCACCAGGTGGTGGCCGACCTTGCCGACGCCGGCCACGCCGACCCGCTTGCCGCGCAGGGTGGGCCGGCCCCAGCGGGCCCGGGCCGAGGCGCGCATGCCCTGGAAGACGCCGAAGGCGGTCAGGATCGAGGAGTCGCCGGCGCCGCCGTGCTCGGGCGAGCGGCCGGTGACGAACTCGGTCTCCCGGGCCACCACGTCCATGTCCCGCACGTAGGTGCCCACGTCGCAGGCGGTGATGTAGCGGCCGCGCAGGGACTGCACGAAGCGCCCGTAGGCGCGCAGCAGCGCCTCGTTCTTGACCTTCTCGGGATCACCGATGATCACGGCCTTGCCGCCGCCGAGGTCGAGCCCGGCGAGGGCGTTCTTGTAGCTCATCCCGCGGGAGAGGTTCAGCGCGTCCTGGAGCGCCTCCTCCTCGGTGCCGTACGGGAAGAAGCGGGTGCCGCCCAGGGCCGGGCCGAGGGCGGTGGAGTGGATGGCGATGATCGCCTTGAGGCCGGAGGAGCGGTCGTGGCAGAGCACGACCTGCTCGTGCCCCTCGCCGTCCCGGTCGGTGCCGAAGACCCGGCTCAGCACGCCTGGTGCGGTGTGCGTGGTGTGTACGTCGGTCACGGTGGTGACTCCAGTAAGGATGGCCCGCGGCGGTGGTGCGGGCGTCTGAGTGGAAGCCTAGTCTCGGGAACACCTTCGAATCCGCCCTTCGGGGGCCCCCGGAGGACAACGACCGAAGCCGTCCCCGCGACACCCTGACGGTTCCCGCGGGCGCGTGCGACGATGCCGGGCGTGACCGTCTGGCGCACGACCGTGCTTCCTCCGTACACCGCGCAGCTGCGGGTCTACGAGCCGCTGGCCGCCTTCCCCGAGCCCGACCGCGCCCGCTGGCAGGCGTACGCCGCCGAGCACGGCCCCGACGCCGAGGGGCCGGGGCGGCCGGTGACCGCGGCGGCGCTGGCCGAGCAGCGGGCCGCGCTGGCGGGCCTGGCGGCCCTGACGCCCCGTCCGCTGCCCGCCCGGGAGGACGGGCGGGCCTTCGTGCGGGCGCTGGACGGGGTGGTCTACGTCTGCCCCTGGACGACCCGGCTGCGCAGCTGGCTGGCGCTCCAGGAGCTGCAGCGGACGCTGCCCGCGCACCTGGTGGACACCGTGCTGCCGCCGGCCCTGCGGACGGCCGCGGAGGCGGACCGGGCGCGGTGGCAGCAGGAGCACCCCGACGCCCGGCCGTGGATCGCCTCCAGCCGCTGGGAGGTGCCGCTGCGCTGGTTCCTGCCGTTCGGCGAGGAGGACCGCCGGCACGTGCCGGCGGGGGAGTACGGCTCGTCGGGGGAGGGCGAGCGGCCGGAGCCGGCCGCGCTGTTCTACCTGACGCCGATGGTGCAGGCCCGCCGCCGGGTGGCCCGGGCCTACCGGCTGCTGCGGAAGGGGGCGTCCCCGGCCGAAGGCCGGGGGCGGGCGCCGGGCGGGCCGCTGGCGGACGGCGCGGAGGAGGTCGGGCGCTGGCTGGAGGAGTTCCACCCGCGCTCGCTGGTCGAGCTGGACTACGGCGGCCTGGCCCGGCTGCTGGGTCCGCGGGCGCTGGCCGAGGAGCGTTCGGTGGGCGAACTGGCGGACGGGCTGGGCGCCCTGCGGGCCGGGGACACCGCGGCGGCGCTGCGGGCCTACGAGGAGCTGACGGCGCGCTGGCGGCGGGTGCTGGCGCTGCGGCAGGCGTCCTGAGCGGGTCCGGGCGGGTTCGGGCGGGTCCGGGTGGCGCGGGGACGGTGTGGGCGCGGGGCGGACGGGGGAGGTGACGGGGCGTCAGAAAATTGCCTCTGGCCGAACTCCGGCGTCCAAGGGAGGATGGTCCATACCATTGGCGCGGTTACCGGGACCATGGTCCCGGATCGGGTCAATCCCCACGGAACGTGATACTACTCACCGTTGACGCGAACTCAGACCTATATGCCAAAATGGGACAACCAGCCCAAGCTCACTCAGGCGTGCCGCACCGTGACCGGACGTCACCGCTGCGTGACTGTCCGCTATGGGGTGGTCCGGGGCCTTCCGTCGCTCTTGAACCCGTGAGGGGTCAATTTTGGCGGTTTGGCCGATGGGGCTGGACGGATGGTGTAGTTGTAGACACCAGGACAAGCCGTTCGTCCTATAACCGACTCGGCCCGTCCGTGCCATTTCGGGCATCGGGGGCCAAGGTGCAGAATTTGAAGGATAGAACCGCCCTGGTTCGGTTCTCCCGAGGAGGCCGCTCATGACCGCTCGTACCCCTGACGCCGAGCCCCTGCTGACGCCGGCAGAGGTCGCCACGATGTTTCGTGTGGACCCGAAGACCGTGACCCGCTGGGCCAAGGCAGGCAAGCTCACGTCGATCCGGACTCTCGGCGGCCACCGCCGCTACCGCGAGGCGGAGGTGCGTGCCCTGCTGGCCGGTATTCCGGCCCAGCGCACCGAGGTCTGATCCCCCCGTTCGTACCGGCAGCCCCCCGACTCCGCCGGGTCGGGGCGCGACCGACAGCTTGAGGGCCGCCGCCTTCCGACTCCGCCGGGTCGGAAGGGGCGGCCCTCCGGCGTGTCCGGGGCCGGTCCGTGGGGCGGGCGGGGGAGGGGGTGCGGGTGCTCCGGAAGGGGTGCCGGGCGGAATCCGGCATTCCCTTTCGGATGATCATCGCAGGGGGGGCGTAGCCCGGAAAGGCAGTGCAATTTTATATATTAAATCAGGGCGCTTTGTGGAGATGCTCCCGAAGTGGCATCTCAAAAGCCGTTCAGTGACGGTCGTCACAGTCGTGCGCCTTGCGCCGGGCTCCGGAAACGCGATAAGGCCCGGAACCATACGGTTCCGGGCCTTACGCTACTGCGATCCCGACGGGACTTGAACCCGCGACCTCCACCTTGACAGGGTGGCGAGCTAACCAACTGCTCCACGGGACCAGTGTTCTGATCCTTGCCCGCCTGCTCTCGCCTGCGAACAAGACAGACTGTACTGCATGGCGACCCCCCAGGTCGAACCGGCTCCGAGGGCCCCCGGAGCCGGCTCCCGACCCGCCTCAGAGGGTCGCCGCGGCGGCCTCCATCGCCTTGAGGATGCGCTTCTCCGACACCGGGCTCGGCGTGCCCAACCCCTGGGCGAAGAAGCTCACCCGCAGCTCCTCGATCATCCAGCGCACCGCCCTGATCTCCGGCGACGGCTCCCGGCCCGCCGGCACCTGCGCCAGCAGCTCCCCGTACGCCTGCTGCACCGCCTGGACCTTCACCAGGTTCTGCAGGTCCCGCTGCGGGTGGTTGGGCAGCGCCTCCAGGCGGCGGTCCACCGCCAGCAGGTAGCGCTTCAGGTCGCCCAGCCGCTGCCAGCCGGTGTCGGCCACGAAGCCCGGGTGCACCAGCGAGGCCAGGTGCAGCCGGACGTCGTTCACCGCGGACAGCAGCACCGGGCTGGAGACCGACTTCAGCCGGGTCGACGCCTTGTGGAAGGCGATCAGCGCCGACGCCGTCTTCAGCGTGGTGTCCGCCGACAGCTCGTACAGGTCCGCCCGGACCTTGTCGTACAGCGCCCCGAACGCCTCCGCCTCCCAGACCACCCCGCCGTTGAGCTCCATCAGGCGGTCGGTCGCCGCCGCCACGACGTCCTCGAACAGGGCCGGGACCGACCCGTGCGGGTTGTACGACAGGGCGAGCTTGGCCTGGTTGCCCAGCCGGCCCTGGATCGACTTGGCCGGGGAGTTCACCCGGAGCATCAGCAGCCGGCGGGTGCCCGCCCACATCGCCCGCTGCTGGGCCTCCGGGGTGTCGAACAGCTTGATGCCCACCGAGGCGCCCTCGTCCACCAGCGCCGGGTAGGCGCGCAGCGAGTGGCCCCGGGAACGCTGCTCGAAGGTGCGCTGGAGGACCGGCAGGTCATCCGGCCAGGCGGTCAGGCCGGTGCGCTCGATGCCCCGGCCGGAGGCGGCGCTGGAGAGCGTCGCGGACAGCTTCGGCCGGAGCGCGAGCCGCAGCTCCTCCAGGTCCTTGGACTCGGCGAGCTTCCGCTTGCCGTCCACCACCCGGAAGGTCACCTTCAGGTGGTCCGGGACGCGCTCCTCGTCCCACGCCTCCGGCGGGACCGGCAGGCCCGACATCCGGTGCAGCACCCGCTCCAGCGTCGGCAGCAACGGCTCCTGCCGGTCGGTCAGTTCGCGCATCGCGGCCCGGGCGTAGTCCGGGGCCGGGACGAAGTTGCGGCGCACCGCCTTCGGCAGCGAGCGGATCCAGGCCGTCACCAGCTCGGCGCGCAGGCCCGGGATCTGCCAGTCGAAGCCCTCCGACACCACCTGGTTGAGCACCGCCAGCGGGATGTGCACCGTCACGCCGTCCGCGTCGCTGCCCGGCTCGAACTGGTACGTCAGCGGGAGGCGCAGCTTGCCCTGCTGCCAGAAGTCCGGGTAGTCGGCCTCGGTGACGCCGTCCGCCGAGTCGTTGATCAGCATCGACTTCTCGAAGTTGAGCAGGTCGGGCTGCTCGCGGCGGGCCTTCTTCCACCAGGCGTCGAAGTGCCGCCCGGAGACCACGTCCTCGGGCAGCCGGGCGTCGTAGAAGTCGAACAGGGTCTGGTCGTCCACCAGGATGTCCCGGCGGCGGGCCCGGTTCTCCAGCTCCTCGACCTCGTCGAGCAGCTTGCGGTTCTCCGCGAAGAACCGGTGGTGGGTCTCCCAGTCGCCCTCCACCAGCGCCGAGCGGATGAACAGCTCCCGGCACAGCTGGGGGTCGATCCGGCCGTAGTTGACCTTCCGCTGGGCGACGACCGGCAGGCCGTACAGCGTGACCTTCTCGTACGCCAGCACCGCGCCGGCCTTCTTCTCCCAGTGCGGCTCGCTGTAGCTGCGCTTGATCAGGTGCGCCGCCAGCGGCTCCACCCACTCCGGCTCGATCTTCGCGTTGATCCGCGCCCACAGCCGGGAGGTCTCCACCAGCTCGGCCGACATCACCCAGCGCGGCGGCTTCTTGAACAGCCCCGAGCCCGGGAACACCGCGAACCGGGCGCCGCGGGCGCCCGCGTACTCGCGCTTCTCCGCGTCGAACAGGCCCAGGTGGGAGAGCAGGCCCGACAGCAGCGCCTGGTGGATCCGGTCCGCGTCCGGCTCGGCGTCGTCGAGGGGCTCGTCGATGGTCACGCCGAGCTGCTTGGCGATGGTGCGCAGCTGGACGTAGACGTCCTGCCACTCCCGTATCCGCAGGTAGTTGAGGAACTCGGACTTGCACATCCGGCGGAACGCCGAGGAGGACAGCTCCTTCTGCTGCTCCCGCACGTAGCGCCAGATCGACAGGTAGGACAGGAAGTCGGAGGTCTCCGACTGGAAGCGGCGGTGCCGTTCGTCGGCGGCCTGGCGCTTCTCGGCCGGGCGCTCGCGCGGGTCCTGGATGGAGAGCGCGGCGGCGATCACCATCACGTCGCGGACGCAGCCGAGGCGGTCGGCCTCCAGCACCATCCGGGCCATCCGCGGGTCGACCGGGAGCTGGGCGAGCTTGCGGCCCAGCTCGGTCAGCCGCTTGCGGTGGTCCTTCTCCTCCGGGTCGAGGGCGCCCAGCTCGTGCAGCAGGTTGACGCCGTCCTTGATGTTCCGGGAGTCCGGCGGGTCGAGGAACGGGAAGGCGGCGATGTCGCCCAGGCCGGCCGCGGTCATCTGCAGGATCACCGAGGCCAGGTTGGTGCGCAGGATCTCGGCGTCGGTGAACTCGGGGCGGGAGAGGAAGTCCTCCTCCGAGTACAGCCGGATGCAGATGCCGTCCGAGGTGCGGCCGCAGCGGCCCTTGCGCTGGTTGGCGCTGGCCTGGCTGACCGCCTCGATCGGCAGCCGCTGCACCTTGGTGCGGTGGCTGTAGCGGGAGATCCGGGCGGTGCCCGGGTCGATCACGTACTTGATGCCGGGGACGGTCAGCGAGGTCTCGGCGACGTTGGTGGCCAGCACCACCCGGCGCTGCGAGGAGCGCTGGAAGACCCGGTGCTGCTCGGCCGAGGAGAGCCGGGCGTAGAGCGGCAGGACCTCGGTGGACCGGAGTCTCAGCTTGGTCAGCGCGTCGGCGGTGTCGCGGATCTCGCGCTCGCCGGAGAGGAACACCAGGATGTCGCCGGGCCCCTCGGCCTGGAGCTCCTCGACGGCGTCGCAGATGCCCTGGATCTGGTCCCGGTCGCGGTCCCGGTCGTTGTCGTCCGCGTCGTCGGAGTCCGGCTCGTCGTCCTCCACGAGGGGCCGGTAGCGGACCTCGACCGGGTAGGTGCGGCCGGAGACCTCGATGATCGGGGCGCCGTCGAAGTGCGCCGCGAAGCGCTCCGGGTCGATGGTGGCGGAGGTGATGACCACCTTGAGGTCGGGGCGGCGGGGCAGCAGCTGCTTGAGGTAGCCGAGCAGGAAGTCGATGTTCAGGCTGCGCTCGTGCGCCTCGTCGATGATCAGGGTGTCGTACTGGCGCAGGTCCCGGTCGGTCTGGATCTCGGCCAGTAGGATGCCGTCCGTCATCAGCTTCACCAGGGTGTCCTGGCCGGCCTGGTCGGTGAACCGGACCTTCCAGCCGACCGCCCCGCCCAGCGGGGTGTCCAGCTCCTCGGCGACCCGCTCGGCGACCGTGCGGGCGGCGATCCGGCGCGGCTGGGTGTGGCCGATCAGGCCCTGGACGCCGCGGCCCAGCTCCAGGCAGACCTTCGGGATCTGGGTGGTCTTGCCGGAGCCGGTCTCGCCCGCCACGATCACCACCTGGTGGTCGCGGACGGCGGCCAGGATCTCGTCCTTCTTCTGCGCGACCGGCAGCTCCTGCGGGTACCGGATCACCGGCACCGCCGCCCGGCGGGCGGCCACCCGGGACTCGGAGCGGTCGAAGTCGGAGGCCAGCTCGGTCAGCACCTGCTGCCGGCCCTCGGCCGACCTGACCTTGCGGGTGCCCTCCAGGCGGCGGCCGAGGCGCTGCGCGTCGCGCAGCATCACGCCGGGCAGCCGGGCGGCCAGCTCCGCGAACGTGGGGGCGGGCTGCGGGGCTACGGGAGAACTCACTGCGGGCATCCCTCTAGGTTGCAAAAAGTGGGGGCCGGGGCGCACCTCGGTTTTCGAGCACATCCAGTGTCACAGGCCCGGCGGCCGGACCGCGAACAGCCGGCCCGGCCCGCCGCCGCCCGCGCCCGGCCCGTCGCCGCCCGCGCCCGGCCCGCCGCCGCCCGCGCCCGGCCCGCCGCCGCCCGGCCGCCGCGCCGGTTCCGCCGGCACCCGCCCGCTTCCACCCCGTACCCGCCCGTTTCCCCGGGGGCCCGCACTGACTAGCCTTGGGGGAACAGGCTTTCGGGGAATCCACGGGGAAACAGGGGGACGGTCATGGATCTGTGGGGAGACGTCAAGCACCTCGCCGGTGACGTGGTCAAGGTCGGCGAGGACATCGTCATGGCTCCGGCCGAGATCGCGCACTGGGCGCTCGGCAAGATGTTCGGCGACGCCGACGCCGAGCTGAACAAGATCGCCCAGGAGCTGGCCGAGCTGGGCAAGCAGGTCGACGGCCTCGGCCGCGAGGTCAGCGCGGTGCTCGGCGGGCTGACCTGGCACGGTGCGGCCGCAGACGCCTTCGTCTCGCACGCGCAGGGCCGGGTCCGCGAGCTGAACTCCGTCGCGGACGAGCTCGGGCAGCTCGGCGACTCGGTCAAGCAGCTCGCCAACGTCCTGTAGCGCCGACCGGGCGTCGACCGACCGCACCGCACCGGGCCCGGCCGCTACGGGCCGGGCCGACCACAGGGGGAACAACACGATGGCGGGGAACGAGTTCGGCTTCCAGCCGGGCGAACTGCTGAAGATCCAGCAGGACTTCACACAGGTCAACCAGCGGATGCAGGAGATGGCCGGGCAGCTCGGCCACATCAAGGCGACCGTCGCGAAGGCGGCCGCCACCGACGTGTTCTCGGGCGGGATCATGGGCGTCCTCGGGGCCGGCCCGATCCTGGCGGAGGTGGCCCGCGACGTGCAGGCCATCAACGCGCGGGCCGAGGCCCTGATGAAGACCAAGGAGAAGCTCACCGAGGAGCTGGCCGAGGACGCGGCCAAGATCAGGCAGCTGATCGCCTCGTACGAGGAGGTCGAGCGGAAGATCGCCGAGGACCTCAAGCGCAAGCACTCCGAGGAGACCGGGCCCAAGTCGCCCGGCACCGGGATCGACAGCGCCGACCGGGGCAAGGGCGGCGGCGGCGGAGGCGGCGGCGGCCACACCGGGCAGCCCTCCTCGCCGCACACCGGGACCGACGGCGGCGGTGGCGGGACGGGCGGCAGCGGCGGCCACGACACCAGCGGCAACGACGGCTCCGGGATCGTCAGCGGCCCCGGCGGCAAGCACGACGGCCCGAAGCTCAAGGACCGCTCGACCGGCGACTGGAAGACCAGGATCGTCAACGGCAACAGCTGGGACGCCTGGTCCGACCACCGGCACCCGCGCAACGGCGAGGGCGGCGGCGCCAAGGCCCAGCCCAAGCTGGACGGGGTCTCCGACGAGCGCAAGGCGATGGTCGAGCGGGCGATGGAGCGGGTCAAGCGCAGGCTCGGCTACAGCCAGGGCGCCGTCACCAACGGCTACCGGGTCGACTGCTCCGGCTTCCTCTCCGCCGCCTGGGGCCTGCCCGGCCCCGGCACCACCACCGGCCCGCTGATCAGCGAGTCGGCCGGCATCGCCCACCACATCGCCCGCAAGGACCTCCAGCCGGGCGACGCCCTGGTCGTCCACCACACCAGCGGCGACCACGAGCAGCACGTGGTGCTGTTCGGCGGCTGGGCGGACGCGGCGCACACCCGGGCGATCATCCTGGAGGACTCCGGCAGCCAGGGCTGCGTCTCGCACGAGGAGCCGATCTCCAAGCTGGCCGAGTACACCCCGATCCGCAAGAACGGGATGTGACCCGCCGTCGGGGCGCTTCTCCCGGATGAACGGACGACCGGACGACCGGCCGTCCGTTCGGCCGGGCGGGAGCGCCCCGACGCGTGTCCCGACGCGTGCCCGGGCGGCCGGGGGCGGTGTCGGGGCACCGGGAACCGCGGGCCGTCCGGTTAGGGTGGCCTGATGAACCAGCAGCAGCGGCCGGGATTCGAAGCGGATCCGACGGAGGTCCACCCGGTGGCCCGGGTGCTCTTCGCGGTGGTCGGCGCGGTCCTGATCGTGGTGGGCGTGGTGCTGCTGGTGCTGCCCGGCCCCGGGATGCTGCTCCTGCTGGCCGGCATGGTCCTGGTCGCCCGCGCGGTGCCCGCCTTCGCCCGCTTCGTGGAGCCGGTCCGGGTCAAGGCCATGCAGGGCGTCGAGGCGAGCGTCGCCTCCGGCTGGCGGATCGCCGGCTCGGTCCTGGCCGGACTCGGCCTGATCGCCGCGGGCGTCGTCGCCGGGCTGGTGCCCTCGCTGCCGCTGGCCGGCTGGGCGACCGGGTCGAGCCTGATCCTGTCCGGCCTGATCCTGCTCGGCCTGCTGGCCTGGAGCTACCGCCGGGTGCACGGCCCGCGCCGCTGAGCGACCGCGCGGTGCTGCCCGGCCCGCTGCCGGGCGCCTGCGCGCGTGCCGTCCCGTCAGCGCAGCAGGCGGAAGGCGAGCCGGGCGGCCGCGCGCAGCGGCAGGGGCGGGCGGGGGACGGCGAAGGCGGCGCGCAGCGGGGGGTCGAGGAGGGCCGCGGCGAAGGCGGGGGCGTGGCGGGCGAGCGGGCCGGGGAGGCGGGCGGCGAAGACCGGGGCGACGGCCCGCCAGAGCCGCCGGCCGGCCTCGCTGGGGGCGAACCGGGCGGTTTCGAACTCCCGCATCCAGGCGGCGGTCTCGGCCAGGGTGGGCCCGGGGAGCGGCGGCAGGCCGAGTGCTCCGGCGAGCGCGGCGGCGAAGGCGGCGGCGGCCTCGCGTTCGGCGGCGGTCCCGGCCGCGTACGTGACCGGGCAGACGGTGAAGCAGGCCAGCACGTAGCGCATCAGCTCCGCGTCCACGCCGGGGAGGCGGTGCAGCGCGGCGAGCGCGGCGACGGTCTCCCGTCCGGCCGGGCTGTCCACGCCGTGGCCGATCAGGGCGAACATCATGGCGCCGGTGGCCTTCGCCCGGGCCTTCGGTGCGGACGCCAACTTCCCGGTGCCGGAAAGGACTTCGGCGATCTCGGGGACGGCGAAGGTGCGGACGAAGCCGAGCGTCAGGCCGACCCGGGCGCGCTGCGGGCGCCGGTGCAGGACCAGGGCGGCGAAGGCGTCCCGGGCCGGTGGCGGCGGGGTGGTCACGGGAGGGGTTCCAGGGCCCGGTCGAGCAGCGGGGAGCGCAGGTAGCAGGCGACCAGCACCAGGTGGGCGCGCTCCTCGGCCGGGTCGGTGTCCAGGCCGGGCAGGGCGGCCTGCTCCTCGCGGGGGCGGGGCGGGGTGCCGGCGGCCAGGGCGGCGACGGCGGAGCGCAGCGCGGCGGCGACCACCAGGGCGTCCCGGTGGCTCCGGGCGAGCGAGGCCCGGCGGGCCAGCCGCCGCGCGGCGTCCACGGCGGCGGGGTCGACGAACGGACGGAGCGTCAGCTGGCCGTCGCGGATCTCCAGCCCGCGCCGGGTGGTGCGCCACTCCAGGTCGCGCAGGGCGGCGCGTTCGCGCCAGGCGGGGGAGGGCGGGCCCTCCAGGGCGAGGCGGCGGTCGGCGCGGTAGACCAGGTCCCAGAGCGGGCGCAGGGCGCGGAAGTCGCGGCGGCGGGCGGCCCAGGCGGCGCCGGCCGGGCCGGCGAAACCGCAGGTGATGCCGATCGCGCCGAGGGCGGCGAAGGCCGGGCCGAGGGCGGTGCTGAGCCACTCGGCGCCGCCGACGCCCGCGTAGGCGAGGGCGATCGCGGCGAGCTTGCACAGCACGTAGCCGCAGGCGGTGAGCGCGCCGAGGGCGAGCAGCCGGATGCCGCGGCGCAGCCAGCCCTCGGGGAGCCGGGCGGCGTGGCCGAGGCAGACCCGGCCGATGTCGATCAGCGCGTAGGCGAACAGGCCCTGGTAGAGCGCCAGGAACAGCGCGGTGGCGGTGCGCGGGGCGAAGGTGGTGTCGAAGGTGAGCGGGGTCTCGGGCCGGTACGGGCCGCCGGCCAGGAAGAGCGCGGCCAGGACGGGGACGAGCGCGGCGAACACCGCGGCGCGGCGGCGCACCAGCTGCCGCAGCCGGTCGTCCAGCGGCGCCCAGATCAGGGCGCCGGCGCGCTCCTCGGGCGGGGTCCAGACCAGGGCGAGGACCACGGCGGCGGCGGAGAAGCCGACGATGCCGAGGTAGACGAACAGGGTGGCCAGGTTGCCGACGCCGGTGAGGTGCCCGACCGCCCGGTACAGCAGCGGGGAGGCCAGCAGGAAGGCGGTGGCCGGGGAGGCGATCGCCAGGGCGACCACCAGCAGCCCGAACGACGGGTCGCGCCGCCAGGCCCGCAGCTTCAGTGCGGCGACCAGCCAGGCGGCGCTGCCGATACCCAAGTAGACCAGGTTGTACGGCAGTTCAGACATGCTGTCCTTTGCGGTGCTCCAACGCGGGGGCGAGCTGCGAGGTGGTGCCGGCGCCCGGGGCGAGCACCAGGAGGCGCATCAGCTCGGCGCCGAGCACCTCGGCCTCCTCCTCGGCGGCGTCGTCGTAGTGCGAGCGGCCGAGCACCAGCCGGAGCATCTCCGGGTCGATGGTGGGCAGTTCGACCCGGGCGGTGTCCGGGTCGAGCAGCGCGGGCTCGGTCAGGTGGCCGCACAGCAGGTGGGCCAGTTCGTGGCAGACGATGTGCGCCCGGTGCAGTCCGGAGGTCTCCTGCTCGACGTGGACGACGTCCTCGACGGGCAGGCGCTCGACGAAACCGGAGGGCTCGCCGACCCGCATCCGGCGCGGGGCGATCCGGATCGGACGCCCCAGGTGCGCGGAGACCGCGTCGCACAGCTCCTCGACGGTGCTCAGCGGCGGCAGGCGCAGGTCGCGCGCGACCGCCCGCATCCGGCGCCGGGTCCGGCCCAGTCCGCTTCCCACACCCCGCACGTCGACCCCTTCCGGCAGCCGCCAGTGTCCCAGCGGCACCTGCTGGCGCTCCGTCACGTCACCGGGCCGGCCTCGTCCGGCTGCCCGTCGGTCAGGCCCACGGCCCGCCGCAACTGCTCCACAATAGTGAGTGCGGCGTCCTGCATCTCCGGCGGCAGCCCGGCCGCCCGCATGGCGATCCGCTCGACCCTGGCGTCCCGCAGCGCCTCGATCTTGCGCAGGTCCTGCTCCACCGCGCGGGCGGTCTCCGAATCGGAGAAGTAGTCGAGCGGGACGCCGAAGAACCGGGCGATCCGGACGGCGTTCTCCAGGCTCGGTTTCTGGGAGCCCTTGCGCAGGTTGCCGATGTACGTGCCGCTCAGGCCGGTGCCTTCGGCGATCTCACTGTCCCGCCAGGGACGGCCGAGGTCCTTGGGGTAGATCACCGCTATCAGGCGCCGGAAGCGGCTGGCGAAGTCCGGGACTTCGGCGCGGGGGGTTTCCTGGGGCATGTGCCGGATCATAGAGGCTCCTTACCCCCGGGCGTATCCCTCGTCCGTCCTGTTCTGCACGATCGTTGGGGAATCGGCGCCCGAACCGCGGCGGTCGACCGTCCGACGCTCCGGGCCGTCGTTGAAAAATCCACGATAGTTGACACACCGTGGACTCGGTCGGCAGGATCGGCATCCGGATGCTCGGGCGCCGTTGCCCCACGGGGGTGGGCAGCGGCGCTCGGTTGTTCGGCTGCCCGTCGCGGCGCCCTCCGTCCGGTCGGTCGGTGCTGCCCTCCGCTCTGCCGTCCGTTCTGTCGCGCTCCTCCGCCCTCCTCCTCGCGGGCGTGCCGCGGGCGCAGAATCGGAGCGAACTCCTCCGCCACTTCCGCGCCATCTGGCGTTCCCCGCAACGTCGTCGGGACCGGATACGCTTCGCGCGTTCGCGCCCGGCGGCACTCCGGTCGGCCAATCAGGGTGCCCGTTCCGAAAGGCCGTGCAGCCGATGGCACCCCGCCTCTCCGTCGTCGTCCCGGTGTACAACGTCGAGCGCTACCTCGCCGCCTGCCTGGACTCGATCGCCGACCAGACCTTCAGCGACCTCGAGTGCGTCATGGTCGACGACGGCTCCACCGACACCAGCGCCGCCATCGCCGAGCGGTACGCCGCCCGCGACCCGCGGTTCCGACTGGTCCGGCAGGAGAACCAGGGGCTCGGCGCCGCCCGCAACACCGGCGTCCGCCACCTCGCGCCCGGCACCCGCTACCTGGCCTTCGTCGACAGCGACGACGTGGTGCCGCCGGACGCCTACCGGCTGATGGTCGACACCCTGGACGCCACCGGCTCCGACTTCGCCACCGGCAACGTGCTGCGGCTGCGCACCGCCGGGCTGGAGCCCTCGCACGTCCACGTCCGCCCGTTCGCCGAGACCCGGCTGCGCACCCACGTCAGCGAACTGCCCGGCCTGGTCACCGACCGCACCGCCTGGAACAAGGTCTACCGGCGCTCCTTCTACGCCGCCGCCGGCCTGGACTACCCCGAGGGCATGCTCTACGAGGACGCCCCGGTCAGCGTCCCGCACCACTTCCTGGCCGAGAGCGTCGACGTGCTGTCCGAGCCGGTCTACCACTGGCGGATCCGCGAGGACGGCGACAGCTCGATCACCCAGCGCCGCACCGACCCGCGCGGCCTCGCCGACCGGGTCCGCTCCATCGAACTCGTCCGCGCCTGGCTGCTCGACCGGCCGGAACCCGTCTTCCGCGAGCACCTGCGGGCCTACGACCACAACACCCTGGTCGAGGAGATCCCGATGTTCTTCTGGACCGTCCCAGACGGCGACCAGGAGTACCGCTACGCCTACCACCGCCACGTCACCCGGCTGGTCAGCGCGATAGGGGCCGACCGGATCGACGCCCTCCCGTCCTTCCTGCGCCTCAAGTACCGGCTGACCGTGGCCGGCCGGGTGCACACCCTGGCCAACGTCCAGCGGATGCACCGGCGGGTGCGCAACACCCGCAAGGCGATGCGCCGGCGGTAGCGGCCGTCCCGCCGCCGGACGCGTTCACCGCAGCCGGACGCGCTTACCGCCGTCGGACGCGCTCACCGCCGCCGCAGCAGGGCCGCGCGGGCCTTCAGCAGCACCGGGACGAACAGGTACACCACGGCGGGGACGACCAGCCCGGTCAGGACCAGCACCCGCAGCGGCACGGCCAGGCCCGCCAGCGAGGGGCCGAGCAGGACCTGGACGAGCGTGATCGCCGGGTAGACGGCCAGCCAGGTGATCAGGGCGCGGACGTGGACGGAGGGGAGCGCGGGGCGCGGCGGCTCCGTAGCGGTGGCGGCGGTGGTCGCGGTGGCGGTGGTCGCGGTGGTCGGCATGGTGCACTTCCTGTCCGGTCGGTGGGCGGTCGGTGGAGCGTGCGGGGTCCGGAGGTCGGACCGGGGGTGGCCCGAAGGTATCCAACCGATTGGTTGGCAGTCAACTATCCAGTTGGTTGGAGGGTGGCGACCTCGCGCCCTACGCTGTCGGCATGACCCAGGACCCGCCCTCCACCAAGCAACGGCTGCTCGCCGCCGCCACGGAAGAGTTCGCAGCCCACGGCATCGCCGGCGCCCGCGTGGACCGCATCGCGGAACTGGCCGGCGTCAACAAGGAGCGCATCTACGGCTACTTCGGCAGCAAGCAGAGACTCTTCGACCAGGTCGTCGCCCGGGCCCTGGACGAACTCGCCGAAGCCGTCCCGCTCCAGCCCGGCGACGACCCCGCCGAGTACGTGGGCCGGGTGTACGACTTCCACCGGGCCAACCCCGCCCTGGTGCGGCTCTTCCTCTGGGAGGGCCTGCACTACCGCGACGACGCCCTGCCCGGCGAGGCGCGGCGCTCCACCCACTACGAGCGGAAGGTCGCCGCGCTCGCCGAGACCTTCGGCACCGAGGCGTCCCCCCGGGTCGGGGCCTGTTTGCTCAGCCTGATCGGCCTGGCCGCCTGGCCGGTCGCGGTGCCCCGGATGGCCCGGCTGCTGGTCGGCGCCGACCCCGACATCGACCTGCGCGCCCACGTGGTGGAGTTCGCCCGGCAGGCGGTCGCCGGCTCCCTCCCGAACGCCTGACCGGCCGGCGTCCGTCCTCCCCGCTCGCCGGTGCCCCCGGAGCGAAGGCCGCTCCGGGGGCACCGCGCCGTCCTGCCCTCCCCGTCACGCCGCGGCGGTGGCCCGCCACTCGGTGAACTGCACGGTCACCCCGTTCGGGTCGGTGACCTGGAACAGCCGCTCGCCCCACGGCTCGTCGAGCAGCGGCAGGGTGGTCTCCACCCCGGCCCCCCGCAACCGGGCCTCGGTGCCGGCCGCGTCGTCCACGGTGAACGCCGGGATCAGCCCGTCCGCGCGCTGGTCGCGGAGCCCCGCCGGCAGCACCTCCAGGCCCCGGCGCGGGAGGACCACGTTCATGCCGGCGTCCGGGTGGCCGAGCGAGACGAAGCCGTCGCCACCCGCGTCGGCACCGCCGCCGGCCAGGCCCAGGGCGGCGCCCACCACGCCGACCACGCCTGCCAGTTCGGCCTCCCCCGCGTCCTCGACGGCCTGGCCGCCCTGATCGAACCGCCGCCCCGCCAGGGCGCGCGCGGTCGCGATCGCCCCGGGAAGCCGCCCTCCCCGGGAGGAGGCTCCGGCCGAACGCGACCCTGCCCGGACGCCACGAGAGGCGGGCACATGACTTTTCAGGCCGAGCCGGGGTGGGGTCAGTACGGCAGCAGGTCGCGCGTGACCAGGTCGAAGCCGAACGGCTCGGGGATGGACAGCGTCTCGCCGAACTCGATGTCCTCGCGGCGGTGGTACCTCGTACCGTCGGGCCGACTGAAGAGGGTGACGGTCCGCTGTCGGGCGTCGACCAGCAGGTACAGCGGGATGCCCATCAACGGGTAGTCGCGGACTTTCCCCACCCAGTCGTTCTCCGGGTTCGAAGGCGACACCAACTCGACCGCGATCGCCGCGAGTTCGGCCGGCACCTGGTTCTCCGACGTCTCCAGTGCCTCGTCCGGCAGGTAGGTCAGGTCCGGGTTGCGGCTCTTGCCCGCGTTCGGCGAGACCAGGTCGGTGTTCTCGCTGGGTAGCAACTCCAGCGGCGCGTGCGCGTCGAACTGCCTCCGGACCACCAGCAGGTTGCGCTGGTGGATGCCCGAGGGGCCCACCGTCATCACGAGGGTGTCCCCCGAGAGCTCCACCTTGAAGCCCTCCGGCAGGCTCCGACGGGCCTCCTCCAACAGGGCGAAGTGCTCCGGGTTCACGAGGGCTCCTCACGGACGGGCCGATCGACGGTTCCAGGGTAGGCCCGGAAGTGAAGGCACCACGCTCTCCCCGCAGCCTGCCCCGGAGCGGCGGAGGCCGGACGGTCTGGGCAGCGCGAGAGGCCCCGGAGCCTGCGCTCCGGGGCCTCTCTGTCGAACGGTGGCCAGGGCCGGGGTCGAACCGGCGACCTTCCGCTTTTCAGGCCAAGCCGGGGTGGTGATATGACCCAGTTTGAGAGCTTCTGCCGTCCGCGGAAGGCCGTTGCCGACCGCCGCTGGCCGCGTCGGTTGGCGTCACTGTTGGCGTCAACCGGGGTGTGACCGGTCGACGCTCTGGCGGGCCCGCAGCCTCGACAGAACGCCGACCGGAACGGGTGAGGGATCAGCGCTCCCGCTACTCGACGATGTCGAGTGGCGGGAGCGCATCGACGATCTTCATCGTCTCAAGGCTGACCGTGACGATGCGCTTGATCAGGTCGACGATGTAGCGAGGGTCGTCGGACCAGTCGTTCGGGTCGTTGACGATCCCCGAGTCCTTGTCCGTCTTCAGCCAGTACCGGTCCATGAGCCACTCGATCGCTGACCGGGCGCCGAGTTGGTAACGGTATGCCTCCTCCGGGATATTGGTGAGGGTAACCCGGGGGTTGAAGATGATGGTGGTGCGGTCGAGCTGGCCCTTCAAGCGGGGGAACTTCATCTTCTTGCCGACTCGGTACAGCTCGCTCGGTGAGGTTGCCGAGGTTGCGCCCGAGATCTTCTCGATGATGCCGGGGTACGGCTCGACGTGCTCATAGCCGAGGTGGAGAGTGAAGAGCGAACGTCCAGCCGCAGCGAAACCAAAGAAGTCCTGGGCCATGGGGATACGCGGCAGGGATTTCTTCAAATCTGCTGCATACTTCTCACGATAAGTCGGGGAGTGGAGCAGGGCGTATGTGTAGAAGAAGATGTCATCCCGAGAGATGCTATCGTCGCCGTAGGCCTTGCGGTATGAGGACAGTGCCGCATCAGTAACGTTCTCTGCCCGTTCAAAGCCTTCGGTGGCCTCATCGTCGGCAGCGGTGAACAGGTCGTCACCTGCGCTGACCTCTCGGAAGGTGTAGCGCGGAAAGAAGTATCCGCCCTTGCCGAATACGTCAAGGCAGGGAATGCCGTCGGTCGCCAGCAGTGCGAATTCGGCGGTTGCATGGAAGCCGTTGATGTAGAAGCCGTAGTTCTCCTGCTGGGGAGTCGGGAACATCAGCGGCAGCTTTCCGGGCCTGTGGTTCAGGTCCGGGTCGAAGTAGACCATCTGTCGGTTAAATGGCCGGTAGGTGCTGGGCGCGATTCGATCCGAAGAGAACGAGATCTTCTTCCCGCGTGCAACCTTGGGGATCAGGCTCGAAGACCAGCTGATCTTCTTTTCGTCGCGGTCGATGAACTTCTCTGCGTCGGCAGCCTTCGGATCGATGATTCCATGGGCAGTGCAGTGCTGGGAAAATCCGTCTACCTGCTCGTTGTAGAACTCGATTGTCGATTCGACATTCTCGGCGACTCGCTGGGCGGAATAGTTGTACACCCAGGCGTCGCGATTTGTTCCGAGGCCGAGTGAGTGGGTCGAGAAAATTGCGGGAGCGGGATCCCCCTTGCCCGCAACGAGGGATTGATAGCCGGAGAAATCCTCGTTCCTCTGGTCGATCCAGTCCCCGTCGGCGTTGGGAACGATTGACTGCCATTCGACCGTGTCGAGGCTCTGCCGCGCCAAGATCTGGAGCTTATCCTCGCGGCTCAGGTAGTCGCCAATATCCCGGTAGTGGAGTCCGCCGGGGGAAGCGACCTTGCTACCCTTGACAAGGATCAGGACGGCAACAGTATTGCGGCTCCCGGATCCAAAGATCTTCCCACCCTCTCGCCGCGCCTGCTCGCCGGCCGTCCGCTGATTTCCGCGGAGGTTGTAGCAGTAGATGGCATCGAATTCGTCGGCGAGAGCCTTGCGCAGGCCGTCGTAAGTGTTGCCTTCGATATACCCGCCATTGGAGACGTAGGCGACGATCCCTTCATGGCTGATTCGGTCTGATGCCCAGCGAATTGCCCTGATGTACGAGTCGTACAGAGTGCGGACAGAGGTTGCCGTGGAATACGCGGCATACGTGTCCTTAATTCGAGTGTCGAGTGTCTCGTACTTGAGATTCTGGTTGTCGTCGTTCTGGCTGTCCTGTCCCACCGAATACGGCGGGTTGCCGACGACGACCATGATTGGCTGGGTCTTTTGCTTCTTCGCCCGTTCGCTGTTCCCCTCCAACACGTCCATGCCATCGAGCTTCGCGGCCCCGCCTTCGGCGAGCTGAAACGTGTCGGTCAGAACGATGCCTTCGAACGGCTGATAGTCGCTACCGTTGGTGAGGTCATGGAATGCCGCTTCGATGTTGACGGCAGCGATGTAGTAAGCGAGCAGGACGATCTCATTTGCGTGCAGCTCGCTAGTGTACTTGCGCAGCAGGTCTTCGGGTTTGATGAGCCCAGACTGCAGAAGGCGTACCGGGAAGGTGCCAGTCCCCACAAACGGGTCGATAATATGTACCCCTTCGCCCGTCAGCGAGCGACCGAAGTGCTTGACCAGTGCCTGTTCCGTGGAGCGGATGATGAAGTCGACCACCTCGACCGGGGTGTAGACGATTCCAAGCGCGTCAGCGGTCTTCGGCAGGGCGGTCTTGAAGAACTTGTCGTAGAGCTCAACGATGACCTGCTGGCGGCCGGCATGGTTGTCGATGCCCTCGGCGCGTACCCGCACCGAATCGTAGAAGCCGGCCAGGTCCTTGCTCTCTGCCTCCAGCCCCTGGTCGCCGAGCTGGTCAAGCATCTTCTGCATGGCCTGCGAGACAGGGTTGTGCTCAGTGAACGCGTAACTACCGAACAGTGCGTCGAACACGGGCTTGGTCACGATATGCTGGGCAAGCATGTCGATCGCATCGGACTCGGTGACACCGGGGTTTATCGTCGCCCGAAGTTCGTCGAGGAACTCCTCGAACGCGGCCCGCTTGTCGCTGAGCTTCAGCGCGGCCTTGATCCGAGTGACGTGCGCCTGCGCGATCGACGCGACGTCCTTTGCCCACTTCTCCCAGTACGTGCGCTCGCCGACCTTCTCGACGATGCGGGCGTAGATGGCTTGGCGCCAGTCTTCGACCTTGAGCAGGGCCTCCTGGATGTACTGAGCCGCCTGGGATTCCTGCTGCTGCGCGTTCTGGGCGTCCGCGGAAGTGGTGGATCCGTCCTGGTCGCCGATCTGCTCGTCGCCAGGGCCAACGTGGCCGATGCCGATGTTCTGCGGCGCCTCCTGGTTGAGCCTGATCTGGTTGACTGTCGCGTTGAACCGGTCATCGTGGGCGCGCAGAGCCTGGAGCACCTGCCACACGGTACGGAAGCGCTGGTTGTCCGCCAGGGCCTTCTCCGGTGACGTACCGGCAGGGACGGCGACCGGCAGAATGATGTAGCCGTACTTCTTGCCGTTGGCCCGGCGCATGACACGGCCAACTGACTGCACGACATCGACCACCGAGTTGCGCGGGTGCAGGAAGAGCACCGCGTCGAGGTCGGGGACGTCGACTCCCTCGGAGAGGCATCGCGCGTTGGACAGGATCCGGGCGTTAGCCGGCCCTGGGTCCTGCTTGAGCCAGTCCAACTTCTGGTTGCGGAGCAGGGTGTTGAAGGTGCCGTCGACGTGGTCCACCTCGCAGTGGAGCACCTCGTCGTCCGCGTCGTCGTAGGCTTCGACGATCGCGTTGAAGTTCTCGGCGATGAGTTTCGAGTCGGCGATGGAGCGAGCGAACGCGACGGCGCGCTTCATCGGGGCTTCATCGGTGCCGAAGCCGGTGCCGTCGGTGAACGTGCCGGTGCGCTTGGCCATGGCGTTCCAGCAGCCGATGATCTTCGCGGCATCGTCCAGGTCCAGCTCGGGGGCGCCGCCCGCGAAGCCTTCCTGAAGGGTCTTGGCGACGACACCCTCGTCGACCGTGAGGATCAGGACCTTGTAGTCGGTGAGCAGATTCTGCTCCACGGCCTTGCCGAAGCCGAGGCGGTGGAACTCTGGACCGTAGAGGTCCTCGCGGTCCATGGAAACGACAGCAGCACTCGACTCCTTCGCCTGCTGCTGGGTTTCCTCGCTGTAGATGCGGGGTGTCGCTGTCATGTAGAGGCGGCGGTCGCTGCCCAGATATGTGTCGTCGTGGACGCGCACGAACGCCGACTCATCCGCGCCAGCGAGGGTGACTCCCGTCGTGCGGTGAGCCTCGTCGCAGAGGATCAGGTCGAACCTACCGAGACCGTTCTCCTGCGCTTCGGCGATCGTGTCAATCGACTGGTAGGTCGAGAACACGACGGTCAGCCCCGGACCGGTCGCCACGCTGGCCATCTGCTTGATCAGCTTGCCTGGGTCGGTCGTGGCCGGCAACGCCAGGTCGTGTGTGGCCATGTCCGCGTTGTCGTTGACGACCTGCTGCTTGCCGACCTTCGTGTCGGAGCAGACCGCGAAGGGACGCAGTGTGACCTCGCTCTCCGAGGACCACTCACGGAGGGTCTGCGACAGCAAGGCAATCGACGGAACCAGGAACAGTATGGTGCTGTGCTCGTGACCTGCCGCCGCCCGCTCTCGCTGCAGGCGCTCGGCGATCTTCAAACTGGTGAAGGTCTTCCCCGTGCCGCAGGCCATGATCAGCCTGCCGCGATCGTTGCCAGTGAAGCCGGCGAACACGGCGTCGATTGCCTCCCGCTGATGCGGTCGCGGCGACTTCTTGTCGTGCAGCTTCAGGTCCGCAACGAAGGTCGGCCCGGGAGACGGGAAGAACCAGTCGATCGGGCTCGCTGCGATGTCGGACAGACCGAGACGAGTGACCGGAGGTTGCTGCCCCCTCATGATTTCCTCTGCGTTGGGGCCCCACTTCTCAGTCGTCGAGATGATCATCCGACGGCTGAAGTCGCCCTTGCTCGAGGCTGAGAGGAACGAATCGATGTCCGGCTTCTGGACAGTGTGCTGGGGTTCGTAGAACTTACACTGGATCGCGCAGAAACCGCCGGTCTCCCGGTCTTGTGCGACGAGGTCGATGCCGAGGTCCTTCTTGTTCGACGCGGCTCCGGGCCAGTCAGCCCACCGCCAGACCTGGCTGAACTGCTCTTTCCACTGGGGATCGGTGCGTAGGAACTTGACCATGAGCTGCTCGAAGCGACTACCGAGTTCATAGTTGTCCTTCGAGGTCTCGCGGATCGTCTTCAGGACCTCGTGCACCGTAGTCGCCACTGCTCTCCGCTTCCTGCCGCTGCCTAGGAGACGACTGCCTGGGCTGTCGGCCCAGTCGTCCGTTTACGAGAGAGGTTAGCCTGAGCGACCAATGCGATCTTGGGAAAAGGCCAAGGCGGACTTGCGAGGCAGACTCGGTGCTGAGCCTGGACAACGAGGGGAAGCTAGCGAGCCTGCTTCTCTGGCACTACTTGCACCAGATGGCGGCCTACGGGCGGGTCGCTCCGTGTTCCAGGTAGACCGTCTCGGACTGCTTCCTGGCGACGCAGGCGGCGTGGACGCGCCGGGCGAGGCGCGGGATGAGGAACTCGTCGAACTGGTCGCTGGGGTGGAAGGCGTACTTCCCGATCTCCACCTGGTCGACGGCGATGTGGTCGAGTTCGTGGGCCGGGAGGATTCCGCCGTCGAAGACGAAGAGGAGCTTGTCGCCTTCGGTGGGGTGCGGTGCCCAGTCGGCGACAAGGAGTCGGCCGATTGGCGGGGTGATGCCGAGTTCCTCCTTGACCTCTCGGGCGGCGCCTTCGCTCGGGGTCTCGCCCGCGTGCAGGTAGCCGCCGGGGATCTCCCAACCGGGCTTGTAGGTCGGCTTCACGAGGAGGACGCGGTCGCTCTCGTCGAAGAAGAGGACGCCGGCGGCGGTGCGGGGTTGGGCCACGACCTCTTGGGGCTGGGAGTCGCTCATGGCAACGACTGTAGTCGTCCGCTGCGGTCAGGCGACGATGCTGAGCCGTTGGGCGACGCCAGCGAGCAAGTGGCTCGGCTTGCCGCGTTGTTGGCGAACCCAGGCGGTGATGAGGTGTCGCGGGATGAAGTGGTAGCGGACTTGCTCGGGGGCCAGTTCCTCGGCATCCAGGACGAGGGCGAGCGCCTCGTCCATGCGGTTCTGCGCGCTGTAGGCGCGGGCGATTTCGAGCGTGTGCCGGACGCGGCGTTCGAGTGGGAGGGTCGAGGAGTCCACGCGGGGGCCCTGGTCGGCGGCGATCTGGATGTCGCCGAGTTCCATCGCGGTCGAGATCCAGTGGATGGCCACGTTGGTGGGGCCGAAGGCGGTCCACATGTGGTTGGCGTCGTGGCCGAGGCGCTGCGCGGCCCTGTTCGCCTCGGCGAGGAACTCGCGGATGGTGCTGCGGTCCGCGGAGCTTCGCGACCGCCCCGCCCTGGGAGTCGGCGGCTCCGTCGAGGATCGACGGTTCGGCCAGCAGATCGCAGAGTTGGACGTTGAGTGCATCCGCGAGTGACCTGATGACCGTAAGGCGGTCGAGTTCGATCCGGCTGTTCTCGACCATGCTCAGCCAATCGGCGGTCCGCCCGACCAGGCCGGCCAGGACCTCCTACGGCAGACTACGCCAGCGGCAGTACCAGCCGACGCATTGGCCGCATCGGAGAATCAGGAAACGTTCGTGCCGAAAGCCGCCCCAGTTCCCGGCGCTCCTCCGGGAAGGGCATCGTTGCTCCAGACCCGAATAACCGTCCTTGCCCACAGTAGAGTTGCCGCCGTGCAGCGACTGGCCTTCTTCGATCTGGACGACACCCTCGTCGATCGCACGCAGGGGTTCCGGGCGTGCGTCCGCAGCTTCTGCTCCGATCTCGGCTTCGCCGAGGACGTCGAGGAGTGGCTGCTGGACGCGATGTACGAGCGTGCCTACCGCAGCGACTTCGACCGCCTGCGCAGCGAGTTCGCCCTCTCCGCTCCGACCGAGGAGTTGTGGCAGCACTACTGCAGCGGCATGGCAGCCGCCGTGACCTGTCCACCCGCGGTTCTGTCCGGCCTGGAGGAGCTGCGCGCGGCCGGTTGGCGGTTGGCGGTCGTGACCAACGGTGCCGGCGACATACAGCGGGCCAAGCTCGCGAGGACCGGGATCGATCGGAGGGTGGACGCCGTGTGCGTCTCGGAGGAGGTCGGCATCCGCAAGCCGGAGATCGGCATCTTCACCGAGGCGGCCCGCCTTCTGGGAGTGGACGGGCTCTCCGGCGGGTGGATGGTCGGCGACAGCCCCGAGAAGGACGTGGCCGGTGGGCGGGCTGCCGGTCTGAGGACGATCTGGGTGTCCGGTGGTAACGGCAACGCTGTCGAAGCGGATCACGTCGTCTCGGACGCCGGCGAAGCCATCGAGTTGTTGCTGGGGATGAACGGGGTTCGCGCATGAACAGCGGTCGGCCGGTGGTCGGAATGCTGCACCCGGGCAGCATGGGTGCAGCGGTCGCAGCGCAGATCCGCCAGGCAGGGACGACTGTCCTCTGGTGCTCGGCGGGTCGGAGCGAGGCCACCCGGAGTCGCGCGGTCGAGGCCGGCCTCACCGAGGTTCCGAGCCTCGGCGAGTTGGTTCCGCGGTGCGAGATCCTGCTCTCCGTCTGCCCACCTGCCGCTGCCGAGCAGCTTGCCGCCGAGGTCGCGGAGCACGGCTACG
The DNA here is from genome assembly GCF_003259315.1 of Kitasatospora sp. SolWspMP-SS2h. Classification (GTDB taxonomy): domain Bacteria; phylum Actinomycetota; class Actinomycetes; order Streptomycetales; family Streptomycetaceae; genus Kitasatospora; species Kitasatospora fiedleri. Next base: position 129,310 of record NZ_QLLT01000016.1, on the reverse strand, counting down.
GAGGGGTCTACGTCGAAGCGAACGCCGTGACCCCGGAACGGGTCAAGCGGATCGCGTCGGCGCTGCCTGAAGCGACGGTCGTGGACGGCTCGGTGGTGGGTTCGCCTCCGCGTGGCGGCAAGCAGCCTCGCCTGTTCCTGTCCGGCCCTGAGCAGGCGGTCGACCAGGTGGTGCAGCTCTTCGCCGGTACCGATGTGCGCGCCCGTGTCCTTGGAGCCGAGCTCGGACAGGCCAGCGCGCTCAAGCTCTCGTACACGAGCTATCAGAAGGCGTCCCGGGTGCTTGCGGCGCTGTCGTACGCGCTGGCGGCCGACCACGGTGTCGAGGACGAGCTGCTGGAGATCGCCTCCGGTCGTTCGGGGAGCTACCTGGTGGAGACCGGCTACATCCCCAAGACCGCTGGCCGGGCCTGGCGTTGGGCGCCTGAACTGGCGGAGGCCGCCGAACTGCTGGAGGAGTGCGGGCTGCCGGGTGAGCCGATGCGCGGCGCGGCCGAGGCCCTTCTCCGTTGGGAGGGCGCGCGGGATGCGGAACTCAGCCTGGTGGACGCACTGGCCCGTCTCCACGAACACCGTTAGAAGGCCAGCTCATCGGCTGGCTTCAGCGCCTCGATGATGACCTGCGCGGACTCCTCGATCGACTGCCGGTCAGTCCGCAGACGGAGGTCCCACCCTACGGAGGGGTGGGCCAGGACGTCGGCTTCGGTGGCGTCCCAGGCGGCGAGGCGGGCTGGAGTGTCGGTGTCGCCGCGCAGGGCGGACCGCTGCTCGGTCACGTGCCGTGGGCACGAGAGCTGCACGGTGAGCCAGGATGCCGGGTAGCCCGTCGTGAGTGCGCCGATGCCGGCGATCTGGCCGAGGTGGATGATCGGGGTTCGACCGGCGGCGAAGACGGCGTCGAGGCCCGGCCGGTCGATCAGGTAGATGTTGTTGTAGCGGTCGTTGCGGTAGATGACGCCACCGCTGGCTTCGAGCTGGTGGAGTTGGTCGGGGGTGCCCATCCGGTAGCCCTGGCTGCGGCCGCCGCCGATCTTGAGCCGCGCGAACTGGGCCAGCCGTGGGTCCTGCTCGATGAGGGCTGCGGTGATGGTGTCCTTGCCGCTGGCCGGCGGTCCGTACAGGATGATCCCGGTCTTCATGCGCGTGCCACTCCCAGGGCGTATCGGGCTTGGTCGGCGACCGCGATGGCCGATCCGTAGCGGTTGTCGACGACGAGGTGCGGGACGACTGGGCGGAGGTCGAGGTCGATCCCCTCGACGTAGTCCGTCCAGTTGCTGAGCTTCCAGGCGTCACGGGCGGCGGAACGGAAGGCTATGTACTCGCGCATGGAGTCCGCGTCGCACTCCAGCCAGATCGGCGTGACCTCCACCTGGTGCGCCGCACAGCGGTTGGTCAGGCGCCGCATCCACACCGGATCGGTCATCTCGCTGATGAACGGGGCGGTGGCTACGGTGGAGATGCCGCACTCGACGTTGGCGAGGATCGACTCCATGAGGCACTGGTACTCCAGCGGCCGGACCTCGGTCCGGTAGGTCTCGGACTGCCGGTCGTTGGGGTCGCAACCGAGCTCGGTCAGCAGGCGCTCCACCAACGGCCGGGTGAGCGGGTCCTTGTCGAGGAGCGGCCAACCGGTCAACTGGGATATGAACTTGGCGAATTCGTACTTACCGCTTCCAGCGAATCCACCGATCAGCAGGAGTGAGGGCTGGTTCGGGTCGCCACCGGTGTGCCGGCGGCGCCAGGCATCGAGGATTCGCTGTTGGGCACCCTGGATGCCGCCCTTCGCCGAAGTGGGCACCAGGTGCTTGAGCGCCCGGGTGACGGCCTGGACGTGCTCGCTCTCCAGCTGCTCTTTGGAGTCGGCGACTTGATGATCGACTTGCTCGGCCGGGAGTGCCTTGCGGAAGCCGAGCTCTGGCTCGGTCGCCCGGTAGAGCAGGCAGTACGCGCGCCGGTAGTGCGGCCCGGGAAAGACTTCGCCCTGTTCGTGCTGCCACAGCGTCTGGAAGTTGGCGGCGGGCGCGGAGAGTCCTGCGCGGCGCGCGGTCTCACGGAGGCGTTCGCCGGCCGCCTCCAGGGTGAGCCCGTGGGCTTCTCGCATCTCCCGCAGTTTCTCGGGCCGCCAGCCCGATCGGTCCCTGCTCAAGTTCCCCACCAGCTCACGGTTCGTCAGCATGATTCCGAGCCTAGGTCCGAGGTCGGCGATCCCGTGTGTAAGCGGATGTTGAAGTCACGTTGAGCGGGACAGCGAACGGCCTCGACAACTCGGAGTGATACAGCGATCACGCTAGGCCCGCTGTGATGTCCGTGGCAACAGTGCCCACCGGTACGAACGAACTGGAGGCCGCACCATGTTCCATCCCGCATCACGCTCAGATGTACAGTCAAATCCCTTCATCCCACGTCAGGTTCGCAGGACGACCACCCCTCCCGGAGCCTCCGACGGCTCCTGCTCGGTGGACACGCAGCAGTTCGCGGAGGCCCTTCGCGGTGAGGGGGACGAGGCCGACGAGAGCTGGCGCGACTGGGCCCGCCGCCTGCTCGACGGCGACGGCCTCACCCCGGCCCTGCTCACCCAGGTCTGGGCCGAGGTCGTCGCGTTCGACGACACGCTCGCCGAGTTCCTGGCCGATCCGGTGGTCGTGCCGGACGGCACGGTGACCGTCTCGGGCAGCGGGAAGGAGACCTTCAAGACGTTCAACGTCTCCACGGCCGCCGCTCTGCTGGCCGCCGCCAGCGGTGCGAACGTCGTCAAGGGCACCTCGTCGTCGGTCTCGGCCGTCTCGGGCGCGTCCGACGTCCTGGCCGCGCTCGGCTTGCCCTCGCTGACCGATCCCGCCCGCATCCCCGAGTTCACGGCCACGTACGGCATCGCCTTCGTCGACTACGCGTCCTTCTGCCCGCGTTACGCGGCCCGCTACGACGGCCGGTTCGACTTCCTCAGCCCGATGAGCTTCTTCATGCCGGCCGCGACCCTGGCCGTTTCGGCCGACGCGTTCCTCCACGGGCTGGCCCACGACGACGTGCGGACCGCCGCGTCGGGCATCCATTCGGCGCGCCCGGACATCGCCCGCGGCCGGGTCGTCACGACCTGGATCGGGCCCGGGCAACGGATCGACGAACTCGCCTCGTTCGGGACGAGCACCAGCGCGGTACTGCAACACGGAGCTGTCCAACTCGTCAGTCAGCACAGCGACAGTGCTACCGGTCCGTGGCGGCGGGCCGTGAGGCACCGCACCGACCACGCCACCAACGCGGCAGCCCTGGTCGAGTCCCTCCGCCCGGACGGCGACCCGGCCGTCACGAACCTGGTCGAGCGCAACGCCGCCGCGATCCTCGCCACCGCGCGTCCGGGAGTCGCTGACGACGAGGCCCTCCAACTGGTCCGGGAGGCCCGCCTGGACGGCCGCGCCGAGCGGCTCCTTCCCCGTCTCCGCACCGCCGCCTCGAAAGGCCTCCGATGACTCCGCAACCGCTGCCCGTCAACGAGAACTGGGTCGGCAGGACGCTCGGCCCCCTCACCCGCCGGTTCACCCACCACGACCGGCTGCAGGACGTCCTCCCCCTCGACTCCGACCGCCCGCTGGCCGTCGTGACCGGATTCGGACCGACCAACGCCCCGACCGCCGGCACCCTGTCGGTGATGCTCGGAGTGATCGAGCTGCAGCGCCACCTGCGGGTGCCGATGACCGTGGTCGTCTCCGAGCTGGGCGCGTGGAACTCCCGCAACGTGCCATGGAACCAGCTCACCGCCGTCCGCGACCAGATGTTCAGCTTCATGCGGGCGATCGGCCTGGACTCGCAGGCCGAGTTCGCGCCGGTCCGGATGCGCTCGCACACCGACACCGCCAACCTCGTGCGGTGCGGGCGCATCGCCCGGTTCCTCAGCCGCCAGGACTTCCTCGACCACCACGAGGACCTGGTCGAGCTCTACCAGGACCACGGTCTGCTCGGGAGCGAGGTCGGCCTCACCGTGGACGCGCTCTACACCGTCGCGGACATCCTCGGCCCCGCCGAGGAGGGCGCCGCCCGCGTGTTGATGCTCTCCGGTCTGGAGGAGAGCTACTTCACCGAGCTGTCCCGACTCGTCCTCGACCGGCAGCGGGAGGCCGGCGAGCTGAGCCTCGGCTGGCAGGTCCAGCTCGGGGCGCTCTACTTCCGCGTCCTGGAGGGCCTGAGCGGCTACCCCAAGATGTCTAAGAGCATCCCCGCCTCGGGCATCCACCTCGGCATGGCGGACGAGGAGATCGCCGCCCGCGTCCTCGCCGACGACGAGGCCAGCCAGCGTCCCCTGCTCTCGGCGATCGAACTCAGCAGCGGCTGGACCATGGTGGAGATCGACCAGGCACGGGCGGCATTCCGGCGCAGGCGACAGGAGGCCGCCGGGTGGGAGCTGGCCAAACACCGGTTCGCCGAGACGTTCTCCACCTTCGCCAGGATCTGGCGGGAGTGCGGCCGGTGACCGCAGGTCAGACGTTCGTCGTGCTGGGAGGTGCCGGCCGTCTCGGTCGGCACCTCCTGCCGGTGCTCCGCGCGCAGGGGCACCGAGTCATCGGCGTTTCCCGAAGCCCTGCCGACGACTCGCCTCCGGACGGCTGGGTCTGCGCGGACCTGACTACGGCTGCCCAGTGGGCATCGGTGCAGGACCAGCTGCTGGACCTGCTGGGTGGTGCGGGGGAGGTCGTCCTCGTCGATCTCGTCCTCGACCGGACGAGCGTCGCCTCGATGCGACGGTCGATCTCTGCCGCCACCACCTTCACGGTACGAACCCGTCGGCTGCTGGCCGCCGAGGGACATGCGGTCCGGGTCCTGGCCGCAGGTACGACGGCCGCGCTGGCGCCGCTGGGTTTCCAGACGCCCTACGGCAGGGCCAAGCGCCAACAGGCTGTCCACTACGCGCGGTTGGAATGCGTCGACCTCGTTCTGCTGCCCCAGCTCGTCGGCACCGCCAAGCCCGACCGGTCCGGAGACCAACCGGGCGCGGTCGTCGGCAACAGCTGCACCTACGAGGCTGCCGCGGTAGCTCTGCATGCCATCGGCCACCACCCGGCGCGACGCTCGCTGTGGGTCGTTCGAGGAGGTGATCCGCAACCGTACGTCCACCGCGGGATCGCCGGCTTGCCCGGCGCGCTGGGCTCACTCGTCCTCTCCCACACGGTGGGCCGGAACAGCCCCACCGCGCACCGGCGTGCCAGCCGCGAACGGCTCGCGCTCCTGCCGCCCCGTATCCGCGCCGGGGTGGACCACCACGGTGCGCCCGAGCGGCTCGTCCGCGCCTTCGAGAGGTACCTGGACATGCCCCGCGCCCGGACCGTCATCGTGGGTGATCAGCCCGCCCGATCGAAGGAAGACGATGAGCAGTACCCCTGACACCGTCGTTCTCGGCACCGGCTTCGCCGGACTCACCGCCGCCACCCGGCTGGCCGAGGAAGGGCACCACGTCCGCTGCCACGGCGACGGCGCCGTCGGCGCGTCCCTGCAGAACTTCGGCCAACTCCACTCGGGAGCCGTCTACGCCCCCGTGCTCCCCGAGGTTGCGGCCGCCTGCTGGCAGCACCGCTCCCGCTGGTCCGGTCTGATCGACGAGGACGTCCGACTCGCGCCGGGCTTGGCCCTCTTCGGCTCGCCCGGCGAAGTCGAGCGCTACGCGCAGGCGTGGTCCGACCTCGGGATCCCCGCACGGCCGCTGTCCGCCGCAGAACTGGACGGCTACGGAGTTCAGCCGTCCGTTGCCCCTGCCGCCGCCTTCGCCCTGCCCGACCTCTCGGTGGACGTGGCCGCCGTGCACTCCAAGACCATCGCGCACGCCGCGACCCGTGGGGTCGGCTTCGCCCGTCCGGCCTCGTGCGCGCCGGTCCTCTCCGGGACCGAAGTGGTCCTGTGGAGCACGGATACCGGGTACTACCGGCCCGACACCCTCGTACTGGCGGTCGGCCACCGCACGGTTCATCTGCTCGACCTGCTCGGCATCCAGCACCCGTTGGCGATCAGCAACCTGCCGTACGGCGTCCTGGAGGGACCGGTTCCCCGACTCCCGCTCACCTACTGGCTCGACGGTGACCTGCTCGCCGTAAGCCCTCAGCGCGACGAACTCCGTGTCGCACTTCCCGGCCGTCCCGGCGGTCCTGCTGAGGACGCCGTCGAGCACTACCGGATCGCGGCGGCTCTGTCGGCGCGGTGGCCGGGTCTGCCCGCAGAGCGGGTCCGTCTGCAATGGGGCCAGGTCGCGGAGCCGGTGGGCACCGGACCCGACCCGTCGGCGGTCGTGGTCGATCTCCGTCATCCGCCTGCCGGCTGGGGGCAGGTCGAGAACCTGATCGTCTGCCTGCCGGGCAAGTGGACCACCGCCTGGCACGCAGCCGACCAGGTCGCCCGGGCCGTGGCTTCCAGAAGCTGACAGACCGGGGGATCAGCCGCCGATCCCGATCGCCTTCCGCACCTGCTCCAGCACCGGCTGGGCCCGCCTGCGCGCCTTGGCCGCGCCGATCGCCAGCAGCTCCTCCAACTCGCTGCCCGGCTGCATCAGCGCGTCGTACCGCTCGCGCAGCGGGCCCAGCTGCTCGTTCAGGACGACGTACAGCTTGTCCTTCAGCTCGCCCCAGCCCATGCCCCCGGCTTCCAGCCGCGCGCGGACCTCGGCCGTCGTCGCCGGATCGGCGAAGTGGGAGAGCAGCTGGAACACCGCAGAGGAGTCGGCGTCCTTGGGCGCCTCAACTGGCGTGCTGTCCGTCGGAATCCGGCGCACGGTCTTCCGCAGCTCCGCCTCCGGCGCGAACAGCGGGATCGTGTTGCCGTACGACTTGCTCATCTTCCGGCCGTCGGTACCGGGCAGGGTGCGGCCGCTGTCCTCGGTCGGTACGACGGCCTTCGGGATCTTCAGCCGGAAGGCGTCTCCGTAGACGGCGTTGAACGCGCCGGCGATGTCCGCCGCATACTCCACGTGCTGCAACTGGTCCTTGCCGACCGGGACGAGGTCCGCCTCCATGATCAGAATGTCCACGGCCATCAGCACGGGGTAGTTGAACAGCCCCATGTTGACCCCAGCGTCCAAATCCTCGACCCCGGCCTCGCGGTTGCGGTCCCGCGCCGCCTTGTAAGCGTGGGCACGGTTCATCAGTCCCTTGGCGCTGAAGCACGAGAGCACCCAGTGGAGTTCGAAGATCTCCGGAACGTCGGACTGGCGGTAGAAGATCGTGCGCTCGGGGTCCAGCCCCGCCGCGAGCCAGGTGGCTGCCACCGAACGGGTCCAGCGGCCGAGCAACTCCGGATCGCGTACCGACGTCAGCGCGTGGTAGTCGGCGATGAAGTAGATCGACTCGGCCCCGCCGGCCAGCTCCAGGGCCGGCTTGATGGCCCCGATGTAGTTGCCGAGGTGCGGTTCTCCGGTCGGCTTGATGCCCGTGAGCGACACCTTCGGTTCAGCAGTCACCATGCAGAGAGCCTACCGGCGCGAGCACCACGGGGACGGCGATTCGCGACAGCGCCGACCTGCAGTTCGTCCACCAAGATGCCCGGGCGCACCTGCGCCGTAGAGTCATGCGGCTGTTCGAGGATGAAGGAGATCAGATGAGCTGGACCACTGTCCGGGCAACCACGGGAAGCTGGGCGACAGGGAGGGCGGTGACGCGGCGCCGCAGCCAGGAACTGGTCTCGGTGATGAGGATGGCGCGGGCCCTGGTCCCGTTGGTGGGCTCCTCGGCCTCCGACCGGGATACTTTCTCCCCGATCCGAACGGCGATCGAGAAACGTGTCGCGGTCGGTCACCGGCTCTACCACCAGTGGCTGTCGCCCTGGCTCGTCCCGATCGCCCTGCCGCCGTTGCTCGTCGTGATGGGAGGCAACGCGCGCGCCTCGGCCTTGATCGTCGCCTTGGTCTGGACGTTCGGAGCTGCGCTGTGGCTGCCCAGTGTCCGGTACCGGGTTCTCACGGCCCGGATCGCCGTCGCCTTGGCCACCGGCCTGACCACCTTCACCTGGGTCATGGTGTTCAGAGCGCCGAAGCAGTGGGTGTCACCGTGGTTGTTTCCGCAGATCGGCCGCGCCGCGCTCTTGACCGTCATCGTCGTCGAACTTCCCTTACTGATATGGCGCCTGATTGTGCATCGGCGAAAGGTCAGTCAGGAGTGCCATTCGTACGACGCCCTGGTCGTCCGGATCGTTTGGGTCGCCCACCGGATCCACAACGAGCGCAGCACGTGGCGCTCGTCGGCTGCTTGCCGCCGATGGGCCGAGGCTGTGGAGGCACTTGCAGTCGACGCCGCTCGCTGTCTCGCCCTCATCGATCGGACCGATGCCGCGGACGGACAGCTTCGCAGGGATTTGCGTGTCGAGGCCGACCGCATCGCCGAAGGCATCCGGTTGTTGAAAGCTGACCTGGTGAGAGCGAGGTCCGAAGCAGAGGTGACAGCCGTGGTCGAGTCCCTGGTGCGAGGCATGCTGCTGGTCGCACACGGTGACCGGGCTGCGCTGCTGGCGACAGCTCCTCCACCTGCCGCCGCTCCCGGCCTCGTGTCTCGTGCACGGGCCAGGGTCGTCCCGGCCGCCCTGTGGTTCGCCGCGGCCTGGCTGGTCCCCCTGATTCCTCCCATCGCACGCCACCCCGCCTTGGCGCAGACCGCGATGTGGTCCCTCATCGTCTCCGGCGCGACGGCTCTGGCAACTGCCAACCCCGAAGTACGCTCGCGGATTCAGGAGGTCGTAGCGAAGGCGCTCCCCCCGGCGTAGGCGGCGCTCCGGCCGACGAGCGAGTCAGCCGGAGCATCCGCCTCTGGTGTTCTCGTCAGCAGTCTGTCGGCCAGATCGTCCCGGCGAGGAGTCCGTCGAAGGCGAGTGCGCGCATGGCGGTGTCGAAGTCGTCCCACTCGTGTTCGGGCTCGGTGTAGTGCTGGTCGAAGTAGGCGAGGGTGAGGTCGGATTCCTCCCACTCGTGTGCGCAGCGGCAGCGGACGAAGACCTGGTGGAGGACGTTGAGCAGGAGTCAGTCGCGGCGGGCGTGGCAGTGGGCGCAGGTGAGGGGGATGCCGCGGGCGTCGAGTTCACCAGGGTGTGGGACAGCGCGGACGACGGGGTGCTGGGGCTCAGGGTTGTGGAAGTCGGGGTCGTGGTCGGTCATGTGGTCCTTTCCCGTGCTGGTGGCGTGATGCAGGGACCACAAGACGAGCGGCGGTCGGGAAGTTCCCGACCGCCGCTGAAGACATCACATCGACACCCTGGCCATGGAGTTGCCGGGCCAGGGTGCCGGTGAAGGTCACTCCTCGCTGGGTGCGAGGAGCCAGCCGTCCGGGGCGACGATGTCGAGCAGGCGCTCGTACTCGGTGCGGTCTTGCTCGGTCATGACGGCGGTGGCGTCGGCGGCCGTGCTGCCCGCCGGGAGCACGGCGAAGTACCGGTGCAGGAGGGCGATGACGGCCTGGGTGGCGTGGGCCATCTCGCGGTCGCGTTCTATCTTGCGGTCCCGCAGCCAGCAGAACGTTTCGAACTCCTCCCGGGTGGCGCCGAGGACGGTGGCCTGCTCCTTCCTGGTGAAGGGGCGACCGTCGCTGTGGGACCAGGTGTTGGTGTCGGGGCGGTACTTGAAGTCCGCGTCGAACAGCAGGTCCATGACGTCGGTGCGGTAGTCGGACTGGGCCAAGGTGGTGAAGCTCCTTACAGGAGGGGTCAGCGCCGGTGGATGGCCGGCTGTGAGGTGGTGGGTGGGAGTGCGGCTGTCGAGGTCGGGACGGTTCCCGAAGGGCCAGGAGAGCTGTGGGGCTGGTGTGTTGGGGCAGGTGTAGTGGTGGTGCGGCCGGTGGCGCTCCTGGACAGTGCCGCGTTCGCGCGGCGGTCCTCGGGCGTGACCGCTCGTCCGGGGGCGGGGAGGGCGGTGTCGCGGCGGATGCGCCAGGTGAGCACCGCGGCGGCGGAGTCGACGCTGGCGAGTTCGCGCCGCCCGGTGGCGTGGGCGAGCAGGGCGTTGGGGTCGTGTCCTGCTGCTTCGGCTTCGGCGAGGGTGGCGGCGAGGGCTGCCCAGCCGTCCTTGTCGGCGAGCACCCGCGCGGCCTGGTCGGCCGGTAGCGCGTGGCGGAGCGCTGCCGCCTGCCGGTCCCGGACTTCCCCGGGAAGGCGTTCGCCTTCGAGGGAGAGGTGGGCGAGCGGCTTGGCGGCGTGCCTGCCGTAGGCGGTGCGCAGGTGAATCGCCGCTGTGCGGGCGGCGTCGGCCTGGTGGTGATGGCCTTGGGCGGCATGCCACTTGGCGACGACGACGGCGAGGAGGATCAGGCTGGACAGGATCGTGGCCGTGGCCGCGCCCTCTTCGCCTCGGCCGCCGATGGGGCCGGTGTAGAGGAGTTCGCGGGCGGCGGAGCGCATCGCCCGCAGGTCGGCACGGGCGGCGCGGGTGCGGGCGATGGCGGTGTATTCGAGGGCTCGGGCGGCGTGGTTGATCTCCTTGCGGGACAGAACGGGGCTGGTGAGGGCGAGGGCGTCGAGCGCTTCGATGCCGCCGCTGACCACGGCGGCGACCTGGGCGGTGTCCGGGGCGTCGTCGAGGGTGCGGACGGTGTGGTCGACGGTGGTGCTGGCCCGGTACCGGGCCGCGACCGGTGAGCTGGTGGTGGGCAAGTCGGTGCCAGTGGTGAAGCGGGTCTGGATCTGCGGGCGGGTGAGGTCGGCGGCGAGCTTGCTGCCCGAGAACCACACCGGTGCGGTGCCGTCGCCGGTGTGGAGGGCGAACTTGTAGCCGGTCACGTCCCCGGACGGCGCCCGCCGCACGCCCAGCAGCACGCCCTGGGCGGCGAGGCTGGCGGCGAACTCCTCCTCGCTCGCGGCCCCGGCCAAGGCCCGGCGCACCGCGGTGCGCAGCCGGTCGCGGTCGCTGGTCTCCTTGCCCTGGCGCTGGGCCTTGCGCAGCTCCGGGCCCGTGGCGCGCTTGGGGATCGAGGCCCGGTAGTCCCGAGTACGGGTGTCGGACAGGTCTTTGAGCCTGTACTGCCTTTCAAACGTGGTGAGTTCGGCTTCGACGCGGTACTGATCGCCGCGCAGGCGGGCCTGAGTGAGGTCGGCACGGACGGTGGTGGCGAGGATGTGGATGTGGTCGTCGGCGTGGCGGACCGCGATCCAGCGGCAGCCGTCCGGGTCGCTGTCGGGGGCGATGCCGGCGGCGGCCACTATGCGGCGGGCGACTGTGGCCCAGTCGTCGTCGGTGAGGATCCGGTCGGTCGGGTCGGCGCGGACCATGCGGTGGTAGACGTGGTTCTTGATCTTGCGGCCGTACTGGACGACGTGCAGGTCGAGGCCGTCGCGGAGCTGCGCGAGGGTGGAGTGCGGGTCGCGACCGGGGTCGGGGGCGAAGCCATCCCAGGAGGCCACGAGATGGGGGTCGGTGTGCTCGTTCGCCCAGCCCGGGCCGTACAGGTAGCGGAGCGCGCCGAGGGTGTTGTTGCCGTGGACGGCCTTGCTGATCAACGGTGCTTCGCCTTCGCCAGCTCCATCGCCACCCGGTCGATGTCCGCGATGACCAGGCGGCCCGCGTCGAACGCGGCACGGACGGCGTCGGCGGCGTCCCGGACGGCGGCGGGCAGCAGGTCGATGCCCGAGTTGTAGTCGCGGGCGAGCTGGTTGAGGTTGCTGGCCGCGCCGGCGGACTGGCGCCGCACCAGCCGCAGCTCGTCGATCGCCTCGTCCAGGCTCTCGTCTCGACCTCCCGGCCCCGGGTCTGCGTCGGTGAGGGCCTTGCGGGCGAGGTAGTGCGCGACGGTCAGGTTCTCGGAGGCGGCCCGTCGCTCGATCTCCTGCTTCGTCTCGGGGCTGACGCGGAAGGAGACCTTGGCGAGCATCGGGTTCTCGTCGTCGCGGCGGCGGCGCTTGGGGCGGTGGACGCTGGCGCGCTCAGCACGATCGGCCGGGCGGGCGGAGGTGGACGGCTCGGCGGCGTGCGTCTCCTCCTGCTTCGCCGCGCCCTCGCGGTGAAGCCCCGGTGCTGCCGCCCTCGGCAGCACCGGCCCGTCCACGCCCCCTTGGGCGGGGGCGTTCGCGTCCGGACCCCGATCAGGGGTCCGGACGCACTCGCTTGCTCCGCTGTTGGCCTGGAGGTGGTCAACTCGGTTGCGGCCCAGGGAGCTTACAGGGCTGCCGTGCTGGTCGTTGAAGGGCTGGCGGGTGGTGTTCACGGGGATGCTTCCGGTGGTGGTGGCTGTACGGGTGGGAGACTTCCGGGCTGCCGGTTCGGCCGCGCTGGACTTCGCGGGCGTGGACGGCGTGCCGGGTAGAACGAGCCGGGTGTGGACCGGCGCGTGGGAGGGGCGGTTGGCGGCGCGGGCGAGTTCTGCCGGGTGAGGTGACCGGGGCGGTGGACTTCTGCCGACCGCGTGTGCGAGTCGGCAGAAGCCGGTGTCCGGCCGACCGCATCGGTTGGCCGAATAGGCGGGCGGGCGGTCAGTTGGTTCCGGGGTCCTGAGGGCCGTGCTCGGCGTCCCATGCGAGGCGGAGCCTCTTCATCAGCTCCGTGAAGCGGGTACTGCCGAGCGGCAGGCCGGCTTCCCGGATGCCCTGTTCGACGATCGCGCGGGTGAGTCGGCCGTGGGCGATGGCAGCCTGGAGGCCGACCTCCACCAGTTGCTCCATGGATGCCCCCGGCGGGCGGCCGATCGGCTTGCCCTGCGTGGTGGCGGCAGGCTTCTCGACGTGGGGTTCGTCGGACGGCTCGGCGGGTTCGGCCTGCTCGTCGGCTGTGGCGTCACGAGTGCCGTTCGGCTGGTCGTCGACTTCTGCCGACTGGGGAGTGGGGAGTGCGCCGCTCCACTCGTCGGGCAGAAGACCGGCCGCGGACAGCAGCGTCAACAGCGCATTGTCGTCGCTGCGGTCCTCCGCCTGCTCCGGCCGGGACTCCGCGTGGTGGCCGGAGACCACCGGATCGGTGGAGGTCGTGGCGTTCGACGGGTCGTTCTGCTCACCGTGGCGGGCGATGAGGATGTAGAGGTGGACGGCCCCGGCAAGGGCGAGCGGGGCGAGGGTGGAAAGGACGCCGACGACGGTGTCGCTGAGCCTGAGTCCGCTTCCGGCGGTGGGCATCTGGTTGAGGCGGACGGCGTGCAGGGCGTTGGCCCAGACGCTGGTGGCGGTCGCTGTGGCGAAGAGGGTCCAGGCGTAGGCGCGGGCGGGCCGGCGGGCGTCGCGCAGGACGAGCAGGGCGCGCACGCCGTAGGCGATGAACCCGTCGATGATGATCGGGAACAGGTAGGTGAGCGGGCCGCGGACGTGGGTCGCGGCGGCCATCTGCCGCAGTGCGTCGTAGGACAGGACGAAGCCGAGGGCGCCGAGCAAACCGACGGCGAGGCGGTCGAAGAGCGTGGCCCGGACGGACGGCGTGGGGGTAGGGGGGATCGCAACGGTGGTCACGTGTGGTGCTCCAGGGGTGGCCTCGCCGCGCGCGGGCACGGCGATGCGGCGATGCGGCGAGGCAACGATGGGGTGAGGTGTGTGTGTGTGGGGGGGGGTCCGGCCAGGCCGTTCAGAAGCTGAACGGCCTCAGGCGGCGCTTCTCCGGCGGCGGTCGGTGCCGGTGAGGATGGCGCGCTCGCACATCTCCGCGAGGCGGGAGGCGGTGCGGTCGCCGAGGGCGGCCTTGATCTCGCCGAGCGGCAGGTTGGTGGTGAAGAGCGTCGGGAGCATGTACTCGTAGCGGTGGTTGACCAGCCGCAGGGTCAGCTCCTCGGTCCACTCGGACGCCTTCGCGGCGCCGATGTCGTCGAGGAACAGCAGCGGGCTGGCCATCAACTCGCGCAGTTCGCGCTCGGTGTCGATGCCCTGGCGGGGCCGCTGGGAGGCGTACAGCTCGGTGGCGGTGATCTTCGCCCACCGCAGTCGCACACCGGCCGCGAGCAGGCTGCGGATCGCCCCGTACGCCTGGTGGGTCTTGCCCGAGCCGGTGGGTCCGGCGATCAGGAGCGATGGGCCCTGGGCGATGCCCGGGGTGCCGCCGGGGCCGGGTCGGCAGGCCAGGGTGACCTGCTGGACCCAGGTCGCCACCTCGGGGTGGTCGGCTTCGGCGAGGCGGTAGCGCGGCGGGATGCGTCGGTCGGCGAGCTCCAGCGCGGTGGACGGCTGGTCGGTGTCGGCCAGCGGCCGGTCGGGGTCGATGCCCTTGGCGGCCAGGAGTCGCTCCAGGCGCAGGACGGCGCCGGAGGCCGGCTGCGGCTCGCGACGCTCGTCCGCGCGGCGGGGGTTGGGCAGGCTGGTCACAGGTTCCCCTCGTAGTAGGCGCGGGCGTCGGCGGGGTTGGCGAAGGGCTGGTAGGGCGCGCGGGCGGCGCTGTGCCCGGCGCGGGTGGCCCCGGCGGGCTGGGCGTTGATCGCCTCGTGGACCATGCTCGGCAGCACGCTCGGGCTCATCGGTTTCGCCGCGTACAGCCGCAGCCCGGCGCGGATGTCGTCGGCACTGGTACCGCCGTCGAGCAGGCCCTTGATGACCTTGCCGAGGTGCCCCCGCACGTTGGCCGGTACCGGCTTCGGGCAGGTGGCGACGTACTCGGCCACCAGGTCGCCCGCGTTCACCGACGGCTCGCCGGTGGGCGCGGCGACCAGGACCGGATCGTCCCGCTCGGGTGCTGCCGACGAGGGTGCCGGGGTGGGCGCGGCGGAGCCGCCCCCTTCAGGGGTAGATCCATGGTCCAAGGTCCATGGTCCAGGCACGACGTTCTCCGGAGTCCTCCGGAGGAGCTCCGGAGCAGCCGACTGACCTGTACTTTCGCTCGAAGCAGCCGGGTCCGGAGCGGACAGGGCCACGGCGGGGGCGGACTCGGCGACGGCCGGGAAGGGCCGCTGGGCGGGGACGGTCTCCGCGAGGGTCGCGAGCGGTTCCGGAAGGCTCCGGAAGTTCTCCGGAGCCGGACGCACGCAGCCCTGGCCCTTCGCCTTGCACTTGCCGCACCAGCCCGCGCTCTCGTGGACGAGGCAGGCGGGCAGGCGCGAGGCGGTGGGGTGGGAGATCTTCTGGTGCTCGTGCCACTTGGCGATGTGCAGGTACTGGCGGCCGTCGCAGCCGGTGTAACGGCAGATCAGGCCGGTCTCGGCGAGCTGGTGCAGCTCGTCCTCGGTGTCGAGCGCGGTGTGCTCGGGCCGCAGCGACCAGAGCGCGCCGTTGAGGACGGCCGCGTTGTCGCGCTGGCGTCCCTCGTCGTCGGCCTGGGTGAGCAGGCAGACGAACGTGCGCTCGGCAGTCAGGGAGACCGAGGCGAGGTCCTCCGAGACGGGGTACTCGGGCTTGATGGTGCGGATACGCGCCATGGCCTACCGCCCCGCCTGCGGGGCGAACGGGCGCGAGGCAGGTGCGCCGCACAGGGGCGACGCCGTACGCTGGAGCACGCTGGTCCTTCCTCGGTGCGCATGGGCTGCAACCCTGCACCGTGGTCGATCGTCATGGATGGGCGGTTTTGGGACCTTTCAGGCCCTCGGTGTTGGTAGCACCGGGGGCCTTCGGTCTTTTCGGGGCGAGGCGCAGGCAGCCTCCCGCGATGCGGTTCGACTTGACATGCGTTTCGCTATGCATGACTATGGCACCCCGGCGGCCGTTATGCAAGTCGCCTCGGAACTAGATGCGAGGTGAATCGAATGCCCGGACAGGACAAGGCCGCGGAGGCCCCCTCCGGCGCACTGGTGCGGGAGGAGCCGGAGGGCGGTTCGACCGGTGAAGCCGCTGTCGCCGGCCTGAGCGAGGAGAACGCCGCCGAACGGGTCCGGCTGGAGCGCGAGCTCCGCGGCTGGAGCACCGGCGAGCTGGCCAAGCGCATGACCGAGGCCGGCTACCCGATCAACCAGTCCTCGGTCTGGCGCATCGAGAGCGGCGAACCCCGCCGACGGATCAACCTCGACGAGGCGATCGGCTTCGCCAAGGTCTTCGACCTGACCCTGGAGGACTTCCTCGGCCCGTCGACCTCACCCGAGGAGAAGATCATGCAGCAGCTCGCCGACCACGTGATCTTCGGGTACCGGACGACCGCGCAGGGCGCCGAGTTCACGACCAAGGCCCTGGCCGCCGCCGAGAAGTACTGCCAGGACTTCCCCCACAACCGCAAGCGGCTGCGTGGGAAGATCGCGATCGGCCTCTCCTTCGAGTACCGCAGATACGCTCCGACCCCACTGGTCCAGGAGTTCCTCAAGGGCGGCAAGATGCCGACCGAGCCGGTCCATACCGACGAGTGACCGGACGGGGTCTCTGCGCTGGCTGTTGCAGACTGCCCACGAGGCTCCGGCCAAGATCTTTTTAGGTAAACGGCCGGACCGTTCCTACTGTGCTCACCGAGCTCGCCGGCCATTTGGCGCGGCCGGAATCCAGAGCTAACGTCACACCCCACGCGGCCACCAACCGCGCGACCGCCCATCCACGACGATCGACCACGGTGCAGGGTTGCAGCCCGCCAGCCACCGAGGAAGGAACCGCGTGCTGTCCACGCTCCGCCGTACCGCCGACCAGGCTGCCGCCGACCTGGCCCAAGTCGAGGCGGTCCCTGGCCGTCTTGCCGCTGCTGCCGCCGTGCCCGCTGCCGTCGCGGCCCACAGACCGACCTGACGGTCCATCAACGCTGTCGCCGGTGACCACTTCCCGGTGTCGCCTTCGGGCCGACAGCTTCTTCCCAGTCACCTGCCGTCCCGCATCGGGCCGGTTGGGACTTCTCCCCCTGCTCCCGGCAGAAGCGTCCAGTCGTCAAACCTTCGCCCCTGCCGGGCCAGATCCCTCAGCACCTGGGGCGCTCGCGCGCCCGTCAACAGAAGGGTCCTGTCCCCAGCATGACACTCCCGATCCCTAGTTCGCCGAAGGTCCCGGCGAAGAAGCCGCCGCTCACCTCCGCCGAAGCCGCTGGCGCCCTCGGCGGTTCGGTCCTCGTCTCGATCCCCGTCGCCGCTCCGGCGGATGTGGCTGGCTCCATGGCCCCGCACGAGCAGCTCCTGCTGACCATCCCGGACGTCATGGCCCAGCTCCAGCTCGGCCGCTCCACCGTCTACGACCTCATCCGCACCCGCCGCCTGCCCTCGGTGACCATCGGCCGTTCCCGCCGCGTCCCGGCCGCCGCCGTCCGTACGTTCGTCGCCGAGCTCGCGGAGGTGGCGGCCTGATGGCCAAGCGCAACCCCAACGGCGCGGGCAGCATCACCCTGCGCAAGGACGGCCGCTACCACGGCCGGGCGTACGTGATCACCACCTCCGGCCTCCGCAAGCGGGTCTCCATCTACGGCAAGACCTGGGACGAGGTCCACAACGCCCTCGTCGAGCTGCAGGCCGACGCCATCAACGGCATCCCGCTGCCCGACACCGACTCCAACGTCGGCCAGTACCTCAACTACTGGCTCGCCGAGGAGGTCTTGCCCAACCGCCGGCCCAAGACCTACCAGGGCTACGAGAGCGTGGTCCGCGTCCACCTCATACCCGGCCTCGGCACCAAGCGGCTGCGCGACCTGCGCGCCCAGGAGGTCCGCGTCTGGCTGAACCGGGTGCGCGCCGAGTGCCAGTGCTGCAAGGGCGGCTGGGATACGCAGCGGCCCAAGCCGATCTGCTGTGCCGCAGGCGAGTGCTGCAAGCGGCTGCTGTCTGCGCGGATGATCCAGTCCGTGCACGCCGTGCTCCGCAACGCGCTGGAGCACGCCGTCCGAGAGGAACTGATCCACAAGAACGTGGCCAAGCTCGTGAAGGTCCCCGCACCCGACTACCGGATCGGCAAGGGCCTGACCACTGCTCAGGCCAAGCTCGTGCTCAAGGAGCTGAGCGGCCATCGCCTGCACACCCTGTATGTGCTCGCGCTGATGCTCGGCATGCGCCGGGGCGAGTTGCTCGGCCTTCGCTGGAGCTCGGTCGACCTGGAGCGCGGCACCCTCACGGTGAGCACCAACCTCCAGCGGGTCGACGGCGAGCTGCGGCTCGTCCTGCCCAAGACGCTGTCCTCCGAGCGCACCCTGCCGCTGCCCGCACCGGTCCTCGCCGCCCTGGTCGACCACAGGGAACGTCAGGCCGTCGAGCGCGCCGCCGCCGGAATGGGCTGGCAGGAGAACGACCTCGTCTTCCCGTCCCGGATCGGCACCCCGTACGAGCCGGACAACCTGCGCCGCAGCTGGCACGCGGTCCGCGGTCGCCTCGGCCTGGACGACCTCCGCTTCCACGACCTCCGCCACACCTGCATCACCCTGCTGCTCGACCTCGGCGTGCCCCCGCACATCGTGCGGGAGATCGCCGGCCACAGCGACGTCGGCGTGACCATGAAGGTCTACGCGCACGCTTCCCTCGCCGAGCGCCTCAAGGCCCTGAGCCGTCTCGGGGAGGCGCTCTCCTAGCCTCGCGCTCTGGCTCATCAGTTCGTCCGGTGCCCGGCAAGACCCAGGTCTTGCCGGGCACCGGTGTCTTACGCGGTTGGTAGTTTGCGGCCTGCCCTCAGACCGGGGGCCATCGCTCTGAGGAGAGGTCGACACGTGGGAGCCAAGACCGGGCTGCTCGTCTACATGGATCCGGCCTCGTCCGGCCCGCTCCGGTTGCCGGCGGAAGTGGATCCGGAGCGGACGGCTGAGCTGGTCGGCCGTCTCTACCCCGGGTGGGAGGTCGCGGAGTCGGCCAGGTGCGAGCTCGGCGACGCGACGTACCCGCCCGACGGGACCGCCTACCTTGGCAGCTTCCCCGGGGTCGACATCGTCTGCGACCGGCACTGGGTGGGCGACTACCCCTCGCGGCTGCCTCAGCACCTGATCGACGCGAGCGCGGGACGCCGCCTGGTCGTGCACTGGATGCACAGCGTGGTGGACTTCCTGGCCTTCGCGGTCTGGGAGGACGGGCAACTGGTCCGCTCGCTCAGCCTCTCGCCGGACAGCGGAGTGATGGAGAACATCGGCGAGCCGCTGCCGTTCGAGGCGCCCTTCTGGGCTGGGGAGCACCCGGTGGAACCGGTGCCGGGCTGGCCGGCCAAGGGGCCCTATCCGCTGCCGTTCCATCCCCTCGACCTGGGAGAGGAGGCACTGCGGTTCTTCTTCGGATTCGTGCTGGAGGGTATGCCGGAGCCAGAAGACATGGATCCGTACGAGGTGGTCCTCCTGGGCTTCCGTCTCGCCGATCCCGACGGGCCGACTCCGGAGGAGAAGGAAGCCGCGATGCGGGCCATCATCAGCCGGATGGGGCCACCCCGGATGTTCACGTACGGCCCTGACGGCACCATGGTCGAAGTCGAAGGATTGTGATTGGCGTCACGCTGCCTCGGCCTCCGGGTAGCCCGGCTGAGCTGCCCGGATTCGCCGCGATTCGGGGCCGTTGGCGTCAGCGTTGGCGTCAACCGGCACAAAAATGCCCCCGAAGCGAGCTGCTTCGAGGGCATCATGCCTGGTCAGGCTATGTGGCCAGGGCCGGGGTCGAACCGGCGACCTTCCGCTTTTCAGGCGGACGCTCGTACCAACTGAGCTACCTGGCCGTACTGCACCGCCTCTTGCGAGACGAGCGATCCCGACGGGACTTGAACCCGCGACCTCCACCTTGACAGGGTGGCGAGCTAACCAACTGCTCCACGGGACCTCGTGCGGATTGCTCCGCACAGGACCTTACTACGGTACTGCGTACCCCCAACGGGATTCGAACCCGTGCTACCGCCTTGAAAGGGCGGCGTCCTGGGCCACTAGACGATGAGGGCTTGCGGCCCTTCCGGCCGGATCATCCGGCGTTCGGGGACGTCGAGAAGCATATGGGATGCCGGGCGGGAACGCCAAAACGGTTTCCGGTGGTCGGCGCGGCGGGGCGGGGTGGCGGACGTCGGGTGGGCGAGGGGAGGGCGAGGGGGAGGTCAGGACCAGCCGAGTTCGTGGAGTTCGTCGTCGTCGAAGCCGAAGTGGTGGGCGACCTCGTGGATCACGGTGGTGCGGATCTCGTCGACGGCCTGTTCGCGGGTGTCGCAGTGGCGGAGGGTGGGGCCCCGGTAGACCATGATCCGGTCGGGGAGGACGCCGGCGTACCACTCGCCGCGTTCGGTGAGGGGGATGCCCTCGTAGAGGCCGAGCAGGTCGGGGGTGGCGGGGTCGGGTTCGTCCTCGACGAAGACCGCGACGTTGTCCATCATCGCGGCCAGTTGCGACGGAATCTGGTCCAGCGCGTCGGACACCAGTGCCTCGAACTCGTCCCGGGTCATCTCCACGCCCCCCATTGTCGGAGTTCCGCTGACGGCGCGCCAGATCATCCGCGGGACGGCGGCGTGTCCGGCGGGCGGGGAGCGGGGGAGCGGGGCGGGGAGGACGGGGCGCGTGGGGGGCGTGGGGCGGGAGTGGGAGCGGGTGGGGTGGTACCCGTGTCCAGGCGGGGCGGACGCGCGTTGGGCACCGGGAACGGTGGCGGCCCCGGGCGGGTCGTGCGGGAGGTGGCTCGATGGTGGTGGGTTGGCCGGTGCGCCGGCGGCGGACGACGGCGGGTTCGGTGGCGGCGGCGCTGGCCGTGCTCGGGCTGAGCGGGTGCATGGCGGTGGGCGCGGACGCCCCGGGCGGGAGGACGGAGGTGAAGCCGTCCGGGACGGGGGCGCCGGCGAGTGCCCGGCCGGGCGGCGGGCAGGGCGTGCGGCAGACCGTCCAGCACGGGGAGCACGGCGGGGCGTTGAGCCTTGACGGCGCGTCACCGGGCGCGTCGTCGGCCGCCGGGGCCCCGGCGCCGGGGTCCACGCCGCCGCCGGTGTCGCAGGGCGTGCCGGGTGCGCCCGTGCAGGTGCCGGCGGCGTCGGTGAGCGGCGCGGCCCCGTCCGGGACGGCGAGCGCGCCGGTCTCGGCCCCGTCCAGTCAGCCCGTCGGCAGCGGCGGCGGCAGCGGTGGCGGTGGGACGGGCGGCTCGCCGAGCCCGCAGGGCAGCCCGTCGGCGCCCGCGCACTCGGCCGGGCCGTCGGCGACGCCCAGTGGTGCGGGTTCGGAGGGGCCGAGCGAGTCGCCCTCGGCGCACTGAGCGGGCGGGGGAAGCCCGGAGGGCCGATCGGCCCTTCGTTCGAGGTGCTGACCAGCGGATTTGCCTCTGATCCCCAGGTTCCCCTATGGTGGTAGATCGTTCGTTTGATCCTATTTGGCTGGCGCTCCTCATACACCTTTGAGCGCCCTTGGCGCGTTCCGGCGATCCGTGGCTGACCGCATAGAGGCGGTTTTTCAACAGACCCCCGGACTTTGGCGCGTGCCACTTCCGGAAGGTTTTGCATGTCTCTCGTTGACGACGCCCGCTTCGCCATGCCCGCGAACGGGTCCGACGCCGACTCCCTCGACACCGACACCGACACCGACACGCTGGACGCGGAGCTCGCCGAGCTGACCGACGTCGACAGCGACCTCGACGCGGACACCGACGCCGCGGACGACACCGACGCGGACACCGACACCGAGCCCACCGTCACCTTCGGCGACCTCGGTCTGCACGACGACGTGGTCCGGGCCCTCGCCAAGCGCGGCGTCACCACCCCGTTCCCGATCCAGGCCGCGACCATCCCGGACGCGCTGGCCGGCAAGGACGTGCTGGGCCGCGGCCGCACCGGCTCCGGCAAGACCCTGAGCTTCGGCCTCCCGCTGCTGACCCGCCTCGCCGACGGCGAGCGCACCAAGGCGAAGCACCCGCGCGGCCTGATCCTGGTCCCGACCCGCGAGCTGGCCATGCAGGTCGCCGACGCGCTGGAGCCGTTCGGCTCGGTGCTCGGCCTGCGCCTCAAGGTGGTCTGCGGCGGCACCTCGATGTCGAACCAGATCTACGCGCTGGAGCGCGGCGTCGACGTCCTGGTGGCCACCCCCGGCCGCCTGCGCGACCTGATCAACCGCGGCTCCGCCAAGATGGACGAGGTCGAGATCGCCGTCCTGGACGAGGCCGACCAGATGGCCGACATGGGCTTCCTGCCCGAGGTCACCGAGATCCTCGACCTGGTGCCGGCCGGCGGCCAGCGCCTGCTGTTCTCCGCCACCCTGGAGAACGAGATCGACAGCCTGGTCAAGCGCTACCTGAAGAACCCGGTCACCCACGAGGTCGACCCGTCGGCCGGCGCCGTGACCACCATGACCCACCACATCCTGGTCGTGAAGCCCAAGGACAAGGCGCCGATCACCAACGCGATCGCCGCCCGCAAGGGCCGCACCATCATCTTCGTCCGCACCCAGATGGGCGCGGACCGGGTCGCCCAGCAGCTGATGGAAGCCGGGGTGAAGGCCGACGCGCTGCACGGCGGCATGACCCAGGGCGCCCGTACCCGGGTCCTCGGCGACTTCAAGGACGGCTACCTCAACGTGGTCGTCGCCACCGACGTCGCCGCCCGCGGCATCCACGTCGACGGCATCGACCTGGTGCTGAACGTCGACCCGGCCGGCGACCACAAGGACTACCTGCACCGCTCCGGCCGCACCGCCCGGGCCGGCCGCTCCGGCATCGTCGTCACCCTGGTGCTGCCGCACCAGCGCCGCGGCGTGTTCCGGCTGATGGAGGACGCGGGCGTGGACGCCTCGCGCCACATCCTCGACCACGCCTTCGACGCCGAGGTGGCCCGGATCACCGGCGCCCGCTCGCTGGTCGAGGTCCAGGCCGAGAGCGCCTCCGGCATTGCCGGTGCCGCCGAGCGCGAGGTCGCCGAGCTCACCCGTGAGCTGGAGCGCGCCCAGCGCCGCGCGACCGAGCTGCGCGAGGAGGCCGACCGGCTGTCCGCCCGGGCCGCCCGCGAGCGGGCCGAGCTGGGCATCGAGGACGAGGAGCCGGCCGTCGAGGCCGACGCCGCCGAGGCCCCCGTCGCGGCGGTCGCCGCCGCCGAGGCCGAGCAGCCGGTGACCGAGGAGCGCGCCCCGTCCTACCGCGACGCCCGCAGCGAGCGCCCGGCGTACAACAACCGGGACCGCGGCGAGCGCGGTGACCGCGAGCGTGGCGGGTTCAACCGTGACGACCGCGGTGACCGTGGCGGCCGTTCGTTCGG
>NZ_QLLT01000016.1:0-106287 GCF_003259315.1 Kitasatospora sp. SolWspMP-SS2h | reverse complement strand
GGCCGTTCGTTCGGTGACCGTGAGCGTGGCGGGTTCAACCGCGACGACCGCGGTGACCGTGGCGGCCGTTCGTTCGGAGACCGTGAGCGCGGTGGCTTCAACCGTGACGACCGCGGTGACCGTGGCGGCCGTTCGTTCGGTGACCGCGAGCGCGGTGGCTTCAACCGCGACGACCGCGGCGGCCGTTCGTTCGGCGACCGTCCGGCGCGTCCGTTCGGCGACCGGGACCGCGGCCAGGCCGGTGGCGGCAGCCGTCCGTTCGTGCGGCGTGACGACCACCGCACCGGTGGGCGCCCGCAGGGTGGCGGCTTCAACCGCGACGACCGCGGTGGCCGTTCGTTCGGCGACCGGGACCGTGGCGAGCGCGGCGGCTTCAACCGTGACGACCGCGGCGGCTTCAACGGTGGCGGCGACCGCAAGCCGCGCTGGAAGAACTGACGCGCCGCAGGCCGGCTGATCCGGGCCCGTTCCACTTCGGTGGGGCGGGCCCGTCCGCGTTCCCGGGGGCGTGGCCGGGCAGGGGCGAAAATCGCTGGTGGGGAAGGGAGTTGGGGATTAGCGTGCCCGGTGTGAGCAGCAGGCAGCGGGCGATGGCCACGCAGAACGAGGAGATCGCGGACCGGGGCGAGTACCGGAGCCCGGCCGGCGCGGTGGTGCGGATCGCCGAGGAGCTGGCCGAGGCCCGGGCCGGGACGGTGTCGTACCCGGCGGACGCGGAGTTCGGGGCCGGCCCGGGGCCCGTCCGCGTTCCCGGCGCGGTGGCCGGGGCGGGGGTCGGAGCGGTGGCCGACGCGGAGGTCGAGGTGACCGGCGAGGGCAGCATGCAGGCGGCCCGGCGGCTGGTCGCGGACGGCGGGCGGAGCGTCGCGGTGCTGAACTTCGCGTCCGCGCGCAACCCCGGCGGCGGCTACCTGCGCGGGGCGAAGGCCCAGGAGGAGGACGTCTGCCGCTCCTCGCTCCTGTACCGCTGCCTGCTGGAGGCCCCCGACTACTACGAGGCGCACCGGGCCTCCACCGACCTGCGCTACAGCCACCGGGTGATCTGGTCGCCGGGCGTGCCGGTGATCCGGGACGACCGGGGCGAACTGCTGGAGCGCACCCACCGGGTCGGCTTCCTCACCTCGCCCGCGCCCAACGCGGGCCAGCTGGCGCTGCGTTCGCCCGGCCGTCCGCTCGGCCTCGGCCCGCTGCTGGCCGAACGGGCCGGACGGGTGCTGGCCGCCGCCGCCCGGCACGGCGCCCGCGAACTGGTGCTGGGCGCCTGGGGCTGCGGGGTGTTCCGCAACGACCCGGCGGAGGTGGCGGACGCCTTCGGGCGGGCCCTGGACGAGTGGGGCGCGGCCTTCGACCGGGTGGTGTTCGCGGTCTGGGACCGCAGCGTCCCCTCCGCGAACCGGACGGCGTTCGAGGAACGCTTCGGCCGCTGAGGGCCGTCACTGGGGGATGCCGCTGGGGGCCGCCGCTGGGGGAGGCCGCTGGTGGGTGGTGCTGTCGTCGGGCGGTGCTGTCGTTGCGTGGTGCCGCCGCTGCGTGGTGCCGCCGGACCTCAGTCGCCGGTGGCCAGCGCGGAGGCCGCGGCCACCACGCCCGTCACCGTCAGGACGGCCGGCCAGGCGCCGATCTTCTTCGCCAGCGGGTGCGAGCCGCCGAACGCGGCCAGGTACAGCGTGGTCAGCCCCGCCGCGGCCGGCACCCCCGAACGCCGCCCCCAGCGCACCGCGGCCGTCGCCCCGGCCGCCGCCAGCACGGCACCGCCCCACTCCCGGCGCCCACTGAACCGGGCGGTCGCGTAGCCGCCGACCAGCCCGGTGGCGGCGACGGCGGCGGTGGCGGGGAAACGTGCCATGGGACGGGCTCCTTCACGACTTCGGGACTTCACGACTTCACGACTTCGGGCCCGGGCCCGGGCCCGGGCCCGTCCGACGACGGACCGGACGTACCGGTGGACGCGCCGGTGGACGTACGGGTGGGCGCACCGTCCACGGTAACGCTCCTAACGAGCCGCCCCCCGCCCGGGGAACGGCGGCCGGAGCAGCCGGGTGGCGGCGCGTGGTGTGCGGGCGGGCGGTGGGCCGTCAGGACGGTCCCAGGGAGCGGAGGGTGGCGAGGTCGGCGTCGGTGGCGCCGTGGTCGCGGAGGTAGGCGGCGAGGGAGCCGTGCCGGGTGGTGGCGTGGGTGAGGGCGGCGTGCAGGTGGGCGGCTTCGACGGGGCGGGAGAGTCGTTCGACCCCGGCGGCGTCGAGGTAGGGGACGGGCCCGAGGTCGAGGCCGAGGCCGGCGTTGGAGCGGAGGAAGTCGGTGGTGACGGCGTCGAGCGGGAGGCCGGCCAGGGTCTGCAGGGCGGCGACGGTCAGGCCGGTGCGGTCCTTGCCGACGGCGCAGTGGACCAGCAGCGGGGCGCCGGTGGCCAGGGCGCGGACGGCGGCGGCGATGGCGATGCCGCCGGTCTCGGCCATGAACGGGTAGAGCGCGGACTGGTCCTCGGGCCACGCCCGGTCGGTGGTCGCCGGGTCGGGCAGCATCGGCAGGTGGAGGTAGGTGGCGCCGTCGGGCAGCCGGTCCGGGTACAGGGCGACCTCGCCGGCGCTGCGCAGGTCCAGGACGGTGCGGATGCCGAGTTCGGTGAGGCGCCGCAGGCCCTCGTCGGTGAGGTGGTGGAGGGTGGCCGAGCGGTAGAGCAGCCCGGGGCGGTAGACGCCGGACCCGGCGTCGCGGAGGTTGGGGACGTCGGGGATGTCGAGGAAGGGCGCGGCGGCGATCTCGGTCTCGGTCATGCGTTCCACCGTAGGGGCAGGGGCGGACGCCGGGCCGGGGCGTTCACCGAACCGGTACCGGGAGCCGCGAAGCCGTGGAGCCGGAACCGCGCTTCCGGTGGCGGGAGTTGGGGGAGTTGCAGGAGTCGTGGGGGCCAGGCGACCGGCGGTGGGCGGTCGCGGTCGCGGTGGCGGGGTGGTCAGCGGCCGCCGGCGGCGTCCAGGAAGGCGCCGGTGATGTACGAGGCGGCGGGGGAGAGCAGGTACAGGATCGCCTCGGCGATCTCCTCGGGCTGCCCGCCGCGCCCCATCGGGAGGTTCGGGCCGACCCGGTCGACCCGGCCGGGTTCGCCGCCGAGGGCGTGGATGCCGGTGTGGATCAGGCCGGGGCGGACGGCGTTGACCCGGATGCCCTCGGCCGCGACCTCCAGCGCCAGGCCGGTGGTCATCGAGTCCAGCGCGCCCTTGGACGCCGCGTAGTCGACGTACTCGTTCGGCGAGCCGAGCCGGGACGCCGCCGAGCCGACGTTGACGATCGCCCCGCCCCGGCCGCCGTACCGGGTGGACATCCGGCGCACCGCGGCCGCCGCGCACAGGAACGGGCCGGTGATGTTGGCCGCCCAGATCCGGTTCAGCCGGTCCTCGTCGAGCTCGTCCAGCCGGCACTGCCGCTCCAGCGTGCCCGCGTTGTTCACCAGCGCGGTGAGGGTGCCGAGTTCGCGGTCGACGGTGTCGAACAGCTCGGTCACCCCGGCGGTGTGCGAGACGTCCGCGCGGACGGCGAGCGCGGTGCCGCCCGCGGCCCGGACCCGCTCCACCACGGCCTCCGCCGAGCCCCGGTCGCTGCGGTAGTTGACGCACACCCGGTAGCCGCGCCCGGCGGCGAGCAGCGCGGTGGCCGCCCCGATGCCGCGACCGCCGCCGGTGACCACCAGCACCTCGTCCGGCACCCCGTCCAGCACCTCGTCCTGCGCCATGCCGACCACGCCTCCGCCCTTCGTCCCGCGTCCTTCGTTCCCGCGTCCCGCGTCCCGCGTCCTTCGTTCACGACAGGTGTCGCCGCCGACGCTATCCCATCGGGTGAAACCCCTTTGCGGGCCGTGCGGTCGGGCGCCGAGCATCGCTGCCATGGACCTCTCCGTCTCCCCCCACGGCCCGCTGCGGGCCGAACGGCCGGACCCGGCCGCGTACCTCGTCGCCGACCGGGTCGTCGACCACGACCACCCCGCGATCGTCCGGCTCGCCGCCGAACTGCGGCGGGCGGACCCGGTGCGGACGGCCGAGGCGGCCTTCGGGTACGTCCGCGACCGGATCGACCACTCGGCGGACGTCGGCCACTGGTCGGCCGCCTACCGGGCCTCCGACGTGCTCACCGCGGGCAACGCGATCTGCCACGGCAAGTCGCACCTGCTGGCCGCGCTGCTGCGCGCCAACGGCATCCCGGCCGGGCTGTGCTACCAGAAGCTGGAGGTGCTGCACGGGCTCAACGGCGTCCTGCTGCCCGGCAGTCCGTGGTGGGTCCGACTGGACGGCCGGGGCAACCGGAACGGCGCGGACGGGCACTTCGCCACCACCCCCGCCGAGGAGCGCCTCGCCTGGCCCAGCGACCCGGCGCTCGGCGAGCACCACTACACCACCGTCCACGCGACCCCGCCGCCCGCCCTGCTGGCGGGCCTGCGCCGGGGCGTGCCGGGGTCGGTCGGCTACGGTCACCTGCCGCTCGAACTGCCGGACGGGGGCTGAGGGTTCGGTCCGGACCCTCCCTCCCGCCCCCCTCCCTCCCCGCCGGGCCGAGCGGCGAGTCGGCCGGTCGGCCTGTACGCCGGGTTCTGTCTCCCCCGCGCTCCCCCGCGACCGCCCCGGCGGAAATCGCTGGTCGGGGCGGGGCGGCGCGGGCGAGACTGGGGCCGGGCCGGGCCGCACCCGTCCGTACCCGCTTCCGCCCGTACCCACTTCCGTCCGCGACCGCCGGGGAGGCGTCCGCCCGTGAACGTCCTGCTCTCCGGCATCGTCGGCTCCACCGCGTACGGCCTGGCGCACGCCGGGTCCGACCTCGACCGGCTCGGCCTGTTCGCCGCGCCCACCACCGCCTTCCACGGCCTGCACCGGCCCGCCGAGTCGCACGTCACCACCCGGCCCGACCGCACCCTGCACGAGGCCGCCAAGTGGTGCCGCCTGGCCCTCAACGGCAACCCGACGGCCACCGAACTCGTCTGGCTGCCGGAGGAGTTGTACGAGGTGCGGACGCCGCTCGGCGAGGAGCTGATCGGCCTGCGGGCGTCCTTCCTCTCCGGCCCGGCGGTCCGCGGCGCCTACCTGGGCTACGCCGACCAGCAGTTCCGCAAGCTCACCGCCCGCGACCGCACCGACCCGGCCGGCCGGGCCCGGGCCGCCAAGCACGCCCGGCACCTGGTCCGGCTGGTCCGCCAGGGCGTCGCCCTGCACGAGACCGGCCACCTGGAGATCCGGCTCCCCGACCCCGAACGGGTCCGCGCCCTCGGCGAGCGCTACGCCGACCGCCCCGAGGAGGCCACCGCCCTCCTCGCCGACGCCGCCGCCCGCTTCGACCGCCCCGGCGTGCTCCCCGCCGTCGCCGACGAACGCCCCGCCGAAGCCTGGCTCCACCGCGTCCGCGCCGCCCACCTCCCCCCACTCCCACCCGCACGACCCGCCCGGCAATCCGCTGGCCCTCCCCCACCGGGCACCAGGTAGGATCACCCCGGCAGGCGCTGTCCCCCGGGTCCACGCCTGCCGCGGGCCGCTAGCTCAATTGGCAGAGCTGCGGACTTTTAATCCGTAGGTTCAGGGTTCGAACCCCTGGCGGCCCACCCGAGTCGAGGCCAGGTCAGACACCGTCTGACCTGGCCTTACTCGCATCCGGAGCGGTTCGGGGACTGCTTGCGCCGCTCGGGATAGTGCCCGGAATGCCCGAATTGCGGATCGGTGCGGGGGCGGTGCGGGGACGACGCCCCCGAACCGCCCCCTCGGACCCCCTTTCCACCCACGTCCACCGCCCTCCAGCCGGCCCCGGACCCGTCGCGCTACGTCACGATCCGTGGATCAGCGACCCGGCTCTCGAAGCTCGACGAGGCGGTTCGCGTCTCTGGCAGGGGTCGGCCGAAGGCCGGCTCTTGGCGTTGTTGCAAGGCGGAGAGCGTGGGTGCGTCGGCCTGCGCCGTCGCATGTGTGGCGAGTCAGAGGGTGTCGAGCACGTCCAGGGCCAGGGTCAAGGCGGTGCGGATTTTGGACTCGGGGAAGTGGCGGATGCTGTGGGGGTGGGCGCAGTGGTTGCGGGCGATCCGGATGGTGGTGATGTCCTGCGGGGCGTGGCGGGTGCGTCGAGCGAGTTCGTCGTCGGTGGCACCCCGCCGGCAGGTGCGCTGGATCAGGTCCCAGGCGCACAGGAGCTCGGTGACGAGTTCGGGGTGGACGTGGTGGATCCAGCAGGGCTCGGAGGGTCCGTGGCGGCGGGACGGTGCGGTCATCGTGGCCTCCTGGGCGCAGCACGGCCAGCCCCTGGGTGAGAGGGGTTGGGGGAGTGGGATGCGTCCAGCTCAGCGGGTGGGTTGTGGGGCGGTCACGTGTGGCGGACAATCTCGGCGGTGCTCGGACGTGCGGCGTCAACCGCCGGACAATGTCGGACAGTTGATGGAGGAGGAGCGGTGGGCGAGGGGGAGCGGCGGGCTGCGGTGGAAGGGTTTGCCGCGTATCTGACGGGGTTGCACATCCGTGATGGCAAGCGGTCTCTGCGGGTGCTGGAGGCGGAGACGGAGCGGTTGGGGACGCGGGTGGGCCGCAGCACTCTGGGTGAGATGCTGCGGGGGGACCGGTTCCCGACGAAGGACCAGGCGATGGCGTTCGCCCGGGCGGTCAGCCGCGGGCACCCCGAGGTGATGGCCGAGGCCCGTAAGAAGTGGGAGGCGGCGGCCCTGGCTGTAGTCGCTCGGGCAACTTCGCAGGAGATCCGGGAAGAGACCCGACCGCTCGCCGTCGACGGAGCGTCGGAGCCGACCGCAACCGTCGACGCAGCATCGCGGGAGGCGTCCGGCAGCCGCCGCGGTGCGGGGGGCGGCATCCGTGTGCCTGGTCGCCGCGGCGTGGTCGTCATCTCGGTTGCCGCAGCCGTCGTCCTTGCCGTCGTGCTCGTCGCCGTCGACCCGTTCGGAGTCAAGAGAGACGACCGTGGCCCAGCCGCCCACCAGTCGTCGGCCTCGGGGGCAGCAACTGGCAGCGTCCCGGGACAGGAGGCAGCCGGGGATCGGTGGAGCGGTGAGGCACCTATCGCGGCCCAGGCGTCACCAGCGCCACAACTGTGCCCGACGGTGTGGTTCGACGGGACGCCGGAGCAGTTCATGAGCCGCCTGCAGCCGGGCGGGGCTCCCCCGCAGGAAGCGGTAGTCCTGGACCGCTCGTTCGAGGTCACCATCCAGGGCCGCACTCAGCAGAGCGTCATCCTCAAGGACATGCGCATCGACGTCACCCCACGTCCTGCGCTGACCGGTGGCATCGTCGTCTCGATGGCTGGCGGCGGGTGCGGAGGGGAAGTGACGCCCCGCCACTTCGACGTCGACCTCGCCGCCAAACCGCCCAAGCTGACTCCCAAGCCCGGCGAAAACTACGGCACCATCACGCCCGCCGTCTCCTTCCCCTACACGATCTCCCTCACCGACCCCGAGGTCTTCGACCTCGACCCCGTCATGCCCTGCCCGACCGACTGCACCTTCACCCTCACCCTCGACTGGGTCGCCGACGGCAAGAGCGGCACCACCGTTCTGGACAACCACGGCCAGGGCTACCGCAGCACCAGCACCCGCGCCCTCCCCCACTACCAGGTCACCCTCGCCGGAGGCGACCAGAGCGGCTTCCAGATCACCCGAGCCGCCAACACCTGACCACCCCGCGTAACCCGACCGCTCCTGGCTCTCACCAAGTCAGTTCCAGGCTGGCGACACTCGGCTGCGGCCATCTCGCGGAAGCGATCTTCGAGCGCGGCCGGTGCGGGAGGCCTGCGGTGGGCCGTCAGGTCGGCTTGGGGGCTGCAGGTGCACAGCCGACAGCGGTGGCTGCCCCGCAGGTTCCCCCGGGGGTAGCCACCGCTGGCCGATGCCCCGGACATCTCCAGTCGGCCCTGGCCGGTGTTCCGCGACGAGCACCTGATCTGGTGCTGACCGTTCGGGGCGGTTCCGGCTGGAGCTACCTGGGGGCCGGTGCGGACTGCCAGTCGGTGGGGTCGAGCGCGAGTGCGGCGTCGGCGATCCGCTGGGCGGAGGTGGTGGTGAGGGCCGCGCGGCAGCGGTCGATCTTGCCCTGGACGGCCGGGATGCCCGCGGCCCGGTACTCGGTGGCGCGCAGCAGGCAGTCGAGCTTGTCGGCGTCCTTGGCGCAGCGGGCCTCGGGGGTGGTGCCTTCCTCGAACTCCGCGATCGCGTCGGCGAAGAGGTCCCGGACGGCGGGGTGGGCGGTCGCGGTCTGGTCGGCGACGACCTTGCGGGGGTCGGCGGCGGTGACGTACTTGCGGGTGAGTGGGGTGAGGTCGCCGGTGCGGGCCTCGGGGACGTCGTGGAGGGTGCCGAGCAGGGCGGTGCGGTTGGGGTCGGCGCCTTCCAGGGCGGCGAGGGTGGCGGCGATGACGGCGACGCGGTGACTGTGCTCGGTGACGGTCTCGGTGGCGGTCAGGGGGATGCCGTCCTGCCGCCAGCCGGTGCGGGGCAGGGCGCGCAGGGAGCCGGTCTCGAACAGCAGGCGGGCGATGCCGGCCGCTTCCTCGCCGTCGAGCTGGTGCGCCATGCAGTCCTCCTGAGCAGCCGTCAACTCTCGGTTCGACCGTAGCGCAGGCGGTCCAGGTCGCGGCGGGACGTCGGGGAGATCAGGGTGCCGTCGAGGAGTTGGGGCGTGAAGCTGTCGAACGCCTGGGCGGAGTCCGGTGCTGCGTGCGGCAGCCACGGGTGCAGGTGCGACAGGGTGCTGATCGAGTGGACGTAGAGGTCGACGGTGCCGGGGGCGAGGTGGAAGGAGGAGACGAGGGCGCGGTAGAGGTGGATCGGGTCCCAGCTCGCCGGGTCGGGGCGGTGCATGAAGGTGTCGTCGGTGCGGTCGGCCGGCATCGCGCCGAGCCACAGCGCCCAGTAGGCGAGGTTGGCGAGTTCGCCGTGCTCGTCGTCCAGCAGGGCGGTGGAGATGAAGTGCCGCAGTTGGTCGGGGTCGCCCTGGCGGGCGGCGCCCCCGGCGACTCCTGGGCCTCGCACTACAGCATCGGCCGCTGGACCCACGAAGCCGGCATGGTCCTCGCCCAGCTCGGTGACTGCACCAGCGCGCAGGACCACCTCCACCACGTCCTGGAGATCCACGGCCTCGACCGTCGCCGCACCCGCGCCATCGTCCTCGCCGACCTCGGCACCGTCCGACTCCGCCAGGACGACGTCGACGGCGCCCTCACCGCCTGGAACGACTTCCTCGACTGCGCGGACGGTATCCGCTCGATCAAGGTCCAGGACGCCGTCCACGACATGCGTGCCCGCCTCTACCGGCTCCGGGACGTACCCGGCGTCGAGGAACTGGACGAGCGGGCCTCGGTGCTGGAGTAGAGGGTTCGAAGGCGATCGCCTGCCACCCGGACCCGGCGAGGGCAGGCGCCGGGGAAGTCGGCGGGGGCGTGCCGTGCTCGGACGTTCGGCCGCCCGTATGCTCCGATCCGCCCCGTCCGGACGAGAGGAAGGATCACCCCGTGGAGTTCGTCAGCCCCGGGCCCACGAGCAAGGGTCCCCGGGAGCGTTTCAACGGTGATGTCTGGTTCGACGCCATCCGGGTCGGGCAGGAGCCGTCCCGGCTGTGCGCCAGCATGGTCCGTTTCGCTCCCGGTGCTCGTACCGCCTGGCACCATCACGCCGTCGGGCAGACCCTCCACGTCGTCGCCGGCGTGGCTCTGGTCGGCACGCGTGACGGCACCGTCTTCGAAGCCCACCCCGGGGAGACCGTCGTCTGCCCGCCCGGGGAGGAGCACTGGCACGGTGCCGTTCCCGACCGTTTCATGCAGCACCTCGCCCTGTGGGACGCCACCGCCCCCGGCGACGACCGTCCCGAGATCACCTGGCTCGAACACGTCACTGACGAGCAGTACGGCGCCGGACGCACCCGCAGCTGCTGACCGCGAGGGGCACGGCGCCGGTCCGGCCGTCACCGCGCCGCGCGGGAAGCGGGTTGACGGGGCATCAGCTCGGGGCGTCAGCCCTGGGCGGTGCCGGGGGCGGATCGGCCGGACACAACTTTTTCACGACGGCTTCGTGTGCGGGCGCTAGGCTGGCGGGTCGAAACGTTATCTCAGTGCGATGCGATCCGGGGGGCGCTGAACCGTGATCAAGAACGACTCAGCTCTACGGCAGGTGGCACGCGTCATGACGACGGTGGCCGAGCCGCCGGTGGCGGCCCCGCGGGCCGATGACGACTGGGTGGTCGACGTCGAGCAGTTCGAGCCGAGAACGAGCGTACTGCTGGCGGATCACGACCCGATCTCGCGCCGGGTGCTCGGGACGGTGTTGCGGGACGCCGCGCACCTGGACTACCTGCGGTGCGTGGACAGCCACCGGCCGATCCACGAGTGGTCCCGGCTGGCGCTGGCCGACGTGGTGGTGCTGGTGGTCGGCCCGCAGGACGAACCCTGGTCGGTAGTGCGGCAGTTGGTGGGGTGCCAGGTCAAGGTGCTGCTGATCGGCACGGACTGGAGCCGGTGGCGGGTGGACGCGGCGTTCGCCGCCGGGGCCACCGGGTGCCTGGTCAAGGACACCGAGATCGCCCGGCTGGCCAGCGCGACCCGGGCGGTGGCGTCCGGGCACGTGGTGCTCTCCCCGCAGGTGCTCGCGCAGGTGCTGGAGACCCGGCGGCTGTCCTCGGTCGGTTCGCCGTCCGGCCCGGCGCCGGGGGAGCCGCGTCCGCCCGGGACGGAGAACCCGGACCGGCTGCTGCGCTGCCTCACCAAGCGCGAGCGCGAGGTGCTGGAGCTGCTGGCCGACGGCCGGTCCACGGCGGAGGCGGCCGGGGTGCTGAAGCTCTCCGCGGCCACCGTGAAGAGCCACGTCTCGCACGCGCTGGCGAAGTTGGGGGTGCGCAACCGGCTGGAGGCGGTGCTGCTGATGCAGCGCGGCCGGGCGGCCCGGCAGGCACGGTTGCAGGCCCCGCCGGACCGGGCGCAGGGTGCCTGACGGCGGTCCTGCGCACGGTCCGGACGGGGCCGCCCGGGACGAGGCCGGGGAGACTGTCCCGGGGTTTCGGGGCCGTGTCGGGCACGGCGGGTGGGGAGAGCGGGGAGGGCAGGGAAGGCAGGGCGCGTACGGCGGGCGTCCGGCCGACCGGTAGCACGCGGTCCACGCCGCGCGGTCCGTGCCGCGCCGCGCCGCTGGGCGTCAGGCCGTGGCGAGCGGGCGGCCGACCGACTTGCCGGGGGCCAGCGGGGCCGCGAGCAGCGAGGCGACCGCGACGGCGATCCAGACCACCGTCCAGGAGGACACCCCGAGCAGCAGCGGGATGAGCATCGGGGTGACGAAGGCGCCGGTGAACGCGGTGGTGTTCTCCAGGCCCAGCGCGGTGCCCGCGCGTTCGGCCCCGGCCATGGCGGCGATCTCGGTGTAGGCGACGCCGTGCCAGGCGTTGGCGACCATGCCGCCGATGGCGAGGGCGGCGGCGGTCCAGAAGGTCGGGGCGTGGGCGAGGACGGCCGCACCGGCCATCAGGACGCCCGCGATCACGCCGACCGCCCGGACGTAGCTGCGGCGGTTCTTGTTCCGGTCGGTGTAGCGGCCGCTCCAGACCCGGATGGCCGCGCCGCCGATCTGCGCGGTCAGGATGGTCGCGCTGGCGGCGAACAGGCCCGCGTGCTTGGCGTCGTGCAGGAAGACGCCCGCGAAGGAGAGCACGGCGATCTGCGGCATCGTCAGCAGCGCGCTGGCCAGGGCGAGCCGCCAGCAGTCCCAGCGGACCAGCGGCGAGCGGGTGTCCTGCGGGGCGGCGGCCCGGGCGGCGGCGCCCCCGGCGGCCGGGAGGTCCTCGGGGGAGTGCAGCCAGCGCCAGGTGGCGGCGGCGGTGACGAAGCAGAACAGCGCGAGCACGCCGTAGACCGGGCGGAAGCCGTAGGAGGAGGCGAGCCAGGGCAGCAGCGCGGCGCCGATCGCGCCGCCGGCCGGGATCGCGGTCTGCCGGATGCTCATCGCGAAGCCGCGCTCGCCGTCGCGGAACCAGATCATCACGGCGCGGCCGGAGGAGCCGTTGACGCTGCCGCCGAGCAGGCCGACCAGCAGCAGGCCGGCCGCGAGCAGCCCGATGGCCGGGACCGAGCCGCCGCCGGGCACCACGAAGACCGCCATCAGGGCCAGCACGGCACCGGTGGAGAGCAGGCCGGTCAGCAGGATCTTCCGGTCGCCGAACCGGTCGGTCAGCAGGCCCCAGAAGATCTCGGAGACCGCGACGCCGAGCAGGGTGGCGCCGAGGACGAAGCCGAGCTGGCCGGTGGTCAGGTGGTAGTCCGCCCGCATGGTGGTACCGGTGACCGGGATGCCCGCGAAGCTGGCGGAGAAGCTGGCCTGGGCGGCGACGCCGAGGCCGAGCACGGTCCAGCGGTGCTTGGGGCCGAAGCGGGACGGCGGTGCGGCGCCGGATTCCCCTCGGTCGGTAGCCGTAGGGACGACGGTCACAGGAACTCCTCGGAACTCGGATGTCGGGGGTGGCCGGCGGCCCGCCGAGGCTGTGTCGGGGGCGGGCCGCCGGCCGGTGGCGGCGCGGTCAGACCGGCTGGACGGGCTGCTCCCACACCACCAGGGCGATGCAGCCGTTGGCGCTGCGCGGGGCGTGGACGCTGTCCGGCTTCATCACCAGCAGGCTGTTCGCCGGGTAGACGCCCTCGTCGGTCTCCAGCTGGCCGCTGCAGATGTAGATCAGCTCGTAGCCCGGGTGGCGGTGCGGCTTGGCCGCGGCGCCCGGCAGGTAGCGGACGATCGCGGCGGCCGGGCCGGCGGGGCCGGTCTGCTCGGTGGTGTAGAGGCGGTGGATCTCGGCGCCCACCCGGCCGTCGGTGAGCAGCGGCTCGAACTCCAGCTCCTGGAAGTCGAACCTGCCGCCGGCCAGCTCGGTGAACAGCACCGGCAGGCACTCGGCCAGCCCGTTCTCGGTCACGGCGCTGTCGGCGAGGGCGTTGTCGGTCATCTGCGCGGTCTCCCGGTGAAGTCGTTGGCTGGGGAAGTGGTCTGACGGTCGATCAGGCGTAGCCGGGCGGGATCAGGTGCCGTCGCCGACCCGGCCGGGCACGCCGTCGATCCAGCGGTCGGCGTGCCGGTCGGAGGCGGCCTGGTCGCGGAAGGCGTAGGACTTGAGCAGCCAGCGGCGGCGGGCGGCCTCGGGGTCGTTGATCTCCATCTTGTCCCGGCTGTGCAGGCCGTCCTGGTTGGCGAAGGTGAACAGGTCGCCGGTGAGGATGCGGTGCCGGGTCTTGTCCGCGCGGACCAGCGCGTTCTTCAGGGCCAGCAGGGCGACGATGGCCTGCGGCGGGGCGTCGGGGGTGACGGTCGTGGTGGTGTCGAGGTAGCGGAAGCTGTGCTCGTTCTCCAGGACGGCGTGCACGTCCGAGACGGACAGGTCGCCGTTGTTGTCGCGGGAGAGCACGTCGTACGGGGTGACGAAGTACGGCTGCCGCAGCACGTCCTGCTGCTCCGGGGTGAGGTTCGCCAGCAGCTTCCGGCCGTCGACGAAGCCGGTGTAGATGTAGTCGCGGTCGGGGCAGCGCATGCCGAGCAGGGAGATGTAGTCGGCGCGGACCGGGTGCGCGGTGCGGTCGTTGTGGAAGACCAGCTCGCTGTCGCTGAAGCCGGTCTGCAGGCCGCTGTAGCGGTTGATGGCGATCACGTCGACGAAGAAGTCGCCGTTGAAGCGGGTGCCGTAGGAGAGCAGCGGCGTGCGGACCAGGTGGCCGAACAGCGCCAGGAACGCCTCGGAGACGAAGGTGGTCTTCTTCGCGTGCTTGTCCGCGATCGGGTCGTCCAGGTCGAGCTCGGGTATCTCCCGGTCGAGCGGGCAGTTGCGCAGGACGTGGGCGACCGCGGTGCCGGATTCCCGGTCGAGCCGGATGCGCTCGCAGACCTCGGTGAAGAAGGCCGGCACCTCGCCGCGGTCGATCAGGTCGTGCACGGCGGCGGAGAAGGCGAGATAGTCGCGGTACGGCTGCTTGTCGACGGTGGCCAGGACCTCGAACAGCTCCTCGCGTTCGGCGTCGGTCATCGTGTACAGCGGTTGCATTGCGGTCTCTCCCTCTGGACGAATCTTTTTGGGCGCGTGGGACCGTGCGCGCTGCCAGTCTCGCCCGGCCCCGCGCGCGGGGAATCGGCCGGACGGCGGAGTCCGCCGAACTCGCCTCCGCCATCGCGGTGGTCGGAACTCCACTTAAGTTGAGCCGACGCGCATTCCACCCCGAAAGGGGTGGTGCAAAGGCGCATTTCGACTCTTACCCCGGGCGATACCCGGGGGGTACGGTGACGGGTGTCCCGGGCACCCGCGGCTGGACCCAGCGCAAAACTGTGGTGCTCAAGGGGATTCGGATACTGTCGGTGCGCCGAAGGGCGGGCCGAGAAACACCGGTCGCCAGGGACATCGTCACCCCTGGCCCGGTCCCGGCGCGCACATCCCGTGCGCCGCGCAGGCGCAGGGGATACCCCTCCCTGCCGGCGGCAGGGAACTCCCGACACCGGCCGATCCCGTTGTCGGACAGACGAAGGAGCACACGTGGTAGCACAGGGCAAGACGGGCAGGTCCCGGCCCGCTCGGGGGAAGGCGGCCGACAGCAGGCCCAGCGACCCCGAGATGGTTCAACTCCTCACCCCCGACGGCGAACGGGTCGAGGACCCCCGGTACTCGGTGGACCTGTCGGCGGAGGAACTGCGCGGACTGTACCGGGACATGACGATGACCCGGCGGTTCGACACCGAAGCGGTCACCTTGCAGCGCCAGGGCGAGCTGGGCCTGTGGGCCCCGATGCTCGGCCAGGAGGCCGCCCAGATCGGCTCGGGCCGGGCGACCCGGCCGGACGACTACGTCTTCCCCTGCTACCGCGAGCACGGCGTGGCCTGGACCCGCGGCGTCGACCCGCTGAACCTGCTCGGGATGTTCCGCGGCGTGAACCACGGCGGCTGGGACCCGAACGAGAACAACTTCCACCTCTACACCATCGTGATCGGCCCCCCGCTGCTGCACGCCACCGGCTACGCGATGGGCATCGCCAAGGAGGGCGCGGACGCCGCGGTGCTCTCCTACTTCGGCGACGGCGCCTCCAGCCAGGGCGACGTGGCCGAGGCCTTCACCTTCGCCTCGGTCTACAACGCCCCGATCGTGTTCTTCTGCCAGAACAACCAGTGGGCGATCTCCACCCCCACCGAGAAGCAGACCCGCACGCCGATCTACCGGCGCGCCGCGGGCTGGGACTTCGAGGGCGTCCGGGTGGACGGCAACGACGTGCTGGCCTGCCTCGCGGTCACCAGGGCCGCGCTGGAGCGGGCCCGCTCCGGCCAGGGCCCGATGCTGATCGAGGCGTTCACCTTCCGGATGGGGCCGCACGCCACCTCCGACGACCCCACCCGCTACCGGGAGAGCTCGCTGCGGCAGGAGTGGGAGGCCAAGGACCCGATCCGCCGCCTGCGCACCTACCTCACCACCAGCGGCCAGGCCGACGAGGAGTACTTCGCGCAGGTCGACCGGGAGGCCGAGGAGCTGGCCGCGCGGGTCCGCGAGGGCGTCCGCAGCATGCCCGACCCGGACACCGACGCGGTCTTCGCGCACGTCTACGCCGGACCGCACGCCCTCGTCGACGAGGAGCGGACCGAATTCGCCGCGTACCAGGCCGCGTTCGAGGAGGGGAACTGAGGTGACCACCACCACCCTGTCACTGGCCAAGGCCCTCAACGAGGCGCTGCGCACGTCGCTGGAGGACGACCCCAAGGTCCTCATCCAGGGCGAGGACGTCGGCCGGCTCGGCGGCGTCTTCCGGATCACCGACGGCCTGCAGAAGGACTTCGGCGAGGACCGGGTCACCGACTCGCCGCTCGCCGAGTCCGGCATCGTCGGCACCTCGATCGGCCTGGCCCTGCGCGGGTTCCGCCCGGTCGTCGAGATCCAGTTCGACGGCTTCGTCTTCCCGGCGTTCAACCAGATCGTCACCCAGCTCGCCAAGATGCACGCCCGCTCGCTGGGCAAGGTGAAGCTGCCGGTGGTGGTGCGGATGCCCTACGGCGGCGGCATCGGCGCGATCGAGCACCACAGCGAGTCCCCCGAGGCGTACTTCATGCACACCGCGGGCCTCAAGGTGGTCTCGCCGTCGAACGCCTCGGACGGGTACTGGATGCTCCGCCAGGCGATCGAGAGCGACGACCCGGTCATCTTCCTGGAGCCGAAGCGGCGCTACTGGGACAAGTCCGAGGTGGACCTCTCGGCCCCCGCGCTGCCCCTGCACCGGGCGCACGTGGTCCGGGAGGGCGGCGACCTGACCGTCGTCGCCTACGGCCCGATGGTGAAGCTCGCGCTGGAGGCCGCCGAGGTCGCCGCCGAGGAGGGCCGCTCCCTCGAGGTGGTGGACCTGCGCTCGCTCTCGCCGATCGACTTCGACACCGTGCAGACCTCGGTGGAGAAGACCGGCCGGCTGATCGTGGTGCACGAGGCACCGGTCTTCACCGGCCCCGGGGCGGAGGTCGCCGCGCGCATCCAGGAGCGCTGCTTCTACTCCCTGGAGTCGCCCATCCTGCGGGTCGGCGGCTACCACGCGCCCTACCCGCCGGCCCGGCTGGAGGAGGAGTACCTCCCCAACATCGACCGGGTGCTGCTGGCCGTCGACCGCTCGCTCTCCTACTGAGGGGGCGGCCCGATGACGAAGACCACCCAGCGCTTCCGCGAGTTCGCGATGCCCGACGTCGGCGAGGGCCTCGCCGAGGCGGAGATCCTCAAGTGGTACGTGCGGGTCGGTGACGCCGTGGTCGACGGCCAGCCGGTCTGCGAGGTGGAGACCGCCAAGGCGGCGGTCGAACTGCCCATCCCCTTCACCGGCGTGGTCAGCGAGCTGCGCCACCCGGAGGGCAGCACGGTCGACGTCGGCGCGGTGATCATCCTGGTGGACACCGCGCCCGCGGACGCCGCCCCGGCCGCCGACGCTCCGGCCGCCGACGCTCCGGCCCCGGCCCGGCAGCCGGTCCTGGTCGGCTACGGGGTCGCACCCTCGGGGACCGCCCGACGGCGCCCGCAGACCGGGCGACCGCAGGCCGAGCGACCGCAGGCCGAGCGGCGGCCGGCGGGCGGGGCCCCGGCGGGCACCGCGCGTCCGGAGCGGCCCCGGGCCAAGCCCCCGGTCCGCAAGCTCGCCAAGGACCTCG
Organism: Kitasatospora sp. SolWspMP-SS2h; assembly: GCF_003259315.1. Classification (GTDB taxonomy): domain Bacteria; phylum Actinomycetota; class Actinomycetes; order Streptomycetales; family Streptomycetaceae; genus Kitasatospora; species Kitasatospora fiedleri. The sequence continues at coordinate 89,147 of NZ_QLLT01000016.1, read as the reverse complement.
GGATCGACCTGCGGACGGTGCCCCCGACCGGCGTCCACGGGACGGTCAGCCGGGAGGACGTGCGGGCGGCGGCCGAGGCCGCCGTCACCGCCGCCGCCACGGCCGTCACCACCGCCGTCGAGGCGGCTCCGGCCGCTCCGACGGCTCAGGTGGTCCAGGCGGCTCCGGCGGCTCCGGCCCAGGCCGTTCCGGCGGCCCGGACCCAGGCCGTCCCGGCGGCGCCCGGGGACCGCCGGGTGCCGGTGACGGGTGCCCGCCTGGCCGCGGCGCGGGCGGCCGTCGCCAGCGCCTTCACGGCCCCGCACGTCACCGAGTTCGCCACGGTCGACGTGACCCGGACGGTGAAGCTGGCCGACCGGATGCGGCGGGACCCGGAGCTGGCCGGGCTGCGGGTGACGCCGCTGCTGCTGGTGGTGCGGGCGCTGCTGACCGCGGTGCGCCGCCACCCGGAGATCAACGCCGCCTGGGACGAGGAGCGCCAGGAGATCGTCCACCGGCGGGCGGTCAACCTGGGCCTCGTGCTCGGCTCGCCGGACGGCCGGGTGGTCCCGAACGTCAAGGACGCCCAGGCCAGGACGCTGCCCGAGCTGGCGGGGGCGCTGGAGGAGCTGGCCGGGGCGGCCCGCGAGGGCCGCACCGACCCGGCGGACCTGCTCGGCGGCACCGTCACGGTCACCGACCTCGGGGCCTTCGGCGTGGACACCGGCACCCCGATCCTGAGCCCGGGGGAGTCGGCCGCCCTGGCGGTCGGCGCGATCCGGCTCCGGCCCCGGGTGCACAAGGGCGAGGTGGTGCCCCGGCAGGTCGTCACGCTGGCGCTCTCCTTCGACCACCGGCTGGTCGACGGCGAGTTGGGCTCCAGGGTGCTGGCGGACGTGGCCGCCGTCCTGGAGCACCCGAAGCGCCTGCTCACCTGGGGCTGAGCCGCCCCGCGCCCGCGGGCCCCGTTCCGGACGCCGGAGCGGGGCCCGTCGGGCGGGTTCACGGGACGCGCACCACGCCCATCGGGCGGGCGGTGTTCTGCGGGCCGACGCCGACGGTGCCCGGGGGCAGCGTCCAGTCGCGGTTGCCGGCCAGGGCCCGGGCGGTCGAGACGAAGGCGGACACCGCCTGGAAGTTGCGCACCAGCGGGCTGATCCCGATCGCGAGCTTGCGCCGGACGGCCGGGGCCAGCGGCACCGCGCGCAGGGCCGGGGACATCGGGAGCATGGCGAGCGAGGGCAGCACCGTCACCCCGTGGCCCTCGGCCACCATCGCCAGCAGGGTGTTCAGGTTCTGGACCCGGTAGGAGACGTTCGGCTCCAGGCCCACCGCGCGGAACAGCGAGCGGACCAGCCCCTCGGTGTCGCCGTGCGGCATCAGCAGGGGTTCGTCGGCCAGTTGCAGGATGCGGACGCCCGCCGCGGACCTGAGCCGGTGCCGGGCCGGCAGCACCGCGTACAGCTGGTCCTCCAGCAGCGGGTGGGTCTTGAGGTCCCGCTTGGGGAGGGTCACGATGCCCACGTCGACGGCGTACCCGCGCAGCCACTCGGAGATCCGGAGGTCGGGCCCCTCCTTCAGCTCGATTTCGAGCTCCGGGTAGCGGCCGCGGAATTCCGTCATCAGGGCCGGGAGCAGGCGGCAGGCGAAACTCTGGCTGGTTCCTATCCTTATGCGGCCGGAGGGCTCCCTGGCCGCGCTCCCGGCCACGTTGCGCATCTGCTCGGAATGGAGCATGACGGCCCGGGCGTGGGTGAGCACCCGGTGTCCGGAATCGGTCAGTTCGATGCCTTTGCGGTCGCGGTGCATGAGGCCGACGCCGAGTTCCGACTCTAGGCCGGCAATCGCGTGGCTGACCGCGGACTGGCTGATTCCCAGCGCTCTCGCGGCACCGGTGAAACTCCCGGTGTCCACGACTGCCACAAAGGCGGCGCACTGGGACAGTTTCACGTCCGGGCCCCCGTTCCCGTGTCAGCAGCAGGGCGGTGCTGCCAGGTCGTCCGACCCTAGCATGTTCGAAAATGGCGACAACTGTCGTTCTGTTGTCGTGAGTATTTTGTGAATTCCCACGGGAAATGATCGGCTATGGCGCTTTCGCGCACTTCGGCAACGTCAACAGGTGGTCGGGAGGGCCGGTCGCCGGTTCTTCTCGTACGCCTCGATCTCGTTCTCGTCACGCAGCGTCGCGTCGATCGGGTCCAGGCCGGCCAGCAGCCGGTCCCGGGCCTCCGCGTCCAGTTCGAACGGGTGGACCCGGTCGCCGCAGCGCAGTTCCAGCGCCTCCAGGTCGACGACGAGCGGGACCGCCGGGTCGGCCTCGACCGCCTCCCACAGCCCGGTGACGACGGCGCTCGGCAGGACGATCGTCAGCAGGCCGTTCATCAGCGAGTTCCCGCGGAAGATGTCGCCGTAGCGGGGGGCGACCACGACCCGGAAGCCGTAGTCCTGGAGCGCCCAGACCGCGTACTCGCGGGACGAGCCGGTGCCGAAGTCGTTGCCCGCGAGCAGGATGGTGGCGCCCCGGTGCTCGGGCCGGTTGAGCACGAAGCCGGGGTCGTCGCGCCAGTCGGCGAACAGGGCGTCGGCGTGGCCGTCACGGTCCGTGCTGGCGCAGAACCGGACCGGGATGATCTGGTCGGTGTCGACGTCGCTGCGGCGCAGCGGCACCGCGGTGCCGCGGTGGACGGTGAACTTCTCCATGACGGTTCCTCAGAGGTCGGCGGGGGAGGCGAGCCGGCCGGCCACGGCGGTGGCGGCGGCGACCGGCGGCGAGACGATGTGGGTGCGCGAGCCCTTGCCCTGCCGGCCCTCGAAGTTGCGGTTGTTGGTGGAGGCGGCGCGCTGCCCGGGCAGCAGCCGGTCCTCGTTGAGCGCGGCGCACATCGAACAGCCCGCCCCGGCCCGGAAGTCGGCGCCCGCCTCGGCGAACACCCGGTCCAGGCCCTCCTCGACGGCCTGCCGGCGGACCTGCGCCGAGCCGGGGACGATCATCAGGTGCAGGCCGTCGGCGACCCTGCGGCCGGACAGCACCTGGGCGGCGGCCCGCAGGTCCTCGATCCGGCTGTTGGTGCAGGAGCCGATGAAGACGGTGTCGACGGGGACGTCGCGCATCGCGGTGCCGGGCGCCAGGTCCATGTACGCTAGGGCCCGTTCGGCCGCCGTCCGCTCCTCCGCGGTGGCGAAGCCGGCCGGGTCGGGCACCGCGCCGTCCAGCGGGACGCTCTGGGCCGGGTTGGTGCCCCAGGACACGTACGGGCTCAGGGTGGTGGCGTCGATCACCACCTCCCGGTCGAAGACCGCGTCCGGGTCGGTGCGCAGCGACATCCAGTGCGCGACCTCGGCGTCCCACTCCGCGCCCTGCGGCAGGCCGGGGCACCGGCGCAGGTAGGCCAGGGTGGTCTCGTCGGGGGCGATCAGCCCGGCCCGGGAGCCGGCCTCGACGGACATGTTGCACAGCGTCATCCGGGCCTCCATCGAGAGCGCGGTGATCGCCTCGCCGCGGTACTCGATGATGTGGCCCTGGCCGCCCGCGGTGCCGATCTCGGCGATCAGCGCGAGCACCAGGTCCTTCGCGGTGACCCCGGCGGGCAGGGTGCCGGTGACGGTCACCGACATGTCCTTCATCGGCCGCATCGGCAGGGTCTGGGTGGCCAGCACGTGCTCCACCTGGCTGGCCCCGATGCCGAAGGCCAGCGCGCCGAAGGCGCCGAGCGTGGTGGTGTGCGAGTCGCAGCAGACGATCGTCATCCCGGGCCGGACCAGGCCGAGTTCGGGCGCGATGACGTGCACGATGCCCTGCTGCGGGTCGCCCAGCCGGTGCAGCGGGATGCCGAACTCGGCGCAGTTGGCGCGCATCAGCTCGCTCTGCCGGCGCCCGTTCGGGTCGGTGATCAGGCGGTCCAGGGCGAGCGTCGGGGTGTTGTGGTCCTCGGTGCCCAGGTTGAGGTCGGGCCGGCGGACCTTGCGGCCGGCCGCCCGCAGTCGGTCGAAGGCCTGCGGGGTGTTCACCTCGTGCAGCAGCTGGAGGTCGATGTAGAGGAGGTCGTCGCCGGCCGGCTGGCGCCGGACGACGTGCTGCTGCCAGGTCTTCTGCGCGAGGGTCGTGCCCATGCTGCTGGTGTGCTCCCGGTCGTCGGTCATGGTGGTCAGCGGCTCCCGGCGCCGGCGGGGACGGCGGACTCCCGTACGGAAGTGTCCCCGGCGGGAGCCGGTTCGGCGGCGGAGGGTTCGGCGTTCGGCTCGGCGGCCGGTTCGGTGGCGGGCCGCAGCGCGTCGCCCGCGATGGCGTCGGCGTCCTGGACGAAGTCGGTCCAGAAGCCGGGGCGGCTGCTGCCGCCCTGCATGAACCAGCGGGTGTGCTCGGTCGGGATGCCGAGCACGTACAGGCCCGGGTCGGGGCGGCCGTCGCGCCCGATCGGGTGGAACGGGCTGCGGGTGACGGCCACGCCGCCGGTGTCGAAGACCTCGTCGTCCAGGCCGTTCAGGTAGCTGGTGAGGGTGCCGCGCTCGACCAGCCGCCTGGTCAGCTCGGCCGGGTCGGACCGCAGGTCGGGCACCGGGACCCGGGCGTCGATCACCGTGTCGACGGCGGTCTCGGAGCCGGGCACCTGGGGCGAGCGGACGGCGAAGCGGCCGGTGTCCGGGCGGGCCTCGAAGCGGGTGTCGGGCCCGGGGACGCGCAGCACGCCCGCCTCGACCAGCGCGACCACCTGGCGCAGCCGCCGCAGCGGGGGGCCGGCGGCGAGGAAGGAGACCCGGGGGACGAACCACTCCAGGAAGTCGGTGCGGTGCGAGCGCGGGGTGAGCCCGGAGAAGTCGACCAGGGCCCGGACGATGCTGCGGGTGTCGCGCAGCACGTCCAGGGCGGCCTTGACCGGGGAGCCGACGTTGCCCTGCTCGGCGTGGTCCAGGTCGCGCCCCACCGCGGCCAGCAGGTCGGCCTCGAACTCCCCGTCGTCGGCGTAGCTGCGCCGGTGGAACGGGCGGGCCACCTCGTCCAGGTCGATCGGGGGCAGTTCGGCGATCCCGTGCCGGGCGGCGATCGCCGCGACGTCGGGCACCCCGGCCTCGGCGGCCCGGAGCACGTCGGCCACGAAGGCGTCCTCGCCGCCGGCGCCGCGCCCGCGCAGCACGGTCGCGTACTGGACCAGGTGGACCTCGGCGAGCAGCCACGGCACCGCGTGGGCGGCGAAGTCGACGCGCTCCCCGGCGCAGGCGGCCCGGACCCGGTCCAGGGTGAACAGCCGGGTGGTGTAGCGGTGGTCGTGGTGCTTCTGGTTGCGGCCGCGGGCGAGCAGCGGCAGGCCGCTGCGGGAGCCGGCCACGATCAGCGGCTCCGTGCCGCTGGGCTCGTAGCGCAGGCCCGGCCCGTCGGTCTCCACGAAGGTGCCGCCGCGCCCCTCGGTGAGGGCCGCCATGACGTCGTAGAAGGACAGGCCCAGGCCGAGGACGCCGACCGGCGACCCGGCGGGGATCTCGTCGAGCGGCATGTCGGCGGCGGAGTCGCCGCGGATGTAGCGCAGCGCCGGGTGCTCGGCGGCGAAGTCGGCGAGCCGCTTCTGGAGCCCGGAGAGTTCGGGCCGGGTGTGGCCGGTGGTCAGGACGACCCGGTCGGCGCGCAGTTCGGTGCCGTCCGCGAAGGCCAGCCGGTAGCCGTCGGCCAGCCGTTCCAGGTCGGTGACCTCGCCGCGCACCCGGTGCAGGGCGGCGTGCGGCGGCAGGTTCTCCTCGACCGTCCGCAGCACGAACTGCATGTACTCGCCGTGGAGCCGGCGCGGCGCGTAGCTGTTGGGGCCCGGGTGGTCCGGGCGGTGCTCGGCCCACCACTGGGCCAGCGACGGCCCGGCGCCGGGGCGGGCCGGTCCGTCGTCGGGCGGGCCGGAGAAGGAGGAGACTTCGTCGGCCACGGTGTTCATCAGGAACCAGTCGGGCTGGTCGGTCCGCCAGATCCGGCCGGTGCCCACCTCGACGGCGTCGATCAGGTGGATCTCCACCGGCCGGTGCGCGGGTCCCCCGGCGAGCCGGGCGGCCAGCCGCTCGACGATGCTGAGCCCCCGCGGGCCGCTCCCGATCAGCGCGATCCGGTGCGGGGCCGTTCCGGTGGAGTTGGTGGTGGCGCGGTCCTTCATGTCACCCCTGCAGCCTGTGGTGAAGAATTCACCAGAAATTGACCCGAGATATGGTGGGCGCCCCTCCGGCGGACCGGCCGGTCCGCGGGTGATTTATCGGCGACCGCAGTGCGCGATCAACGCTAACCGGCTCCGGCCGGGAAATGCAATGTCAATGGATTCATGCTTCGCATCGATTTTGCTCATGGATCGAGCGCGGCCGTCCGCCGTGGCATACGTCCAGGTGGGATGGGGTATCGACGGTCCGGTACGGGCGGTGCGGGCGGTCGGCGGGGCGGGTTTGACGCGGGGTTCACATAACAATCTTGACGATCTTGGAACGGTTGGTTCTAATAGCGGAGGTATTGACCGGGGTTTCATTGGAGGGGTAATCGGTGGGCCGATCGGCGCTTCTTGTACTCGATCTGATAAATGAAATCGTGCATCCGCGGGGGAAATACGGCGCCGAGGGGTACCAGCAGCAGGTGGCCGACCGCCGGGTGCTGGAGAACGCGGCCCGGGCGATCGAGCGGGCCCGCGCGGCGGACATCCCGGTGATCTACGTCGTGGTCGGCTTCACCGCCGGCTACCCCGAGTGGCCGCCCGGCTCGCCGATCTTCCGGGCCGCCAAGCCCGACGGCCGCCTGCTGCTCGGCGACTGGGCCACTCAGGTGCACGACGCGGTGAAGCCCGCCGAGGGCGAGCCGGTCATCGCCAAGCACCGGATCAGCCCGTTCCACGGCACCGGGCTGGACCTCCTGCTGCGCACCCTCGGGGTGGACACCCTGCTGCTGACCGGCGTCTCCACCGACATGGTCATCCTGGCCACCGCCCGCGACGGCCACGACCGCGACTACCGGGTCAAGGTCCTGGAGGACGCCACCGCCGCGGACGGCCCCGAGATGCACCGGGCCGCGCTCACCGTGATCGCCCGCTGCGCCGAGATCACCACCGTCGACGAGGCGCTGGCCGACGCGGCACCGGCAGACGGGGCACCGGCCGACGGGGCGCAGGCCGCCGGGACGCCGGGGGCGGACCGATGAGGAGCGTGGCCCGCCGCTTCGGCCGGATCGAGAAGTCCGCGACCTTCGCCGTCCTGGAACTGGTGCAGTCGTTGCGCGCCCAGGGCGTCGAGGTGCTCGACCTGGGCGGCGGCGAACCCGACTTCGACACCCCCGCGCACATCACCGCCGAGGGCGCCGGCGCCCTGGCCGGCGGCTTCACCCACTACACGGCCAGCCGGGGCATCCCCGAGCTGCTCACCGCGATCTCCCGGAAGCTGGCCGAGGACAACGGCGTCAGCGTCGACCCGGCCACCGAGGTGATCGTCACCCCGTCGGCGAAGAACGCGCTGTTCACCGCGCTGACCACGCTGCTGGACCCGGGCGACGAACTGCTCGTCCCGACGCCGGGCTGGGTCAGCTACCACTCGATGGCGCACCTGATCGGCGCCGTCCCGGTGGACGTCCCGCTCGACGGCGACGACGGCTTCCGGATCACCCGCGAGCTGCTGGAGCGCCGGATCACCGACCGGACCAAGGTCATCCTGGTCAACACCCCCAACAACCCGACCGGCCGGGCGCTGGACGCCGCCGAGGCCGAGGCGGTCGCCGCCGTCGCGGACGAGCACGACCTGTTCGTGGTCTCCGACGAGATCTACGAGAAGATCGTCTACGGCGGGACCAAGCACGTCAGCCCGGCGAGCCTGCCCGCGGGCGCCGGGCGCACCCTGCTGGTCAACGGCTTCTCCAAGGCGTACGCGATGACCGGCTGGCGCCTGGGCTACGTGGCCGGACCGGCGCCGGTGATCTCCGAGATGCTCAAGGTGCAGCAGCACTCGGTGGGTTGCGCCGGCTCGTTCGTGCAGCGCGGCGGCCTGGCCGCGCTGACCGGCCCGCAGGACGCCGTCCAGGCGATGACGGACGAGTACGCGGCCCGGATGGAACTGATCGTCGCCGGGCTCGACTCGCTGCCCGGCGTCAGCTGTCCCCGGCCGGAGGGCGCCTTCTACGCCTTCCCCGACATCCGGGGCACCGGCTTCGCGAGCTCGGCCGAGTTCGCCACCTGGCTGCTGTCCGAGGCCGGCGTCGCGGTGATGCCCGGATCGGCCTTCGGCCCCGGCGGGGAGGGCCACATCCGGCTCTCCTTCGCCACCTCGCGCGAGGTCATCACCGAGGCGATCGACCGGATGGCCACCGCGCTGCACCAACGCCGTCGGTGACACCGCCGACCGGCCCGAACCGGTTCCGCAATTCCGAGACGTCACCCACTGCCGCGACGCAGTGCGGGAAACGGGGACAACCATGAACGAGAACGTGCGGCGGATCTCCTTCTTCGACACCACTCTGCGCGACGGCGAGCAGGCGCCCGCCAACGCGATGGGCCCCGAGGACAAGCTCGACCTCGCGCTGCGGATCGAGGCCCTCGGCGTCGACCGCATCGAGACCGGCTTCCCGGCCTCCTCGCCCAGCGACTTCGAGGCCACCCGGCTGATCTCCAAGCACCTGACCCGGGCGCGCTTCACCACCTTCTGCCGGGCCGTCGCCGGGGACGTCCTGGCCGCGGTCGAGGCCGGCGGCACCGCCAACCACCAGGTCCAGATCGCCGCCACCGGCAGCGACCTGCACCTGGAGTACAAGCGGCGGATCACCCGGGAGCAGGCGATCGAGGAGGTGGTCGAGTCGGTGCGGCTGGCCCGCTCCTACGGCGTCGAGTCGGTCACCGTCGGCATCGAGGACGCCAGCCGCGGCGAGGACGACCTGCTCCGCCCGATGACCGAGCAGGCGGTCGAGGCCGGGGCGACCGGCTTCGTGGTCGCGGACACCTCCGGCGCGATGACCCCCGACGGGTACGCGGCGCTGATCCGCCGGTTCCGGTCCTGGGTCCCGGCGGAGACCTGCATCGCCACCCACTGCCACGACGACTTCGGCCTGTCCACCGCCAACGCGCTGGCCGGCCTGCTGGCCGGCGCCGACGAGGTCCAGGCGACCCTGGGCGGCGTCGGCGAGCGGGCGGGCAACACCCCGCTGGAGGAGATCGCGGCGATCCTCGCCTACAAGGAGGACGAGACCGGCCTGCGCACCGACATCGACCTGGCCGCCATGTACGAGGCCTACACCGTCCTGCGCCGGGTCATCCGGCTGGAGGAGCCGCGCAACAAGGCGATCTTCGGCACCTACGCCTTCGGCACCGCCGCGGGCATCCACCAGCAGGGCGTGCTGCGCAACCCGGCCACCTACGAGTACGTCGAGCCCGCCCGCTTCGGCCGCACCCGCTCCGTCCTGATCGGCCGGCACTCCGGCCGGACGGTGCTCCGGCACCTGCTGGAGCAGCTGGGCCTGGAGCCCGACGACGCGCGGCTGGAGGAGCTGTACCGGGTGCACATCGCCGAGCGGACCGACGGGGACTGCGAGGACCTGGAGGTCATCAAGGAGCGCCTGCGCCGGGAGCTGCTGCCGCAGTAGCCGCCGCCGCAGTGGCCGCCGTCGCAGTGGCCGCCGCCGCGGTGGTCGTCGCCGCGCGGACGGGTGACCAACGGGTGCACAACGGTGCCAAACGGACATTCGGTTGGTAGCGTTCCGCCCGCGGCGGCGGCCTCCGGGGCCGCCGGGCCGCGAGCGGGAGGAGCGGCGCGGGTGGCGGCGGAGGAGACGGCACGGGAGACGGCGGCGGCGGTCCGGGGACCGGCGGCGGGCACGGCGCGGCTGACCCGGCGGACGCTGACCATGCTGGTGGTCGGCTCGATGGTCGGCGCGGGCGTGTTCTCGCTGCCGAGCCGGTTCGCGCAGGAGACCGGCGTGCTGGGCGCGCTGGTCTCCTGGCTGATCGCCGGGACGGGCATGCTGATGCTGGCGCTGGTGTTCCAGTCGCTGGCGGTGCGGCGGCCGGAGCTGGACGCGGGCGTGTACGCGTACGCGAAGGCGGGCTTCGGCGAGTACCTGGGCTTCTTCTCGGCGTTCGGCTACTGGGCCAGCGCCTGCGTCGGCAACGTGACGTACTGGGTGCTGATCATGTCGACGGTCGGGGCGCTCGTCCCGGCGCTCGGGGACGGCGACACCTGGCTCGCGCTGCTGCTCTCCTCGGCCGGGCTGTGGGGGTTCTTCCTGCTGGTGCGGCGCGGCGTGCGGGAGGCCGCGACGGTCAACCGGATCGTCACCGCGGCCAAGCTGGTGCCGATCCTGGTGTTCGTGGTGCTGGCGCTCGCCTGCTTCCGGGCGGACGTGTTCGCCGCCAACGTCCGGGGCGCCGCCGCCACGGGCTCGCTCTACGACCAGGTGCACGGGACGATGCTGGCCACCGTGTTCGTGTTCCTCGGGGTGGAGGGCGCCAGCGTCTACTCCCGGCACGCGGCCCGCCGTTCGGACGTCGGCCGGGCCACCGTGCTGGGCTTCCTGAGCGTCTTCGCGGTGTTCGCCTCGGTCACCGTGGTCTCCTACGGCCTGCTGCCGGCGGACGAGATCGCCGCGCTGCGGCAGCCCTCGATGGCGGGCGTGCTGGCGGCGGCGGTCGGCACCTGGGGCCAGGTGCTGGTCAGCGTCGGCCTGGTGGTCTCGGTGCTGGGCGCGTACCTGGCGTGGACGCTGATGGCCGCCGAGGTGCTGTTCGTCGCGGCCGGGGACGGGGACATGCCGCGCTTCCTGGCCCGGACCGGCGCCCGGGACGTGCCGGTGCCCGCGCTGCTGCTGACCAGCGTGCTGTCGCAGCTGATGCTGGTGGTCACCGCCTTCTCCGACGACGCCTTCGACTTCGCGCTCGACCTGACCAGCACGCTCGGCCTGGTCCCGTACCTGCTGGCCGCCGGGTACGGGGTGCGGGTGGCCCGGCGGGACCGCGCGGGCCCGGCCGCGCTGCTGGTGGCCGGGCTGGCCACCGCGTACACCGCGTTCCTGGTCTACGCGGCGGGCTGGACGTACCTGCTGGTGTCGTCCGTCGTCTACGCGCCCGCCACCGTGCTGTTCGTGATGGCCCGCCGCGAGCAGGGCCGCCGGCCGTTCTCGCCGCGCGAGGCGGTGGTGCTGGCGGTGTCGGCGGCCGGGGCGGTGCTGGGCGTGGTGGCGCTGGCGGCGGGGTGGATCAGGCTGTGACCCCGCCGGGGCGGTGCGCGGGAGAAGTGTTCGGACGAACCGTGAAACACCCGGCCCCGGTCGCGCATCTATAGGGGTGAGAGCCCGGAACGGCCGGGCCACGGGGGTGCGATGTGATACGCGGACAGGCCGAGGACGCCGGACCGGCGGGCGACGGGTCCGAGGGCGCGCTGCCCCGGCAGCGGGAGGGCGGCCGGGCGGCCCGCCGACGGGCGGGCGGCGCGGCGGACGCGCCGGGGCCGTCGGCGGGTCCGTCCGCGGGGCCGGGTTCCGGTGCGGCTTCCGGTTCCGGTTCCGGTCCGGCTTCCGGTTCCGGTCCGGCTTCCGGCCCGGCGACGGGCGGGCGGGCGGCGCGCCGGGAGGCGGCCCGCCGGTCGGGGCGGCGGGGACGCCGACGGCTGCGGCGCTGGCAGCGGGCGCTGCTGTGGACGGCGGTCGGGGCGGTGGTGCTGACCGCCGGTGCGGGCGGCTACCTCTACTACCGGTTCAACGCCAACATCAAGCAGGCGCCGCTGTACGCGGGCGAGGAGGGCGACGCTGGGCACGAGGTGGCGGACGCCTTCGGCCGCACCCCCATCAACGTGCTGGTGATCGGCTCCGACTCGCGCGCCGACCCGGAGGACTGCCAGATCGGCGGCGACTGCGGCGGCGGCGCCAACGCCGACGTCAACCTGCTGCTCCACGTCTCGGCGGACCGCGGCAACGCGACCGTGATGAGCATCCCGCGCGACCTGCGGACCGACCTGCCGGGCTGCCGCGACGCGGCGGGCAAGACCGTGTTCAAGGCGCAGCGCGGACTGATCAACGCCACCCTCCAGGGCGGCCCCGGCTGCACCGTGGCGGCCGTGCGCAAGCTCACCGACCTCCCGATCGACCACTTCGTGCAGGTCGACTTCAGCGGCGTGGTCAAGATGTCGGACGCGGTGGGCGGCGTCCCGGTGTGCGTCAGCGACAACGTCTACGACCCGTACTCGCACCTCAAGCTGACCAAGGGCGAGCACACCCTCCAGGGCATGGCGGCCCTCCAGTTCGTCCGGACCAGGCACGGCTTCGGCGACGGCACCGACACCGGCCGCTCCTCGGCCCAGCACCTCTTCCTCGGCTCGATGATCCGCCAACTCAAGGGCGCCGGGACGCTCACCGACCCGGGCAAGCTGCTGTCGCTCGCCGACGCCGCCACCAAGGCGCTCACCGTCGACCCCGGCCTGGACGGCATCACCGAGCTGGTCGGCCTCGGCCAGGACATCAGCAAGGTGCCGTCCGAGCGGATCACCTTCACCACCATGCAGATCATCCACGACCCGGCGGACGACAACCGGCGGCTGATCGGCCCGGGCGCGACCGACCTGTTCCGGGCGATCAAGGACGACCGGTCGCTCAGCGGCGGCCCGCAGTCCGGGGACACCGCCCCGTCCGCCACCCCGTCCGTCCCGTCCGCCCCCGCCGAGACGGCGGCGCCCCCGGCCGCGACCGGACCGGCCCGCGGCGGGATCACCGTCGTGGTGCGCAACGGCACCGGCGTCACGGGCCGGGCCGGGGCGCTCGTCGACGCGCTGCGGCAGGCCGGCTTCGCCAAGGGCACCACCACCGGTCCGAAGGTCACCGCCGAACACAGCGCGGTGACGTACCCGGCGGGCGAGGAGGCCGCGGCCCAGCAGGTCGCCGCCGCCCTCGGCCTGCCCGCGAGCGCCGTCCGGGCCGGGGAGGGCGACTCGGTCGAACTGCTGATCGGCACCGACTGGCCCACCGGCACCCGCTACCCCGCCGGGACCGGCACCACCACCGCGCCCGCACCCCCCGCCGACCCGTCCGCCATCCTCAAGGGCGCCGACGCCAGCACCGCCGACGACACCAGCCGCTGCGCCCAGGTCGGCCACGAGGGCACCGTCGAACTGCCCGGCTACCGGGGCTGGATGACGCCGGTCCAGGCGTACGACCGCAGCAAGGGAGTTCCTGACTCGGCACCCTGACGGAACGTCACGTACAGGTGCGGCGACCGGTCGGGTCCTCGGGCGGAGGGCGGCGGAGGTCCTCAGCGTCCGGCCGGAGGGGCCGCGCCGTCGGCGGGGGGCAGGTGGACCTCGCTCCACACGCTCTCCTGCACGCCGCCACCGCCGTCGCGCGAGGTGAGGGAGCGGCGGTGGCCCCAGCGGTCGCCCAGTGCGAGGGCCGCCAGCACCCCGTACTCGTCCGGCGCGGGGCCCTCCAGGTGCAGCTCGATCCGGTACCCGCCCGGGATGGTGCTCAGCCGCGCCTTCCCGCCACCCGCCCGCGCCAGCCGCTCGGCGATCGTCCAGGCGCGCTGCTGCGACGCCTCGGCGGCGGCCTCCCCGTCCGTCATGGGCGGGACGCGGGGGACGAGGGCGGGAGGGGGAGGGGCGCGGCGGGCTCGACCGGTTCCGAGGCCCGCTCGGGGTCGTCGGACCCCTCGCGCAGGGAACGCCGGAGGACGGCGACTTCCTCCAACGACTGTCCGGTGTACAGCACTTGATTCCGTTCGGTGGATGAGGGGAGAGGGAGTTCAGGCCGCGTCCGGCTCCTGCGCGGTGCCGCTGCCGATGCAGCGCGGGCACCCGCAGGCCGGCCAGGTCAGCGTGGAGCGCGGCGCGGGCATCAGCGGTTCGTCGGACGTCCGGAACGAGACCTGCTCCCGGCTGCCGTCGGCCCGCACCGTGTAGACCCGGATCGTCATCCCGGGCTTCGGGGCGGGACGGTCGTCGGACGGCCCCTCGGCTGCCGCCGGTGGGATGAAGGGGTTTGGCTGACAAGTCGTCATGATCGTTGCTCCGTCGGGAGATTGCCGTCCGCTTCGGTCACTGTCTGTGCCTCAAGCGTTGCCGGGCGGCGCTACCCTCGACAAGGAGCACGGTGTTGCGGGCCTGAGCGGGGGTCCGGCACGGAACAAGGAGGGGGCCGGACGGATGGCCTGGCAGGAACGGGACCTTCAGCCGGACCTTTCGCCCCGGCACTTCTACGGCGCCGAGATCCGCCGCCTCCGCAAGCTGCACGACAACATGTCGTTGGAGGCGCTGGGCAACATCCTCATGTTCTCCAAGGCGCACCTGTCGCGGATCGAGAGCGGCGCGTCCAAGCCGCCGGTCGGCCTGTCGGAGAAGCTGGACATGGCCTTCGGGACGGACGGACTGTTCTGCCGCCTCTACGAGTTGGCGAAGCGGGAGCCGTTCCCCGACAAGTACAGCGCGTTCCACAGACTGAACGACCGCGCGGTGGAACATGCCTCCTACTCACTGTCGATCCCTGGTCTGCTCCAGATCGAACCGGTGATCCGGGCCATCATGTATGCGAGCGCGTCTCGCGCGTCGGACGCTGAGATCGAGAGCTGGCTGACCGCCCGGCTCGAACAGCAGAAACGCCTCCGCGCCGAACCGGCAGTGTGCGAGTACTGGTTCATCCTCGATGAGTCAGCGCTACGCCGTCCGATCGCCGGTCCGGAGGTGATGGTGGAACAGCTCTCCGTGCTGCTGGCTGCCGGTCGGCGCCGCAATGTGACGATCCAGGTGCTGCCGTTCAGCACCGGTGCGTACTCGCGGATGAGTGGTTCTTCACTGATCATGTTGACCTCACCGGACCGGTCGGTGGCCGTCTACGAAGAGGGCGATCGCTGGGGACGCTTGCACGATGACGCAGAGACCGTCGTGGGACGCCGGAAGGACTACGATCTGTTGCGGGCTCAGTCCCTCTCTCCACGGGACTCCGAGACCGTGATCAGTTCCGCCCTGGAAGGATTCGCTGAGGATGCACCCCGACGGCATGCCTGAGAACTGGGTCAAGAGCAGCTACAGCAACGATGACGGCGGCGCCTGCGTCGAGCTGGACGCCAACCGTCCGGGCACCGTCCGTGACTCCAAGGACCCCGACGGCCCGCGCCTGCGCTTCACGCGCGCGAGCTGGGACGCCTTCGTCACCGCCGTCGTGGTAGGCGAGTTCGGCGACCTCTGACCCGGGAGGCCTGCGGCGCAGCGTAGTTCACGGTCGGCTACTGCGTGGCTGTGGCCGTGGGTGTCGATGCGCGCCACGTGGCCAAGGTCGTGGCGGCCTCGGCCAGGAGGGGGTCGTCCGCCGGGAGGAACTGTCGCATCTCGTGCAGCAGCGGGGCGAGTTGCGCGGCGGCGGCGGCCGGGCCGGTTGAGGCGTCTACGGTGGCCGCGTGGGCGTAGCGCAGGCGCAGGGTGGTGGGGTCGTGCGGGCCGAGGGCGAAGGCCGCGTCGGTGGCGATTCCTGCCATCAGGTGTTCCGCCTGGACCGCGCGCCAGGCTTGCCGGACGTGCCGCACGTCGGAGACCTGGTAGGCGAACCTGCCCCGGGCGAGTAGTCCTTCCCGGGTCAGGCCGGTCCCGTGGGCGGGGTTGCGGGCGAGTGCCAGGTCTCCGCTGGGGCCGATCGTCCGCTGGACCGGGTTGGGCGCCAAGGTGCCCTTCTTGAAGCCTTCCGGTACTTGGCCGAGGGTGACCGATAGCCGCCGGTGCAGTTCGGCGAGGTCGAGGTACGCGGGCCCGTCCGGGACGCCCTCAGCCAGGAAACTGAGGATCTCGGCGGTGAAGCAGGTCAGGTCGCCCTTGGGCGGGTAGAGCGCCCGGCGGCCCCGGTCGGCCGCGGTCAGCAGGTGGACGTCCGCGGCGGCGGGGATGTCGAGGGCGCGGCCGGAGTAGCAGCAGTCCAGCAGGGCGACGCGGTGCTGGGCCGGTGAGCGGTGCAGTTCCCGGAACACCCCTGCGGAGTCCAGCGAAGTGCGCGGGACGTGCTCCGACTCGGTGCCGGGCAGCGCGAAGTACAGGCTGCCGTCGTCGTTCTGCGGCCGTTCGCCGTGGCCGACGTAGCAGAACAGCAGCAGGCTGTTCGCGGCCTGGGCGGCCCGGTGCACCGCCTTCAGCACCTCGTCGGACGACTGCGGGTCGGCCAAGACGATCGTCCGGGCCGGGTCGAGCAGGCCGTCGGGGCCGGAGAGCGCTTCGGCGAGGCGGTGCGCCGAGTACACGGCGGGCGGGACGGGGCTGAGCTCCCGGTAGGTGGAGACACCGACCAGGACGGCCCAGGAGGTGTCCGGGTCGGGGAGCAGCGGGGGGCGGGGCGTGGGGACTGCCCGTCGGGACCCGGTCACTCTTCGGTCAGGAGGCGTTCCGCCTGCTCGATCAGCTCGGCTGTCTCGGCGGCGTTCTTGCCGCTGACCGTGACCTGGGCGCCGTCCGCGCGTCGGACGGTGATCGAGGCGGGCCCGCGGCGGAGCCGGGCGGTCACCCAGGCGCTGATCAGCGGTGCCGCGACCGGGCCGAGGGCCTGGGCGATCTCGACGGCCTCGGCCATCGTGCCCTGGGTGCCGGGCTGAGCGGGCAGCAGTCGGCCGCCGACCCGGCCGCGCAGTTCGTCGTCCTGGTCGAGGTGGCCGCGCAGGTCGCGGGCGTCCTCGTCGACGGTCTCCGGGGAGCCGTCGAAGGTGATGAGGATGGTGGACACAGTGGTCTCCTTGGCGGTCAGAGCGTGGGGCGTAGCGGAGTGGGCCGCCCGGCACCCGGCGGGGGTGCGGCGGGCAGGGGCGTGACGAGCCGGTGGAACAAGGCCGGTCGGGCGGGTAGCGCGTACGGCAGGCGGAACGCGACGGCGGCCTCGGCCGGGTCGGCCAAGTCGGCGAGGGCGAGGTCGAACTCCTCGACGAGCTCGGGCGGTTGGACCGTCCGGTGCGCGTGCGGCAGGCGGTGGAGGTCGAGCGTGCGCAGGCCGTGCCGTGCGACGCGGTGCTCCTCGCCCTCGGCCGGGGCGACCGGGACGGCGGTGGCCTCGCCCGGCGCACCGAGTTGTTCGGCGACCCGCTCGGCCAGGCCGGGCGGCAACGGGGCGAGGGAGGCCAGTGTGATCCGCAATTGGTAGCAGTGCCGGGCGTAGCGCACGGCCGCGTCGGCGTAGTGGTCGCGCGCCGCCTGGGCCGCGTGGTCGGGGCCCCGCCGACCGCCCCAGACCGGGTTTCCCGGGCCGGGGGTCGCGAGGGCGGCGTACCGGTGGGCCCGTTGTTCGAGGTGGGCGGTGAGGGCGGCCGGCACTTCGTAGGGGTGCAGGCAGACGGCGAGCACGGTCGGCGCGGGGCGGGCGGCGAGCTCCGTCCACACGGTGTCCCAGGGGGTGCGGGATTCGGCCAGCCGGGAGGTGGTGACCGTCCACGGCCGGAGCTCCGCGTGGCGGGACAGCGGGCGCACCGTGAGCGTCTTGCGCAGTTCCCGCAGGTGGACGCGGGGGTCCCCGTCGACGGGACCGGGCAGGGCCAGCAGACCGGCCAGTTCGGTCTCGTCGCCGACCGGGACGGCGTGGACGTGCCGGGGGACATGCAGCAATGCCGCGGCCAGTGCCCCGGCGGCCTGCCGGGCCTGCTCGGCCGTCGTGCCGGACGCCCGGCCGAGGAGGGCGGCGTCCAGGCGGCCGTCCCGGCTGCTGAGCCGCAGCTCGAAGCTGGTGCCGGTGTGGAGGCGCATCGCCCGCAGCCAGGCGAGCTCGGCGGCGGCCGCGTTGTGCAGGCGCGCGGACTCCGGCCGATCGGCCCAGCCCTGGTGGTCGCTCAGCAGCGGGGCGGGCTCGATCCGGACGCCCGTCCAGGCCCAGGACCGCTCCGTCGTCGAGCTGACCAGGACCGCGGGTGCGGCGGTCACGGCTGTCCGGGGCCGGTCGGGAACGGCCCGGCGTCGGGACGCGGCGGCACGGGAGGGGCGGGCGGTGCGGCAGCCCAGACCTGGCCGGTCGGCGGCTGGGCCGGCGGCACCGGGGCCGGGCCGGCGGGCGCGGCCGGCCGGGGCACGGGGACCACGCCGACGGGCACGGACGCGCTGCGCGGGAACTCGACCGGCGGGAGGTGCCCGCCCATCTGGGCGGGCAGCGCCACCGGGCGCTGTTCGACCGCCACCATCAGCCCCTCCCGGCAGGCCGCGTGGACCGCCTCGCGCATGGCGCGTACCCGTTCGGCGCGGAGCATCGCCCACTGCAGGTCACCCTGGCCGAAGACCGATCCGACCAGGTCGACCAGGTACTGCCAGACCAGCTTCCCGCCGCGGCGGGTGCGCCACATCTGCCAGCCCAGGTACAGGCTTCCGCCGTACCGGAAGACCACGACAGTGGCCGTGCAGTCGCCGCTGCCCAGGATCACCCGGCTGCTGACCTCGTCCCCCTTGCCGAGGGCCATCCGGCGGGGCCGCACGGCGAGCATCCCGTAGCGCCGGCCGACCACCTGGAGGATCTGCGCGTAGACCGACTCCGCGGTGTCCTGGCGGTCGTTCAACAGGACCCGCCACTCGGCGATCGGCTCCACCAGGCGACTGCCCAGGAACACCACCCAGAACACCAGGGCGGGCAGTAGCCAGAGCCCGGTCAGGAGGGAGAAGACCGAGGCGTCGGACGACGCGAGGGCCGAGCCGAGCACCAGCACGACCGGCAAGGACAGCATCGAGGCGACGAACCCGCGGGTCCACAGCCGGAGGACCAGCCGCCCGCTGACCCGGTCGTCGAGCGCCCGATCCATCGGCTGGTGCCGCAGTGTCTTGTCCAGGTAGGCACTGTTGCCGTCCCCGCCGTCCCAGCCGGGCAGCGGAAGGGCATTACCGTTGATCACTTGGGTTTCCCGGTTGCTCACGGCGACCCTCTCGTCACCTGCGGCGGCCATATTGGCACAGCCCTGTCCGGCCTGTCACGAGACTTCGAGCACGGATGACCGTTGCCGGAGCTACCGGACCAGGGAAACCCGGCGGACCCGACCGGGTCGCCACCTCGCTCCGCCGACTCCTCGCGGAGCGCGCGACATCCTGGCCGCGCAGGCGTGGCGCGCTGCAATACGCCGCATTACGCTGGAGGCATGAAGACCATCACGCAACGGGAGCTCGCCGCCCGGTCCAAGGCCGTGCTGGACGACGTCGAGGCGGGCGAGACGTACCACGTCACCCGGAACGGCACCGAGATCGCCGAGGTGCGGCCCCTCGGTTCGCGCCGCCGTTTCGTGCCGCTCGACGAGCTCCAGCGCAAGTGGCGCAATGCCCCGGCGGTCGATGCCGCGCGGATGCGCGCGGAGGCGGACGGGTTCTTCGGCGACGAGGACCGGATCGGCGACGAGCCGGAGGAGCGGGAGTGAGCGGGCGCAGGCCGCGCGGGATGCTGGACACCTGCGTCCTGATCGACCTCCCGTCGATCGACCCGGAGTCGCTGCCCCTGGAGGCGGCGGTCTCCGCCGTGGTGCTCGCGGAACTGGCCCAGGGCGTGGCCATGGCGAAGGACCCGGTGGAGATGATGGCGCGGGCGCAGCGACTGGCGGACGCGGAGGCGGAGTTCGCCGCGCTCCCGTTCGACCGGGAGGCGGCCCGGCGGTTCGGCACCCTGGTCGCGCTCACCGTCAAGGCGGACCGGAACCCCCGGCCGCGCCGGATGGACCTGATGATCGCCGCCACGGCCGCCGCCCACGGGCTGCCGCTGTACACCCGCAACGCCGACGACTTCCGGGGCCTGGAGGCCGGGGTGGAGGTCGTCGAGGTCTGACGGCACCGGTCGGCGGCGGTGTCCCGGGTCGCCGGGGCGCCGCCACCGGTGTTTCCGGAGCGGTGCCGCGGTGGCGGTGGCGCTCGCGGGGCGGGTGGGGCGGGTGTTCGGGCGGGTGCGGGAGGGGATAGGGGGCCGATAGGCCGGTCGGTTCGGGGGGATAGGGGCGGCCGGGAGAGTGGTGCTCACCAGGAGGCGAAACTCCGCCGAACCGTGAGGACCCGGATGATGATCGATTACCAGAACCGAACGACGTCGAGGGGGACGGCGTCCGACCCCCTGGCCGCTGAACTGACCGGCGTCGTCAAGCGGTTCAGCAACGCCAAGGGCGAGGTGTTCACCGCGGTGAACGGGCTGGACCTGCGGATCCGGCGCGGCGAGGTGGTGGCGTTCCTCGGCCCGAACGGTGCCGGCAAGACCACCTCGATCGACATGCTGCTCGGGCTGACCCGCCCGGACGAGGGCGAGGTGCGGCTGTTCGGCACCGACCCGGAGCAGGCCGTCCGGGCCGGCCGGGTGGCGGCGGTGCTCCAGTCCGGCGGGCTGCTGCCGGACCTGACCGTCGAGGCGACCGTGCACATGCTGGCCTCGCTGCACCCGGGTTCGGACCCGGAGCGCTGCATGGCCCGGGCCGACATCACCGAGCTGCGCGCCCGCCGGGTGGCGGCCTGCTCGGGCGGTGAGCAGCAGCGGCTGCGCTTCGCGCTGGCGCTGCTCTCCCGGCCGGACTTCCTGGTGCTGGACGAGCCCACGGCCGGCATGGACGTGGTGGCCCGGCGGAACTTCTGGTCGGCCGTCCGGGAGGACGCGGCGCGCGGCATGACGGTCATGTTCGCCACCCACTACATGGAGGAGGCGGACCAGTTCGCCGACCGGGTGGTGATGATCGACAAGGGCGCGGTGGTGGCCGACGGCTCCGCCTCCTCGATCCGCTCGGCGATCAGCGGCCGGACCGTCTCGGCGGTGCTCAGCCCGTACGAGGCCGCCCTGGTGGCCCGGACCCCCGGGGTGCGCTCCAGCACCTCGCGCGGCGAGCGCACCTACTTCACCTGCACCGACTCGGACGCCCTGCTGCGGGTGCTGGTCGGCGAGACCCGGGCCCGGGACGTCGAGGTGGCGCCGCGCAGCCTGGAGGAGGCCTTCCTGGCCCTCACCGAGAACGCCCACGAGGCTCGCGGGGCCCGGGCCGCCGACACCGCCGCCGACACCGCCAAGGAGAACGTCTGATGGCCGCCGTCACGGCGCCCGCCGCCCCCCGCACCTCGGTCTTCAACGGGGTCAACCCGACCTTCGTCCGCTACGAGCTGCGCCGCCGCTTCAACCGCCAGACCACGATCTTCACGGTGCTGCTGCCCGCCGTGCTCTACCTGGCGCTGTTCCGCACCGCCCCGTCCGGCGGGGCCGACCTGCCGCACGGCAACTTCGCGGCCTGGATGATGATCGGCCAGGCGGTGTACGGCGCGGCCACCGCGGCGGTCAGCTCGGCCGCCACCATCTCGGTGGAGAAGTCGGCCGGCTGGATGCGGACCATCGCGATGAGTCCGCTCACCCCGCCCGGCTACCTGCTGGTCAAGGTGCTGTGCTCGGTGCTGATGGCCGGGGTGCCGGTCGTCATCGTGGGCGCGCTGGGCGCGCTGACCGGGGCGCACGCCGACGCCCACGTGTGGGTGGTCTCGCTGCTGGTGGCCTGGGTCGGGTCGGCGGTGTTCGCCGCGCTCGGCATCGGGATGGGCCTGGCGATGAAGCCCGACGTGGTGATGCACATGCCGGGCCTGACCATGACCGCGCTGGCCTTCCTGGGCAACCTGTTCATCCCGCTCAGCGGCACCATGCTGGAGGTCTCCCGCTACACCCCGATGTACGGGGTGGCGACGCTGGCCCGGTACCCGCTGAACGACGGCTTCTCGTTCCACGGGGAGCACTCCGGCGTGGCCGGCGCGGTGATCAACCTGCTGGCCTGGTTCGCCGGGTTCTCGTTCCTGGCGATCCGCCGCTTCCGCAAGTCCACCGGCCGCCCGTAGCCGGGACCGCACAGCTCCGTCATCCACGCGTCCGGCGCCCGCCTCCCGGGCGCGGGTCCCACCCGAAAGGGGGTTAGAACACATGTTCGCATTCATCGCGCCGGGCCAGGGCTCCCAGACCCCGGGCCTGCTGGCCGCCTGGCTGCGCGACCCGGCCACCGCCGAGCGGGTGCGGGCCTGGTCCGAGGCCGCCGACGTCGACCTCGTCCAGCTCGGCACCAAGGCCCCGGCCGCCGAGATCGCCCGCACCGAGCACACCCAGCCGCTCCTGGTGGCCGCCGGACTGCTCGCCCACCACGCCCTCCGGGACGCCGTCCCGGACGGCGCCGCGGTGGCGGCCGGCCACTCGGTCGGCGAACTCACCGCCGCCGCGTACGCCGGGGTGCTGAGCCCCGCCGACGCGGTCCGGCTGGCCGCGGTCCGCGGCCGGGCGATGGCGGTGGCCTGCACCGAGGCACCCACTTCGATGGCCGCCGTGGTCGGCGGCGAGCAGAGCGAAGTCCTGGACAGAATAGGCGAGTTGGGCCTGTACGCGGCGACCTTCAACGGCCCCGGCCAGATCGTCGCGGCCGGCCTGGCCGACACCCTCGACCAGCTCGCCGCCGCCCCGCCGGCCGGCGCCACCGTCAAGCGGCTCAGCGTCGCCGGCGCCTTCCACACCCCGTACATGGAGTCGGCCCGGCAGTCCTTCGAGGAGGCCGCCGCCCGGGTGCCGTTCGCCCGGCCGTCCCACCCGCTGCTCGGCAACGCCGACGGCGTGGCCGTCACCGACCCGGACGAGATCCGCCGCCGGCTGGTCCGGCAGGTGGTCAGCCCGGTCCGCTGGGACCTGTGTCTGCTCCAACTCGCCGCCGCCGCACCGGAACTGACGGTGTCGCTGCCGCCCGCCAAGACGCTGGCGAGCATCCTCAAGCGCCAGCACCCCGCGCTCGACGTCCTGTCCGTCACCACCGCCCGGGACGTCGCCCGGGCCCGGGAGCGGCTGACCGCCCCCGCCGGCCGAGGAGTGTCCGCCCATGCCGGTGTCTGACCTGCTGGAGTACCCGCTCGGCGAGCGGGCCGACCACCCCGCCGTGATCGACGCCCAGGGCACCCTGGACTACCGGGAGCTGGGCACCGCCGTGGAACGCGCCGTCGGCTGGCTGCGCGGCCAGGGCATCGCCCCCGGCGACCGGGTGGTGTACGCCGGGGGCAACGACCGGGCCTTCCTGGCCCTGTTCTGGGCCACCCTGCGCACCGGCGCCGTCTTCGTCCCCGTCCACCCCGAACTGACCGACCACCAGGTCGACCACATCGTCGCCGACAGCGGCGCCGCCCTCGCGGTCTGCCGCCCGGCGGCCGGCCGCCGGGCCGCCCGCACCGTCGAGGCCGGCCCGGCCTGGCAGCAGGTGCTCGCCACCCCCGCGGACCCGCACCGGGCCGAGGTCGACGAGGACGCGGTGGCGCTGCTGATCTACACCTCCGGCACCACCGGCCGCCCCAAGGGCGTGGTCTGCCCGCACCGCCAGATGCTCGCCGCCGTCGACGCCGTCCACGCCTGCCTCGGCTACGAGGAGCAGGACGTGGTGCTCTGCCGGCTGCCGCTCTCCTTCGACTACGGCCTCTACCAGGCCCTGATGTCCGCCCTGGTCGGCGCCACCCTGGTGCTGGCCCGGCGCAGCGAGGACATGGGCCTGCTGCGGCTGATCGAACGCACCGGCGTCACCGTCGTCCCGCTGGTGCCCTCGCTGGCCCAGATCCTCACCCTGCTCCAGGGCAAGCTCCACCGGCCCACCAGGGTCCGGCTGTTCACCAACACCGGCGCCCGCCCCGGCCGGGCCGTCACCGCCGAACTGCTGGAGCTGTTCCCCGGCTCCGAGTTCGCCTCGATGTACGGCATGACCGAGTGCAAGCGGATCTCCATCCTCGACCCCGAGGAGTACGCCGAGCACCCCGACTCGGTCGGCCCGGCCATCCCCGGCGACCGCATCCGCATCCTGGCCGCCGACGGCACCGAGCTCGGCCCCCGGCAGACCGGCGAGATCACCGTCTCCGGCCCCACCGTGATGGCCGGCTACTGGGGCATCCCGCTGGAGGAGCAGAACCGGTTCGTCCGCCGCCCCGACGGCACGCTGGAACTGCGCACCGGCGACAAGGGCTGGCTCGACGAGGAGGGCCGGCTGTACTTCGTCGGCCGCGACGACGACATCATCAAGCGCCGCGGCATGCGGATCGCCCTCACCGAGGTCGAGGACGCCGCCGAGCGCATCCCCGGCGTCAGCGCCGCCGTCGCGCTGCGCCCCGAACCCGAGGGCGCCCCGCTGCTGCTGGCCGTGCACGGCACCCTCCCGCCGGAGCGGGTCCGGGCACTGCTGGCCGACCGGCTCGACCACAGCCGGATGCCCGACCAGGTCGTCCCGATCGCCGCCGTCCCGCTGACCGCCAACGGCAAGCCCGACCGGGCCGCCGCCAAGCGCCTGGTCGAGGCCGCCGGGAGCGCCGCGAGCACCGCCCCCCAGACCACCCCCGCATCCCCGAGGAGCAGCCATGAACCAGTCGCAGTTTGACCAGCTCGTCGAACGGACCTGCTCGGTGCAGGTCACCGACTCCGAGACCCCGCTGGTGGACCTGGGCGTCGACTCCCTGCACACCATCGCCCTGCTGATGGCGATCGAGGAGGAGTTCGGCTTCGAGGTCGACCCCGACGCCCTCGCCGACCCGGCGCTCGCCTCCCCGGCCGGCCTGCTGCGCTACGTGCACGCCAACACCGCCGCCCCGGCCGGGATCTGAGGACCGAACAGCCATGTGGACCGACACCAGACCCCCGGCCGAGATGCCGAAGCTGTTCGAGCGGGGCGCGGACGTGATCTCCCTGGCCGGCGGACTGCCCGACCTGGACGTCCTGCCGCTGGCGGAGATATCCGCCCAGCTCGCCCGGCTCGTGCGCCTCGGCGGCAAGCTCGCCCTCCAGTACACCACCCCGCACGTCGCCAAGGCGCTCGTCCCCGCCGTCGCCGACCTGATGGCCCGGGAGGACGGCCGGGCCGACGCGGAGAACCTGATCCCCACCAGCGGCTCGCAGATGGGCCTGACCGCCGTCGCGCTGGCCCTGGGCGCCCCCGGCGACACCATCCTGGTGCAGACCCCCGCCTACCCCGGCGCCACCGCCGCGTTCCGCACCGCCGGCCTGCGCCCGCACGCCGCGGCCGAGGACGCCGACGGGATCGACCCGCAGCGGCTGCGCCGCGACGTCGCCGACCTGCGCGCCGCCGGGCACACCGTCCGGCTGCTCTACACCAACCCGACCTTCCAGAACCCCACCGGCGCCACCCTCGC
The DNA here is from genome assembly GCF_003259315.1 of Kitasatospora sp. SolWspMP-SS2h. Lineage (GTDB taxonomy): Bacteria > Actinomycetota > Actinomycetes > Streptomycetales > Streptomycetaceae > Kitasatospora > Kitasatospora fiedleri. Next base: position 64,121 of record NZ_QLLT01000016.1, on the reverse strand, counting down.
CGTCCCGCGCCGGGCCGAGGTCCTCGCCGCCTGCCGCGAGCTCGACCTGCTGCTGGTCGAGGACAACCCGTACGGGCTGCTCGGCTTCGACGGCACCACCACCGCCCTGTTCCAGTCCCTCGACCCGCAGCGGGTGGTCTACCTCGGGACGTTCTCCAAGATCTTCGCGCCCGGCCTGCGCTCCGGCTGGATCGCCGCCCCCGCGCACCTGCGGCACGACCTGGCCCGGGTCGCCGAGATCATCTCGCTGTCGCCCTCCGCACTCGCCCAGGGCGCGCTGGCCGCCCACTACTCCCGCTCCGGCTGGAGCGACCTGATCGACCGCTACCGGGACGCCTACCGCGAGCGCTGCACCCTGATGGCCGACGCGCTGGACGCCGAACTCGGCACCGACAGCCCCTGGCACTGGCAGCGCCCCGCCGGCGGCTTCTACCTGTGGCTGCGCCACCGCGACCGGGCCGACGCCGGACCGTACGCGCGGGCCGCCGCCGACCGCGGCGTCTCGGTCGTCCCCGGCGGGCACTTCTCGATCGACGGCGAGCACGCCGACGGCCTGCGGCTGTGCTTCAGCAACGTGCCCCGCACGAAGATCCCCGAGGGGATCGGCCGGCTGGCCGCCGCCCTCACCGGGACCCCCGCCGCCGCCCGCGAGCCGGCGGAGGTGGCCGGATGACCGCGCCCGCCGTCGAGGCCCCCGCCGCCGACTGGGCGGACTTCGGCCCGCGCCACCCGCTGGCCGGCACCGACTGGAAGGTCTGGGGCGTCGGACTGCTGCGCAGCGCCGGCTTCCCGGTCTCCGGCCTCGACCTGGTCGGCGGCACCCGCGCCCCGGCCGCCGCCGCCGCGCTCGCCGCCGGCCGCGCCACCGAGGACGAGTTCCGCGCCGCCTACACCGCCGACGCCGACCACGAGGGCGCCGCCCTCGCCGCCCTCGCCACCGACCCCAGGCTCCGCCTCGCCATCGCCTGGCAGAACCGCACCGTCTTCCGCGTCCTCGACTCGCTGGCCGCCCCCGGCGGCAAGGAGACCAAGCGCCGCCAGCGCGAACGCACCCTCGCCATGTACTGGCTGCGCTACTGCGCCAAGGCCGACACCATCGGCTTCTTCGGCCCCGCCGCCTGGATCGGCGTCGGCCGCACCGACCGCGCCGTCACGATCGAGAACGGCCCCGGCCCGGTCGCCGCCACGCACACCGCGCTGGAACGCTGGACGGTCGCCGCGATCGCCGACCGGATGGCCGAACAGCCCGGCGCCCGCTGGTGGTTCCCGCCGATGCTCCGCCCCGACGTCCACCTGGACGGCGAGCAGCTGGTGCTCCCCACCCGCAAGGTGCTCCGGCTGCGCCCCGAGGAGGCCCAGCTGCTGCGGCTCGCCGACGGCGACCGCAACGCCGAGCAGATCACCGACCTGCTGGTCGCCGAGCACGGCTGGGACGCCGCCACCGCCCACCGGAAGGTCGAGAAGGCGCTGGGCCGGCTGCTGCGCCAGCGCGTGCTCGGCTGGGACGCCAACATCCCGGTCGACGTCCGGGCCGAGGAGGTGCTGCGCCGCCGGGTCGCGGCGATCGGCGACCCCGCCCTGTTCGTCCGCCACGACGCGGTGCTCACCGAACTCGCCCGGCTCAAGGACGCCGTGCACCGGGCCCGGACCGCCGAGCAGCTGGTCGAGGCGCTGGACGCGCTGGACGCCCACTTCGTCGAGGTGACCGGCCAGGCCGCCTCCCGCGAGGAGGGCAAGGCGTACGCCGGCCGCACCCTCAGCTACCAGGACGCGCTGCGGGACTGCCGGCTGGAGCTCGGCCGGGACTTCCTGGACGGCATCGCCCGCCCGCTCGCCCTGGTCGCCGACGCCGCCGACTGGTTCGGCAACCGCCTCGCCGAACTGGTCGAGGCCGAGGTCGCGGGCTTCGTCCGCACCGCCGCCGGCCGGCTGCCCGCCGGCGCCCCCGTCACGCTGGCCGACGTCTGGCCGCAGACCCTGGCGCTGTTCTGGGGCGAGCACGACCACCCCGTGCGGCAGGCCGTCCGGGAACTCGCGCTCAAGTGGCGCGAGGTGATCGGGGAGGTGCCCGAGGGCGCCACCCGGATCGACCTGGCGGTCGACGCGATCGCCGACCGGGCGCGGCGGGTCTTCGCCACCGGGCCGGTGCGCTCCCCGCACCTGGCCGTGCACAGCCCCGACCTCCAGGTCGTGGCCCGCTCGGTGGACGCCGTCAACGCCGGCGAGCACCTGGTGGTGCTCGGCGAGATGCACGCCTGCCTGGCCACCCTCGACCTGCCCTTCCTGGACTGGACGGCCGACGGCGGCTCGGTCCGCGACAAGGTCAACCGGGCGATCGGCGCCGAACGCCTGGTGCCGCTGCTCCCGGTCGGCTGGAAGCGCAACAGCGGACGGATGGTCCCCGCCCCGATCGGCGAGGGCGACCGGCTGATCGGCTTCACCCGCGCCCCGTTCGACCGGCGCGACCGGATCGAGCCCGCGGTCTCCGTCACGCTGGCCGAACAGGACGGCACCGTCACCGCGACCACCGCCGACGGCCGCTCCCGCTCGCTGTCCGAACTGCTCGCCGTGCTCGTCTCGATCATCGCCTGCGACGCCTTCAAGATCGGCCTGGACCGCCCGCACGCCCCCCGGGTCACCCTGGACCGCCTGGTCCTGTTCCGGGAGACCTGGCGGCTGCCGCTGACCGGCCCGGCCCTGCCCGCCAAGGCCGACCGGCACCGCGACTACCTGGCGGTGCGCCGCTGGGTGACCGACCGCGGCCTGCCCGACCGGGCCTTCGTCAAGTTCCCCGAGGAGACCAAGCCCTCCCTGGTCGACTTCACCAGCCCCGTGCTGGTGCTCTCCTTCGCCAACCTCGTCCGCCGGGCGCTCCAGGCCGACCCGGACGCCGCGGTGACCGTCAGCGAGCCGCTGCCGGCCATCGAGGAGTCCTGGCTGCCCGACGCCGACGGCGAGCGCTACGTCAGTGAGCTGCGGCTCCAGATCAGCCGAGAGGTGCCCCAATGACCGTGCTCGTCCCCGACGGCGCCACGGTGCGGGCCCGCCCGCACCGGCCGTCGGACCCCGACATCGTCGCCACGATCGGCGGAACCCCGCTGGTGGCGCTGGACCGACTCTTCCCGCCCGCCCGCTTCCAGGTGTACGCCAAGTGCGAGCGGTTCAACCCCGGCGGCTCCATCAAGGACCGCGCCGCCAAGTCGATGGTCGAACAGGCCATCGCCACCGGACGGATCGTCCCCGGCGTCTCCACCGTGGTGGAGTCCTCCTCCGGGAACCTGGGCATCGCGCTCGCCCAGCTGTGCAACTTCCACCGGCTCGGCCTGGTCGTCGTGGTCGACCCGCGCACCACCCCGCAGAACCTCGCCATCATGCGGGCCTACGGCGCCAGGGTGGAGGTGGTCGAGCACCGCGACCCCGCCACCGGCGAGTACCTGCCGGCCCGGATCGCCCGGGTCCGGCACCTGCTGGAGACCGTCCCCGACGCCTGGTGGCCCAACCAGTACGCCAACGAGGACAACGCGCGGGCCCACCGCACCACCATGCGCGAGATCGTGGACGCGCTGCCCGCCGCCCCCGACTACCTGTTCCTGGCGGCCGGCACCACCGGCACGCTGCGCGGCTGCGCCGAGTACATCCACGACCAGCAACTGCCCACCCGGGTGGTCGCGGTGGACGCCGTCGGCAGCGTGATCTTCGGACCGCCGCAGCCCTGGGAGTCCTCCCACCGGCGCACCATCCCCGGCCACGGCGCCGCGGTCGTCCCCGCCCTGCTCAAGCCGGGCCTGGCCGACCGGGTGGTCAAGGTGACCGACTCGGAGTGCATCCGGGGCTGCCGCAGCCTGCTGGGCCAGGAGTCGATCCTGGCCGGCGGCTCCTCCGGCGCGGTGATCGCCGCGATCGGGCAGTCCGCCTCCTGGATCGAGCCCGGCGCCACCTGCGTGGCCGTGCTCCCCGACGGCGGCGACCGCTACCTCGACACCATCTACGACGACCAGTGGGTCGAGACCTACCTCCGGCAGTACCTGCCGCCCACCGAGCAAGAGAGAGGAACGACATGAGGATCCTCGGCCGGGAGGACGTCCGGACCGCCCTGGCGGGCCTCGACGCCACCGTCGTCGACCTGGTCCGCAACGCCTACGTGCTGCACGGGCAGGGCAAGTCCGACCTCCCCTTCTCGACCTTCCTGCGCCCGCTGCACCGCTCCGACTCGCGGATCATCGCGCTGCCCGCCTACCTCGGCGGACCGGCCCCGGTGATGGGCCTGAAGTGGATCTCCTCCTTCCCGGAGAACGTCAAGCGCGGGATGCAGCGCGCCAGTTCGCTGTGCATCCTGAACGACCTGGAGTCCGGCTACCCGCTCGCCCTGATGGAGGGCAGCCAGATCTCCGCGGTGCGCACCGCGGCCGGCGCGGCGCTCGCCTCCGGCCTGCTGAACGCCGGGCGCGAGGTCCGCACGGTCGGCCTGGTCGGCTGCGGCACCATCAACCAGCGGGTGGTGCACTTCCTCGACCAGGTGCACGAGGAGCTGGAGACCGTCCTGCTCCAGGACGCCTTCCCGGAGCGGGCCGAGGTGTTCGCCGCCGAACTGGCCGCCGCGTACCCGCACCTGGACTTCCGGGCGGCCGGCCTGAGCCGGGTGCTGGGCGCCGACACGGTGTCGATCGCCACCACTGACTCCTCGTACTGGCTGGACCTCGCCGACCACCCGCAGCGCCCGCACGGCCAGGTGGTGCTGCACCTGTCGCTGCGCGACCTGTCGGTCGAGTCGGTGCTCGGCGCGGTCAACGTGGTCGACGACGCCGACCACGCGATCCGCGAGCAAACCTCGCTGCACAAGGCCGAGCAGCAGGCCGGCCACCGCCGCTTCGTCACCGCCGAGATCGGCGCGCTGCTCGACGGCACCGCCGAACTCCCCTCCGGCGCCCGCACCGTGGTGTTCTCCCCGTTCGGGCTGGGGGTGCTCGACCTGGCCGTCGCCGAGGCGGTGCTGACCGCCGCCGAGAAGGCCGGGCTCGGCACCGAGGCCGAGGGCTTCGACCCCGGCACCCACACCGTCACCTCCAACCTGACCGGGAGCGCGGCATGACCGGCCTGTTCACCGAGGGCACCCGGGCGATCGTCACCGGTGCCTCCCGCGGCATCGGCGCGGCCATCGCGCTCCAGCTGGCCGAGCACGGCTGCGACGTCGCCCTCAACTACCGCTCCAGCGCCGGGAAGGCCGAGCAGCTGGCGGAGAAGATCGAGGGCCTGGGGCGCCGCGCGCTGCTGGTCCGGGCCGACGTCTCGGACGAGGCGCAGGTCACCGCGATGTATAAGGAGATCCGCACCGCCTGGGGCGGGGTGGACGTCGCGGTCCTCAACTCGGGCATCACCGCCGACGGCCACTTCGCGGCGATGAGCGCCGCCAAGTGGCAGGAGGTGATCTCCACCAACCTGACCGGGGCGTTCCTGACCGCCCGCGAGGCCACCAAGCAGATGTACGCCTCCGGCGGGGCGATCGTCTTCATCGCCTCCACCTCCGGCATCGCCGGCCGGGTCGGCCAGGCCAACTACGCCGCCTCCAAGGGCGGGGTGATCGCGATGGCGAAGACCCTGGCCTACGAGGGCGCGCCGAAGAGCATCCGGGTCAACGTGGTCGCGCCGGGCTTCATCGACACCGACATGGTGAAGAAGGTGCCGCGCGCCCAGCTCAAGGAGGCCGCGGCGGCGATCCCGCTGGGCCGGATGGGCACCCCGGAGGAGGTCGCGCAGGCGGCGGTCTTCCTGGCCAGCCCGGCGGCCTCGTACATCACCGCCAAGGTGCTCACGGTCGACGGCGGGATGCTCTACAGCTGACCGCCGCCGTCCTCCGCAATCGAACTGACGTTCCATCAATCCGTAGAGACCCGTAGAGAGAGGCAGTCCCCCATGTCCACCGCCACCTTCGAGGACGTCCGCACCCAGGCCGAGCAGCGCCTGGAGAAGAACCTGAAGATCAAGTCGATGATCATCGACCGCCTGGGCCTGGACGCCGAGGCCGAGGTCGTCTCCGACAACCAGCCGCTGTTCGGCCGCGGCCTGGAGATGGACTCGCTGGACACCCTGGAGATCGTCGTCATGATCAACAACGAGTACGACGTGCTGATCAGCGACGACGACTTCGAGGCCTTCGGCTCCATCAACGCCCTGGTCGACTTCATCGAAGCCCGCGAGGTCTGACCGTGGCCACCGCACCCGCCCCCGCCCGGGCCGCCGCGCCCGCCGCCCCGGGCAAGGAGAAGCCGAAGACCTTCGCCTACTCCTCCGACGACATCAAGCGGATGCTCCCGCACCGCTGGCCGATGCTGATGATCGACCGCGCCTACGACGTGGTCCCCGGCGTCTCCGGACGCGGCGTCAAGAGCGTCTCGGTGAACGAGCCGTTCTTCGCCGGCCACTACCCCGACCACTCGATCATGCCCGGCGTGATGATCGTCGAGGCGATGGCCCAGCTGGTCGCCGTGGTCTACGTCGCCGAACTGCTGGAGGCCCCGGCCCCCGCCGCCGGGGACGCGCCCGCCGACCCGTCGGCCAGCGTCGGCTACCTCGGCTCGATCAGCTCGATGAAGTTCTCCCGGCTGGTCGTCCCCGGCGACCAGCTCACCCTGGAGGCCAAGCTCGGCCAGAAGCTCGGCGGCCTGCGCTCGGTCTCGGTCCGGGCCTCGGTCGGCACCGAACTCGCCGCCGCCGGCTCGCTGATCGTCACCACCGAGCGCAAGGGCTGACCCCGCGCCGCCCCACCGCACCAGCACAGACAAGGAGGTGTGCCATGTCCATCACGATCCGCCCCTACCAGGAGGGCGACGCGCACGACATCGCCGAGCTGTACAACCGGCACCGCGACAACCCCAACCCGGTGGCGGGCGGGATCACCGGCGCCGAACTGGAGCGCGAACTCGCCGAGCGCGACACCGCGACCTTCCTGATCGCCACCGAGGACGGCCGGGTGGTGGGCACCTTCGGGCTGTTCCACAGCACCGGACGGCGCTCGGCCCGGGCCGGCGAACTCATCGCCGACATGTTCTTCGTCGCCCCGGCCTACCGCAACGGCGTCATCACCGGACGCCTGTTCACCGAGGCCGTCGAGTGGATGATGCGCTGCGGCTGCCTGGTCCTGCGCCTCACCGTCAACCCGGCCAACACCGTCGCGTTCAAGCTCTACCGGCGGGTCGGCTGCGTCTCCGTCGGCGAGACCGTCCCCGGCGAGGACGGCAACGTCGAACTGCACAACTACATCCCGCTGATCCTGCGCGGCGTCTTCCACGACCTCGGCCCCGAGGCCGTGGCGGAACTCGGCAAGCTCAGCAGCTTCGGCAACGTCACCGACGGCCGGGACGGCGAACTCCGCTCCGATGTACGGGTGGTGGACGGAACCAGGACCGTCGCCTACGCTCTGGCCCTCGGCGCCTTCAAGCTCGCCGCCACCATCGACGTCGACCGCGGCCTGATGCTCGACGCGGCCCTCACCGGCCCCGACGGCGCCACCCGGCCGCTGCGGATCGCCGAACCGCCCCACCAGGTCAAGGCCCCGGGCGACGGCCGGCCGCACCGCTTCGGCGACCACGGCCTGACCGCCGAGCTGGACGCCGCCGAAGGCACCCTCACCGTGCACGCCGAGGGCCACCACGGACCGGTGTTCGCCTCCACCTGGCCCAGCGCCGAGGCCGACCGCTCGGCCGGCTGGCGCGAGGGCCAGGCCCGCGACCTGGAGATCGAGCCCGTCGACCACGGCGTCCGGGTCACCGAGCGCACCGGCGGCAACCTGGTCACCGGCACCCTCACCCTGCACCACGGGGTGCTGCGCCAGGAGTTCACGTACACCACCCGGCCCGGCCGGATCTTCCAGACCGTCGGACTGCGCCAGGGCGACTTCACCCTGACCGGCCCCGACGGCACCGCCGAAGAGCACCCGATCGGCACCGGCCTCGGCGTCCGCGACACCTCCGAGGTGGTCGCGGCCGCCCGCACCGCCCCGGCCGGCAGCACCCTCGCCTGGACCGACGGCGCCACCCGGGTGGCCCTCCCGGCCGGCCACCCCGTCCGGCTGATCACCACCACCCTGGTCGAACGCCACCTGGAGCCCGACGCCGACGGCACCGCCCGCCTGCGCACCGAGCTCGCCACCGGCCCCCGGGCCGCCGCCACCCGGCCGGTCACCGACGCCGAACCCCTGGACGGCCGGCGGAAGCTGACCGTCAAGGCCGCGGCCGGCGGCATCACCGGCTGGACCGAGGACGGCACCAGGGTGCTGCGCAGCCCCGCCCCCCGCACCCGGCCCTTCGGCTGCAACCCGCGCTGGAGCGCCGGGGCGTGGGTCACCCGCGAGCACCACCGGCACAGCCTCGCCACCGGCCTCGGCTGGGGCGTCCCGTCCACCGAGTGGGAGCAGAAGCACCCGCTCGGCCTGGCCGCCCCGCAGGAGCGGATCAGCTGGGAGGTCACCGCCCCCGAGCGGTCCGCCGAGCCGGTCCGGATCGACGTCCACGCCCCCGGCGCGGACGAGGAGACCGTCCTGTGGCTCACCCCCGACACCCCGGCCGGCACCGCCGTGGTGATCGACTCCGCCGGCACCCGCCGGGAGCTGGACAGCGCCGGCTTCCGGCAGGTCTGGGCCGCCGCCGCGGCGGTCCGGCTCGGCAGCGGCCACTGGCTGCACCTCGCCCCCGCGGGCGGGAGCCCCACCCAGGAGATCGTCCTGCGCACCACCTCCTCCGGACTGCTGATCGGCTGCGCCGCCACCGGCACCGAAGCCGCCTGGCAGCTGTCCGTCCACCCCGCACCCGCGCTCTGATACCCCGTCACTCCCCGAAAGGACACCGAAGAACCATGACCACCGCCCCCGCCCGCACCGCGCAGGACGACTACACCACCGTCCGCACCGCCATCGGCGCCTACCGGATCACCGCCCCGCTGGTCCGGGTCTCCGGCGGCGACCGCTACGAGTTCCTCGACCTGTTCCTGGCCAAGTCCAGCGAGTACGTCGAGCCGGACAGCGTCCGCGAGGCCCTGGCCCTGCACACCGACGGCTCCCCGTTCGCCGTCCTGCTGCACTTCGAGATCGGCGACGACTCCTGGCTGCTGCCCCGCACCCCCGTCACCGCCGAGCAGCTCACCGCCTACCTGGACGCCGTCGACGCCCCGTCCGACGTCACCGTCGAGGTCGCCCCCGAGGGCTGGGGCGCCAGCGCCTTCGAGGGCCCGCACGCCTGGGCCGCCGCCGCCGCGTTCGTCGAGTTCGACATCTCCGGCCTGACCCTGCACGGCGTCACCGAGTCCGCCGTCCCCGGCGAGCCCGCCGCGCTGGCCCACCTCGCCCGGGTCGGCACCACCGGCGAGTACGGCTACCTGCTGCTCTCCAACGCCCCCGAGGCCGCCCACGCCGCCGTCGTCGAGGCGGTCACCGCCGAGAACGGCGCCGAGGTCGGCCCGCAGGGCCTGGCCCGGGTCCAGGCCGAGGCCGGGATGGCCGTCTACGCGGCCGGCTTCGGCGGACTGCCGGTGCACGAGGCGGACCTCGCCTGGATGGTCGACTGGAACCGGATCGGCGAGTTCCAGGGCTCCGAGGACCTGGTCAAGCCCACCTCCGAGACCGCCAAGACCACCGCCCTGGCCGCCCCGGCCGGCGCCGTCGTCCCGGCCGGCACCCCCGTCACCGCCGGCGGGCAGCGGATCGGCACCGTCGTCTGGCAGGCCCCGTCCGCCAACGCCGAGGAGGAACTGGTCGTCGCCCTGCTGGACGCCCCGTTCTGGGTCCCCGGCCTGGAGCTGGCCGCCGACGACGCCGACGGCACCCCGCTGCGCACCGTCACCCAGCCCCGCGTCATCGCCCGCTCCCTCACCACCCGGATCCACTGATGACCGACCACACCACCACCACCGAGCGGATCGCCCTCACCGGGGTCGGCCTGATCACCGGCGCCGGCGACGACGCCGAGAAGAGCTGGTCCGCGATCTCCCAGGGCGTCTCCGGCATCAAGACCAACACCCTGTTCGACACCACCGAGCTGCTCACCGACTGGGCCGGCATGGTCACCGCCGAGCAGCCCGCCGACCTCGACCGCTGCTACGCGCTGGCCGCCACCGCGATCCGCGAGGCACTGCGCACCTCCGGCCTCGACCTGGACACCGTGGACCGCGACCGGGTCGCCGTGGTGGTCGGCTCCAGCCTCGGCGCGATGCCGACCCTGGAGAACGTCCACCGCGGCCTGGTCAAGGACGGCGAACTGGACGCCCCGGCCGCCGCCGCCTCCCAACTCCCCTGCGTGGGCGACTACATCGCCGCCGAGTTCGACCTGCGCGGCCCGCGGATCGTCCTCTCGAACGCCTGCGCGGCCAGCGCCGTGGCCCTCGGCTACGCCGCCGAACTGCTCTGGAAGGGCGAGGTCGACCACGTCATCTGCGGCGGCGTCGACCCGCTGGCCGAACTCTCCGCGTACGGCTTCTCCGCCCTCGGCGCGCTCGACCCCGAGCCGTGCGCGCCGATGTCCGCCTCCACCGGGCTCACCCTCGGCGAGGGCGCGGGCTTCATGGTCCTGGAGTCCGTCGAACGGGCCGCCGCCCGCGGCGCCACCCCGCTCGCCGAACTCGGCGGCTACGGCCTCTCCTGCGACGGCTACCACCAGACCGCCCCCGACCCGAGCGGCAAGGGCGCCGCCGCCGCGATGGCCCAGGCCCTGCGCACCGCCGGGCTGGAGCCGCAGGACGTCGACTACGTCAACCTGCACGGCACCGGCACCCCCGCCAACGACGTCTCCGAGCCCAAGGCCGTGAAGCTGCTGTTCGGCGCCGAACTGCCGCCCGCCAGCTCCACCAAGTCGATGCTCGGCCACACCCTGGGCGCGGCCGGCGCGGTCGAGGCGATCGTCTCCACCCTGGCCATCGACCGGGGCGTCATCCCGCCGACCGTCAACACCCGCGGCACCGCCTCCCCGTTCGGCCTGGACATCGTCCCCGACAACGGGCGGCCCGCGCCGCTGGAGGTGGTCGCCTCCAACTCCTTCGCGTTCGGCGGCAACAACGCCACCGTCGTCCTCAACAAGCCCGGACGGCCCGCCCGTTCGGCCCGGCACACCCAGCCCGTGCACCACGTCGTGGTCACCGGCGTCGCCGGACTGGCCGGCTCGGCCGGCTCCACCGCCGAACTGACCGCCGCCCTCGCCGAGGGCCGGACCGGCTTCGACACCCTGGAGCAGGTCGCCGGGATCGGCGAGCGCCCGATCGGCCGGACCGACGTCAAGGCCGTCACCAAGCGGCTCAACCCCAGCAAGGCCCGCCGGATGGACCCGCTCGGCGTGCTCGCCGCCGGCGCCGTCGGCGACCTGTACGAGCGCCACGGCAAGCCCTCCCGGGCCGAGGCCGAGGGCACCGGCATCGTCTTCGCCACCGGCTACGGCCCGGTCACCTCCGTCCTCAACTTCCACCAGGGCGTGCTGGAACAGGGCATCACCGGCGCCAACCCGGCGATGTTCGCCAACACCGTCGTCAACGCCGCCGCCGGCCACGTCGCGATGCTGCACCGCTACCGCGGCTACACCGCCACCATCGCCAACGGCGGCACCTCCTCCGTCCTCGCCCTCCAACTCGCCGCCCGGGTCATCGCCCGCGGCATGGCCGACCGGATCATGGTCGTGGTCGCCGACGAGTTCCCCGCCCAGGCCCTGGCCACCCAGGCCCGGCTGCCCGGGTACGCGAAGACCGCGCACGTCGTCCCCGACGGCGGCACCGGCACCGTCCTCTCTGAGGGCGCCGCCGCGATCCTGCTCGAATCCGAGGCCTCCGCCGCCGCCCGCGGCGCGAGCGTCCTGGCGGACGTCCGCGGCTTCGGAGCCTCCGGCGAGTCCGTCGGCATCGGCCGGATCGGCCGCGACGGCGAAGCCTGGGCCCGCGCCCTGCGCGCCGCCCTCGCCGAAGCCGACTCCACCCCCGAGCAGATCGACACCGTGGTCTCCGCCGCCTCCGGCTACCGCCTGGTCGACCTCGCCCAGCGCCGCGCCCTCGCCCTGGCCGGCCTCGCCGAACGCCCCACCCACACCCCCAAGGCCCAACTCGGCGAGACCTACGGCTCCGCCGGCGCCCTCGGCCTGGTCGCCGCCCTCGCGGGCGACGCCCCCGCCGGACGCCTCCTGCTCTCCAGCTTCGCCTACGGCGGCTCCTACGCCGCCGCGGTCATCGACGCGAGGCCCTGATGACCCGCCTGCGGACACCCCGGCCCCCCACCGCCCTCACCGCCAGCTGGTCCCTCCACCTGGGCCCGGCCCTGCACGCCGCCACCCGCCTCCCGGCGGGGGCGGAGCACGGCGGGGCGGGGAAGCACCCCGCTCCGCCGGGAGGCGGCCGTCCGGCGGTCGGTGCCGAGCCTGCGGCGGTCCCGCCGGGGGTGCAACCGGGCTCGGTGGCAGGGGGGGTGGAGTCGGACAGTGCCGGCCGTCCGGCGGTCGGCTCCGAGCCTGCGGTGTCCCCGTTGTGGGGGCAACTGTCCTCTCTGGTAGGGGCGTTGGCGTCGGGTGGTGCCGGTGGCGCCGGGGCGGGGCCGGGAGGCGGCCGTCCGGCGGTCGGTGCCGTGCCTGCGGCGGCCCCGCTGGGAGCGCAACTCGCCCCGACGGCAGGTGCTTTGGCGGCCCCCGGTCGGGTGCGGTCCGGCTCCGGTGCCGGTCGCGTCGCGGGGGCCGGGACCGAGTCCGCTGCCGGTGCGGCGGAGCGTGAACCCGCTCCGGTCGCCGGTGGGGGAGCGGTCCGGTCCGGCGCGGCCGGGCGGCGGGTGGCCGGGACGGTCTTCGCCGCGCGGCGGTTGACGGCCCGGCTGGTGGGGACGGGACGGACGGCTCCGGCCCTCCCCGCCACCGGGTCCGTACCGCCGACGGTGGAGGACGGTCCCGCCGCCCACTCCGCCGCCCCCCTCTCCGCCTTTGCCGCCGGCGCGGCGGTCCGGTCGGCGGTCCGGGGGGCCGGGCGCCGCCCGGGGATCGACGGCGGGCGGGTCGTGCCGGTGCCGGTCGTCGCGGTCGAGCGGGTGGTGCCCGGTGCGGAGCGGGGGGTGGTCGACTGTCTCGTCACCCACCATCCGCGGCTGCCCCGGGACCGGATGGGCCACCGGCTGAACGACGCCGGACGGTGGCTGATCGCCGAGGCGGTGACCCACCTGTACGGGGTCCGGATCTCGCCGCGCGAGCTGGCTCGCGATGAGCACCGGCGGTGGAGCGTAAAGGAGTGGGGCCTGACCGCCTCGGTCGCGCACTGCGCCGCGTACTCGACGGTGGCGCTGGTCGCCGGGCAGACCGTCGGGGTGGACCTCCAGGACCACCGGGACCGGCCGTTCGCCATGCAGTGGCTGGGCGCGCTGCTCGGCCGCCCGGACGGCGAGCCCGCCACCATGCGGGACTTCGCCGAGTGCGAGGCGCTGATCAAGGCGTCGCACCTCCGCAAGGAGACCTTCGCGGGCGTCCGGCTCCCGGACTGGCGGCCGGGTTGGCGTCCCACCAACGTCGGCCACCTGGTCCGCTCCACCGACCTCGGCGACGGTCTGCAACTGGCCCTGGCCACCGACGCCCCCGCGCAGGTCCGCTGGTGGTGGCAGCCGGAGCCCGCCGCCCGCCCCGTCCGCACCGCCATCCCGAGACCGGAGCCCGTCGCATGACCCCCACCGCCACTCCCACCGCCGCCCCGGGGCGCGCCTACACCCGGCGGATCTCGCAGATCGAGCGCGGCTACCTGAACGCCAACGCCACCGGCACCCCGCAGCTGATCCAGATGGTGATCGAGGGCAGCGGGCGGATCGACCCGGCCGAACTCGCCGGCGCGGTACGGAAGTCCACCGCCGTCAACCCCGGTCTCGCGGTGCGCCGGAAGGGCCCGAACTGGCGGGCCGACGACGCCGCCCTGCCGCCGGTCACCGAACTGCCCGCCGGGGCCGGGTTCGAGCACCCGTTCTTCCACCGCGACCTGGACGTCGTCACCGGACCGGTCTGCGAACTCGGCCTGGCGAACGGGCCGGTGACCCGGCTGGTGGTGCGGGCCAGCCACATCGTCACCGACGGCCGCGGGCTGCGGCACTGGATCGAGGACCTGTTCCGGGCCCTGCGCGGCGAGCAGCTCCTCGGCGCCGACTCCACCGTCGACGACACGCACTTCCGGGCCGCCGCCGCCCCCGTCCCGGCGGCGCCCGTCCCGGCCCGGGTGGAGGGCTTCCCGGCGATCCTCGGCCGGGGCGCGGCCGACGGCACCGCGCTGTGGCTGCGCCGCTCGGTCGCGGCGACCCCGACCGCGGTGACCGCCCGGGTCGGCGCCGCCATCTCCCGGCTGCTGACCGCCGACACCGGCCGGCTGATCATCCCGGTGGACCTGCGCCGGCACGACCGCGAGGTGCGCTCCACCGCCAACCTGACCTCCCAGCTGGTGCTCGACCTGCACCGCGAGGACCGCTGGAACCGGCTGCACAGCCAGCTGCTCGCCGCCATGCTCCGCAAGCGCGAAGTCGCCTCCCTGGAGCGGGACTTCCTCCGCAACAACCCGTTCGCCAACTCGCTGCGCGAGGCCCAGGAGCTGGACGGCACCCGCTTCCCGTGCACCGCGATCCTCACCGACCACGGCCGGATCGACACCGGCCTGTACCGCACCGCGCACTTCCGCCCGACCGAGTACTACACCCTGCCGATGCTCGTCCCGTACGCCGAGATGTTCCTGAGCACCTGCCAGATCGACGACCGCACCGAGCTCACCCTGTCCTGCCGCAACCGCCCGGACGCCCGCCCGGCCGCCGAAGCCGTGCTGGACGAGGTCGAGCGCGCCCTGCTCACGGTCGACTGACCCGGTCCGGCCCCCACTCCTCCTCCCCGCTGATGAAGGACCCGCGAAGATGCCCACCACACCCGCCCGCACCACGGTGAACGCGGCCAGGGGCAAGGCCCGCCGCAAGCCGGCCCCGGCCCGCAAGCCCGCCGCCACCACCGCCGCCAAGACGACCGCCACCGCCAAGTCGACCACCACCAAGCCGACCGCCACCACCAAGCCGACCGCCGCCGTCACCGAGAAGGACGCGCCGGAGCCCGCTCTCACCGCCGTCGCGGTCGAGGCGGAGCCCACCCCCGTCGAGCAGGCCGCGCCCCCCGCCGGCCAGGCGCCTCCCCCCGCCGAGGCGCCGTCGAAGGCCGCGCTGCTCACCATGGTGATCGCGGTGGCCGGCGGCTTCATCGCGCTGCTGGACACCA
This sequence comes from Kitasatospora sp. SolWspMP-SS2h, assembly GCF_003259315.1. GTDB lineage: Bacteria > Actinomycetota > Actinomycetes > Streptomycetales > Streptomycetaceae > Kitasatospora > Kitasatospora fiedleri. The sequence continues at coordinate 48,897 of NZ_QLLT01000016.1, read as the reverse complement.
CCATCGTCAACGTCTCGATGCAGGAGACCACGGCCCGGTTCGGCGGCATCAACCAGGTGCAGTGGGTGGTGACGGCCTACCTGCTGGCGCTGGCGGCCGTGATGCCGGCCACCGGCTGGCTGGCCACCCGGTTCGGGACGAAGCGGGTGTTCGCCGCCGCGGTGACGCTGTTCGCGCTGGGTTCGCTGGGCTGCGCCGCCGCGCAGTCGCTGGACCAGCTGATCGCGGCGCGCGGCCTCTCGGGCGCGGCGGCGGGCGTGCTGACGCCGGTGTCGACGATCCTGCTGACCCGCGGGGTGCCGCGCGAGCACCTGGGCCGGGTGCAGGCGCTGAACGGTTCGGTGATGCTGATCGGCCCGCTGCTGGGCCCGACCATCGGCGGTCTGCTGGTGGGCTGGGGCGGCTGGTCGGCGGTATACGTGGTGAACGTCCCGTTCTGCGCGGTGCTGCTGGCGGCGGCGCTGCGCTGGGTCCGCAAGGACGCGCCGCCGGCCGGGAGCGCCCGGCCGCTGGACGTGCTGGGCCTGGTCTCCTCGGCGACGGCGACGGTCTCCACGGTGCTGGCGATCCACGAGTACGCCGAGCAAGGCGCCCGGGCGAGCGCGGCGCTGCTGGTGCCGGTCGGCCTGGCGGTGCTGGGCGCGGTGGTCTTCGTGCTGCGCGAACTGCGGGCGAAGGCGCCGCTGCTGGACCTGCGGCTGTTCCGCATCCCGGTGTACGCGACCGCGGTGGTGAACATCTTCTGCCTGGGCTTCGTGCTGTACTCGCCGATGATGCTCATCCCGCTGTACTTCGAGGACGCCCGCGGCGAGTCCGCGGTGGCCACCGGCCTGCTGATGTCGACCGGCGGCCTGGGCGTGGTGTCCGCGGCCTGGCTGTCCCGGGTGCTGCTGCGCAGGATCGGCGGCGGCGCGACGGTGCTGATCGGCATCGGCCTGACCATGCTGGCGACGCTGCCGATGACCGGCCTGACCGGCACCACCCCGTACCCGCTGATCTGCGCGAGCCTGGTGGTGCGCGGCCTGGGCACCGGCCTGACCATCGTGCCGACGATGACCCGGGCGTTCCAGTCGATCCGTCAGGAGTCCATCCCGGACGCCTCCTCGCAGCTCAACCTGACCCAGCGGATCGGCGGCGCGCTGGCCATCGCGGTGGTCACGGTGGTCCTGACCGACTCCGCGAAGGAGCACCGCGGCATGGTGCCCGCCGCGTTCGCGCACTCCTTCGGCTGGCTGCTGGGGGTGTACGGGGTGACGCTGCTGCCCGCGCTGGCGCTGCTCCTCGCGGACCTGCGGGAGAAGCGGGCGCAGGCGGCACCGGCGGCGCGGACGGCACCTGCGGCACCGGCGGAACCGGCGGCGCGGACGGCCTGACGGTGCGTCGGCGGGACGCCCGCGGTCAGCGCGTGGCGGGGAGCCAGCCGTCCTGGACGGCGTGCACCCCGGCCTCGAAGCGGCTGCGGGCGTCCAGCCGTTCCATCAGGTTGGCGGCGAACCGGCGGGCGGTGCGCGGCGAGACGCCCATCCGCTTGGCGATCGCCTCGTCGGTGTGGCCCTGGGCGAGCATCTTGAGCACCGCGAGTTCCTGCGGCGGCATCTCGTGCGCGTCGACCTTCGGCATGTCGCCGACCGGGATCGCGTGGTCCCAGACGCCCTCGAACAGGGCGCACAGCGCGGCCACCGTGCCGGCGCCGCGCAGCACCACCGCGCCGGCCCGGGCGTCCTCGGTGTCGATCGGCAGCACGGCCTGCCGCCGGTCGAAGATGATCATGCGGATGGGGAGTTCGGGCACCGTCCGGACCTGGCCGCCGTGCAGGTTGAGCCAGGTCACGTGGTCCAGGGTGGGCCGGTGGTTGCGGACGCTGTCCAGGTAGACCGTGCGCATCTGGACGCCGCGCTCCAGCAGCGCCGCGTTCGGCTGCCGACTGGCCCGCAGGTCCTCCTCGGTGTGCGCGCCGCCGGGGGCGAAGGTCGCCACCTCCTGGCGCACCGAGCCGGCCAGTTCGGCCAGCCGCTCGCGGATCGCCTCCGGGCCGCTCAACTGCTCCGAGTCGGCGTCGGTCGCGGTCGGCCGGAACGCCGAGCACTCCGCGATCAGCTGCGCGGCGGCGGCCCGGGAGGCTTCCACCCGCAGCTGCTGGGCGGCGAGTTCGGCCTGCTGGCGGGCCAGCAGCACCTCCATCGCGGTCTCCGGGCCGATCGCCCGGAACCCGATGCCCTCCCGGGCGGAGGGCTGCACCAGGGCCAGTTCGCTCAGCCGGTCGAGCCCGGCGCGCACTCTCTCCTCGGTGATGCCCAGCGACCCGGCCAGGGCGGCGACCCCGGACTGCGGCTCGGCCAGCATCCGGCGGTAGATGGATTCGGCCTCGGTGTCGAGTCCCAGTGCGTCCAGCATGAATCGATCCCCGTTTCGATCAGCGCCAGTAACGTTTGCTCGGGCTCAGAGCTTACTGATACGGGGCAACCACGCACTGACCGTCATGTTCCGGAGAAGTGGCCGGGCGGCGGACGCCGGACCACCGGGACCGCGGCCCGGCACCGGGGGCTCACACCGCGGCGGTCAGCAGCAGGCGGCCGACCAGCTCGGTGACCTCGGGGGCTTCGGGAACGGCCCCCGGGACGGCCCCGGGAACGGGCTCGGCCGGCGGCTCGGGCAGGGCCGAGGAGCAGTCCCGGATCAGGCTGTGGAAGGAGAACAGCGCCGACGCCTCCTGCCGGACCAGGTTGTGCTCGAACAGGACGTCCAGGAAGCACTCGGCCTCGTCCGGGCTCACCCCGGTCAGCGCCGCCGCCCGCTGCACGTCGAAGCTCTCCGCGCCCTGCCGGCTCATCAGCCGGGAGAAGCGCTGCTGCGCCCGGTCCAGGTACTGGTAGGAGGCGCGCAGCAGCGCCATCAGGTCCCGGTCCGCGGTGCGCAGGAAGCGGGCCCGCCGGACCGGGTCGGCCAGCCGCTCCACCAGGTCTGCGACCGTCCAGGCCGGACGGTCGCGCAGCCGGGTCGCGGCGATCCGCACCGCCAGCGGCAGGTACCCGCACAGCGCGACGGCCTCGGCGGCCCGGGCGGGCTCCCGGGCCACCCGGGCCCGGCCGGCCACCCGGGCCAGCAGCTCGACCGCGTCGGACGGCGGCAGCACGTCCAGCGGCAGCGCCACCGCGCCGTCCAGGGCGCTGAGCTTGCGCCGCCCGGTCACCAGCACCAGGGTCTCCCCGGCGCCCGGGAGCAGCGGGCGCACCTGGGCGCTGTCCGCGGCGTCGTCCAGCACCAGCAGGCAGCGCCGGCCGGCCAGCCGGGCCCGCCACAGCGCGCTGCGCTCCTCCAGCGAGGCCGGGACCTCCTCGGGCCGCAGGCCGTCCGCCCGCAGCAGCGCGGCCAGCGCCCGGATCGGCGGCACCGGCGGCCGGGTCTCGTCGAAGCCGTCCAGCGCGGCGAAGAACTGGCCGTCCGGGAACTGCCCGGTCAACTGGTGGGCGAGCCGCACCGCCAGGGTGGTCTTGCCGACCCCGCCCATGCCGTCGACGGCCAGCATCAGCGGCGCGCCGGGGGCCCGCCGGCCGACCGCCTCCAGCAGCAGGGCCGACTCGGCGGCCCGGCCGGTGAAGTCCGCCAGGTCGTGCGGCAGGCAGTTGGGGCGGCCGGGCGGCTCCTGCCCCCGGGCGGGCCGCGGCGCGGGCGGTTCGGCCGGCGCGGCGGCGGCGCCGTGCACGCCGGGGCCGTCGGCCAGGATCTCGGCGTGCAGGGCGCGCAGCCCGGGGCTGGGCTCCAGGCCGAGTTCGTCGGCCAGGAAGCGCCGGCCCTCGTCGTACACGGCCAGTGCGTCGGCCTGCCGGCCGCTGCGGCACAGGGCCGTCATCAGGCTCCGCCGCAGCGAGTCGCGCAGCGGGTACTCGGCCAGCAGCGCCGTCAACTCGCCCACCAGCGAGGAGGTTTCGCCGACCTTCAGGCGCAGTGCCATCAGGTCCTCGACGGCGGCGATCCGCTGTTCGTTCAGTTTCACCGCGGCGCTGGTCACCGCCGGGCAGTGGATTCCGGCGAAGGCCTCGCCGCGCCACAGGTCGACCGCGGACTGGAGCAGCCGGATCGCCTCGGCGAACCGCCCGTCCCGCTCGGCGGCCCGGGCCTCCCGGACCTTGCGGGCGAAGCGGTTGGCGTCCACCGCGTCCTCCGGGGCGGCCAGCCGGTAGCCGACGTCGGCCGTCACCAGCCGGTGCTCGCCGGCGGCCAGCACCCGTCTCAGGTCCCGGATGGCGTTGTGCACCTGGGGGCGGGCCGAGGTCGGCGGGTCCTCCCAGAGCTCGTCCACCAGGAAGTCCATCGGCACCACCCGGCCGACGTTCAGCAGCAGCAGTGCCAGGAGTCTCTGCTGCCGCATGCCCCGGACGTCCACGGGGACACCGCTCTGGCGGGCCTCCAGGGCGCCCAGCACCAGGAATTCCATCGTCCTTCACCCCCGTGAATCCGATCGGTCCGTCTACTCGCCGCCCGCCGCTCACCGCTCGTGCGGTGCGGTGCGGTCGCGCTGTGCTGTTGTGCCGACCTGCGGTCGGTCGGTGCGGACGGGCCTCGCCGGCCCGTCGGCGGGTGCCGTGCGGCCGGTCGGCTCAGCCGCCCCAGGTGACGTCGCCCTGCGGGGAGGCGTTCGGGTGCGGGGTGGCGGTGGCGGTCGGGGTCGAGCCGACCTGGACGGTCCCGGCGCCGTCCGCGACGTTTCCGGAGAATTCCACGGCGCTCGCCGAAACGGCCAGGGCGGCGACGGCGAAAACCACGGAAGCGGCGAACTTGGAGACACGGGTGACCAGCACGGAATTCTCCTCGGAAAGTGGTGGGGATTTCCCGGGATTCCCCCCCGGGGTTCCTGGCCGGGGCTCTCGCTCCCCCCGACACCTCCACTCTGCTCCCGTCGGCGGCGGGAGGGAACAGACTCCGGCTGGACGGAACATGCACTGACCTAAGCCGTCCAGGCCGACCTCAGTCGAAGTCCCACCAGGGGCCCGGAACCAGGGCCGCGCCCACGGCCAGCACGTCCACGCCGGCCAGCTCGGGCTCCTCGCCGACGGCGCGCCCCAGCAGGGCGGCGGCCCGCTCCTCCGCCTCGGCCAGCCCGGCCGACAGGCTGAACACGCCCACGGTGACCTCGCCCGTCCCGTCCTGGTGGACGCTCACGTGCTCCAGGGCGTCCGCCTCCCGGGCATGGGAGTGGACTATTTCCGCCAGGCCCGGGGGAACTCCACCGCCGGCCGGCATGCGCAACCTCGCGTGAACCAGATACATGGTCCCATCTTCGTCCCTGCCGCTAAGTACCCGAACGACTTCCGGGTGGTCTCTTTGTGCCGTGGCACAAACCGTCCCGCCCGCGCCGGCCGGTGAGCGGGACGGCGGGGACGGGACGGGACGCGCGGGACGCGTGCGGCCGGACGGGCCGGGCGCGCGGGCCGGGCGCCGGTCAGACGGCGGCGACCGCCGCGAGGTGGTCGGGCAGTTCGCCGCCGCTGTCCAGGAAGTGCGTCAGCGGCAGCGTCGCCGCGCCGAGCGTCACCGCGTCCGGACCGAGGTCGGAGAGGGTGATGGTGGTGCGGGAGCGGGGGAAGGACAGGGCGTAGCGGGTCGCGGCCTCGCCGATCGCGGGGAGCAGCCGGGGGCCGAGCAGCAGGCCGGCCCAGCCGCCGATGACGATCCGCTCGGGGTTGAACAGGTTGACCAGGTCGGCGATGGACGCGCCGAACAGCTCGGCGGCCTCGTCGAGCAGGGCGACGGCGCTCGGCTGCCCGTCCTCGGCGGCCCGCAGCAGGGCCGCCAGGCCGGCCTTCTCGCTGGTGTCGGGCACCGTGCCGTCCCAGCGCTCGACCAGCGCCTCGGCGCCGACGTACGCCTCCAGGCAGCCGCGGGAGCCGCACCGGCAGGGGCGGCCGCCGACGTGCACCTTGGTGTGGCCCCACTCGCCGGCCGAGCTGGTCGCGCCGCGGAAGCGGACGCCGTCGGCGATCACGCAGGCGCCGACGCCGGAGCCGAACAGGGCGACCACCGCGTGCCGGCTGCCGCGCCCGGCGCCGAACCACATCTCGGCCTGGCCGAGCGTCTTGGCGCCGTTGTCGACGTACAGCGGCAGCGGGGTGTGCTCGCGCAGCATCCGGCCGAACGGGACGGCGTCCCAGCCGAAGGTCTGGCCGTGCACGACGATGCCCGCGCCGGGGTCGGCGCCGGTGCCCTGCTCGACGATGCCGGGCACCCCTATCCCGATGCCGAGCACGTTCTCGGCGGCGACGCCGGCCGCGGCGAGCACCTGGTCGAGGCCGCCGGCGATCATCCGCACCACCCGCTCGGGGTCGTGCGCGGCGAGCAACGGCTGGTCGGCCGAGGCGAGTTCGGTGAGCGCGAGGTCGAAGAGGGTGACCCGGACCTGGGTCTCGCCGATGTCGATGCCGACCAGGTGGGCCTGGCCGGGGGTGACCCGGAGCAGGATGCGCGGGCGGCCGCCGTCGGACTCGACCGATCCGCACTCCTCGATCAGCCCGTCGGCAAGCAACTCGCCCGTCACATTGCTGACCGATCCGGCACTCAGGCCGGTCGCGGTGCCCAGCTCCTGGCGGCTCAGCGGACCGTTGAAGTACAGGTGTCGCAGTAGCGTGGAACGGCTGCTCCGGCGCAGGTCGCGAACGGTCTGCTTGCCTCGCGGTGTCATCGGTGTCCCTTCTCCGTTGCAGAATCTACGCCGTCGCGCCTCTTGACGTCTACTTTTCTCAGACGTTAAATCTCGGCGTGAAGTAAGCAGTCCTGACTGCCTCTTCACCCCCACGAGACGACAGCCCGAGAGGGGCTCCTCCCATGCGCACCCACCGGATCTCCGCCGCCCTCGCCCTGACCGCCGCGATCGTCCTGACCGCCTCCGCCTGCGGCGGCGGCGACAGCGGCAGCGGCGGCAACTCCAGCCCCAAGACGCTCACGTACTGGGCCTCCAACCAGGGCAGCAGCCTGGAGAACGACAAGCAGGTGCTGGAGCCCGAGCTGAAGAAGTTCGAGGCGCAGACCGGCATCAAGGTCAACCTCGAGGTCATCCCCTGGTCCGACCTGCTGAACAGAATCCTCGCCGCCACCGCGTCCGGCCAGGGCCCGGACGTGCTGAACATCGGCAACACCTGGTCCGCCTCCCTCCAGGCGACCGGCGCGCTGCTCCCGTTCGACCAGGCCGCCTTCGACAAGATCGGCGGCAAGGACCGCTTCCTGGAGTCGACCATCGCCTCGGCCGGCGCCAAGGGCAAGGACCCGGCGGCCGTCCCGCTGTACTCGATGGCCTACGGCCTGTACTACAACAAGAAGCTGTTCCAGGCCGCCGGGATCGCCAACCCGCCCGCCACCTGGGAGGAGCTGGTCGAGGACGGCAAGAAGCTGACCTCGGGCGACAAGTACGGCCTGGCGATCGAGGGCGGCAACGTCTCGGAGAACGTCCACCACGCCTTCACCCTGGGCATGCAGCACGGCACCGGCTTCTACGACGCCTCGGGCAAGCCGACCTTCGACAGCCCGGAGGCCGTCGCCGCGGTCAAGCAGTACGTCGACTTCATCGCCAACGACAAGATCGCCGCCCCCGGCAACGCCGAGTACGCCGCCAACCAGTCGGTGACCGACTTCGCCACCGGCAAGGCCGCGATGCTGATGTGGCAGTCCGCGGGCGCCAACCTCAAGTCGCACGGCATGAACCCGGACGACTACGGCGTCGTCCCCGTCCCGGCCCCGGCCGGCGCCACCGGCGACAAGGCCACCACCTCGATGGTGGCCGGCATCAACCTGGCGGTCTTCAAGAACACCAAGAACCTCGACGGCGCCCTGAACTTCGTGAAGTTCATGACCAGCGACGAGGAGCAGAAGACCCTCAACGGCACCTACGGCTCGCTGCCGCCGGTGAAGGCCGCGCAGTCCGACGCCGCGTTCTCCACCCCGGAGCTCCAGACCCTCGCGGGCGTCCTGCAGAAGAGCGCCGCGCCGCTCCCGCAGGTCCCCACCGAGAGCCAGTTCGAGACCCTGATCGGCACCGCCGTGAAGAACCTGCTGGCGTCCGCCGCCGCGGGCAAGCCGATCACCGAGGCCACGGTCAAGGACGAGCTGTCCAAGGCCCAGCAGCAGATGCCGGCCAGCTGACGTGCCCGAGAAAGTGATCGACCGCCAGACCGCCGGACCGGAGGCCGCCCCGCAGGGGGCGGCCCCCGCCCGCCGGCGCACCCGTGCGAAGTTCGGGCGCAGCGCACTGCCCTACCTGCTGCTGCTCCCGGCCCTGCTGGCCGAACTGCTGATCCACCTGGTGCCGATGGTCACCGGCATCGTGATGGCGTTCAAGCAGCTCACCCAGTTCTTCATCCGCGACTGGGGCTCGGCTCCCTGGTCCGGCTTCGACAACTTCAAGGTCGCGCTGGAGTTCGACGCCCCGGTCGGCAAGGCGCTGCTGCACTCGTTCTGGGTGACCTGCGCCTTCACCGTGCTGTCGGTCGGCCTGTCCTGGCTGATCGGCGTCACCGCGTCGGTCTTCACCCAGGACGCCTTCCGCGGCCGCGGGCTGCTGCGCGCGGCGTTCATGCTGCCGTACGCGCTGCCGGTGTTCGCGGCCGTGATCACCTGGTCGTTCATGTTCCAGCGGGACACCGGCCTGATCAACCACGTGCTGCACGACCAGCTCCACCTGACCAGCGACAAGCCGTTCTGGCTGATCGGCGACAACAGCTTCTGGGCGCTGCTGACCGTCTCGGTCTGGAAGTCCTGGCCGTTCGCCTTCCTCACCCTCACCGCGGGCCTGCAGAACATCCCGCGCGAGCTGTACGAGGCCGCCGCGCTGGACGGCGCCGGCGTGTGGCAGCAGATCCGCCGGATCACCCTGCCCTCGCTGCGCCCGGTCAACCTGGTGCTGGTGCTGGTGCTGTTCCTGTGGACCTTCAACGACTTCAACACGCCGTTCGTGCTGTTCGGCAAGTCCGCCCCGCAGGCCGCGGACCTGATCTCGATCCACATCTACCAGTCCTCCTTCATCACCTGGAACTTCGGCCAGGGCTCGGCGATGTCCGTCCTGCTGCTGCTGTTCCTGCTGCTGGTGACCGCGGTCTACCTGTTCGCCACCAACCGCCGTCGGGGGGACGCAGAATGATCAACCCGCCCGCCTCCTTCCGCTGGCTGCGCCGGATCGTGCTGCTGGTGCTGGCCGTCTTCACCCTGACCCCGGTCGCGGTGATGCTGAGCTCCTCGCTCAAGCCGCTCCAGGACGTCCAGGGCCCGTGGCGCTGGATGCCCAGCCACCTGACCTTCCGGCCGTACGTCGACATCTGGAAGACCGTCCCGCTCGCGAAGTACTTCACCAACTCGCTGATCGTCGCGGGCTCGGCCACCGGCCTATCCGTGCTGATCGCGCTGCTGGCCGGCTACGCGGTGAGCCGCTACCGGTTCCGCGGCAAGAAGATCTTCACGATCACCGTGCTGTCCACCCAGATGTTCCCCGGCATCCTGTTCCTGCTGCCGCTCTTCCTGATCTTCGTCAACATCGGCAACACCACCGGCATCGCGCTGTACGGCAGCCGCGGCGGCCTGATCCTCACCTACCTGACCTTCTCGCTGCCGTTCTCGATCTGGATGCTGGCCGGGTACCTGGACTCCATCCCGCGCGACCTCGACGAGGCCGCCGCGGTCGACGGCTGCGGCCCGATCCGCACCCTCGTCCAGATCATCGTCCCGGCCGCCCTGCCCGGCATCATCGCGGTCGCCGTGTACGCCTTCATGACCGCCTGGGGCGAGGTGCTGTTCGCCTCCGTCATGACCAACGACCAGACCCGCACGCTGGCCGTCGGGCTCCAGGGGTACGCCACGCAGACCGACGTCTACTGGAACCAGGTGATGGCCGCCTCGCTGGTCGTCAGCCTCCCCGTGGTCGCCGGATTCCTGCTGCTGCAGCGCTACCTGGTGGCCGGTCTGACCGCCGGTGCCGTCAAGTGAGACACCGTCAGGGTGCCGACAACTGACGCACCGACAGGGTGCCGACGCGTGACGCACCGCCCGGACCGCCGCCCCCTCACCCTCGAAAGGACCACCCCGTGAACCACCTCGACGCGCTGCCGGCCAACTTCCGCTGGGGCGCCGCCACCGCCGCCTACCAGATCGAGGGCGCCGCGAGCACCGACGGCCGCGCGCCGTCGATCTGGGACACCTTCTCGCACACCCCCGGCAAGGTCGACAACGGCGACACCGGCGACACCGCCTGCGACCACTACCACCGCTGGCCCCAGGACCTCGACCTGGCTAAGGGCCTCGGCCTGGACGCCTACCGCTTCTCCATCGCCTGGCCCCGGGTCGTCCCGCAGGCCGACGGCCGGGTCAACGCGGCCGGCCTGGACTTCTACGACCGCCTGGTCGACGGCATGCTGGAACGCGGCCTCACCCCGTTCCCGACCCTCTACCACTGGGACCTCCCGCAGGCCCAGCAGGACCGCGGCGGCTGGCCCGAGCGCTCCACCGCCGAGCGCTTCGCCGAGTACACCGCGGTGGTCGCCGAGCGCCTCGGCGACCGGGTCCGCGACTGGTGCACCCTCAACGAGCCGCTCTGCTCCTCCTGGATCGGCCACCTGGAGGGCAAGATGGCCCCCGGCGTCACCGACCTCACCGCCGCCGTCCGCACCTCCTACCACCTGCACCTCGGCCACGGCCTTGCCGTCCAGGCGCTGCGCGCCGCCGTCCCCGGCGCCCGGATCGGCATCGTCAACAACCTCTCCACCATCGAGCCCGCCACGCAGTCCGACGCCGACCTCGCCGCCGCCCGGCGCGCCGACGGCCACATCAACCGCTGGTGGCTCGACCCGATCCTCGGCCGCGGCTACCCGCAGGACATGCTCGACCTGTACGGCGTCGAACTCCCCGTCCGGGACGGCGACCTCGACCTGATCTCGGCCCCGCTCGACTGGGTCGGCCTCAACTACTACTTCCGCCAGATCGTCGAGGACGACCCCACCGGCCCGGTCCCCGGCTTCCGCCAGGTCCCCGGCCCCAACCCCGAGCGCACCGCGATGGACTGGGAGGTCCACGCCCCCGGCATCGAGGAGCTCCTGCTGCGCCTCACCGAGGACTACGGCGTCCGCGAGATCTACGTGACCGAGAACGGCTCCGCCTACCGCGACACCGTCACCGCCGACGGCCGCGTCGACGACCCCGAGCGCACCGCCTACCTGGAGTCCCACCTCGCCGCCTGCGCCCGCGCCGTCGCCAAGGGCGCCCCGCTGGCCGGCTACTTCGCCTGGTCCCTGCTCGACAACTTCGAGTGGGCCTACGGCTACGACAAGCGCTTCGGCCTGATCCACGTCGACTACGACACCCAGGTCCGCACCCTCAAGTCCAGCGGCGAACGCTACGCCCAACTCATCGCCGCCCACCGCGCCCGCGCCTGACCCCCACCACCCCCGCACCCCAGGGCCCCGAGAGCGACCAACGCTCCCGGGGCCCTGCCCGTGCCGTCCTCCGCCGTCGTCCCCCGCGTGCCGTCCCCGCGTGCCGTCCCGCGCCGGGGCGGGCATGTGGGTAGATTGAATCTACGTAGACGGAACCTACCCGGAACGGAGCCTGGCGTGGTCTCCTCGTTCGTGGGACGGCGGACCGAACTCGCCCTCCTGGACAAGCGCCTCCGGCGGGTCGCCGAATCGGGCGGCGGCACGGCGGTGGCGATCAGGGGTCGCCGGCAGGTCGGCAAGTCGCGCCTGGTCCAGGAGTTCTGCGACCGGGCAGCGGCCCCGTACCTGTTCTTCACCGCCACCAAGGGTGCCTCGCCGGTGGAGGCCGTGGCCGAGTTCCTGTCCGATCTGCGGGAGTCCTCAATCCCCCGGGACGCGGACCTGGTGCCCTCCGGGGGCTCCGGAAGCTGGCCGGACGCGTTCCGGGCACTGGCGGCGGCCCTGCCCGACCGGCCGTCGATCGTGGTGATCGACGAGGTCCCCTGGCTCGCCGAGCAGGACGGCCTCTTCGACGGCGCCCTGCAGACGGCGTGGGACCGCCTGCTGGCGAAACGGCCGGTCCTGCTGCTCCTGCTCGGCAGCGACCTGCACATGATGGAACGCCTCACCGCCTACGACCGGCCCTTCTACGGCCGCGCCGACAACCTGGTGCTGGGGCCGCTCAACCCCGCCGAGACCGGCGACGCCCTCGGCCTGACCCCGGCCGACGCGGTCGACGCGCACCTGGTCTCCGGAGGGCTGCCCGGCATCCTGCGGGCGTGGCCGCACGGCACGCCCGCGCTGCCCTTCCTGGAACAGGAGTGCGCGGACCCGGCCTCGCCGGTCTTCTCCGTCCCCGAGTCCTCCCTGCTGGCGGAGTTCCCGGCCCCCGACCAGGCCCGCCGCGTCCTGGAGGCCGTCGGCGGCGGCGACCGGACGCACGCCAACATCGCCGCGACGGCCGGCAGCCGCGAGGGCGCCCTGGCCTCGGGCTCCCTGTCGCCGCTGCTGCGTCGCCTGGTCGAGGAGAAGCACGTCCTCGCCGTGGACGAACCGGTGTCCACCCGTCCGGGGAAGCCGGCCCTCTACCGGATCGCCGACAGCAGCCTGCGCCTCTACCTGGCGGTCCTGCGCGGCGCGCAGGAACAGGTCCGCCGGGGCCGGCCGGAGGCGGCCTTCCGGATCGTGGAGCGACGGTGGACCGCCTGGCGGGGCCGGGCCGTCGAACCGCTCGTCCGGCAGTCCCTCGAACTCGCCGCCGCGGACGGCGACCTGCCCTGGGACGGGGTGGAGGCGGTGGGAGGCTGGTGGAACCGGCAGTTCGACCCGGAGGTCGACCTGGTCGGCACCGACCGCGCCCCCGTCGCGGGACGGATCTCCTTCGTCGGCTCCACCAAGTGGCTCCTCACCCCCTTCGACCGCCACGACCTCACGGCCCTCACCCGGGCGGCACCCCGGGTGCCCGGCTTCGACCCGGACCGCACCGGCCTGGTGGTGGCCTCCCTCTCCGGCACCGCACCGGACACCGGCACCGGAACGGTCGACCTGGTCTGGGGGCCCGACCGGCTGGTCGACGCCTGGAGGTGAAGCCGGGAACGGCACGGGCCGGGCCCCGGGAGCGTGGAGGCTTCCGGGGCCCGGCCGGCGGTCGGTGCCGGGGTGTCAGCGGCCCTGGAGGGACTTGACGTTGTCGCCGAAGGTCCAGCCCTTCGAGCCGTCCCAGTTGAGGGACCAGGTCATCAGGCCCTTCAGCTGGCCGCTGTAGGAGCCGTAGGCCTGGGAGACCAGGTTGGGGGCCATGTAGCCGCCGCCCGCGCCGGGCTGGGCGGGGAGGCCGGGGACCTGCTTGTCGTAGGGGACCTTGACGGTGGTGCCCTGGATGGTCAGGCCGTTGTTGAGGCAGGTGGTCTGGGCGGTGAAGCCCTGGACGGTGCCGGCCGAGTAGGAGTCGCCGGAGCAGCCGTACATCGAGCCGTTGTAGTACTGCATGTTCAGCCACCAGAGCCGGCCGTTGTCGGCGTACTTCTTGATGATCGGCAGGTAGGAGCCCCAGATCGAGCCGTAGGTGACGCTGCCGCCGGTGACGTACGCGGTCTCGGGTGCCATGGTGAGGCCGAAGCCGGCCGGCATCTGGGCGAGGACGCCGTCGATGATCCGGATCAGGTTGGACTGCGAGGCGGACAGGGTGGTGATGCTGCCGCTGCCGGACAGGCCGGTCTCGATGTCGATGTCGATGCCGTCGAAGTTGTACTTCTTCAGGATCGGGACGATGGTCGCGACGAACTTGTCGGCCACCGTGCTGGAGCTCAGGTCGATGCCCGCGGTGGCGCCGCCGATCGACATCAGGATGGTCGCGCCGTTCGCCTTGGCCTGGCACATCTCGGCGGGGGTGGCCACCTTGACGCCGGTGTCCATGCCGTCCTGCCAGAGCACGGTGCCGTCGGAGAGGATCACCGGGAAGGCGGCGTTGATGACGTTGTAGCCGTGCTGGGCGATCCGGCTGTCGGTGATCGGGGTCCAGCCGAGGCCCGGGTGCACGCCGTTGGAGGCGCCGTCCCAGTTCTCCCAGTAGCCCTGGAGCACCTTGCCGGTCGGCCGCGGCTTGGTGGCGCAGGTGGCGTCACCGGGCGGGTTGCTGGTCGGCGGCTGCGAGGTGGGCGGCTGCGAGGTCGGGGGCTTGGACGTCGGGGGCTGCGAGGTGGGCGGCTGGGACGTCGGCGGCTGGGAGGTGGGGGCGCTGGTGGACGGCGACGGGCTGCCGCTGCCGCCGGGGCCGGTGAGCACCAGGTCGTCGGCGTAGAAGGCGGGCTGGCCGTACCAGCCGTGCACGAAGACGGTCACCGAGGTGGTGGAGGCGCCGGTGGAGAAGGTGGTGCTGAGCTGCCCGTACGAGGCGTTGCCGGGGGCCCAGGTGGAGGCGTTCACGCCGGTGCCGGTGGCGCCGAGGTAGACGTAGCTGCCCTGGACGAAGCCGCTCAGGGTGTACTGCGCGTTGGGCTGCACGCTGATGGTCTGCGAGCACTGCGCGCTGTCCTGGCCGCTGGGGGTGGCCTTGAGCGCGGCGGTGCCGCCGTGCACCGGGCTGCTGACGACCGTCGCGCCGGAGCCGGCGGTGCAGGTCCAGTTGGCGAGCCCGCTCTCGAAGCCGGGGTTGGCGACCAGGTTGGCGACGTCGGCGGACGCGGTGACCGAGCCGGCCACGGCGAGGCCGGCGCCGATCACGGCGGCGGCGCTGACCCCGGCCAGCGACCGCTTCAGGGCGCTCGGACCCGGCTGGGCGTGGCTGACCCGGGGCGCCTGGGCGGCGCGCTCCACGGGCGAGTACGACCTTCGACGGAACATGGTGATCCCTTCCCGCCGAACACCTGGTCATGGGCGTGACCGGCGCTGTGGGGGCGCGGTACCCGGCTGTGGGTGAGGTGGGGACATGTGGGGGGTTGTGCCCAGCCGGATCGTAGGAGCGGGGGCAGGGGGCGTCAATAGGTCTGGACCATTAGCGAGGGTCTGGACCATTCCGGGAGAGGGGCGCCGCCCGTCCCCGCCGGGCGGGAGCCGCCGGTCAGTCCTCCGCGAGGGCGGTGAACGGTGCCGCCAGCAGCCAGGTCTGGTTCTCCCCGCCGTGCGGCGTCCGGAGCGTCACCGGGGTGCGCGCCTCGACGGCGTGCGGGCAGTTCAGCACCAGGCCGGTGCCCGCGTTCTCGATCCGGTGCGCCCGCCCGCCGTTGACCGGCACCACCCGCCAGCGCTGCCAGGCCGCGTCCGTACGGTGCGGGTCGCGCATCCGCACCGGCTCGGTGTCCGGTACGCCGTTGCCGTCCAGCAGCAGGTTGTTGGCCGCCGAGAGCAGGTGGAACTCCCCGGCGTGCCCGGTCGGCCGGAGCAGCCACAGCTGGTGCGGCTGCCCGTGCACCGGCCACAGGTGCGGGCGGCTGTCGTGGGTGGTGCGCAGCGCGGTGTCCAGCGCCAGCCCGCTGCTCACCGAGACCACCAGGAACGGCCCCAGCGGCTTGCGGGCCCGGCGCCGGAACAGCGCACCCACGTCGTCCGTGCCGATCTTCAGGAACGGAATGCCGAACTCGGCACTGACGCGGCGCTCTCCCGGTGGCATGGCCGCCATGGTAGGGCCTGCCCCCGGCCCCCCGCGCCCCCGTACGCCCTCCCCGCCCGCCGAGCCCGCGGCGCACACTGGCAGCGGCCCCGGCCCCCGGCCCGCCGGCCCCGGCCCCGGCCGGCCCCCGGACGTCGAACGGAACGAGCCCGAGACGTGGACTGCCGCACCCCCGCCGCCCTGCTGGCCGAAGCCTGCGCCGCCGCCGGGCGCCCGAGCGCCGGCGCGCGGCTGATCCGGGCCGGCGAGAACACCCTGTGGCGGCTGCCCGGCGGAGTGGTCGCCCGGATCGGCCGCCCCGGCCAACTCGCGGTCGCGGCCAAGGAACTGGCCGTCGCCGACTGGCTGCACCGGCACCGGGTGCCGGCCGTCCGCCCGCTCGGCCACCCGGCCGCGCCGCTGGCGGTGCACGGCCGCCCGGTCACCTTCTGGCACGAGCTGCCGCCGCACCGCCCCGGCACCCCGGTCGAACTGGCCACCGCGCTGCGCCGCCTGCACCGACTGCCCCCGCCACCGGCCGGGTTGGGCGCCCTCGACCCGTTCGTCCGGCTCCCCGAGCGGATCGCCGCCGCCGCCCTCGACGAGCCGAGCCGCCGCCGACTCCGCTCCCGCCTCGCCGAGTTGCGCACCGCCTGGCGCGAACTCGCCCTCCCCGCCCGGCCGCCGCACCTCGTGCACGGCGACGCCTGGAGCGGCAACCTCGCGGTCACCGCCACCACCGCCCACCTGCTGGACTTCGAACGCACCGCGCTCGGCCCGGCCGAGTGGGACCTGACCACCACCGCCGTCGGCCGCCACACCTTCGGCACCGTCCCGCCCGGGACGTACGACGCGTTCTGCGCCGCCTACGGCGCCGACGTCACCGAGTGGCCCGGCTACCCGGTGCTCCGCGACATCCGCGAACTCCGGCTCACCTGCTACGCCTGGCAGCAGGCCGACGCCGACCCCCGCCACCGCGCCGAGGCCCGCCACCGGCTGGCCTGCCTGTTCGGCGAGCACGGCCCCCGCCCCTGGGGCTGGACGGCACTCGACTGACCGCCCGCCGCCCGCCCGCCGCCCGTCCGACCGGCCGTCCGCCGCCCGTCCGACCGGCCGTCCGCCGCCCGCCCGACCGGCCGTCAGTCCACGCAGGGCACCCCGCCCAGCTCGACCGGCTCCGGCAGCAGTCCGGAGACCTCCGCGTCCGCGTCCGCCGCCGACCCCTGATCCGCCGACCCCTGGCCCGCCGATCCCTGATCCCCCGACTCCGGCCCCGGCCCCGACCCCGACGGCGCGGGCGTCGCCGGACCGTCCTCCAGCAGCTCCCGGGCCGCCCCCGGCACCCCCCGGAGGCGGGAGCCGTCGAGGACCACCGGCAGGGTCCGCAGGGTGCCCCTCCCGGCGGCCAGCGCCGGCACCTGGCGGACGAAGTCCACCGGGCTCCACCCCGTGTCGACCACCAGGTCCTGTTGCAGGGCCCGGTACAGCGCGGCGAGCTTCCCCGGGTCGGCCAGCACGCCGCCGCCGCGCAGCTTCTCCACCACCCCGGCCAGGAACGCCTGGGCGCGCCGGGTGCGCTCGACGTCGGTGCCGGTGCCGACGCCGCGCCGCTGGCGGACGAAGGCGAGCGCCTGGGCCGGGTCCAGCTCCTGCCGCCCGGCCGGGAGCCGGGCCCCGCTCCACGCGTCGTCCACCGGGTGGTTCAGGCAGACCGGCACCCCGCCGAGGGCCTCGGCGGCGTGGTAGAAGCCGGCCGGCGAGAGTTCCGCGTAGTGG
Source organism: Kitasatospora sp. SolWspMP-SS2h (assembly GCF_003259315.1). GTDB lineage: Bacteria > Actinomycetota > Actinomycetes > Streptomycetales > Streptomycetaceae > Kitasatospora > Kitasatospora fiedleri. Next base: position 31,590 of record NZ_QLLT01000016.1, on the reverse strand, counting down.
TCCACCCGCACCGAGGTCAGCTGCTCGACCGCCCGGAGCAGGGCCTGCCGCCCGGCGCCCTGGCCGCGCGCCCGCAGCTCCTGCTCGGACAGCCCGGCGTCGCGCTGCTGCTCCGTCGCGGCGCGCGCGGCGTCCGGGTAGACCTGGCCGAGCGGCACCTCCGTGCCGGAGGCCCCGGTGACGTAGACGTCCCGGGGCAGCGACAGCTGCCGGACCTCGCCGCCGCCCGCCGGGACGTGCACCAGCATCACGGTGTCGGTGGAGCCGGGGGACCGGGACGAGCCGGGCGGGCCGTCGCGCCGCGGCGCGTCCGGGGCCGGCCCGCCCCGGGTGTCGACCGCGGTGTCCAGGCCGACCAGCAGGACGGTCACCCCGCCGGCCAGCGGCGGCGGCGCCGGGTCCGGGCCGGAGTGCGCCAGGTCCACCACGGAGGTCTTCTCCCCGGGCACGCCCCGCGGCACCGTCAGCACCCCCGCCCCGACCGCGACCGCCGCGGTCAGCACCCCCGCCAGCAGCACGGTGCGCCGCCGCCGGGCCCGCCGGCGCCGCCGGCCGGCCGCCAGCCCGCCGTCGACCAGCCGGGCCGTCACCTCCGGGCCCGGCCCGCCGCCCGTCAGCCCGAAGGCCGCCCCCAACTGCACTTCGAACGCCCCTTCCCCGTCCCGGTCGCCGCCCGCGCCGCGCGCCGTGCCGCTCGCCCCGCCGTCCACCGCACCACTCCGTCCGTCGCGTCCCGGGTTCATCGCGCCACCAGTTCCGCCAGGTCCCCGCCCAGCAGCCCCCGCAGTTTGGCCAGTGCCCGCGAGCACCTGGTCCGCACCGCCGCCGAACTGTCCTTCACGATCGCCGCGGTCTCCTCCACGCTGCGGTCCTCCCAGTACCTGAGCACCACCACCGCCCGGTCCCGGGGCGGCAGTTGGGCCAGCGCCTCGACCAGGGCCAGGCGCAGCGCCGAGTCCGGCCCGTCCTCGGCGACCTCCGGCAGGGCCTGGCTGGGCCGCTCGCTGCTGCTGCGCCGCCGCTGGTGCGTCAGGTACGCCCGGACCAGCACGGTCTGCGCGTACCCGGCCGGGTTGTCGATCCGGCCGGCCCAGCTCGGCCGGTGCAGCCGGTGCCAGTGCGCGTACATCTGCCCCAGCGTGTCCTGCACCAGGTCCTCCGACAGGTGGGAGTCCCCGCCCGTGAGGAAGTACGCCGAGCGGTAGAGCTGCCCGGACCGGGCCGTCGCGAACACGACGAACTCCTCCTCCATGGCGGCCCGCCGTCCAGCAGTGCCCACGTCCCGTCTCCCCTCGCCCTGATCCGCCCTATGACGGCCCGGGGGCGCCGCGATGTTTCACCCCCGACCGGACCCGTTCGGAAAATCGTCCGTCGAGGGAGTATCACTGTCCGGTTGCGGACAGTCCGAGGGGCCCCGCCCGCTGGAAGGATGGAGCGGCACCGCCTGTTCGCCCCCTGTCCTGGAGTTCCCCCATGGCCCTGCCCGACGGCTCGCTCAGCCACCGCTACCGCGGCGAGCACCCCGTCCGCACCCTGCTGTTCCTCTTCCGTCCCGACCGCGCCCGCGTCCTCGGCGCGGTCGGCGTCTTCTTCGCCAAGCACGCCCCCGTCTGGCTGCTGCCGCTGATCACCGCGAACATCGTCGACGTGGTGGTCAAGCACCGCGACGTCTCGGTGCTCTGGTGGAACTCCGCCGTCCTGCTGGTCATCCTGCTGCTCAACCTGCCGCTGCACATGCTGTACGTGCAGTGGATGCACGGCTCGATCCGCCGGATGGGCACCCGGCTGCGCTCCGCCCTGTGCCACCGGATGCAGCAGCTGTCCATCGGCTACCACTCCCGGGTCAGCGCCGGCGTCCTCCAGGCCAAGGTGATCCGCGACGTCGAGGGCATCGAGACCGCCTCCCAGCAGACCGCCGACAACGGCCTGGCCGCGATCGCCACCCTACTCGGCGGGCTGGTCGTCATCGCCGTCCAGACCCCGGCCTTCCTGCCGGTCTTCCTGGTCGTCGTCCCGGCCAGCGCCCTGCTGGTGGTCCGGCTGCGCGAACGGCTGCGCAGCCAGAACGAGTCCTTCCGCCGCGAGGTCGAGCAACTCTCCTCCCGCATCGGCGAGATGACCACCCTCATCCCGATCACCCGGGCGCACGGCCTGGAGCGCACCGCGCTGCGCCGGGTCGACCGCACCCTGGGCCGGGTGCTGGACGAGGGCCTGCGCCTCGACCTGCTCAACGGCCGCTTCGGCTCGATGTCCTGGATCCTGCTCAACGCGATCGGCGTCGGCTGCCTGGCCGGCTCCGCGCTGGTCGCCTACTACGGCTGGCTGAACGTCACCCCGGGCGCCGTCGTCATGCTCAGCGCCTACTTCTCCTCGCTGACCAGCTCCGTCACCACCCTGCTCACCCTCACCCCGCAGCTCGGCAAGGGCCTGGCCTCGGTCCGCTCGGTCGGCGAGGTGCTCCAGGCCCCCGACCTGGAGGAGAACTCCGGCAAGGCGGACGTCGCCGGCGTCACCGGACGGATCGACTTCCAGAACGTCGGCCACAGCTACCCCGGCGCGGACGCCCCGTCCGTCACCGGCTTCGACCTGTCGGTCCGCCCCGGCGAGACCATCGCCCTGGTCGGCGCGTCCGGCGCGGGCAAGTCCACCGTCCTCAACCTGGTGATCGGCTTCCTGCGCCCCACCGAGGGCCGCATCCTGCTCGACGGCCGCGACATGGAGGAGCTCGACCTGCGCTCCTACCGCACCTTCCTGTCCGTCGTCCCGCAGGAGTCGATCCTGTTCGAGGGCAGCATCCGGGAGAACGTCACCTACGGCATGAAGGACGTCCCCGAGGAGACCGTCCTGGCGGCCCTGCGCGACGCCAACGCCATGGAGTTCATCGACCGCCTCCCCGACGGCCTCGACACCGTGGTCGGCGAACGCGGCGCCCGCCTGTCCGGCGGCCAGAAGCAGCGCCTGGCCATCGCCCGCGCGCTGATCCGGGACCCGCGCATCCTGATCCTCGACGAGGCCACCTCCGCGCTCGACTCCCGCTCCGAGTCCCTGGTCCAGCAGGCCCTTGCCCGGCTGGTGCGCGGCCGCACCGTCTTCGTCGTCGCCCACCGCCTGTCCACCATCCGCGGCGCCGACCGGATCGTCGTCCTGCACGACGGCCGGATCGCCGAGATCGGCTCGCACGCCGAACTCCTGCGCACCGGCGGCCCCTACGCGGGCCTCCAGGCCGCCCAACTCGCCTGACCCGCGGCCCCGGCCGGACCGGGGGAGGCACGTCCGGGGGCGCGGGTCCCCGCGCCCCCGATCCGTTCCCCCCGGTCCCTCACCCCTCCCGGAACGCCGCCACCCCGTCCGGGCTGCCCAGCCCGGTCGGTCCGTCGTACCCCGGGCCCGCCGTGCACAGGTACGCCGGGTCGCAGGAGTCGGCCGTCGCGCCGGAGGTGACGTCGTGCAGGGCGTCCGGGTGCCGGTACGGGAAGGACGCCGGGCGGCTGCCGGCCGAGGGGCGGCCGGCCAGGGCGTAGGTCGCGGCGATGACCGGGGCGGCGGCGGAGGTGCCGCCGTAGGTGTACCAGCCGTTGCCGCCGTAGCTCTGGTAGACGGCCACGCCGGTCGCGGGGTCGGCGACGGCGGACACGTCGGCGACGGTGCGGCGGTCGCAGCCGGGGTCGGTCTGCCAGGCGGGCTTGGGGAGGCGGCCGGAGCAGCCGCTCGCGGCGCCCTCGTCGGGGCCGGTGGACCAGGCGCTCTCGCTCCAGCCGCGCGGCGCGGTGCCGTCGGGCCGCAGGGTGGTGCCGCCGACCGCGACCACGTGCGGGGAGGAGGCGGGGAAGTCGACGCCGTAGCCGCCGTCGCCGGAGGCGGCGGCGATCACCACCCCGGGGTGGTCGAAGTACCGGCTGTCGTAGGCCGCCGCGTTGGCGTTCTCGGTGGTGCCCCAGCTGATCGACACGTACCGCGCGCCGAGCGCGACCGCGGTGTCGACGGCGGTGCCGAGGTCGGAGACGGCGGCGCTGTCGGCCTCGACCAGGAGGATCCGGGCGCGCGGCGCGACCGCGGAGACCATGGCGAGGTCGAGCGCGGTCTCCCCGGCCCAGGCGGTGTCGCCGCGGGGGAGCCGGTCGCCGCCGCGCTGGTCGGTCTTGCGGAAGCAGCCGCTGCCGGAGGTGCAGGCGGGCAGCCCGTAGCGCTCGCGGTAGGTGCCGAGGTCGGCTTCGGCGCGCGGGTGGTCGTACGCGTCGACGACGGCGATGGTGGCGCCCTCGCCGCCGTCCGCGGGCAGCCCGTACGCGGCGCGCAGCTCGACGGGCCCGTACCCGTCGTCGCCCGCGGTGGCGGCGGTGCCGGGCCTGATCACGCGCAGCGCGTCGCAGGAGGCGGTGTCGGCCCGGGCGGGGGCGGCGCAGCTGTGCACCCAGCGCGGGGCGGCCGGGGCGTCCGGGACGGCGGTGGCGGGTTCGGCGGTGGTGGCGGCGGTGGCGGTGAGCGCGGTGAGCAGGGCGGCGGTGAGCGCGAGGGGGCGCAACGGGGCCTCCGTTCGGGGCGGCGGAACCGGGGGCGCCGGGGACTCCCCGCACCCGCCGGTTCACGGGGGGTGCAGGGAGTGTTGACGTGCCGTCCGACCGGTACACGCACGGTCACCCGGCCGGGGGAGGGCACCGTTCGGGCGGAGTGCGCCGAGCGCGGCGGCTACTCGGCGGGCAGGTGGTCGACCGCCCCCACCTTGACCCCGGCCTGGCCGTGCCGCCGGGCGGGGGCCCGGCCGGGCGGCTGGACGGGGCGCTCGCCGGGGTCGCCGATCTTCGCGGTCGGCCGGCTGACCGGCTTCCCGGCCTCGACCCGCAGCTGCTCGTCGTCGTGCAGGACGGGCAGCACGCTGCCGCGCCGCAGCGTGTACGTGGTGGCGGCGTGGGTGATGTCGACCCGCAGCAGGTGTTCGCGCACGCTCATCGAGAAGCAGAGCCGCTGGAGCCCGGCGGGCAGCCGGGGGCGGAAGGAGAGCTGCTCGGTGTGGTCGCGCAGCCCGCCGAACCCGGCGACCAGGGCGATGCAGGCCCCGGCCAGCGAGGCCATGTGCAGGCCGTCGCGGGTGTTGCCGCCGAGGTCGTGCAGGTCCATCAGGGCGGCTTCGGCGGTGTAGTCGTAGGCCAGGTCGAGCTGGCCGACCTCGGCGGCGATGACGGCCTGGGTGCAGGCGGAGAGCGAGGAGTCGCGGACGGTCAGCCGCTCGTAGTAGGCGAAGTTGCGGGCCTTCTGCTCGGCGGTGAACACGTCGCCGCGCACCTGCATGGCCAGCACCAGGTCGGCCTGCTTGACCACCTGCTTGCGGTACAGGTCGAAGTACGGGTAGTGCAACAGCAGCGGGTACTTCTCCGGCGGGGTGGCCTCGAAGTCCCACATCTGGTGGTCGGTGAACCCGTCGGCCTGCGGGTGCACGCCGATCTGCTCGTCGTACGGGATGAACATCTTGTCGGCGGCGTCGCGCCAGGCCGCCGCCTCCTCGGTGTCCACCCCGAGCAGCGAGGACTCGTGCCGGTACTTCAGCGCGGTGGCCGCCGCGTTCCACAGGTTCGACTGCGCCATCACGTTGGTGAACACGTTGTTGTCGGCGACCGCGGAGTACTCGTCGGGGCCGGTGACGCCCTCGATCCGGAAGTTGCCCTTGGCGTCGTGGTGGCCGAGCGAGCGCCACATCCGGGCGGTCTCCACCAGCAGTTCCAGGCCGTGGGTGCGCTCGAACTCGGTGTCCCCGGTGGCCCGGACGTAGCGGACCACGGCGGCGGCGATGTCCGCGCCGATGTGGAACGCGGCGGTGCCGGCCGGCCAGTACCCGGAGCACTCCTCGCCGCGGATCGTCCGCCACGGGAACACCGCCCCGGCCAGCCCGAGCTGGGCCGCCCGCTCGCGGGCCATCGGCAGCGTGGTGTGCCGCCAGCGCAGCGCCTGCTTGACCGCGTCCGGCAGGCAGTAGGTGAGCACCGGCAGCACGAAGGTCTCGGTGTCCCAGAACGAGTGGCCGTCGTACCCGGGCCCGGTCAGGCCCTTGGCCGGGATGGCCCGCTCCTCGCTGCGGGCGCCCGCCTGCAGCACGTGGAACAGCGCGAACCGGACGGCCTGCTGGAGCTCGACGTCGCCCTCGATCTCGATGTCGTTGTCGCTCCAGAACCGGCCCAGGTACTCCTTCTGCTCGCTCACCAGCCCGTCCCAGCCGGTGTACCGGGCGGCGGTCAGCGCCGCCTCCACCTGGTCCCGGACGGCGGGCAGCGAGCGGGTCGCCGACCAGCCGTACGCCAGGTACTTGACCAGGCGCAGCTTCTGACCGGCGTTCAGCACCGTGGTGGCGGTGATCCGGGCCTGGTCGTCGGAGGACTCGGCAGTGGTGTCGATCCGCTCCGGCCCGTCGACCACGTGGTCCATCGCGGCGGCCACCCGCAGCCCGGAGAACCGGGTGCGGTGCACCAGCACGCCCTTGGTGCCGTCCGCGTGCTGCAACTCGGCGGCCAGCGGGGCCTCCAGCACCGCCGCCGCCCGCGGGTCGCCGTCGCCCGCGCCGCCCGGCAGCTGCTCGTTGGCGACCAGCTCGGACTGGAGCACGATCCGCACCGGCCCGTCCACGGCCTCCACCGTGTAGTCGACCGCGCAGACCGCCCGCTGGGTCAGCGACACCAGCCGGGACGAGCTGACCCGCACCGTCCGCCCGGCCGGCGAGGTCCACTCGGCCTCCCGGCGCAGCACGCCGTCCCGGAAGTCCAGGGTCCGCCGGTGGCTGCGCAGTTCGCCGTAGCGCAGGTCGAACGGCTCGTCGTCGACCAGCAGCCGGATCAGCTTGCCGTTGGTGACGTTGATGACGCTCTGCCCGGACTCCGGGAACCCGTAGCCGCTCTCCGCGTACGGCAGCGGACGCAGCTCGAACACGCCGTTCAGGTACGTGCCGGGCAGCCCGTGCGGCTCACCCTCGTCCAGGTTGCCGCGCAGCCCGATGTGGCCGTTGGACAGCGCGAACACCGACTCGGCGCGGGCCTGCCCGGGCAGGTCCAGGCCGTGCTCGCTGATGCCCCACGGGTCGACGGTGAACAGTTCGGACGGGCTCACCGGTGCTCCTCGATCAGCTCCGACAGGTCGTCGACCACGATGCTCGCGCCGTGCTCGCGCAGCGCGTCGGCCTGGCCGGTGCGGTTCACGCCCACCACCGCGCCGAAGCCGCCGGCCTTCCCGGCCGCGACGCCCGCCAGCGCGTCCTCGAACACCACCGCGTGCTCCGGGGCGACGCCCAACTGCCGCGCCGCGGCCAGGAAGGTGTCCGGCGCGGGCTTGCCCGCTAGGTGGTCACGGGCCAGCACGACCCCGTCCACCACCACCTCGAACAGGTCGTCGATCCCGGCGGCCCGCAGCACGTCCCGGCAGTTCGCGCTGGAGGACACCACCGCGCGCGGCAGCCCGAGTTCGCGCAGCCGGTGCAGGTACGCCACCGAGCCCGCGTAGGGCTGCACGCCCTGCTCGCGGATCAGCCGCAGCACCGTCTCGTTCTTCGCGCTGGAGAGCCCGTTGACCGTCCGGGTGCCCGGCGAGTCCTGCGGGGTGCCCTCGGGCAGGTCGATCCCGCGCGAGGCCAGGAACTGCCGGGTGCCGTCCAGCCGGGGCCGCCCGTCCACGTACCGGTCGTAGTCGCCGGGGTCGAACGGCCTGAACTCGCCGCCGGTGCGCGCCGCTTCGGCCCGCAGGAAGGTGTCGAACATGTCCTTCCAGGCCGCGGCGTGCACCTTCGCGGTCTGGGTGAGCACCCCGTCCAGGTCGAACAGGAAGGCCGTGATGCGGTCCGGAAGTCCCAACATGCAGCCAGTCTCACCCGTCCGGCCCGCTCCATGCCGGTCATCGCCCGATCCGGCGCGTCGCACCGGCGGGGCCCTCACTCCGCCTGCGCGTGCGCCCCCGGGTGCGGGTGGCCGGCCGGGACGAACAGCGGCTGCGGGCGGCCGCTCTGCGCGTAGTCCTTCAGCCGGACCAGCAGCTCCGCCCACCGGCCCGCCGCCACCGCCACCGCCGGGCCGGTGTCCGCGGCCCAGCCCAGGTGGCGCAGCAGCAGCACCGACTGCCGCGGACCGTCCGGGTGGTCGAAGAAGTCCCAGGTCACCGTGGTGCCCTGCCAGGCCGGCGGGAACACCCCGACGCTGCGCCAGGCCACCCGCTCCAGGTCGGCCCGCTCCCGGCGCAGCCGGAACGGCCCCGGGGTGTCCGGCACCGGGAACAGCAGGTCCTCGCCGTCCCGCTCCACCCCGGTGGTCCACCAGGACGCCAGCCCCTCGCGGGTGTCCAGCGCCGCGAGCAGGCGCTCCCGGGACGCCGCGACGTCGACCTGTAGGGCGATCTCGGCCATCGCACTCACCTCACCCCCTCCACGATCCCGCCCGGCCCGGCGCCGGGCAACCGCGGTCAGGTCGTGAGCTCCAGGGTCTGGTGCACCGTGGTGTCGTCGTCCAGCAGCCGCACCAGGGTGTGCGCCACCTCGTCCCGGGACACCCGGCCGGGCCGGTTCGGCGGCGGCGCGAGGTGCGCGTGCCGTTCGGCGGGCCCGTCGGTCAGGCCGCCGGGGCGCAGCACCGTCCAGTCCAGCGGGCGCTCCTTCACGGCCTCCTCGGCCGCCCACTTCGCCTTCAGGTACGCGTCGAACTCCGGCGTGACCTCCGGGTCCCCGATCCGGTCCAGCCCCATCGAGGAGACCAGCAGGTACCGCCGCACCCCGGCCCGCTGCGCCGCGTCCGCCAGCAGCACCGCCCCGGCCCGGTCCACGGTCTCCTTGCGGGCCGCCCCGCTGTCCGGCCCGGCCCCGGCCGCGAACACCACCGCGTCCGCCCCCGCCAGGTGCCCGGCCAGCTCCTCCACCGAGGCCCGCTCCAGGTCGCACACCACCGGCCGGGCCCCCGCCTCCTCCAGGTCCCCGGCCTGCGCCGGGTTCCGGATCAGCCCGGCGACCGTGTCGCCCCGGGCCGAGAGCAGCTTCGAGAGCCGCAGCGCGATCTTTCCGTGCCCACCTGCGATCACCACGTCCATGGAACGCGACGCTACCTCCGGCCGGGGGCCCCGGCACGCCGGGACGCGCCGCCCGCCCCGCTACGGGCGGGGGGTCAGCCGGCTGGTCACGCCGACCCGGTTGAGCGCGTTGATCGCGCTGATCAGGCCGATCAGGTGGGCCAGTTCGGTCTCCGAGAAGTGCGCGGCGGCCTCGTCGAACACCCCGTCCGGGACGTGCGTCTGCGCGAGCAGGGTGACCGACTCGGTGAGGGCCAGCGCGGCGCGCTCGCGGGCGGTGAAGTACGGGGTCTCCCGCCACGCGGCCAGGGTGTCCAGGCGGTGCGGGCGCTCGCCGTTCGCGCGGGCGTCCCGCGCGTGCACGCCGAGGCAGAACGCGCAGCCGTTGATCTGCGAGGCGCGCAGGTTGACCAGTTCGGTGACCACCGGGTCGGCCAGGCCGGCGGTGGCGGCCCGGGAGGCCTCCAGCAGGGCGCGGTGGAAGTCGGGGGCGCTGCGGTGCAGCAGGATGCGGGGAGCAGGGGCGGGAACGGTGGATTCGTCGGTCATGCCGCCCACCGTAGGCGCGCGGTGGACCGGCGGCGTGGTTCATTGGGGGCATGGATTCCTGGGCCACTTTCGGCGGCGACCTGCACCTCGACCTGGACGCCGGACGGGCCCGCGGCCTGGGCCTGCGCGCCGCCCTGGAGGACGCGCTGCGCACCGCCGTCCGCGACGGCCGGCTGGCCGCCGGCACCCGGCTGCCGTCCTCCCGGGCGCTCGCCGCCGACCTCGGCATCGCCCGCAACACGATCGCCGAGGCGTACACCCAGCTCGCCGCCGAGGGCTGGCTGGCCTCCCGCCAGGGCTCGGGCACCGTGGTCGCCGAACGCGGCCCGCAGCCGGCCCCGGCCGCGCCGCCGCCCGGCCTGCCCGTCCGGCCCGCGCCCGTGCACAACCTGCGCCCCGGCTCGCCCGACCTGAGCCGCTTCCCGCGCGGCGCCTGGCTCGCGGCGGCCCGCCGGGCCCTGGCCACCGCCCCGCACGAGGCGTTCGGCTACGGCGACCCGCGCGGCCGGATCGAACTGCGCCGCGCCCTGGCCGGCTACCTGGCCCGGGCCCGCGGCGTGCGCACCGACCCGGAGCGGCTGCTGGTCTGCACCGGCTACCTCCAGGGCCTGGGCCTGCTCTGCGCCGCCCTGCGCGAGCACGGCCTGACCGAGGTCGCCGTCGAGGAGTACGGCCTGCCGCCGCAGCACGCCGCGATCGCCGCCCGCGGCCTGGCCCTGCGCCCGCTGCCGCTGGACGAGGGCGGCGCCCTGACCACCGGCCTCGACCGCACCGGCGCCGGGCTGGCCGTGCTCACCCCCGCCCACCAGTTCCCCACCGGCGTCCCGCTGCGGGCCTCCCGGCGGGCCGCCGCCGTCGACTGGGCCCGGCAGACCGGCGGCTACCTGCTGGAGGACGACTACGACGGCGAGTTCCGCTACGACCGGCACGCGATCGGCGCCATGCAGGCCCTCGACCCCGAACGCGTGGTGTACGCGGGCACCGCCGCCAAGTCGCTCGCCCCCGGCCTGCGGCTGGCCTGGCTGGCCCTGCCCGCCGCCCTGGTCGAACCGGTGGCCCGGCACAAGCGGCTGGCCGACGGGCAGAGCGGCGCCCTCGAACAGCTCACCCTGGCCGAACTGATCGACTCCGGCGGCTACGACCGGCACGTCCGGCGCAGCCGGCACCTGCTGCGCCGCCGCCGCGACCGACTGGTCGAGGTGCTCGCCGCCCGCGCCCCGCAGGTCCGGGTCACCGGCCTCAACGCCGGCCTGCACGCCGTCCTCGAACTGCCCGCGGACGGCCCCGGCGAGGACGAACTCCTGCGCCGCGCCAGGACGTCCGGCCTCGCCCTGAACACCCTGGGCTGGAGCCTGGCCCCCGGCGCGGCCCCCGCCCCGGGCCGGGCCCCCGGCCTGGTGATCGGCTACGGCACCCCGCCCGAGCACGCCTTCGAACCCGCCCTCGACGCGCTCTGCGCCCTGCTGGCGGCCTGACGGGCGGTCAGCCCTTGTGACTGCCGACGTAGAACAGCAGGAACAGGAAGCCCACGAAGACGTGGCCCGACACGATGTAGATCCACACCCGGATCCAGACCCGGTTCGAGGCGCGGTACCCCGCGTCGATGGTCTCGGCGTACTTCGGGACGGGGGCGTGGGCGGGGTGCTTCGCGGTGTCGGCCATGGCGGTCTCCTGACGGTGGTGGCGGACGGGGGTGTGAAGACGGGCCCTAGATGCGGGGGGCGTCGCCCAGGCACAGCTCGCCGGCCGGGCTCTGCAACAGCGTGTGGACGAAGATCAGGTCGAGGCCGTCGGCGGTGTCCGCGGCGATCACGTGCGGGGTCATCGAGTCGAAGTGCGCCGAGTCGCCCGGCTCCAGCAGGTGGACCCGGTCGCCCAGGGTCAGCCGCATCCGGCCCTCGGTGACGTACAGCCACTCCTCGCCCGGGTGCACCCGCACCACCGCGTCCTGCGTGCTCGGCGGCACGTGCACCCGCAGCGCCTGCATCGCCCGGCCCGGCGCACCGGCCCGCCGGTACCCCCAGCCGCCGGCCCGCCCGGGCTCGATCCCGCCGCCCCGGATCACCGGGTCCGGCTCGCCGGGCTGCTCCCCGAGCAGCCCGGCCACGCTCGTCCCGTACGCCCGGGCCAGGCCCAGCAGCACCGGCAGCGAGGGCTGCCGCCGCCCGGTCTCCAGGCGCGACAAGTAAGCTGGCGAGAGGCCGACCCGGGCCGCCGCGGCCTCCAGCGTCAAGCGGCTGGAGACCCGCTGCTCCCGCAGCCGCGCACCGAGGCCCGCGACCTCCTGGTCCTCACCGAGTGGACTGTCCGTCATGCCCCCAGTGGACACCCTCCGTGCCCCGCAGGCAACAAACTTGCCCCACAGGCAAACCGGCCTCCTGCCCCCAGTCTCCCCCCCCGCCCCCCGGCACCAGGGCCGACCGACCCCACCACCCTCCCGCCGCCCCCGCGCTCCCCGGCGGGGGCCGGACCGCCCGCCCCTCCTCGCCCTCCCGGGGCCTTCGCCGTTCCCCTCTTGCCCGGAGGGGCCGGGCTTTCCCCGCCTGCCCGCCGGGGCCCGCCCGGCCAGGGCTTCCGTTTTCCGCCCGCTGCCCCGGTGGGGGTCGGGTCGCCTGCCCCTCCTCGCCCGCCCGGCCAGGGCTTTCGCCGTTCCCCGCCCCCCTCCTGCCCGGAGGGGCCGGGTTTTCCCCGCCTGCCCGCCGGGGCCCGCCCGGCCAGGGCTTCCGTTTTCCGCTCGCTGCCCCGGTGGGGGTCGGGTTGCCCGCCCCTCCTCGCCCGCCCGGCCAGGGCTTTCGCCGTTCCCCGCCGCCCCGGAGGGGCCGGGCTTTCCCCGCCTCCCCTCCGAAGCCCGCCCGGCCAGGGCTCCCGTTCTCCGCCCGCTGCCCCCGGAGGAGACCGGATTGCCCGCCCCTCCTCGCCCGGCCGGGGCCTCCGCCGTTCCCCGCCGCCCCGGAGGGGGTCTCTCAGGGGCGCGGGATGTTGCGGAGGTTGGAGCGGGCCAGGTCGATCATCTTGCCGACTCCGCCGGTCAGGACGGTGCGGCCGGCGGCGAGGGCGAAGCCCTTGAGCTGGGCGGCGGTGATGTGCGGGGGGATGGAGAGGGCGTTGGGGTCGGTGACGACGTCGACGAGCGCGGGGCCGGGGCGTTCCAGGGCGTCGACGAGCACCTCGCGGACCTTCGCGGGGTCGGTGACCCGCTTGGCGGGGATGCCGCAGGCGCGGGCGATCGCGGCGTAGTCCACGTCGCCGTTGTCGATCTCGGCCTCGGGGAAGCCGGAGACCAGCATCTCCAGCTTGATCATGCCGAGCGCCCCGTTGTTGAACACCACGGTCTTCACCGGCAGCCGGTACTTCGCCACGGTGAGCAGTTCGCCGAGCAGCATGCCGATCCCGCCGTCGCCCGACATCGAGACCACCTGCCGTCCGGGGAAGGCGAGTTGGGCGCCGATCGCGTGCGGCAGCGCGTTCGCCATCGAGCCGTGCAGGAAGGAGCCGATCACCCGGCGGCGCCCGTTGGGGGTGAGGTAGCGGGCGGCCCAGACGTTGCACATCCCGGTGTCGACGGTGAACACCGTGTCCTGGTCGGCGACGTCGTCGAGGACCGAGGCGACGTACTCGGGGTGGATCGGCCGGTGCTTCTCGATGCCCTTGGTGTAGGCGCCGACCACCGTCTCCAGGGCCTTGCAGTGCCGGTCCAGCATCCCGTCCAGGAAGCGGCGGTCGGTCTTGCGCTCCAGCAGCGGCAGCACGGCCCGCAGCGTGGCGGCCACGTCGCCGTGCACGGCGAGTTCCAGCGGGGTGCGGCGGCCGAGCCGGGTCGCGTCGTGGTCGACCTGGACGGTGCGGGCCTGCGGGAGGAAGGAGTCGTAGGGGAAGTCGGTGCCCAGCAGCAGGACCAACTCGGCCTCGTGCAGCGCCTCGTGGCAGGCGCCGTAGCCGAGCAGGCCGCTCATCCCGACGTCGTACGGGTTGTCGTACTGCACCCACTCCTTGCCGCGCAGCGAGTGCCCGACCGGGGCCTGGAGCACCTCGGCGAGGTGCATCAGCTCCTCGTGCGCGCCGCGGACGCCCGCGCCGGCGAAGACGGTCACGGTGCGGGCGGAGTTGAGCGCCTCGGCGAGGGCCTGGACCTGGGACCAGGGCGGGGCGGCGACGGCCTGCTCGGTGAGGAAGGCGCTGCTCCCGGTGGGGGAGGGGGCGGTGAGCGCGGCGACGTCGCCGGGGAAGACCAGCACCGAGACGCCCGGGGCGCCGAGCGCGTGCTGGATGCCGATCCGCAGCAGCCGGGGCAGCTGGGCGGGGTTGGAGAGCATCTCGCACCAGGTGCTGCAGTCGGTGAACACCCGCTCGGGGTGGGTCTCCTGGAAGAAGCCGGTGCCGATCTGCCCGGACGGGATGTGCGAGGCCAGGGCCAGCACGGGTACGCCGCTGCGCTGGGCGTCGTACAGGCCCTGGATCAGGTGGGTGTTGCCGGGGCCGCAGCTGCCCGCGCAGACCGCGAGCCGCCCGGTCAGCTCGGCCTCGGCGGCGGCCGCGAACGCCCCGGCCTCCTCGTTCCTGACGTGCACCCAGGAGATGCCCTCGGCGCGGCGGATCGCGTCGACGACCGGGTTGAGGCTGTCGCCGACCACTCCGTAGACGCGTTCGACCCCGGCCTGCCGGAGCACTTCCACCATCTGGTCGGCCACGCTGCCCACGGGATCACCTCACGCCAGGAACCACGGAAGAAACGGACATTCGCACCATAACGGTTCTGGATGTCCGGGGCGTGGCTACTGCCCGTCGACGGCCGCGCCGAGCGTCTCGCAGGCGCCGGTGGCGGAGTCGGTGAGCGGGCCGACCACCGGGTACTGGGCCAGGTCGCGGTGGCACAGCTCGGTGGTGGAGGGCAGGGCGCCGTGGTAGCCGGTGTCCAGGCCCTGGGCCTGGCCGAGGCCGCCGGCCGAGGCGATCGGGTCGGCCTGGGCGGGGGCCTGGGCGAGCGCCAGCCCGGCCACGGACAGGACGGCGAGTGCGGTGAGCTTCTTCATGGCAGGTGCAACGAGGGCGACCCCCGCCCGGTCACGTGGACCGGCCGGGCGGGGGAGCCCGCCCCGGTGCGTCAGCCGAGCCGGACCCGCAGGCTGCTGATGCCGTTGCTGACGAAGGACGGGATCGGCCGCGGGTCCGCGCCCTCGGCGAGCCGCAGCCCGGGGAAGCGCGCGAACAGCTCGCGCAGCGCGGTCTCCGCCTCCAGCCGGGCCAGCGCCGAGCCGATGCAGAAGTGCGGCCCGTGCCCGAGCGAGAGGTGCCGCAGCGGGGAGCGGGTCGGGTCGAAGCGGTCCGCGTCCGCCCACTGCTCCGGGTCGCGCCCGGCCGCCGCGTACGAGGCGAGCATCCCGTCGCCCGCGCGGATCACCACCCCCTCGCCCAGGTCGATGTCCTCCAGCGCGTAGCGCATCGGGAACTGGCCGACCGGGGAGTTCCAGCGCAGCGTCTCCTCGACCACCGCCGACCACGGCACGGTGCCGTCCAGCACCGGCCGCAGCTGCTCGGGGTGGGTGAGCAGGGCGTGCACCGCGTTGCAGATCAGGTTGAGGGTGGTCTCGTGGCCGGCCACCACCAGCTGGAGCAGGATGCCGATCAGTTCGGGCTCGCTGAGCCGGTCCTGGTCCTCGCGGGCGGCGATCAGCGCGGTGGTCAGGTCGTCGGCGGGCTCGGCCCGCTTGGCGGCGACCACGCCGGCCAGCAGCACGCCGATGTCCCGGGCGGCGGCCGCGCTGGCGCCGGGCGCGCCGGAGGAGCTGACCACGATGTCGGACAGCTCGTGCAGCCGGTCCTGCCGGTCCGGGTCCAGGCCCAGCAGCCGGCCGATGACGTGCATCGGCAGCGGGTAGGCGAACCGGGCGCGCAGGTCGACCCCGGCCGCCGGGTCCTGCGCGGCGGGCAGCGCGTCCAGCAGCTCGGCGACCCGCTGCCGGACGGCGGGGGCCAGCTCGGCGATCCGGCGCGGGGTGAGCGCCTGCGCGGACAGGGCGCGCAGCCGCCGGTGGTCGGCGCCGTCGGAGGTGGTCATCCCGGGCACGGTGACGAAGGTCAGCAGCGGCCAGCCCTCGGGCAGCCCGCCCTCCCGATACAGCGACCAGTGCCCGACGCCCTTGCCGACCCGGGGGTCGGCCAGCACCCGCTGGAGGGCGTCGTGCCGGGTCACCGCCCAGACCACCACCCCACCAGGGAGCTCAACCTGCGTCGCAGGTCCGCGAGCGCGGAGCCGCTCGTTCTCGGCGTGCTGGTCTGCTCCGACGGGGTCGAGCCTGTAGGGGCAGACCCGGTCTGCGGCTGCGGCGTCCATGCGGTCCTCTCGGGCGGTGCGGGGCGGGGCGGGGTGAAGGCGCTGTACAGCACCGGCAGGCTGGTCAGGGCGCGCGACCAGGGCGACGGGCGCCAGGTCAACTCGTGTGCGGGGACGGCGAGCTGGAGGTCCGGCAGGCAGTGCAGCAGGGTCTCGATCGCGGTCTCGACGATCAGCCGGGCCGGGTCCTTGGCCGGGCAGACGTGCCGGCCCGCGCCCCAGGCCAGGTGGGCCCGGTTGCCGCTGAGGCCGTCCGGGCCGTGCGCCGACGGGTCGTCGTTGGCCCCGGCCAGGCCGAGCACCAGCAGGTCGCCCGCGCTGATGTACTGGCCGCCCAGCACGGTGTCCGAGGTGGCCCACCGGCCGGGGAAGTTCTGCACCGGCGGGTCGCGCCAGAGCACCTCCTCCAGGGCGTCCGCGACGGTCGCCCGGCCGCCGGTCAGGCTGGTCCGGAAGCGGCGGTCGGTGAGCAGCAGCCGCACCGTGTTGCCGATCCAGTTGATGGTCGGCTCGTTGCCCGCGATCAGGATCACCACCAGGTGGTGCACCACCTCCTCGTCGGTCAGCCCGACCGGGTGGGTCAGCAGCCAGGAGGTCAGGTCCTCGCCGGGCCGCTCGCGCCGCTGCCGCACCAGCGAGGCCAGCAGCGCGGCCAGCGCGGCGGAGGCCCGCTGCGAGTCGGCGTTGCTGTCCACCACCCCGGTGATCAGTTCGAGCAGGTGCGGGCCGTCCTCCTCGGGCAGGTCCAGCAGCTGGGTGAAGACCAGCAGCGGCAGCCGCCGGGTGAACTGGCCGACCAGGTCGGCGGTGCCGTCCGGCCCCCAGCTCTCGATCAGCGCCATCGCGGCGGCCTCGGTGGTCTCCCGCAGCCGCTTGTGGTCGATCCGGGCCAGGGTGTCGGCGACCGCGCTGCTCAGCCGCTGGTGCTCGGCGCCGTCCATGCTCTGCAGGGTGGGCCGCCACATGGTCATCGGCACCAGGTGCGAGTCCGGGCGCAGCCGGCCCTCCCCGGGCACCCGCCAGCCCCGCGAGTCCTTGGAGAACTGCTGCTCGTTGCGGGTCAGTTCGAGCATCTCCTGGTACCCGATGACCAGCCACGCCTCCACCCCGGGCTCCAGCTCGATCGGGGCGACCGGGCCGTGCTCGGCGCGCAGCCGGGCGTACAGGCCGTGCGGGTCGGCGGCGACCGCCGAGCCGTACAGCGCGGCACCGGCCGGGCGGCCGGCGTGGGGACAGCCGGTGGTGGCCGCCAGGTGTTCGGGAACGGTCATGACAGCTCCAGGGCGCCCACCCGCAGGTGGTCGACGAAATCGATCAGCAGGCGGTGGGCGGCGCCCTGGTCACGGACGTCGCAGGTGAGGATCGGCACCCCGGGCAGCAGGTCGAGCGCGGCCCGCAGCTCCTCCTCCGGGTAGGACGGGGTGTCGGGGAACAGGTTGACCGCGACCGCGAACGGGATGCGCTGCTCCTCCAGCAGCCCGAGCACGTCGAAGGACTCCTCGATCCGGCGCGAGTCGACCAGCGCGATCGCGCCCAGCGCCCCGCGCGACAGGTCCTCCCACAGCGGCCAGAACCGCTGCTGCCCGGGCGTGCCGAACAGGTACAGCGCGAGCCGGCCGCTGAGCGTGATCCGGCCGAAGTCCAGCGCCACCGTGGTGGTCGACTTGTGCGGACGGCCGGTCAGGTCGTCCACGTCCTCGCCGGCCGCGGTCATCGTCTCCTCGGTGCGCAGCGGGTCGATCTCGCTCAGCGCGCCGACCAGGGTGGTCTTGCCGACCCCGAACGGCCCGGTGACCAGGATCTTCACCGCGCCCTGCACGCCGGGCGGCAGGTAGGCCGGCTCAACGGAGCTGACGGAGCCCAACCAGCACCTCCTCGATCAGGGCCAGCGGTGCCCGCTCGGCCGGACGTAGGGGCGGCAGCACCTGGACCGCGCCCAGCTCCCACAGATCGCCCACCAGCACCTTCAGCACGCTGATCGGCAGGCCGAGGTGGGCCGCCACCTCGGCGACCGACAGCAGCTGGCGGCAGATCTCCAGGATCTCCAACTGCTCCCGGTTCACCACCATCGGGTCGACCGCGACCCCCGGCACGGTCCGCACCAGGCTCTCGAACTCCAGCACGCTCCGGCCGGTCCGGCTGCGTCCGCCGGTGATGACGTACGGGCGTACCGGTCCGCGGCTCACCGCAGGTCCCCGGCGGCGCTCTCCTGCCGGGGCGCGGCGGTCAGGTGCTCGCCGATCCGCCCGACCAGCATCTGCATCTGGTAGGCCACCAGGCCCGCGTCCACCGCCTCCCCGGCCACCACCGCGAGGTGCGCCCCGGCCCCGGCGGCGACCACGAACAGGTAGCCGCCGCCGTACTCGATGACGATCTGCCGGGTGCTGCCGTCGCCGAAGCCGGTCGCCACCCCCCGGGACAGCGACTGGAGCCCGGAGCAGGCGGCGGCCAGTCGCTCGGCGTCGTCCCGGTCGATCCGCGGGCTGCGGCCGATCTCCAGTCCGTCGTTGGACACCACGAGGGCGTGCCGGACCTCCGGTACGGAGACGATGTCGGCCAGCAGCCAGCCGAGATCAGGGTTGGTCGTCATGGGAGTCTCCCTGGGGGGAAGCGGGGAATACGTCGGGGCGGTCCGGGTCGGACCACCGGTCCTGCCGGGCGGCGGTGCGGCCGTCAGCGGTACCGCTCTGGAACAGCGACATGAAGGCCTGGGCCTCGCGGGCGGAGCGCGGCGAGACCGCCGGCTCCGCGGGGAACTGGTGCTGCGGGGCGCTGCCCCGCCGGTTGGTGCGGCGCGGCAGGGCGCCGCCGAGCGGCGGCCCTTCGGGGGGCTGGGCCGCCGCGGGTGGCTGGGCCGCCGCGGTCCGGGGGGTGACCGGGCGGACGGGCAGCGGGTCGGTGGCGCGGGTGCGCGGTTCGGGCGCGCGGTGGCGCGGTTCGGACGTGCGGTGGCGCGGCTCGGGCGCGGCGCGGCGCGGTTCGGGCGCCGCCACCGCCGGGCGGGCCGCGGCGCCCGGCAGGCCGTGCGGCAGCGGGTCGGTGAGCAGCGCGTTCGGCAGCAGCACCACCACCCGCACGCCGCCGTACGGGGACGGGGTGGAGTGCACGGTGACCCGGAAGCCGTACTGCTGGGCGAGCCGGCCGACCGCGGCCAGGCCCAGCTGCGGGACCTCGCCGATCCGGGAGACCTCCAGCGAGTCGCCGCCGGCCAGCGCGGCGGCGGCCTTGGCCACCGTCACGTCGGTCATGCCGACGCCGCAGTCGTCGATCTCGATCACCGCGCCGTTGTGCACCGGCATCAGCGTCACGTACACCTGTGAGCTGGGCGGCGAGTAGCGGGTGGCGTTGTCCAGCAGTTCGGCCACCGCGTGGATCAGCGCCTCGGCGGCGGCGCCGAGCACCGCGGTGTCCACCCGGCTGTGCACCACCACCCGCTGGAACGGCAGGATCCGGCCCTGGGCGCCGCGCACCACGTCCTCCAGCGGGACGGGCTCGGGCCAGGTCCGGCCGGCCCGCGAGCCGCAGAGCACGGCCAGGGTCTGGGCGAGGCGGGCCTGCTGGGCGGCGGCGTGGTCGGCACGCAGCAGGCCGTCGAGCAGCACCGGGTCGTCGTGGGTGCGCTCCATCTCGTCCAGCCCGGCCTGCTGGTCGTGCGCCATCACCAGGATCCGGCGGGCCACGTTGAGGAAGGCCCGGCGGGTCGCCGCGTTCATCTCCTGTTCCTGTAGGGCGGCCTCGGCCCCGGCCCGGCGGTCGGCCAGCTCGGCGGCCAACTGCTGCTGGACGGCCGCGAGTTCGTTCTCGGTGTGGGACAGCCGGGAGCGCAGGGCCCGGGTGACGGCGCGGGAGCGGGCAGCCGCCGCGAGGGCGAGGAGGGCGAGCAAGGAAGCTGCTGCCAGGCACCATTGAGTGGTCGTCACACGCGGAGTTTATGGTGGTGTTACTACTTGCGTATGAACGGTTCCCACTTCCGCCGTTCAGATTCCGTCAATTTCGGACAAGCCGGGCGGGTCCGGGCGGAACTCAGCTAGCCATCCGGTGCAGCAGCAGCAGCGCCACGTCGTCCTGCCGCACCGCGCGCTCGGTCACGTTCAGCGTCAGCAGGTCGGCCAGCCGCTCCAGCGCCCCCGGCCGCCCCAGCCGCCGGGCCCCGCCGGCCTCCGCCGTCCACAGCTCCAGCCCGCCCAGCATCCGCTGCACCGACTCGTCGTAGTCCTCGTCCCGGACCTCCACCAGCCCGTCCGTGTAGGCCAGCAGCGTCTCGCCCGGCTCCAACCGGGCCTCCACCAGCGGGTAGCGCACCTCCGGCAGCACCCCCAGCGGCGGGCCGCCCGGCAGCTCCAGCTCGGCCGCCCCGGCCGCCCCGATCCGCACCGGCGGCGGGTGCCCGGCCCGGGCCGCCCGCAGCAGGCCGCTCGCCGGGTCCAGCACCACGTACAGGCAGGTGGCGAACAGCTCGGTCTCCATCTCGGCCAGCAGCCGGCCGGTCCGCTCCAGCGCCGCCGCCGGGTCGTTCCCCTCCGTCGCGTACGCCCACAGCACCGACCGCAGCTGCCCCATCACCGCGGTGGCCTCCGCGTGGTGGCCCTGCACGTCGCCGATCACCAGCCCGACCAGGCCGCCCGGCAGCCGCAGCAGGTCGTACCAGTCGCCGCCGATCCGCATCCCCTCGGTGGACGGCAGGTAGCGCGCCGCCGAGGCGATCCCCGGCAGCGCCGGCAGCGAGCGCGGCAGCATCGCCCGCTGCAGCTCGCTGGCCCGCTCGTGGTGCACGTCGTACAGCCGGGCCCGCTCCAGCGACTGCGCCAGGATGCCCGCGAACGCCGAGTACATGGTGCGGTCCTCGCGGCTGAACGCCCGCTCGGTGGCGAAGGTGATCAGGCAGGAGCCGACCTGCCGGCCCGAGGCCACCAGCGGCAGCACCGTCCAGGCGGCCGGCTCCTCCGGCCCCCGGCGCTCCCGGCCCGGCTCGCTGAACAGCGGCGCGGCCCGGGCCAGCACGTGCTCCATCACCCCGCCCGCCAGGTCGTGCAGCCGGTTCAGCTCCGCCCGGTGCGGGCCGCCGAACACCGCCGGGGACACCGGCGTCAGCCGGCCCTCGTCCACCAGGTCCAGCACCACCCCCGCCGCGCCCAGCGCCGGCCGGGCCACGTCGGTCAGCGCCGTGGTCACCTCCCGCACCGTCACCGCCCGGGACAGCGCCCGGGTCAGCGCCAGCAGCAGGGTCGACCGGGCCCCCGCCGCCGCGGCCGCCGCGGGACCGCCCGCCGGGCCCGGCCGCCACTCCCGCCCGGTCACCAGCCCCGCCGTCCGCACTGGCCGGCGGTGCACGTCCAGCATCACCTCGCCGGCCTCGTCCACCTGCCAGGTGGTGCCGTCCGGCCGCACCACCCGGTACGAGACCCGGTACGGGCCGCCGGCCGCCAGCGCCTCCGCCAGGGCGGCCTGCACGTCCGGCAGGTCCTCCGGGTGCACCACGTCCGCCAGGTCCGGCGCCCGCCCGGTCGCCCCCGGCGGAGGCAGGCCCACCACCCGGTACGCCTGGGCGTCCCACACCGTCTCGCCGGTCACCAGGTCCCGCTCGAACGCCCCGGCCCCCGCCGAGCGCACCGCCAGCGACACCAACTGCCCGTCGGCGGGAGGGATCTCCGGCCGGGGCCCGGCCGCCGCCGGATCGGCCGCCCGCACGTGGTCCAGCAGGTGCGCGAGCCGGTGCGCGACCACGTCGGCGAAGGTCTCCAGCAGCTCCACGTCCCGGCGCGGGACGGCCCCGCGGTGGGCCAGCGCCAGCGCCAGCGAACCCACCGGGTCCCCGTCCACCACCAGCGGCAGCACCGCCAGCGCGACCAGGCCGGTGCCCAGGCCCACCGCCGCGTTCGGGTAGTCCGCGCTGGTCCGCTGCGGGCTCAGCAGCACCGGCTCCCGCCGCCGCAGCGCCAGCGCCGCCGGCAGCCCGCCCGCCGGGTCCACCACGGCGTACTTGCGGTGCGCCCACGCGGGCAGTCCGTGCGAGGCGGTCAGCCGCAGCGCCCCGCCGTCGTCCAGCAGGTACAGCGCCGAGCCCTCGCCGGTGATCCAGGCCGGGCCCTCGGCCAGCAGCGCCGCCAGCAGCTCCGCCGCGCTCGACGCCCGCAGCAGCGCCCGTACGCACCGCAGCTCGGACCGGCTGGCGCGGCGCGGGGAGCTCTGGTCCTGGTCCATGGGGAGGCGCCCGGCCCTTCCGGTCGACGTGCCAGTGCTGCCCATCTTATGGACGCACCGGACAACCGGGCGCTTTCACGACACGGGGGACACCACCGGCATTTCCGGCATTCGGTCGCTGCCGGTACCGCCCGCGGCTACTGGCCGTCGACCTCGCCGTACCCGCGCTGCGGGCGCGCGGCGACCGGCCGCAGCGAGCGCAGCGAACGCGCCACCGCGATCCCGCGCAGCAGCGCGGCGCCCCAGCCCTCCCGCGGCGGGGCGGCCGTCGGGCGCGCGGCGCCGGGCGCGCCGTCCGGCGCCGTCCGGGGAACGGGGATCAGCCCGGTGCCGGGCTCGGTGCGCTGGGTCGCCTGCGGCATGTCCTGTCCTCCGTGCTCGTCGGTCACACCCGTGGAAGGTCTCCACGCGGTACGACTTCCCGACCGAAGGACAGTCTGACCCACCAGTGGTGTCGGAATGGTGGGCGTCAGGTTGCGAAAAGGTGTGGACGTCACGCCACCGGCGCGTTCCCCCGCGGACCGGTGGCCGCCCGGGTCACGCCCCGGGCTGCTCGGCGTCCGGCCGCACGGTGTCCCCGTCCAGCGGCAGGTCCGGGGCGGAGACGGCGTCCCTGAGCGGACCGGGCCCGGCCCCGTGCTCCGGCGCCGCGTGCGCGCCGGGGGCGGTGAGGGAGGCGACCACGCCGACGGCGAGCGAGGCAAAGGCGAGCAGGCTGCGCTTCTTCATACCGGGTAGAACGCGGCAGCGCCCCGGAGGTCACGCCCCTTCCGCGCCGGGCCAGTTGGCCAGGCCCTCGACCAGCACGCCGGTCAGCCGCTCCAGCGTGACGTCCGTGCCCTCGGCGAGCCGGAACGCCCCCGCCGTGGTCAGCGAGGCGTACCCGTGGGCCGCGGCCCGCAGCGTCCGCACCGCGTGCACCGCCTCCGAGCCCGCCAGCCCGTAGCCGCGCAGCACCGCGAACAGCACCCCCACCAGCCGTTCGGCCGCCGCGGCCAGCGCCGGGTCCGGCTCCGGGTCCGGCGCCTGCGGCAGTGCCGCGTACCGGCGGGGGTGGCGCAGCGCGTACCCGGCGTAGGCGGCGAGCAGGGCGCGGACCGCCGCGTCCCGGGAGCGGCCGAGCACGGCGGCGGCCAGGTGGTCGGCCAGCTCCTCGGTGGTGCGGACGGCCACCAGCCGGCGCAGTTCGGGCAGGCCCCCGGCGACGTGCTTGTACAGCGAGGGGGTGGCGACGCCGGCCCGGGCGGCGACGGCGGCCAGGGTGAGCGCCTCGGCGCCGCGCTCGTCGATCAGTTCGAGGGCGTGGTCCACCACGGCGGCGGTGGAGAGTCCGGCGCGGGGCATCAGCGGGCGTTCCCGTTCTCGTCGGCCTGCCCGGCCTGCCCGGCCGGCTCGCCCAGTCCGGCCAGGAAGGGCAGCAGGGCATCGGCGACGGCCTGCGGGTGACTGGCCATCGGGTAGTGGCCGGCGCCGCCGATCATCACCGTGCGGCCGCGCAGCGCGGCGGCCTGCCGGTCGGCGACCAGCCCGGGCCGCGGGAAGTCCGGGTCCTTGTCGCCCATCAGCACCAGCGCGGGCGCGTCGACCGCCGCGCACCAGCCGACCGGCGCGGAGTCGCCCCGCAGGTAGCCGCGCAGCGCGGCCCTGCGGGCGGGCTCGCGGAGCATCGCGGCCAGTCCGGCCCGGTAGGCGTCGAAGTCGGCGGGCCGCTCGCCCGGGTAGTAGAACTTCTGCATCGCGCTCCACAGCCCGGGGAACGCGGTGACCAGCGGGGCGGCCAGGCCGAACAGCGCCTTCTGGAAGCCGTTCAGCGGCAGGTTCTCGACGAACGCGTCGATCAGCACCACGCCGCCGGTGCGCCCGGGGGCGAGCGCGGCGGCCCGGACCACGCTGGCGCCGGTGTACGAGCTGCCGACCAGGACGGCGCCGCGCAGGTCCAGGTGGTCCAGCAGGGCCGCCAGGTCCTCGGCGATCGCGGCCGGGCTGTGGTCGGTGAAGCCGGTCGAGGACTCGCCCATGCCGCGCAGGTCCATGCTGACCACCCGGTGCCCGGCGGCGCCCAGCAGCGGGGCGAGGTGGCGGTAGACGGCCCGCTTGTCGAGCATGCCGGGCAGCAGGACGACCGGGACGCCGGGGCCGGGGGCGTCGTCGTAGGCGATCCGGCCGCCGGTGACGTCGAGGTACCGGGTGGTGGTGCCGAGGGTGCTGTTCATCGCGGGCCTCCTGGCGGGCGTCCGGCGCTCCGGGCGCTTCGGGCCCGGCTGCTGCCGATAGCCATAAAGCTAAGGCTAATAGCCTTAGCCGTCAACTCCCGGCCACCGGCCCGCCCCGGCCGCCCACCGGTCGAGCGTCCGAAACCCGCCGGGCTCCGCCCCCGTCAGATCCCGTCGACCTTGAACGGGTCGTGCTCGGCGAGCAGCTTCTCCAGCCGGGCCTGGTCGACCCGGCTGGTGAGCGCGCCCTCGTCCTGGCGGTCGCGGATCACCTTGGCCAGCGTGAACGCGGAGGTGATCTCGTAGAGCAGGCCGACGCCGAGGAAGGCGCGCATCCAGGCGCTGACCGGGAGGTAGGCGATCCCGAGGACGAGGGCGGCCGTGGCGAACGCGAAGGAGGCGACGGCCTGGAGGTAGTAGGCGGAGGTGGTGCGGTGCGGCACGGATGCGGTCATGGGGCCAGGGTCCCGCCGGGGGCGGCGGGGGGTCGTGAGTACGGATACTCAACCGCGCCGTCACGGTCCGTCATGTCCGGAACCGGGCCCCTTGGCGAACCGTCACAAATCGCCCATAGGGCGTCAGGAAAGTTTCACTGCACCTCGGTAGGCGCTTGGAATCATGGGGTCCATAGGATTAACGTTTGATAACGCAGCGCGGTCGGCAACGCCGTAACCATGCGGCACCGTGCGCCACGCCTAATCCATCGGGCCCACCCCCGCGGTCGGGCCCGGGAGCCGGGGAACCACGTTCCACCGGGGTGAATCGGGACGGCCCTGGGCCCGACCGTAGGAGACCTTCCACCTCCGAACCCGTCAGCTAACCCGGTCGGCGGCAGGGAAGGAAGGAGCACGCCCCCGTGGCGTCGACCTACACCGAGAGCACCGGCACCCAGCTGCTCGACCACCCGGTCGAGACCGAACCCGCCCGGCCCCGGCTGCCCCGCCAGGCCCGCGTCGGCGCACCGCTGCTGGGCGTCACCGCGATGACCGCCGCCCTCGGCGCCACCGGCCTCACCGCCGCCCCCGCCCAGGCCGCCGCACCGGCCCCGGCCCCCGTCGCCGCCGCCGACGAAGCCTCCGAGGGACTGCTCGCCGCCGACCCCGGCCTCGCCCTGGCCGCCCGCATCCTCCAGCAGGCCGACGGACAGCGCACCGTCACCGAGGAGTCCGCCCGGGTCGCCGCCGCGCAGGAGGCGGAAGCCAGGCACGCCGACCGCCGGGCCGAGACCGCGGCCGCGACCGACCCCGCGGCCACCGAGGCCGGGAGCGAGACCGGGGCCGGAACTGGAGCCGTCCTGCCGGTCGCCGGCCACCGGCTCACCGACCCGTCCGCCCGGTCCGGCGCGCACTGGGCCCACCTGCGCACCGGCCTGGACTTCGCCGCCCGCACCGGCACCCCCGTCACCGCCGTCACCGCCGGCACCGTCACCTCGGCGGGCTGGTCCGGCACCTACGGCTACCGGGTCATCCAGACCCTCCCCGACGGCACCGAGCTCTGGTACTGCCACCTCTCCCGGATCGCCGCCCCCGTCGGCCGGGTCGCCCCCGGCACCGTCCTCGGGGCCGTCGGCGCCACCGGCAACGCCACCGCCCCCCACCTGCACCTCGAAGTCCGCCCGGGCGGCGCGGCCCCCGTCGACCCCCTCCCCTGGCTGCACCACCTCGGCCTCCGGCCGTAGCCCGTCCGGCCGGTCGGCCGCCCGGGGCGGTGCGCGGCGCTCCCGCGCCCGGCCTCCCCGGCCCGCCCAGCCCTCCCCGGACCGGCTCAGTACTCCTCGGGGGCCAGCTCCGGGAACTCCTCCAGCAGCAGCCGCGGCAGCCCCGGGACGGTCCACTCGCCGCACAGGTCGATCGCGGCCTGCGCCACAGCCTCCTCGAACTCCTCGAACGCGCCGGTCAGTTCGGCGGGCATCGGCAGCCCGCGGGCGTTCAGCTCGGCGAGGTTGCGGTAGCTGCGCCGCATCAGGCCCTGCTCCAGCAGCCGCCGGGCCCCGTCGGTGGAGACGCCGATCAGCAGCGGCCGTCCCGGCTGGTCCCAGTGGCCGTCCCCGTCCAGGCCGGGCACCCGGTCGAAGGCGGCGAAGCGCTCCTCCTCCGGGAGTTCGCGGAACGCCGCCAGCCAGGCCCGGACCGCGCCGGGGTCCGCGGTCGGCACCCCGTCCGCGCGCAGCAGCAGGGCGTACAGCCGGGGCCAGGTCACCAGGTCGGAGCGGCGCAGCAGGGAGAGCAGCACCTCGCCCTGCCAGTCGGCCTCCGCGCGGAGCTTCTCCGCGCGCTTGGCGTTCAGCCGCCGGGCCGCCCGCTGCCACTCGATCAGCAGCCGCACCGCCGCCGGGTACGCCGCCGGGTCGCCGTCCGGCTGCACGTACAGGTGGAGCTGCTCGTAGAGCAGGTGCTCCAGCACCGGGGAGGTGAGTTCGGGAAGGCCCTCGTGCAGCCGGGCCCCGCCCAGCTCCAGCAGGGTCAGCACGGTCCGCACCGCCGGCTCGGGCACCGGGTCGAGCCCCGCCCCGTCCGCCCAGCTCAGCAGATCGGCGGCACGGGTGCGGGGGAGCAGGTGCAGGTCGTCGTCGTCCACCCCGGTACGGTAGCCGGTCCCCGGACCGGCGCCCGGTAGGGTCGGCGGCCATGGAGACCCTCCGGCTGCGCGGCCCCCGGCTCACCCTGCGGGAGTACCGGCACACCCCGGAGGAGGTGGCCGCCCTGCACGCGGTGCACGGCGACCCCGAGACGGTCCGCCACCTCCCGTTCGGGGTGCGGGACTTCGAGGACTGCGCCGACCAGGTCGAGCTGTACCTGGAGGCCGCCGAGGAGGAGCCCCGGACGCACTACCGGCTGGCCGTCGACGACCCGTCGGGCGAGCCGGTCGGCCAGGCCGCGCTCACCCGCGAGGACGGGCACGCGGCCCGGCTCGGCTGCGTCCTGCGCCGCGACACCTGGGGCCGCGGGTACGCCGGCGAGGTCACCGCGCTGCTGTGCGCGCTCGGCTTCGAGACCCTGGGCCTGTACCGGCTGGCGGCCCGCTGCGACCCCGCCAACACCGCCTCGGCCCGGGTGCTGGCCCGGGCCGGGTTCCGGTACGAGGGCCGGATCCGGGCCGAGTCGCACCGGGACGGCGGGTGGCACGACGCGCTCCAGTACTCGCTGCTGGCCCCCGAGTGGCCGGGCCCGCCGTGGGCCGGACCGCCGCGTCCGTAGCGCCTGCCGCGGCCATAGCGCCTGCCGCGTTCGGTGCGTCCGTCGCGTCCGTCGCGTTCGTCGCGCCCGGTGGAGCGGGCTACCAGGCGGGGCGGGGGTTAACCCCACCACGGATTCGGCAGCAGGCGTCATTACCCCGGCCGGGCCGCTGCGGCAGATTGGAGCACGTGCCCGGCACCGCCGACCGGCGGGGCCGCCCGACGACCCGAAGGACCCCGGATGTCCACCGCTGCGTACCCCCTCACCAGTCCCGGCGGCCACCTCGACCGGCCCGGGTTCTGGCGCGCCCCGTTCTCCCGGCGCACCTTCCGGCAGCTCGGCTACGTGCTCAGCGGGCTGCCGATGGCGGTGCTCGGCTTCGCCCTGGTCGTGCCGCTGTTCTGCGCCGGCCTCGGCCTCTCCCTCACCGCGATCGGCCTGCCCGTCCTCGCCCTGCTGCTCGCCGTCGCCCGCGGCCTCGGCGCCGCCGAGCGGCTGCGGATCCGCACCCTGCTGGGCGAGGAACTGCCCGCCCCGCCGGAGACTACCGTCCGCCGGGAGGGCGTCTGGGGCCGGATCACCGCCCGGCTGGCCGACCCGGCGGGCTGGAAGGCCGCGCTGCACCAGTTCGTCATGCTCCCCTGGGCGATCCTCAGCTTCACGCTCTCGGTGACCTTCTTCTGCCTCGGCTGGTCGCTCGCCCTGTTCCCGGCCTACCAGTGGGTGTTCGGCCGCTACACCCCCTGGGACGGCTACCGGGTCGCCGACTGGCGCGACTCCCACGGCGTCCAGCACGTCTACGACCTCACCGAACCCTGGCAGATCGCCGGCGTCTGCGTGCTCGGCCTGGTCTTCGTCCTCCTCACCCCGCAGCTGATCCGCGGCCTCACCGGCATCAACCGCTTCGCCGCCCGGGCCCTCCTCTCCGCCAACGACTGAGCCCGCGGCCGCCGTTCGCCCTCGCGGCCGTCGGCGGATGCCCCGGCCGGGGCCCGGTCCTCCCGGGAACGGCCGGGGCTCTGCCGTCGGTCGAGTTCTTCGCCGGTGGCTGAGCCGGTGGTCGTCGGTCGGCTCCCCGGCCGGGGCCCGGTCCCCCGGGGTCGTGCGGACCTCCGCCGCCGACCGGTCGACGGGCGGACCTCCGCCGCCGACCGGTCGACGGGCGGATCTCCTCCGCGTCGGCCGCATCCCCGGCACCGACTGGACGTGCGACACCCCCGGGCCCGTGGTCGGATGACCTCGGGCCCGGGCCGCACCCCGGGCCCGTCGAACGTCCGGAGGCCCCGCATGCGCCCGACCACCCTCACCCGGCCCTCCCGGCCCGCGGAGGCTCCGCCGGTGCTGGTCACCTCCCGGCCGCTGGACGAGTACTGCGCCTGCTTCGGCCTCACCCGGGTCGAACTGGCCCGACTGCCCGGCCCCGTCCTGGACTGTCCCGGCGGGGCCGCCGCGCTCGCCGCCGAGGCCCGTGCGCTCGGCTGCGAGGTGGTCGCCGCCGACCCGGGCTACGCGCTCGGCCCGCACCGCCTCGCCGCGCTCGCCGCCGACGGTCGGGCGACCATGGCCGCCGCCATCCGCCGCGACCCCCGCAGCCACCTGCCCGCCCTGCGCCGCCCCGAGAAGTACCTGCGCAGCTGGGACCGCGCCCGCCGGCTGTTCACCGCCGACGCCACCGCCCACCCCGACCGCTACGTGGCCGCCGCGCTGCCCCGGCTCCCGTTCGCCGACGGCACCTTCGCGCTCACCCTCAGCTCCTACCTGCTGTTCGCCTACCCGGCCGTCTTCGGCCCCGTCGAGCAGCTCCGCGCGCTGCGCGAACTCGTCCGGGTCACCGCCCCCGACGGCGAGGTCCGGGTCTTCCCGCTGTACGACGAACGCGGCCGGCGCTGCCCGCACCTGACCGAACTGCGCGCCGCGCTGCGCCACCACCGGATCGCCAGCCGCGTCCTGCGCACCGGCTCCACCGGCCGGGTGCTGGTGCTGCGCCCGGCCCACCCGCCGCGCCCCGGCTACCGCCCGGCCGCCCGCAGCGAGCGCACCGCCCCCAGGTAGGCGCCCACCGCGTCCCGGCTGCGGGCCAGGCACTCCGCCCG
This sequence comes from Kitasatospora sp. SolWspMP-SS2h, assembly GCF_003259315.1. Lineage (GTDB taxonomy): Bacteria > Actinomycetota > Actinomycetes > Streptomycetales > Streptomycetaceae > Kitasatospora > Kitasatospora fiedleri. The sequence continues at coordinate 2,003 of NZ_QLLT01000016.1, read as the reverse complement.
CTCCGCCAGCTGCCGGTACTCGTGCTCCAGCACCGCCAGCGTCTCCGGCGCGGCGTCCCGGACGTGGAACTGGCCGTCCGCCAGGCAGGGCAGCACGGTGCGGATGGTGCGGGTGGACAGGCCCGAGGCCAGCAGCGAGCGGATCTGCCGGACGCGCTCCACCAGCGGCTCCCGGTACTCCCGGTAGCCGTTCGCGGAGCGGCCCGGCTCCAGCAGCCCCTGCTCCTCGTAGTAGCGCAGCAGCCGGGGCGCCACCCCCGTCCGGGCCGCCAGTTCACCGATCCGCACCGGCTCCTCCGTCCGCCGTCCCCGGCCCGCCGGAAGGACTTGACTCTCACATCGATGTCAGAGTTCGACCATACCCGCATGGCAACCACCCCGTCCGCGCCCCGGCTGCGCTGGTCCCCGCTGCTGGCCCTGGCCACCGCGGCCTTCCTCGGCATCGTCACCGAGGCGCTGCCCGCCGGCGTCCTCCCCGAGATGGCCCACGACCTGCGGGTCGGCGAATCCGCGATGGGCCAGTCGCTGACCGGCTACGCCCTGGCCACCGGCCTGTCCGCGATCCCGCTGGCCCGGGCCACCGCCCACTGGTCCCGCAAGCGCCTGGTGCTGGCCGCCGTCGCCGTGCTGCTGCTGGCCGACGCCGTCACCGCGCTCTCCCCGTCCTACCCGCTCACCATGGCCGTCCGGATCGCCGCCGGGGTCGCCGTCGCCGCGATCTGGGCCGAACTCGTCGGCTACGCCCGCCGCCTGACCCCGCCCGCCCTGCACGGCCGGGCGATCGCCGTCACCGGCATCGGCGTCCCGCTCGCGCTCTCCCTCGGCATCCCGCTCGGCACCTGGTCCGGCCGGCTGATCGGCTGGCGGCCCACCTTCGCGCTGGTCGCCGTCCTCGCCGCCGCCCTGCTGCTGTGGATCGCCGCCGCCGTCCCCGACGCCACCGGACACCGCTCCGGCCGCCCCGAACCCGTCCGCGCCGCCCTGCGCCTGCCCGGCGTGCGGCCCGTGCTGTTCGTCACCGCCGCGTACGTCCTGGCCCACAACGTGCTCTACACCTACATCGCCGCGCTGCTCGGCCACTACGGCGCGGCCGACCGCCGCGACCTGCTGCTGCTCGTCCTCGGCCTGGCCGCCGTCGTCGGGCTCGCCGCCACCGGCGCGCTGGTCGACCGGCGGCTGCGGCGGCTCACGCTGGCCGCCGGCGCCGCCTTCCTCGCCGCCGTCGCCCTCCTGCTGCTGCCCGCGCCCGCCGCACCCCTGGTGCTGCTCGCCGCCGCGCTCTGGAGCCTCGGCTGGGGCGGCGCCGCCCCGCTGTTCCAGACCGCGGTGGCCGACGCCGGCGGCGAACGCGGCCAGACCCTGCTGGTCGCCACCTGGAACACCGCGATGGGCCTCGGCGGCGCCGTCGGCGGGCTGCTGCTCGACCTGGGCGGCCCCGGCGCACTGCCCCCGTTCGCCCTCGCCCTGCTGCTGCCCGTCCTCGCCGTCACCGCGGCGGCCCGCCGCCACGGCTTCCCGCCCCGGCGCGGGGCGACGGCCCCCGGGACTCCCGGGACCCCCGGGACCCCCGAGAACGCAGACGGCCCGCGGGCTGCTCCTCGGACCGCCCCGTTGGGGACGGCGACCGAGGCACCGGGGATGTACCGGTGAGCCCACGGGCCGGGTGACTGCTGGAAATTCGCCTGAGCCGGAGACCGAACGGCCTCACCGCTGCGCAGGCAGGGGCGGCTCTAGCGAGCAGCCACCTCACGCATCCTGAAAGAACTCAACTCAGGATCACCTCCTTTCAGTGTGCCGCCACCATAGGCACCGCCCGCCGGAAGAGGCAACGGATTTATCCGGCCGACCTTCCGGACGACCTCCGGGCGGACACGGCGAAGGCCCGGAGGCGTTGCCTCCGGGCCTTCGTGCTACTGAGTAGCGGGGACAGGATTTGAACCTGCGACCTCTGGGTTATGAGCCCAGCGAGCTACCGAGCTGCTCCACCCCGCGTCGGTGAACAC
>NZ_QLLT01000015.1 GCF_003259315.1 Kitasatospora sp. SolWspMP-SS2h | reverse complement strand
CACTCAGGTCGACCTCGGCCGAGATGTTCTTCCCCACTGCATCACGATCCGTCACCAGCGGCGTCTGCACCCGGCACGCCGCCACCTCAGGCGTCGTCAGCGCACACGCCGGCAGCGACACCAGGTGCAGCCGCGAGGCGTAGTTGCCGCCCAGCGCCTCCGCGAACGACGAGTAGTCGACACCGACCCGCGCCTTCCCGCGCACGTCACCGCCGTCGACCGTGAACACCACACCCGAGACGCCCAGTTGGGCGCTCTTCGCATGGTCCAGCACCTTCACGTCCACCGCGGACGCCGACGAACCCTTCGCCGACTCCACCCACACCGGAGTGCCGTCCGCCTCGGCCTTCCCACCGGAGCCGGGCAGCGCCGCCCGGCCCGATGCCGCCTTCGGCCATGCCGTCGCCTTCGGCGAGAACACCCGCTGCGCGTCCCCCGACACCTCGATCTTCTTCGTACCCAGGGACTTTACCCCCCTGACGGCCGCCGCCCCCGGCGCACCGGGACGGCTCGCCCCGGCCGGTGCCGCGAAAGCCGGGGCCGTGGCCAGCGAAACAACTAGTGCTGCGGCGCATATCGCCCCCAATCCTCTCAATCCAGATGAGAACGACAAAGTACCTGACCGCTCCCTAGCGGAACGCATCAGATCCGAACTGAACATGTATGCGAAGACTCCTTGATGGGCCGAGCATTCGGCACGCTCCCCTGGCATATTCACCAGACCAACGGCGACTATGTCAGCTATCCCCCCATCAAGTCATCAGTGGGCGAAGCAGTGGGGAATTAATTTTAAGGTATTTTTACCTTGTGCCGGAACGTCAGATAACTATTCACCGCGCTCGCTGACCGACGTCGAAGGGCCGGGACCCGCATGCGGGTCCCGGCCCTTCGACGTCGGTCAGCGAGCGCGGTTGGTGAACGCTCAGATGAGGCCGAGCTCCTGGACGGCGTCGCGCTCCTCGGCGAGCTCGCCGACCGAGGCGTCGATCCGCTTGCGGTCGAACTCGGAGAGGTCCAGGCCCTGGACGATCTCGAACGTGCCGTTCGAGGTGGTGACCGGGAAGGAGGAGATCAGGCCCTCCGGCACGCCGTAGGAGCCGTCGGAGACGATGCCCATCGAGGTCCAGTCGCCGGCCGGGGTGCCGTTGACCCAGGTGTGCACGTGGTCGATGGCGGCGTTCGCGGCCGAGGCGGCCGAGGAGGCGCCGCGGACCTCGATGATCTCGGCGCCGCGCTTGGCGACCTTCGGGATGAAGAAGTTCTCGACCCACTCCTGGTCGGCGCCGACGGCGTCGAAGGCGGCCTTGCCGGCGATCTCGGCGTGGAACAGGTCCGGGTACTGGGTGGCCGAGTGGTTGCCCCAGATGGTGACCTTCTTGACGTCCTCGACGGTGACGCCGGCCTTCTTCGCCAGCTGGGCGACGGCGCGGTTGTGGTCCAGGCGGGTCATCGCGGTGAAGCGCTCGGCCGGGACGTCCGGGGCGTTGCGCTGGGCGATCAGGGCGTTGGTGTTGGCCGGGTTGCCGACCACCAGGACCTTGATGTCGTCCGCGGCGTTGTCGTTGATCGCCTTGCCCTGCGGGCCGAAGATGCCGCCGTTGGCCGAGAGCAGGTCGCCGCGCTCCATGCCCGCGGTGCGCGGACGGGCGCCGACCAGCAGGGCGACGTTGGCGCCGTCGAACGCGACGTTCGCCTGGTCGGTGATGGTGATGTCGCGCAGCAGCGGGAAGGCGCAGTCGTCCAGCTCCATGGCGACGCCCTCCGCCGCCTTCACGCCCTGCGGGATCTCCAGCAGCCGCAGGTTCACCGGGACGTCGGCACCCAGCAGGTGACCGGAGGCGATGCGGAAGAGCAGCGCGTAGCCGATCTGGCCGGCGGCTCCGGTGACGGTGACGTTGACGGGGGTGCGAGTCATTTCAGCCTTCTCCTGCGATCGCCAGGTGCCCCAGGCACACCGGCGCGCTGGAGCCGAGGATGATCTCTCGATATCGAGAGACCTGGGCAAGGCTATCGCAAGGCCGCTGACGGCACCGACCGGGGCACGGGGCCGGCCGGTGCGCCGGTGCGGGACCGGGGCCGCCGGACCGCGCCGCGCCCCCGGTCCCGCGCGGCGGTCACCGCAGCGGGTGCCCGATCAGCCGGCCGATGTTCTCCAGCACCGGCACCCGCAGCCACGGGTCGGGCTGGGCGACCAGCGTGAGCAGGACGATCGCGCCGCCGAACAGGAACATCAGGGTGACGTCGGTGAACCGGCTGCGGACGGCGAGCATGCCGACGTCGGGCAGCCCGAGCCGGAGCAGCGCGCCGAGCAGCGGCGCCGCGCCGACCAGGAGCAGTCCGAGCCGGAAGTGGCCGGCCCAGGTGGTGAGCAGGCCGAGGGCCGCCACGGCGAGCAGCAGCGTGATCGGCCACTGCCGCAGCGGGAGGGTGTGGCGGCGGTCGAGCGCGGTCGCGGAGCCCTCCGGTGGCAGGGTGCCCTCGGTGGTGGCGGGGGGACGGCGGCGGCCTCGCCGCGTGGCGCCGGGCACCGGTGTCAGGCGCCGGCGCGGCGCTCGGCCGCCTCGACGATGTTGTTGAGGAGCATGGCGCGGGTCATCGGGCCGACGCCGCCGGGGTTGGGGGAGATCCAGCCGGCCACCTCGGCGGCACCGGGGTGCACGTCGCCGACGATCTTGCCCTCGCTGCGGGAGACGCCGACGTCGAGGATCGCGGCGCCGGGCTTGACGTCCTCGGGCTTGACCAGGTGCGGGACGCCGGCCGCGGCGACGATGACGTCGGCGTTGCGCAGGTGCACGGCGAGGTCGCGGGTGCCGGTGTGGCAGAGCGTCACGGTGGCGTTCTCGCTGCGGCGGGTGAGCAGCAGGCCGATGGAGCGGCCGACGGTGATGCCGCGGCCGACCACCACGACCTCGGCGCCGTCGAGGGCCACGCCGTGGCGGCGGAGCAGTTCGACGATGCCGAGCGGGGTGCAGGGCAGCGGGCCGTCGATGCCGAGGACGAGGCGGCCGAGCGAGGTCGGGTGCAGGCCGTCGGCGTCCTTGTCGGGGTCCATGAGTTCGAGCACGCGGTTCTGGTCCAGGCCCTTGGGGAGCGGCAGTTGGACGATGTAGCCGGTGCAGGTCGGGTCGGCGTTGAGCTCCCGGACGACGTTCTCGACGTCCTCCTGGGTGGCGGTGGCGGGCAGTTCGCGCTGGATGGAGGCGATGCCGATCTCCGCGCAGTCCCGGTGCTTGCCGTTGACGTACCACCGGCTGCCCGGGTCGTCGCCGACCAGGACGGTGCCGAGGCCGGGGACGATGCCCCGCTCCTTGAGGGCCGCCACGCGGACGGCGAGTTCGGACTTGATCGCGGCCGCGGTGGCCTTGCCATCGAGAATCTGGGCAGTCATGCCCCCATTCTCGCGGATCGGCGGCGGCGGGCGTGCCGCCGGACCGCCCGTCGGACCGGCCGCAAGACCGGCGGTGCCCGCGCCGGCCACCGAGCGCCGCCGCGGCGGCCACGGAGCGTACCGGGCCCGTTGCGGTTGGGCCACGGTCCGGTCCGGGTTCCGGCTGGTGGCTGGACAGCGCGGCGCGGTACGGACGACGATGGCCGGGCCATGCCTGCCGCGTCGGGTCCCGGTGACGGGCCGTCGCCGGCGGGGGACGAGAATCCGGGGGAAGAACGACAGTGAGCGAACCGTACTTGCCGGGGCCGTGCGGCGTCCGCGGCACGGCTGCCGCCCTGCCCGTTCGCGCCCCCGCGCGGCCGTGAGCGCCCCCGGGGCACCGGCCCCGGCCCACCTGGTACCGCCCGGCCCGGCCCCGTGCAGTCCGGCCCCGTGCGACCCGGTCCCGGCCGCGGCGGCCCCGGGCGTCCCGGCCCCGCGCCGCCGGGCGGCCGGTAGCGGCACGGGCGCGGCGCTGCGGGTGCTGCTGCGGGCGGCGGTGGTCGCCGGGGCGGCCGTCGCGGTGGCCGTGGCGCACGACGCGCACGACCCGGGGGTGCTGTGCCCGCTGCGCCTGCTGACCGGCGTCCCGTGCCCGCTGTGCGGCAGCACCACGGTGTTCGTCGAGGCGGGCCACGGCCGTTGGGGCGCCGCGCTGCTGGCGAACCCGGTGACGGCGCTGGCCGCCGTGCTGCTGGTGGCCTGGCCGCTGGGCCCGGGCCGATGGTGGCGCGGGTTGTCGTACGCGGGCCGCAACCTGCTGCTGGCCGGTGCCCTGTTACCGGCCTGGGCCTGGGAGTTGGCCCGGCTCGGTCCGTTCCGGCCCTGAACGGGCGGGCCGTCCATGACCGTTGCCCGGCGTCCTGTCCGCACGCTCCGCTACGCTGCCCGGCGGTCGGTGTCCCTGCCCGCCCGTCCCCAGGTTTTCCCTGTTCCGTCCACACCCCTTCCTGCCCGGAGGCACCGTTGAGTTACCCGCCCGACCCGAACAACCCGTACGGCCAGCAGCCCCCGCCGCCCGGCTACGGCTACCCGCAGGCGCCGCAGGCCCCGCAGCAGCAGCCCGGCTACGGCTACCCGCAGGGGCAGCCGCAGCAGCCGTACGGCTACCCGCAGCAGGTCCCGCCGCAGGCGAGCTACGGCTACCCGCCGCAGCCCGGCACGATCCAGGCCAACAACGGCTACATCAACATCGCGAACCTGGGCACGGTGAAGCTCGCCACCATGGGCCAGCGCTTCCTGGCCCGGCTGCTGGACGGCCTGGTCACCGGTGTGATCGTCAGCATCGCGATGTTCGCGGGCGTGGCCGGGATGGTCGGCCTGGCCGACAAGACCAGCACGGACTGCTCGGGCTACGACTACCCGAGCACCGCTTGGGACGACTGCGTGAACAGCAACACGCAGGCCGGCACCAACGTCGTCGTGGCGATGTTCGGCCTGATCGCCGTGATCGCCGTGTTCGGCCTGCTGTACGAGTGGCTGCTGGTCGGCCTGGCGGGCGCCACCATCGGCAAGATGGCGCTGGGCCTGCGGGTGGTCCGGGAGAACGACGGCCAGCACCCCGGCGTGGGCGGCGGCTTCATCCGCTTCATCATCCCGATGGTGGGCGCCCTGGTCTGCTACATCGGCGCGCTGCTGGTCTTCCTGTCGCCGTTCTTCGACAACTCCGGGAAGCTGCAGGGCTGGCACGACCGTGCGGCCGGCACCCTGGTGATCAAGAAGTAGCCGCACCGCGCGAAGCCCGAGGGCCCCGTACTCCGAGTCCGGAGTGCGGGGCCCTCGGCGTCACCCGCGGCTCAGTGGAAGAAGTGCCGGGTGCCGGTGAGGTACATGGTCACGCCGGCCTTCTCGGCGGCGGCGACCACCTCCTCGTCGCGGATCGAACCGCCGGGCTGCACCACGGCCTTGACGCCCGCGGCGAGCAGGATCTCCAGGCCGTCGGCGAACGGGAAGAACGCGTCGGAGGCGGCGTACGCGCCCGCGGCCCGCTCGCCGGCCCGCTCGACGGCGAGCTTGCAGGAGTCGACCCGGTTGACCTGGCCCATGCCGACGCCGACCGAGGCGCCGTCCTTGGCGAGCAGGATCGCGTTGGACTTGACGGCCCGGCAGGCCCGCCAGGCGAAGGACAGCTCGGCCAGCTCCTCGGCGGACAGCGCCGCGCCGGTGGCCAGCGTCCAGGTCGCCGGGTCGTCGCCGGCCGCGTCGACCCGGTCGACCTGCTGGAGCAGCAGGCCGCCGGAGATCCGGCGGGACTCCAGGGCGTCGGTCGGGGCGTCGGGGGCGCGCAGCACCCGGAGGTTCTTCTTCTTGGTCAGCACCTCCAGGGCGCCGTCCTCGTAGCCGGGCGCGACGACGACCTCGGTGAAGATCGGGGCGATCTGCTCGGCCAGCTCGACCGAGACCGGGCGGTTGACGGCGATCACGCCGCCGTACGCGGAGACCGGGTCGCAGGCGTGCGCCTTGCGGTGCGCCTCGGCGACGTCCGCGCCGGTGCCGATGCCGCACGGGTTGGCGTGCTTGATGACGGCGACGGCCGGGCCCTCGTGGTCGTACGCGGCGCGGCGGGCGGCGTCGGTGTCCACGTAGTTGTTGTAGGACATCGCCTTGCCGTGCAGCTGCTCGGCGCCCGCGAGGCCGCCCGTCCCATCGGTGTAGAGCGCGGCCTGCTGGTGCGGGTTCTCGCCGTAGCGCAGGACGTCGCCCAGCTCCCAGGTGCTGCCGAGGAAGGCCGGGAACGCGGCCTCGGACTCGGTGTAGCCCGACTCCTCGAACCAGCCCGCCACGGCGACGTCGTACGCGGCGGTGTGCGCGAACGCGGCACCCGCCAGGCGCTTGCGGGTCAGCAGGTCGAAGCCGCCGCCCTGCACGGCGGTCAGCACGTCCGGGTAGCGGGCCGGGTCGACCACGACGGCCACCGAGGGGTGGTTCTTCGCGGCGGCGCGGACCATGGACGGGCCGCCGATGTCGATCTGCTCGACGCACTCGTCGGGGGTGGCGCCGGAGGCGACGGTGGCGGTGAACGGGTACAGGTTCACCACGACCAGGTCGAACGGCTCGACGCCCAGCTCGGCGAGCTGCGCGCGGTGCGACTCCAGGCGCAGGTCGGCCAGCACGCCGGCGTGCACCCGCGGGTGCAGGGTCTTGACCCGGCCGTCCAGGCACTCGGGGAAGCCGGTCAGCTCGGAGACCTCGGTGACCGGGACGCCCGCGGCGGCGATCTTCCCGGCGGTGGAGCCGGTGGAGACGATGGCGACCCCGGCGGCGTGCAGCCCCCGGGCCAGCTCCTCCAGCCCGGTCTTGTCGTAGACGCTGATCAGCGCGCGCCGGATCGGGCGCACGTTCTCGGAGACGGGCGTGTTGGCGGAGGAAGCGGCGCTCATGCCGGAATCCATACCTTTCGGTCTTCGATGCGGTGTCCTTCGCGGGCCAGCCGGCCCACGACCTCGACGAGCAGCTTGCGCTCGACAGTCTTGATGCGCTCGTGCAGCGCCTCGCCGCCGTCGGCGTGGTCGGCGTCCTCGACCTCCACCACGCCCTGGGCGATGATCGGCCCGGTGTCCACCCCGGCGTCCACCAGGTGCACGGTGCAGCCGGTGACCTTGACCCCGTACGCCAGCGCGTCGGGGACGCCGTGCGCGCCAGGGAAGGCGGGCAGCAGCGCGGGGTGGGTGTTGACGGTGCGCCCGGCGAAGGCGGCGACGAACGCGGGGCCGAGGATCTTCATGAACCCGGCGGTGACCACCAGGTCGGGGGCGTACGAGGCGACGGCGGCGGTCAGCGCGGCGTCCCAGGCGGCCCGGTCGGCGTGGTCCTTGATCCGCTCGGTGAAGACCGGGATGCCGGCCCTCCCGGCCCGCTCGGTGCCCGCGATGCCGTCGCGGTCGGCGCCCACCGCGACGATCTCGGCGCCGTACGCGGGGTCGGCGGCGGCGTCGATCAGCGCCTGGAGGTTGGTGCCGGAGCCGGAGACCAGCACCACCAGCCGGGCCGGTCCGGGGGTACGGGGCGGGAACACTTGGGCGTCAGCGGCAGCCACGGCGCGATTCTCCGTACGTGTCGGGTGCCGCCCGCTGGTACGTCCACCCTCGGTGGGGCCACTACGGGCGGCGGCAGGTCGGGAGCCGGCGGCGGACCACCGGGGGCCGCGGCGCTGCGGGTGCCCGAGGAACCTTGGGAAGCTGCCGACCGTCACCACGATAACGGCTGGTGGGAGGCCACCTGTCACCGCCCGGCAACGCTACGCGCGTAGTTGAGACGCGGATCTCCCACCCGCCCGGACCCCGACCCGGCAGGGTGCCGTACGGCCGGGAACCGGCTGGGGGATCATTGACCGACCGCCCACTCCCCCACCGACGGGCGGCCACCCGACGAGCAGAAACGGCCGACACCATGAGCAGCGGCGAGGACAGCGGCGAGCGCAACCCCTTCGCGCCCCCTCCGCCCGGCGCGCCCGACCAGCCCTGGCGTCCCCGCACCCCGCGGCCGCCCGCGTCCGGGCAGCGATCCGACGGGCGGCCCGACGAGGACCGCCCCCAGCCCCCGCCGTGGGGCCAACGCCCCGACCCCGGCCAGCAGCAGCCCGCCCCGCCGAAGCTCGACCCGGCCGACCCCACGCACCGCGCCGCCCGCAACGCGCTGCTGTCGGGCTTCGCCGCGCTGCTCACCGTGCTGTTCGGCCTCTACTGGGTGGGCTTCCCGCTCTCCCTGCTGGCCGTCTGGTACGCCGTCACCGTCCTGCGCACCCCCGCCGAACCGGTCGACGACCCGTTCGCCCCGCGCCCGGTCCGCCCGCAGGTCCCCGCCGCGCTCGGCGCCCTGCTCACCGGCGGCCTCGCCCTGCTGGTCTCGCTGGGCGCGTTCACCATCCAGTTCGCCTACCACGACTACCTGGACTGCCGGGCCGACTCCGCCACCCAGGAGGCCGCGCGCAGCTGCGCCCAGGAGTACGACGTCCCGACCTGGCTGAGCAACCTGTCCGAAGTCTCCGACCAGTAGCCCGCCCCGCACACAGCAGAGCCCCCGGCACCACGCCGGGGGCTCACCTGCCGCCGCCCGGTCAGACCGCGCCGAAGACGCCGCTGCCGGCCGCCCCGGCGAAGGCGCCCCAGGCGGTGGCCGGGAGGGTGAGGTACGAGCCGGCACGGTCCTTGCTGTCGCGGACCAGCACCACGCCGTGGGACTGCGCGTAGGCCGTGCTGATCTCGACGCACGCACCGGCGCCATCCGAGTAACTGGATTTGAACCAACCGGCGTTGGCCGGGTCAACGGGGACCATATTGCAGAGATCCTTCCGAGCCTTGCCGACCAGCACGAGGGAGTCAGCCGGGGAAAGTGCTTCGATCTGCAGGCGATGATACTCGCGCATCCACCCCGCCACGATCTCGCTTTCCTGTTCTACATAACCCCGTTGATGCGTCTCGGTGTATCCCACCAATGTGCCGTCGGCCATGGTCAGAAGAATGGTCAGGTGAGTGAACGGCCGCCTCGCACCACCGGCGAACGGCATGATCTGGAGGACCACATTGGGGCGCGTGGACAGCTCGGCCAGCCAAGCCAGTTGGCGCGCGGTCACCCCGGGCGATCCGACCACCGTACGGATGCAGCTCTCGTCGAGCACCATGTGCAGCTCCGGCGGGTCCGGCAGGTGCAGGGGAGCCTGCCTTCCGAGCAGCACACCGATCCGCTCTTCGGCCTGCTCCGGTGTGACCGATCCACGCTGTACATAACCGGCTTGCAGCGCACGCGCGAACTCTTCGGTCTGGGCGATCCCCGGCGGAAGCCCCATGTCCCACGCGTGAATGCGACGGGCCACCGACTCAAGGCCGACATACTCGGGGAACCCTCCTCGAAAAGCGGTGTGGCCGAGCATCCACCACGCGCCCTCCAGCGCCCCCGCCGCTCCCAGTGCCCGGTCCACCGCGCGGACGAACTCAACGGGCGGGCGGCGCTTTCCGTTCTCGATCAGCGAGACGTAGGCGCCCGTGTAACCGACCAGCACCCCCAGGCCCTCCTGGGTGAGCCGTTCTCGTCGTCGCCGTTCACGGAGTTGCCAGCCGAACGCCGCCAGTGGCGATGACGACGGGTCAAGTTCGTTGATCCGCACTGGCGTTCCCCCAGTTCAACTCAGTCAAGTGTTGATTAGAAACACTTCCGATCGTAGCCGCCGCTGCCGATGCTGGTGACGGAACGGCGAATGATCGGAGCACAGCGTGAGCGAGCACAGCGAACCCCGGGGACCCGAGACGTGGTCGCTCGCCGAGGTGGTGCCGCCGGACGCCGCCCCCGCCCCACCGGTCGAGCCCTACCGTCCCGCTTCGGTCGGGGAGTTGGTGCTGGACCGGAAGTCCGGGGAGGTCGTCCGCTACATGGGCGAGTGGTGCGGCCTCCGGTGGGTGCGGCCGGTCCGCGGCGGGACGGAGGTGCCCGTCCACCCGGACGGTCTCGGTCCCGTGCCGGCCGGGGGTTCCTTGCTCGGGCCGACCGGGCCCTGACACGGAGGGAGAAGGAATGGCCTTGCCACGACAAGCCGACCCGTCGGACGTGGGCGGACCGCCCGCCACCGCCGACGCGCGGCCCGTACCGGCGGGCGGCAGCGCCGAGCGGGCGCGCTGGATCGGCGGCGCGCTGCACCGGCTGACCGGGCGTCAGCCGCTGGTCCGGCCCACCGGTGACGGGGGTGTCCGGATCACCACCCGGATCACCGAGCCCCAGGACTCCGCCCTGGTGGCGGCGGTGCTCAGGGTGCTCGGCGCGGGCGACAGGTTCGGGCATAGCAAGAACGAGCGGTGGGAGCACCTGTGGGCCGAGGTCGACCCGCAGCCGCAGCCGCAGCCGCAGGCGGGGGAGGCGGGATGATGCACCCGGTGGAGTACTACCCGGACGGTCACCCCGGGCTGGACTGGCACGCGGTCAGCGACGACCTGGACGGGGTGGTGCTGGCGGAGTCCCCCCGCGGGGTGGCCCTCGCCCGGGCCACCGACCGGCGCAGGGTGCTGTTCTTCAGCCCCGACGAGTGGGCCGATCTGCGCCACGCCATCAAGCAGGGCCGCTGCGACCACCTGCTCGGGGACCGCCTGCTGTGCGCCGACCCGAGGCCGCTGCCGCCCGATCCGCCGGGCTCCCGGCGCCCCGGGCCGGTCAGTTCCGGCCGGTCGGCTCCTCGTCCTCCGTCGCCGGAGTGACGAAGCCCGACTCGTAGGCGGCGATCACCGCCTGGGTGCGGTCCCGGGCGCCGAGCTTGCCGAGCACGCCGCTGACGTGCGTCTTGACGGTCTGCACGCCCAGGTGCAGCCGCGCGCCGATCTCGGCGTTGGACAGGCCGCGCGCCATCAGCCGCAGCACCTCGCCCTCGCGGCCGGTCAGCCCGGCCCGGGCCACCGCGCCGCCGTCCGCGGCCTCTCGTCCGGCCCGGGCGGCGGCGAGCCGCCGGATCGACGCCGGGAACAGCAGCGACTCCCCCGCCGCGACCAGGCGCACCGCCTGCACCACCTCCGCCGGGCGGGAGCGCTTGAGCAGGAAGCCGTCGGCGCCCGCGCGCAGCGCCTCGTACACGTAGTCGTCGGCCTCGAAGGTGGTCACCACCAGGATCTTCGGCGGGCGGTCGGCGCCGCGCAGGACAGCCCGGGTCGCGGCCAGGCCGTCCAGGCCGGGCATCCGCACGTCCATCAGCACCACGTCCGGGCGCAGGGTGCGGACCAGGGCGAGCGCCTCGGCGCCGTCGGCGGCCTCGCCGACCACCTCCAGGTCCGGTTGGGCGTCCAGGACGGCGCGCAGGCCGAACCGGATCAGCTCCTCGTCGTCGACCAGCAGCACCTTGATCACCGTCACCGGCCCAACCGTAGCGGCAGCCGCACCCGCAGCAGCCAGCCCGCCCCGTCCGGACCGCCGCCGTCCGGGCCGCCGCCGTCCGGGCCGGTCGTCTCCGGGTCGGCCTCCGCCGGTCCGGCCGGCTCCGGGCCGGCCTCGCACTCGCCGCCGAGCAGTACCGCCCGTTCCCGCACCCCGCGCAGGCCCTTGCCGCCGCCCCGGCGCGAACTGCCCCTCCCGGTCAGGGCGTTGCGGCAGGACAGCTCCAGCACCCCGCCCGCCACCGCGCCGCGCACCCGGATCGGCGCGCCCGGGGCGTGCCGCAGCGCGTTGGTGACGCCCTCCTGGACGATCCGGTACGCCTCCCGGGACAGCACCCCGGGCACCTCGGCCGCCCGGACATCGAGTTCGGCGTCGACGGGGCTGCCGGCCGCCCGGGCGGCGGCGAACAGCTCGGGGACGCGGTCCAGGCCCGGCTGTTCGGCGGCCACCGCGTCCGGGGTCTCGCGCAGCAGCACCAGCATCCGCTCCAGGTCGTCCAGCGCCCGCCGCCCGGTGGTCTCGATCGCCTCCAACGCCCGTTGCCGGAAGGCCGGATCGGCCACCTCGCGGGCCGCGCCCGCCTGCACCACCGTCACCGTCAGCGCGTGCCCGATCGAGTCGTGCAGCTCGCGGGCCAGCCGGTTGCGCTCCAGCAGCCGCTCCGCCCGGGCCTCGGCCGCCGCCAGCCGCTCCGCCCCCGATGGTCCCAACAGCCGTACCGCGAACATGAGTTGCAGCCGTCCGGCGAGCACCACCAGCCAGAGCAGGGCGAACCCCGCCGGCAGCGCCAGCAGCGGCTCGCGCGCCGCCACCCGGGCCACCACCACCGTCACCGCCCCGACCGCCACCCCCAGCCCCACCCGGGCCACCAGCCAGAGCGCCGTCCGCCCCCGGTCCGCCCACCCCGCCGACGGCGCGACCCCGATCTCCTCCTCCCGCGCGGGCCCCAGCAGCAGCCGCGCCTGCACCCCCTCCCCGCGCCGCATCCCCGGCACCAGCGCGGCCAGGCACAGCAGCGGCACGTCCAGCGCGACCCCGCACAGCACCGTCCGCCCGGTCGACACCCCCTCCGTCCCCGGGTACACCAGCAGCACCACCCCGGCGAACACCATCCCGATCATCAGGTGCAGCCAGCGGGTGTAGGTCACGGAGCGCAGCAGCGGGGCGAACACCGCTCCATCCTGCCCCGTCGCGCCCGCCCGGTCCCTCGGCGGGGCCGGGCGGGCGCGGGGCGGCGGGTCAGGCCGGGACGGCGACCAGGTGGTCCCCGGGGATGCCGGCCAGGCTCGGGGTGTAGTAGTCGCGGATGCCGTCGGCCCAGGCGGTCACGGTGATCCGGTCCGCGGCGTCCGGGCCGAACGCCTCGAACAGCGAGTGGATGTTCGGCAGTTCGAAGCCCCAGGCGGTCATCAGGTCGACGAAGCGGGACCGCTCGATCAGGCCGTCGCCGTCCGGGTCGCCGAGCCCGGCGAGCGCCTCGGCGAAGTCGTGCGCGGTCGCGCCGAACAGCTCGGGGGAGAGCACGGACGCCTCGAACTCCTCCGGGCTGATCACGCCGTCCCCGTTGGCGTCCAGCCCGTCCTCCAGCACCTTCCACCAGCGGCGCATGCTGGCGGTCAGCGCCTCCCTGGCCTCCGGCCGCGAGTCGGCGGCGACGGCCAGGACCCGCTCGGTGAGCAGCTCGAAGTCCTGGGGGTCGAGGACTCCGTTCCCGTTCGCGTCGAACAGCTTGAAGATCAGCGCAGCCCGCCGGATGGCTTCGTCCCGCATGGTTCTCTCCTTCGCAGGGGACCGGGCCGGGAAATCCCCCGACCCGGTCGGAATTCCGGGAACGGCCTCTCCCGGCTTCGGAACAGATTCTCGGTCCGGCCCGTCCGGAATCCGGCCGGATCGCCGGTTTTCCATGCGCAGGAGTGAAATCGTGGGATGAGCGGAAAATGGGGCGGAATCCTCCCCGGCGGGACTGGCGGCCCCGGCGGGTTCCCCGGCGGAACGGGACGCGGGCGGCGGTCCGGCCCGCTACGGGGCGGCCGGGGCGCGGCCCCAGCAGGTGGCCATGGCGAAGAACAGCTCCCGGGACGACGGGTCCGCCAGGTGCCGGAGCGCCTCCCGGTGGACGTCCGCGGGCAGCCCGGCCGCCAGCAGCCGGTCCCGGCTCTGCCCCAGCGACAGGGCCAGGAAGCGGGTGAACCCGGCATGGTGGCCGGCCAGCGGCGCGTGCAGGCGCAGGCCGACGTCCCGCAGGCCGAGCCCCGCCAGCATCCGGGGGTACTGCGCGGCGCAGTGCCGGTCGCTGCCGATCGTCTCGGCGAGCATCCGCCAGTAGGCGGCGACCGTGCGCCGGTACGCCTCGTGCGGCGAGGTCTCGCCGCCGACCGCGAGGGAGTCGGAGACCACCAGCAGTCCGCCGGGCTTGAGCCAGGAGGCCAGGCGGCGCAGCACCTCCTCCCGCTCCCTGAGGTGCATCAGCAGGAACCGGGCGTGCACGAGGTCGAACCGGCCCGGGTCGAAGGCCGGATCGGTGAGGTCGGCCCGGACGACCCGCACCCCGGCGTCCGCGAGGTGGTCGAGGAAGCGGGTGTCGCGGTCGACGGCCGTGACCTGCGCGGCGGACCCGGCGACGGACGCCAGCCAGCCACTCAGGGTGCCCGCGCCCGCTCCGGCGTCCAGGCAGGTCCACCGGGCGTCGAGCCCCAGCGCGAGCAGGTCCTGCCGACTGGCCGGGTCGAAGGCGTCGGCCAGCCCCTCCAGCCGTTCGCGCTCGTCGCTGCGGGAGGCCGCGAAGAGGTCGTCCCCGTAGCGTTCGGCGTCGCGCGTGGTCGTGATGGCGGGTTCCCTTCGGAGGGGCCGCGGATTCCGGCGGGACCGGCGGCCGTGCGTCGGTGGCGGATCGGTCGCGGGTCGGCCGGAAGCAGGCTGCGATTCGGCCGTCGACCAGCCCCGGGTCGGACGTCGGAAGCGTTCCCGTTCCGGTTCCCGGTGGAGCTGTCCGGGCGCGGGAATGGCCGGAACGCCTTTTCCGCGGCCGCCCGGCGGAATCGTATCGGCGGAAATCCGCGCGGAGCGGAAACGTTTCCTCCTTCCACTCGAACGAGATCCTTCCGCGCACGCGTCCGAAACACCCCGGGCACCGCGGTCCCCGGCGGGGTCCTCCCCCGCAGGAGGGAGGAGGACCACTCGCGGGCGGGATCCGGTGGCCCCGGGCCGGGCGGTTGACTCGGATCAGCAACCGGACGAAGGGAGTTGCCGTGATCGAGATCCACGACCTGACCAAGGCGTACGACGGGCGGCGGGTGGTCGACGGCCTCGCGTTCCGGGTCGAGCCGGGGCGGGTGACCGGGTTCCTGGGCCCGAACGGGGCGGGCAAGTCGACCACGCTGCGGATGGTGCTGGGGCTGGACCGGCCGACCGCCGGGACGGCACTGGTGGACGGACGGCCGTACGCCGCGCTGGAGCGCCCGCTGCGCCGGGTGGGGGCGCTGCTCGACGCGCAGGCCCTGCACCCGGGCCGCACCGCCGCCGGGCACCTGCGGTGGATCGCCGCCTCGCACGCCCTGCCGTCCCGGCGGATCGGCGAGGTGCTGGCCCTGGTGGGCCTGGCCGAGGTCGCCGGCCGCCGGATCAGGACCTTCTCGCTGGGCATGCGCCAGCGCCTGGGCGTCGCGGCGGCCCTGCTCGGCGACCCGGCGGCGCTGCTGCTGGACGAGCCGGTGAACGGCCTGGACGCGGAGGGCACCCGGTGGATCCGGGAGCTGCTGCGCCGGCTCGCGGGCGAGGGCCGGGCGGTGCTGGTCTCCTCCCACCTGATGGCCGAGATGGCGGTGACCGCCGACCACCTGGTGGTGATCGGCCGGGGCCGGCTGCTCGCGGACACCTCCACCGCCGGGTTCCTGGAGCGCCACGGCCGCCGCCGGGTCCGGGTCCGGGCCGTCGACCCGGCCGCCCTGGCCGCGCTGCTGGCCGCCGCCCACCCGGACGCGGTGCCGGTGCCCGGCGACGGCGGGGCGTTCGACGTCCCCGACGCCGACCCCGGGCGGCTGGGCGCGCTGGCCGCCGAGCACCGGGTGGCCCTGGTCGAACTGTCCGTCACCCACGACTCCCTGGAGGAGGCCTTCCTGCGGATGACCGCGGACGCCGTCGAGTACCGGGCGGTGACGGCATGAGCGCCCGCACGTACCCGCTGCGCGCCGAATGGGCGAAGTTCGCCACCCTGCGCTCGCTGTGGGCGGCCCCGCTCCTCGCGGTGGTGCTCGGCGCCGGGATCACCGCGGCCGTCCAGGCCGCGTACGGGCACTCCGACGACTCGCTGCGGGACGACCCGATGGAGGGCCTGTACTACGGGCTGAACTTCGGCCAGGTCGCGGTCGCCTGCCTGGGCGTCCTGCTGATCGGCCAGGAGTACGCCTCCGGGACGCTCTCCACCTCGCTCGCCGCCGTCCCGGACCGGCTGCGGTTCTACCGCGCCAAGCTGCTGCTCGGCACCGCCCTGGGCCTGGCCGTCGGCCTGGCCACCGTCGGCGGCCAACTGGCCGCCACCGCCGCCACCGTGGGCCTGGACCTCACCGCCCCCGGCACCGCCCGGGCCCTCGCCGCGGGGGTGCTCTACCACCCGCTGCTGCTCGTCCTGTGCCTGGCGCTCACCACCGTGCTGCGCAACCAGACCGCGGCCCTCGGCCTGCTCACCCCCGCGGTCTTCCTCGGCACCACCGCCCTGGCCGCCGTCCCGGGCCTCCGCGAAGCCGCCCAGTTCCTCCCCGACCGAGCCGGCCAGTACGCCCTCCGCCTCGCCGACACCCCCGGCGTCCACTACGGCCACACCACCGGCCTGCTCCTGATGACCGCCTGGACCGCGGCGGCGGCCCTGGGCGGACTGCGCAGCCTGCGGCGCAAGGACGCGTGAGGAGGCGGACGGGCGAGCGGGCGAGCGGGCGAGCGGGCCGCCCCGCCGTGCGGACGGCGGTGGTCGCCCGCCCGGTCACGCGGCGAGGCGGCACACCAGGCGGTACGCGCCGACCCGGGCCCGGACCACCGGCCCCGCGCCGTCGCCGCCGTCCCGATCGCGGACGAGCCACCAGCGCCACAGCAGCGCTCCCGGGAGGGTGACGGCGAGCAGCCAGCCGGTCTGGGCGAGGGCGAACTGCCAGGGCACCGGGCCGAGTTCGGACATCCGACCGGGGCCGAGCGCGCCACCGCCGAGGTGGGCGGCGAGCAGGCCGGGCGGGGTGGCGGCGAGGGCGGTCGCGGTGGCGGTGGTCGCGGTCTGGGCGGGGGTCCAGCGGGTGGCGGCGCGGCCGAGCAGCAGGGCGGCGGCGGTCGCGGCGGCGAAAGGGGCGAGGCCGGCGAGCAGGTGCCAGCCGGGGCCTCGGTCGGTGGGGAGCAGGGTGAGCAGCGGGAAGTCGGGGGTGGGGCCGAGCCGGGTGCCGAACGGTCCGGCGTGGCTGCCGGCGCCGACCTCGAAGCCGACCCCGAGGGCGTAACTCGCGGACCAGACCAGCCCGTTGGGGACCAGCAGCAGGCAGGCCAGCAGCAGGCCGAGCCAGTCGGCCGCCCCGCCGCCGAGCCGCTGCGCGTCCGGTCCGGCGGAGCCGAGCAGGACGGCGACGGCGAACAGGACCCCGCCCCCGGCGGTGAGCGCGAGCAGCCAGCCGGCCAGCGCGCGTCCGACGGCCGCCCCGGCGCCGTCCGGCCAGAACGCGGGCGGCAGCGGGAGCCGGGGCAGCGCGGCGGGGCGGCCCAGCCCGGACCACAGGCCGTGGCCGAGCGCGGCGGCGGCGAGCAGGGCGACGGCGGCGAGGTCGGCGACCGCCCGGGAGCGCAGCAGGGCCTGCGGGTCGGCGCACTGGGCGACGGCGAAGGCCGCGACCAGCAGGTATCCGGCGTACACCGCGAGCGGGGAGCGCCAGCGGGCCCATCCGCGCCCCCGGGCGCGCCGGGCCTGGCGGCGTCCGGCCCGGGAGAGCAGCAGCGCGGTGACGGCGGTGAGCAGCAGCGGCGCGACGGTCACCGGGACGGCCCGGGGGCCGCGGCCGAGGGGCGCGCCGTGGCCGAGCAGCCAGAGTCCGCACGCGGCCCGGCCCGCGTCCTGCGCCGTGTCGTCGCCGTAGGGGGCCAGCACCCACAGGCCGAACACCGGGACGGCGACCACGGAGAGGGTGAGCAGCGCGGTGCGGACGCCGGTGAGCAGGTCGGTGAGGGTGGAACGGCTGTCCAAGTCGCTCGGCAGGCCCAGGATCGGACGGCCCATCAGCTGCGTCATGGCCCTCATGCTGCCAAGACCACCCGTTGAGGGGTGTCAACGGGCGAACCTTCGCCGTGTCCCGGATTATCAGTACATGTGCCTTTTTCCGGCACGGCCCTGCCCCGGATGCCACGGAGGAGACCGGTGACCTCGCCCTCGACCGCCGAGCCCGAGCCGACCACCGGAACCTCGCCCCGGGCCCGCGAGGACGTCGAACTCCTGCTGCGCCGCCTCGCCCCGCGCGAGGCCCAGGCCCTGGCCCGGCTGACCGCCGGCGACGACCTGCGCACGATGGCCCGGCAGCTGGGCGTCGCCCCCGCCACCGCCCGCCACCACCTCAACCGGGCGATCCGCAAGCTCGGCGTCCGCGACCGCGAGGAGGCGCTCGCCCTGCTCGCCACCCTGACCCCGCAGGCACCGCAGACGCCGGGGACGCCGGGGACGCCGGGGACGCCGGGGACGCCGGGGACGACGCAGGCGCCGGGGACGCCGCAGGCACCGGCTCCGGAACCGGACCCGACCGATCCCGCGCCCGCGCCCGCGCCCGCCGAGTTCGTCGGCCCCCCGCAGCCGGAGGCACCCGCGAGCGCCCCCGCTCCCACCCCCGCCCCCGCCGCCGCTCCCGCCGCCGAAGACCCCCGCCCGGCCTCCTTCGAGGAGTTCGCCGCCCTGGTCCACACCCGGCTGGTCCAGCAGACCTTCCTGCTGACCGGCCACCGCCACCGCGCCGTGCACTGCGCGCACCTGGCGCTGGGCGCGGCCGCCCGCCGGTGGGCGGAGGTGGCGGCGGGGCCGGACCCGGAGGGGTGGGTGCGCGGGGCGGCGTTCGACCTGGCGCTGTCGCCGTGGCACCGGGGCGGCCCGCGGCGGGCGCACCTGCTGCGGTGGCCGCGGCGGCGGATCGCGGTCGACGGGGCGGGCGGGGCGGACGGCGGGGCGGAGCCGCCCGAGCCGCCGCAGAAGCTGACCCCCCGTGACCGGGCGCTGGTGAAGGCGCTGCTGCGGCTGTCGCGTCCGCGGCGGCGGGCGCTGGTACTGCACGACGCGCTGGGCCTGCCGGTGGAGCGGGTCGCGCTGGAGGTGGAGTCGAGCACGGCGGCGGCCGGGGACCGGGTCCGTTCGGCGCGGGCCGCGCTGGCCCGGGAGGTGCCGGCGCTGGTCGGCGCGGACCCGGAGGACCCGGAGTTCGCGGAGCGGCTGGCCGAGCTGCTGCACCGGGCGGCGGTGCACGGCTGCCCGGGCCCGCGGCTGCCGTCCGCCGCGCTGCTGGTGGCGGACAGCCGGCTGCACACCGGTCTGGTGACGGGCGCGGCGGTGGCGCTGACGGTCGCGGTGGGCGCGACGATGGTGGCGACCCTGCTGGGGGTGGGCCCGTCGGAGCTGGCGCGCCCGGAGCCGCCGCGGGAGACGGCCTGCACGTCGGCCGGTTCGGGCAGCGCCGGTCCGGCGGCCCCGGACCGCGCGCCGGGCCTGCGGACGCCGTGGTGCGGGCCGACGCCGGGGGTGCCGGCCCGCCTGGTGGGCCCGGCGGGTGCGCTGCCGCCGCCGCTGGCCCCGGCCGGCGCGGGCCTGCCGGCCCCGGATGCGCCGCCGCCCGGCCCGTTCGCGGCCCACCGCCCGCTGTTCGCCCCGCCCGCGCCGGAGCACCATCCGCTGCCGCCGCCGCTGGCGGGCCCGTGCGGCGGCCCGGCGGGGCGCTGCGTCCCGCACCCGGCCTGATCCGCCGCCCCGCCCCGCGAACGCCGCAGGCGCCGCCCACCGTCGGAACGGTGGGCGGCGCCTGCGGCGTACTGGCGGTGCGTGCGGCCCGCTGCCTGCTGCTACTGCGCGGCGGCGATCAGCTCGCGGGCCAGGCGGGCGGTCTCGGACGGCGTCTTGCCGACCTTGACGCCGGCGGCCTCCAGGGCCTCCTTCTTCGCCTGGGCGGTGCCGGAGGAGCCGGAGACGATGGCGCCGGCGTGGCCCATGGTCTTGCCCTCGGGCGCGGTGAAGCCCGCGACGTAGCCAACGACCGGCTTGGTGACGTGCTCGGCGATGTAGGCCGCGGCCCGCTCCTCGGCGTCGCCGCCGATCTCACCGATCATGACGATGAGCTCGGTCTCCGGGTCCTCCTGGAACGCCTTGAGGGCGTCGATGTGGGTGGTGCCGATGACCGGGTCGCCACCGATGCCCACCGCGGAGGAGAAGCCGATGTCACGGAGCTCGTACATCAGCTGGTAGGTCAGGGTGCCGGACTTCGACACCAGACCGATCTTGCCCGGGCCGGTGATGTCGGCCGGGATGATGCCCGCGTTGGACTGTCCGGGGCTGATCAGGCCGGGGCAGTTCGGGCCGATGATGCGGGTCTTGTTGCCCTTGGCGCCGGCGTGGGCCCAGAACGAGGCGGTGTCGTGCACCGGCACGCCCTCGGTGATGACCACGGCGAGCGGGATCTCGGCGTCGATCGCCTCGACCACGGCGGACTTGGTGAACGCCGGCGGGACGAAGATGACGGTGACGTCGGCACCGGTCTTCTCGATCGCCTCGGCCACGGTGCCGAACACGGGCACCTCGGTGCCGTCCACGTCCACGGTGGTGCCGGCCTTGCGCGGGTTCACGCCGCCGACGATCTGGGTGCCGGAGGCGAGCATGCGGCGGGTGTGCTTCATGCCCTCGGAGCCGGTCATACCCTGGACGATGACCTTGCTGTCCTTGGTAAGGAAGATAGCCATGGTGTGAAGTCCCCTTCCTTACTTGTTGGCCAGCTCGGCGGCGCGGTCAGCGGCGCCGTCCATGGTGTCCACCTGCTGCACCAGCGGGTGGTTGGCGTCGGTCAGGATCTGGCGGCCGAGCTCCGCGTTGTTGCCGTCCAGGCGGACGACGAGCGGCTTGGTGACGGCCTCGCCCTTGCTCTCCAGGAGCGCGAGGGCCTGCACGATGCCGTTGGCGACCGCGTCGCAGGCGGTGATGCCGCCGAAGACGTTGACGAAGACCGACTTGACGTCGGTGTCGCCCAGGATGATCTCCAGGCCGTTCGCCATCACCTCGGCGGACGCGCCGCCGCCGATGTCGAGGAAGTTGGCCGGCTTCACGCCGCCGTGGTTCTCACCGGCGTACGCGACGACGTCCAGGGTGCTCATGACGAGGCCCGCGCCGTTGCCGATGATGCCGACCTGGCCGTCGAGCTTGACGTAGTTCAGGCCCTTGGCCTTCGCCGCCGCCTCCAGCGGGTTGGCGGCGGCCTTGTCCTCGAGCGCCTCGTGCCCGGGCTGGCGGAACTCGGCGTTCTCGTCCAGGGAGACCTTGCCGTCCAGGGCGATGATCTTGCCCTCGCCGGACTTGATCAGCGGGTTGACCTCGACCAGGAGGGCGTCCTCCTTGATGAAGACGACCCAGAGCTTCTGCAGGACGTCGGCGACCTGGTCGGCGATCTCGGCCGGGAACTTCGCCGCGGCGACGATCTCGGCGGCCTTCTCCGCGGTCACGCCCTCGTTCGCGTCGACCGGGATCTTGGCCAGCGCGTCGGGGTTCTCCTCGGCGACGACCTCGATCTCCACGCCGCCCTCGACGCTGGCCATGGCCAGGAAGGTGCGGTTGGTGCGGTCGAGCAGGAAGGAGACGTAGTACTCCTCCTTGATGTCCGCGGTCTGGGCCAGCATCACCTTGTGAACGGTGTGGCCCTTGATGTCCATGCCGAGGATCGCCTCGGCCTTGGCAACGGCGTCCTGCGGGTCGGACGCGAGCTTCACGCCACCGGCCTTGCCTCGGCCGCCCACCTTCACCTGAGCCTTGACGACGGCTCGGCCGCCGAAGCGCTCCGCGATGGCGGCAGCGTCTGCGGCGGTCTCGATGACATCGCCGTCAAGCACGGGTACACCGTGCTTGGCGAAGAGGTCCCTCGCCTGGTACTCGAACAGGTCCACGTGTTTGTCCTTGTTCGTGGTCGCGGAATGTGTCTCTACGAGCGTGCCACGGCAGGATCTTCGCTGCGGGTCGTCGACACTGAGCGGGTACGCAGATGTACGGCCTTGCGGCCCACGCAGTTGCCGGGCGCATCGTCAATCAACACGCGCGTCACGTCCGCATGGCAGGTTATCCCCGGACGACCGGCCTGTTTCGCCCGGGGCCGGGTCCGCCTTGGTGAGAACCGTCACAGCAGGCCCGGACCGGGCCGCTCAGCGGCGGGGGCGCGCCATGGCGGGGCCCACCACCGCTTCACCCGGACGGGTGGGTGCCGCACCCCTGGACCGGCCCGCGGGGAGGCCGCTCACCCCCGGTCGGGCACCGGCAGCGGACGCTTCTCGATCGCCGCCGCCATGATGTCCGGGAACGCGTCCGGCGTGCAGGCGAACGCCGGGGCGCCCAGCGCGGCCAGCGCCTGCGCGTGCGCGTGGTCGTAGGCCGGGGCGCCCTCGTCGGACAGCGCCAGCAGCGCGATGAACTGCACCCCCGACGCCTTCATCGCGGCGACCCGCTTCAGCATCTCGTCCCGGATGCCGCCCTCGTACAGGTCGCTGATCAGCACCACGACCGTCTCCGACGGCCGGCTGATCTTCGACTGGCAGTAGGCCAGCGCCCGGTTGATGTCGGTGCCGCCGCCCAGCTGGGTCGCGAACAGCACGTCCACCGGGTCGCTCAGCTGCTCGGTCAGGTCGACCACCGAGGTGTCGAACACCACCAGCCGGGTGTCCAGGCTCGGCATCGACGCCAGCACCGCGCCGAACACCGCCGAGTGCACCACCGACGGCGCCATCGAACCGGACTGGTCGATGCAGAGGATCACGTCCTTCTTCACCGCCCGCTGCGCCCGGGCGTAGCCGACCAGCCGCTCCGGGACGACCGTGCGGTACTCCGGCAGGTACTTCGACAGGTTGGCCCGGATGGTGCGGTCCCAGTCGATGTCCCGGTGCCGGGGGCGGTTCACCCGGGCGCTGCGGTCCAGCGCGCCGCCGACCGTCGACCGCGTCCTGTCGGCGAGCCGGCGCTCCAGCTCGGCGACCACCTTGCCGACCACCAGCCGGGCGGTCTCCCGGGTGGTCTCCGGCAGCGCGTGCTTGAGCGACAGCAGCGTCCCCACCAGGTGCACGTCCGGCTCGACGGCGGCCAGCATCTCCGGCTCCAGCAGCAGCCGGTCCAGGCCGAGCCGGGAGATCGCGTCCTGCTGCATCAGCCGCACCACGCTGGTCGGGAAGTACTCCCGGATGTCGCCCAGCCAGCGCGCCACCTTCGGCGCCGACCCGCCGAGCCCCGCCGACCGCTTCCCGTCCTCCCGGTACAGCGCCCCCAGCGCCCCGTCCATCGCCGCGTCCCGCCCGGTCAGCCGCACCCCGGTGCCGTCCGCGTCGCCGCCCAGCACCAGCCGCCAGCGCCGCATCCGCTCGTCGTCCTGACGGTCGGTCATGTGCATTCACTCCTTAACCCCCGCGCCCCGTCGGGGGGCGCGGGGAACTGCGCGAAGCGGAAGGGGAAGGGCGAAGGGGGAAGGGGGAAGGGGGAGCGGGAAGGTCGGGGCAGCGCCGCAGCACGTCCCGCGGACCGTCTCACCCCGCGCGGCGGTCCACCTGCCGGGGGATGCGCGGCGGCGGCACGCGCACGCCCAGCAGCAGCGCCAGCACCTCCGTGGCCGCCTCGGCGCGCTCCTCGTCGAGCGGGGCGTCCGGGGCGGAGCCCGCCGCGGGAGCCGTGAGCGGGCCGGCCGCGACCCGGGAGCCGATGGTGTGGCGCACGCCCGTCTCCAGCGAGGAGAAGGTCCGGCGCAGCACCGGCAGCAGGTCGGTGAAGGCGTCCGGGGAGACCCCGCACAGCCAGGTGTCGAGCAGGCCGAGCAGTGTCGGGTCGTGCAGCAGCAGCGCGCCGCCGCCGGAGACGAAGCCCTCGACCCAGCCGCCGGCGTCGGCCGGGTCGGAGGCGGTGGAGAGGACCAGGCCGAGCCGCCGCCCGGCCTCCTCCGCGTCGAGCCGGCCGTCGTCCAGCAGCAGCCGCACGGCGCGGCCGCGCAGCAGGCCGGGGACGCCGGTGGCGGGGCCGCCGTGCGGTTCGCGGGCGGCGAGCGCGGCCAGGGTGGCGGCCCAGCGTCCGGCGGTGTCGCCGCCGAGCAGGGCGATCGCCTGGTGGACGGCGTCGAGTTCGGCGCGGCGGGCGGTGGCGCCGTCCGCGTCGAGGCCGGTGCAGGCGGCGGGCAGGGCGAGGCTGAGCCGTTCGGCGAGGCCGTGGGCGACGGCGGTGAGGGCGCTGGTGTCGGTGGCGCGGACGTCGCCGTAGCGCAGGGTGCGCACCAGGGCGGGGAGCGCGGCGGCGAGGTGCCCGGCGTCGGTGTCGAGCGCGGCGCGGTCGGCGAGCAGCCGCATCACCTCGGGCAGCGCGTCCGGCAGGTCGGCCAGCAGGCACTGTTCGGCGAGCGCGGTGAGGGCGGTGAGCTCGGCCGTCGCGGCGTCGGCGACCGCCTTGTGGGTGGCGGCGGAGCGCACGGTGGTGCCCCACTGGCCGGCCTCGACCAGGCGGACCGAGAACTCGGGCTCCCAGCACAGCTGCCAGGTCTCCCGGAAGGTGCCGGTCGAGTGGACGCCGTCCCGGGACGGGCGGCCCCAGTGCAGGCCGAGCAGCCGCAGCCGGTGCAGCAGCCGGGAGCGCTCGACGTCGAGGTCCTTGCGCAGGTCGAGGACGAGGTCGCGGGCGGCGGCCTCGGGCTTGAGCCGCAGGGTGCGCTGGAGGCGGGTCAGGTCGCGCTGGAGCGGGACGGCGGGCACCCCGTCGGGGACCTCGCCGAGCGCGTCGCCGACCACCAGGCGCTCGCGGACCAGGGCGAGCGCGACGTCCGAGCCGTCGCACATCACGGCGCGCACCGCGTCCAGGGTCTCGGTGAGGCCGGGCAGCGGGCGGCCGCGCACCGCGGCGAGCGTCTCGGCGAGCCGGATCGCCTCGATGACGTGCGCGGAGGAGACCGGGTGGTCCTCGGCCCGGAGCAGTTCGGCGACCCTGGCCATCCAGCGGGCGACCGGCTGTTCGGGGGCGGTGAACAGGTGGTGGTACCAGCCGGGCGAGTCGATGCCCGCTCCGTAGCCGGTGTGCTGGGACAGCCGGCGGTGCGTCCACGGCACCCAGGTCAGCTCGGCCTTGAGCTTCCTGGGGAGTTCGGCGAGCAGCGCCCGGTCGTGCGCGACGGTCGGCAGCGTGGCGAGCGCGGGGACGTGCCAGGCGCCGCAGACCACCGCGATGCGCCGGTGCCCGGCCCGGCGGGCGGCCCGGAGCTGCTGGCGCATGGCGGCCTCGCGGACCAGGTCGCGCCGTTCGGCCGGGTGGTGCTCGCGCAGGGCGGCCATCGCCTCGGCGAGGGCGGCGAACGGGGCCAGCGGGTCGCCGTCGGGGGTGCGGTGCTCGACCGCGTCCTCCCACCAGGACTCCGGGTCGGGGTGGCCGGCGGCGGCGGCGAGTTCGGCGATCGGGTCGACGGGCGCGGGCCGGGAAGTGCCCCCCGGCACTCCCGACTCCGCCCCCTCCCCCTCCCCTGACGCGCCGTCACCGCCGGAGGTGTCGCCGTTCCCGGTAACGGTTTCGTCGCCGTCGCCGTCGCTGACGCCGTCACGGTCGGCGTCGCCGTCGCCGAACGGGCCCGTCGCCTCGTCGTCGGCGCCGCGCGGGCCGAGCGCGAGGCTCTGCGCGGCGGGCAGGTCGATGAACCGGACCGGCACCCCGGCGTCCAGCGCGTACCGCAGCGCCACCCACTCGGGCGAGAACGCGGCGAACGGCCAGAACGCGGCCCGCGCCGGGTCGTCGGCGACGTGGGCGAGCAGCGCGACCGGCGGCACCATCTCCTTCTCGGCGGCGGCCGCGACCAGCTCGTCGGCCTCCGGCGGGCCCTCGATCAGCACCGCGTCGGGCCGCAGGGCGGCCAGCGCGGCGGCCACCGCGCGGGCCGAGCCGGGGCCGTGGTGGCGCACCCCGAGCAGCGTCACCTGGGCGTTCACGCCGAGACCTCCCGGGCGGCCCGGTAGAAGTCCTTCCAGCCGTCGCGGTCGCGGACCACGCCCTCCACGTACTCGCGCCACACCTGCCGGTCGGCGACCGGGTCGCGGACCACCGCGCCGACGATGCCGTCCGCGACGTCGCCCGCGCGCAGCACGCCGTCGCCGAAGTGGGCGGCCAGCGCGAGGCCGTTGGTGACCACCGAGATCGCCTCGGCGGTGGAGAGCGTGCCGCTGGGGGTCTTCACCTTCGTCCGGCCGTCGGCCGTCAGGCCGGAGCGCAGCTCGCGGAAGACGGTGACCACCCGGCGGATCTCCGCCGCGCCGCCCGGCAGTTCGGGCAGGTCGAGCGAGCGGCCGAGCTGGCCGACCCGGCGGGTGACGATCTCCACCTCCTCCTCCAGGGTGGCGGGCAGCGGCAGCACCACGGTGTTGAAGCGGCGGCGCAGCGCGGAGGACAGCTCGTTGACGCCGCGGTCGCGGTCGTTGGCGGTGGCGATCACGTTGAAGCCGCGCACCGCCTGCACCTCGGAGCCCAACTCCGGTACGGGGAGGGTCTTCTCGGACAGGATGGTGATCAGGCTGTCCTGCACGTCGGCCGGGATGCGGGTCAGCTCCTCGACCCGGGCGATCCGCCCGTCGCGCATCGCGCGCATCAGCGGGGACGGGACGAGCGCGTCCTCGCTCGGGCCGTGGGCGAGGAGCTGGGCGTAGTTCCAGCCGTAGCGGACGGCCTCCTCGGGGGTGCCGGCGGTGCCCTGGACGAGCAGCGTGGAGTCGCCGGAGATCGCGGCGGCGAGGTGCTCGGAGACCCAGGTCTTGGCGGTGCCGGGCACGCCGAGCAGCAGCAGCGCCCGGTCGGTGGCCAGCGTCGTCACGGCGACCTCGACCACCCGGCGCGGGCCGATGTACTTCGGCGTGATCACCGTGCCGTCGGCGAGCTCGCCGCCCAGCAGGTAGGTGGCGACCGCCCACGGCGAGAGCCGCCAGCGCTCCGGCCTGGTCCGGTCGTCGTGCCGGGCGAGGGCGGCCAGCTCCTCGGCGAACGCGTCCTCGGCGTGCTGCCGCAGGACCTCGCTGGTCGTCTCGGTGGTCATCGACTGCTCCGATCTCACGGGACGTCAGGACACTGCGCGGGAAGGGCGCGGGGAATCGACCGCACGGCGCTGACCTGGGCGGAAGAACTCCCGTTCGCCCCGTGCGAGTTCCACTCTGCCCCCCGCCACTGACAACCGGACCGCCACCGGCCGGACCGCCGCCAGGGCCACAGCTGGGCCACGCCGAACGCCGCCTCCACCACCAGGAAGCCCCACAGCAGCCCGGTCGCGCCCTGCCCCAGCGCCCAGCCCTGCCAGCAGGCGAACAGCACCCGGGCCGCGCCGTCGAACAGCCCGTGCTCCGGCCGCGGGCGCAGCAGCCGCAGCAGCGCCCAGACCAGCACCACCGACCCCATCAGGTCGGCGAACAGCGTCTGCATCGGCTCCGGCGGCGGCAGTCGGCCCAGCCCGAGCGCGCCGGAGACCGCGGACAGCGCCCGGTGCGCGAGGGCGTACGTCCAGGGGGTGGCGAACGGGGCGGTGACCAGCAGGTCGTACCAGGCGCTGGCGCGGACCAGGCGGGCGTAGCGGGGCGTCATGTCGGGCTCCTGTGCCGTCTCGTATGGGGACGGGCCCATGCTGGACGGTGGAGTACTGTCCAGGGTCAAGTCGCCGACGGGAGCGGGGTCATGCGGATCGGGGAACTCGCCGAACGGTCCGGGCTGAGCCGGGACGCCCTGCGCTTCTACGAGCGCACCGGGCTGCTGGTCGCCCACCGGCTGCCCAACGGCTACCGCGACTTCCCGCCCGAGTCGGTGCCCTGGCTGCGCTACGTCCGCACCGCGCAGGCGCTGGGCTTCTCGCTGGCCGAGATCGCCCGCACCGGCGTCGAGTTGAGCGCCGCGCCGGACGCCGCCGAGCGGCTGTCCGAGCTGTTCCGGGAGAAGATCGCGCTGATCGACGCCCGCACCGCGGAGCTCGCGGCGCTGCGCGCGGACCTCGCCGGGCGGGTCGGCACCGGCTGCCCGCTGGCCCCGGCCTGACGGCCCCTCGACTGTCAGTGCCGCCTCCTAGCGTCATCGGCATGGAGGAACGCTGGAGCACCGAACACGTCCTTTCGCTGGCGCCCGACCCGGCCTCCCTGAAGGCCGCGGGCAAGCTCTCCGGGCCCGCCCCGTGGTCGGCCACCGGCACCGGGCGGGGCGCGCTGTGGGGCCTGTGCAAGGGCAGCGGCAGCACGCCCTACCGGACGGCGGTGGAGCTCGGGACGCCGGCGTACAAGTGCAGTTGCCCGAGCCGGAAGTTCCCGTGCAAGCACGCCCTCGGGCTGCTCCTGCTCTGGGCCGCCGGCCCGGAGGCGGTCGCCGACGGGGCCGCCCCGCCGGACTGGGTCGAGGAGTGGCTGAACGGCCGCGGCCAGGCCGCCGCCGACCGGGCCGCCAAGCAGCAGGCCAAGGCCGCCAAGGCCGCCGAGGCGGACCCGGAGGCCGCCCGCCGGCGGGCCGGGAGGCGGTCGGCCCGGGTCGCGGGCGGCGCCCGCGAGCTGCGGCTGCGGCTGGCCGACGGCGTCCGCCGCGGCCTGGCCGACCCGCCGCCGGCCGGTGCCTGGGAGGAGGTCGCCGCGCGGATGGTCGACGCCCAGGCGCCCGGCCTGGCGTCCAGGGTCCGGACGCTGGCCGAGGCCCCGTCGGACGAACTGCTGGAGGAGTACGCGATGCTGCACCTGCTGGCCGGCGCCTACGGCCGGATCGACACCCTGCCGGAGCCGCTCGCGGCGACCGTCCGGGCCCGGGTCGGCTTCACCACCGACACCGCCGAGCTGCTCGCCGGGCCGACCGTCCGGGACCGCTGGCACGTTCTGGGCAGCCGGGACACCGCCGACGACCGGCTGACCACCCGCCGGGTGTGGCTGCGCGGCGCGAAGACCGGCCGGCCCGCCCTGCTGCTCGCCTTCGGCCGCCCCGGCCAGGCCCCCGACCTGGCGCTGCCCACCGGCCGAGTGCTGGAGGCCGACCTGGCCTACCACCCGGGAGCCCGCCCGCTGCGGGCCGTCCTCGGCACCCGCCACGGCGGCCCCGAGCCCGCCCCGGCCGCCGCGCCCGCCGGGCTCTCCCTCGCCGGGGCGCTCGCCGAGTACGGCGCGGCCGTCGCCGAGGACCCGTGGCTGGACAGCTGGCCGGCCGTCCTGACCGACGTGGTCCCGGTCCGCACCCCGGACGGCTGGCGGCTCACCGACGGCGTCCACACCCTGCCGGTGCGCCGCGGCGCGCTGCCCGAACCGGCCCTGTGGCGGCTGGCCGCGGTCTCCGCCGGCCACCCCGTCACCCTGTTCGGCGAGTGCGGCCACCACGGCTTCGCCCCGGTCACCGCCTGGGACGCCGACCACCGGCCGGTCCCGCTCGGCTGACCGCTCCCGCCCGGCCCGCGCCGCGGCCCGGCCCCCGCCGGGTCCGCCCGCGCCCACGTCCACGCCCATGTCCCGCCCGCGCACCGCCGTCCGCCCGCGCACCGCCGCGCCGTTCCCGCACCGCCGTCCGCCCGTGCCCCGCCCCGCGCACCAGTCCGCCGCCCCGCCCCTCGCACCACCAGACGGAACGGGACGCTCCCCGGCGCCCCCTGACGCACCGTCGACCGGAGGAAACCATGACCCGCATCCGGCAGCGCACCGCCGTCCGACGCATCGCCCTGCACCACGCCGCCCGCCGCGCCGCCCTCGCCAGCGGCTGGGGCCGCCGCCACCGCACCACCACCCGCCGGCCGAACGGAGACCGGGCATGACCGCGTCCGCCCCCGCCACCACCGACGACTGGGCCGAGCTGGAGAGCGCCGCCCTGCTCGGCACCGACCGCCGCCCGCTGCCCGAGGCCCGCACCCCGCTGGCCGCCGCCGTGGACCGCGCCGACCCGGCGGGCGCGCTGCTCGACCTGGCCGCCGTCGCCGCCGTCCGCCGCCGGGCCGGCGCGCTGCCCGCCCCCGCCGTCGAGCCCCCCGCGCCCGCCCCGGCCGACCCCCGGCCCGCGCTGCCCGAGGCCGCCGCCCGCCGGCTGGCCGTGCTGCTCGGCACCCGCAGCGGCCACGGCACCACCGCCAACCTCGCCGAACTCCTCCCGCAGTGGCTGGCCGCCGCCCGCGCCCGCGGCTACCGGCTGCCGCCCGCCCTCGTCCCGGCCCTGCTGGACACCGCCCGGGCCCGCTCCGAACTCCGCTCCGACGCCGTCACGCTGGCCGGCCCGCTCGGCCGCTGGCTCGCCCCGCACAACCCCGACTGGAAGTACGTCACCCGCACCGCCGGCGACCAGGACGCCCTCGACCAGCCCGGCGAACTCCTGTGGCAGGAAGGGCTGTTCGCGGAGCGCGTCACCCACCTCACCCGGCTGCGCCGCACCGACCCGGCCGCCGGGCTCGCCCTGCTCGCCTCCACCTGGGGCACCGAGCGCGCCGAGGACCGGGTGCTGTTCCTGGACTCCCTCCAGGACGGCCTGTCCGCCGCCGACGAGGAGTTCCTGGAGGCCGCGCTCTCCGACCGCTCCAAGAACGTCCGGGCCACCGCCGCGGAGCTGCTCTCCACCCTCCCCGGCTCCGCGCTGGCCGCCCGGATGGCCGCCCGGGCCCGGGCGGCGGTCCGCGACGACGGCGACCGGCTGCACGTCACCCCGCCCACCGCCTGCGACGCCGCCATGCAGCGCGACGGCATACCCGTGAAGTCCCCGACCGGGCGCGGCGAGCGCGCCTGGTGGTTCGGCGAGGTCGTCGCGGGGGCGCCGCTGGCCCTGTGGACGGACGGGACCGGCCGCTCCCCCGAGCAGCTGCTCGCCCTGCCCACCGCCGACTCCCCCGACGGCGGCGGCGCCGAGTGGGCCGAGGACCTGCGCGAGGCGTGGGCCCGGGCCGCCGTCCGCCAGCAGGACGCCGCCTGGGCCCGCGCCCTGCTCGGCGCCCCGCCCCGCCCCGGCCGCGACACCCGCGCGCCGGGCGCCCCCGCCAAGCTGCTGGCCGTCCTCCCGCCCGCCGAACGCGCCGCCTGGACGGCCGCGTTCGTCCAGACCCACGGGCTCGGCGACGCCTTCCAGCTCCTCGGCGCCTGCGCCACCCCGTGGACGCCCCCGCTCTCCACCGCGGTCGTCGCCGCGCTCAAGCGGGCCGCCGAACTCGGCTCCTACCCGTGGAGCCACAGCGGCGTCCTGGGCATGACCGAGCGCGCCCTCGCCCCCGAGACCGCCCCCGCCGTGGAGGCGCTGGTCGCCGACACCTCCCCCGACACCGCCTGGGCCGACACCTTCACCCGGCTCGCCGGCACCCTGCGCTTCCGCCAGGCGATGCTGGCCGAGCTGGAGTAGGCCCGGCGGCTGACGCACCGGAGGCCGGGAGCGGCACGCGCTCCCGGCCCCCGGTGTGCCCGCTCCGGCTGGGCCCGCTCCGGCCGGTCTTGCCGGGCGCGCGACGCCGGATCATCCGGACCGGGCCTACGCGGAGCGCAGGTTGGACTCCACCCAGCTGACCACGTCCTGGGTGGGGGTGCCCGGGGTGAAGATGTCGGCGACGCCGAGCGCCTTGAGCTCGGTGATGTCCGCGTCGGGGATGATCCCGCCGCAGAAGACCTTGATGTCGGCGGCGTCGCGCTCCTTGAGCAGGGCGATCACCTTGGCGCAGAGGGTCATGTGCGCGCCGGAGAGGATGGACAGGCCGATGCCGTCCGCGTCCTCCTGGATCGCCGTGTCGACGATCTGCTCGGGGGTCTGGTGGAGGCCGGTGTAGATGACCTCCATGCCGGCGTCGCGCAGGGCCCGCGCGATGACCTTGGCTCCCCGGTCGTGCCCGTCGAGCCCGGGCTTGGCCACCACGACTCGGATCGGCCCCGACACCACCATGACTGCCTCCTGGACCACGTTGTCCACCACCCGGCCGGCCTGGTCGCGGGCTCGGTGTTAACCACTTCTAACAGATTCTGAGGGGAGGGTAGCGGCCCGGCGGGGCCGCCGTCCTTCCCCGCCTGCCGAGAGGAGGGCAAAATCACAGCGTGCGGGGCCGACCCCGCTCAGAGCTTCTCGACGGGGGCGTAGCGCAGGAGCAGTTCCTTGCGCCCGGCGGAGCCGAAGTCGACCGTGGCGCGGGCCTTGTCGCCGACGCCCTGGGTGGCGACGACGGTGCCCAGGCCGAAGCTGTCGTGGCTGACCCGGTCGCCGACGGCGAGCGCCACCACCTCCCGGTCGGTGACCGTCCGCGCGGACCTGCCCCAGCCGGCCTTCGGCGCGGCGGCCGAGGAGCCGGAGCCGCGCGCGGAGCCCGCGCCCGAGGAGCCGGCGGAGGAGTAGCCGCGCGAGGGCGGCGCCGTGGCCGCGCCGGTGCGCTTCCACTGGATCAGCTTCTCCGGGATCTCCTCCAGGAAGCGCGAGGCCGGGTTGTAGGAGGGCTGCCCCCAGGCGCTGCGCAGCACCGAGCGGGTCAGGTAGAGCCGCTGCCGGGCCCGGGTGAGGCCGACGTAGGCGAGGCGGCGCTCCTCCTCCAGTTCCTTGGCCTGGTTGAGGGCCCGCATGTGCGGGAAGATCCCGTCCTCCATGCCGGTGAGGAAGACGACCGGGAACTCCAGGCCCTTGGCGGTGTGCAGGGTCATCATGGTGATCACCCCGGCCCCGTCCTCCTCGTCCGGGATCTGGTCGGAGTCGGCGACCAGCGCGACCCGCTCCAGGAAGTCGGCGAGCGAGCCGACCGGCGGCCCCTCGTCGCCCTCGGGGCGCTCCCCCGGGTCCTTCTCGTACTCGAGGGCGACCGCGGCGAGCTCCTGGAGGTTCTCCACCCGGGTCTCGTCCTGCGGGTCGGTGGAGGACTGGAGTTCGGCGAGGTACCCGGTCTCCTCCAGGACGGCCTCCAGCACGGCGGCCGGCCCGGCCCCGGACTCGACCACCTGGCGCAGGCCGGCCAGCAGCTCGTTGAACTTCTTCACCGCGTTGGCGGAGCGCGCCGCCATGCCGTACGCCTCGTCGACCCGGCGCAGCGCGGCGGCGAAGGAGATCCGCTCCCGGGAGGCGAGCGCGTCGATCATCGCCTCGGCGCGCTCGCCGATGCCGCGCTTGGGGACGTTCAGGATGCGGCGCAGCGGGACGGTGTCCTCGGGGTTGGAGAGCACCCGCAGGTAGGCCAGGACGTCCTTGACCTCCTTGCGCTCGTAGAAGCGCACGCCGCCGACCACCTTGTAGGGCAGGCCGACCCGGATGAACACCTCCTCGAAGACCCGGGACTGGGCGTTGGTGCGGTAGAAGATCGCCACGTCGCCGGGGCGGGCGTCGCCGGCGTCGGTGAGGCGGTCGATCTCCTCGGCGATGAACTGGGCCTCGCCGTGCTCGTCGTCGGCGACGTAGCCGACGACCTGCTCGCCCTGGTCGCCGGCCGTCCAGAGGTTCTTCTTGCGGCGGTTGGTGTTGCGTTCGATGACCGAGTTGGCGGCGGTGAGGATGGTCTGGGTGGAGCGGTAGTTCTGCTCCAGCAGGATCGTCGTCGCGTTCGGGTAGTCCTCCTCGAACTGGAGGATGTTGCGGATGGTCGCGCCGCGGAAGGCGTAGATCGACTGGTCGGCGTCGCCGACGACGCACAGCTCGGCGGGCGGGACCTGGGCGAGGTGGGCCTCGGCCGGGTTGACGAAGTCGCCGTCCGCGGTCATCCGGGGGGCGTGGGTGGCGGAGCCGCCGGAGAGCTCGCGCACCAGCGTGTACTGGGCGTGGTTGGTGTCCTGGTACTCGTCGACCAGGATGTGCCGGAACCGGCGCCGGTAGTGCTCGGCGACGTCGGGGAACGCCTGGAGCAGGTGCACGGTGGTCATGATGATGTCGTCGAAGTCGAGGGCGTTGGCCTCGCGCAGCCGCCGCTGGTAGAGGAAGTACGCCTCGGCGAGCTTCTTCTCCATCGGGTTGGCCGCCTGGTCGGCGTACGTCTCCTCGTCGATCAGCTCGTTCTTGAGGTTGCTGACCTTGGCGGTGAAGGACTTCGGCGGGAACTGCTTGGGGTCGAGGTCGAGGTCCCGGCAGACCAGGGACATCAGGCGCTGGGAGTCCGCCGAGTCGTAGATCGAGAAGCTGGAGTTCATGCCCAGCTGCTTGGCCTCGCGGCGCAGGATGCGCACGCACGCGCTGTGGAAGGTGGAGACCCACATCGCCTTGGCGCGCGGGCCGACCAGCGCCTCGACCCGCTCGCGCATCTCGCCGGCGGCCTTGTTGGTGAAGGTGATCGCCAGGATCTCGCCGGGCTGCACGCCGCGCGCGGCCAGCAGGTGGGCGATCCGGTGGGTGAGCACCCGGGTCTTGCCGGAGCCGGCGCCGGCCACGATCAGCAGCGGCGAGCCGGCGTGCAGCACGGCCTCGCGCTGCGGGTCGTTCATGCCCTCCAGCAGCTGCGCCGGGTCGACGACGGTGCGGGCGGCGCCGTTGCGGTGCCAGGCGTCGCGCTCGGCCTCGGCGGCGTGGTCGGTGGCGAACAGCCCGTCCGGGATGTCCTCCTCGGGGGGGCCGCCCTCGCCGTACCCCGGGTCGTACGGGACGTCGTCGTACGGGACGTCGTCGTACGGTTCGTCGGCGGGCGGCGGGGCCTCCTCCTCCGACCACTGCGGGGCTGCGGGGCGGGGGCTCGACCCGACGGCGGGACGCTCGAAGCCGGGGAGCGGGAGGTCATCGAAGAGGCTACTCATGGCCCTTCGAGTCTATGGCCCGCCGCCGACATCCCCGCCCGCTCCCGCCGCGCGGGCCCGAACACCCGCACCGGCGCGGCGGGTTGGGGCCGCCCGGCACACCACGGGGCACCACGGAAGCGACCGGGGGCGCCTACGGGCGACCGGGGACACCACGGGGGTGCTCACGGGGCGTCCGGGTGGACGAAGACCGCGTGGCCCCCGTACGCGGCGGAGACCAGCGCCGCCGCGCCGAGCAGCACGGCCGGCACCGCCCGGCCGCGGGTGCGGGCCAGCGCGGTGGCGAGCGGGAGCAGCAGCCCGAAGGCGGGCAGCAGGAAGCGCGCCCGGGAGGAGAAGTAGGCGGCGTCGCCGAGCGCCAGGGCCAGCACCGCCGCGCTGTACAGCAGCAGCACCGGCGGCTGGCGGCGCAGCGCCGAGAGCACCAGCAGCACCACGGCCGCCAGCAGGGTGCCCGCGGCGACCACGTCGGCCAGCCAGACCGGCTCGGGGGCGGCCAGCAGGCGGCGGAGCGCGACCAGGGTGGAGCGGCCGAAGTCGAACCGGGTCTGCCAGGCGTCCTGGACCCGGGAGTAGCCGTCCCAGCGGCCCTTGCGCCACCCGACCCAGGAGATGAAGCCCACGCAGCCCAGCGGCGCCAGCAGCGCCCCGGCCAGCGCCCGCGGATCGACCCGGCGGACCGGCACCGCCCCGGCCGGGCCCGCCCCCGGCCCGCCCGGGCCGGCCCGGCGCGGCGCGAGCTCCAGCAGCGCGGCGGCGCCGACCGCCAGGGCGAGCGCCAGCCCGGTGGGGCGGGTCAGCCCGGCGGCGGCGCACAGCAGCCCGGCCGCCACCCACCGGCGGCGCAGCGCCGCGTGCACGGCCCAGGCGGCGAAGGCGGTGAACAGCGCCTCCGAGTACGCGGCGCCCTCCACCACCGCGGACGGCAGGACGCCCCACAGCGCGGCGGCGACCACCCCGGCCCGGTCCCCGTACAGCCGGGCGGCGACCGCGAAGATCCCCCAGGCCGCGGCCAGCGACGCCGCCCAGGCCACCGCGAGCGCCGCCGCGCCGAGCGGCAGCAGCAGCGCGGCGGCCCGCACCAGCAGCGGGTAGGCGGGGAAGAACGCGTACGGCTCGTAGAGGCCGTGCGGGCCGTGGACGGGCGCGGTACCCGCGTAGCCGTGTAGGGCGATCTGCCGGTACCAGCGGGCGTCCCACATGCCGCTCAGCCGGTGCGCGGCCCCGGCGGCCCCGCCCTGGTGGACCAGCACCAGCACGCCGACCGCCCGGACGGCGAGGTAGCCGAGCAGGGCGGCCCGGACGGCGGGCCGGGGGGCCGGCCGGCGCGGCCGGGCCCGGACGGGCGCGTCGGGGGCGGCCCGGGTCAGGACGCGGGCCACGGCCCGTCCCCTCCGGCGGGCGCCGGGCGGGCGCGGTCTCGGGGGGCGGCTGGCACGGCGCCCACGCTATGCAGCGGGGTGCGGCGGGCCGCGCAGGCTCGCCGGGGCGGGGGCCCGGGCGGCGGCGGGGGCCCGGGCGGCGGCGGGGCCCGGCGGGCGGCGGGGTCAGCGCTCCATCAGGGTGACCAGCACGCCGTGCCGGTGGGTGACGGTGCTCTTCGGGAAGGCGGCCCGCAGCGCCTCGGCCTGGCCGGGGTCGAAGCCCTCGAACGGGTCGTCGTGCACGACGGGGGTGCCGTCGGGGGCGAGTGCGCGGTCGTCGACCACGGTGACCACCCAGACCCGCCGGACGTCCCCGAGGCAGGCCGCCGGGTCGCCGCACAGCTGCGGGTAGAGCTCGCCCAGTTCGACCGCGCTCCTCGCCACGAAGACGTCGTCGAGCCGGACCCGCTCCGGCAGGTAGAGCTCCAGCGCGACGGGCACGGCCGTGAAGACCGCGTTCCCGTAGCGCTGCGGCGCGACGGCGTCGCCGGGCCGGTAGCCGTCGGCGATGACCTTCGCGGCGGCCGCGGCGTCCCAGCCGGTGTGCGAGTAGCGCTGGCGCACCACCCGCTGGTCGTGCGCGCCGAGCACCAGGACGGCGGCCAGGCCGGCCGCGACGAGCACCCGGGGGCGCAGCGCGGCCAGGCCAGCGCCGGCCAGCACGGCCCAGGCGGGCAGCGTGAAGAGCAGGTAGCGGTCGAGGAAGTACGAGGTGTGCCCCTGCGAGGCGAACCAGAGCAGCGGGATCGGCAGCGCCGCGACCAGGCCGGTCTCCACCGCCGGGCGGCGGCCGCGCGGCCAGGCCAGCGGCAGGGCCGCGCAGGCCAGCACCAGCAGGCTGACCCAGGCCGAGCCGTACAGGCTGCGCCACATGGTCTGGGCGACGTACGGGATGGTGGGCTTGGCCAGCCAGCTGAGCTGCCGGTCCACCTGGTGCCGGCCGAGGACGACCAGCGGGAGCAGCGGCAGCACGGCGCCGAGCGCGGCGAGCGGGAAGCCGACCAGCACGCCGCGCGCCCGCCCGGTCCACCAGCGCCCGGCCGCGACCAGGGCGTGCGGGACGATCAGGACCAGCGCGATGATGTGGAACAGCCCGGCACCGGCCAGCGCGAGCGCGTACGGCACCCAGCGCAGGGCGGACGGCCGGTCCAGGGCGCGCAGCAGCAGCAGGGTGGCCAGCGCGGCGAAGAACACCACGAAGGCGTAGCCGCGGACCTCCTGCCCGTACCGGGACACCGAGGGGACCAGCGCGAACAGGGTGCCCGCGACCAGTCCGGCGGCGGGCGTGAAGAGCTTGCGGCCGATCAGGGTGACGAAGGCGGCGGCACCGGCCATCGCCAGCGCGGAGGGCGTCCGGAGCGCGACGACCGAGTGCCCGACCAGCTCGGTCCAGAAGTGGATCAGCAGGTAGTAGGCGCCGATCACGGCGTCCAGGTGGTCCAGCAGGTGGAAGATCTCGTGCGGCGAGCGGCTCGCCGCGTTCCAGGTGGCCAGCTCGTCGTCCCAGAGCAGCGGGCCGCCGGCCCCGTACAGGCAGGCCGCCAGGGTCAGCGCGGCGGGCCACACCCACAGCAGGCGGCGGGTCCAGGCCGGTGCGCTCCACCCGGTGCCCCACCGGGCGTTCCACCGGGCGGGCCGCGGCGGGGCCTGCGGGGCCTCGGCGGTGTCCGGGCCGGACGCGGGGCCGGGGACCGCGCCGACGCTCATGCGGCGCGCCCGGGGCGGTGTCCGGCCGGGCGGGCCGGGGAGGTGACGGGACGCGGTCGTCGCACCCGGGGGCGACACGAGCGGAGGGTCGGCACGGGCCCTATCCAAACACATCGTCACCTGACCGGGCACGGCGGCACCACCGCTCCGGCGGGCGGCCCGGCCGCGGGGGCGGGCCGCCCGGACGGGGTCAGACCAGGCGGCGGGCCGTGGCCCAGCGGGTCAGTTCGTGCCGGTTGGAGAGCTGGAGCTTGCGCAGCACCGCGGAGACGTGGCTCTCCACCGTCTTGACCGAGATGAACAGCTGCTTGGCGATCTCCTTGTACGCGTAGCCGCGGGCGATCAGCCGCAGCACCTCGCGCTCGCGCTGGGTGAGCCGGTCGAGGTCCTCGTCGACCGGCGGGGTGTCGGTGGCGGCGAACGCGTCGAGCACGAAGCCGGCCAGCCGGGGCGAGAACACCGCGTCGCCGTCGGCGATCCGGAAGACCGCGTTGACCAGGTCGGTGCCGGTGATGGTCTTGGTGACGTAGCCGCGGGCGCCGCCGCGGATCACCCCGATCACGTCCTCGGCGGCGTCCGAGACGGACAGCGCGAGGAAGCGCACCCCCTCGACGCCGGCCGAGCGGCGCAGCACCTCGACGCCGCCGCCGCCGGGCAGGTGGACGTCCAGCAGCACCACGTCGGGCCGGGTCTCGGCGACCACCCGGACCGCGGACTCCACGTCGTCGGCCTCGCCGACCACGTCGATGCCGGTCTCGTCGGTGCGCCCGATCTCGGCGCGCACCCCGGTGCGGAACATCCGGTGGTCGTCGACCAGGACCACCCGGGCCCGCCTCCCGGCCGCCGCCCCTGACGCTGCGTCAGTCATCTGCCGCCCTCTCCATCTCCAGCTCGACCTCGGTCCCGCCGTCCGGCGCGGGCCGCACCCGCGCGGTGCCCCCGTTGCGCCGCATCCGGCCGATGATCGATTCGCGTACGCCCATGCGGTCCTCGGGGAGGTCGTCGGGGTCGAAGCCGGGGCCGTGGTCGCGGACGAACACCGACACCGTCCTCCCCTCCACCTCCGCGTAGACCTGGACTGGTCCACCGCCACCGTACTTGGCGGCGTTCACCATGGCTTCCCTGGCGGCCTGCATCTGCGAGGCGACCCGCTCGTCCATCGGGCAGTCGCCGACGCAGACCAGCTCCAGGGGGACGCCGTGCCGGTCCTCGACCTCGGCGACGATCTCGCGCAGGTGCTCGGCCAGGGTGTCGGGGGCGGCCTCGGCGGCGGCCTCCGGGCGGTACAGCCACAGGCGCAGTTCGCGCTCCTGGGCTCGGGCCAGCCGCAGCACCTCCTTGGGGTCCTCGGCCCGGCGCTGGATCAGGGTCAGGGTGTGCAGCACCGAGTCGTGGACGTGCGCGGCGATCTCGGCCCGCTCCTGGGCCCGGATGCGGGCGGTGCGCTCGGCGCCGAGGTCCTGCCACATCCGCAGCATGGACGGGCCGCCGAGCACCAGCACGCCGGCCACCACGGCCAGCGAGGACTCGACGACCAGGGCGACCGGCGAGTCCACGCCCTGGGTGACGAAGTAGCCGATGATGCCGGCCACCACCAGCACCACCCCGGCCAGCACCCGCAGGTAGGCGCCCTTGCGGCTGCCCGGCTCCAGGCCGAACCAGCTCTGCCAGCGCGAGTCGTCGGCCTGCCGCCACACCAGGGCGACGCCGATGCCGACCGCGAGCAGCGGCCACACGTACGGCTTGGCGGTCTGGACGCCGAGCGCGGACAGCAGCGCCATCACGCCGATCACCAGGGCGACCAGCGCGAACAGCTGGCCCAGGCTGCCGGCCCGGCCGCGGCCCCCGACCGCGGGCGCGGTGGCGTCCGCGGGGTCCGCGGCGGCGTCCGCGCCGTGCAGGTCGTCGCCGTGGAAGGTGCGCTCCAGCAGTTCGCGCAGCCGGCCCAGGCGGCCGGGGGCGCCGTCGCCGGGGCGGCGGGCCGGACGGTCGGCGCCGGGGGCGGCCTGGTTGATGCCCAGCGGCACCACCACCCAGAACGCGGCGTACAGCAGGGCGCCGATGCCCTCGGAGAAGAACAGCACGATGAACGCCAGCCGCACCCAGGTGACGGGCACGCCGAGGTGGACCGCCAGGCCCTGGCAGACGCCGCCGAGGATCCGGCCGTGCGGGCTGCGGTACAGCCGCCGGTAGGGCGGCGGGCCGGCCGGCGGATCGGTCGGCGCGGGCTCGGGGCTTCTGGTCTCGGGTACGGCCACGGCACCGATGGTGGCAGGTGCCGGTACGGCGGCGCATCAGGGTCCGGCCCCTAGGCGGCCCTCAGGGACAGTTCAGGGTCGGCCCCGGGCCCCGGACGGTTGGGCGGGGCCCGGCGGCCCGGGAGGATGGGGACATGACGGACGACCAGATCCCGGAGGAACCGCCGGCCGCCCCCGCCGAGGGCCGGCCCGCACTCACCCGCTCCTCCCGGCACCGGGTGGTGGCGGGGGTGTGCGGCGGCCTCGGCCGCTACCTGGACATCGACCCGGTGGTGTTCCGGGTGGTGATCGCGGTGCTCGGCCTGACCGGCGGACTCGGGCTGTTCCTGTACGGCCTGGCCTGGCTGGTGGTGCCGCGGGAGGCCGCGGACGGCGAGGGCGGCCGCACCGAGCTGCAGCGGGTGCTGACCGGCCGGGTCGACGGCCAGTCGGTGGGCGCGGTGCTGGTGACGGTGATCGGCACCGGGGTGTTCTTCTCCTCGATGGGCGACGGCGGCCAGCTCTTCCCGCTGCTGCTGGTCGCCGCGCTGGTCTTCCTGGCGCTGCGCTACGACCCGGAGCGGCGGCGGCGCTTCGAGGGCGGCGGCGACGGCCCGGCCCCGGCCGGGGGCACCGGCCCGCGGGACCGGCTGGAGGACTCCGGCCCGTTCGCCGACTGGAAGACCTGGAGCGAATCGGTCGGCCGGGACCTGCGGGCCGAGTGGAAGGTCCGCGGCGCGGAGCTCCAGGAGCGGCTCCGGGCCCGGCACGCGGAGCGCCACGGGGCGGGCGGCGGCGCGGAGTACGGGGACACCCCGCCGGTCGGCCCGTCCGGCTACCTGTGGGACCCGCGGCACCCGGAGCGCGACCCGTACGGCGGGGCCGCCCCGCCGTACGGGGCGCCCGCCCGGCCGTGGTGGCAGCGCACCGACCTCCCGGAGGGCGACCCGCTGCGCAAGGAGCCGCGCGAGGACGCGCACCGGGACGGGGCGGACCGCCGGACGGCCGACTTCGCGGAGCGGGCCGACCGGCGCCACGAGGCGCACCGGCAGGCGGGGGAGCGGCACCGGGCGCACCGCGAGTGGCGGGCCCGCCGCCGGGCCGAGCGCGGCACCCCGGTGCTGGGGGCGTCGGCGGTGCTGGTGGCGGTCGGCGCGTCCTGGGCGGTGGCGGCCGACGACCACGGCGCGCACCGCTGGTCGACGGTGCTGGCGGTGGCGCTGCTGCCGCTGGGCCTGGCCATGCTGCTCAGCGCCCGCTGGGGGCGCACCCGCGGGCTGACCTTCCTGTCGCTGCTGCTGACCGCGGGCCTGGTCCTCGCGGCCGGCACCTCGGCGACGGTCGCGGACTCCACCGGCGACCGCGCCTGGACGGCCACCGCGGCCGACCTGCCCGCGCGCTACACCCTGGGGGCCGGCCACGCCCGGCTCGACCTGTCGGCGCTCGACCCCGGGGGCGGCACCCTCGCCACCGAGCTGCGGGTCGGCGCGGGCAGCGCCCGGGTGACCGTGCCCGCCGGGGTGGAGCTGCGGCTGAAGCTGCGCGACGGCGTGGGGGACGTCCGGCTGCCGGACGGGCAGGGCTTCGCCGGCCCGTTCACCCACGAGGACGTGGTGATCGAGGTCCCGGACGGACAGCCGTCCAAGGGGGCACTGGAGCTGACGGTGACGGTGGGCGCCGGCGACATCGAGGTGGTGCGGTGATGAGGAAGCACCGGTTCGACCTGTACGCGCTGGTCGCGGGCGGGCTGTTCACCGCGCTGGCGGTGCTCTACCTGGTGGCCTCGCTGAACGGGCGCGAGGTGAACGGCCGCTTCGTGCTGCCGCTGGCGTGCATCGTGCTCGGCGCGGGCGGCCTGGCCGGCGCCC
Organism: Kitasatospora sp. SolWspMP-SS2h; assembly: GCF_003259315.1. GTDB lineage: Bacteria > Actinomycetota > Actinomycetes > Streptomycetales > Streptomycetaceae > Kitasatospora > Kitasatospora fiedleri. The sequence goes on along the minus strand of NZ_QLLT01000015.1, from coordinate 159,567 downwards.
TGGTGGCCGCCTCCCGGCACGGCCGGGGCGGCGCCCGCGACGACGACCACACCCTGGACTAGTTCCGCGTCAGGACTGCTGCGGGCCCAGCTCCAGCCGGTCGCCGTTCCTGGTGACGGCGTACCCGGGCAGCGGCTTCACGGCCGGGCCGGTGATCACCGCGCCGGTGGCGGCGTCGAAGGTGGAGCCGTGGCAGGGGCAGTACAGCTTGCCGTCCTTGGGCGGGTTGACCGTGCAGCCGGAGTGGGTGCACACCGAGGACAGGCCGGCGTACCGCCCGGCGGCGGGCTGGACGATGTAGACGGCGTCGCCGCTGGCCGGGTCCTTGACGGTGGCGGAGCCGCCGACCGGGACCTGCGCGGCGGGCACCGCGGGCCCGGCCTGCGGGACGGGGCTGGTGGCGCCGGAGCTCGCCGCGGCGGGGGTCTCGTCCCGGCCGAAGCCGGCGGTGAGCGAGCCGGAGAGCAGCCCGGCGCCGCCGAGCGCGACGGCCGCGATGCCGCCGTCCAGCAGGGCGCGGCGGCGCACCGCGTCCTCGGCGAGGCCGCGGGCCCGGTCGCGGGCGGCCCGGTCGGCCAGGTAGCCGTCGACCGACAGGTGGGGGGTGCCGGCCAGCAGCAGCGGCGTCCAGGCCAGCAGGTAGGCCAGGTCGTTGCCCAGGTAGTAGGGGGTGGTGTGGAAGCTGACGGTCAGCCAGAGCGTGGCGGAGAGCAGCGCGCCGCCGAGCGCGGCGACCCGGCCCCACAGGCCGAACAGGGTGCCCAGGCCGACGGCCAGCTCGCCGAAGGCGATCAGCAGGCCGAACAGGGTCGGCGCGTGCAGCGCGGGGTCCAGCGCCCAGCCGATCGGGCTGCTCCCCTGCGCCGCCCGGGTCTGGGCGTAGAAGGAGGCCGGGTCGCCGGCGCCGGCCAGGTAGTGCGCGTCGGAGAGCTTGTCGAAGGCCGCGTAGACGAAGGTCACCCCCAGGAACAGCCGCAGCGGCAGCAGCGCGAAGCGCGAGCCCCGTGCCTTCCACTCGGTGATCCTGGTGCCCGCCGTGCCGCCCGTCCCGGTCGCCATCGCCGCCGCCCTCTCGCTCGCCGCCTGCCGTCCGCCGACAGGATCGGGTCCGATTGTGCCCGCTGCCCCCCGCGGACGGCCGCGCCGCCACTCCCCTGGCGCGGGGAGCGGCGGCGCGGTCACACGGTTGCCGGTGGGATCACTCCCACTCGATGGTGCCCGGCGGCTTGGAGGTGACGTCCAGGACGACCCGGTTCACGTCCTTGACCTCGTTGGTGATCCGGGTGGAGATCTTCGCCAGCACCTCGTAGGGCAGGCGCGACCAGTCGGCGGTCATGGCGTCCTCGGAGGAGACCGGGCGCAGCACGATCGGGTGGCCGTAGGTGCGGCCGTCGCCCTGGACGCCGACCGAGCGGACGTCGGCCAGCAGGACGACCGGGCACTGCCAGATCCGGGCGTCCAGGCCGGCCAGGGTCAGCTCCTCGCGGGCGATGGCGTCGGCGTCGCGGAGCAGGTCCAGGCGCTCCCGGGTGACCTCGCCGACGATCCGGATGCCCAGGCCGGGGCCGGGGAACGGCTGGCGCTGGACGATCTCGGCGGGCAGGCCGAGCTCCTGGCCGACCATCCGGACCTCGTCCTTGAACAGCTTGCGCAGCGGCTCGACGAGCTGGAACTCGAGGTCCTCGGGGAGGCCGCCGACGTTGTGGTGGGACTTGATGTTGGCGGTGCCGGTGCCGCCGCCGGACTCCACCACGTCCGGGTACAGGGTGCCCTGGACCAGGAACTCCACGGCCGGGCCCTCGTCGGCGACGATGTCGGCCTGGGCCTGCTCGAAGACCCGGATGAACTCGCGGCCGATGATCTTGCGCTTCTGCTCGGGGTCGGAGACGCCCGCCAGCGCGGTCAGGAAGCGCTCCTCGGCGTCGACCACGACCAGCTTGACGCCGGTGGCCGCGACGAAGTCCTTCTCGACCTGCTCGGTCTCGCCCTTGCGCATCAGGCCGTGGTCGACGTACACGCAGGTCAGCCGGTCGCCGATGGCGCGCTGCACCAGGGCGGCGGCGACCGCGGAGTCCACGCCGCCGGACAGGCCGCAGATGGCGCGCCTGTCGCCGACCTGCTCGCGGATCAGCGCGACCTGCTCCTCGACCACGTTGGTGGTGGTCCAGTTCGGGGCGATGCCCGCGCCGCGGTACAGGAAGTGCTCCAGCACCTGCTGGCCGTGCTCGGAGTGCATCACCTCGGGGTGGTACTGCACGCCGTACAGCTTGAGGTCGTCGTTCTCGAAGGCGGCGACCGGCACCACGTCGGTGGAGGCGGTGACGGTGAAGCCCTCGGGCGCGGCCGAGCAGGCGTCGCCGTGCGACATCCACACCGACTGCTGCGCGGGGGTGCCCTCGAACAGCGTGGAGCCGGGGCGGGAGACGGTCAGCGGGGTGCGGCCGTACTCGCGGGCGCCGCTGTTGTCGACGGTGCCGCCGAGCGTCTTGGCCATCAGCTGGAAGCCGTAGCACATGCCGAAGACCGGCACCCCGGCCTCGAAGAGCGCGCGGTCGAGCTGCGGGGCACCCTCCTCGTAGACCGACGACGGACCGCCGGAGAGGATGATCGCCTTGGGGTTCCTGGCGAGCATCTCGGCGACCGGCATGGTGCTCGGCACGATCTCGCTGTAGACCCGCGCCTCACGCACCCGACGGGCGATGAGCTGGGCGTACTGGGCACCGAAGTCGACGACCAGGACGGTGTCGTTCTCGGGTGCGGACTGGACGGGGGAATCAGCGGACACAGACGGCCTTCCGGCGGCGGTACAAGGGGGTGTCACCACCGAGTCTACCGGGACGCTTTCACCCGACTGCCCGCGCCGCCGCCCGTGACCGGGCGGGCGGGCGAATCGTTGCACCGGGAGACCGCACGAGACGTCGGCGCCCTCCAGGTGCGGGCGGCACCGTGCGGCGGAACCACGCGTGGATCATCTCCGGTCCACCGGGTGCGCGTGGCGGGCACGGGCCCGCCGTGGGACCGCGCCCCGGTGCCGCGGTCGGGTCAGCAGGGGACAGCGAACCCGTCCGCGACCGGGCGGACCCGGGGTGTGGCGGCCGGTACCGGTGCCGGCCGCCACACCTCAGTCAGCCGCCCGCCCCGGCGTACGCCCCGGTACGCCCCGCAAGCACTCCTCACGCACAGTGATCACTCCGGACGGTCGGGCCCGGTGCCGCCGGGCGCCGTGTCCTGTTCCGTCCACCCCGCCAGTTACGTCGAATCGGTTGCACGGCAAGGCACTCGTCCACGACGATTGCTGAGAGGCGGGGGGCTCACCATACACCCCCGGCCGTGGAGAGCCCGTCCTCCGGGCGGCCCTCCTCTCACGCTCCGTGAGGCCCATCCGGCCCCGGCGCGTGTCCGTGACCATCCTTCCGAGACGGCGCTCCTCCCCCGGCGCCGTCGACCCAGCACCGGCGCGGCCCTGACGCCGAGTGCTGCGACAAAGGGCCCCGTTCCCCCGCGGGGCCCTTTGGCCTGTCCGGGGCCGGGCGCGGGTCCGGGCCCAGGGGCCCGGTTCCCGGTTCCCGGTTCCCGGGCTCAGCGGGCGGTGTCCGGGCGCCGGTACGCGGCGTGCGGGTCGGCTCCCGGGTCGGACCCGGCGGCGGTGGGCGCGGGGACGGGCGCGGCGGGGGCCGGCCGCTCGTCGGAGATCAGCTCGACCGAGCCGTGCGGCACCGCACCGAACCGGTCGGCACCCGCCTGCGCGGGAAGCACCGGCGGCACCGGCGACCCGGCGGGCACCGGCGGCACGGCCGGTCCGGCCGCCGGGCGCGGCGGGGCCGGGACGAGCGGCGCGGGGGTGCGGCGCACCGCGTCGAGCACCGCGGGCACCAGCAGCGCGCCGACCGCGCCCCAGGCGAGGGCGGAGACCAGCACCGAGAGCAGCGACCAGCCGAGGGTGTCCCGGCTGTCGAGGACGGTCCCGGCGACCTCGTCGCGCTTCCCGCCCAGGGTGCTCCAGATCGAGGTGCCGAGCAGCAGCGCGCCGGTGAGCACCGCGTACAGGCCCGCCAGCACGGCCCGGTCGCGCGGGGCCAGCCGGCCCCGGTGCGCGGACCAGCCGAGCGCCAGCGCGGCGGCCAGCGGCAGGAGCACCGCGCACCACCAGCCGCCGCCGTGGCCGTCCAGGTCGAACAGCGACATCGCCCGGTGGCCGGGCCCGGAGGGGTCGGCCGTCAGCAGGGTCGCGCCACCGCCGACGCCGAACAGCAGCAGGCCGTTGTTGGTGACCAGCCCCAGCGAGGCGCTGTCCGGGAACACGTCGTCGGAGACCAGCTGCGCCACCAGGGCGACCGCGGTGAGCAGCGCCAGCAGGCCGCCCAGCACCCGGAAGGCGTGCTGCCAGGCGAGGAGCAGGCTGCCCAGCCGGCGGCGCCGGGCGGCCTCGGCCCGCAGCGCCGCCGCGCCGTCCACGGCCAGCACCAGGACGGCCGCGGCCAGGCCCGCGGACGCGGTGAGCGGCAGCAGCTCCGGTCCGGTCTCGATCCGCAGCGACGGGGTGGCGGCGGCGTCCGTGTCGTACCCGGCCAGCCAGCCCAGCAGCAGCGCGACGAGCGCGGACAGCACGCCGGTGCGCAGCGCCTGGAGCCCGGCGGCGGACCCGGTCGGCTCGGCGGCGCCGTCCCGGCGGCGGGCCCGGGCGGAGACCCGCAGGCCGAGCCAGAGCGCCAGCAGCCACCCCAGCGTGACCAGGTACATCACCAGGTGGCTGGAGCTGGAGAGGCTGGACGCCGGGCCGCCGGCCCGCGGGCCGGCGGCGCTCATGACCAGCCGCACCGGCGCGCCGAACGCGGTGAGGACCAGGGCCAGCCAGGCCTGGAAGCCCTCGGCCGACCAGGAGTCCTCGAACAGCGGCGAGCCGTCGCCGTCCCCGCTGCCCGCGCCGATCACGGCGGCCAGCACCAGCAGCCCGGTCGGCGCGAGCAGCACCCGGCCGGCGGTGAGCCAGCCGCGGGAGGGCAGCGGCAGGTCCCGGCCGTGGTGCACCCGTCCGGCGCCCCACGGGGAGGGGCCGGCCGGGCCGGTGCCGGTGTCCTCGACGACCTCGCCGATCGCGGGCGCGGCGAGCTGCCCCCCGCAGTTGGCGCAGGTCGCCGCGGCGCCGACCGAGGCCGCGCCGCAGGACAGGCAGATGGGCATGGTGGGTCCCCCCGGGCGGTTCGTACGTCGAGGGCCCGTTTATCCCACCGTGGGTAAAGGGATGTCAATCTCCTTGCGGGGCCCGGGCGGGCACCTCCGGGACGGGCAGCAGCGGCAGGCGCAGCGCGCCGAACGCCCCGGCCGGGACGGCGGGTCGGCGCGGTTCGACCGCCGGGACGGGGCGGTAGGCGGCGCCCGGCTCGGGGCGCGGGTCGGCCTCGCCGCGGTTGGGCCACATCGACATGGCGCGCTCGGCCTGCGCGGTGATGGTCAGCGAGGGGTTGACGCCCAGGTTGGCGGAGACCGCGGAGCCGTCGACCACGCTGATCCCGGGGTGCCCGTACAGCCGGTGGTAGGGGTCGACGACGCCGGTGCCGGCGCTGTCGCCGATCGGGCAGCCGCCGAGGAAGTGCGCGGTCAGCGGGATGTCGAAGATCTCGCCGGCGGTGGAGCCGGGGAAGCCGTTGATGGAGGCGGCCAGTGCCCGGGCGCCCTCCTCGGCGGCCGGGATCCAGCTCGGGTTGGGGGCGCCGTGGCCCTGCCGGGAGGTGAGCTTCCCGTTCTTCAGGGAGACCGTCAGCGAGTTGTCCAGGGACTGCATGACCAGGCCGATGATGGTCTTCTCCGACCAGCGGTGCTGGTTCATCGACTGGGCGAAGATCCACGGGTGCCGGGCGGCGGCGCCGAGGTAGCGCAGCCAGCGCGGCCCGCGCCCGGCGCCGCTGACCTGCTGGATGGAGAGCGCGCCCATCGCGTTGGAGCCCCGCCCGTAGCGGACCGGCTCGATGTGGGTGTTGGCGTCGGGGTGCACCGAGGAGGTGATGGCCACGCCGCGGGTGAAGTCGGGGCGCTCCCCGTAGCGCCGGGTGGAGGTCTGCGCGCCCACCAGGGCCTCGGAGTTGGTGCGGGTGAGGTGGCCGAGCCGGGCGGAGATCCCGGGCAGCAGGCCGCTCTCGCGCATCCGGTGCAGCAGGGTCTGGGTGCCGTAGGTGCCGGCCGCGACCACGACCCGCTCGGCGGTGACGGTGCGCGCCCCGGCCTTCCGGGCCCGCCGGGTGCGGGCGTCGGTGGGCAGCACGTCGACCGCGTAGCCCTCGCCGTGCGGGCGCAGCCGCCGGACGGTGGTCATCGGCAGGATCTCGGCGCCGGCCCGTTCGGCCAGGTACAGGTAGTTCTCGGTGAGGGTGTTCTTGGCGCCGTGCCGGCAGCCGGTCATGCACTCCCCGCACTCGGTGCAGGCCCGGCGCCGGGGCCCGGCGCCGCCGAAGTACGGGTCGTCGACCTCGCCGCCGGGGGCGGCCTCGGCCTCGCCGGTGCCGTCCTGCCCGTCGCCGAAGAACACCCCGACGGGCGCCAGGTGGAAGGTGTCGCCGCAGCCCATCGCCTCGGCGGCGGCCTTCAGGTGCACGTCGGAGGGGGTCATCGTCGGGTTGAGCCGGACGCCGAGCATCCGCTGCGCCTGGTCGTAGAACGGGGCGAGCTCGGCCTGCCAGTCGGTGATGTGCCGCCACTGCCGGTCCTCGAAGAACGCCTTCGGCGGGACGTACAGGGTGTTGGCGTAGTTCAGCGAGCCGCCGCCGACGCCCGCCCCGGCCAGGATCAGCACGTTGCGCAGCAGGTGGATGCGCTGGATGCCGTAGCGGCCGAGGGCGGGTGCCCACAGGTAGTCGCGCAGGTTCCAGGAGGTGCTGGGCAGCTCCTCGCGGCGGAACCTGCGCCCGGCCTCCAGGACGGCGACCCGGTAGCCCTTCTCGGTCAGCCGCAGGGCCGCGACCGAACCGCCGAAGCCCGAACCGACCACCACGACGTCGTAGTCGTACGACACTGCCGCCCCCTCCTCGGGTCGCTACTTGAGCCGGAAGGCCTTCATGACCTTCAGGCCGGTGGTGAAGAACTCGGCGAACTTCCGGTCGTCCATGCCGAGCGACGGGCCGATCGGCAGCAGCCGCTGCACGGCGACGGTCTGCGCCTCGGTGTAGCGCAGGATGCCCTCGGCGCCGTGCCGCCGGCCCAGCCCGGAGTCGCCCATGCCGCCCATCGGGGAGGCCACCGAGCCGTACGCGGCGGCGTACGCCTCGTTGACGTTGACGGTGCCGGTGCGCAGCCGGGCGGCGACCCGGCGGCCGCGGCCGGTGTCCCTGGTCCAGACGCTGGAGTTGAGGCCGTAGGGGGTCGCGTTGGCGGCGGCCACGGCCTCGTCCTCGGTGTCGAAGCGGTAGACCGAGACGACCGGGCCGAAGGTCTCCTCGGCGCAGACCGCCATGTCGGGGGTGACGCCGTCCAGGATGGTGGGCTCGTAGAACAGCGGGCCCAGGTCGGGCCGGGCCTGCCCGCCGGCCAGCACCGTCGCGCCGGCCTCGACGGCCTCCTCGACGTGCCGGGTGACGGTCTCCAGCTGGCGGGCGGAGACCAGCGAGCCCATGTCGGCGCCGTAGGCGAGGCCGCCGCCCAGGCGCAGCGCGGCGGTCCGCTCGGCGAACTTCGCCAGGAAGGCGTCGGCGACCGAGCGGTGCACGAAGAGCCGTTCGATGGAGATGCACAGCTGTCCGGCCGAGGAGAAGCAGGCCCGGACGGCGCCGGCGGCGGCCCGGTCCAGGTCGGCGTCGGCGAGCACCAGCATGGCGTTCTTGCCGCCGAGTTCCAGCGAGGCGCCGACCAGGCGTTCGGCGGCCCGCCGGGCGACGTCGCGGCCGGTGCGGGTGGAGCCGGTGAAGGCGACGTAGTCGGCGCGCTCGACCACCTGCGGGCCGACCACGGGGCCGTCGCCGAGCACGATCTGCCAGACCTGCGGGGGCAGTCCGGCCTCGACGAACAGCTCGCGGGCCCACAGGGCGGTCAGCGCGGTCTGGGTGTCCGGCTTGTTGACCACCGCGTTGCCGGCGACCAGGGCGGGCAGCGCGTCGCCGACCGACAGCTCCAGCGGGTAGTTCCACGGCGAGATCTGGCCGACCACGCCCTTGGGGCGGCGGGCCTCCACGGCGCTGGTCAGGCCGGGCACGGCGCCGCCGCGGCGGCGGTCGCGCAGGTAGGAGCGGGCGGCGCGGCCGTAGTGCCGGGCCGCCGAGGCGACGGCCATCACCTCCTCGAAGGCGTGCAGCCGGGCCTTGCCGGTCTCCGCCTGGACGAGGTCCAGCACCTCGTCCTGCCGCTTGAGCAGCAGGTCGTGGAAGCGGAGCAGGACGCCCGCCCGGTGCCGCACCGGCAGCGCGGCCCAGGCGGGCTGGGCCCGCCGGGCCTGGTCGAACGCCCGCTCGACGTCCGCCTCCGAGGAGACCGGCAGCGCGGCCAGCGCCTCGCCGGTCAGCGGCGCGAGCGTCTCGGCGGTCGTCCCGCCGGACGCCGTCACGCCCTTGGCCAGCCGCGCCACCAGCGCGGCCGGCACCGCCGAGGCGACGCCGCGCGCCGCCCCCTTCGCCGCGGGGTTGCGCCGGCCCTGGATCGTGCTCTGCGTCATGCGGGCAGCCTAGGCCCTGGAACCCGTCTTGTGTACCCGCCGGTAACACCAAAAGGCGGCGGGTCGGATTCCGGTCAGATGGTCGGCGTGAAGTTGTTCAGCACGGTGGTGAACTGCCGCAGGCTGTCGCGCCAGTCCTTCTCCGGCCCCGACACGTACACCATGAACGCCGTCCCGTCCGCGCGCCGGAACTCGACCTCCTTGGCGTGCCGGCGGGCGTCCTTCGCGCCGAAGGCGAACTCCCACACCGCCGCCTCCTGGCCCTTGATCTTGACGGTGTCGAGGGTGGTGCGCTGGTAGTCCTTGAGGCTCTTGGCGAGCGAGTCCTCCATCTCCAGGAAGTGGTCCTCCGGGGCGAGGGCCTGGCCGACCGACACCGCGAACAGCAGGAAGTGCTCCTGGTTGTCGGGCGTGTAGTAGATCTGCCCGCCGTCGTGCTCGCTGCGCTCCCAGGTCCCGTTGGTGGGCAGCAGGAAGCGGAACCCGGCCGGGTCGTCCTTCCAGACGTACCCGGGGGGCGCGGGCGCGCCGCTGGGCAGCGGGCTCTCGCCGGTCAGCGGGCTGTCGCCGGACGGGGTCGGGTCGGGCGCCGCGACCGTCCCCTGCCGGTGCCGGTGGACGTAGTACGCGCCGCCGCCGGCCCCGGCCAGCAGCAGCACGCCGACCAGCGTCCACAGCAGCGCCCGCCCGCGCCGCCGGGGCGCCGGGGCGGGGGCCGGGGCCGGGGCGGCGGGCGGCCGGGCCGCGGTCCGGCCCGGCTCGGTGCCCGCCCCGGACGCCCCGTCCGCCGGGTCGGGGGCGGTCCGGTCGACGACCGGGACCACCTGGGTGGGCAGCCGCGGCGCCCCGGGCTGGTCGGGGACCCGGAGGCTGACGGTGTGCCCGTCGGCGACCTCGCGCAGCATCCGGCCGATCTCGTCGGCACCGGGCCGCTCGGCCGGGTCCTTGGCCATCAGCGCGGCCAGCACCGGCCCGAGCCCGGCGGCCCGGCGCGGTTCGGGCAGCGGCTCGTCGACCACCGCGGTGAGCGTGCTGAGCGGGTTGTCCCGGCGGAACGGCGACTCGCCCTCCACCGCGTGGTACAGCGTCGCGCCCAGCGCCCACAGGTCGGAGGCCGGGCCGGGGCGCTGGCCCTGGGCGCGCTCCGGGGCCAGGTAGTCGGGCGAGCCGACCAGGTCGCCGGGGCGGGTGATGTCCATCGCGCCCTCGAACTTGGCGATGCCGAAGTCGAGCAGCACGGCCCGCCCGGTGCCGTGCTCCAGCAGCACGTTGGCGGGCTTGACGTCGCGGTGCAGCACCCCCAGCTGGTGGCCGCGGTGCAGGGCGGCCAGCACCTGGAGGCCGACGGTGGCGGCCTCCCGGGGCGTCAGGGCGCCGTCCTGGCTGATCACGTCGGACAGCGCGCGGCCGTCCACCAGCTCCATGACGATCCACGGCCGGCCGTCCTGCTCCAGCACGTCGTGGATGGTGATCACGCCCGGGTGCTTGATCCGGGCGGCGGCCCGGGCCTCGCGCTTCATCCGGGACTGGAGGATCTCCAGGTCCTCCTCCGAGAGGTGGCTGACCGTCAGCTCCTTGACGGCCACCTCCCGGTCCAGCATCTCGTCCCTGGCGCGCCAGACGGTCCCCATCCCGCCGCGCCCCAGACGCTCGCCGAGCGCGTAACGCCCGGCCAGCAGACGGCCCGTCGACTGGTCCTGTGCGCCCATGACCGTCCCCCCTTCGCTTCCCCCCACCGCCGGTCGGACGGGGTCCTGGCAGACCGTGTGCCGGTTCAGCACCGGCGGTTCGAAGGCAAGCCTAGGCTGCCCGGCGCGCCCCGGGAATCGCGGCCCGGGCTCGGAACCGCACCGTGACCGCCCGCTCTCAGCCCGCGACCGCGACGATCACCGCGACCGCCGCGCACAGCAGCACCAGCACGCCGCCCAGCACCAGCGGCCCGAGCAGCTTCGGCGGCACCCGCGGCGGACGGGCCGGGACCTGACGGTCCGTCGGCCGCGCCGGGCGCCGCCCGCGCGGGTGCGGCACCAGCGGACCGGCCTCCGGCCGGGGCACCGGCAGCAGCGGGTCGGGCGGGCCGTCCCGGCCCGGTTCGGGCGCGAACGACAGCAGCTCGCGCAACTCCCGCTGCACGGCCGCCGCGTCCGGCCGGAGCGCGGCGTCCGGCCGCAGCAGCCGCTCGACCAGCGGCCGCAGCGGCCCGCACCCGTCCGCCGGGTGGTGCCGCCCGTCCCGGACGGCCGCCAGCAGCGTCGGCAGGTCGTCCTCCGGGTACGGGCCGTGGCCGGTCAGCAGCCGGTACAGCAGCACGCCCAGCGCCCAGGTGTCGGCGGGGGCGCCCGCGTCGATCGCCCAGCGCTCGGCGAGCGGTCCGACCATCAGCGCCCGGGTCTCGTACACCCGGCGCGGCACCTCGCCGCCCAGCGCCGCGCACAGCTCCTCCTCGGCGGCGCCCAGCAGCAGCCCGCCCAGCATCGCCGCGCCGTCCTCGCAGACCAGCACCGTGCGCAGCGTCAGGTTCCCGTGCGTCAGCCCGGCCTCGTGCACGGACCGCAGCGCGCCCGCCAGGTCCGCGCCGATCTCGGCCACCCGGTACGGCGAGACCGGGCCGTTGCCCGCCAGCCGCTCCAGCGGCACCCCGGGCACCGCCTCCTCGGCGATCCACAGCACCTCGTCCTCGGGGCCCGCCGCGAGCCCCCGCAGCAGCCTCGGGTGCGCCGTCGCCGCCGCCGCGACCTGCGCGACCCGGGCGGTCAGCCGCGGCCCGTACGACGGGGCGGGCGCCCCCGCCGGGTGCCCCGGCACCAGCAGTTCGGGCAGCTCCAGCCCGAACAGGCGCACCCGCGACCCGCCGTGGACGTCCACCGCCGGAACACCGACCTCACCCTCCGGACGGTCCGTCACCCGGTACCGCCCGGCCACCAGTTGCCCCGGTGCCGCTCGCATGTCTGTTCCTCACGCCGTCGTCCCGCCAGCGTACGGCTCCCCTCCGCCTCCGCCACCGCCCGGTGCGCGCTTTCCGCCCCCGCCGGGAGCCGCCCCCGCACCGCCGCGCCCCCGGTCAGCCCGCCCGGAGCCGCCCCCGCCGCGGCCCCGGCCCGCCCGGAACACCCGGCCCCCGCCGGGCGCGCCGCGCGCCGCCGCGCCGGCTACGGCGCGGGCTGGAAGCTCTCGAAGGAGATCCGCCGGGCCAGCGAGCCGTCCGGGGCCGACCAGTCCTCCTCGGGCATGGTCCAGTAGATCGCGTAGCCGTACTTGCCGCCGCCGGTGACGAAGCCCCGGTTGAGCGAGTGCAGCAGGGTGCCGGACTTGCCGGTGTACGTCCACTCCCAGTCGGCGGCGTTGGCCCAGTCCCGGTAGGCGACGGCCTCCACCCTGACCCGGCGGTAGTCGGCCATCTTCGCGTTGCGGTCGGACTCCTGCCAGTCCTTCAGCGCGCTCGCCCCGGCGGGGCTCTGCCAGTCGACGACCAGCCGCAGCCCGCGGCCCTCGAAGCGGCGGCTGGTGGCCCGGTAGTCCGGCCCCTGGTCGGCCATCCAGTCGGGCAGCGCGATGCTGAACCCGGACGGGTCCTTGTACACCCGGTAGCCGGCGGGTATCTGCCCGGCCGACGGCAGCGGCGACGGCTCCGCGGCGGGCGGCGCGGAGCCCGGGTCCGCGGCCTGCGCGGAGGCCGACGGGGCCGCCGGCGCCGACGGGCCGGCGGACGCCGACGGGCTCGCGGACGCCGCGGTCCCGTCCGCGGCGGAGGCGGCGGCGCCGTTCTTCCCGCCGTCTCCGTCGCCCCGGGGCCAGAACACCACCAGCGCCGCGATCAGCGCGAGCGCGGCGACCACCGCCGCCCCGGCCAGCAGCGCCCGCCGCCGCGAGCCGAACGGCCCGCCCGCGGGCGGCGCCCCGTCCGTCCGGAGCGGTTCCGTCGCCGTCGCCGTCGCCGTCGCCGCCGGACCGGCCCCGGCCGGGGGCGCAGCGGCGGCCGCGGACGGCTCCGGGGCCGAGGGCGCCGGGACGGCCACCGTCTCGGCCTCGGGCAGCGGCTTCCCGGCGGCGATCAGTTCGAGCAGCGGCCGGGCGGTGTCGGCGTCCATCCGCCGGGCCGGGTCCTTCTCCAGCAGCCCCTCGATGACGCCCCGCAGCGGCCCGGCGTTGCGCGGCTCGGGCAGCGGCTCGGTCATCACGGCGGTGAGGGTGGCCAGCGCGTCGCCCCGGTCGTACGGCGGGACGCCCTCGACCATCGCGTACAGCGTGCCGCCCAGCGACCACAGGTCGGAGGGCGGTCCGGGCAGCTTGCCGCGGGCCCGCTCGGGGGCGATGTAGGAGGGGGCGCCGACCAGCATGCCGGTGGAGGTGATGGAGGTGTCGCCCTCGACGCTGGCGATGCCGAAGTCGGTGAGCACGGTGCGCCCGTCCTCGCCGATCAGCACGTTGGACGGCTTCACGTCCCGGTGCAGGATGCCCTGGCGGTGCGCGGCGCCCAGCACCCCGAGCAGGTCGAGCGCGATCCTCGCGGCCCGTTCGGGGGCGATCGGGCCGTCCTCGGCGACCACGTCGGCCAGCGAGCGGCCGGCGACGAGTTCCATCACGATCCACGGCCGGTCGTCCTCCTCGACCACGTCGAAGACGGTGACGGCCGAGGTGTGCCGGATCCGGGCGGTGGCCTTGGCCTCGCGCAGGGTGCGGACGACCAGCCGGTGCTTCTCGATCTCGTCGACGGTGCCGGTCATCCGGAGTTCCTTGACCGCGACGATCCGGCCCAGCATCTCGTCCTCGGCCCGCCAGACGGTGCCCATGCCGCCGCGCCCGAGCACCTCGCCGAGCCGGTAGCGGTCCGCCAGCAGTCGGCCGGTCGGTTCCTGCGGCTGCGTCATCGGTGCGCTCTCCCCATGGTGTCGCGGCCCTCGGCGGGTACCCCGGCCGTGACCTGACGGCGTGTCGGACCGCCGAGGGCGGCGGTCGCAGGCCGGAGCCCCCATCATCCCCTGTCCGGCCCCGGCCCGGCCACCCGCCCCCGCGCCCGGCCCCGGCGACCGTCCCAGCCCGCCCGTGGTGGGAGGACGGCGGAGGGCCCCCGCCGGTTGCGGCGGGGGCCCTCCGATCTGCTGACGGGCCGTCAGCGGGGTGTCACCGGGCGGGGTTGACCGTGACCTCGACCCGCTGGAACTCCTTGAGCTCGGTGTAGCCGGTGGTGGCCATCGCCCGGCGCAGCGCGCCGAACAGGTTCATGGTGCCGTCGGGGGTGTGCGACGGACCGGTCAGGATCTGCTCGGTGGTGCCGACGGTGCCCAGGTGCACCCGCTTGCCGCGCGGCAGCTCCTCGTGGACGGCCTCCATGCCCCAGTGGTGGCCCCGGCCGGGGGCGTCGGTGGCGCGGGCCAGCGCGGCGCCGATCATCACCGCGTCCGCGCCGCAGGCCACGGCCTTGGGGATGTCGCCGCTGTAGCCGACGCCGCCGTCCGCGATCACGTGCACGTACCGGCCGCCGGACTCGTCCATGTAGTCGCGGCGGGCGGCCGCGACGTCGGCGACGGCGGTGGCCATCGGCACCTGGATGCCCAGCACGCCCCGGGTGGTGTGCGCGGCGCCGCCGCCGAAGCCGACCAGCACGCCGGCCGCGCCGGTCCGCATCAGGTGCAGCGCGGCGGTGTAGGTGGCGCAGCCGCCGACGATCACCGGCACGTCCAGCTCGTAGATGAACTGCTTGAGGTTGAGCGGCTCGGCCGCGCCCGAGACGTGCTCGGCCGACACCGTGGTGCCGCGGATCACGAACACGTCGACCCCGGCGTCCACCACGGCCTTGGAGAACTCGGCGGTGCGCTGCGGCGAGAGCGCCGCGGCGGTCACCACGCCCGAGTCACGGACCTCCTTGATCCGCTCCTTGATCAGCTCGGCCTTGATCGGCTCCGCGTACACCTCCTGCAGGCGCCGGGTCGCCGCCGCCTCGTCGGTGATCGAGGCGATCTCCGCCAGCAGCGGGCGCGGGTCCTCGTACCGCGTCCACAGCCCCTCCAGGTTCAGCACGCCCAGGCCGCCCAGCTGCCCGATCGCGATCGCCTGCTCCGGCGACACCACGCTGTCCATCGGCGCGGCCAGGAACGGCAGTTCGAAACGGTAGGCGTCGATCTGCCAAGCGATCGAGACCTCCTTCGGGTCACGCGTACGGCGGCTGGGGACGACGGCGATGTCGTCGAAGGAGTACGCCCGGCGGCCGCGCTTGCCTCGCCCGATCTCGATCTCAGTCACTTCGAGCCCTTCTGCTGCTTTCCATCTCCCGACCGGGTCCCCCCGGCCACGCCCCCAAGTATCCCGCACGCGCCCCCACCTGCCCCGCCAGGGGCGCGCCCGGGCCCGGACGGCACGGAACCGCCCGGCCGGCGGTCGGTTCCGCGGCCGGGCGGTTCCGGTGGCCTCAGCGCGCGTTGTAGTTCGGCGCCTCGACGGTCATCTGGATGTCGTGCGGGTGGCTCTCCTTGAGGCCCGCCGAGGTGATCCGGACGAACCGGCCCTTGGTCTGCATCTCCTCGATGCTCGCCGCGCCCACGTACCCCATGGTCTGCCGCAGGCCGCCGGTCAGCTGGAACAGCACCGCGGAGAGCGGGCCGCGGTAGGGCACCTGGCCCTCGATGCCCTCGGCGATCAGCTTCTCGTCCGAGGAGACCTCGGCCTGGAAGTAGCGGTCCTTGGAGAAGGACTTCGCCTGGCCGCGGGTCTGCATCGCGCCCAGCGAGCCCATGCCGCGGTACGACTTGAACTGCTTGCCGTTGATGAAGAGCAGCTCGCCGGGCGACTCCTCGCAGCCGGCCAGCAGCGAGCCGAGCATCACGGTGTCGGCGCCGGCGCACAGCGCCTTGCCGATGTCGCCGGAGTACTGGAGGCCGCCGTCGCCGATGATCGGGACGCCCGCGTCCTGGCAGGCCTGCGCGGCCTCGTAGATCGCGGTGACCTGCGGGACGCCGACGCCGGCGACCACGCGGGTGGTGCAGATCGAGCCGGGGCCGACGCCGACCTTCACGCCGTCCACGCCGGCGTCCAGCAGCGCCTGCGCGCCGTCCCGGGTGGCGACGTTGCCGCCGACCACGTCCACCGGCACGGCGGACTTGATCTTGGAGATCCAGGACAGCGCATTGTGCGAGTGCCCGTGCGAGGTGTCGACGACCAGGAAGTCCACGCCCGCGCCGACCAGCGCCTGGGCGCGGTCGAAGGCCTCGGCGGAGGCGCCGACGGCGGCGCCCACCAGCAGCCGGCCCTCGGCGTCCTTGGCGGCGTTCGGGTACTTCTCGGCCTTGACGAAGTCCTTGACGGTGATCAGGCCCTTGATCCGGCCCTCGTCGTCGACCAGCGGCAGCTTCTCGATCTTGTGGCGGCGCAGCAGCGCGACCGCGTCCTCGCCGGAGATGCCGACCTTGCCGGTGATCAGCGGCATCGGCGTCATGATGTCGGCGACCTTGCGGCTGCGGTCGGTCTCGAAGGCCATGTCGCGGTTGGTGACGATGCCCAGTAGCTTGCCCTCGGCCGTGGCCACCGGCACGCCGGAGATCCGGAACCGGGCGCACAGCGCGTCCGCCTCGGCCAGCGTCGCCTCCGGGCCGACCGTGATCGGGTCGGTGACCATGCCGGACTCGGACCGCTTCACCAGGTCGACCTGGTTGACCTGGTCCTCGATCGAGAGGTTGCGGTGCAGGACGCCGACGCCGCCCTGGCGGGCCATCGCGATCGCCATCCGGGACTCGGTGACCTTGTCCATCGCCGCGGACAGCAGCGGGATGTTGACCCGCACGTTCCGGGAGATCCGCGAGGAGGTGTCCACCTGGTTGGGCAGCACCTCGGAGGCCCCGGGCAGCAGCAGGACGTCGTCGTACGTGAGTCCGAGCATCGCGAACTTCTCGGGTACGCCGGCGGCGTTGTAAGACATGGGGAACCTTCCGTGGCGGGCCGTCGTTCTGCGCACGGGCGCCCGGCTGTCACCGGCCGCCAAGACGCCCGGCGCTTCGGAGGAACCTCCAACGGGACCCCGCGCGCACCGGAGAAACTTTGGCGACCCGACCAGGCGCCGATACCCCATGGTACTGGTGACGCGGGGTGGGTCGTCGCGCCCTCTTGACAACGCCCGCCCGGCCGCGCTTCATTCCGCGCGGTCCACGCGCGTCCAGCAGCACGGACGGCACGCCGGACGGGAGACCGGACGGCAAGCCGGACGGGAGACCGGCCGACGGGCCGGGGAGACCGGAAGGACCGGCCGGGGTTCAGCCGCTCTCCTCCGCCAGCGCCCGCAGCCGGGACAGCGCCCGGTGCTGGGCCACCCGCACCGCGCCCGGCGACATCCCGAGCAGCTCGCCGGTCTCCTCCGCCGACAGCCCGTCCGCCACCCGCAGCAGCACCAGCTCGCGCTGGCGGGCCGGCAGGTAGGACAGCAGCTCCTTGATCCACGCGGCGTCGCTGGAGAGCAGCGCCCGCTCCTCCGGGCCGAGCGACTCGTCCGGCGTCTCCGGCAGGTCGTCCGGCGGGATTACCGTCGAGCCGGGCCCGCGCATCGCGGCCCGCTGGAGATCGGCGATCTTGTGCGCGGCGATCCCATACACGAAGGCCTCGAACGGGCGCCCGGTGTCCCGGTAGCGGGGCAGCGCGCAGAGCACCGCGACGCACACCTCCTGGGCCACGTCGTCCACGTGGTGCCGGGCCCCGCCGGGCAGCCGGACCAGCCGGCCGCGGCAGTAGCGCAGCGCCAGCGGGAGCACGTAGCCGAGCAGCGCCTCGATCGCGGGGCCGTCGCCGCGGACCGCCGCCGCGACCAGTTCGGCCACCTCGGGCGACGCCCCCGCGCCGAGCACGGGCGGGCGGGCCGCCGCTCCCGACGGGCCGTCGGATCCGGTCACCGGACCGCCCGGTGCCGACGACGGATCGGCAGCCGCACCCCCGGGGGCGGGCTGCACCGGGTCGGGCCCGGCGGCCTCCTCGTCGTCACGCATCGGTCCATGGTGCCTGGTCGGGCCGGAAAACGCGGCACCGCGTCCGGACTTGTGCATCGGAACGTTATCCGTCGCCGCGTGCACCGTGCCGCCTCCCCTGCCTGTCCGCTGGTCCCCGAGGTGCTCCACTCCTCCATGGTGCAGCCTCGGGACCACAACGTCACACGTCCGAGCGAGCGCGGTTCGCGCGTCCGCTCAGCGGACCAGGCCCCAACGGAAGCCCAGCGCCACCGCGTGCGCGCGGTCCGAGGCGCCCAACTTCTTGAACAGCCGCCTGGCGTGCGTCTTCACGGTGTCCTCGGACAGGAACAGCTCGCGGCCGATCTCGGCGTTGGAACGGCCGTGGCTCATCCCCTCCAGCACCTGGATCTCACGGGCCGTCAGGGTCGGCGCGGCGCCCATGTCCGGGCTGCGGAGCCGGCGCGGCGCCAGGCGCCAGGTCGGGTCGGCCAGCGCCTGGGTGACGGTGGCCCGCAGCTCGGCGCGCGAGGCGTCCTTGTGCAGGTAGCCGCGGGCCCCGGCGGCGACCGCGAGGGCCACGCCGTCCAGGTCCTCGGCGACGGTGAGCATGATGATCCGGGCGCCCGGGTCGGCCGACAGCAGCCGGCGGACCGTCTCCACCCCGCCGAGGCCGGGCATCCGGACGTCCATCAGAACGAGATCGGAACGGTCGGCCACCCAGCGGCGGAGGACCTCCTCACCGTTCGTCGCAGTGGTCACCCGGTCCACGCCGGGCACGGTCGCCACCGCGCGGCGAAGCGCCTCCCGGGCGAGCGGGGAATCGTCGCAGACGAGTACGGATGTCATGACCGTCGTCCTCCGCAGCAGATCCGCGTCACGTTGAGCCTCCTGGCTGGTACGAACCTCTCCGACACGGCCCCGGGACGCACCCGTTCCGATCGCCTCGCTGCGCGACCGGTCCCGATGTCCTGCGTCCTCTGACCGCCTCCGCACATCCAACGACCGTCACTCGAATGAGTTACGGCTTCACGTCCATCTCCACCACTGTACGTGGCCAACCCATCACACAAGAGCCACCTCGCGGTGCACACGCCGCACTTTTGTGCAGCTCGCGCGCGGTGCCCGCGCCGCGCGCGCCCTCCGGAGGCGGTCCGCGCCCGGTGGGACACCCGATCGGTGCAGCATGCGGGTTCAAACCTCTTGCCCCTTTTGTCCGTTTTTATAGCTTCTGTCAGGTCATTGACGGATTCGTCGGACTGTGGGTGACTTGTCGGTGTAGTGGGCGTAAGTCATATTTCCAGGTGTCCGTACCGGCCCGGTGCCGCCTCGCCGCGACAGT
Source organism: Kitasatospora sp. SolWspMP-SS2h (assembly GCF_003259315.1). GTDB lineage: Bacteria > Actinomycetota > Actinomycetes > Streptomycetales > Streptomycetaceae > Kitasatospora > Kitasatospora fiedleri. The sequence continues at coordinate 140,669 of NZ_QLLT01000015.1, read as the reverse complement.
CGCGGCCGGCCGCCGGGTCCCGAGCCATGAAGGGAATGAGCCATGGCAGATTTCTCCCGCCTCCCAGGCCCCAACGCAGACCTCTGGGACTGGCAGCTCTCCGCCGCCTGCCGCGGCGTCGACAGCTCACTGTTCTTCCACCCCGAGGGCGAACGCGGCGCGGCCCGGACCTCCCGCGAGACGAGCGCCAAGGAGGTCTGCATGCGCTGCCCGGTGCGCGTCAAGTGCGCGGCACACGCCCTCGCCGTCCGCGAGCCCTACGGGGTCTGGGGCGGCATGACCGAGGACGAACGCGAGGAGCTGCTCGGCCGCTCCCGCAACCGGCTGGCCGAGGTCCCGCTGGCGATGCCGCAGACCATCCGCCGCTGATCCGCCACCAGTCCGGCCGCTCCCGCCGGTCCTGGTCCGTCGCCGGTCCCCGTGCCGGTCCCCCGCACCGCAGCGGCCGTCCCCGCCGCCGCGGCCCGCGTCCCCGGCCGCGCCACCCGGACGCGTCGCCCGCCCGTCCCCGGTCGGCGCCGCGCTCAGCGGGCCGCGGCCGACGCCGCGAGCTGGTCCAGCATCAGCGCCACCGCCGGGACCTCCGCCAGGTCCGGCAGGGTCAGCGCCACCACCTCGCGCCGGGCCGGCTCGCCCGAGGCCACCCTCACCGGCACGGCCGCCGCCCCCGGGTGCCGCACCGACTCCAGCGCCAGCCCCGGCAGCACCGCCACCCCCAGGCCCGCGCCGACCAGGCCCACCACCGCCGGGTAGTCGTCCGTGGCGAACTCGATGGCCGGCGCGAAGCCCGCGTCCGCGCACAGCTCCACCAGGTGGCCCCGGCACTGCAGGCAGCCCGCGATCCACTGCTCGGCCGCCAGCTCCGCCAGGTCCACCGGGTCGCCCTCGCCCCGGCCCGCCAGCGGGTGGCCCGCCGGGACGAGGCCCACCAGCGGATCGTCCAGCAGCGGGCGCACCACCAGCTCGGACCAGTCGTTCGCGGCCGCCGTCGCCGCCGCCTCCAGCGCCGCCTCGGCCCGCGCCTCGCGCAGCGTCGCGTGCGGGGACGGCAGGCTCAGCCCGCCCTGCGAGTCCGGGTAGCGGAAGGCCAGCGCGACCTCGCACTCGCCGCCGCGCAGCATCGCCAGCGCCTGGGTCGGCTCCGCCTCCACCAGCGAGACCCGCACCCCCGGGTGGGCCGTCCGCACCTGCGCCACCGACCGCGGCACCAGGGTCGAACTGGCCGTCGGGAACGAGACCAGCCGCACCCGCCCCGCCCGCAGCCCGGCGATCGCCGCGACCTCCTCCTCGGCGGCCGAGAGCCCCGCGAGGATGCCGTCCGCGTGCCGCAGCAGCACCCGCCCGGCCTCGCTCAGCTGCATCTCCCGCCCGGACCGCACCACCAGCGGGGTGTCCACCGCCTTCTCCAGCGCCTTCATCTGCTGGCTCACCGCGGGCTGCGTGCACCCCAGCTCCCGCGCGGCGGCGGAGAACGACCCGGTCCGGGCGACGGCGTGCAGGACGCGGAGGTGGCGGGCTTCGATCACGCCGTCAACTGTAGGGGAGGCGCGAAGTGCGCCGGGAACGCGAGAGCAGGGGCGCGGGGCCCCGGCGCTCCGGGCCGCGCACCACGGGGGTGCGGGGCCGGTCGCGCGGTTCCTCGCGCCCCTGCTCTCGCCGCGCCGCCCTGGCGGCCGGCGCGCGGTGCCTCAGTGGCTGTGGCCGTGGCCGCCGTGCGAGTGGCCGTGGCCGGCGGCCTCTTCCTCTTCCTTCTTCTCCACCACGAGGGTCTCGGTGGTGAGCAGCAGGGAGGCGATGGAGGCGGCGTTCTCCAGGGCGGAGCGGGTGACCTTGACCGGGTCGATGACGCCGGCCTTGACCAGGTCGCCGTACTCGCCGGTGGCGGCGTTGTAGCCCTGGCCGGGCTCCAGGTCGGCGACCTTGGAGGTGATGACGTAGCCCTCCAGGCCGGCGTTCTGGGCGATCCAGCGCAGCGGCTCGGCGAGCGCCTTGCGGACCACGGCGACACCGGTGGCCTCGTCGCCGGTCAGGCCGAGGCCGTCCTCCAGGACCTTCGCGGCGTGCACCAGCGAGGCGCCACCGCCGGCCACGATGCCCTCCTCGACCGCGGCGCGGGTCGCGGAGATGGCGTCCTCCAGGCGGTGCTTGCGCTCCTTGAGCTCGACCTCGGTGGCCGCGCCGACCTTGATCACGCAGACGCCGCCGGCCAGCTTGGCGAGGCGCTCCTGGAGCTTCTCGCGGTCCCAGTCGGAGTCGGTGTTGGCGATCTCGGCCTTGATCTGGGCGACCCGGCCCGCGACCTCGGCGGAGTCGCCGGCGCCGTCGACGACGATGGTCTCGTCCTTGGTGACGGTGATCCGGCGGGCGCTGCCGAGCACCTCCAGGCCGACCTGGTCGAGCTTGAGGCCGACCTCCTCGGAGACGACCTGGCCGCCGGTGAGGGTGGCGATGTCGCCGAGGATGGCCTTGCGGCGGTCGCCGAAGCCGGGGGCCTTGACCGCGACCGCGTTGAAGGTGCCGCGGATCTTGTTGACCACCAGGGTGGAGAGGGCCTCGCCGTCGACGTCCTCGGCGATGATCAGCAGCGGGCGGGAGCCGCCGGCCTGCAGGACCTTCTCCAGCAGCGGCAGGAGCTCCTGGATGGAGGAGATCTTGCCCTGGTTGATCAGGACGTACGGGTCCTCCAGGACGGCTTCCTGGCGCTCCGCGTCGGTGACGAAGTACGGGGACAGGTAGCCCTTGTCGAACTGCATGCCCTCGGTGAACTCGAGCTCGACGCCGAAGGTGTTGGACTCCTCGACGGTGATCACACCGTCCTTGCCGACCTTGTCGATCGCCTCGGCGATCAGCTCGCCGACCTGGGTGTCCTGGGCGGAGAGGGAGGCGACGGCGGCGATGTCGTCCTTGCCCTCGATCTCGCGGGCCACCGAGAGCAGGTGCTCGGAGACGGCGGCGACGGCCTTGTCGATGCCCTTCTTCAGGGCGGCCGGGCCGGCGCCGGCGGCGACGTTGCGCAGGCCCTCGTTGACCAGGGCCTGGGCGAGCACGGTGGCGGTGGTGGTGCCGTCGCCCGCGACGTCGTTGGTCTTGGTGGCGACCTCCTTGACCAGCTGCGCGCCGAGGTTCTCGTACGGGTCGTCGAGCTCGACCTCGCGGGCGATGGTCACACCGTCGTTGGTGATGGTGGGGGCGCCGAACTTCTTGTCGATGACGACGTTGCGGCCCTTGGGGCCGATGGTCACCTTGACGGTGTCGGCCAGCTTGTTGACGCCGCGCTCCAGCGAGCGGCGGGCGTCCTCGTCGAACTGCAGGGTCTTCGCCATGATCCCGTTTCCTCAGGGGTAGGTCTGCGTACGTGGAGCAACAACCGCGCCCCGGGCCCCTGTCAGTGCGACACGGATCCGGGGCGGGCTGGGACGTCTACTGGTCGGACGTCTTTACTTCTCGATGATCGCGAGGACGTCGCGGGCCGAGAGGACGAGGTACTCCTCGCCCTGGTACTTCACCTCGGTGCCGCCGTACTTCGAGTACAGGACGATGTCACCGACGGCGACGTCGAGCGGCAGACGCTGACCGTCCTCGAAGCGGCCCGGGCCGACGGCCAGGACGACGCCCTCCTGGGGCTTCTCCTTGGCGGTGTCCGGGATCACCAGGCCGGAGGCGGTGGTGGTCTCGGCGTCGAGCGGCTGGACCACGATGCGGTCCTCGAGCGGCTTGATGGCAACCTTGCTGCTGGTGGTCACGTCCGAGCTCCCCTTCGGAGATTACGGGGTTGTCTAACAGGTAGGTGGCGATTGCGCGCGGCCGCCGTCGCGGGGGTCGGACACGCTTCATCGCGTTAGCACTCTCCCTGGGGGGAGTGCCAGGAACGACCTTAGGACGCGGTTAGCACTCAGTCAACCAGAGTGCCAACGGAGTCGGGCCCGAGTTTCCGTTCGACCCGGCCGGTTCCGAGTACGGGTACTCAGGCGGCGGGCGAATTCCCTTGCCACGATGGGGACATGGCGAAGAAGAGCCGGTCCGCGGGGCGGGACGCGTTCCACGCGGTGTGGCTGCTGGCGCTGGCCGTGCCGCTGCTGTGCGCGGTGCCCTACGCGGTCATGGTGCTGGTGTTCGCGCTGGCCGGGGCCTCGGAGCGCGGGGGCGGGGCGGGCCTGGCGGTGCTGCTGTGCGGCACGGTGACGGTGCTGGGGCTCGCGGTGCCGGTGGTCTCGACGGTGGCGACGGCGCGGCGGGGCTACCGGATCGCGCCGCTGGCGGTGGGGCTGGCCGGGCCCGCGCTGGCGGCGGCCGTGCTCGCGGTGCTGGCGCGCTGAGCGGAGCCGCGACAATGGTGCGGTGGAGATCGAGTCGTTCCGGGCGCTGCTGACCGAGCAGGGGCAGGCGCTGCTGGCCGAGTTGCGGGGGTTCACGGCGGCCGGGGAGCTGGCGCTGGCGACCAGGCTGCGGCGGGAGTACCCGGCGGAGCTGGTGCGGGCGGCGTTCGAGCAGGCCCGGCTGCGGCAGCGGGCGGAGGCGAAGTTCGGGGCGGACGCCGCGTCGATGTACTTCACCCAGCACGGGGTGGAGCAGGCGACCAGGCGGTCGGTCGCCGAGTGGCGGGCGGGGCGGTTCGCGGCGCTGGGGGTGCGGCGGCTGGCCGACCTGTGCTGCGGGATCGGCGGGGACGCGATCGCGCTGGCCCGGGCCGGGATCGCGGTGCTGGCGGTGGACCGGGACGAGCTGACCTGCGAGGTGGCGCGGGCGAACGCGGCGGCGCTGGGCGTGGCGGAGCTGGTCGAGGTGCGCCGCGCGGACGTCGCGGACGTCGGCACCGCGGGCTTCGACGCGGTGTTCACCGACCCGGCGCGGCGCACCTCGAAGGGCCGGGTGTTCGACCCGGAGGCGTACGCGCCGCCGCTGTCCTGGGCGGTGGAGGCGGCCCGCGGCGCCCCGTTCGGCGCGCTGAAGGTGGCGCCGGGCATCCCGCACGAGCTGGTGCCGGCGGGCGCCGAGGCGGAGTGGGTGTCGGACCGCGGCGAGGTGAAGGAGGCGGTGCTGTGGTTCGGCACGGCCGCCGCCGAGCCGTACCGGGCGACGCTGCTGCCGGGCCCGCACTCGCTGTCCGGCGGCGCGCTGCCGGACCCGCCGGTGGGCCCGGTGGGGCGCTACCTGTACGAGCCGGACGGGGCGGTGATCCGGGGCCGGATGGTCGCGGAGGTGGCGGAGCTGACGGGCGGCCGGCTGATCGACCCGATGATCGCGTACGTCACCTCGGACGAGCTGCGCCCGACGCCGTACGCGCAGGCGTACGAGCTGACCGACGTGCTGCCGTTCCAGGTCAAGCGGTTGCGGGCGCTGGTGCGGGAGCGCCGGATCGGCACCGTGGTGGTCAAGAAGCGCGGGGCGTCGGTGGTGCCGGAGGAGCTGCGGCGGCAGGTGAGACCGGCCGGGCCGAACGCGGTGACGGTGATCGTGGCCCGGACGGCGGCCGGGCCGGTGATGATGCTGGGTCAGCCGGTGGGCCGGGCCAGGTAGTCGTCGAGGCGGGCGACCGCGAAGCCCTGCTCCTGGATCCGGGCGAGCAGCTCGCCGAACATCCCGGTCATGGTCTCGCCCTTGAGCTCGGACGGGCCGCGGAAGTGGGCCAGGATGATGTCGCCGCTGCGGAGCTTCTTGTCGGCGGCCTGGTACTGCATGTCGTGGATCTGCATGGACTCCCGCCAGAGCACGACGGCGCGCGGCCCGCACTCCTGGACGGCGGTGTTCAGGGCGGCGGTGTTCGCGCCGTCGCCGTAGGGCGGGCGGAACAGGTAGGGGGCGGTGCCGTACTGCTCGGTGAGGGCGGCCTGGTCGTCGCAGACCTGAGCCTTCTGCTGGGCGGGGCCGAGCTTGCTCATCACCGGGTGGCTGACGGTGTGGTTCTGGATGCTGTTGCCGAGCGCCTGGAGCGGTTTGAAGTAGGCGTAGTCGTTCTTGACGATGTCCTCGGTCAGGAACATTGTGACCGGGACCTTGAGTTCGGTGAGCATCTCGACGAACTTCGGGTCCTTCTCGGCCCCGTCGTCGAGGGTGATGAAGACGACCTTGTCGGTGGTCGGGACTTCGCTGAACACCGGCACCTGGCCGGACCGGGTGAGCTTGACCGGCCGGTCGGCGGGCGGCGCGGGCGCCTTGGGCAGCGGCTTGAGGCCCCACTTGGCCCAGGCGGCCTCGGGCACCGCGTCCTGCGCGGGGGCCGACGGGGTGCCGGTGCCGGTGCCGGAGGGTGCCGGTGTGCCGCTGGTGGCGACCGGCGCGGCCGGGACGGGGGACCGGTCGGCCGCCCCGGAGCCGCTGCCGCACCCGCTCGCCGCCAGCAGCACCGCGAGGGCGCCCGCCCCGTACCCGACCCGTACCCGCTGCTTCACCGGTGGCCCCCCGCTCGTCCTCGACACGCCTGTCGATCATAGGACGATCGGATTTGGCTGCCCGGTTGCTACCCCGCGTCCGTGCGGGTGAAGGTCCAGCGGTGCACCGGGCGGGCCAGCAGGTGCGCGGGCGGTTCCGGCACCGGCCGCGGCTCGCCCGTCCACAGCGCGATGAGCAGCACCCGCTCGCCCGGCGCGGTGAACAGCTCGACCCGCTCCAGGCCGGCCGCGCCGCGCACCGCGGGCAGCGCGGACTCCCGGGCCCAGGCGTGCAGTTCGGCCCCCCGGCCGGCCGCCGCCCGGGCCTCCCACATGGCCGCCAGGGTCACTTCAGGGCCTCGTGCGCGTGCGCGTGGAAGCCGCCGTGCTCGCCCGGCACGTGCGTCTCGGTGACCGGCAGCGAGGAGTCCGCCGACAGGTCGAGGGAGGACGGGGTGCGGTTGCGCCGCACCATCTCGGCGCCGAGCGCCGCCACCATCGCGCCGTTGTCGGTGCACAGGCCCGGCCGCGGCACCCGCAGCACGATGCCCGCCCGGTCGCAGCGCTGCTGCGCCATCTCGCGCAGCCGGGAGTTGGCGGCCACGCCGCCGCCGATCATCAGGTGGTCGACGTCGTTGTCCTTGCAGGCCCGGACCGCCTTGCGGGTCAGCACGTCGGTCACCGCCTCCTGGAAGGACGCCGCGACGTCCGCCACCGGCACCGGCTCACCGGCCCGCCGCCGGGCCTCCACCCAGCGCGCCACGGCGGTCTTCAGCCCGGAGAACGAGAAGTCGTACGCGGGGTCGCCCGCGTTGTTCAGCCCGCGCGGGAAGGCGATCGCCGCGCCGTCGCCCTCCCGGGCCATCCGGTCCACCACCGGCCCGCCCGGGAAGCCCAGCCCGAGCACCCGCGCCACCTTGTCGAACGCCTCGCCGGCCGCGTCGTCGATGGTCGCGCCCAGCGGCCGCACGTCGGCGGTGATGTCGCCGCTGAGCAGCAGCGAGGAGTGCCCGCCGGAGACCAGCAGCGCCATCGTCGGCTCCGGCAGCCGGCCGTGCTCCAGCTGGTCCACGCAGATGTGCGAGGCCAGGTGGTTGACGCCGTACAGCGGCTTGTCCAGCGCCCACGCGTACGCCTTGGCCGCGCTCACGCCGACCAGCAGCGCGCCCGCCAGGCCCGGCCCGGCGGTGACGGCGATGCCGTCCAGGTCGCTCGCCTTCACCCCGGCGGTGTCCAGCGCCCGCCGGATGGTCGGCACCATCGCCTCCAGGTGCGCCCGGCTGGCGATCTCCGGGACGACGCCGCCGTACCGGGCGTGGTCGTTGACGCTGGAGGCGACCGCGTCGGCCAGCAGGGTGGTGCCGCGGACGATGCCGACGCCGGTCTCGTCGCAGGAGGTCTCGATGCCGAGGACGAGGGGTTCGTCAGCCATTGTGATGATCCTTCAGATCGCTTGCTTCACTTGCGTCGCTTGCCAGGTGGTCCAGACGCATCACCAGTGCGTCCACGTTGGCCGGCTGGTAGTAGCCCCGCCGGATGCCGACCGGCTCGAACCCGAACCGCTCGTACAGCCGCTGCGCGCGCAGGTTGTCCACCCGCACCTCCAGCAGCAGTTCGGCGCAGCCGCGCCGGACCGACTCCTCGACCAGCTCCGTCAGCAGCAGCGCCCCGAGCCCCGCCCCCTGGTGCTCGGAGTCCACCGCGATGGTCTGCACGTCGCTGTCCGGGCCGACCGCCATCAGCCCGGCGTAGCCGACCGGCGCGCCGCCGCCGTCGACGGCCACCACGTAGTGCCGGCTCCCGCCGGGGAACGCCTCCGCCAGCTCCGACCAGTACATCCCGCGCGACCAGGCGTCCTCGGGGAACAGCCGGTGCTCCAGCACCATGACGGGCTCGATGTCCCACCACCGCATCGGCCGCAGCGCGTACCTAGCCACGCCGGCCGACCGCTGAGCCAGGAGCCCGCCTCACGCCGGAAGCACCGCCTTGTACCCGGCGGGGACCTGGGCGTCCGGGCGCCGGAGGTACAGCGGCGCGTTCGGCAGCAGCTCCCGGCCGGCGGCCAGCTCGCGGACCGCGAAGTCGGCCAGCGCGCCCGCCGAGACGTGCTCGGGGCCGCTTGCCGCGGGCAGCGCGTACAGCAGGGCGCCCGCGCCGACCGTCCGCGGGCCGGGGTCGATCTCGGCCGGGCGGTCCACCGCGGGGCCGCCCACCCGGGCGCCGTCGGCGTCGTAGGAGGCCCAGTAGACCTCCTTGCGCCGGGCGTCGGTGGCCACCGCGAACGGCCCCGCCAGGCCCTCGGCGCGCGCCTGGTGGGCGATCGCGTCGAGGGTGCAGACGCCGTGGACGGGCAGGCCGAGCGCGTCGCCGAGGGCGGCGGCGGTGACCAGGCCGACCCGCAGGCCGGTGTACGGGCCGGGGCCGACGCCCACCGCCAGGTGGGTCAGGTCGCGCTTGTCCGCGCCGGCGGCGCGCAGCACGGCCGCGACGGTGGGCAGCAGCAGCTCGCCGTGCCGGCGGGCGTCGACCTCGTAGGACTCGGCGAGCACCCGCTCGCCGTCGTGGACGGCGGCGGTGACGGCGGGGGTGGCGGTGTCGAAGGCGAGGAGGAGCACGGGTCCAAGGTTAGAGGGTTCGGCGCCCGGGCCCGCACCGCCCCGGACCGGTCGGGAACACACGATCGCCAGGAGCCCGGAACCGCCCGCCGCACCTGGCACGATGGGCCTTCCCGAAGGTGAGACGCGGAGCGTTGAGGAGCTGACGTGGCGAAGCTGGGTCCTGGTGCGGTGGTCGGCGGGCTGACCCTGGGGGCCGTGGCGGTGATCGGGCTGCTGGCCTTCCAGGCGAACGGCGCGGCCTCGCGCGCGGTCGCGGCGCCGTCCGCGTCGAGCGCCGCCCCGTCGGCCGCCGCCCCGGAGAGCGCCCGGCCGAGCGTGCCGCCGCTGCCCGCCGAGTCCGGTTCGGGCCCGCGGGTGGTGCTCGCGCTGCAGGCGCAGCAGGTCTGGCTGGTCGACCCGAAGAAGCCGGAGCCGGTGGTGGCCGCGTTCAAGGTGGTGCCGGGCAACACGCTGCCCGCGGCGGGCACCTACACCGTCACCAGCCGCACCGCTTCGGGCACCGGCACGGACGGGCGGCAGATCGAGCACGTGGTGCGGTTCGCCCAGCAGTCCGGCACGGTGTTCGGGTTCAGCGCGCTGGTGGACGAGAGGGCGCCGGCCCCGTCGGTGGACCCGGGGACCAGGACCGGCGGCATCCGGGCGTCCCGGGCGGACGGCCAGGCGCTGTGGGACTTCGCGCCGAACGGCACCCGGGTGGTCGTGGTCGCCTGACCGGCCGCGGCCCGGTCAGGCGGCGCGGCGCTCCGGCGGGGTGGAGACGGCCTCGGCGGCCCGGCAGGCCGCCAGCAGGGCGCGCATCGGCACCGGCGCGGCGGCCGGCGCCCCGACGGCGGCGGCTCCGGCCGCCGGAGCGGCCGGGGCCCCGGCGGTGCGCTCCGGCACGGCGGCCGGGGCGGCGGAACGGTCCTCGGTGGTCCTGGGGGGTGTGCTCACCACGGGGCGCCTCCCTAGTTAGGCATACCTAACCTGCTGACGCCATCCCATCACGCCCGCGCGGTGCGCCGCAACCGTTCCCGACGCGCTGTCGGAAACCCGGTTCAGTTCTCACCCAGACCGGTGAGGTCCGCGGCGTCCCAGCGGCCGCCCAGCCCGGTCAGGGTGACCCGCCGTCCGTCCGACTCCCCCAGCGCGTCCGCCGCCTCGCCGCCCAGGGTCCGCTCGATCCGGACCTCCAGCCGGTCCTCGGACAGCCGCTCGACCTTGCCCTCGCCCCACTCGACGACGACCACCGACTCGGGCAGCGACACGTCCAGGTCGAGGTCCTCCATCTCGTCCAGGCCGCCGCCCAGCCGGTACGCGTCCACGTGCACGAGCGCGGGGCCGCCGGTCAGCGAGGGGTGCACCCGGGCGATCACGAAGGTCGGCGAGGTGACCGCGCCGCGCACGCCCAGGCCCTCGCCCAGGCCGCGGGTCAGCGTGGTCTTGCCCGCGCCCAGCTCCCCCGACAGCAGGACCAGGTCGCCGGGGCGCAGGAGCGCGGCGAGCCGCCGGCCGAGGCCGGTCATCCGCTCCGCGGTGTCGACGGTCAGAGTGGTCTGCGAACCCATGGCGTCCTTCTTCGATCGATGCGGCCACCCCTAAGGTGCCACACCGCGCGGCGCCCACCGCTCAGCCCTCCGGCCGCTCCCGGGCCAGTTCCCGCAGCGCCGCCGGCAGCGGGCCCGCCCCGGCCCGGTCGGCGGCCCGCTCCAGCAGCGCGGCCAGCTCCCGGTCGACGGTGCCGGGGGCTTCCAGCATCACCAGGTGCCCGGCGTCCGGCACCAGCACCAGCCGGGCGCCGGGCAGCGCGGCGGCGATCGCCTCCGAGTACTCGGGCGGGGTCAGCAGGTCCCTGGTGCCGGCCAGCACCAGGACGGGCAGGCCGTCCCCGTCCAGGGCGGCCAGCGCGGCGCGCTTGTCGTGCGCGGAGAAGGTCGGGTAGAACTCGGCGACCACGTCGATGGGGGTGGCGTCCAGCAGCTGCTCGGCGAACCGGGCGACCGCCGGGTCGACGTCCCGGCTCCCGAACGAGAACCGCCGGTAGAAGACCGCGGCCAGGTCGGCGCCCCAGCGCCGGGTGGCCTCGACCAGCTCGACCTGGCGGCCCAGCAGCCGTATCACCCCGGGCACGACCCGCTTGACCACCTTGGCGCCGACCGCGGGCAGGCCCAGCGGCACCGCGTCCCAGTCGCCCGCCAGGGTGCCGATCAGCGCGACGCCGGCCACCCGGCCGCCCGGGCCGAACAGCTCGGGGCGCCGGTCGGCCAGCGCCATCACGGTCATGCCGCCCATCGAGTGCCCGACCAGCACGATCGGCCCCTCGGGGACGACCGCGTCCAGCACCGCCTCCAGGTCCGCGCCGAGCTGGTCGATCGAGGCCGGTTCGCCGCCCGCGTACGAGCGGGAGCGCTCGGAGCGGCCGTGGCTGCGCTGGTCCCAGAACACGGTGCGCAGCGCGCCGCGCAGCGCGGCCCGCTGGAAGTGCCAGCCGTCCTGGTTGAGGCAGTAGCCGTGGCAGAACACCACGGTCGGACCGCCGCCCGCCGGGACCTCGTCGACCTCGACGTACAGCCCGGTGCCGTCGGCGGCGGGCACGGTGGTGGCGGTGCCGCGCAGCGAGCCGAAGGCGGCCGCCGCGTCGAGCTCCTCGCGGGCCCGCCGGCGCATCGCCCGCCCGACCGTCAGCCGCTCCACGGCCACCCCGGCGGCGGCCCCGGCGGCCAGCACGCCCAGCGATATGCCGATCAGCCCGGCCCGGGACACCCCGCCGGAAGAGGACTCCTCAGCCACCGCTCACCCCCGCAGTCCGCCGACGTAGCGTCGGGCGACCCGGCCCCCGATCCGGGTGATGATCTCGTACGCGATGGTGTCGCAGGCCACCGCCCAGTCCTCGGCGGTCGGCTCGCCCCGGTCGCCGGCCCCGAAGAGCAGGACCTCCGCGCCGGTCTCCGGGGTGTCCCCGCCGAGGTCGACGACGAACTGGTCCATCGCCACCCGCCCGGCCACCCGGTAGCGGGTGGCGCCGATCTGCACCGGCCCGGTGTTGCTGGCGTGCCGCGGCACGCCGTCCCCGTAGCCGAGCGGGACCAGGCCGAGCGTGGTCGGGCCCGGCGTCGTGTAGTGGTGCCCGTACGAGACGCCGTGGCCGCCGGGCACGTGCTTGACCAGCGCGAGCCGGGCCGACAGCGACATCACCGGCCGCAGGCCGAAGTCGGCGGGCCCGCCGACCTGCGGGACGGGCGACAGGCCGTACATGGCCAGGCCCGGCCGGACCAGGTCGTAGTGCGACTGCGGCAGCAGCAGCGTCGCCGGGGAGTTGGCGATGTGCCGCACCTCGGGGTCGACGCCGGCCCGCTCGGCGAACGCCAGGACCTGGGCGAACAGGTCGAGCTGGGCCTGGATCGAGGGGTGGCCGGGCTCGTCGGCCGCCGCGAAGTGCGACCAGACGCCGACCACCCGCAGCAGGCCCTCGGCCTGCGCCTTCACCGCGTTCTCCACCAGGTCCGGCCAGTCGCGCGGCTGGCAGCCGTTGCGGCCCAGCCCGGTGTCGGCCTTCAGGTGCACCCGGGCCGGGACGCCGGTCTCCCGGACGGCCGCCAGCAGCTCGTCCAGCGCCCACTGACCGCTCACCGAGACGTCCACCGACTCGCGCAGCGCCCGCGCCCACGGGCCGCCCGGCGTCCACAGCCAGCACAGGATGCGGGCCCGCTCGGGGCCGATCCCGGCGGCCCGCAGCGCGAGCGCCTCCTCCGGGGTGGCGGTGCCCAGCCAGCCCGCGCCGGCCGCGACCGCCTCCCGGGCGCACCGCAGCGCGCCGTGGCCGTAGGCGTCCGCCTTGACCACGGCCATCAGCTCGGGCCCGGCCGTGCGGGCGCGCAGCGCGGCCAGGTTGTCGCGCAGCGCGGCCAGGTCGATGGTCGCCTCGGCCCGCGCCCCCTGGGTCAGCGCGGGCGTCCCGGCGGTGTTCGCAGTCGTCATCGCGTATCAGTCTCCCAGACCGCGGCGGAAAGCCCCGTCAGGGGCCCGGGCGACGGCGGGTCCGGGGCGCGGCCGGGGCCCGCCGGGGCTCCTCGTCCGCGGGCTGCCCGACGAGGGAGGCCCAGGCCGGGTGCAGGGCGTCGGCGAGGTCGACGGCGGTGATCGGGGCGCCGGGGCCCGCCGCGCGGCGGCCGGCCAGGCCGTGCAGGTAGGCGGCGGCGGACCCGGCGTCCAGCGGGGCGAGCCCGGTGGCGAGCAGCGAGCCGGTCAGGCCGGAGAGGACGTCGCCGCTGCCGGCGGTGCCGAGCCAGCCGGTGCCGGTGGAGTTGACCCGGGCCCGGCCGTCCGGGTCGGCGACCACCGTGGTGGAGCCCTTGAGCAGCACGGTCGCCCGGTAGCGGGCGGCGAGCAGCCGGGCCGCCCGGAGCCGGCCGGCGGCGACCTGCTCGGCGTCGGCGGACTCGTCGACGCCCGCGAGCAGCCGGGCGGCCTCCCCGGCGTGCGGGGTGAGCAGGACGGGCGCGGGGCGGCCGGCCAGGACGGATGGGCCGAGCCGGGCGAGTTCGGTGAGCGCGTCGGCGTCGACCAGGACGGGCACCTCGGTGTCCAGGGCCTCGCGCAGCGCGCGCTCCGCGTCCTGGCCGCCGCCCGGGCCGACCACCCAGCTCTGCACCCGCCCGGCGCGGGCCGGGCCGTCCTCGGTGACGAGCGTCTCGGGGTGGCGGCGGACCACCTCCGCCGCCGCGTGCCCGGTGTAGCGGACCGCGCCGGCCCCGCCGTACAGCGCCCCGGTGACGGCCAGCACGGCCGCGCCCGGGTAGCGGGCGGACCCGGCGGCGACGCCGACCACGCCGCGCCGGTACTTGTCGCTCTCCGCGCCGGGGGCGGGCAGCAGCGCGGCCGCGTCGGCGTGCTGGAGCGACTCGACGGGGGCGGGCGGCAGGTCGAGCCCGAGGTCGACCAGGTGGACGACGCCCGCGTACCGGGCGCCGGGATCGATCAGGAGGCCGGGCTTGTGGGTGCCGAAGCAGACCGTGACGTCGGCGCGGAGCGCGGGCCCGGCGACCTCGCCGCTGTCCGGGTCGACGCCGGAGGGGACGTCCACGGCGACCACCCGGCCGCGGCGCGGCAGCGCGGCGAACGGGGCGGCGGCCGGGCGCAGCGGGCCGCGGCCGCCGATGCCGACGACGCCGTCCAGCACCAGGTCGGCCCGGGTGAACGCGTCCGGGTCCGCGGTGGTCCGGCCGCCGGCCGCCAGCAGGGCGGCCAGCCCCCCGGCGTGCGCCTTGGCCGGGTCGAGCAGCAGCGCCTCCACCCGGGCGCCCCGGCGGGCCAGCCGGGCGCCCGCGTACAGCGCGTCGCCGCCGTTGTCCCCGGAGCCGGCCAGCACCAGCACCCGGCTCGCGTACACCCGGGGCAGCAGCTCCGCGCAGACCGCGGCCAGCCCGGCCGCGGCCCGCTGCATCAGGGCGCCCTCCGGCAGTCCGGCCGTCCGGGCGGCCTCGGCGGAGCGGACCTGCTCGACGGTGTGGGCGTGGCGCATGGCAGCTCCCCTGCTCGGCGGTTCCCGGCGGTTCTCAGCAGTTCTCGGCGTTCCCGGCGGTTCCCGGCGAACGGCCCGGGAGGGGTCGGGGGGCCCGGTGCGGGGCCCGCCGTTCCCACCCTGCCCCCTGATGGCGGCCTGCCGCTCCTTCCCCGGCTCCGGCGTCCTCAGCCCTCGGCGATGACGACCGCCGAGGCGACGCCCGCGTCGTGGCTGAGGGAGAGGTGCCAGGAGGTCACGCCGAGCGCGGCGGCCCGGGCCTCGACGGTGCCGGTGACGTGCAGCAGCGGGCGGCCGGACGCCTCGACCCGGACCTCGGCGTCCTCCCAGCGCAGGCCGGGCGGGGCGCCGAGCGCCTTGGCGACGGCCTCCTTCGCGGCGAACCGGGCCGCCAGCGAGGCCGTGCCGCGGCGCTGTCCGGAGGGGAGGGTCAGTTCGGCGGGGGTGAAGAGGCGTTCGGCCAGCCCGGGGGTGCGTTCCAGGGACTCCCCGAACCGCCCGATGTCCGCCACGTCGATGCCGACCCCGATGATCACGTCCCGCTCCCTCGTCCGTGCCGGTGCGGAGCGCTCCGCACCGGCATGGACGATACGCGCGCTACTCGACCGTGACGGACTTGGCCAGGTTGCGCGGCTGGTCGACCTCGTGGCCCTTGGCGGTGGCCAGCTCGCAGGCGAAGACCTGGAGCGGGACGGTGGAGACCAGGGGCTGGAGCAGGGTCGGGGTGACCGGGATGCGGATCAGGTGGTCGGCGTAGGGGACGACGGCCTCGTCGCCCTCCTCGGCGATCACGATGGTGCGCGCGCCGCGGGCCCGGATCTCCTGGATGTTGGAGACGATCTTGTCGTGCAGGATCGAGCGGCCGCGCGGCGAGGGCACCACCACGACCACCGGCAGGCCCTCCTCGATCAGGGCGATCGGGCCGTGCTTGAGCTCGCCGGCCGCGAAGCCCTCGGCGTGCATGTAGGCGAGCTCCTTGAGCTTGAGCGCGCCCTCCAGGGCCACCGGGTAGCCGACGTGCCGGCCGAGGAAGAGCACCGAGCGGGCGCCGGCCAGCGAGCGGGCCAGCGCCCGGACGGGCTCCATGGTGCCGAGCACCTGCTCGACCTGCCGGGGGGCGTCGCCGAGCTCGCGGATGACGGAGGAGATCTCGTCGCCCCACTTGGTGCCGCGCACCTGGCCCAGGTAGAGGGCGACCAGGTAGCAGGCGACCAGCTGGGTCAGGAACGCCTTGGTGGAGGCGACCGCGACCTCGGGGCCGGCGTGGGTGTACAGCACCGCGTCGGACTCGCGCGGGATGGTCGAGCCGTTGGTGTTGCAGATCGCCAGCACCTTGGCGCCCTGCTCGCGGGCGTGCCGCAGCGCCATCAGGGTGTCCATGGTCTCGCCGGACTGCGAGATGGCGATCACCAGGGTGCGGTCGTCCATGATCGGGTCGCGGTAGCGGAACTCGCTGGCGACCTCGACCTCGCAGGGGACCCGGGTCCAGTGCTCGATCGCGTACTTGGCGATCATGCCGGCGTGGAACGCGGTGCCGCAGGCGACGATCACCACCTTGTCGACCTCGCGCAGCACCTGGTCGGGGATGCGCAGCTCGTCGAGGGTGAGCCGGCCGTCGGTGCCGATCCGGCCGAGCAGGGTGTCGGAGACGGCCTTCGGCTGCTCGGCGATCTCCTTGAGCATGAAGTAGTCGTAGCCGCCCTTCTCGGCGGCCGAGGCGTCCCAGTCCACGTGGTACTCGCGGACCTCGGCGGGGGTGCCGTCGAAGTTGGTCACCGTGACGCCCTCGGGGCGCAGCTCGACGACCTGGTCCTGGCCGAGCTCGATCGCCTCGCGGGTGTGCGCGATGAACGCGGCGACGTCCGAGGCGAGGAAGTTCTCGCCGTCGCCGACGCCGACCACCAGCGGCGAGTTGCGGCGGGCGCCGACCACCGTGCCGGGGGCGTCCGCGTGCACCGCGACCAGGGTGAAGGCGCCGTCGAGCTGGCGGCAGACGGCCCGCATGGCCTCGGCCAGGTCGCCGTCGTAGGCCTCGGCGAGCAGGTGCGCGACGACCTCGGTGTCGGTCTCGGAGCGGAGGGTGTGGCCCCGGTCGGTGAGGTCGGCGCGCAGCCGGGCGAAGTTCTCGATGATGCCGTTGTGGACCACCGCGACCTTGCGGTGGTCGTCCAGGTGGGGGTGGGCGTTGGCGTCGGTGGGGCCGCCGTGGGTGGCCCACCGGGTGTGTCCGATGCCCGTGGTGCCGGCCGGGAGAGGGGTTTCGGCCAGCGACTTCTCGAGGTTGACGAGCTTTCCGGCCCGCTTGTCGGTGGACAGGAGCCACTGCCCGTCGGCTCCTGCGGTCTGCACCGCGACGCCGGCCGAGTCGTAGCCCCGGTACTCCAGCCTCCGCAGACCTGCGATCACTACGTCGAGGGCCTCCTGAGGCCCGGTATATCCAACAATTCCGCACATGTGCGCCAGCATAAGTGCGGACGTTCGGCCCCCGGTGCGTCGGATGACCACACCGGGTGACCACACCGGGTGACCGCGCGGGGTCGTCGCACGGGGCGGCCGCACGGGGTGGCCGCACGGGGCAGCCGCGCCGGGTGACCGACACCACAACACCCGTCGACCCGGACACGGCCCACAATGGACACCGTGCTGACCGAACTCTGTACGAAGGGTGCGCCGCCCGCGCCCACTCCCTCCCCGTACGTGGATCTGGACCGCGCCGAGTGGAGCGCGCTGCGCGAGCGCACCCCCCTGCCGCTGACCGCCGAGGAGGTCGAGCGCCTGCGCGGACTCGGCACCGCCCTGGACCTCGACGAGGTCCGGGACGTCTACCTGCCGCTGTCCCGGCTGCTCAACCTCTACGTGCACGCCACCCACGAGCTGCGCGGCGCCATCGGGAGCTTCCTGGACACGCCCGACACCGAACGGGTGCGCACCCCGTTCATCATCGGCGTGGCCGGCTCCGTCGCGGTCGGCAAGTCCACCACCGCCCGCCTGCTCCAGGCGCTGCTGGCCCGCTGGCCCGAGCACCCCCGGGTCGAGCTGGTCACCACCGACGGCTTCCTGCTGCCCAACGCGGAGCTGCGCCGGCGCGGCCTGATGGCCCGCAAGGGCTTCCCCGAGTCGTACGACCGGCGGGCGCTGATGCGCTTCGTCGCCGACGTGAAGGCCGGCAAGGACCGGGTCACCGCGCCGGTCTACTCCCACCTGGTGTACGACATCGTGCCGGGCGAGCGGCTGGTGGTGGAGCGCCCCGACATCCTGATCGTCGAGGGCCTGAACGTGCTCCAGCCGGCCCTGCCCGGCACCGACGGCCGGACCAGGATGGCCGTCGCCGACTACTTCGACTTCTCGATCTACGTCGACGCCCGCACCGACGACATCGAGGCCTGGTACCTGGACCGCTTCCGCAAGCTGCGGCAGACCGCCTTCCAGGACCCGAACTCCTACTTCCGGCGCTTCACCGAGGTGCCCGAGGAGGAGGCGATGGACTACGGCCGCCAGGTCTGGCGGACCATCAACAAGCCCAACCTGCTGGAGAACGTCCTGCCCACCCGCGGCCGGGCCACCCTGGTGCTCCAGAAGGGACCGGACCACAAGGTCCGCCGGGCGCTGCTGCGCAAGCTCTGACGCCCCTTCGACATTACGGCTTGGTCCCGATTGGCACGGCCCTCCTCACCAGGGGGGCGCGTATGCCCGCTATTGCAGCGTTTTAGCCCTTGGCCGAGCGTCTATCATCAGGACGGCCTAAGCACACAGCCAAGTCGGGACGGTTTCGGGGGCCATGCTCGCTTTCCTGCTCCAGCTCCGCCAGTGGTGGACTGTCGGCACCGTCTACCCCTTCGCCGTCTTCATGACCGGCGTGTGGGCCCTGTGGTTCGTCAGGCTCGGCCTGGCCCGCCGCTACCGCCCCTGGAAGCGGCCCTACGAGGTGACCACCTCCGTGATCATCCCGGTGGTCGACGAACCGCCGGACCTCTTCTACTCGGTGCTGGACCGGATCATCGACCAGCAGCCCACCGAGATGGTCGTGGTCATCAACGGCAGGCGCAACGAAGTCCTGGAGCAGGTCTGCGACCAGCTCGGCGTGTACTGGCTGTGGACCCGGACGCCGGGCAAGCGCAACGCCCTGAAGGTCGGCCTGGAGGCCTGCACCGGTGACATCGCGGTGCTGGTCGACTCCGACACCGTCTGGACCCCCACCACCCTGCCGGAGCTGGTCAAGCCGTTCCGCGACGAGGACGTCGGCGGGGTGACGACCCGTCAGCGCATCCTGGAGCCCGGCCGGTCCGTGCTCACCCGCTGGGCGGACTGGCTGGAGAGCGTGCGCTGCCAGTACTCGCTGCCGGCGATGAGCGTGCTCGGCACCGTCGGCTGCCTGCCGGGCCGGACCATCGCGTTCCGCCGGAAGATCCTGCTGGAGTGCATGGACGACTTCCTGTCGGAGAAGTTCCTCGGGGTCTTCCTGGAGGTCAGCGACGACCGCACGCTGACCAACTACGCCCTCAAGCAGGGCTACCGCACGGTGTACCAGTCCACCTCCCTGGTGTACACGGACGCCCCGCTGCGGCTGGGCAAGCTCGCCAAGCAGCAGTACCGCTGGGCCCGCGGCTCGCAGTACAACACCCTGCGGATGCTGCCGTGGATGCTGCGCCGGGCCCGGATGCTGGCGCTGTTCTACCTGGTCGACATCCTGGTGCCGTTCGTGCTGCTCGGCTCCTTCGCCTCCTGGGGCGAGGCCCTGTGGCACCGGACGGGGCCCAGCCTGTACATGGAGCTGCCGCTGCCCGCGGTGCACTGGCGGGCCGTCGCCACCATCCTGGTGCTCGCCGCGGTGATGTCGCTGCTGTCGCTCTGCATCCGGTTCGGCCGTCACTTCGCCTACCGGATCCAGGACTTGGTCTTCCTGCCGGTCTTCATGGTGATCAACACCTTCATCCTGCTGCCGGTCCGGCTGCTGGGCTTCTTCCGGATGGGCCACAACGCGTCCTGGGGCACCCGCGAGGACAGCTTCGCGGGTGAGCGCGTCCGCAGCGCCAAAGTGGTCATCCCCTACCTGCTGGGCAGCGCCATGCTGGTCGGATCGGTGATGATGAGTGTCTGAGACGACAGCCGCGCAGAGCGCGGCCCGGGAGGCCGCCGTCCCCCGGCGGCGCAAGAAGATGCACTGGTGGTCGCGCGGCAGCGGCATCCGGCTGCGGGTCTGGATGGTCGTCAACGTCGTGCTGCTGAGCGCCCTCTGCTGGGGCGTCATGGCGGCACTGCGGCTGGACGGCATGGGCCCCCGGTACGCCGGCCTCGGGCACCCGGCGGACGCCCCCGGCATACAGCAGCTGGTGCACCCGCAGCCTCCGCCGGTACCCGACAAGTCGGTGTTCGCCAACCCCGACGGCAAGTACTTCGGGGTGGCGACCGCCGAAGCCCCCTGGTCCTCCGCCGAGTTGGACTCGCTCGCCGACAAGAGCGGCACCCGGCCCACCATGACCGAGTACTTCGTGCGCTGGAACGCCGAGTTCGACCCGAAGGCGGTCGCCCAGGCCTACGAGCACGGCACCCTGCCCGTGCTCTCCTGGGAGCCCTGGGAGGGCGAGGAGGCCGGCCACACCGACCAGCCGAAGTACGCGCTGTCCACCATCATCGGCGGGCAGCACGACGACTACATCCGGCGCTTCGCCCAGGCCGTCGCCGCCCAGAAGTGGCCGGTGGCGATCCGCTTCGCGCACGAGATGAACGGCGTCTGGTACCCGTGGTCGGAGAGCCAGAACGGCAACCAGGCGGGCCAGTACGTGCAGGCCTGGCAGCACGTCCACGACGTGTTCGCGCAGGCCGGCGCGGCGAACGTGATCTGGATATGGAGCCCCAACATCACCCGCCCGTTGCCGAAGGTGGCCCTGCCACCGCTGTACCCCGGTGACGCCTACGTGGACTGGGTCGGCGTGACCGGCTACGGCACCAAGGGGGAGCAGACGGCCGACGAAACCTTCGGCCCGACCCTGACCGTCCTGCGCGGCATCACCGCGAAGCCGATCCTGATCACCGAGACCGGCCGCGAACCGTCCACCGCCCTCAAGGCGCAGTGGGTCTCGGACTTCTTCGACTGGCTCAACCAGCAGCCCGACGTGATCGGCTTCGTCTGGTTCGAACGCGACACCGACCACGGCGCCAAGGCGGACTGGCGCTTCGACGAGACCCCCGAGGCCCTGCGCGCCTTCGCGGACGGCATCGCCTCGGTCAAACTGGCCAGAGGACTCTCCGGCTGACCCGCCGGGAACGCGGACGGGCCCGGAGGCGGATCGCCTCCGGGCCCGTCCGCGTTCCGCCCGCTACTTCCAGGCGATCCTGTTGCGGGCGAACTCCCGCTCCAGCTGCTCCTGGAGGGCCGGCGCCAGGGTCTTCACGTAGGTCGCGGTGACGTGCGAGCCGTCGCGGTAGATCAGCGCCGAGCCGATCACCGCGGGGCAGTGCCCGCCCGGGCAGATCATCGGGTTGAGGTCGATGACGCCCGCGCCGAGCGCCTTGGCCAGGTCGGTCTGGAGGTCCGCGGTCCGGTAGTCCGGCGAGTCGAAGGAGCACGCGGACAGCTTGGACCGGTGGTTGGCGACGCACTCGTAGACCGGCGAGGGCACGCCGTTGACGTTGTTCAGCACGACCGTCACCGGGATGCCCGCCTTCTGCAGCTGGGTCCAGGTGCGCTCCATGCCGCCGCGCATCGGCGGCACGTCGCCGGGCCCGCTCGCCGAGGCGTCGGGCAGCGCCACGGCGGCATTCTGCGAGGTGAGCACGAGGGCCGGGTGCAGTGCGAGGATCTTGGCCATCGCCTTGCGGTTCCACTCGACGCAGCTCTTGTAGGGCTTGTCGTTCAGCACCGCGGTGGTGTCCGCGAAGGCGCAGGTCGACTTGGTCACCGTGACGACGTGGATGCCGTGCGCCTTGCCGATGGTGTCGAGGGCCGGCTGCCACTGCAGCATCTTCGAGTCGCCCGCCATCACGACCACGGTGGAGGCGGTGGTGTCGCCGAAGTCGCAGCTGGACACGTTGGTGGTGTCCTGGTTGGCCTGGCAGCCCTTGCCGTAGGCCTCCGGCACGTCCGCCAGCGCGTTCAGCGGATCGGGTTTGACGGTGGGTGAGCTGTTGACCTTCCACAGGTCGGCCTGCTGCTGGGCGCTCATCCCGGTCAGCGCGGCGGCGCCGGCCACCGGGCCGCCGTCCTCGGCGCCCGAGGAGAGGGTGGTGAGCAGCAGGCCGCAGGCGACGGCGAGCGCGGTGAACGGCAGGCCCACCGCCCAGACCGCCTTGAACGGCCTGGCCAGGGCGGCGGAGAACCGGATCGGGTTCTCGACTAGCTTGTGCGACAGCCAGGCCGGGACGACGGACACCAGCACGGCGAGGGCACTGACCTTCGTCCCGTCCCCCCACTCGGCCTGGGCGGCGACCAGCAGCGGCCAGTGCCACAGGTAGAGCGAGTAGCTGATGCCGCCGATCCACACCAGCGGCCGGAGGGCGAGCAGGCTCCCGGCACCGGACGGGCCGTTGATCCCGCCGGCCAGCACGGCGGCGGCCCCCAGGGTGGGCAGCAGCGCCCAGGACCCGGGCCAGGCGAAGGTGCCGTCGAGGAAGTACCCGCCGCCCAGGATCATCAGCAGGCCGACCGTGGCGAACGCCGCGCCGGCGCCCCGTCCGAACACCGCCAGGTGCGGCGCGGCCAGGGCGATGATCGCGCCGACGGCCAGTTCCCACAGCCGGGTCGGGGTAACGAAGAACGCCGCCTCCGGGGACAGCGCGGTGTGGACCACCGAGTAGGCCAGCGAGGCACCGGCCACCAGCGCGATGACCACGCCCAGCATCCGGCTCAGCGACCAGCGGACCTTCGGGGCGAGCCAGAGCGCCAGCACGATGAGCACCGGCCAGATCAGGTAGAACTGCTCCTCCACCGCGAGCGACCAGAAGTGCTGGACGGGCGAGGGCAGGATGTCCGCGGCCAGGTAGTCGACGGAGCGGTCGGCCAGCCGCCAGTTGACGAAGTAGGCCGCCGCGGCCACGATGTCGCCGCCGAAGGTGGAGCGCTGGGTGACCGGCAGGCAGAGGTAGGTGAGCGCCGCTGCGGCGAGCAGGGTGAGGCAGGCGGCGGGCAGGAGCCGTTTCGCCCGGCGGGCGTAGAACCCGGCCAGCGAGAGCCGACCGGTCCTGGCTATCTCGTGCACCAGCAGCGAGGTGATGAGGAATCCGGAGATGACGAAGAAGACGTCGACTCCGACGAAGCCGCCGGACACGTACTTCGGCGCGGCGTGGAAGGCGAGGACCAGCAGGACCGCCACCGCCCGCAGGCCTTCGATGTCCGGGCGGAACGACTTCCCGCCGTGCTCCTTGCGCCGGGCCCCTCTCCGGCCGCCGCTCGGAAGCGCCGACCCGCCCCCGCCGGCCCGCGGTCCCACCCGGACCTCGGTCGCGAGGTCCCCGTGGACGGGCTGCTGGTAACTGCTCATGAGCTCTCTTCCTCTGCCCCCGGTCCTCGCGCGAAGCAGTTCGCCGAGCCGCCGAAAGCACTCCCCTGTCACTGACTGGGTCCAGATCATATGGGTGCGGCGTGCACGATGCGTGTGCGGGCCGTCAACGCATCGGTGCCGGGACCAGCAGCAGTGACGACAGGCCCTCCCGGAAGGCGCGCTGCGCCGCCGGCGAGGTGGTGAACCGCCAGTCGTAACGGGAGCCGTCCGCGTCGGAGAACTGGAACCAGACGAACCCGATGACCCGCGGGTGCGCCGAGAGCCAGGAGAAGAGGTCCCGGATCAGCGCGGCCTTGACGTCCGAGGGCCGCACCCCGGCCTCGCCGATGAACAGCGGCTTGTCCGACAGCGCGGTCAACTCCCGGTAGGTGGCGCCCAGCAGTTGCTCGGCCGTGGTCTCCCCTTCCGTGCTGTACGCCTCCGTCCCGATCCAGTCCACGTAGTCGTCGCCCGGGTAGTAGCGGGACAGCGGGGACTTCCCGGGGCTCTGCAGGTCCGGGCACCAGAACCAGACGGCGTTGGTCACGCCCTGCTGCTCGAACACGTCGTGGATGTGCCGCCAGGCCGCGACGTAGTCACCACGCCGGTTGCCGTTGCGCTCCTCCGACCAGGTGTACCAGGGCTCGTTCATCTCGTGCGCGAAGCGCAGCACCACCGGCCGGCCGGCCTTCTTCACGTCCTGGGCGAAGCGCCGCACGTAGTCGTCGTGCGCCCCCGCGGCGATCCTCGCCAGCGCGAACTCCGGCTGGTCGACGGCCTTGTCGCCGCCCGACCACGGCTCCCAGGTGAGCAGCGGCACCCCGCCGAGCCGGTACGACGCGTCGAACGCCTTCCGGTCGAAGTCCTGGTTCCACTTCAGGAAGTACTCCTGGACCGTCGACCGCACCCCGGCCGCCTGCGCCATGTCCGCGGCCTCCTCCGCGGACGGCGCGCTCGGCGTGGCGATGCCGAACAGCACGCCCGGGGGGCTCATCAGCTGCTCCCGCCGGGCGACGGTGCCGGGCTCCTCCGGCGGCTCGGCCGGAACGGTGCCCCCGGGCACGGTGGGCGCCGGGGCGGTGGGCGGTCCGGTCTGCGCGGCCGCCTGGTTCGGCGCGCCGTCGTCCAGCAGCAGCGCGGTGCACCCCAGGACGAGGACGATCGCCAGCCCCGCCAGCGCCAACGGCGGGCAGCTCCGCCACAGCCGGGCGGCCGGGAGCGCCCGCAGCCGCTGCGGCCACAGCCGGGCGGCCGGGAGCGCCCGCAGCCGCTCCGGCCACTGCCGGAGCGGCTGCGGACGCGGGATCCGGAACCGCTTAACCCGCATTCGACAGGGCGGCCTGACCGCGGGCCTGCAGGTCGTCCACCGCCTGCTTGGACACCCCCGCCGCGGCCTGCTTGGTCGCCGGGTTCCCGTCGGTCACCGGGGTCGTGTCGGCGTTGCCCGCCGTGGTGAACACGATGTACCGGCCGAACGCCTTGTTGGAGAACGCGCACTGGGCCAGGTCCGGGCAGAACCGCGGGGTCTGCGCGGAACGCAGCGGCTTGATGTTGCCGACGACCTTGGACTGGGCCCGGTCGGCCTGGGTCTTGGAGTCGAACACCACGACACCGACGGTCACCGCGGCCTTGTCGGAGAGGTAGGTGGCCAGGTAGATGTCCCGGCAGTTCTCCTTCTCCAGCACCACGCCCAGACCGTTGACGGTGCCCGCGCCGCACTGGTCGCCGTGCTCGGTCGCCACCTTCTGCAGCGTCTGCCCGTCGACGGTCAGGGTGGCGTTCGGGAACAGCGCGTCGAGCGACACCGGCGCCTTGTCGGTGGAGGCCCGGCTCAGCGCCTCCTCCGCGGACTTCGGCGCGGGCGCGGCGGACGACGAGTCCGAGGCCTTGGGCGACGCGGACGCGCTCGCCGAGGCCTTCGCGGACGCACTCGTCGAAGGGCCGGCCACCGGGTCCGCCGGCTTGTCCTTCGGCGTGAGCAGCATCGCCGCGGTGACGATGCCGCCGATCAGCAGCAGCGCGCCCAGCGTGCTGAGCGCCACCAGGTTGCGCTTGCGCCGGCGCCGCTCCTCCTCGTGCTGGCTCGCCAGCGCCGACCAGTCGGGCGACTCCGCGTCGCCCCGGAACGTGGTGGCGCCGTACCGGCCCTGGTAGGGCTGCTGCTGCCCGGGCGGCGGCGGGTACCCCGGGCCGTAGGGCTGCTGCTGCTGTGGCGGCTGGTAGCCGGCGGCCGGCGGCCCCTGCTGCGGATAGCCGTACGCGGGCTGCGGCGGAGCTCCCTGCCCCGGTGCCGGCGGCGGCCCCTGCTGCGGGTAGCCGTACGCGGGCTGCGGCGGGCCCGGCTGCGGCGGGACTCCCGGTCCCGACGCCGGCGGCTGCGGCTGGTCCTCGGACATCAACGCCCCCTCCACGCTTCGATCACAGTCCCGAATGCTATCGGTAGTGCTCCGTGCCTCGACAGCCTGTCCGAAGCACGGGTAAAGCGTTGTCGTTCCGTCACCAAAGCCGCGACCGGCGGCCGTTCAGCCCAGGTGCAGCCGGACCGCGTCGGCGAGGCGCTGGCAGACGTCCTGGGCCTGCTCGTGGCCGACCGCCTCGACCATCACCCGCACCAGCGGCTCGGTGCCGGACTTGCGCAGCAGCACCCGGCCGGTGGCGCCGAGTTCGGCCTCGGCGGCGGCGACCGCGGCCTGGAGCTCGGCGCAGGACTCGACCCGGTTCTTGTCCACGCCCTTGACGTTGATCAGGACCTGCGGCAGCCGGGTCATCACCGCGGCCAGGTCGGCCATCGGCTGCTTGGTGGCGGCCAGCCGGGCGCCCAGCATCAGGCCGGTCAGGGTGCCGTCGCCGGTGGTGGCGTGGTCGAGCAGGATGACGTGCCCGGACTGCTCGCCGCCGAGCGCGTAGCCGTGCTGCTTCATCTCCTCCAGCACGTACCGGTCGCCGACCGCGGTCTGCACCAGTTCGATGCCCTCGCGCTCCATCGCCAGCTTGAAGCCCAGGTTGGACATCACGGTGGCGACCGCGGTGTTGCGGCGCAGCGTGCCGGCCTCCTTCATGGCGACCGCGAGGACGGCGATGATCTGGTCGCCGTCGACCTCGTTGCCGTCGGCGTCGGCGGCCAGGCAGCGGTCGGCGTCGCCGTCCAGGGCGATGCCCAGGTCGGCCCTGTGCTCCTTCATGGCGGCGCGCAGCTTGTCCAGGTGGGTGGAGCCGACGCCGTCGTTGATGTTCAGGCCGGTCGGCTCGGTGCCCAGGGTGTGCACCACCTCGGCGCCGGCCCGGGCGAACGCCTCGGGGGCGACCCGGGCGGCCGCGCCGTGCGCGCCGTCGATGACGACCTTGACGCCGTCGAGCCGGTTGGGCAGCACCGCGACCAGGTGGGCCACGTACCGGTCGAAGCCCTCGTTGTACTGGCGGACCCGGCCCACCGCGGCGCCGGTCGGGCGGTGCCAGGTCTCGTCGCCGACGCCGTAGCGGCGGTAGTGCTCCTCGATCGCGTCCTCGATCGCGTCGTCCAGCTTGTGGCCGCCGCGGGCGAGGAACTTGATGCCGTTGTCGGGCATCGCGTTGTGGCTGGCGGAGAGCATCACGCCGAAGTCGGCGCCGAGCGCGCCGGTCAGGTAGGCGACCGCGGGGGTGGGCAGCACGCCGACCCGCAGCACGTCGACGCCGGCGCTGGCCAGGCCGG
The DNA here is from genome assembly GCF_003259315.1 of Kitasatospora sp. SolWspMP-SS2h. Taxonomy (GTDB): domain Bacteria; phylum Actinomycetota; class Actinomycetes; order Streptomycetales; family Streptomycetaceae; genus Kitasatospora; species Kitasatospora fiedleri. The sequence goes on along the minus strand of NZ_QLLT01000015.1, from coordinate 114,015 downwards.
CGATCACGGCGGCCTCCAGGAACTCTCCGGACGCCCGCGGGTCCCGGCCGACCACGGCCACCGGCCGGTGGCCCTCGAACGCGCCGGCGTCGCCGAGCACGTGGGCGGCGGCCACCGACAGGCCCAGGGCCAGTTCCGCGGTGAGGCCCTCGTTGGCCACCCCGCGCACTCCGTCGGTACCGAAGAGTCGTGTCATGTTCGCGTTCGTCCGTCCTGTCGCGCCTGTGCTTGGCTCGGGTGGTGCCGCCCCCGCGGACTCCGCACCGGTCCGGGAGGCACAACGCCCCGGAGCACGGGAGTGCTCCGGGGCGAGGATCGCATGAAGGGTGCGATTAGCGCTTGCTGTACTGCGGCGCCTTGCGGGCCTTCTTCAGACCGGCCTTCTTGCGCTCGACGGCGCGCGAGTCGCGGGTCAGGAAGCCGGCCTTCTTGAGCGGGCCGCGGTTGTTGTCCACGTCCGCCTCGTTCAGCGCACGGGCCACGCCGAGGCGCAGCGCGTAGGCCTGACCGGAGACGCCGCCGCCGGCGATGCGGGCGATGACGTCGTAACGGCCGTCCAGCTCGAGGAGCTTGAAGGGCTCGTTCACGGTCTGCTGGTGCACCTTGTTGGGGAAGTAGTTCTCCAGGGTGCGACCGTTGATCTTCCACTGGCCGGTGCCGGGGACGATGCGCACGCGGGCGATCGCCTCCTTGCGGCGGCCGAGGCCGGCGCCGGGGACGGCCTCGCCGAAGCGGCCGGCCAGCGACTCGGTGGTGTACTCGGTCTCGGTGGTGTACTCGTCGACGTTCTCGTCGTCGAAGTCGACCTCGAGGGTGCTCTCGATGGCAGTCTCGGCCACGGTGTTCCTCAGCTCTTCTACGTCAGTCGGGGTGCGGGTGGCCGGAATTACTGCGCGACCTGGGTGATCTCGAACGGCACCGGCTGCTGCGCAGCGTGCGGGTGCTGGTCGCCCGAGTAGACCTTCAGCTTCGAGAGCATCTGACGGCCCAGGCTGTTCTTCGGAACCATGCCCTTGATGGCCTTCTCGACGGCCTTCTCCGGGTTGTTCGCGAGCAGGTCGTCGTAGCGGACCGAGCGGAGGCCGCCCGGGAAGCCGCTGTGGCGGTAGGCCAGCTTCTGGGTCTTCTTGTTGCCCGAGAGGTGCACCTTGTCGGCGTTGATGATGATGACGAAGTCACCGGTGTCAACGTGCGGCGCGTAGATCGCCTTGTGCTTGCCCCGCAGGAGGTTGGCGGCCTGGGAGGCCAGGCGGCCGAGCACGACGTCGGTCGCGTCGATGACGTGCCACTGACGCTGGACGTCGCCGGGCTTGGGGCTGTACGTACGCACGGTCGTAGCCTTCGCTTTTCAGTGAGTGGGTCCTGACAGGAGCACCGAGGCCCGGGGCCTCCAGCCGATCCGCCCGGACGCAATTCGGGCAGCCGCTGGAGTTCGGCCTGTCGTCTCCGGCGTACCGACCTCTCACGTGAGATAGAGCGAGCCAATACGCACAACAGCGGCCAACGATACCGGGCCGGTGGGGTGGATTCCAAACCGGCCCGGCAGCGCGGGTTCCGGAGCCGCGGATCAGCGGTCCCGGACCACCCGGGCCTCGTCCCAGACCGGCTCCGGGGACTCGTAGACCCGGCCGTCCGAGCCGAACACCAGGAAGCGGTCGAAGCTGCGGGCGAACCAGCGGTCGTGGGTGACGCAGAGCACGGTGCCCTCGAACGCCTCCAGGCCCTGCTGGAGCGCCTCGGCGCTCTCCAGGTCCAGGTTGTCGGTCGGCTCGTCGAGCAGCAGCGCGGTCGAGCCGGACAGCTCCAGCTTGAGGATCATCAGCCGGGCCTGCTGGCCGCCGGAGAGCGACTCGAACTTCTGCTCCTCCTGCCGGTCCAGCTCGTAGCGGCGCAGCGCGGACATCGCCGCCCCGCGGGAGAGCGCGTGCTCCTCCTCGACGATCGAGCGCACCGTCCGGCCGAGCAGCTCCGGGTGCGCGTGGGTCTGCCGGAAGTGGCCGGGGACGACCCGGGCGCCGAGCTTCCAGCTGCCGCCGTGCTCCACCGTGGCGTCACCGGCCAGCAGCCGCAGGAAGTGCGACTTGCCGGAGCCGTTGGAGCCCAGCACCGCGACCCGCTCGCCGTAGTAGACCTCCAGGTCGAACGGCTTCATCAGGCCGGACAGCTCCAGGCCCGCCATGGTGAACGCCCGCACGCCGGTGCGGCCGCCCTTGAGCCGCATGGTGATCGACTGCTCGCGCGGCGGCTCCTCCGGCCGGCCGGCCTCCTCGAACTTCTTCAGCCGGGTCTGCGCGGCGGCGTAGCGGGTCGCCAGGGCGTGGCTGACCGAGGCCGCCTGCCGCAGGTTGACCACCAGCTTCTTCAGCTTGGCGTGCTCCTCGTCCCAGCGGCGGCCGAGCTCCTCGAAGCGCGCGAAGCGGTCCTGGCGGGCCTGGTGGAAGGACTCGAAGCCGCCGCCGTGCACCCAGACGCCGGAGCCGGCCGCGCCGGACTCCACCGCGATGATCTTCTCGGCGGTGCGGGAGAGCAGTTCGCGGTCGTGCGAGATGTACAGCACCGTCTTGGGGGTGGCCCGGATCGCCTCCTCCAGCCAGCGCTTGCCCGGCACGTCCAGGTAGTTGTCCGGCTCGTCGAGCAGCAGCACCTCGTCGGGGCCGCGCAGCAGGGCCTCCAGGACGAGGCGCTTCTGCTCGCCGCCGGAGAGGGTGTTCAGGCCGCGCCACTGCGCCCGGTCGAAGGGCATGCCGAGCGCGGCCGTGGTGCACACGTCCCAGTCGGCCTCGTACTCGTAGCCGCCGGCGTCCGACCAGTCGGACAGCGCCTGGGCGTAGGCCATCTGCGACTTCTCGTCGTCCTGCGCGATCATCGCCAGCTCGGCGGCGTCCACCGCGCGGGCCGCGTCGGCGATCCGCTTCGGGGCGACGGAGACCAGCAGGTCGCGCACCGAGGCGTCGGCGGGCAGCGCGCCCGGGGCGTCCTCGGCGCTCTCCCGGCCGGTGGTGCCGACGAACTGGCGCATCACGCCCAGGCCGCCGGTGACCGTCACCGAGCCGCCGTGCGGCTGGACGTCGCCCGCGATCATCCGCAGCAGCGTGGTCTTGCCCGCGCCGTTCGCGCCGACCAGCGCGACGGCCGCGCCCTCGCCGACCCGGAAGGACGCGTCGTCGAACAGCACCCGCCCGTCCGGCAGGTAGTACTCCAGGTGCGAAATCTCGACGTGTCCCATGCCGGGAATTGTGCCAAGCCCCCACCCCGCGACAAAACGGATTACCCGGCCGGTTCGCCCGGCGTCCGCGCGGCGGCGGACCCGGTCGCGTCCCCGGCGGCGGCCCCGGTCGCACCCCCGGCCGGTTCGCCCAGCGTCCGCAGCCGGCGCGAGACGCGGTTGCGCTCCGCGAGCAGTTCGTCGGCCGGGTAGCCGACCTCCTCCAGGGTCAGCCCGTGCGGCCGGATCACGTTGACCGCGGAGTTGCGCACCCCGCCGGCCAGCACCTCGCCCGGGAACTCCACCGGCCGGTGCCCGTCGCCGACCAGCAGCATCGCCCCGACCAGGGCGCGCACCATGTTGTGGCAGAAGGCGTCCGCCCGCACCGTGGCCACCGCCAGCGAGCCCTCCTGGGCCGCGTACGGGTCGATCGGCACCCGGTCCCAGCGCAGCTCCAGCAGGGTGCGGATGGTGGTCGCGCCCTCGCGCTTCTTGCAGTACGCCGCGAAGTCGTGCTCGCCGACCAGCAGCGCCGCCGCCTCGTTCATCCGCTCCAGGTCCAGCGGCCGGTCGTGCCAGAGGACGTGGCCGCGCAGCAGCGGGTCGACCCCGCCGGGGTGGTCGGCCACCCGGTACGCGTAGCGCCGCCAGACCGCCGCGAACCGGGCGTCGAAGCCGTGCGGCGCCTCGGCGACCCGGTACACCCGGACGTCGGCCGGCAGCCGGCCGGCCAGCCGGCGCAGCAGCTTGGCGCCGTGCTGGGCCCACAGCCCGTCGGGGAGGTCGACGTGGGCGACCTGGCCGCGGGCGTGCACCCCGGCGTCGGTGCGGCCGGCCACGGTCAGCGGGAAGTTCTCCTCGCTGCGCAGCACGATCCGCAGCGCGTCCTCCAACTCGCCCTGCACGGTGCGCCGTTCGCGCTGCCGGGCCCAGCCGGAGAACTCCGCGCCGTGGTAGGCGAGGTCCAGCCGGACCCGGGTGTGCCCGTCCGCCGGGCCGTCCTTCACCGGCGGCAGCTCGGCGCAGTCGTTCACCACTCCAACTCCCCTGTCTGACAAGCGGAAAGCGAACGGGCCCGCTCCCCCGGCGAGCGGGAGGGCGGGCCCGGACGGAGACGACCGGGAGGCTCAGGCCTCGGTGGTCTCGGCGGCCTCGTCGGCCTTGGTCTCCTCGGCCTCGGCGGCCTTGGTCTCGGCGGCCTTGGTCTCGGCCTCCTTGACGGAGCGCTTGGTGGCGGCCTCGGCCTCGGCGACGGTCGCCTTGGTGGCGATCTCGCCCTCGACCAGCTCGATCACGGCCATCGGCGCGTTGTCGCCGCGGCGGCCGCCGATCTTGGTGATGCGGGTGTAGCCGCCGGGGCGGTTCTCGAACCGCGGGGCGATCTCGGTGAAGAGGGTGTGCAGGACCGACACGTCGGTGATGGTCTTGCGCACCAGGCGACGGTTGTGGATGTCGCCCTTCTTCGCCTTGGTGATCAGCTTCTCCGCCAGCGGGCGCAGGCGGCGGGCCTTGGCCTCGGTGGTGGTGATGCGGCCGTACTGGAACAGCTCGCGGGCCAGGCCGGCCAGCAGCAGCGGCTCGTGGTGCGGGCCGCCGCCGAGGCGGGCGCCCTTGGTGGGACGGGGCATGACTTAGCTCCTCGAATCTCCGACCGCGGCCGTACCAGGTACCGCGGCGGGCGTGCGGACACCGCGTCCGCACGACTTTCTCACGCCACCGGAGGCGGTCCTCAGCGGGCCGCCTCCGGTGCCGAAACTCAGTACTGTTCGGTCTCCGCGTAGCCCTGGTCGTCCAGGTCGTCGGCGCCGAAGGCGTCGGCGGCGGCGGTCGGGTCGAACCCGGGCGGGCTGTCCTTGAGGGCCAGGCCCATGCCGGCCAGCTTCGCCTTGACCTCGTCGATCGACTTCGCACCGAAGTTGCGGATGTCGAGCAGGTCGGCCTCCGAGCGGGCGACGAGCTCACCCACGGTGTGGATGCCCTCGCGCTTGAGGCAGTTGTAGGAGCGGACGGTGAGTTCCAGCTCCTCGATCGGCAGCGCCAGGTCCGCGGCCAGGGCGGCGTCCGTCGGGGACGGGCCCATGTCGATGCCCTCGGCGTCGACGTTCAGCTCGCGGGCCAGGCCGAACAGCTCGACCAGGGTCTTGCCGGCCGAGGCCATCGCGTCGCGCGGACGCATGGCCGGCTTGGTCTCGACGTCGACGATCAGCTTGTCGAAGTCGGTGCGCTGCTCGACGCGGGTCGCCTCGACCTTGTAGGTGACCTTGAGCACCGGGCTGTAGATGGAGTCGACCGGGATGCGGCCGATCTCCTGGCCCGAGGCCTTGTTCTGCACGGCGGAGACGTAGCCGCGACCGCGCTCGACGGTCAGCTCCATCTCCAGCTTGCCCTTGCCGTTCAGGGTGGCGAGGACCAGCTCGGGGTTGTGCACCTCGACACCGGCCGGGGGCGCGATGTCGGCGGCGGTGACCACACCCGGGCCCTGCTTGCGCAGGTACATCACGACCGGCTCGTCGTGCTCCGAGGAGACGACCAGCTGCTTGATGTTCAGGATGAGGTCGGTGACGTCCTCCTTGACGCCCGGCACGGTGGTGAACTCGTGCAGGACCCCGTCGATCCGGATGCTGGTGACGGCGGCACCGGGGATCGAGGAGAGGAGCGTGCGGCGGAGCGAGTTGCCGAGGGTGTAGCCGAAGCCCGGCTCGAGCGGCTCGATCACGAACCGCGAGCGGAACTCGTCGACGACCTCTTCGGTCAGCGACGGACGCTGAGCGATCAGCATGTTCTGGATCCTCCAGTTGTCTTCGGCACCCACTATTTGATGCCGACAGAACTCAAGCGTACGGGGTCCCGCGCAGAACGGGACCCCGTACCAGGTTTGAAACACCGACCGCCTGGTGACCCCAGGCGTCGCGTCAGACGCGGCGGCGCTTCGGCGGACGGCAGCCGTTGTGCGGGGTGGGGGTGACGTCCTGGATCGAGCCCACCTCCAGGCCGGTGGCCTGGAGCGAGCGGATCGCGGTCTCACGGCCGGAGCCCGGACCCTTGACGAAGACGTCGACCTTGCGCATGCCGTGCTCCTGCGCGCGACGGGCAGCGGCCTCGGCGGCCATCTGCGCGGCGAACGGGGTGGACTTGCGCGAGCCCTTGAAACCGACGTGGCCGGCCGAGGCCCAGGAGATCACGTTGCCCGAGGGGTCGGTGATCGAAACGATGGTGTTGTTGAACGTGCTCTTGATGTGAGCGTGCCCGTGGGCGACGTTCTTCTTCTCCTTGCGGCGGATCTTCTTCGCGCCGGCAGCCTGACGACCCTTGGGGGGCATAAGTCTGTTCTCCTACTGAGGTGGTCGGTCCGCTGACCCGCGGGCCGGAGGGATGTCCGGTGACGGGACGGACTACTTCTTGCCCGGCTTCTTCTTGCCGGCGATCGCGCGACGCGGGCCCTTGCGGGTACGCGCGTTGGTGTGGGTGCGCTGGCCGCGGACGGGCAGACCGCGACGGTGGCGCAGGCCCTCGTAGCAGCCGATCTCGACCTTGCGGCGGATGTCGGCGGCGACCTGGCGGCGGAGGTCACCCTCGACCTCGAAGTTCGCGTCCACGAACTTCTGCAGCTTGACGAGGTCGTCCTCGCTGATGTCGCGGACGCGGATGTCACCGCTCACGCCGGTCTCGGCGAGCGCCTGCTGGGCGCGGGTCTTGCCGATGCCGTAGACGTAGGTGAGGGCGATCTCGATCCGCTTCTCGCGGGGGAGATCAACGCCGGAAAGGCGTGCCATTCAAGGCTCCTGTGGTTCTTTTCAGAGGTCTGACGCGCCGCCTACTCGCTGTCTCTCGACAGGGAGCCCCGGCCTCTGACCGGGGGTGGCAGTCCGTCCATCGGACGGATCGGGCGGCCCGCGTATGACGTTGGTGCGCGTCGCGCGAAGGTCCTACGAGAAATGCTGGGGGGTGGCGTCAGCCCTGGCGCTGCTTGTGGCGCAGGTTGTCGCAGATCACCATGACCCGGCCGTGGCGGCGGATCACCTTGCACTTGTCGCAGATCTTCTTGACGCTCGGCTTGACCTTCATGATTCAGGTTCTCCGGGGTCTAGATCTGGCGGTTGTTACTTGTAGCGGTAGACGATCCGGCCGCGGGTCAGGTCGTAGGGGCTGAGCTCCACCACGACCCGGTCATCCGGGAGGATGCGGATGTAGTGCATGCGCATCTTGCCGCTGATGTGCGCGAGGACCTTGTGACCGTTCTGCAGCTCGACCTTGAACATCGCGTTCGGAAGAGACTCGATCACGGTGCCCTCGATCTCAATGGCGCCTTGCTTCTTAGCCATGAACTGCGAGATCCACCCTTCGGGTCCGGCTACCGTATGCGGAACGCTCGTGCGAACCAGGCTTCACCTCCGCGCGGGGGATTCCCCTGGGCTGAGGGCGTGCGGGAACACGCTACGAGAGAGCCGACGCACCATCGTAAACCAAGCACCGCGCCGGAGCGAAATCAGCGCCCGGCGGCGCCGCGCACCGGCTCAGCGCTTCGCGGCGACCTGGACCGGGACGACCGGCTCGACCACCGCGGTGCACGCCGAGCAGCGGCGGGCCGCCTCCGGGATCTCGGTCAGGCACTCGGGGCAGGGGCGCTTGGGCACCGAGGGCTTCTTCGGCAGGTACCGGGCGGTGGCCTTGGAGACCGGCAGCACCACGCAGAAGTACAGCACCGCGGCGGTCAGCACGAACGCGATCAGCACGTTCAGGAACTGGCCGTACGGGAAGATGACGCCCGCGACATGGAACTTGTAGGCGCTGAAGTCGCCGGCCGCGCCGACCACCACGCCGAGCACCGGGGTCAGGAACGCGCTGACGAAGCCGGTCACCACGCCGGTGAACGCGGCACCGATGACCACGCCGACGGCCATGTCGATGACGTTGCCGCGCATCATGAAGTCGCGGAAGCCCTTGAGCACTGTCTTCTCTCCCCTGGGGTTGCTGCGGGTGTCAGCTGACGAAAATAGGACAGGGGGCCCGGAGGACCAAACCCCCGGGCCCCGATCCGGCCGCGGTGAGAGAAGCGCCTCAGATCGATCCGGTTCAGCCCAGCGGGTCCGGCGCCGCGGTGACGCCCAGCTTGGCCAGCTCGGCCCGGCCGCCGTCGAAGGCGGTCAGCACCAGCGGGCCCTGCTCGGTGACGGCCACCGAGTGCTCCCAGTGCGAGGCCCAGGTGCCGTCGGTGGTGACGACCGTCCAGTCGTCCTCCAGCACCGCGGTGTGCGGGGTGCCCAGCGAGACCATCGGCTCGATCGCCAGCACCGTGCCGGGCACCAGCTTCATGCCCTTGCCGCGGCCCGCGACGTAGTTCAGCACGTGCGGCTCCATGTGCATCGCGGTGCCGATGCCGTGGCCGCCGTAGCCCTCGGTGATGCCCCACTTGCCCTTGGGCGGCAGCGGCTGGCGGCGGATGAAGCCCTCGATCGCCCGGGAGACGTCGACCAGCCGGTTGCCCTTCTTCATCTGGGCGATGCCGGCCCACATCGAGCCCTCGGTGACCTTCGACAGCATCGCGTTCTCGGCGGCGGTCGCGCCGACCGCGACGGTGATCGCCGCGTCGCCGTGCCAGCCGTCCAGGATCGCGCCGCAGTCGATCGAGATCAGGTCGCCGGCCTTCAGCACCCGCTCGCCGGGGATGCCGTGCACGACCTCCTCGTTCACCGAGGCGCAGATCACGCCCGGGAACCAGAGACCGCCGTGGTCGGCGCGGAAGTTGGAGGTGGCGCCGTGCTTGGCGATGACCGCGTCGGCGACCTCGTTCAGCTCGCCGGTGGTCACCCCGGGGGCGACCGCCTCGCGGCAGGCCTTCAGCGCCTCGGCGACGACCAGCCCGGCCGCCCGCATCCTGGCGATCTGCTCGGGGGTCTTGATCTCCACCATCTGGTCCACGCCTTCCACGTTCTGAATTCGGACTGCCCTCCACCGTACGACGCACGAGACGGCCGGGCCGCCCGCTTCGGGGCGACCCGGCCGTCTCGCGCGACGCCGTGCGGCGTCAGGCGCTCTTCTTCTGCTCCAGGGCGGCGACCGCGCGCTCGGTCACCTCGTCCACCTTGCCGAGGGCGGGGATGGTGACCAGCAGGCCCTGCTCCTGGTAGTAGCCGATGATCGGCTCGGTCTTGGAGTGGTACTCCTCCAGCCGGACCCGCACGGCCTCCTCGGTGTCGTCCGAGCGCTGGTACAGCTCGCCGCCGCACTCGTCGCAGACGCCCTCGGTCTTCGGCGGGTTGTACACCACGTGGAACACGTGGGCGCCGTCGTTGCGGCACAGCCGGCGGCCGGCGATCCGCTTGACGACCTCGTCCTCGGAGACCTCCAGGTCCAGCACGCCGTCCAGCGCGATGCCCTGCTCGGCCAGGAAGGCGTCGAGCGCCTCCGCCTGGCCCAGGTTGCGCGGGAAGCCGTCCAGCAGGAAGCCCTTGGCGGCGTCCGGCTGGAGCATGCGGTCCTTGGCCATCCCGATGGTGACCTCGTCGGGCACCAGGCGCCCGGCGTCCATGTAGGACTTCGCCTCGACACCCAGGGGGGTGCCCTGGCTGATGTTGGCACGGAACAGGTCACCGGTGGAGATGTGGGGAATGGACAGGGTCTTGGCCAGGACGTGCGCCTGAGTACCCTTCCCGGCCCCGGGGGGTCCGACGAGGACGATTCGCATCAGCGGAGGAACCCTTCGTAATTGCGCTGCTGGAGTTGGCTCTCGATCTGCTTCACAGTTTCGAGTCCGACACCGACGACGATGAGCACGGAGGTGCCGCCGAACGGGAAGTTGGTCTGCTGTCCGAAGGCGACCAGGGCGACCATCGGGATCAACGCGATGAGGCCCAGGTAGAGGGAACCCGGCCACGTGATGCGGGTGAGCACGTAGTTCAGGTACTCGGCCGTCGGTCGGCCGGCCCGGATGCCCGGGATGAAGCCACCATACTTCTTCATGTTGTCCGCAACTTCTTCGGGGTTGAAGGAGATCGCGACGTAGAAGAAGGCGAAGAAGACGATCAGCACGAAGTAGGTCGCCATGTAGACCGGGTGGTCGCCCTTGACGAAGTGGCTCCGGATCCAGATCGCCCAGCCCGCCTGGGAGTTGGTCAGCTGCACCACCAGCGCCGGGATGTACAGCAGCGAGGAGGCGAAGATGACCGGGATGACGCCAGCCTGGTTGACCTTCAGCGGGATGTAGGTCGAGGTGCCGCCGAAGGACCGGCGGCCCACCATCCGCTTCGCGTACTGCACCGGGATCCGGCGCTGGGCCTGCTCGACGAAGATGACCAGGCAGACCACGATGATGCCGACCGCGATGACCGAGGCGAACTCGCCCCAGCCGTCCAGCAGCTTGCCGGACTGCTTGATCGCCCACATCGAGCCGGGGAAGCCCGCCGCGATCGAGGTGAAGATCAGGATCGACATGCCGTTGCCGATGCCGCGGTCGGTGATCAGCTCGCCCAGCCACATGATCACGGTGGTGCCGGCGGTCATGATGATGACCATGGTGGCGATCCGGAAGATCGACTGGTCCGGCACGATGTTGTTGCCCTCGGCGCAGCCGGAGAACAGCGCGCCGCTGGAGGCGGTCGCCAGGATGCCGGTGCCCTGGAGCACGGCGAGGGCGATCGTCAGGTAGCGGGTGTACTGGGTGATCTTCGCGGTGCCGGCCTGCCCCTCCTTCTTCAGGGCCTCCAGCCGCGGGATGACCACGGTGAGGAGCTGCAGGATGATGCTGGCCGTGATGTACGGCATGATGCCGAGCGCGAAGATGGTCAGCTGCAGCAGCGCGTTGCCGCTGAACAGGTTGACCAGCCCGAACAGGCCTTCCTTCTGCCCGTTGACGCACGCGTGGACGGCCTGGAAGTTGATTCCGGGCATGGGGACGTGGGCGCCCAGCCGGAACAGCACCATGATGCCCAGCGTGAACAGCAGCTTCTTGCGCAGGTCGGGCGTCTGGAACGCCCGCGCGAACGCACTGAGCACGGTGCCTCCTGCGCCTCCCGCGCGTCGTCGGCGGAAGGGTCGGTCCTGATGTGGGGAAAGGGAACTTCACGGACTCTAACAGTGCCCGGGTCCCGGAAAGAAGCGCGTGCGGCCGCTCCCCCACTCACGGGGTACGGCTTGCCCGGGTTTGACACACAAATACGGAGCCGGGGCTCCGGCCGGAACGGCACCGGGCCCCGGCCCCCCTTTCGCAAGAGGGGCGCGGGGCCCGGTGTCGTTCCGTGCGTCGGATCTACCGCGTCAGAGCAGTTCGGTGACCGAACCGCCGGCCGCGGCGATCTTCTCGGCCGCGGAGCCGGAGACGGCGTCGACCGTCACCTGCAGCGCCACCGCGATGTCGCCCTGGCCGAGGACCTTGACGAGCTCGTTCTTGCGAACGGCGCCCTTCTCGATCAGGTCGGCCACGGTGACCTCGCCACCGTTCGGGTAGAGCTCGGCCAGCTTGTCCAGGTTCACGACCTGGAACTGCTTGTGGGCCGGGTTCTTGAAGCCCTTCAGCTTCGGCAGGCGCATGTGGAGGGGCATCTGGCCACCCTCGAAGCGCTGCGGAACCTGGTAGCGGGCCTTGGTGCCCTTGGTGCCACGACCTGCAGTCTTGCCCTTGGAGCCCTCACCGCGACCAACACGGATCTTGTCCTTCTTGGCACCCGGGGCGGGCTTCAGGTTGTGGAGCTTGATCGGCGAGTCCGTCATGATCAGTCCACCTCCTCGACCGTGACGAGGTGGCGAACGGTGTGGACCATGCCGCGGATCTCCGGGCGGTCCTCCTTCACCACGGTGTCGTTCAGCCGCTTCAGGCCGAGCGAACGCAGGGTGTCACGGTGGTTCTGCTTGCTACCGATGTACGACTTGGTCTGGGTGACCTTCAGGCGAGCCATCAGGCACTCACCCCAGCCGCACGGGCCCGGAGCAGCGCGGCCGGGGCCACGTCCTCCAGGGGCAGGCCACGGCGGGCGGCGATCTCCTCGGGGCGCACGAGGCCCTTCAGAGCGGCCACGGTGGCGTGCACGATGTTGATCGCGTTGTCCGAGCCGAGCGACTTCGACAGGATGTCGTGAACGCCGGCGCACTCGAGGACGGCGCGCACCGGGCCACCGGCGATGACGCCGGTACCGGGGGACGCCGGCTTCAGCAGCACGACGCCGGCGGCCTTCTCGCCCTGGATCGGGTGCGGGATGGTGCCCTGGATACGGGGGACCTTGAAGAAGTTCTTCTTGGCCTCCTCAACACCCTTGGCGATGGCGGCCGGAACCTCCTTCGCCTTGCCGTAACCGACACCCACGGTGCCGTCACCGTCGCCCACCACGACCAGCGCGGTGAAGCTGAAACGACGACCACCCTTGACAACCTTGGCGACACGGTTGATCGCGACGACGCGCTCGACGTAGGCGGTCTTCTCGGCGACGGGGGCGCCGCCCCGGTCGTCACGCTTGCGGTCGCGCCGCTCGCCACCGGTGCCGCCGCCGGCGCCGCTACCGCGGCGCTGGGGTCCAGCCATTGGAATTACCTCTCTCGTTTACGTCCGTCGACAGGGTCGACGAGCGGCTTAGAAGTCGAGCCCGGACTCGCGGGCCGCGTCCGCCAGGGCGGCGATGCGGCCGGCGTACCGGTTGCCCGCGCGGTCGAAGACGACCGACTCGACGCCGGCGGCCTTGGCGCGCTCGGCGACCAGGCTTCCGACCTTCTTGGCCAGCTCGGTCTTGTCGCCCTCGGTGCCCTTGATGGACACGTCGAGGGTGGACGCCGACGCCAGGGTGTGACCCTTGGCGTCGTCGATGACCTGGGCGACCATGTGGCGGTTCGAACGCGTCACGACGAGGCGCGGACGCACCTCGGTGCCGACGACGCGCTTGCGAACGCGAATGGCGCGGCGCTTGCGGGCGGCGTTCTTGTAGGCGTTGCCCTTGCCGATCTTGACAGAGACGCTCATCGCTTACTTACCACTCTTTCCGACCTTGCGGCGGATGACCTCGCCCGCGTACTTGACGCCCTTGGCCTTGTACGGGTCGGGCTTGCGCAGCTTGCGGATCTTCGCGGCGACCTCGCCGACCTTCTGCTTGTCGGTGCCGTCCACGTGGAACTTGGTGGGCGTCTCGACGACGAAGGAGATCCCCTCCGGCGCGGTGACCAGGATGGGGTGGCTGTAGCCCAGCGCGAACTCCATGTCGGAGCCCTTCGCCGTGACTCGGTAGCCGACGCCGCTGATCTCCAGCGACTTCCGGTAGCCCGCGGTCACGCCGGTGATCATGTTCGCCACCAGCGTGCGCGACAGGCCGTGCAGGGCCTTCGACTGACGCTCGTCGTTGGGGCGGGTGACGAGCAGCGTGCCGTCCTCGCCCTTGCCGATCTCGATCGGCGCGGCGACGACGTGGGTGAGCGAACCCTTGGGGCCCTTCACCGAGACCGTCTGGCCGTCGATGGTGACGTCCACACCAGCGGGAACCTGGATGGGCAGCCGTCCAATGCGCGACATTGCTGTACCTCCGTTTCCCGAATTACCAGACGTAGGCGAGAACTTCTCCGCCTACGCCCTTCTTGGCGGCCTGCTTGTCGGTGAGGAGGCCGGAGGACGTGGAGATGATCGCCACGCCCAGGCCGCCGAGCACCTTCGGCAGGTTGGTGGACTTTGCGTACACACGCAGACCCGGCTTGCTGATGCGCTTGATGCCGGCGATGGAACGCTCGCGGTTGGGGCCGAACTTGAGCTCGATGGTCAGCTTCTTGCCGACCTCGTTCTCGGCGGGCTCCTCAACCTTGTAGGAGGAGATGTACCCCTCCTGCTGCAGGATCTCGGCGACGTGCGCCTTGATCTTGCTGGCCGGCATCGCCACGGAGTCGTGGTACGCCGAGTTCGCGTTACGCAGACGAGTGAGCATGTCTGCGATGGGGTCGGTCATGGTCATGGATGGCCTCAGGCCTCTCCCGCCGTGGTTTCTCCGCGCCAGGTCCCCCTCCGCGCACTCGCTGGAGTGCGAAAGGGGCACAAGCGCAGGGGACCTGCGACGTAGTAAGACTGGGTGTGTGCGGACCCTCGGATGAGGGCCGCGGATCGCCCCGGAGGGGACGCCGCAGCAGGGGCCCGACCCCAACACCTTACGGGATCCCCTGCGGGAACCCAAAAGCGTCGAGGTCGGGCACGCTGCTCGCCGATGTCAGAACGACCGGTAGTGACTACCAGGAGCTCTTGGTCACGCCCGGCAGCTCGCCGCGGTGCGCCATCTCACGGAGGCAGACACGGCAGAGGCCGAACTTGCGGTACACCGAGTGCGGACGGCCGCAGCGCTGGCACCGGGTGTACGCCCGGACGCCGAACTTCGGCTTGCGCTCGGACTTAGCGATCAGGGCCTTCTTCGCCATGGCTCACGCCTCCTTGAACGGGAAGCCCAGAGCGCGCAGGAGCGCCCGGCCCTCATCGTCGGTCTGAGCGGTGGTCACGACGGTGATGTCCATACCGCGCTGACGGTCGACCTTGTCCTGGTCGATCTCGTGGAACATGACCTGCTCGGTCAGACCGAAGGTGTAGTTGCCACGGCCGTCGAACTGCTTGGGCGAGAGGCCGCGGAAGTCACGGATACGCGGCAGCGCCAGCGACACCAGACGGTCCACGAACTCCCACATGCGGTCACCGCGGAGGGTGACGTGGGCGCCGATCGGCTGACCCTCGCGCAGCTTGAACTGCGCGATGGACTTGCGGGCCTTGGTGACGGCCGGCTTCTGACCGGTGATCGCGGTCAGGTCCTTGATGGCACCCTCGATCAGCTTGCTGTCACGGGCGGCCTCGCCGACACCCATGTTGACCACGACCTTGACCAGGCCGGGGATCAGCATGACGTTCTCGTACGAGAACTGCTCGTGCAGCTGACCCTTGACCTCGGAGAGGTACTTCTCCTTGAGGCGGGGGGTCACCTTCTCAACAGTCGTCTCAGACATCAGATGTCCTCACCGGTCCGCTTGGCAACGCGGATCTTGTTGCCCTGGTCGTCAAAGCGGTAGCCGACGCGGGTGACGACCTTCTTGCCGTCCTTCTCCACGACCAGCTGGACGTTGGAGACGTGCACCGGGGCCTCGACGGTCACGATGCCACCCTGGGTGCCGGGGCCCGGCTTGGTGTGCTTCTTGACCCGGTTGACACCCTCGACCAGGACCTTGTTCTCGGCGGGGATGGCCTGGATGACCTTGCCCTGCTTGCCCTTGTCCTTGCCGGTGATGACCTGGACCAGGTCACCCTTCTTGATCTTCATGCTGTTCGCCATGGGTCAGAGCACCTCCGGCGCCAGCGAGATGATCTTCATGAACTTCTTGTCGCGCAGCTCGCGGCCCACCGGGCCGAAGATGCGGGTACCGCGGGGGTCGCCATCGGTGTTCTTGAGAACCACCGCGGCGTTCTCGTCGAAGCGGATGTACGAACCGTCCGGACGACGGCGCTCCTTGACGGTGCGAACGACGACGCACTTGACGACGTCGCCCTTCTTCACCGAACCGCCGGGGATCGCGTCCTTGACGGTGGCGACGATGACGTCCCCGATACCGGCGTAGCGGCGACCGGAGCCACCGAGAACGCGGATGCAGAGAATCTCCTTGGCACCCGTGTTGTCGGCGACGCGCAGTCGCGACTCCTGCTGGATCACAGCTTTCTCCTGATCGTCAACAAGTGTTGACGGGCCGGCCGCTGCTCACACCCGCGCCCCTGGGGGCCTGGTGCACATACGGCCGTACCGCGAACAACCTTGTTACTTGGCCTTCTCGAGGATCTCGACGACGCGCCAGCGCTTCGTCGCGGACAGCGGCCGGGTCTCCATCAGGAGGACACGGTCGCCGACACCGCACGCGTTCTGCTCGTCGTGCGCCTTCAGCTTGTTGGTACGGCGGATGACCTTGCCGTACAGCGCGTGCTTGACGCGGTCCTCGACGGCGACGACGACGGTCTTGTCCATCTTGTCGCTGACGACGAGACCCTCACGGGTCTTGCGGAAGCCGCGCGTCTCGTTGGTGTTCTCAGTCATCAGGCGTTCTCCACCGTCTCGATGCCCAGCTCGCGCTCGCGCATCAGGGTGTAGATCCGCGCGATGTCCTTACGGACCAGCCGGAGCCGTCCGTGGTTGTCGAGCTGCCCGGTCGCCGCCTGGAAGCGGAGGTTGAACAGCTCCTCCTTGGCCTCACGGAGCTTGGCAACGAGGCCCTCGTTGTCCAGTTCGCGAAGCTCAGCAGCCTTGGTAGCGGCCGACATCAGCTCTCACCGTCCTCGCGCCGAACGATCCGGCACTTCATCGGAAGCTTGTGCGCGGCGCGGGTGAGCGCCTCGCGAGCAATCTTCTCGTTCGGGTACGACAGTTCGAACATGACCCGACCCGGGTGCACGTTCGCGATCCACCACTCCGGCGAACCCTTACCGGAACCCATGCGGGTCTCGGCCGGCTTCTTGGTGAGCGGGCGGTCCGGGTAGATGTTGATCCAGACCTTGCCGCCACGACGGATGTGACGGGTGATCGCGATACGAGCGGACTCGATCTGGCGGTTCGTCACGTAGGCCGGGGTCACGGCCTGGATGCCGAACTGGCCGAACGCCAGCTCGGTGCCACCCTTGGCCGCGCCGCGGCGCTTCGGGTGGTGCTGCTTGCGGTGCTTGACCCGACGGGGGATCAGCATTGCGGTCAGGCCTCCGTTCCGGTGTTCTCAGCGGCGGCCGGAGCCTCCACCGCGGCGGCCGGGGCCTGGGCCTCGGCAGCGGCGGGACGACGGCCACGGCCACCGCGCTCGCCACCACGGCCACCGCGCTCGCCACCGCGGGCGGGACGGCCGCCCTCGGGACGGGCCGGGCGGTTGCCGGAGCGGGCGGCGGCGTTCTCAGCGCGGACCTCGGCGATGTTCTTGACGTCGCCCTTGTAGATCCAGACCTTCACGCCGATGCGGCCGAAGGTGGTCTTGGCCTCGAAGAAGCCGTAGTCGACGTTCGCGCGCAGGGTGTGCAGCGGCACACGGCCCTCGCGGTAGAACTCCGAACGGCTCATCTCGGCGCCGCCGAGACGACCGGAGCACTGGACCTTGATGCCCTTGGCGCCGGCCTTCATGGTCGACTGCATGCTCTTGCGCATGGCGCGACGGAAGGAGACGCGGGAGGACAGCTGCTCCGCGACGCCCTGGGCCACGAGCTGGGCGTCCATCTCGGGGTTGCGGACCTCGAGGATGTTCAGCTGGACCTGCTTGCCGGTCAGCTTCTCCAGCTTGCCGCGGATCTTGTCGGCCTCCGTGCCACGGCGGCCGATCACGATGCCCGGGCGGGCGGTGTGGATGTCCACGCGGACGCGGTCACGGGTGCGCTCGATCTCCACCTTCGAGATGCCGGCGCGCTCCATGCCCTGCGTCATGAGACGCCGGATGGCGACGTCTTCCTTGACGTAGTCCTTGTACAGCTTGTCGGCGTACCAGCGGGACTTGAAGTCCGTGCTGATGCCGAGGCGGAACCCGTGCGGGTTAACCTTCTGGCCCATTACCGGGTCCCTTCCTTGCTGCTGACGACCACGGTGATGTGGCTGGTCCGCTTGCGGATCCGGTAGGCACGGCCCTGGGCGCGCGGACGGAACCGCTTCAGGGTCGGGCCCTCGTCAACGTACGCCTCGGAGATGTAGAGGTCGTCCGTGTTGGAGTGGTTGTAGTTGTGCGCGGCGTTGGCGATGGCGCTGTTGAGCACCTTGCCGACCGGCACGGTGGCGGCCTGCGGAGCGAAACGCAGGACCGCCTGGGCCTCCGTGGCCGGCAGGCCACGGATGAGGTCCACCACGCGGCGGGCCTTCATGGGCGTGACGCGGATGTACCGCGCCTGGGCCCTGGCTTCCATGGTTGTCCCCTTAATGGAGTAAGTCACTTTGTCGTTCTGGCGCTACAGCTCGGAAGCGATTAGCGACGCTTCGACTTGCGGTCTTCCTTCACGTGCCCCTTGAAGGTGCGCGTGGGGGCGAACTCGCCGAGCTTGTGGCCGACCATCGACTCGGTGACGAACACCGGGACGTGCTTGCGGCCATCGTGAACCGCGATCGTGTGGCCGAGCATGGCCGGCGAGATCACGGAACGACGGGACCAGGTCTTGATGACGTTCTGCGTGCCCGCCTCGTTCTGCACGTCCACCTTCTTCTGAAGGTGGTCGTCGATGAAGGGGCCCTTCTTGAGACTGCGCGGCATCTGACCTGCTCCTAGCGCTTCTTGTTGGTCTTGCGGCGGCGCACGATGAGCTTGTCCGACGCCTTGTTCGGGCGACGGGTGCGGCCCTCGGGCTTGCCCCACGGCGAGACCGGGTGGCGACCACCGGAGGTCTTACCCTCACCACCACCGTGCGGGTGGTCGATCGGGTTCATGGCCACACCACGCACGGTCGGGCGGACGCCCTTCCAGCGCATACGGCCGGCCTTGCCCCAGTTGATGTTCGACTGCTCGGCGTTGCCGACCTCGCCGACGGTCGCGCGGCAGCGCGCGTCCACCAGGCGGATCTCACCGGAGGGCATGCGCAGGTGCGCCATGCGGCCCTCACGGGCGAGCAGCTGAATGCCGGCACCCGCGGAGCGGGCCAGCTTGGCGCCACCGCCGGGACGGAGCTCCACCGCGTGGATGGTGGTACCGACCGGGATGTTGCGCAGCGGCAGGTTGTTGCCCGGCTTGATGTCGGCGCCCGCGCCGTTCTCGATCCGGTCACCCTGCGCGACGCCGCGGGGGGCGATGATGTAGCGCTTCTCGCCGTCCGCGTAGTGCAGGAGCGCGATGCGCGCGGTGCGGTTCGGGTCGTACTCGATGTGCGCGACCTTGGCCGGCACGCCGTCCTTGTCGTGACGACGGAAGTCGATCAGACGGTAGGCGCGCTTGTGACCGCCACCCTGGTGGCGAGCGGTGACACGACCGGCGTTGTTACGGCCGCCCTTGCTGTGCAGCGGGCGAACCAGCGACTTCTCCGGCGTGGACCGCGTGATTTCGACGAAGTCGGCCACGCTGGAGCCACGACGGCCCGGCGTAGTCGGCTTGTACTTGCGGATACCCATTTCTGTCCTCGTCCTTTACGACGATCGCGGTCCCTGACGCAACGTCAGGAGACCGGACCACCGAAGATGTCGATGCGGTTGCCCTCGGCCAGCGTCACGATCGCGCGCTTGGTGTCCTTGCGCTTGCCGAAACCGGTGCGGGAGCGCTTGCGCTTGCCCTGGCGGTTCAGCGTGTTCACGGCCTCGACCTTGACCGAGAAGACCGCCTCGACGGCCTGCTTGATCTGGGTCTTGTTGGCACCGGGAGCCACGACGAACGTGTACTTGTTCTCGTCGAGGAGCGAGTAGCTCTTCTCGGAGATGACCGGCTTGATCAGGACGTCACGGGGGTCCGTGAACGTCTTGGAGGTGATCTCGCTCATCAGGCGGCAGTCCCTTCGAGCTCGCCCTCAGCAGCAACGGCCTTGGCGGACGCGGCCGGACCGGCCACGAAACGCTCGAAGGCGGCCTGGGTGAAGACCACATCGTCGGAGACGAGCACGTCGTAGGTGTTCAGCTGGCCGGCGTCCAGGATGTGCACGTTCGGCAGGTTGCGAGCGGACAGGATGCCCAGCTCGTCCTCGCGCTCGACCACCAGGAGGAGGTTCTTGCGCTCGGAGATCTTGCCGAACAGGACCTTGGCGGCCTTGGTCGACGGAGCCTCGGTCGCGGTCACGCCGGTCACGACGTGGATGCGCTCGTGGCGGGCCCGGTCGGTGAGCGCGCTGCGCAGGGCGGCGGCGATCATCTTCTTCGGGGTCCGCTGCGAGTAGTCGCGCGGCACGGGACCGTGCACGACGCCACCACCGGCGAACTGCGGGGCGCGGGTCGAGCCCTGGCGGGCGCGGCCGGTGCCCTTCTGGCGGTACGGCTTCTTGCCGCCACCGCGGACCTCGCCACGACGCTTGACCTTGTGGGTGCCCTGGCGAGCCGCGGCGAGCTGCGCCACGACGACCTGGTGCATCAGCGGGACGCTGACCTTGGCGTCGAAGATCTCGGCGGGCAGCTCGACGCTGCCGGCCTTGTCGCCGGCCGGCGACAGGATGTCAATGGTGCTCATATCCTTCACAGCCCCTTCGCCGCGGTGCGGACGAGGACGAGGCCGCCGTTCGGACCCGGGATCGCGCCCTTGATGAGCAGCAGACCCTTCTCCGCGTCGACCGCGTGCACGGTCAGGTTCTGGGTGGTCACGCGCTCGTGACCCATCCGACCCGCCATGCGCATGCCCTTGAACACGCGGCCCGGGGTGGCACAGCCACCGATCGAGCCGGGCGAGCGGTGCTTGCGCTGGGTGCCGTGACCGGCGCCGAGGCCCTTGAAGTTGTGACGCTTCATGACACCGGCGAAGCCCTTGCCCTTGGAGGTGCCGGTCACGTCGACCTTGACACCCGCCTCGAACAGCTCGGCGGTGATCTCCTGGCCCAGGGTGTACTCGGACGCGTCCGCGGTACGGAGCTCGACCAGGTGGCGGCGGGGGGTGACACCGGCCTTGGCGAAGTGGCCCTGGAGGGGCTTGTTCACCTTGCGGGGGTCGATCTCGCCGAAGCCGATCTGGACGGCGTCGTAGCCGGCCGGGCTGTCGGCGGTGTGGACCTGGGTCACGACATTGGGCCCAGCCTTGACGACGGTCACCGGGACGACCCGGTTGTTCTCGTCCCAGACCTGGGTCATGCCGAGCTTCTCGCCCAGGATGCCCTTCATCTGCTTAGCCATCTTCGGTGCGCCTCTCAGAGCTTGATCTCGATGTCGACGCCCGCCGGCAGGTCGAGACGCATCAGCGAGTCAACCGTCTTCGGCGTGGGGTCGAGGATGTCGATCAGACGCTTGTGAGTGCGCATCTCGAAGTGCTCGCGCGAGTCCTTGTACTTGTGCGGCGAGCGGATGACGCAGTACACGTTCTTCTCAGTGGGCAGCGGCACCGGGCCCGCGACCTGCGCACCAGTACGGATCACCGTCTCGACGATCTTCTTCGCCGAAGAGTCGATGACCTCGTGGTCGTAGGCCTTGAGCCGGATGCGGATCTTCTGTCCCGCCATGGCTACTTCGTAGTCCTTTGTGTCGTACGTTGCCGCACGGCCTCTCCTCCGACCCCCGCGCTCGGGCGTGTCGCCCTTGCGCCTGCAAAAACCGGCGAGACATCTCGTCGGTCCGAACTGCTGGGGTGGGGTGAGCCGGGCCGGTACCCCGCACACGCTTCCCGGAAGATTCCCGTACTTTCGCCCCGCAGCTGCCGCGGTGTCGCTTACACACCACTGCACCCACACACAGCACGTGGGCACATGAACGGCCATTCACGGGAACGACGAGTACATGGGACTCGCTTCCGGTCCTCCCGGCGGGAGGCGCGCAGCATCGGTACTCAACCGAGCAACCCGGACATCCTGCCACAGAAAGCGGGCCGTACGCCAATCGGCCCCCGACCGGGTCACCTGGTCGGGGGCCGATCGGCCGGCGGTCCGGGCCTACCGGGTGCCGGACTTCGTCGCGGACGGCTTGGCGGACTCCGCGGACCCGGCCGGCTCAGAGGGCTTCGCGGAGCCCTCCGTCCCGGCTGCGGGCCCCGACGGGCTCGGCGACTCCGAGGGCTCGGGCGCCGGGGCCGGCTTGGTCGACAGGTCGTCGAAGGGGGCCTTGCGGCCGCAGATCGTGGGCCACTCGGCCGCGACGATCCCGGCGCACCAGAGCACGCCGTCGTCCGGGTACTGGCTGCGGTCCTTGACCTCGTGCACCACGCAGTCCCCGTTCGGGGCGTACTTCGGGCACTTGCCGTCCGGCTTCTGCAGCAGGTGGGCGCGCCAGGCGTCCATGCCCATGGTGTTCTTGGCCGGGTCCTCCGGCATGTACCGGTTGATCGACCAGCCGGCGCCCATCGCGCCGAACACCGCGATCACGCAGACCATGCCGGCCGCGACCTGCCTGACCACCCGGCGCGGGATCGCCCCGGTCGCCGCGTCCCGCACGGCGAGCACCCGGTCGCCCCAGTTGCTCCCCCGGTTGACCAGAGCCATCAGGCCGAGGACCGCCATGATCATCAGGCAGTACATGATGATCCAGGTGGTCCGCGGGTACAGCTGCACCGCCCGGTCGTGCGACATCTTCCCCGCGTAGTAGAAGCGCAGCAGCCAGGAGCCGATCAGCACCGCGGCCGCCACCCGGACGGTCAGCTGACGCAGCGCCAGGCCCAGGGCCAGGCCGGTGCCGAACAGCAGCAGCACCGAGATGCCGCTCTGGCCGGCGAGGTCGCCGGTGCCGGGCCAGGTGTCGTACGTCAGGTCGCCGCTGCGGTCGGAGACGAAGTTCAGCACGTAGGACGGGTCGGCGTAGACCGCCAGGAAGGCGTACCGGTCGGGGACCGAGCCGCTCGCCTTGGCCAGTTCGTAGAGCAGCGGGGAGCCGACCACGGCGAAGCCGGCGGCGGCCCCGGCCAGGTACAGCGCGGTCCGCAGACGGGCCGTCCGGCCCCGGCGCCAGGGGAAGCAGAACAGCGCCAGCACCAGCACGCCAGGCGCCGCCCAGAGGAACCAGCCGGAGTACCAGAGGAACAGCGCGCCGAACACCGCGCCGAAGGCCAGACCGAGCAGCAGCGCCGTGCGCGGCCGGCGTGCGGGGGCCCGGCCCATCGCGCGGAAGAACGCCACCAGCACCGGGACGAGCATGACCATCACGATGTGGCTGTACGGGCGGATCGGGTCGAGGAAGACCACCGAGGCGGGCAGCGCGATCAGCAGCGCCCAGAACGGGCGCAGCACCAGCCGCCAGGACAGGTACGCCATCGGGCCGAACAGCGCGGTGAACAGGATCTGCAGGTCGTGCAGGGCGAAGCCGGCTCCGGTGCGGCCGCCGTAGAACAGCTCCGACCAGAGGGCCATCGCCATCGGGAAGCCGGGCGGGTAGACGCCCGGCAGTCCCTTGCCGTCCATGATCGTGGTGGCCATCGCCATGATCACGCCCGGGTCGCCCTCCTGGCCGCCGAGCGGCCACGGGGTACCGCGCAGCGCGATCACCACGCCGCCGGCCACCACGCCGGTGGCCAGACCCGCGAGAACAGCGCAGACCAGGCGCTTGACCAGTTGGTGGCGGAGTGCGCTGCCGCGGTAGGCGGTGAAGAGCAGCACGGCCAGCACCGGCAGTCCGAGGACCGCCACGTACTCCTGCAGCTTGGCGAGACCGCTGACCTGGCCGATCCGGTTGATCGGGTTGACGACGATCCGGGTGCACAGCAGCGTGTAAACGCCTGCGGCGCCCACGCTCACGGCCGCTTCTGCCGCCGGTGCCACCCAGCGCCGCTGCCACCAACGCGGGCTGTCGTCGCCACTCCTGGTGGACGCGTCCTCCAACGTTCCACCGGTCGGATCGGAGACCAGATTCGTCATCGAGTTCCTTCGGTCTCGCGGGTGCCGCCGACACCCGCTCGGACGACGCGTGACGTCGTCCCGTCTGTTCGTGGCCTGACCTGCCGGGCAGCCCGGCGGGCACGGAGGACCCGGGGATTGGCCTTCGTGACGGAGCCCCCGGCCGCTGGTCGGGTTCGCCCGAACGACGTGCCAGCCCCGCGAGCATACTTCCACCTGCCGTCCGGATCGGACCGCACCCGGCCCGGGAGCGGTCGCACCAGGATCCCCGTCACTTCCGCAACTGCTCCTCGGAGTACGGTTCGCACCTGCCACCGTGGGCGAACTTGGGGCAGGGCCCCTTGGGGGTCTGGCTGTTGTGGGCCGACCAGGCCAGTCGGCCGAGGGAGGCCGGGTCGTCGGACGGCATGAAGCGGTCCACCGTCGCCGAGCCCGCCAGGCCGAAGAACAGTGTGAGGGCGCACAGCGCGGCGCCACCGGCCCGCATCGGGCTGCCGGGGAGGCGGGTGGGCCGGTCCTCGCTCCGGCGCCGCTCCGAGATCCGGCGGACCGCGAGGTGGACGGCCATGCCGACCATGATCAGGCAGCAGTAGAGCAGTTCGGACGAGGTGCGCGGGTAGAGCTGCACCAGTTGGTCGCGCTCCATGTGCGAGGCGAACCAGTAGCGCAGCAAGAAGGTCCCGACCAGGAAGAAGCCCGCCACCTGGACGATCGGCAGCTCCGCGCCCAACCACAGGGCCACCCCGAGGCCGACCAGCAGGAGCAGCGTGAAGACCCCGACGCCGCCGAGCTCCCCGGGGATCGGCCAGTTCGCGTGGGTGTAGCCGCCGGGCAGGTCGCCCATCCACATCACGAAGTACGCCGGGTCGGTCTGGGTGTCGAAGTACATGTACGAGTCGGGGGTGCCCGAGCCCTGCAGCAGTCGGACCAGGTAGGTGCCGGCCAGCGCCAGGAAGACCACGCCGGTGGTGCCCGTGGTGAGCAGTGCCCGCAGCAGCGCGGGCCGGCCGTCGCGACGCACCCTAGCCAGGGTGACGGCGGCACAGGCCAGCACGCCGGGCGCGGACCAGACGAACCAGCCGGAGTACCAGAGGAAGAACAGGGCGAAGACCGCGCCGTAGGCGGCTCCGACCAGCAGTGCGCGCTTGGTGGTGCGCCGTCCGGACTCGAGCAGTCGGCCGAGGAAGTGCGCGAACACCGGCAGCAGCACCAGCAGGATGATGTCCACGTACGGCTTGGCCGCGGTGAACAGCGGGAAGACGCAGACCACGCCGATGGCCAGCGACCACAGCGGGGGCAGTAGCAGGCGCCAGGCCAGGTAGAGGACCGGTCCGGCCAGTGCGGTGAGCAGCAGGGTGAGGATCTTCAGCGCGGCCCCGGGGTGGCCCGGGTTGAACAGCTCGGTCCAGTAGGCGAGCAGGTGCGGGAAGAGCGGCGGGTAGACCCCGGGTATCGACTTGCCGTCACTTATCAGGAAAGCCCAGTTCTGGAGCTGGGCGGAGTCGCCGTAGAAGCCGTTGAGCGGCCAGGGGGTGCCGCGCAGCGCCACCGCGACGCCGCCGGCGTACAGGCCGGTCGCCAGGCCCGCGACCGAGGCGCAGGCAAGCCGGAGGCCGACTGCGGGGGAGACCCGACGGCTGATCGTCCACCACCCGAAGGCGATCACGATGGCCACCAGGAGGAACCGGAGTTGCAGCGCGGCGAGCCCGCTGACCTGGCCCACCCGAGTCGTCGGGTTGACCTTGATCGCCATGCTGAGCACCAGGAAGCCGAACGCCGCGAGGACACCGGCCACCGCCTCCGCCGCGACGAGTCCCGCCGCGGTGCGGCGCGATCGGGCCGGGGCACTGCGTCTGGGGGGGTGGCCGGAGTCGGCTTCCCGGCGGCTGTCCGGTGCCGGATCGGCCGTCACGGGGCTCACGGGCATCACGTGCATCCTTCGAAAGTCGGTCGGACGTTACCGGCTGGCCGTCTCGGACTGGTCTGCGGTCTCCGCGAACCGGTCGTCGTTCACGCGCTGGCCGTCGTTGACGGCGATCGCCCGGGCGAGGTCGGTCAGCTTGGCCTCCAGCGACCGGAAGCGCATGAAGCTGTTGAGCGTCATGAACGCCATGGCGATGACCAGCAGGTAGAGCACCAGGTCGGTGCCGCGGCCGACGCCGAGCTGGTTGGCGACCCAGGTGACGTCCTGCGGGCGGAAGACCGCGTAGACGTTGGCGATGATGAACGCGGCGAACGCCATCCGCTTCCAGGCCCGGGTGTGTGCACGGTCCCAGCGCCGGACGAAGGTCAGCACCAGGGTGCCGGTGCCCAGTAGCAGGAGCAGCTGGATCCAGATGTACTTCATTTGCGCGCACGCTCCCGGAGCGAGATGTCGAAGAGGATGTTGACGCCGTTGATCAGGGACTGGCCCTTGGCGCGGGAGTACTCGGTGTACAGGATGTCGACCGGCACCTCGGTGACCCGCAGGCCGGAGGAGGCCAGGAAGGCCACGATCTCGGAGGCGTGCGCCATCCCGTTCATGGTGATCCGCAGTTGGGCTGCGGCCTTGCGGTTGAGCACCCGCAGACCGTTGTGCGAGTCGGTCAGGTTGAGCTTGCGGGCGGTGGGGCTGACCGTGGCCGCGGTGCGCAGCACGACCCGCTTGATCCACGGCACTTCGCCGGTCTGCTCGATGAACCGGGAGCCGAGCACCACGTCGGCGGCGTCGGCGCGCAGCAGTTCGACCATCTTCTCCACATCGGGCGTCTGGTGCTGGCCGTCGGCGTCGAAGGTGGCGAAGTACTCGGCACCGGGCTGCTTCAGCGCGTAGGAGAGACCGGTCTGGAGGGCGGCGCCCTGGCCGAGGTTGACGGGGTGCCGGACCAGGTGCGCGCCGGTGGTCAGGATCGACTCCGCGGAGTCGTCCGAGCTGCCGTCGTCCACCACGACGATGTTCGGGAATACCTTGCGCGCGTTCTCGACAACGTCAGCGATGACGGTGCCCTCGTTGTAGGCCGGGATGACCAGCCACACATCGTCATAGTCGGACATCGGTGCTCCATGCTGCAGCCTCTGGCCGCGAGGTCGTGATGTGGGAAGGGTGGTGCTGCGGGTACGCGCGCCAGGTCATGCGGAGTCCACGAGGGTGGGGCGGCTGGCCTCGCCGCCCTCCGTCCGGGAGGTGCGCGGGAAGGCCAGTCGGACCGCCACCGCCATGGACACCACCGCGGCGAGCGAGCCCAGCGTGTAGGCCAGGCAGACCCGGGTGGCGACCGCTCCGGGGAGCAGGGTGGTGCCGATCAGGACCAGGGTCGCGAAGGCCCAGCAGAGCAGCTGGAGCCGGTGCCGGTGGATCACCATGAGCGCCTGTCCGAGCACCATCGCCAGCATGTAGCTCAGGGTTCCGACCGACATCCACAGGAAGTCCACCCGACCCAGTACGTCCTGGGCACCGAAGAGTACCCGGATGAGCCATGGTCCGAGAATGGTCGCAGGCACACCGCCCGCCACGCCCAACGTGGTGACGACGAGGCAGGTCTTGGCGAGCAACCGGGTGAAACCGGTGCGGTCCCCGGCCGCGGCCGCGGTGGACAGGCCGGACAGCAGCGAGGCCTGGAGCGAGCCGAAGACGAAGAGCGGCACCCGGGCCAGCACGATGGCGTTCAGCAGACCGGCCGTCAGTGCGGCGTCCTCGGGCGCGAGGAGCTTGGTACTGACGACGGCCGCGTTCACCACGATCTGCGAGAGCAGGGTGGACACCACCAGCGGACCCAGCCCGGACAGCAGCGTCCGCCAGCGCGGCTCCGGCCCCCGGTCGACGCCCTGGAGCACCGGGCGGAGGGTGGCCAGCACCGAGACGACCGGCGCGACGGCGAGGATCAGCGCGAAGGCGAGCGGGGACCGGACACCGGCCAGGGCGAGCACCACGGCGAGACCGATCCGCAGGCCGCCGTCGATACCCAGCTGGAGGCCGTACGGTCCGAAGCGGCCCAGGCCGGCCAGCACGCCGCGGGTGACGTTGCTCGCCGCCATCGCGGCGAAGGAGACCACCAGGGCGGCCACCATGTCGAGGCGGCCGTTGAAGAAGGCGTCGGCGACCTGGCGGCCCCAGACGCCCATGGCGACGGCCAGCAGGGCGACCAGCACCGTCGCCAGCGCGGCGATCCGCCGCACCACGCCGGCGATGCCGTGCCCCTCGACCCGTTCGGCGGCGACGATCCGGGTCAGTTCCTGCTCGACCGGGAAGAACAGGCCGAGTCCCACCGACATCAGGATCGTCCACAGCACGGAGACCGAGGCCATGTCCTTGGTGTCGAGGCTGTGCCCCGCCGCCATCAGGTGTACGTATGAAGCCGCGCCGAGTACGACCGTGCCGCCGATCACCGAAGTGGTGCCCGGCGGCAGGGAGTTCAGGAGGGCTGCCAGCGGCGAACGCTTCGCGGGTGCCGCGCTGCTTTTCCCGGTCACAGTTGCTGGGCGGCCCTCACCTTGAGCGGCTCCCACCAGGCACGGTTCTCGCGGTACCAGGTGATGGTCTCGGCGATGCCGTCCTCGAAGCGAACCTGGGGCTCGTAGCCGAGCTCGGCCCGGATCTTGCCGATGTCCAGCGAGTAGCGCAGGTCGTGGCCCTTGCGGTCGGCCACCGGCTCGACCATGTCCCAGCCCAGGCCGGCGGCCTCCAGCAGCAGCCCGGTGAGCTCCTTGTTGGTGAGCTCCGTCCCGCCGCCGATGTTGTAGACCTCGCCGGAGCGGCCCTTGCGCATCGCCAGGTCGATGCCCCGGCAGTGGTCGGAGACGTGCAGCCAGTCGCGGATGTTGCCGCCGCTGCCGTAGAGCGGAACCTTCTTGCCGTCCATCAGGTTGGTGACGAACAGCGGGATGACCTTCTCCGGGAACTGGTAGTGCCCGTAGTTGTTGGAGCAGCGGGTGACGACGACGTCCATCCCGTGGGTGCGGTGGTAGGCCAGCGCGAGCAGGTCCGAGCCCGCCTTGGAGGCGGAGTACGGGGAGTTCGGCGCCAGCGGCCACTCCTCGGTCCAGGAGCCCTCGTCGATCGAGCCGTAGACCTCGTCGGTGGAGACGTGCACGAATCGGGCCACGCCGTGCTTGCGGGCGGCGTCGAGCAGGACCTGGGTGCCGAGCACGTTGGTCACCACGAACGGGCCGGCACCGGCGATCGAGCGGTCGACGTGCGACTCGGCGGCGAAGTGCACCACCACGTCGTGACCGGGCATCACCTGGTCGACGGTCTCCGGGTCGGAGATGTCGCCCTGGACGAAGACGTAGCCCGCGTGCCCGGCCACCGGTGCGAGGTTGGCCTCCACGCCCGAGTACGTCAGCTTGTCGAGGACCGTGATCTGAGCCGTGGCGTCCGCACCCAACTGCTGACGGACGAACTCTGAACCAATGAAGCCGGCGCCGCCGGTCACGAGGATGCGCATAGTAGTGCGGATTCTACTACCACGTACGAAGCCCCGATCCTGACCTCTCGGCCGCACCGGCGTGCCGCGCACCGTGTTGGGGCGACGTACCCCCGCCACGTATGGTGAGCCCTATGCGTGGCATCCTCCTTGCCGGCGGGACCGGCTCCCGCCTGTGGCCGCTGACAAGGGCAGTCTCGAAGCAGCTGCTCCCGGTCTTCGACAAGCCGATGGTCTACTACCCGCTCTCGACCCTGGTGATGGCCGGGATCCGCGAGATCATGATCATCACCACTCCCCAGGACCAGGAGCAGTTCCAGCGCCTCCTGGGTGACGGCTCCCAGCTCGGCCTGGACCTGCGGTACGCCGTCCAGGAGCGGCCGGAGGGCATCGCGCAGGCCTTCCTGCTGGCCGCGGACTTCATCGGCGACGAGCCGGTCGCGCTCATCCTCGGTGACAACATCTTCCACGGCAGCGGCCTCGGCACCCGGCTCGCGCAGCGCACCGACCCCAAGGGCGGCATGGTCTTCGCCTACCCGGTCGCCGACCCCACCGCGTACGGCGTGGTCGAGTTCGACCAGGCCGGCCAGGTCATATCGATCGAGGAGAAGCCGGAGAAGCCGAAGTCCCGCTACGCGGTGCCCGGGCTCTACTTCTACGACAACCGCGTGGTCGAGATCGCCCGCACCATCACTCCCAGCGCCCGCGGCGAGCTGGAGATCACCGCCGTGAACGAGGCGTACCTGCGGACCGGAGAGCTCCAGGTGACGGTTCTGGACCGCGGCACCGCCTGGCTCGACACCGGCACCTTCGTGTCGATGGTGCAGGCTTCCGAATTCGTCCGGGTCATCGAGGAACGCCAGGGCTTCAAGGTCGGCTGTGTCGAGGAGACCGCGTGGCGGGCCGGCTTCCTGAACGACGACCAGCTCCGGGCCCTGGCCCAGCCGTTGAAGAAGAGCGGCTACGGGCAGTACCTGGAGGCCCTGCTCGACGAGGAGAACATCTGATGAAGTTCCGCGAACTCTCCATCGGCGGCGCCTGGGAGGTCACGCCGCAGCAGCACGGCGACCCGCGCGGCCTGTTCATGGAGTGGTACCGCTTCGACCACCTCGCCGCCGCGGTCGGCCACCCGCTGCGGATGGCCCAGGCGAACCTCTCGGTCTCCGCCAAGGACGTCGTGCGCGGCATCCACTTCGCCGACGTGCCGCCCGGGCAGGCCAAGTACGTGACCTGCGTGCGCGGCGCGGTGCTCGACGTGGTGGTCGACCTCCGGGTGGGCTCTCCGACCTTCGGCCGCTCGGAGTTCGTCCGGCTCGACGACGTCGACCGGCGCGCGGTGTACATCTCCGAGGGACTCGGCCACGGCTTCTGCGCCCTCACGGACGACGCCACCCTTTCGTACGTCTGCTCCGAGACGTACAACCCGACCGGCGAGCACGCGGTGCACCCGCTCGACCCGGACCTGGCGATCGACTGGCCGACCGGCACCCCCCAGCTGTCCGACCGGGACGCCGCCGCCCCCACCCTGGCCGAGGCCCGTGAGCGCGGGCTGCTGCCGGACTACCAGGCGTGCCTGCGGTACCGTCAGGCGCTGATCGACAGCTGACCCTGCCCCGTCCACCTCGAAATCCGGGTGTTCCGTTCATGACGACCCTCGACATCATGCTGCCCTACTACGGCGACGTCGCCCTGATGCAGACCGCCGTCCGCAGCGTCCTGGCCCAGAGCGACCCGAACTGGCGCCTCACCGTGGTGGACGACGGCAAGGAACCGGACGTCCCGGGCTGGTTCGAGCAGCTCGGCGACGACCGGGTCTCGTACCAGCGCAACGAACGGAACCTCGGCGTCACCGGCAACTACCGCAAGTGCCTGGGACTGGTCCGCGAAGAGCACTTCGTGATGATGGGCACCGACGACGCCATGCTGCCCGACTACGTCGCCACCGTGCGGGCCGCGCTCGCCGCCCACCCCGGCATCGGCATGGTCCAGCCCGGCGTGCAGGTGATCGACGGCGCGGGGACCCCCACCGAGGGCCTGGTCGACCAGGCGAAGCGCCGGATCTACGCGCCGAAGGTGGACGGCACCCGGGTGATGGGCGGCGAGGAACTGGCCACCAACCTGCTGCGCGGCAACTGGCTGTTCTTCCCCTCCATCTGCTGGCGCACCGAGGCGCTGCGCGCCGTCGGCTTCCGCGACAACCTGGAGGTCACCCAGGACCTCGCCCTGGTGATCGACCTGCTGCAGGCCGGCGAGCGGATGCTGATCTCCGGCACCGTGTGCTTCCAGTACCGCCGGCACGCGGTGTCCATCTCCTCCAAGCAGGCGTTCACCGGCGCCCGCTTCACCGAGGCCAACCGCTTCTTCACGGAGGTCGCGGACCGGCTCGACCAGCACGGCTGGTCCAAGGCCGCGAAGGCGGCCCGGCTGCACCTCTCCTCGCGCATCCACGCGCTCACCATGGTCCCGGGCGCGTTGAAGAACCGGCAGAGCCAGGGCGCCCGCACGCTGCTGCGTCACGTCGCCGGCAACGACCCCCGGTAGTCCCCCGCCACTCCCGAGCCCCACCGGAGCCCTCCGATGACCGTCACCCCCCTGCCCCGCGTCGCCGTCCTCGGCGGTACCGGCTTCGTCGGGCGGGCGATCCTCGCCACCCTCTCGGAACGCGGCCACGGCCTGCTGACCGTCGCCCGCAACCGGCCCGAGGCCGAGCTGCCCGGCGACTTCGCCCGCTTCGACCTCACCGAGGGCGCGCCGGAGGACCTGGCGAAGCTGCTGACCGCCGAGCGGGTCGACGTGGTGGTGAACGCGGCCGGCGGCATGTGGGGCCTCACCGACGAACAGATGGTCGGTGCCAACGTCGGCATGGTCTCCCGGCTCCTGGAGGCGCTGGGGTCGATGGACCGCGCCCCCCGGCTGGTGCACCTGGGCACCGTGCACGAGTACGGGCTCTGCCCGATCGGCGTCAGCCTCGGCGAGGACCACGTCCCGGCCCCCTCCATGGTGTACGGCCGGCTGAAGCTGCAGGCCACCGAGCTGATCACGGAGACGGTCCGCGACCAGGGACTGGACGCCGTGGTGCTCCGACTCGGCAACGTGGTCGGGGCCGGCCAGCCCGGACACAGCCTGCTCGGCGTGATGGCCGCCAAGCTGGTCGAGGCGCGGACCGCCGGGACGACGGCGGAGCTCGCGCTCCAGCCGCTGACCGCCCAGCGCGACTTCGTGGACCTCCAGGACACCGTGGACGCGATCGTCGCCGCGCTCTCCCCGGCCGCCGCCACCCCGCCGGTGCTCAACGTGGGCCTCGGCCGGGCCACGTCGGCCCGCGAGCTGGTCGAGCTGCTGATCGAGGTCAGCGGTGTTCCGACCGTGGTGACCGAGGTGGCCGCCCCGGCCGGCAGCGGCCCGGAGACCGAGTGGCAGCAACTCGACATCACGGCGGTCCGGCACTCGCTCGGTTGGCAGCCGCGGCGCACCCCGCGCGAGGCGGTCGCCGCGCTCTGGGCCGCGGCTGTCCTGCCGGCCTGAAACTCCTATAATCTCGGCGGCCCGTACGCCGGAGCGAATCCCGTGCGCCCCCCTCGCAGGAAGCCTGAAGAACCCCTATGAATCGCAGACTGCGCGCCCTGCCCGGGTACCGCGGGACACTCGCCGGGCTGTACTCGTCGCGCGCCAACAGTTTCGGCATCCTGCGCCTCGTACTGGCCTCCTCGGTCGTCGTCTCGCACATGTACCCGATCGCCTGGGGCCACCTCGACCCGCTGTGGAAGCACAGCGGCCTGCAGACCGACATCGGCAAGATGGCCGTCGTCGGCTTCTTCGTGCTGTCCGGCTTCATGATCAGCGGCAGCGGCGCCCGCACCAGCATCGGCCGCTACTCCTGGCACCGCGCGCTGCGCATCCTGCCCGGCCTCTGGGGCTCGCTGCTGGTCTCCGCCCTCCTGATCGTGCCCGCGCTGTACTACTACCTGCACGGCACGATCCACGGCTACCTGCACCACGCCGACGGCCCGGTCCCGTACCTCGAAGGCACCTGGAACACCTCGATCAGCAACGGCTGGGACATCTCCGGTGTGATGGCCGAGGGCCGCGACCGCGGCACCAACTTCGACCCCGGTGTGAACGGTGCCCTGTGGTCGCTGAAGTACGAGATCCTCTGCTACGTGATGGTCGGCCTGTTCGCGGTCGCCGGCGTACTGACCCGGGCCCGGAAGTTCGTCCCGCTGCTGGCCGGCGCGCTCGGCGTGCTGATCATCAACGACTGGCTGGACGCCCCCGGCTGGCGGGGCATCCCCGGTGACATGGGTTCCGCGGTCAACGTGCCGTTCCTCGGTGCCATGTCGACCCACTTCCTGATCCACCTGGGCTTCGTGTTCCTGATCGGCGCGACCTTCAACCTGTACCGGGAGCGGCTGCCGATCCACGACGGCCTGGCCCTGCTCTCGGCCGTGGTGCTGGGCCTCACGCTGCACTTCGGCGGCCTCTTCGTGTTCGGCTACCCCGCCTTCGCCTACCTGCTGCTCTGGCTGGCGATCCGCCTGCCGCGCCCGTTCCAGAAGGTCGGCCGCAAGCGCGACTACTCGTACGGCATCTACATCTACGGCTTCACCGTGGAGCAGGCACTGGCCATGCTCGGCTACGCGAAGTACGGCAAGCCCGTCTACCTGGCGCTCGCGATGGCCGGCACCTTCGTGCTGGCGGTCCTCTCCTGGCACCTGCTCGAGTCGCCGGTGATGAAGCTGAAGAACTGGACCCCGTGGTTCGTCCGTCGGCTGAAGGGCCGTTCCACGCCCCCGGCGCCGCCCTCTCCCCCCGCCGGGTCACCCCGGCAGGACAACTCCTCCCCCACCGTCTCCGCCTGAACCCGTCGGGGGTCCCGCCCCCGGCCACTTCCCCTCCCAGAGTGCCCCGTCGAGCCCACCGGCCCGGCGGGGCACTCTGCTGTCCCCGCCCGCCGGACCGGGAGCGCGGACAGGGGCGCCGACCGGCCGGGCGCGGAGGGCGCGAGACGGGTGGTGAGGGGCGCAGGACGAGAGCGGAAGGGACTGGGCGCCAACACCCTCCCCGGGAACGCCGGAGGGCCCGGCCCCCTCCCTTGCGGGACGGGGCCGGGCCCTCGCGGTTGACCGGAGGTCGGATCGACAATTACTTGAGGATCTTGGTGACCTGGCCGGCGCCGACGGTGCGGCCACCCTCACGGATGGCGAACTTCAGGCCCTCCTCCATGGCGACGGGCTGGATCAGCGCGACGGTCATGGCGGTGTTGTCGCCCGGCATGACCATCTCGGTGCCCTCGGGGAGGGTCACGACGCCGGTCACGTCCGTGGTGCGGAAGTAGAACTGCGGGCGGTAGTTGTTGAAGAAGGGGGTGTGACGGCCACCCTCGTCCTTCGACAGGATGTAGGACTGGGCCTCGAAGTCGGTGTGCGGCGTGACCGAACCCGGCTTGATGATGACCTGGCCGCGCTCGACGTCCTCGCGCTTGATGCCGCGGAGCAGCAGACCGACGTTCTCACCGGCCTGGCCCTCGTCGAGCAGCTTGCGGAACATCTCGATACCGGTGACCGTGGTGGTGGTCTTGGTGGTCTTGATGCCGATGATGTCGACGGTCTCGTTGACCTTGAGGATGCCGCGCTCGATGCGGCCGGTGACGACGGTGCCACGACCGGTGATCGTGAAGACGTCCTCGATCGGCATCAGGAACGGCTGGTCGACCAGGCGCTCCGGGGTCGGGATGGCCTCGTCGACGGCGTGCATCAGGCCGAGGAGCTTCTCGCCCCACTCCTTGTCGCCCTCGAGCGCCTTCAGCGCCGAGACGCGGACGACCGGCAGGTCGTCGCCCGGGAACTCGTACTCGGAGAGGAGCTCGCGGACCTCGAGCTCGACGAGCTCCAGGATCTCCTCGTCGTCCACCATGTCGGCCTTGTTCAGGGCGACGACGATGTAGGGGACGCCGACCTGGCGGGCCAGGAGGACGTGCTCCTTGGTCTGCGGCATCGGGCCGTCGGTGGCGGCGACGACGAGGATCGCACCGTCCATCTGGGCCGCACCGGTGATCATGTTCTTGATGTAGTCCGCGTGACCCGGGCAGTCGACGTGGGCGTAGTGACGCGCCTCGGTCTGGTACTCGACGTGCGCGATGGAGATGGTGATACCGCGCTGACGCTCCTCCGGCGCCTTGTCGATCTGGTCGAACGGCGTGAAGGGGTTGATGTCCGGGTACGCGTCGTGCAGCACCTTGGTGATGGCCGCGGTCAGCGTGGTCTTACCGTGGTCGATGTGACCGATGGTGCCGATGTTGACGTGGGGCTTCGTCCGCTCGAACTTCGCCTTCGCCACTGCAGTCCTCCTGAGGACAGTTCTGTACGCCGTACGACGTCAGTTGGTCTGGATCGGGTTGTTGGAACGGGGCGCTGGTGTCGCGCCCCATTGCCGTCCCGCGGGTGGGGGTGCCGGAGGGCTCCCGGGCGGAACCCGGACGGGCAAGCGTCCGGGTGCCCTCCTTCTAGCCTAAAGGGTCTGAATCATCCCGATTACCGGGACGTCACTCGCCCTTGGCCTTGGCGATGATGTCGTCCGCCACGTTCCGCGGAACCTCGGCGTACGAGTCGAACTGCATCGAGTAGCTTGCGCGACCAGAGGTCTTGCTGCGCAGGTCACCGACGTAGCCGAACATCTCGGAGAGCGGCACCAGCGCCTTGACGACGCGGGCACCGTGACGCTCCTCCATGGCCCGGATCTGGCCACGGCGGGAGTTGATGTCGCCGATCACGTCGCCCATGTAGTCCTCGGGGGTGGTGACCTCGACGGCCATCATCGGCTCCAGCAGAGCCGGCGACGCCTTCTTGGCACCTTCCTTGAACGCCATGGAACCGGCGATCTTGAACGCGAGCTCGGACGAGTCGACGTCGTGCGACGCACCGTCGAGCAGGCTCACGCGGACGCCCTGGAGCGGGTAGCCGGCGAGCACGCCGAACTCCATGGCCTCCTGGCAGCCGGCGTCGACCGAGGGGATGTACTCCTTCGGAACGCGGCCACCGGTGACCTTGTTCACGAACTCGTAGCCCTCGCCGGACTCCAGCGGCTCGATCGCGATCTGGATCTTCGCGAACTGGCCGGAACCACCGGTCTGCTTCTTGTGCGTGTAGTCGATGCGCTCGACGGCCTTGCGGATCGTCTCGCGGTACGCGACCTGCGGCTTGCCGACGTTGGCCTCGACCTTGAACTCGCGGCGCATGCGGTCGACCAGCACCTCGAGGTGCAGCTCGCCCATGCCCGCGATGATCGTCTGGCCGGTCTCCTCGTCGGTGTTGACCTGGAAGGACGGGTCCTCCTCGGCCAGGCGCTGGATGGCGACACCCAGCTTCTCCTGGTCGCCCTTGGACTTGGGCTCGATCGCGACGCGGATGACCGGGGCCGGGAAGTCCATGGACTCCAGGATGACCGGCTGCTTCTCGTCGGACAGCGTCTCACCGGTGGTGGTCTGCTTGAGGCCCATCACGGCGATGATGTCGCCGGCGCCCACCGAGTCGATCTCCTCACGCTTGTTCGCGTGCATGCGGTAGATCTTGCCGATGCGCTCCTTCTTGCCCTTGACGGAGTTCAGCACCGAGGTGCCGGACTCCAGGCGGCCGGAGTACACGCGGACGAAGGTGAGCTTGCCCAGGTGCGGGTCGGACATGATCTTGAACGCGAGCGCGGCGAGCGGCTCGTCGTCCGAGGCCTGCCGGACGATCTTCTCGTCGGGGTTGTTCGGCTTCGTGCCCTCGATGCCCTCGATGTCGAGGGGCGACGGCAGGTACTTCACGACCGCGTCGAGCAGGGGCTGGACGCCCTTGTTCTTGAAGGCCGAGCCGCAGAAGATCGGGGTGAAGTCCGAGTTCAGCGTGCCCTTGCGGATCGCGGCGACCAGCAGCTCCTCGGGGATGTCCTCGCCCTCCAGGGCGAGCTCCATCACCTCGTCGCTGACGTTCGACACGGTGTCGAGCAGGGCCTCGCGGTACTCCTCGGCCTTGTCGGCGAGGTCGGCCGGGATGTCGACGGTGTCGTACATCTCGCCCTTGGGCGCGTCCGCGGACCAGACCAGGGCCTTCATCTTCACCAGGTCGACGACACCGGTGAAGTCACCCTCGGCGCCGATCGGCAGCTGCATGACCAGCGGGGTGGCGCCGAGGCGGTCCACGATGGTCTGCACGCAGAAGTAGAAGTCGGCGCCCGTGCGGTCCAGCTTGTTGATGAAGCAGATGCGCGGGACGCCGTAGCGGTCAGCCTGCCGCCACACGGTCTCGGACTGGGGCTCGACACCGGCGACACCGTCGAACACCGTCACGCCACCGTCGAGCACGCGCAGCGAGCGCTCCACCTCGACGGTGAAGTCGACGTGGCCCGGGGTGTCGATGATGTTGATGGTGTTGTCGACGCCGTCGAGGGTCCAGTGACAGGTCGTCGCGGCCGACGTGATGGTGATGCCGCGCTCCTGCTCCTGCTCCATCCAGTCCATCGTGGCAGCGCCGTCGTGGACCTCACCGATCTTGTACGAGACACCGGTGTAGAACAGGATCCGCTCGGTGGTGGTGGTCTTGCCCGCGTCGATGTGCGCCATGATCCCGATGTTGCGGACCTTGGCGAGGTCAAGGGAGGTTGCAGCCATGGTGGCTCGTTCTCTCTCTGTCTAGTGACGGGGTTCGGACTACCAGCGGTAGTGCGCGAAGGCCTTGTTCGACTCGGCCATCTTGTGGGTGTCCTCGCGGCGCTTCACGGAGGCGCCCAGACCGTTGCTGGCGTCGAGGATCTCGTTGAGCAGGCGCTCGGTCATGGTCTTCTCGCGGCGGGCGCGGGAGTAGCCGACCAGCCAGCGCAGCGCCAGGGTGTTGGCGCGGCCCGGACGGACCTCGACCGGCACCTGGTAGGTGGCGCCGCCGACGCGGCGGGACTTGACCTCGAGGGTCGGCTTGACGTTCTCCAGGGCGCGCTTGAGCGCGACCACCGGGTCGGCGCCGGTCTTCTCGCGGACGCCCTCGAGGGCGCCGTAGACGATCCGCTCGGCGGTGGAGCGCTTGCCGTGCAGCAGGATCTTGTTGACCAGCGAGGTCACCAGCGGGGAGCCGTAGACCGGGTCGATGATGACCGGGCGCTTCGGGGCGGGGCCCTTACGAGGCATTCTTACTTCTCCTTCTTGGCGCCGTAGCGGCTGCGAGCCTGCTTGCGGTTCTTGACACCCTGGGTGTCGAGCGAGCCGCGGATGATCTTGTAGCGGACACCAGGAAGGTCCTTCACACGGCCACCGCGGACCAGCACGATGGAGTGCTCCTGCAGGTTGTGGCCCTCGCCCGGAATGTAAGCGGTGACCTCGATCCCGCTGGTGAGGCGCACACGGGCGACCTTGCGGAGAGCCGAGTTCGGCTTCTTCGGGGTGGTCGTGTACACACGCGTGCAGACGCCGCGGCGCTGGGGCGAACCCTTCAGTGCGGGCGTCTTGTTCTTCTCGACCTTGTCCTGCCGGCCCTTTCGGACCAGCTGCTGGATCGTAGGCACCGTTTCTCCGTTTTCTGTGTGCCAAGGCTTGGTGGAACTAACCTGCGGTATGGCCCGCACCCTCCGACCCACGCGGTCGGGTGTGTTGGCCTTCTTCGGGGGAAGAATCGCGGAATCCCATGAGCTGCGCTGCGGCTACGGCGCACACCGAGCGGGTGGAGTCTCCGCTGCGGCGGCCGATCTGCTGGCACGCACAAGGACCCGGGCACACCCCAGGCACAAGGTCAGAGCGTACCTAGCGCACAGGCGGTGGTCAAAACAAATGGAGTGCGCCCGGTTGCGCGGGCCCGCGGACCTGGTACGGGAACAGGCCGCGGGCCCGCGAGGCCGGGCCCGCGCCGGGCGGCCCCGGCTCAGGCCGAGGCGAGGGCCAGCAGGAGGAAGAGCACCCAGCCGGCCACCGACAGCCAGCCCAGGACCAGGCCGAGCACCGCCAGGCCGTCGCCGTCCTCGCGGGTGACGCGCATCCGGTTGCGGGCCATGTGGCCGGTGATCACGGCGGGCAGCCCGGTGACGCCGAAGGTGAGCACGGTCAGGCAGCCGAGCGTCGCGGAGGCCACCGCCAGGCCGTTGTTGCGGACGGGACGCGAGGGCGGCGGCAGGTAGGCGGGCATGAAGGTCGGCGGCACCACCGGGACGGGCGCGCCGAAGGGCTGCACCATCGGCCCGGACGGCAGGTCGGCCACCAGCGAGGCCAACTGCCCGTAGGTGGCGGCCTGGTGGGCCGCGGACATCCGGTGCTCGTACTCGGCGGCGGTCAGCCGGCCCTCGGAGAAGGCGGCCTTCAGCACGTCGATGGTGCGTTCCCGGTCGGAGTTGGCGGCCCGCATCGCGGACTGCGGCGTCGGCGCCGGCTGCCAGGGCTGCTGCCCGTACGGCGCCGGCGACCCCCACTGACCTGCCACCGCGGCCTCCTCCCGTTCCCCGTGCTGCGCGTGCGCTCCCAGCATGCAGGACGAACGGAGGGCCCGGGTAGTTGCCGGTCCCGGCGGGAGAAGGGACGGCGTACCGCCGAACGGGGGATGTGCGGGTGGGGGAACGGCCGTAGGGTCACGTCAGGCCCGCCCCCGGCCGTCGCCCCGCCCGGCCGGGTGCCCGGCCGGAACGCGTCGGAAAAAAATCCGTCCGGACCGCAGGACCCGTCCGGACCGACCTCGACCAGGAGGCCACCCGCCATGGAGGCGACCACCCCGCCGCCCGCCGTCTCGATCCGCGACCTGTGGAAGCGCTTCGGCGCCCAGACCGCCGTCGCCGGGCTGAGCCTCGACCTGCCCGCCGGGTCCTTCATCGGCCTGGTCGGCCCGAACGGGGCCGGCAAGACCACCACGCTGTCGATGGTCACCGGGCTGCTGCGGCCCGACCGGGGCACGGTGCTGGTGCACGGCGCGGACGTGTGGCGGGACCCGGTCGCGGTGAAGGCCCGGATCGGCATCCTGCCGGAGGGGCTGCGGATGTTCGAGCGGCTCAGCGGGCGCGAGCTGCTGCGGTTCAACGGCCGGCTGCGCGGGCTGGACGGCCCGGAGACCGACCGGCGGGCCGAGGAGCTGCTGGCGGTGCTCGACCTGACCGGCGCCGCCGACAAGCTGGTGGCCGACTACTCCACCGGCATGCGCAAGAAGATCGGCCTGGCCGCCGCGCTGCTGCACAACCCGGACGTGCTGTTCCTGGACGAGCCGTTCGAGGGCGTCGACCCGGTCTCCGCGCAGACCATCCGCGGCGTGCTCACCCGGTACGCCGTCTCCGGGTCGACGGTGGTGTTCTCCAGCCACGTGATGGAGCTGGTCGAGTCGCTGTGCGACTGGGTCGCGGTGGTGAACGCCGGGCGGGTGGTCGCCGCCGGGCCGCTGGACGTGGTGCGCGGCGGGACGTCGCTGCACCAGGCGTTCCTCGGGCTGGTCGGCGTCCGCGAGGACGACGGGCCGGCGCTCGACTGGCTGGGCGGGGGCCACCGGTGAGCGCCGACGCCACCGCCGCCACCGCCGCCACCACCGCCGGGGACCGCGCCGCCGTCCGGGCCCTCGTCGGGCTCAAGCTCCGGCTGCTGCGCAACGGGCTGCGGCGCACGCCCGGGCTGGCCGCCGGGTACGTCCTCGGCCTGGTCGTCGGGCTGCTGTTCGGGCTGGGCGGCGCCGCCGGGCTGGCCGTGCTGCACGGCCGGGCGGGGGCGGCCGACGCGGCCGCGGTGCTGGTCGCCGGGCTGACGGCGTCCTGGGCGGCGATGCCGCTCTTCTTCTTCTCCAGCGACGAGAGCGCCGACCCGACCCGGCTGACCATGCTGCCGCTGCGGCCGGCCGTGCTGCTGCGCGGCACCCTGCTGGGCGGCCTGGTCGGGCCGGGGCCGCTGGTCAGCCTGCTGCTGCTGGCCGGCGCCGCGGCGGCGGCCGGGCGGGGCGCGGCCTCGGCGGCGGTGGCGGTGCTCGCGGTGCCGCTGACCCTGCTGGTGCTGGTCGCGCTGATCCGGGCGGTCGGGGCGGCCAACGCCCGGATGCTGTCCAGCCGGCGCGGCAAGGACTTCGCCGTCTTCGGCGGCCTGCTGTTCGCGGTGCTGGCGCAGGGCGGCAACCTCGCCCTGCAGAGCTCGCTGAATGGCTCCGGCCCGGGCGTCGACCTGTCGGTGCTGCACCCGTACGCCTCGGTGGTGCGGTGGCTCCCGCCGGTCGCGGCGGTCGACGCGGTGCGCTCGGCCGGGGAGGGCGCCTACCCGGTCGCGGCCGGGCAGCTGCTGCTGACCGCGGCCCTGCTGGCCGGGCTGCTGCGCTGGTGGCTGCGGAGCCTGCGGGAGCTGATGGTCAGCGGCGACTCCTCGACCCTGCTGGAGCGCTCGCCCGCCGCCTCGGCCCGGACGGCGGGCCGGTGGCGGCTGCTGCCCCCCGGCCGGGTCGGCGCGGTCGCCCAGCGGCAGCTGCGGTACGCCTGGCGGGAGCCGCGGGCGAAGGCCGCGGTGTTCACCGGCATCGGGATGACGGCGGTCTTCTCGGTCCTGTCGGTGGTGCAGGGCTGGGGCTCGGTGTACGTGATCGCGATCGGCGGGCTGATGCTCGGCCTGCAGGCCGGCAACCTGTTCGGCGCGGACGGCTCCGGCTTCTGGATGATCGCCGCCACCCTCGCCACCCGGCGGGACGCCCGGGACGAGCTGCGCGGCCGGGCGCTGGCGGTCCTGGCGTACGCGGTGCCGGTGCTGCTGCTGTTCGGTCCGCCGGTGGCCGCCCTCACCGGCGACTGGCGCGGCCTGGCCCCGGCGCTCGGGCTGGCGCTGGCCGTGCTCGGCACCGCGATCGGCCTGGGCTGCGTGATCAGCGTCCGCGCCCCGTACGCGCTGCCCGCCGACGGCAACCCGATGCGCAACGCGGCGCCCGGCCAGAACGGCGCGGTGCTGCTCAACGCCTTCGGCTCGATGGTCGGCGTGGCGGTGCTCTGCCTGCCGCTCGGCACGCTGCTCGCCCTCCTGCTGCACGGCCACCACCCGGCCTGGCCGGTGCTGCCGGTGGGCGTGCTGTACGGGGCGGGCCTGGCCCTGCTGGGCGTCCGGCTGGCCTCGGGGCGGCTGGTGGAGCGGGCGCCGGAGATCCTCG
The DNA here is from genome assembly GCF_003259315.1 of Kitasatospora sp. SolWspMP-SS2h. GTDB lineage: Bacteria > Actinomycetota > Actinomycetes > Streptomycetales > Streptomycetaceae > Kitasatospora > Kitasatospora fiedleri. The sequence goes on along the minus strand of NZ_QLLT01000015.1, from coordinate 71,937 downwards.
CCCGGGTGATCGAGCGGTGACGGCCCGCCGGGCCGCGGCATCGGCTGCGGCATCGGCTGCGGCATCGGCTCCGGCATCATGGAGGGCGTCCCCCTCCCCCTCCCCCGCCCCCTCGTAGGAAGCAGGAACCGCCGTGGCCAGCACCGATCAGCCCGTGGACGAGCTGGTGGCGGAGGCGGTGGCCCGGGTGGCGGGGGCGTCGGCCGGGGGGCTGGAGTACGTGGTGGACGGGGCGGCGTCGCTGCTGGCGGCGTCGGCGGAGCGGTGGCCGGGGGTGAGCCGGGCGCTGCTGGGGGCCGCCGAGCGGGCGGTGGGCCGCTGCTGGGCGGCCGGGTGGCAGCCGGCCGACCTGGTGCGGGTGGCGCGGCGGGAGCTGGGCCCGGTGCAGGTCGCGCTGGCGGTGGACCTGATCGCGGCGGAGGGCCGGCGGCACCCGGCGGCGGCGCTGGACCGGCGCTGGCGCGAGCAGTTGCGGGAGCTGGACGCCCACCCGTGGTGGCCGTCCGACGAGGCGTACCTGCCGGAGTTCGCGGCCCGGCACCGGCTGGACCGGTTCGCGCTGGCGACGGCGGCGCTGGAGCTGCTGCGGGCCTGGGCGCTGCTGCCGCCGGTGCAGCCGGTGGGTCCGGGGCCCGGGCGGTCGGCCCCGCGGGCGGGCGCGCCGCGCGCGGACGAGCCGCGGATGCTGGGGCGGATCCGGGCGCTGCTGGCGAAGGCCGAGTCGACCGGGTTCCCGGACGAGGCGGAGGCGCTGACCGCGAAGGCGCAGGAGCTGATGGCCCGCCACTCGATCGACGAGGCGCTGCTGGCGGCGGGCGGCGGCCGGTCGGCGGACGACCCGGCGGCGGTCCGGATCGGGGTGGACAACCCGTACGAGGGCCCCAAGACGATGCTGCTGGACGCGGTGGCGGCGGCGAACCGGTGCCGGGTGGTGTGGGCGAAGGAGTTCGGGTTCTGCACGGTGGTCGGCTTCGACGCCGACCTGGACGCGGTGGAGCTGCTGTACACCTCGCTGCTGGTGCAGGCGACGGCGGCGATGCACCGGGCGGGCAGCCGCAAGCACAGGGACGGCGCGGCCCGGACCAAGGCGTTCCGGCAGTCCTTCCTGGTGGCGTACGCGGCCCGGATCCGGGAGCGGCTGGCCGAGGCCACCGAGCGGGCCACCGCGCAGGCCGGCGAGGACGTCGCGGCCGGGCGCACGGCCGGGGGCGCGGCCGGGCACCCGGACGGCGCCGACCCGGACCGCGCGCCGCTGCCGGCCGTCCCGGACGGCGGCCTGCTGCCGGTACTGGCGGCCCGGGCGGAGGCCGTCGACGACGCGGTGGGCAAGATGTTCCCCAAACTGGTGTCGCAGCGGGTGCGGGTGAGCGACGGCGAGGGCTGGGTCGAGGGCCGGGCCGCCGCCGACCGGGCTTCCCTGCACCGCGGTTCGGGGCGCATCGCGCGCTGACCGGCCGGCGGCACCCCGTGGCGGGGGAGGACCGATGGATTTCACCGACCGGGTGCGCGGCGCGCTGCTCGGGGGCGCGCTGGGCGACGCCCTGGGCTGGCCGATCGAGTTCCAGCGGCTGGAGCGGATCCGGGAGCGGTTCGGGCCGGACGGCCTGACCGACCTGGCGGACGCCGGGCTCGGCGGGCAGGTCACCGACGACACCCAGCTGACCCTGTTCACCGCGGAGGGCCTGCTGCGCGGCGGCCGCCCGGAGGACCTGCACGCCGCGTACCGGCGCTGGTTCCTCACCCAGCGGCTGCCCGGGCCGGGGCGCGACCCCGACGGCTGGCTGGCCGCCCAGGACTTCCTGTACGCCTCCCGGGCCCCGGGCAACGCCTGCACCACCGGGGTGGCCGCCGCCTACCGGCCGGCCGCCCCGTTCGGCCAGGACGGCCCGGTCAACCCGGGCTCCAAGGGCTGCGGGGCGGTGATGCGCTCGGCCCCGTTCGGGCTGCTCGGGCTGGGCCCGGAGGAGGCGTTCCGGCAGGCCGCGGTGGCCGCGCAGCTGACCCACGGCCACCCCACCGGCTACCTCGCGGCGGGCGCGTTCGCGGCCCTGGTCGACCGGGTCGCCGCCGGGACGCCGCTGCGCCCGGCCGTGGACGCGGTGCTCGCCCGGCTGGACGCGCACCGGCTGGGCGCGGAGACCGGCGACGCGCTGCGCCGGGCCGTCCGGATCGCCGCGGAGGGCCCGGGCACGGCGGAGGCCGTGGAGCGGGTCGGGCTGGGCTGGATCGCCGAGGAGTGCCTGGCCGTGGCCGTGTACGCGGCCCTGGCCGGGCCGGACGCCCGCACCGCCCTGGTGCTGTCGGTCAACCACTCCGGCGACAGCGACTCCACCGGCGCGGTCTGCGGCAACCTGGTCGGCGCCCTGCACGGGCGGTCCGGCCTGCCCGCCGACTGGTGCGCCCTGGTGGAGGGCCGCGCGGTGGTCCTCCAGGTCGCCGACGACCTCGTCACCGCCGGCACGGCCGCCGCCACCGGCGGCGACCGGTCGGCCCTGGACGCCCGCTACCCGCGGCCCGCGACGGTGCCCGGTCCCGCCGCCGGGCCCGCCCCCGTCGCCGTTGCCGCGCCCGCCCCCGCCGCCATACCCGCCCCCGCCCCCACGGGCGGGCCGGAGCGGGCGCGGTTCCGGCCGCGCGGCTGAGCCCGAGCCGCTCCCCGGCGGCGGCCGGGGAGCCCGCGGTTCAGTCCCAGAGCGCGCCGAGGGCCAGCAGTTCACGGCGGTACTCGATCCGGTCGGTCCACTCGCGCGGCCAGGCGTCCGCGCCGTGCCGGGCCCCGGCGAAGGCGCCGGCCAGGCAGGCGAGCGAGTCGGAGTCGCCGGAGGAGACCGCGGCGCGGCGGACGGCGGCGACCGGGTCGTCGGGCAGCAGCAGGAAGCAGAGCAGGGCGGTGGCGAGGGCCTCCTCGGCGATCCAGCCCGCGCCGGTGCGCTCGCACGGGTCGGCGTCGAGGTCGGGGGCGGCGAGCGCGGCGTCGAGCCGGTCCAGGGCGTCCAGGCAGTCGTCCCAGCCGCGGGCGGTGAACTGCTCCGGGGTGCCGGTGTGGTCCCGGGCGGCGAGGTCGCCGAGCCAGAACTCGTCGTAGCGGGTGCGCTGCCGGTGCGCGTGGGCGCGCAGCCGGGCCGGGAGTTCGGCCGGCTCGACGCCCTGGACGAGCCAGCGGACGGTGAACGCGGTGAGCTCGCTGGCGGCCAGCGCGGTGGGGTGGCCGTGGGTGAGGCCGGACTGCAGCCGGGCGGCGCCGGCGACCTGGCGGTCGGTCAGTTCGCGGACCAGGCCGAGCGGGGCGACCCGCATGTTCGCGCCGCAGCCCTTGGAGCCGAGGTCACTGGCGTCCTGCCAGGGGCGGCCGGTGGAGAGCCGGGAGCAGGAGCGCAGGCAGGTCATGCCGGGGGCGCGGTCGTTGTCCGGGGAGCGCCACCAGTCCACGAACTCCTCGCGCAGCGGGAGTTCGAGGCGCGGCGGGACGAGCGGGCCCTCGGCGAGGGCGTCGCGCAGGGCGCGGGCCAGCGCGAGCGTCATCTGGGTGTCGTCGGTGACCGCGGCCTTCGTCGGGAGCGGGAGGCGGCGCCAGTCGGCGCTGATCCGCCCGATCTCGTCCAGGTCCAGGAACTCGGTGGGCTTGCCGAGCGCGTCCCCGATCGCCAGCCCCAGCATCGCCCCGGTCGCCCGCTTCACCGCGCGTTCCCCTGCACCGTGGGTTCCTCCTGCACCGTGGGTTCTCCCTCAGACCTCGACCAGCAGTTCCTCCAGCCCGCGGATCACGTAGCCGGGGCGCCGGTCGGGCTCGCGCCGCAGCGTCAGCCCGGGGGCCTTGCGGAGCAGTGCGCCGTAGGACTCGGTGAGTTCCATTCTGGCGAGCGGGGCGCCGAGGCAGAAGTGGATTCCGGCGCCGAAGCTGAGGTGCGGGTTGTCGGTGCGGCCGAGGTCGAGCCGTCCGGGGTCGGTGAAGCGCTCGGGGTCGTGGTTGGCGGAGCCGAACAGCAGGGCGACCTCGGCGCCGCGCGGGATGTGCGTGCCGGCCACCTCGATGTCGTCCAGCACCCAGCGTTCGAACATCTGCAGCGGGGTGTCGTAGCGCATCAGCTCCTCGACGGCGGTGGGCAGCAGTGCGTCCACCGCGCCGCGCAGCCGGGCGAGTTCGCCGGGGTTGCGGAACAGGGCGAGCCAGCCGTTGCCGGTGGTGTTGACGGTGGCCTCGTGGCCGGCGTTGAGCAGCAGCACGCAGGTGGAGACCACCTCCTGCTCGCTGAGCGACTGCCCGTCCTCGGCGGCCAGGGCCAGCGCGCTGATCAGGTCGGGGCCCGGGTCGGCGCGCCGGCGGCGGATCAACTCCCTCAGGTAGGAAGAGAATTCGATGCTGGCGGTGACGGCGCGGCGGGCCGTCTCCGCGCTCGGGTGGAATTCGAACATGCCGGTGATGTCGGCGGACCAGGGGCGCAGCAGGTGCCGGTCCGGCTCGGGGACGCCCAGCAGCTCGGCGATCACCGCGACCGGCAGCGGTTCGGCGACCCGGGCGATCAGGTCGCCGCCGCCCTCGGCGAGCAGGCCGTCGACGAGTTCGCCGGCCAGTCTGCGGACGGCGGGGCGCAGCGACTCGACCGTGCGCGGGGTGAAGACCTTGGTGACCAGGCGGCGGATCCGGGCGTGGTCGGGGCCCTCCAGGTCCAGCAGCCCGTGGTCGTTGAGGGTGTGGAACGGCTCGTGGGCGGGGTCCGGCGCGGGCCGCCCGAACTCCTCGTGGGTGAACCGGTGCGTGTGGGTGCGGCCGAGCCGCCGGTCCCGCAGCAGCGCGTTGACGTCGGCGTGCCGGGAGACCAGCCACTGGCCGGTCGGTTCGTAGTGGTGGACGGGCGCCCGCTCGCGCAGCGCGGCGTACGCCGGGTAGGGGTGCGCCACGAACGCGGCCGACCACGGGTCGAAGGCGTCGACCGCCACGGGGTCCACGGGGTCCACGGGGTCCACGGGGTCCTCCCTGCTCGTCGGGCCGCCATGCTACGGGCCCCGGCCCGCCGCGCGGCGGGCCGGGCGCCCCGGGCGGCGGCTCAGCGCCCGGACAGGTCGCCGTCCACCAGGCGGGCCACCAGCGCGGGCAGCGCGGTCGAGATCGGCGTGCGGACCACCTCGTGCGCCTCCGCGTCGTACGGCGTGGGCTCGCCGTTGACCACGATCAGCCGCGCGCCGTGCTCCAGCGCGATCCGCGGCAGCAGCGCCGCCGGGTGCACCTGGAGCGAGCTGCCGACCGCCAGGAACACCTGGCAGTTCCGGGCGATCGCGTCCGCCTGCTCCAGCACCCGCTCGTCCAGCGGCTCGCCGAACATCACGGTGCACGGCCGCAGCACCCCGCCGCAGCGCGCGCACGCCGGGTCGTCCTCGCCGGCGGCGACCCGCGCCAGGGCCGCCGCCATCGGGCCGGACTCCCCGCAGCCCGCGCAGCGCACCCCGGTGGCCGTGCCGTGCAGTTCGAGCACCTTGCGCGGGGAGACGCCGGCCGCCTGGTGCAGCCCGTCCACGTTCTGGGTGAGCACCCGCACCGGGACGCCCGCCCGCTCCAGGTCCGCCAGCGCCCGGTGCCCGGCGTTCGGCCGGGCGCCGATCGCGCCCGCGTCCCGCCGCATCAGCCAGGCCCGGCGCCGCACCTCGGTGCTCGCCAGGTACGGGCCGATCGTGACCAGCTCCTGCGCGCTCGGGTCCCGCTGCCAGAGGCCCTGCGGGCCCCGGTAGTCGGGGATGCCCGAGTCCGTGGAGATGCCCGCCCCCGTCAAGACCGCCACCAGCGGCCGCTTCCCGTTCATGCCCCGGACGGTACGGCCCGCGGCCCGCCGCGGCCACCGGTTATCACCGGCCGGAACGCCAGCAGGTAGAGCGCCGCGGTGAGCGCCAGGAAGTCCAGCGACGCGCCCGCCGCCAGGGTGCCCAGCAGCACCAGCGCCGGGCTCCACCACGGGACGGTCCGGCGGAGCGCCAGGCGGGCCAGCAGCCCGAGCAGGCCGACGTACAGCAGCAGCGGGACGACGGTGTACACCAGCGGCAGCACGCCCGGCACCGACTGCACCCGGTCGAACAGCGCCGAGCGGGCCGCCCGGTCGGCCGAGACGGCGTTCGCGTACAGGTCGATCCCGGCCTGCGCCAGGCCGGCCGCCACCCCGGCCCAGCCGAGGCCGAGCCAGGCCCGGCCCCACGCCCCGTCCCGGCCGCCCAGCCGCCACAGCTCCGGCAGCCCCGCGCCCAGCAGCGCCAGCCCGGCGAACAGCGCCAGGTGCCCCACCGTCCAGCCGGCGCCCACCCCGCGCGAGCCCGGCAGCAGCCGCACCAGCCCGTACACCGCCAGCAGTCCCGCCGCCCAGCCCAGCGCCCGACGTCCCGTCACCATCGTCCCAACCCCCTTGTGAGAGTGCCTTCCTGACACCCCTCACCCTCCCGTGGCGGCCGCCGCCGCGCCTCCCCCGCGACGGCGATGCCCGGGCCTCCCTCCCCCGGGGGAGCGCGGCACGGCGGCGGACGGGTCTCACTCCCCCGCCGTGACCGCCCCCGCCTCGTACGCGAAGACCACCGCGTGGACGCGGTCGCGCAGGCCGAGCTTCTGCAGCAGGTTGCTGACGTGGGTCTTCACGGTGTGCTCGCTGACCACCAGTTCGGCGGCGATCTCGGCGTTGGACATGCCCCGGGCGACCAGCCGCAGGGTCTCCGACTCCCGGGCGGTGAGCGACTCCAGCAGGCGCCGCAGCGGCCGGGCGACGGCCGGGGCGGCGCCGGTCTTGCGGGCGGTGACCTCGCCGATCACCCGGCGGGTGACGGACGGGGCGAGCAGCGCCTCGCCGGAGTGGACGACCCGGACGGCGTGGGCGAGGTCGTCGCGGCGGACGTCCTTGAGCAGGAAGCCGCTGGCCCCGGCGTACAGCGCGTCGAAGACGTAGTCGTCGACGTCGAAGGTGGTGAGCATGATGACCCGGCAGCCGGGGTGCTCGGCGCAGACCCGGCGGGCGGCCTCCAGGCCGTCCATGACGGGCATCCGGACGTCCAGCAGCAGGACGTCGGGGGCGTGCGCGCGGACGGCCTCCACGGCCTGCCGCCCGTCGCCGGCCTCGGCGACGACCTCGATGTCGGGCTGGGCGTCGAGGATCATGCCGAACCCGGCCCGGACCAGTTCCTGGTCGTCGGCGATCACCACGCGTATGGTCAACTTCCGTCCCTCTCTCAGGTGTTGATCGACAGCTCTCAGCCGTCGAGCGGCAGCTCTCAGGCGTCGAGCGGCAGCACGGCGGCCACCAGGTAGCCGGGCCCGTCGGGTCGGGGCCCGGTCTCGGCGCTGCCGCCGCAGGCCGCCGCCCGCTCCCGGATGGAGAGCAGGCCGCGCCCGCCGGAGCGCCCGTCGACCCCGGCCGCCGCCCCCGCCCCCGCGCCCGCGCCGTCGTCGACCACCTCGACCGCCAGCAGCGCCCCGTCGCGGACCGCGACCCGGACGCCGACCCGCCGGGCGCCGGCGTGCTTGACCACGTTGGTGAGCGCCTCCTGGACGATCCGGAAGGCCGCCGCCTGCACCTCGGCCGGCCCGGCCTCCTCGATCTCGGCGTCGACCGCCACCCCGGAGTCGCGGACCCGCTGCAGCACGTCCGCGAGCTCGGCCAGCCGGGGCTGCGGGGCGAGCGCGGGCGCCGCGCCGCCCTCCTTCAGCACGCCCAGCGAGCGCCGGAGCTGGACCATCGCGTCGCGCCCGGAGTCGGCGATGGCGTCGAACGCGCGGACCGCCCGGTCGGGGTCGCCGCGCACCACCAGCGGCCCGGCCTCGGCCTGCACGACCATCAGCGAGACCGCGTGGGCCAGGATGTCGTGCATCTCGCGGGCGATCCGGGCGCGCTCCTCGGCGACCGCGCGGGCGGCGTCGCTGGCGGCCCGCAGCCCGGCCTGCCGGGCCCGTTCGGCCTCGACGCCGGCCAGTCGGCGCAGCTCCCGCACCAGCGAGCCGAGCACGAAGCTGCCGACCGCCACCACCAGGCTGAACAGCATGCCGCCGAAGGAGCGGGTGCCGACCACGTTGCCGACCACCGTGAAGGCCAGCAGCGCGGCGCGCTGCCAGTCCCGGCCGCGGTCGGCGACGGTGTAGACGGCGACCGCCATGGCGACCTGGATCTGCGGCATCGCGAAGTGCGCGAGCACCGACAGCGTGCAGGTGGGCACCGCGCAGGCCAGCAGCACCGCCCACGGGGCGCGGCGGCGCCACCACAGCGGCAGCGACCCGGCCAGCGCCAGCGCGTAGGCCCACCACTGCCGTTCGGCCGGGTGCCCGTCGGTGTACACCCCCCAGAGCGAGACGCCGACGGCGAGCGCCAGCAGCGGCCCGTCCACCGCCCAGGGCCGGGCCCGCCCCCAGGCCAGCAGCCCGTCCGTCCGCTTCCCCCACGTCCCCCACGTCCCCCGCGTCCCCATGCCGCGCATCCTCCCGCATCGTCGGCCGGCCGCCGCGCGCGCCTCCCGGCCGCGGAACGCCGGGGGGCGCCCCGGGCGATCGCCCGGGGACGTCACAGCAGTCGCTTGATCTCCCCGCGGGCGCGGTAGAACCCGCCGGACTCGGACCGGCGCACCTCGGCGACCAGGTACCGCGCCCCGGCGACCCGGACGTCCTTGGGGAACTGCACCCGCAGCGCCGCGTCGTAGCCGGGCGTGACCACCCGGACCCGCAGCCGGCCGCCCTCGGCCACGCACTCCACCTCGACGCCGGACCCGGAGGCCACCGCGCCGGCGCTGACGGTCTCCAGCTCGGCGCCGGCCGCGACCCGCTCGACGCCCGCGCCGCTCACCTCGGCGGTGGCCGGCAGGGTGCCCTGCTCGGCGGCCCGCACGGCGCCCTGGGAGGCGTCCAGGCAGGCCAGCGAGCCGTCGGTGGTGACCAGGTACAGCCGCCCGTCGCGGTACTGCATGCTGTACGCCGAGCCGCAGCCGGTGCCCAGCTTCCACAGCCGGGTGCCGTCGGCGGCGAAGCAGTAGACGGACGAGTGGTTGTCGCCCGCGAACACGAACTCCCCGTCCGGGGAGGCCGCGCAGGAGAACACCGAGGCGTCGCACCTGTACGCGGCGACCTCCGCGCCGTCGGCCTTGCGCAGCCGGTGCACCCAGCCCTGCGAGGTGCCGGCGAACACCTCGTCCCGCTCCTGCCAGCCGAACAGCACCGCGCCCCTGGTGCGGGTGTGCCAGAGCTGGTCGCCGCCGCGCTTGGCGTACCGGGCCACGCCCGCCGACCAGCCGTGGTAGACCGACTCGGCGTCGCAGCGCACCATCCAGCCGGAGGAGCCCTGGGCGTTGCGCCGCCACTGGAACTCGTCCTCGTGGTCGACGGTGGTCAGCCCGCCGCGCTCGTCGGCGACGCCGAGCACGCCGTCGTGGATGTCCAGCCAGTAGATGTCCACGTCCTGGGCGATCTCGTACGCCACCCGCGGCACCTTCCCGCCGAGGTCGTACACCTTGCCGTCGTCGCAGCCCGCGTAGATCCACCAGTCGTCGGCGACGATGCACTTGACGCCGTCGGGCAGGCCGAACCGGCCGGTGACCCGGCCGTCCGTGGTGAGCGTGTAGACGTCGCCCTGCTCGTTACCGACCCAGGCGTGCTCCTCTCCGACGTACACCCCGAACGCGGGCGAGCCGGAGCGGAAGCGCCACAGCAGCGGGGCCTGGCGGGCGGTGGAGCGGGTCGAGGTGATCTGCCGGCGGGTCACCGACCGGCGCTGGCGCACGCCCCGCACGGCCGGGGCGTAGCCCTTGCGGACCTTCTCGCCGATCTTCCGGGCGGCCTGCGCGGCGGCCTTCTCGGCGCTCGCGCAGACCGTGGTCCTGGTGGTGCCCGGCTCGCCGATCCGGCCGTAGCGGATGGTCAACTCGGCTTCCTCGACCGTGACTTCGTAGAACTTGTGGGCGCTCCCCTCGTCCTCGGAGAGCTCCAGGTAGGTCACCTGCGGGTCGGCGGAAACGGTGGCGGACATGGCCGACGCCCCTTTCGGGCACGGAGTTCGGGAGGGGTGCCGGCGGGGCCTGCGCCCTCCGTCCGACACCCTCAATCTACGTCCCGGCACCGACAGTTGGCGATCAGCCGGTGGCGACCTTCACGCCGCCGGTGTCCGCCCGGGCGACCAGCGCGTGCCCGGCCCCGGCCTGCGAGGGGACGCTCACCTCGGTGCCGCCGGCCGAGGCGTGCGCGTCCACCGTGTACGCCTCGCCGGCGGGTACCGTCAGCTCCACCCCGCCGGTCCCGGTGCGCAGTTCGGCCCGGGTCGGCGCCGCCGCGAACCGGGCGCTGACGCCGCCCGTCACGGCCTCCAGCGTGACGTTCGCACCGCGCAGCCCGGTCGCCTCCACGCCGCCGGTGACGGTCCGCGCCTCGACGTCGCCCGCCAGGTCGCGCAGCGTGATGCCGCCGGTGGTCTCCTTCAGCCGCAGCACCGTCCCGGCCGGCACCCGCACCTGGTAGCCGATCCCGCACTGCGAGCAGGAGTACGTCAGCTTCAGCACCCCGCCGCTCAGCTCGTGGTCGGCCCGCGGCTCCTCGTCCTGCCAGGTGCGCTTCTCCACCACCTGCACCGGCCCGTCCCCGGCCCGCACCTCGATCCCGCCGACCTCCCCGGTCACCTCCAACGCGGTGACCTGCCCGGGCACCTCGTACGACACCGTCTTGCGCTGCTCGTCCCACGGCCCGCACCCGACCGCCCCGACCGCCAGCAGCCCCACGACCGCCGCCGCCCCCACGAACCGCTTCACCGCGGCCTCCTCTCGCCGACCACCAGTCTCCCGGCCCGCCGCCCCCGGCCGCCTCCCTCCGGAGAGTGGTTCCGGCGCCTCCTCCCCCCGGGGGATCCCCCTAGGGGGGAACGCCGCAGGGCGGCCACCCCGAGTGGGGTGACCGCCCTGCGATCGGGACCGGAGGATCAGCCGGTGTACGGGCCGTAGTCGTAGTCGTCCAGCGGGACGGCCTGACCGGAGCCCGCGCCGAACGGCGACAGGTCGTAGTCGTCGTAGCCGACGGCCGAGTACATCGCGGCCTTGGCCTCCTCGGTCGGCTCGACCCGGATGTTGCGGTAGCGGGGCAGACCCGTACCGGCCGGGATGAGCTTGCCGAGGATGACGTTCTCCTTGAGGCCCAGCAGCGGGTCCGACTTGGCGTGGATCGCCGCGTCGGTGAGCACCCGGGTCGTCTCCTGGAAGGAGGCGGCCGACAGCCAGGACTCGGTGGCCAGCGAGGCCTTGGTGATGCCCATCAGCTGCGGGCGGCCGGAGGCGGGGTGGCCGCCCTCGGAGACCACCCGGCGGTTCTCCTGCTCGAAGCGGCCGCGCTCGACCAGCTCGCCCGGCAGCAGCTCCGCGTCGCCCGACTCGATGATCGTCACGCGGCGGAGCATCTGCCGGATGATGATCTCGATGTGCTTGTCGTGGATCGACACACCCTGCGAGTTGTAGACCTTCTGGACCTCGGCGACCAGGTGGATCTGGACGGCCCGCTGGCCCATGATGCGCAGCACGTCGTGCGGGTTGGTGGCGCCGACGGTCAGCTTCTGGCCGACCTCGACCGCCTCGCCCTCGCTGACCAGCAGCTTGACGCGCTTGGAGACCGGGTAGGCGATCTCGTCCGAGCCGTCGTCGGGGGTGACGACGACCTTGCGGGTCTTCTCGGTGTCCTCGATCCGGACGCGGCCCTGCGCCTCCGAGATCGGGGCCACACCCTTGGGGGTGCGGGCCTCGAAGAGCTCGACGACACGCGGCAGACCCTGGGTGATGTCGTCACCGGCCACACCACCGGTGTGGAAGGTGCGCATGGTCAGCTGGGTGCCGGGCTCACCGATGGACTGGGCGGCGATGATGCCGACCGCCTCACCGATGTCGACCAGCTTGCCGGTGGCCAGCGAGCGGCCGTAGCAGAAGGCACAGGTGCCGACCGCGGACTCGCAGGTCAGGATCGAGCGGACCTTGACCGAGCTCACGCCGTGCCGGATCAGCTCGTCCATCAGGACGTCGCCGAGGTCGGTGTTGGCGGTGGCGATCAGCTTGCCGTCGACGGTGATGTCCTCGGCGAGCATGCGGGCGTAGACGCTGGTCTCGACGTCGTCGGCCTTGCGCAGCACGCCGTCCGCGCCGACCGAGCCGATCGACAGCTTGAGGCCGCGCTCGGTGCCGCAGTCCTCCTCGCGGATGATCACGTCCTGCGAGACGTCCACCAGACGACGGGTCAGGTAGCCCGAGTCGGCGGTGCGCAGCGCGGTGTCGGCCAGACCCTTACGGGCACCGTGGGTGGAGATGAAGTACTCCAGCACGGACAGGCCCTCACGGAACGAGGCCTTGATCGGACGCGCGATGGTCTCGTTCTTCGCGTTCGACACCAGACCGCGCATACCGGCGATCTGACGCATCTGCATCATGTTTCCGCGCGCGCCCGAGTCGACCATCATGAAGATGGGGTTCGTCTTCGGGAAGTTCGCGGCCATCGCGTCGGCGACCTCGTTGGTCGCGCGGGTCCAGATGCCGACCAGCTCGGACTTGCGCTCGTTGTCGGTGATCAGACCGCGCTCGTACTGCTTCTGGACCTTCTCCGCCTGCGCCTCGTAGCCCTCCAGGATGGCGGGCTTGCTCGGCGGGACGATGACGTCCGAGATCGAGACGGTGACACCGGAACGGGTCGACCAGTGGAAGCCGGCCGCCTTCAGGTTGTCGAGCGCCGCGGCGACGACGACCTTCGGGTAGCGCTCGGCGAGGTCGTTGACGATCGCCGAGAGCTGCTTCTTGCCGACCTCGTAGTCGACGAACGGGTAGTCCTCGGGCAGCAGCTCGTTGAAGAGCGCGCGGCCCAGGGTGGTGGTGATCCGGAACGGCTCGCCCTCGGTCCAGGCGGGCTGCCCGTCCTCGTCCACCGGCGGGGTCCAGCCGCGCGGCGGCACGGTGCCGCCGGCCAGGCGCAGGTCGATCGGGGCCTGGACGTCCAGCTCGCGGGCGTCGAAGGCCATGATCGCCTCGGCGGTCGAGGAGAAGGAACGGCCCTTGCCCTTGACCTCCTCGCGGTCCGAGGTGAGGAAGAACAGGCCCAGCACCATGTCCTGGGTCGGCATGGTGACGGGGCGGCCGTCGGCCGGCTTCAGGATGTTGTTCGAGGACAGCATCAGGATGCGGGCCTCGGCCTGCGCCTCCGCGGACAGCGGCAGGTGCACGGCCATCTGGTCGCCGTCGAAGTCCGCGTTGAACGCGGTGCAGACGAGCGGGTGGATCTGGATGGCCTTGCCCTCGACCAGCTGCGGCTCGAAGGCCTGGATGCCGAGGCGGTGCAGGGTGGGCGCGCGGTTCAGCAGCACCGGGTGCTCGGCGATGACCTCTTCGAGGACGTCCCACACCACGGGGCGGGCGCGCTCGACCATGCGCTTGGCCGACTTGATGTTCTGCGCGTGGTTCAGGTCGACCAGGCGCTTCATCACGAACGGCTTGAAGAGCTCCAGCGCCATGGCCTTGGGCAGGCCGCACTGGTGCAGCTTGAGCTGCGGGCCGACGACGATGACCGAACGGGCCGAGTAGTCGACGCGCTTGCCGAGCAGGTTCTGCCGGAAGCGGCCCTGCTTGCCCTTGAGCATGTCGGACAGCGACTTCAGCGGACGGTTGCCGGGGCCCGTGACCGGGCGGCCGCGGCGGCCGTTGTCGAAGAGCGCGTCGACGGCCTCCTGGAGCATGCGCTTCTCGTTGTTCACGATGATCTCGGGCGCGCCGAGGTCGAGGAGCCGCTTCAGGCGGTTGTTGCGGTTGATGACGCGGCGGTACAGGTCGTTCAGGTCGGAGGTGGCGAAGCGGCCACCGTCGAGCTGGACCATCGGGCGCAGGTCCGGCGGGATCACCGGGACGCAGTCGAGCACCATGCCCTTGGGCTTGTTGCTGGTCTGCAGGAAGGCGGAGACGACCTTGAGGCGCTTGAGCGCGCGGGTCTTCTTCTGGCCCTTGCCGGTGCGGATGATCTCGCGGAGGCGCTCGGCCTCCTCGCCCAGGTCGAAGGACTCCAGGCGGTCCTTGAGGGCCGCGGCGCCCATCGAGCCGGAGAAGTAGGTGCCGAAGCGGTCGCGCAGCTCGCGGTAGAGCAGCTCGTCGCCCTCCAGGTCCTGGACCTTGAGGTTCTTGAACCGGGTCCAGACCTCGTCGAGGCGGTCGATCTCGCGCTGCGTGCGGTCGCGCAGCTGCTTCATCTCGCGCTCGGCGCCCTCGCGCACCTTGCGGCGCACGTCGGCCTTGGCGCCCTCGGCCTCCAGCTCGGCCAGGTCGGACTCGGCCTTCTTGGCCCGGGCCTCCAGGTCGCTGTCGCGCCGGTTCTCGATCTGCTGGCGCTCGACCGAGACGTGCGCCTCCAGGGACGGGAGGTCGCGCTGGCGGCGCTCGTCGTCCACCCAGGTGATCATGTAGGCGGCGAAGTAGATGACCTTCTCGAGGTCCTTCGGCGCCAGGTCGAGCAGGTAGCCCAGGCGCGACGGGACGCCCTTGAAGTACCAGATGTGGGTGACCGGGGCGGCCAGCTCGATGTGGCCCATCCGCTCGCGGCGCACCTTGGCGCGGGTCACCTCGACGCCGCAGCGCTCACAGATGATGCCCTTGAAGCGGACGCGCTTGTACTTGCCGCAGTAGCACTCCCAGTCCCGGGTGGGACCGAAGATCTTCTCGCAGAAGAGGCCGTCCTTTTCCGGCTTCAGCGTGCGGTAGTTGATGGTCTCCGGCTTCTTCACCTCGCCGTGCGACCACTGGCGGATGTCGTCGGCGGTGGCCAGTCCGATGCGGAGCTCGTCGAAGAAGTTGACGTCAAGCACTGGTCGTCAAGCCCTCTTTCGTGATTCGAGAGTCTGTCTGTTGGTCTGAGGGGGGCCTGGGGGCGGGCCGACCCGGACTAGGGGTCGGCCCGACCTCCGTCAGACCTCTTCGACGCTGCTCGGCTCGCGCCGGGACAGGTCAATGCCGAGCTCCTCGGCGGCGCGGAACACGTCCTCGTCGCTGTCGCGCATCTCGATGGACTGGCCGTCCGAGGACAGCACCTCCACGTTGAGGCAGAGCGACTGCATTTCCTTGATGAGGACCTTGAAGGACTCGGGAATGCCGGGCTCGGGGATGTTCTCGCCCTTGACGATCGCCTCGTAGACCTTCACGCGGCCCAGGACGTCGTCGGACTTGATGGTGAGCAGCTCCTGCAGCGCGTAGGCCGCGCCGTACGCCTCGAGGGCCCACACCTCCATCTCACCGAAGCGCTGACCACCGAACTGCGCCTTACCACCGAGCGGCTGCTGGGTGATCATCGAGTACGGACCGGTCGAACGGGCGTGCAGCTTGTCGTCGACCAGGTGGTGCAGCTTGAGGATGTACATGTAGCCGACCGAGACCGGCATCGGGAACGGCTCGCCGGAGCGGCCGTCGAACAGCCGGGCCTTGCCGGTGGAGTTCACCAGGCGCTCACCGTCACGGGTGAGGGTGGTGTTGTCCAGCAGGCCGGTGATCTCGTCCTCGCGGGCGCCGTCGAAGACGGGGGTGGCGAGGTTGGTGCCGCCCTCGACCGTGTCGGCGCCGATCGCCTGGAGGCGCTGGGCCCACTCGTCGGCGAGGCCGGAGACGTCCCAGCCCTGCATGGCGAGCCAGCCGAGGTGGATCTCCAGGACCTGTCCCGGGTTCATCCGGGACGGGACGCCCAGCGGGTTCAGGATGATGTCGACCGGGGTGCCGTCCTCCAGGAACGGCATGTCCTCGACCGGCAGGATCTTGGAGATGACGCCCTTGTTGCCGTGGCGGCCGGCCAGCTTGTCACCGTTGGTGATCTTGCGCTTCTGGGCGACGTAGACGCGGACCAGCTGGTTCACGCCGGGGGGGAGCTCGTCCCCCTCCTCGCGGTCGAAGACGCGGACGCCGATGACCTTGCCGGACTCGCCGTGCGGCACCTTCAGCGAGGTGTCGCGGACCTCGCGGGCCTTCTCGCCGAAGATCGCGCGGAGCAGGCGCTCCTCCGGGGTCAGCTCGGTCTCGCCCTTCGGGGTGACCTTGCCGACCAGGATGTCACCGGTGACGACGTCGGCGCCGATCCGGATGATGCCGCGCTCGTCGAGGTCGGCGAGGACCTCCTCGGAGACGTTCGGGATGTCCCGGGTGATCTCCTCGGGGCCCAGCTTGGTGTCGCGGGCGTCGACCTCGTGCTCCTCGATGTGGATCGAGGAGAGGACGTCGTCCTGGACGAGGCGCTGCGACAGGATGATCGCGTCCTCGTAGTTGTGGCCCTCCCAGGACATGAACGCCACCAGGAGGTTCTTGCCGAGGGCCATCTCGCCCTCGTCGGTGCACGGGCCGTCGGCCAGCACCTGGCCGGCCTCGACCCGGGCGCCCTCGTCCACCAGGACCTTCTGGTTGAAGGCGGTGCCCTGGTTGGAGCGGGTGAACTTGGCGGCCCGGTAGGTGTTGTACGTGCCGTCGTCGTTGGCGACGGTGACGTAGTCGGCCGAGACCTCCTGCACCACGCCGGCCTTGTCGGCGGTGATGACGTCCGCGGCGTCGACGGCGCAGCGGTACTCCATGCCGGTGCCGACCAGCGGCGCCTCGCTGCGCAGCAGCGGGACGGCCTGGCGCATCATGTTCGAGCCCATCAGCGCGCGGTTGGCGTCGTCGTGCTCGAGGAAGGGGATCATGGCGGTCGCGACCGACACCATCTGGCGCGGCGAGACGTCCATGTAGTCGATCTCGGTGCCGGGGATGTAGTCGATCTCGCCGCCGCGGCGGCGGACCAGGACGCGGGGCTCGGCGAAGGTCAGCTCCGCGGTGAGCGGGGCGTTGGCCTGCGCGATGACGTAGCGGTCCTCCTCGTCGGCGGTCAGGTAGTCCACCGACTCGGTGACCACGCCGTCGACGACCTTGCGGTACGGGGTCTCGATGAAGCCGAACGCGTTGACCCGGCCGTAGGAGGCGAGCGAGCCGATCAGACCGATGTTCGGGCCTTCGGGGGTCTCGATCGGACACATGCGGCCGTAGTGCGAGGGGTGCACGTCACGGACCTCGAAGCCGGCCCGCTCGCGGGACAGGCCACCGGGGCCGAGCGCGGACAGCCGGCGCTTGTGGGTCAGGCCCGACAGCGGGTTCGTCTGGTCCATGAACTGCGACAGCTGGCTGGTGCCGAAGAACTCCTTGATGGAGGCGACGACCGGCCGGATGTTGATCAGGGTCTGCGGCGTGATCGCCTCGACGTCCTGGGTGGTCATCCGCTCGCGGACCACCCGCTCCATGCGGGCGAGACCGGTGCGGACCTGGTTCTGGATCAGCTCGCCGACGTTGCGCAGGCGGCGGTTGCCGAAGTGGTCGATGTCGTCGACCTCGATGACGATGTCGCGGCCCTCGTCATCGCGCCACTCGGTCTCGCCGGCGTGCAGCTTCACCAGGTACTTGATGGTGTTGATGATGTCCGGCTCGGTGAGCACGCCGGAGTCGAGCGACTCGGCGTTGCCCAGCTTCCGGTTCACCTTGTAGCGGCCGACCTTGGCCAGGTCGTAGCGCTTCGGGTTGAAGTACAGGTTCTCCAGCAGCGTCTGCGCGGCCTCGCGGGTCGGCGGCTCGCCCGGGCGCAGCTTGCGGTAGATGTCGAGCAGCGCGTCGTCCTGGCCCTGGGTGTGGTCCTTCTCCAGGGTGGCGCGCATCGACTCGTACTCGCCGAACTCCTCCAGGATCATCTCGGTGGTCCAGCCGAGGGCCTTGAGGAGGACGGTGACCGACTGCTTGCGCTTGCGGTCGATGCGGACACCGACCATGTCGCGCTTGTCGATCTCCATCTCCAGCCAGGCACCGCGGGAGGGGATGATCTTGGCGGAGAAGATGTCCTTGTCGGAGACCTTGTCCAGGGTGGAGTCGAAGTAGACGCCGGGGGAACGCACCAGCTGGGACACGACGACACGCTCGGTGCCGTTGATGATGAACGTGCCCTTGTTGGTCATGAGCGGGAAGTCGCCCATGAACACGGTCTGGGACTTGATCTCACCGGTCTCGTTGTTGGTGAACTCCGCGGTGACGAAGAGCGGGGCCGCGAAGGTGAAGTCGCGGTCCTTGCACTCGTCGATGGAGTTCTTCGGCGGCTCGAAACGGTGGTCCCGGAAGGTCAGGGACATCGACCCGCTGAAGTCCTCGATCGGGGAGATCTCTTCGAAGATCTCCTCCAGACCGGACTTGGTGGGGACGTCCTGACCACTCTCCAGGGCAGCCTCGACCCGGGACTTCCAGGCCGCGTTCCCGAGCAGCCAGTCAAAGCTCTCGGTCTGCAGGGCCAGGAGGTTCGGGACCTCGAGGGGCTCCTTGATCTTCGCGAACGAGACGCGGAGCGGGGCGGTGGATGCGGAATTGTTCGAGGCGTTGCGCGGCGCGGCCAAGAGGGGGGTCCTTCCGAGGGCTCGGAGCTCACTACGCGCATACCGGCCGGGCCTTGCCGAGGCGGAAAACCCCAGGTCAGGACAGGGACCACTCCGGGCGACGAGTCACGGAGCAGCTAACAGGCAGCGCAAAGGGACAGTGTAGCCAAAGGCGACACTGCTAGCAAGCCCTGATTCGGAGACCGAATCGGACGCTCCTCCCGTACAACCGACAACCCGGGCAGTGATCCCTCACCGGCCGGGCCGTCGCACCCACGTCTGCGTCACCGGGAACCTTCCCAGTGCCGCCGCCGAATATGCATCGGAGGCGGTTCCGCTTGGGCACGCGCCTTGAGAATCGCGCGCCTCGTGCTGTTCGTCAAGGCCCGCACCAGGGTGTGGACCTCGTACTGCCCATCGTCCGGACCTCGCCGCGCGTTACACGCCGCCCGCAGCGGGAGGGCCGGTGACAGCGATCACCCTACCCCCGGGCCCCGACAGCGGCCGAGTCCGGCTTGGGCCATCGGGAGCAACCCCGGCCGGCCCGGCCCGGAACGCGAGCAGGCCGGGTCGGCCACCCCGGAGGGTGGCCGACCCGGCCTGTGGAGCACCTCTCAGAGAGAGGAGGAAGTCACTTGACGGTGACCTTGGCGCCGGCGCCCTCGAGCTGGGCCTTGGCCTTCTCCGCGACGTCCTTGGCGACCTTCTCCAGGACCTTCGCACCGGCGGTGTCGACGAGGTCCTTGGCCTCCTTCAGGCCGAGGGAGGTGAGGGCGCGCACCTCCTTGATGACCTGGATCTTCTTGTCGCCGGCACCGTCGAGGATGACGTCGAACTCGTCCTGCTCCTCGGCAGCCTCGGCGGCCGGGGCAGCGCCACCGGCGGCGGCAACGGCGACCGGGGCGGCGGCGGTGACGTCGAACTTCTCCTCGAAGGCCTTCACGAACTCGGAGAGCTCGATCAGGGTCATGCCCTCGAACTGCTCGAGCAGGTCCTCGGTGCTGAGCTTCGCCATGATTGGCGTCCTTCCACTAAATCGGCAGGTGCCGGATGTACGGGTTGGCGGGCGTGCTTACGGGCCCGCTGGGACGGGAGTGGTTACTCCGCGTCCTCGGCGGGAGCCGGAGTACCGGCACCGCCCTGCTCGACCTTCTCGCGCAGCGCTTCCACGGTGCGAACGAGCTTGGACGGGAGCGCCTGGAAGACCGCGGCAGCCTGGGAGGGCTTGGCCTTCAGGGCGCCCGCCAGCTTGGCGAGCAGCACCTCGCGGGACTCGAGGTCCGCGAGCTTCTTGATCTCATCGGCGGACAGCGCCTTACCGTCAAGGACACCGCCCTTGATGATGAGAGCAGGGTTCTCCTTGGCGAAGTCACGCAGAGCCTTCGCCGACTCCACCGGGTCACCGGTGACGAAGGCGACAGCCGTCGGACCGGCGAACAGGTCGTCGAGCTCGGAGATCCCGGCCTCGTTGGCCGCGATCTTGGTCAGCGTGTTCTTCACCACGGCGTAATCGGCGTTGCCGCCGAGCGAGCGACGCAGCGTCTTCAGCTGCTTCACCGTGAGACCGCGGTACTCGGTCAGAACGGCGGCGCTGGAGGCACGGAACTTGTCCGTGATCTCGGCGACGTCGGCAGCCTTGTCGGGCCTGGCCATGGGCTTACGCCTCCTTCCGTGATGTCGAAGTCGGGCCGACCTTCGAGAAGTCGACCATCCATCGCCGCGGACCCCGGGAAAACGAAGAAGCCCCGGCGCGCAGGCGCACGGGGCTCGTAGTGACCTCGACGGACCGGATCAGTCCGGAAGTCCTCACCAGGCTCCACAACCTGCGCGGGCGATCCGCAGCGAGTGCGGATCCTTCGGTGCCGTTCCCCTCGCGGGGCGCGGCGACAACCAGCGGTCTTTGGCTCGGCCAGCCTAACCGGACGGAACGGGTTTGACCAAATCGCCCCCGGGGAAGCCGGACCGCCCTACGGGAAGGCCGGCGGGCTGGCGCCGGTGCCGGGCGCGGTGTCGGCCTCGGCGGGGGCCTGGACCGAGAGCGCGGAGCTGCCGAACTCGCTGTAGTCGACGGTGTCCACCGCGGCGGCGGCCCGGCGCAGCCGGACCAGCTGGTCGCCGTCGTCGAGCCAGAGGTCGAGCACCACGTCGCCGGGGCCCAGGGCGGTCTCCAGCGCCTGCCGCCGGGCCGGGTCGAGCTGGGTCTGCGCGGCGGCGTACCGGGCGGCGCCGAGGGTGACCCGGTAGTGCCGGACGGTGGTGTCGAGCAGCTTCTCCTCGCCGACCAGCAGCGGGTCGTCCGCGGCGGCCGCGGCGGCCACCGCGACCACCGGGCTGAGCCGGTCGATCAGGTCGCCGTACGGGATGCGGCCGTTGGAGAACTTCTGCCAGTGCGGGCCGCCGAGCCGCGCCGCGCTCTCCGCGTCGCCGCCCAGGTAGGCGGAGGTGTCCAGCACCATCAGCGTCCGGTCCTCGCCGTCGGCCTGGTACTTCAGCACCGTCTTGGGGGCCCAGAACAGCGCGCCCCGGGCCTCCTGGCCGCCGAGCACCGCCGTGTACCCGGCCCGCCGGGCGTCGTGCAGCACCAGCTGGGCGGAGAGCAGCACCCCGTGCGGGGAGCGGTCGGTCGGGCTGGGCTGGCCGGTGGACGGGACGGCGCTGGACGAGGAGGCGGGCGGCTCCGCGGCCCGGCCCGCGCCGGTGCAGGCCGCGGCCGTGCCGGCCAGCAGGACGGCCGCCAGCAGGAGCGCGGCCCCGCGCGCCGGTGCCGCCATCAGGTCCTCCTCCCGCCCTCGTGCCCGTCCGTCCCCCCACGATGCCATGCGCCCCGCCCGGGCCCCGGAGCCACCCCCGGTGCCCGGACGCGGGTGCCGCTACTGCTGGAGCAGGTCGGAGAGGGAGAACACCTCGGAGGCGGCCGGGGCCGGGGTGGCCTTGACCGAGCCCAGCTGGGCGTAGGTGACCACGTTGGTCGCGCCGCCGGTCTCGGCCGTCGGGTCGACGCTGGACTGCTGGACCAGCTCGCCCTTGGCGTTGATCCACAGGTCGACGGTGGCGGTGCCGCCCTTCTTCTTGAGCTCGGCGAGCACCTGGGACTTGAGCGCCGGGTCGAGCTGCATCTTGGCGACCTGGTCGTCCACCTTGAGCTCGCTGCGGTAGTGCGTGGCGCTCTGGCCGGCCACGGTCTCGGTGCCGACCAGGGTGGCGGTGGGCGCGGCGGCGCTCAGCTGCACCGACGGGTTCATCAGCTGCATCATCGCGGCGAAGGAGCCGGCCTCGGCGCTGTCGGCGCCGGCGGCGTCCTTGGTGCTGATGACCATCCACTTCTTGCCCTGCGCCACGGCGGCCATCTCGGGGGTGGCGCCGATGTACATCTGGTCGTTGGTGAACAGGACGTTGACGTCCTTGCCCTCGGTCTTGCTGGTGAGCAGGAAGGAGGACGGGGAGGTCCAGACGTAGTCGGCGGTGCCGTCGGTCTCGCCGCCCTTGACGGTCAGCTTGGCGCTGCCCGCCTTGTCCATGACCGCGGCCGAGGCGAGCAGGGCCTCCTTGGGCGCGAGCTTGGCCCCGCCCTGGCCGGCGCCGTCCGCCGCCGGGGCGGAGGCGCCCGTGCTGCCGGTGCCGCCCGCCGGGGCGGTCGAGCCGGCCGGGCTGCTCGAACCGGCCGCGCCGGCCGCACCGGTCGAGCCGGAGCTGCTGCAGGCGGTCAGGGCGCCGAGGGCCAGACAGGCCACGGCAAGGGTACGCAGTGCGCGCACGGAGGTCCCCCTCTAATCGGATTCTCATCCTGGTGATGACCTCCGGACTCTACCGAACCGCTCCGACGGCCGCGCACACGTCCGCACAGACCACCGGGCCCGCACCCCCGAGGGGGTGCGGGCCCGGTCAGGCGTGCTCCGCGCGGGGGCTGACCGTGGGTCAGACCGCCGCCGGGTCCTCCTCGACGAGGAGGTTGCGGGTGCGGTTCGGGTCGACCTGGATGCCGGGGCCGATCGTGCTGGAGAAGGCGATCTTCTTCAGGTAGCGGCCCTTGGCGGCGGACGGCTTGGCCCGGAGGACCTCGTCGAGCGCGGCGGCGTAGTTCTCGACCAGCTGCTCGTCGGAGAACGAGGTCTTGCCGATGATCAGGTGGAGGTTCGAGTGCTTGTCGACGCGGAACTCGATCTTGCCGCCCTTGATCTCGTTGACGGCCTTGGCGACGTCCGGGGTCACGGTGCCGGTCTTCGGGTTCGGCATCAGGCCACGGGGACCGAGCACGCGGCCCAGGCGGCCGACCTTGCCCATCAGGTCCGGGGTGGCGACGACGGCGTCGAAGTCCAGACGACCCTTGGCGACCTCGTCGATCAGCTCGTCGGAGCCGACGATGTCGGCACCCGCGGCACGCGCGGCCTCGGCACGCTCACCGTTCGCGAAGACCAGGACCCGGGCGGTCTTACCGGTGCCGTGCGGGAGGATGACGGTGCTGCGGACCATCTGGTCGGCCTTGCGCGGGTCGACGCCCAGACGCATGGCGACCTCGACGGTGCCGTCGAACTTCGAGGTGGAGGTCGCCTTGGCGAGGCGGACGGCCTCGAGCGGGGCGTAGATCCGGGCGCGGTCGACCTGGGCGTCCGCGGCCTTGAGGGCCTTGCTGCGCTTCACTGCTGCTCCTGTGGTTAATGGAGTCGTGGTACCGACGGGCCGCGCTGGGCCCTACCACGGAAGGACGTACGGGCTGGTCAGCCCTCGACGGTGATGCCCATCGACCGGGCGGTGCCGGCGATGATCTTCTCCGCGGCGTCCAGGTCGTTGGCGTTCAGGTCGGGCAGCTTGGTGGTGGCGATCTCGCGCACCTGGGCCGAGGTCAGCTTGGCGACCTTGGTCTTGTGCGGCTCCTTGGAGCCCTTGTCGACGCCCGCGGCCTTGAGGATCAGGCGGGCGGCCGGCGGGGTCTTCGTGACGAAGGTGAAGGAGCGGTCGTCGTAGACCGTGATCTCCACCGGCACGATCATGCCGCGCTGCGACTCGGTGGCCGCGTTGTACGCCTTGCAGAACTCCATGATGTTGACGCCGTGCTGACCCAGCGCGGGGCCGACCGGCGGGGCCGGGTTGGCCGCACCGGCGTTGATCTGGAGCTTGATAAGCCCCGTGACCTTCTTCTTCTTGGGAGGCATGTCTCTCCGGGTCCTTCCGAGAGGTGATTGCTGATGTGCCCGGCCCCGGGGCGAAACCCGGCCGCCAGGACACACATCGGACCAGGCTAACCGCTGAGGCGGTGCTGGACCAAAACGGTGCCGGGGCGGAGGCTCTCGCCCCGCCCCGGCACCGGAGACCTGTGGGTCAGTTCTTCTGGATCTGGTCGAAGGAGAGCTCGACCGGGGTCTCCCGGCCGAAGATCTCCACCAGGCCCTTGACCTTCTTCGAGTCGGGGTTGATCTCGTTGATGGTCGCCTGCAGGGTGGCGAACGGACCGTCGGTGACGGTGACCGAGTCGCCGACCTCGAAGTCCAGCACCTGCACCTCGACCGGGCGCACCGGCGAGGCCTTGCCGGCCTCCTTGGCGGCGGCGCGCTCCACGTCGGGGGCGAGCATCTTGACGACCTCGTCCAGGGTCAGCGGGTACGGGTCGTAGGCGTTGCCGACGAAGCCGGTGACACCGGGGGTGTTGCGCACGACGCCCCAGGACTCCGGGGTGAGGTCCATCCGGACCAGCACGTAGCCGGGGAGCTTGTTCTGCCGGATGGTCTTGCGGTCGCCGTTCTTGATCTGGACGACCTCCTCCTGCGGAACCTGGGACTCGAAGATGTAGTCCTCGACGTTCAGCGAGACGGAGCGCTGCTCCAGGTTCTGCTTCACCCGGTTCTCGTAGCCGGCGTAGGTGTGGATGACGTACCACTCGCCGGGGGCGCGGCGCAGCTGCTCGCGGAACTCGGCGACCGGGTCGCTCTCGACCTCCTCGGCGGGCTCCTCCGCGGCCTCCTCGGCCTCCGCCTCGGCGGGCTCCTCCTCGGCCGCGGCCTCGGTCTCGTCCACCTCGTGCACGGCGGCGGCCTCGGCCGGCTCGCCCGCCTCCAGCTCGTCGGCGGCCTCGACCTCGTCCTCCTCGGCGTCCGCCTCGGCCACGATTTCCTCGGCGGCCTCGGCGTCGGCAGCCTCGGCCGCGTCCAGCTCGGCGGCGACGTCCGCCTCGCGAACGGTCTCGTCGGCGTCGTACAGGGGGGACTCAGACACGGTCGCTGCTTCTTTCCTGGTTGTGGAACGGATACCTCAACAGTACCGACTCAACGGTAGTCGCCCGCTGTCCTTCGCGCCGACAGCTCGACCCGGGCCGAAGGGTTCGGCCCGGGTCGGGGTGAGGTATGCGGTGCGGGGCCTGCGGGCCCCTGCGGAGTCCGGCCGGATCGGGCGTCAGCCGAAGACCCAGAAGGCACCCTTGGCGAAGACCCAGTCGAGGCCGGCGACGACCAGCATCAGCACGATCACGAAGGTCACCACGACGGTGGTGTACTGGATCAGCTGGCTGCGGGAGGGCCAGACCACCTTGCGGAGCTCGGCGATGATCTGGCGGTAGAAGATGGCCGCCCGGGCGAACAGGCCCTTCTTGGCCCGCTTGCCGGACTTCTTGCCGCCCTCGCCGTCGGCGGACTTGTTCTCCCGCCGCCGCTCGCGGCGGGAGAGCTTGCCGCCCTCGGCGGTGGTCTCGTCCGCGGTGCCTTCGGTCCCCTCGGGGTTGCCGCTCTCAGGCGTTGCGGTGGAGCCCGTGGTCTCCGTCACTCGTCCTCACCTGAATCCGGGTCCTGCGGAGGTCCGTGCCTGGTGCACGGGCGATCCGGCGAAAGCTGTGCTTGGGTGGGGCCCTCTCCGCATCAAGCCCGCTCGCTCTGCGGAGCGAACGGGCTTGTCACGGATCAAGCAGCAGGGCACGAGGGACTCGAACCCCCAACCGCCGGTTTTGGAGACCGGTGCTCTACCAATTGAGCTAGTGCCCTACGGAGCCTCGCGGTTCCGCTGCGGCCCCCAACCTACCGCATCCCGTCGGCCGTGTGGTGTACCCGGCCGAAGGAACCGCACTTCGGAAGCCATCGAGCAGTGAGTGTACGGGTTCTTCGCCGATTGGTCGAACCTCATTCACCGAGATCCACATTCGCCGACTTTCGACGCCGTCCGCCCGAGATCCTCCGGCTTCGATCGCCTTCCGCCCGAGATCGTCCGGGTCGGCGGCGCGGGTGCTGGAACGCCCCGGAGCGCCCGCCGGAACCGCGATGACCGGCGCCCGTGCGGTCTGGGAGCATTCAGGCATGAGCGCACCCACCCCCGAGAACGTCCCCCCCGCGAACCGCCGGGTCTCCGCCCGGGTCGGCGCCATCGCCGAGTCCGCCACCCTCGCCGTCGACGCCAAGGCCAAGGCCCTCAAGGCCGCCGGGCGCCCGGTGATCGGCTTCGGCGCCGGCGAGCCCGACTTCCCGACCCCCGGCTACATCGTGGACGCCGCGGTCGCCGCCTGCCAGGACCCGGCGAACCACCGCTACACCCCGGCCGGCGGCCTGCCGGAGCTGAAGGCCGCGATCGCCGCCAAGACGCTGCGCGACTCCGGCTACCAGGTGGACGCCTCGCAGGTGCTGGTGACCAACGGCGGCAAGCAGGCGATCTACAACGCCTTCGCCGCGATCCTCGACCCGGGCGACGAGGTGATCATCCCGGCCCCGTACTGGACCACCTACCCGGAGGCCGTGAAGCTGGCCGGCGGCACCCCCGTCGAGGTCGTCTCGGACGAGACCACCGGCTACAAGGTCTCGGTGGAGCAGCTGGAGGCCGCCCGCACCGCGCGGACCAAGGTGGTGCTGTTCGTCTCGCCGTCCAACCCGACCGGCGCGGTGTACACCGAGGCCGAGGCCGAGGCGATCGGCCGCTGGGCGCTGGAGCACAGCCTGTGGGTGCTCACCGACGAGATCTACGAGCACCTGGTGTACGGCGACGCGGCCTTCACCTCGCTGCCGGCCCTGCTGCCCGAGCTGGCCGACAAGTGCGTCGTGGTCAACGGCGTGGCCAAGACCTACGCGATGACCGGCTGGCGGGTGGGCTGGCTGATCGGCCCCAAGGACGTCGTCAGCGCGGCCGCCAACCTGCAGTCGCACGCCACCTCGAACGTCTCCAACGTGGCGCAGCGCGCGGCGCTGGCCGCCGTCTCCGGCGACCTGGCCGCGGTGGACGAGATGAAGACCGCGTTCGACCGCCGCCGCCGCACCATCGTGGCGATGCTGAACGAGATCGACGGCGTGCTCTGCCCCGAGCCGGAGGGCGCGTTCTACGTGTACCCGTCGGTCAAGGACCTGCTGGGCAGGGAGATCCGCGGCAAGCGCCCGCAGAGCTCCGCCGAGCTGGCCGCGCTGATCCTGGACGAGGCCGAGGTCGCGGTCGTCCCCGGCGAGGCCTTCGGCACCCCGGGCTACCTGCGGCTGTCCTACGCGCTGGGCGACGCCGACCTGGTCGAGGGCGTCAGCCGGCTGCAGAAGCTGCTCGCCGAGGCCCGCGACTGACCCGCCGTCACGGCCGCCCCCCGCGCCTCACCCCTTCGGGCGATGTGCGGGGGGCGGTTCCTGTTCCGGGGGGTTTTGCGGCAGGATCGGTGAATGGATCGCCTGCGTGATGTCCGGAGCCTGCCGAAGGCCCATCTGCACCTGCACTTCACCGGTTCGATGCGCCCCGCGACGCTGCTCGAACTCGCCGACAAGCACGGCATCCGGCTGCCCGAGGCGCTCAGCTCCGAGCATCCGCCCAAACTCCGGGCCACCGACGAGCGCGGCTGGTTCCGGTTCCAGCGGCTCTACGACACCGCGCGCTCCTGCCTGCGCGACGCGTCCGACATCCGCCGGCTGGTCCGGGAGACCGCCGAGGACGAGCGCGCCGACGGCTCCCGCTGGCTGGAGATCCAGGTCGACCCGACCTCGTACGCGCCGCTGCTCGGCGGCCTGATCCCGACCCTGGAGCTGGTCCTGGACGCCGTCCGGGAGGCGTCCGAGGCCACCGGCGTCGGCATCCGGGTGCTGGTCGCCGCCAACCGGATGAAGTCCCCGATGGACGCCCGGACGCTGGCCCGGCTCGCCGTCCGGTACGCCGACCGGGGGGTCGTCGGCTTCGGCCTGTCCAACGACGAGCGCCGGGGCCTGGCCCGGGACTTCGACCGGGCCTTCGCCATCGCCCGGGGCGGCGGCCTGATCGCCGCCCCGCACGGCGGCGAGCTCGCCGGGCCCGGGTCCGTCCGCGACTGCCTGGACGACCTGGGCGCCACCCGGATCGGCCACGGCGTGCGCGCCGCCGAGGACCCGCGGCTGCTCCAGCGCCTCGCCGACCGCCAGGTCACCTGCGAGGTCTGCCCCGCCTCCAACGTCGCCCTGGGCGTCTACGACAGCCCCGAGCAGGTCCCGCTGCGGACGCTCTTCGAGGCCGGCGTGCCGCTCGCCCTCGGCGCGGACGACCCGCTGCTGTTCGGCTCCCGGCTCGCCGACCAGTACACCCTGGCCCGCGAGTCGCACGCCTTCAGCGACGCCGAGCTGGCCGAACTCGCCCGCCAGTCGATCCGCTCCTCGCAGGCCCCCGAACACGTGGTGAAGGAACTGCTGGGCGAGGTCGACGCCTGGCTGGCGGCGGAGCCCGCCTAGGCCCGGCAGGACCGGCCGGGCCGGGCCTGGGGCCCGCCCGCCCGCGGGCTCAGAGGCTGACGCCGACCATCACCGGCTCGTTCACCAGCTCCACGCCGAACGCCGCGCGCACGCCGTCCCGCACCTCGCGGGCCAGCGCGAGCAGGTCCTCGGTGGTCGCCGAGCCCCGGTTGGTCAGGGCCAGGGTGTGCTTGGTGGAGAGGGTGGCCGGGCCGCCGCCGTGGCCCTTGCGGAAGCCCGCGTGGTCGATCAGCCAGGCCGCGGAGGTCTTGACGCGGCCCTCCCCGGCCGGGTAGCTCGGCGCCCGCAGGTCGCCCAACCGGGCGGTGAACGCCTCGAACTGACGGTCCGTCAGGATCGGGTTGGTGAAGAACGAGCCCGCCGACCAGGTGTCGTGGTCGGCGGCGTCCAGCACCATGCCCTTGCCCCTGCGCAGCCGCAGCACCTCGGCGTGGGCGTCGCCCAGCTTCACCCGCTGCCCCGGCTCGACGCCCATCGAGCGGGCCACCTCGGCGTATTTCACCGGCGAGGACAGCCCGCCCTCGTCCGCGAGCCGGAAGCGCACCCGCAGCACCACGTACCGGTCCGGGTCCGCCTTGAAGCGGCTGTGCCGGTACGAGAAGGCGCAGTCGGCGTTGGCCAGCGTGACGGTCTCGCCGAGCAGGCGGTCGTAGGCGTCCACCTCGGTGACGGTCTCGGCGACCTCCTGCCCGTACGCCCCGACGTTCTGCACTGGGGTGGCCCCGGCCGAGCCCGGGATGCCGGCCAGGAACTCGATCCCGGCCAGTCCGGCGGCGACGGTGCGGGCCACCGCGTCCGACCAGACCTCGCCGGCGGCCAGCTCCAGCAGCGTCCCGTCCAGCGCGAAGCCCTCGGTGGCGATCCGCAGCACCGTCCCGGGGAAGCCGGCGTCCCCGATCACCAGGTTCGAGCCGCCGCCGAGCACCAGCAGCGGCTCCCCGGCCCGGTCGGCCGCGCGCACGGCGGCCACCACCTCGGCGTCCGTCCGGGCCGTCACCAACCGCCGCGCCGGTCCGCCCAGCCGCAGCGTCGTCAACGGGGCCAGCGGCGCATCCATCTCCTCGATCACCGCCCCAGCGTAAGCCAAGCCCCGCCCCCGCCCGGCCCCTCCCGGACCGGCCGGGCCGGCCGGGGTCCGGGGGTCAGCCGTCCGCCGCCAGCCGCCGCTCGGCCTCGGTCCACCCCGGCTCGGCCGCGGTCTCCGCCTTCCAGGTGGCGAACGCGGAGCGGGCCATCGCGGGGCGCAGCGCGGCCATCGCCCGCCGGTGGGTCCCGGAGCGGACGAACGTGGCAAGCGCCTCGGGGTCGCTCCAGCTGGAGAGCACCCAGAAGGTGCGGCGCAGGGGCGCGGCGCGCAGGCCGACGCCGAGCGCGCCGGGGGCCCGGCGGGCCTGGTCGCGGACCTTCAGGGACTGCCGCAGGAAACCGGGGACGTGCCGCAGGCCGCGGACCCGGAGTTCGGCGGCCATCACCACGGGCCGCTCCGGCGGGTGCTGCGCGGCGGGCCCCGGCGTCCAGGGGAGGGTCAGGGCGATCACGGTGGTTCCTTCCTCGTCGGTGCGGTGCGGTGCGTTGCGGGGTTCGGGGGCTCGGGGACGCCGGTTCAGGACCGGCCGACCGGGACGGCCGCGGGCCGCTCCCCGGCGGCGGTCCTCACCGTCCGTCCGTCCCGCCGCCGCGGGATGAGCGCCGCGGCGACCGCGCCGGCCCCGACCGCGGCGGCGCCGACCAGCAGCGCGGCGGTGAGCCCGTCGGTGAAGGCCGCGGTGCTGCCGTAGCCGCCCCGGGCGGAGAACACCGCGGACAGCACGGCCACCCCGAGCGCGCCGCCGACCTCGCGCACGGCGTTGTTCGCGCCGGAGGCGATGCCCTGTTCGGCGGGGCGGACGCCGGCCATCACCAGGTTGGCGGTGGGGGCGAAGTACAGGGACATCCCGACGCCGCAGACCATCAGGACCGGCACCTGCTGCCCGTACCCGGCGGAGTGCCGGGCGAGCAGGGCGATGCCGAGCAGGCCGAGGGCCTGGAGGACGAGTCCGGTGACGACGAGGGGGCGGCCGCCGATCCGGTCGGTGAGGAGTCCGGCGACCGGGGCGACCAGCAGCGGCATGGCCGTCCACGGGAGCATCCGGACGCCGGCCTGTTCGGCGGTGTAGCCGTTGACGCCCTGGAAGTACTGGCTGATCAGGAAGATCGAGCCGAACATGCCGAGGTACATCAGCAGGCTGGCGGCGTTGACGGCGCTGAACGCCCGGCTGCGGAACAGCCGCATCGGGAGCATCGGCTGCGGGGCCCGGCGGATCTCGTACCCGACGAAGGCGGCCAGCAGCAGGGTGCCGGCGGCCAGCGCGGCGAGGACCAGCGGGTCGGTCCAGCCGTCGGGGTTGCCGCGGACCAGGCCGAGGACGAGGCCGAACAGTCCGGCGCTGACCAGCGCGGTGCCGGGCAGGTCGAGGCGGCGGTCCGCGCTGCGGCTCTCGCCGAGCACGGCGCGGGCCAGCGGCAGCAGCACCAGGCCGACCGGGACGTTCACCCAGAAGATCCACTGCCAGGAGAAGTGCTCGGTGAGGCTGCCGCCGATCAGCGGCCCGGTGGCGACGGCCAGCCCGGCGACGCCGGACCAGATGCCGAAGGCCGTTCCGCGTCTGGCGGCGGGCACCGCGACGGTCAGCAGGGTCAGGGTGAGCGGCACCATGACCGCCGCGCCGGCGCCCTGGACGGCGCGGGCCGCGATCAGCGCGCCCATGGTCGGGGCGAGCGCGGCGGAGGCCGAGCCGAGGGTGAAAACGGCGAGCCCGGCGAAGAACATCCGGCGGCGGCCGAAGCGGTCGCCGAGGGCCGCGCCGAGCATCAGCAGGACGGCGAAGGTCAGGGTGTACGCGCTGACCGTCCACTCCAGGTCGGCGAGGGCGCCGCCCAGGTCGGTGCGGATCGCGGGGAGTGCGGTGGTGACCACCAGGTTGTCGAGTCCGGCCATGAAACTCGCCACGCTGACGACCACCAGGGTCCAGACGGCTTGCCTGTTCACGTGCGGTTCCCCCAAAGGTTGTGATTGATCAATAACTTTTGTGGGCCGAAAAAAGGGCGCGCCGCCGTCCGGACGGAGCGCCTCAGTCCCGCTTCCCGGCCCGTTTCCCGGCCTGCTGCTCGCCGATCTCCTCGAACCCCGACCAGATCGGGTGCTCCCCCGGGTACCCGAGGGCCACCAGGGTGTTGATCAGCATCCCGTGCGCCATGAACTCGGTGGCCAGCGCCCGGTCGCCGATCCGCTCCCGGATCCGCTCGAACAGCCGGAGCCAGCCCGCGCGGGCCGTCTCGCCGACGCCCTCCTCACCGGCCGACTCCGCCGCGAACACCGAGACGTAGATCTGCATCTGCATCATGACCTGCTCCCGGTCCTCGACCAGGTTCAGGTACGCCTCGCCCATCGCGTCGCACGCCGCCTCCCCCGTCAGGCCCTCCGACGCCCGGTCGAAGATCCCCCAGGTCTGCTCGATGCAGTGCTCGGCCGCGGCCTCGAAGATCGCCTGCTTGTTGGGGAAGAGCCGGAACAGGTACGGCTGCGAGACGCCCACCCGGCGGGCGATCGCCTCGGTGGACGTCCCCCGGTACCCGCCCCGGGCGAACTCCACCATGGCCGCCCGGACGACGCTCTCGCGCCGCTCCTCGGCGGACATCCGGACGCTGTTCCTGGCCACCCCCACAGATTAGTGATTGGCCAATAACTTTGGCAAGCGGGCGGGCGGGCGCGGACCGACCGGCAGGGCCCGCCGGAGGCCCTGCCGGGAGCGCCTCAGCCCAGCCGGACGACCGCGCGGGCCATGCCGAGCACCTTCTGACCCGCGCTGGTCGCGACCAGGTCGACCCGGACCCGGTTGTCCTCCAGCAGCGCGGCCACCTTCGCGGTGACCTCGACGGTGGCGCCGACGCCGTCATCGGGGACGATCACGGGCTTGGTGAACCGGACGCCGTACTCGACGACGGCGGCCGGGTCGCCGACCCAGTCGGTGACCACCCGGGCGGCCTCGGCCATGGTGAACATGCCGTGCGCGATCACGTCCGGGAGGCCGACCTCCAGGGCGAACTTCTCGTTCCAGTGGATCGGGTTGAAGTCCCCGGAGGCGCCGGCGTACTGCACCAGCGTCGCCCGGGTGACCGGGAACGACCGCGCCGGCAGTTCGGTGCCGACCTGGACCTCGTCAAAGCGGACCGCCACGGTCACTCCTCCCCGGCTTCGTCGGCGGCGCGCGCCACCAGCGTCATGGTCGACGTCACCACGTGCTCGCCGCTGGCGTCGTCCACCTCGCCGCGGACGGTCAGCACGTCGTTGCCCGCCAGCGACTTGATCGCGTCGATGGTCACGGTGACCGAGAGCCGGTCGCCGGCCCGCACCGGGCGGGTGTAGGCGAACTTCTGGTCGCCGTGCACGACCCGGCTGTAGTCGAGGCCGAGTTCGGGGTCGTTGACCACCTGCGCCGCGGCCCGGAAGGTCAGCATGAAGGGGAAGGTCGGCGGGGCGATCACGTCCGGGTGGCCGAGCGACTTGGCGGCCTCCGCGTCGGTGTACGCCGGGTTGGCGTCACCGATCGCGGCGGCGAACTCGCGGATCTTCTCGCGGCCCACCTCGTACGGTTCGGTGGGCGGGTAGGTCCGCCCGATGAACGAGGGGTCGAGCGGCATGGGCAACTCCTCTGGTCGTACGGCCGGCCCGGCGTCCGGCCGGTTCATGCGGGGCGTGCGGGGCACGCGGGAGGTGCGGGGCACGCCGGGCACGCGGGACGTGCCGGGCATGCAGAAATGACTCCAGGCCGCTCCCCGTGGTGGGGTGCGGCCTGGAGTCGAGGCAAAGTCAGCGGGTCTCGCGGTGCGCCGTGTGAGAGTTGCAACGCGGGCAGTGCTTCTTCATCTCAAGACGGTCCGGGTCGTTGCGCCGGTTCTTCTTGGTGATGTAGTTCCGCTCCTTGCACTCCACGCAGGCCAGCGTGATCTTCGGGCGGACGTCGGTGGCAGCCACGGGAGTGCCTTCCTGGGACAACGAATAAGAACACAGACAAGAGTAGCCGATCGGGAGTGACCCCCCGATCGACTACGCGGAGTAGCGGTGACCGGACTTGAACCGGTGACACAGCGATTATGAGCCGCTTGCTCTACCAACTGAGCTACACCGCTTTGATGATCGGAACCCCGCCGGAGCGGGGAGCTTCTCACCAGAGCCCCCATGCGGAATCGAACCGCAGACCTTCTCCTTACCATGGAGACGCTCTACCGACTGAGCTATAGGGGCGAACGAGGAAGAGATTACACGGTTCCGGGCCAGAGGTGAAATCCGTATCCGCGGTGGATCTCCGCAGGTCGGCGGGCCCGCACTGACGGGCCGTCACCCGACACCCGTTCGACCTCCGCCGCAACCGGGACCCGCCCGGCCCGCCCCGACACGTCCCGACACGTCAGGGCGGCCCGCATCCACCGGTCCCCGCCGGGTCCGGCCTAGGCTCGACCGTCAGTGATCTCTCACGTGGCCCCTCGCGGCCGCACGGGTGCGCCGCGGGTCGGCCGCCCCGCACCGGGCCCCCGAGGCCGCCGGGCGGTCAACGGGACTGGAGGAGCGGGCCGATGAGCGAACAGGGCGAGGAACCCCAGCCGCCCCCGTCCGCCAACCCGCTCGGGCACGGGCCGGTCCTGCTACTCGCCGGGGCCCGGCTGCCGGACGGGCGAGTGGTGGACGTCCGGATCAGCGGGGACCGGATCCAGGAGGTCGGCGCGACCGGCGGCCTCGGACCGCTGCCCGCGATGCCCGGGCAGCCGACGGTCACCACCGGCGCCCGGATCGACCTGTCCGGCTACCTGCTGCTGCCCGCCCCCGCCGAGCCGCACGGACACTACGACAGCGCGTTCCACGCCGGGCCGCCCGAACCGGCCGGGGACGGCCCGGCCGACCTGGTCCGCCGGACCACCGAGTCCGCGCTCACCTCGCTCGGCTACGGGGCCACCGCCCAGCGCACCCACGTCCGGATCGGCGGCGGGCACGGGCTGCGCCGGCTGGAGGCCGTGCTGACCGCGCGCCAGTCGCTGCGCGGGCTGGCCGAGCTCCAGGCGGTGGCGATGCCCCGGCTGCTCACCGGCCGGGCCGGGGCGGACGGGCGGGCCCTGCTCCGGGACGCCCTCAAGCTCGGCGCGGACGCGGCGGGCGGCTGCCCCGACCTCGACCCGGACCCGGTCGGCTACGCCCGGGTCCTGCTGGAGGCCGCGGCCGAGGCGGACTGCCCGGTCGACCTGCACACCGCCGCCGCCGACCCGGCCCAACTCGCCCGACTGGTCGCCGCGCTGGCCCCCCACCTGCCCCGGGTCACGCTCGGCCCGTGCAGCGCGCTGCCGCCCGGCGGCGCGGGCCTGCTGGCCGGCGCCGGCGTCCGGGTGGTCTGCCTGCCGCAGAACGGCGGCTGCACCGGCCTCGACGACCCGCCGACCGGCCTGCGCCCGTCGCTGGTCCGGGAGTTGTCCCAGGCCCGGGTCGCCCTCACGGCCGGTGCCGGAGCCCTGCGCGACACCTCCAACCCGGTCGGCCGGGCCGACCCGCTGGACGCCGCCCGCCTCCTCACCGCGAGCGGCGCCCTCTCCCCCGAAGCCGCCTACGACGCCGTCTCCGCCCAGGCCCGCACCACCCTCGGCCTCCCCCCCGTCCGGGTCGAGGCCGGCTTCCCCGCCGAACTCCTCGCCGTCCGCGGCGACGACCTGGCCGGCGCCCTCACCGCCGGCCACTCCCGCCTGGTCGTCCACTGCGGCCGCATCGTCTCCCGCACCAGCGCCGTCCGCGAGTTCGCCGACACCGTCACCCTCGCCCTCCCCCGCCAGAACCACCCGGGCTGACCCGCCGGGCCTCCCGCCCGGACCCCGGACAGCGAGCGCCGGGCCCCCTGGACAACGAAGAAGCCCCCGGGCTGCGTCTCCGCAGCCCGGGGGCTTCTCCACTATCCGGTGGCTGGTGCAGGGTTCGAACCTGCGTAGCTTGCGCGACAGATTTACAGTCTGCTCCCTTTGGCCGCTCGGGCAACCAGCCAGGGATGGTGTCTTGCGGGGTGGTGCCCCGTTCGACGTCGTAAACGATACCCGATGGTGGGGGGTGGTCCGCCACTCGGTTCCGTCACGTCGCGATCAAGGTCGGCGCGCGGCTGGTGCGGGCGGGGGCGCGGGGCGCTGGATAGGCTGGGGCGTCGCCCGCCGGTGGCGGGTGGCGTGACCGTGCAGCCTGTAGTGCAAGGAGACCAACACCCATGGCCGACTCCAGTTTCGACATCGTCTCGAAGGTCGAGTGGCAGGAGGTCGACAACGCGATCAACCAGACCTCCCGCGAGATCGCCACCCGGTTCGACTTCAAGAACGTGGGCGCCGAGATCAAGCGGTCCGGCGAGAAGATCGAGATGAAGGCCAACGGCGAGGAGCGGGTCCGGGCGATCCTGGACGTGCTGCAGACCAAGTTCGTCAAGCGCGGGCTGTCGCTGAAGGCGCTGGACGCGGCGGAGCCGCAGCTGTCCGGCAAGGAGTACAAGATTTTCGCCGACGTGAAGGAAGGCATCACCACCGAGGACGCCAAGAAGGTGGCGAAGATCATCCGCGACGAGGGCCCGAAGGGCGTCAAGGCGCAGGTCCAGGGCGACGAGCTGCGGGTCAGCTCGAAGTCGCGGGACGACCTGCAGACCGTGCAGACGCTGCTCAAGGGCAAGGACCTGGAGTTCGCGATCCAGTTCGTCAACTACCGCTGAACCTGCCGAGCGGCGGGACGGGCCACCAGGGAGGGCGTACCGGGGACGGTGCGCCCTCCTGGCGTTCGCGGTGCGCGCAGGAGGCGTCGGGCGGGGCCGGGTCAGTCCTCGGCGGGGCGGCGGCGGTGGGTGTCGAGGGCCGCGGTGATCGCCGGGGCGGTGGTGTCGGTGGCGCCGAGGGCGCGCAGGACGCGGTCGAGCGGGGCGCCGTCGGCGGGGGCGAGCGGGCCGAGGGTGATCCGGCCGTCGTACCAGAGCGCGGCGCGGCGTCCGGCGGGGTGCTCCTCGTCGATCTCGGCGTAGGCGATCGGGGCGGACTTGGACCAGCCGGCGATCCGCAGGGCGAATCCTGAGGGGAACCGCTTGAAGCCGAAGTCCGGTGCGTTGGAAGGGTGTTGGAGGGCGTCGTGGAGTTCGTCGGTCATCGGCACCAGCGCGAGGCCGTGCGGCAGGGGCGCGCTGCGCGCGAGCGGGACTTCGGCCGCGACCACCGCGATCAGTTCCGCGGTGGCGACCAGCGCGTTCAGTTCGTATGACACCGCCCCATTCTCCGCCAGAGAAGTCATCAGGTCAGGAAAACAATCGAACTGACTATCCATCCGATATGCCGAACCTCGGCCGCATCGGCCCCGACCTGCCGGAACGCCCTTCCCGGAGGTCGGTTCCGAAAACCGTTCGCGGGCGCTCGGCGAGGTGCGCGCGCCCGCCGGTACGGCAGAGTGGGCGGGGTGACCCGTACTCCGCCGCAGCGCCCGGCCAACGGCGCCAAGCCCACGCCCGAACAGCTCGCCGCCGCCCAGGACACCAGCATCGAGGACGTGGCCGCGCCCGGCCTGCGGGTGCTGTTCTGCGGGATCAACCCCGGTCTGTGGTCGGGCGCCACCGGCCGGCACTTCGCCCGGCCGGGCAACCGGTTCTGGCCCGCCCTGCACCGCTCCGGCTTCACCCCCCGGCAGCTGCGGCCGGACGAGCAGCAGGAGCTGCTCGGGCTCGGGCTGGGGATCACCAACGTGGTGGCCCGGACCACCGCGAAGGCGGCCGAGCTGACCGCCGAGGAGTACCTGGCGGGCGGACGGGACCTGGAGGTCCGGGTGCGGCGGCTGCGCCCGCGCGCGCTGGCGGTGCTCGGGATCGGGGCGTACCGGGCGGCGTTCGGCCGGCCGCGGGCGGCGGTCGGGCCGCAGCCGGAGCCGATCGGCGACACCGAGGTGTGGCTGCTGCCGAACCCGAGCGGGCTGAACGCGCACTACACGCTGGACGGGATCGCGGCCGAGTTCCGGGCCCTGCGCGAGCACCTGGAGCGGACCGACGGGTGATCGGGCGAACGGACGGGTGAACGGGCGGGTGAACGGGCGGGCCGGCCGCCGGGCCGGTCCCCGTCACTCCGCCAGGAGCAGGTCCTCGAAGCGGGCGCGCTCGCGCACCACGTACGCGGCGTCGGAGAGGTACATCAGGTGGTGCCCGTCGGCCAGGTGCGCGGCGAACGCGGCGCTCCCGGCGGCGGCTTCGGCCCGCATGTGCGCCACCAGGGCGTGCAGCCGGGCCTCGACCGCGTCCACCAGGCCCGCCCGGTCGGCCCGGCCGAGGCCGTACGCGTCGCAGAACTCCCTTACCCGGCGGGCCTGTTCGCCCGGGGTGCCGAAGCCGTCGGCGTTGCCGGGCGCGGTGGTGGGCGCCCAGCGGTAGACCGCGTGGGCGACGTCCCACAGCCGGGGGCCGGGGTGGGCGGTGTCGAAGTCGATGACGCCGACCACCCGTTCGCCGTCCAGCACGCAGTTGTGCGGGGCGTAGTCGCCGTGGCAGACCACCTCGACCGGCTCCCGGGCGGGCAGCATCCAGCCCTCGGCGCGGTAGCCCGCCGTGGCGTCGTGGTACCGCCGCAGCAGCCGGGCGGCGTCGAGCAGCGCGGTGCGGGAGGCGGAGGCCGGGGTGGCCGGGTAGTTCGGCACCTCGCCGGGCAGGAAGTCCAGGACCTCCCGCCCGTCCTCGGCGATGCCGTGGAACCGCGGCCCCGCCGTGAACCCGGCCGCCCGCAGGTGCGCCAGCAGCCCGTGCACGGCCGGTGACCACGGCCCGGTCGGCCGCAGCACCCGGTCGCCCCGGCGCTCGATCCGGTTGACCCCGCCCGCCATGATCTCGCCCGGCGCGTTCTCGCCGTCCGCCACGTGCCGCTCCTCGTCCGCCGCCCTGCTCCGACCGGACGGTTCTACCCCGCCGGGCACCGGGACGCGAACCCTTTCCGACCGGACGGAGCCCGGTCGGCGGGGCCGAGCCGGCGCGGCCCGACCGGCGGGGCGCGCTCGGCGGAGCGCGGTCAGCGGGCGCCGAAGCCCTGGTCGGTGGAGACGATGTCGCGGCCGAGCGGGGTCAGCGAGACCGGGACCATCTTGAGGTTGGCCCAGCCGAACGGGATGCCGATGATCGACAGGAACAGCGGGATGCTGGTGACGATGTGCCCGAGCGCCAGCCACCAGCCCGCGAACACCAGCCAGATCACGTTGCCCACGCAGGAGGGGGCCCCGGCGTCGGCGCGGACCACGGTGGTGCGGCCGAAGGGCCAGAGCATGAAGCCCGCGAGGCGGAAGGACGCGACGCCGAACGGGATCGTGACGATCAGGACGAAGCAGACGATCCCGGCGACCGCGTAGCCGATCGCCATCCACAGGCCGCAGAACAACAGCCAGATCACGTTGAGCAGGAAGTTGATCAGCTTCATGCCTCCAGGCTCGCACACCGGGGCCGGAAGGGGCAGGTGGCGGACCGGCCTTGTGGCAGGGGTGTGACGAGCGGAGCGCGGGGCGGAGCGCGAGGCGGGACGAGGGGCGGTCCACGAGGTGGGTCGCGGGGCGGCGCGGGCGGTGGCCGGGGACGGCGCGCGGCCCGCCCCGGGGTCGGGACGGGCCGCGCGCCGCTGCGCCGGACGGGGGTCAGGTGAGCAGCTTGTCCTTGGCCCGCTGGTACTCCTCCTCGGTCAGCGCGCCGCTGTTCTTGAGGTCGGCCAGCCGCGCCAGGTCCGCCACGTGGCCGCCCGAGGAGCCCCCGGAGGGCGCCGGGCCGCCACCGGTGCCGGCCGCCTTGCGGACGTACTCCTGGAAGGCGGCGTCGGCCTGTTTGGCCTGGGCGAGGTCGCGTTCGTGCATGGAGCCGCCGCGGACGATCAGGTAGAGCAGCACGCCCAGGAAGGGCAGCAGGATCACCAGGATCGTCCAGGCCGCCTTGGCGCCGCCGCCCATGTCGTGGCTGCGGAAGATGTCCGTGATGATCTTGAACAGCAGGAAGAACCAGAGGATCCAGAGGAACAGCTCCAGCATCGTCCAGAAGATGTTGAGCAGCGGATAGTTGTCCATGACGCTCCGATCCCGCGCACGGTCAGACCGAACGCCCCCGCGCGTCGGACGGCACGGGGACGAAACGATTCATATCACCGCGAAACGGACGCCGCACCCGGGCCGGACCGCCGGTGCGACACCGGTACGACACCGGTAAGACGCCGACGCGGCCCCGGCGCGGCCCTCGCGGCGGCAGGTCAGCGCGGTTCGTTCTGCAGCCGGTCGGACTCGGTGATCTCCGGGTGGTGCAGGTCGAACGCCGGGGACTCGGAGCGGACCCGCGGCAGGGTGGTGAAGTTGTGCCGGGGCGGCGGGCAGGAGGTCGCCCACTCCAGCGAGCGGCCGTAGCCCCACGGGTCGTCGACCTCCACCCTGGGCGCGTACTTGGCGGTCCGCCAGACGTTGTAGAGGAACGGCAGCGTGGAGAGGCCGAGCAGGAAGGACCCGACGCTGGAGACGGTGTTGAGCGTGGTGAAGCCGTCCGAGGCCAGGTAGTCGGCGTAGCGGCGCGGCATGCCCTCGGCGCCCAGCCAGTGCTGGACCAGGAAGGTGGTGTGGAAGCCGACGAACAGCGTCCAGAAGTGGATCCGCCCGAGGCGCTCGTCCAGCATCCGGCCGGTCATCTTCGGCCACCAGAAGTAGAAGCCCGCGAACATCGCGAAGACCACCGTCCCGAACACCACGTAGTGGAAGTGCGCGACCACGAAGTACGAGTCGGAGACGTGGAAGTCGATCGGCGGCGAGGCCAGCAGCACGCCGGTCAGGCCGCCGAACAGGAAGGTGACCAGGAAGCCGATCGACCAGAGCATCGGCGTCTCGAAGCTGAGCGAACCGCGCCACATGGTGCCGACCCAGTTGAAGAACTTCACGCCGGTCGGGACGGCGATCAGGAAGGTCATGAAGGAGAAGAACGGCAGCAGCACCTGCCCGGTGACGAACATGTGGTGCGCCCAGACGGTGATCGACAGGCCCGCGATGGCGATGGTCGCGGCGATCAGGCCGGAGTAGCCGAAGACCGGTTTGCGGGAGAACACCGGGAGGATCTCGGTCACGATGCCGAAGAACGGCAGCGCGATGATGTACACCTCCGGGTGCCCGAAGAACCAGAACAGGTGCTGCCAGAGCAGCGGCCCGCCGTTGGCCGGGTCGAAGACGTGCGCGCCGAACTTGCGGTCCGCCTCCAGGCAGAGCAGCGCGCCGGCCAGCACCGGGAAGGCCATCAGCACCAGGATCGAGGTCAGCAGGATGTTCCAGGTGAAGATCGACATCCGGAACAGCGTCATGCCGGGGGCGCGCAGGCAGACGATCGTGGTGACGAAGTTGACCGAGCCGAGGATGGTGCCGAAGCCGGAGAAGCCCAGGCCCATGATCCACAGGTCGGCGCCTACCCCGGGCGAGTGCACCTCGCTGTTCAGCGGCGCGTACGCGAACCAGCCGAAGTCGGCCGCGCCCTGCGGGGTCAGGAAACCGGCCACCGCGATCAGCGAGCCGAACAGGTACAGCCAGTAGGCGAAGGCGTTCAGCCGGGGGAAGGCCACGTCGGGGGCGCCGATGTGCAGCGGCATGAACCAGTTCGCGAAGCCCGCGAACAGCGGGGTGGCGAACATCAGCAGCATGATCGTGCCGTGCATGGTGAACGCCTGGTTGAACTGCTCGTTCGACAGGATCTGCGTCCCCGGACGGGCCAGCTCGGCCCGCATCACCAGCGCCAGCACCCCGCCGAGCAGGAAGAAGGCGAACGAGGTGGCCAGGTAGAGGGTGCCGATCTGCTTGTGGTCGGTGGTGGTCAGCCACCCCACCAGCGCCCGGCCCCGGCGCGGGCGGGAGGCCCGGCCGAAGCGGCGGTGCGGGGGCGGGGGCGGCGGCGGACCGCTCCGGCCCAGTTCTGCGTCGCTCGGCAGCATGGTCACCGCACCGCACCTCCGGCCTCGGGTCTGGCAGTGCGTCCAGCCCTACCAGCGGGGCGGCGGCGGCACCGGGACGCTCGCCGGGCGGTCGCCCGAAGGGGCCAGCGCGTGCCCGCGGCCGACGCGAGGAGCGGCCCCGGGAGGAACGGCGGGGAGCAGCAAGGAGCGGCAGGGAGCGCCAGGGAGCGGCGGGTCGGTCAGCGCCCGGCCATCCGCTCCAGGCGGGCGATCCGCTCGCGCATCGGCGGGTGGGTGGAGAACAGCTTCGCGCCGCGCTCGCCGGGACGGAACGGGTTGGCGATCATCATGTGGCCGGCGGTCTGGAGCTGCGGCTCGGGCGGCAGCGGCAGCCGCTGGGTGCCGGCGTCCAGCTTGCGCAGGGCGTCTGCCAGGGCGAGCGGGTCGCCGGTGATCCGGGCGCCGTCGGCGTCCGCCTGGTACTCGCGGGAGCGGCTGACGGCCAGTTGGATCAGGCCGGCCGCGACCGGGCCCAGGATCATGATCGCCAGCATGCCGACCAGGCCCGGGCCGTCGTCGTCGTCCGAGCGGCCGACCGGGATCAGCCAGGCGAAGTTGACCAGGAACATCACCACCGAGGCGAGCGCCCCGGCCACCGAGGAGATCAGGATGTCCCGGTTGTAGACGTGGCTCAGCTCGTGGCCGAGGACGCCGCGCAGCTCGCGCTCGTCGAGCAGTTGCAGGATGCCGTCGGTGCAGCAGACCGCCGCGTTGCGCGGGTTGCGGCCGGTGGCGAAGGCGTTCGGCGCGGGCGTCGGCGAGATGTACAGCCGGGGCATCGGCTGGCGGGCCGAGGTGGAGAGCTCGCGGACGATCCGGTACAGCTGCGGGGCCTCGATCTCGCTGACCGGGCGGGCCCGCATCGCGCGCAGCGCCAGCCGGTCGCTGTTCCAGTACGCGTACGCGTTGGTGCCGACCGCGACCAGCAGGGCCACCAGCAGACCGGTGCGGCCGAAGAAGCTGCCGATCACCAGGATCAGCGCGGACAGGCCGCCCAACAGGACGGCCGTCCGCAATCCGTTGTGGTGGCTGTGCACTGCGGGCCCTCCTGTGGTGCCGGTGGAAGCCGTGGAACCGCTTCCCTCTGCCGGGATCAACGCCCCGAACTGGCCGGTTCGTTCCCCTCGGCATTCGACCACAGGTCAGAACAGGCTGCCCGACACCACCTGGAGGACCAGCTGCGGGGCCACCGAGAGCACCGCCGCTCCGCCGGCCGCCAGGCCCAGCGCGACCCGGAGCGAGGCCGGGGAACGGCGCGGCTCGGCCGCTCCGGCGGACGGCGCGAACAGCAGGGCGGTCCACTTCAGGTAGTAGGCGAGCGCGACCACCACGTTCACCGCCATCACCACGGCCAGCCAGCCCAGGCCCGCGTCCACGGCCGCGCGGAACACCACGACCTTGCCGAACAGGCCGACCACGCCGGGCGGCAGGCCCGCCAGGCAGAGCAGGAAGAAGGCCAGGGCGAGCGCCGCCCAGCGGTTGCGCCCGGCCAGGCCGCGGAAGCCGTCCAGCCGGCCGGAGCCGCCGACCAGCGCGACCGCGCCGAACGCGCCCAGGTTCACCAGGCCGTAGATCAGCGCGTACGCCACGGTCGCGCCCAGCGGCTCGGCCGAGCCGGCGTACCCGGCGGCGGCCAGCGGCACCAGCAGGTACCCGGCCTGGCCGACCGAGGACCAGGCCAGCAGCCGGACCGCCCCGTGCGGGGCGTCGGGGCGCTGGCGCAGCGCGGCGGCGTTGCCGGCCGTCATGGTGAGCGCGGCGAGCACCGCCAGCACCAGGCCCCAGGTGTGGCCGTACGGGCGGAAGGCCAGCGTGGTGACCAGGGCGAGGCCGGACAGGCCGGCCGCCTTGCCGACCACCGAGAGGTAGCCGGCCACCGGGAGCGGGGCGCCGACGTAGGTGTCGGGCACCCAGAAGTGGAACGGGACGGCGGCGGTCTTGAACGCGAAGCCGACCAGGGTGAGCACCGCGCCCGCCTCGGCGAGCGGCTTCAACCGGCCGGGGGCGTGCGCCAGTCCGTCGGCGACGCCCTGGAGCTGGAGCGTCCCGGCGGCGGCGTAGACGAAGCTGACGCCGAGCAGCATCACGGCGGTCGCGGTGACCGAGGAGAGGAAGAACTTGAGCGCGCTCTCCGCGCCCCGGCCGTCCCGGCGCAGGGCGACCAGGGCGAACGCGGGCAGGGTGGCCACCTCCAGGGCGATCACCAGGGTGGCGAGGTCCCGGGCGGCGGGCAGCAGGGCGGCGCCGCAGGCCGAGCAGAGCAGCAGGAACCAGTACTCGCCGCCGGGCAGCCGCTCCTTCTCGACGGTGTGCAGCGAGAGCAGCACGGTCAGCAGCGCGCCGCCCAGCGCCAGCAGCTGGAAGGCGAGCGCGAAGTGGTCGGCGGTGTAGGAGCAGCCGCCGCTCCCGAAGCAGAACGTCGAGCGGGCGTCGCCGACCAGCGGGATCAGCGCGGCCAGCGCGGCCAGCAGTCCGGCCGCGCTCAGCCACCCCAGCAGGCGCTTGCGGGCCGGCGGCAGGAACAGGTCGGTGACCAGCACGGCGAGGGCGGCGAGCGCGGCGATCAGCGGCGGGGCGACGGCCACCCAGTCGACGGACTGGATCAGGCCGCCCGGGTCGGCGACGGCGAGCGGAGTCATGAGGGGCTGCCCCAGGTCGTGAGCGGTGG
Organism: Kitasatospora sp. SolWspMP-SS2h; assembly: GCF_003259315.1. Classification (GTDB taxonomy): domain Bacteria; phylum Actinomycetota; class Actinomycetes; order Streptomycetales; family Streptomycetaceae; genus Kitasatospora; species Kitasatospora fiedleri. Next base: position 28,240 of record NZ_QLLT01000015.1, on the reverse strand, counting down.
TCATCAGCCGCCTCCGAGGAGGTGCTTGACGGCCGGGTCGGAGAGGCCGAGGAGCAGGGCCGGCCACAGGCCCGCGAGCAGGGTGAGCGCGGCGAGCGGCGTCCAGCTGGCGGCCTCGTGGCCCTGGAGGTCGGGCAGGACGGCGACCGGGGCTGGCTGCTTCGGGTCGCCCGCGCAGACCCGCTTGACCACGACCAGCAGGTAGCCGGCGGTGAGCAGGGTTCCGAGGCCGGCCAGCACCATGTAGGTGAGGAACGCGGGCCGGGAGAGCCCGGCGGCCGGGTCGAACGCGCCGTACATGGCGAGCAGTTCGCCCCAGAACCCGGCCAGTCCGGGCAGGCCGAGGCTGGCCACGGCGGCGAACGCGAGCAGCGCGCCGATCCGGGGGGCGCGGCCGTACAGGGCGGCGCCGGTGGCCCCGGCGAGGGTGTCGAGGTCGGCGGTGCCGTAGCGGTCCTTGACCGCGCCGACCACGAAGAACAGCAGGCCGGTGATCAGGCCGTGCGCGATGTTGGCGAACAGCGCGCCGTTCAGGCCGGCCGGGGTGAGCGAGGCGATGCCGAGCAGCACGAAGCCCATGTGGCCGACCGAGGAGTAGGCGATCAGCCGCTTGAGGTCGCCCTTGGCGCCCTTGCGTGCGAGCGCCAGGCAGGCGAGCGAGCCGTAGACGATGCCGACGGCGGCGAACGCACCCAGGTAGGGGGCGAAGGTCGCGGTGCCGTCCGGGACGATCGGCAGCAGGACGCGGACCAGGCCGTAGGTGCCCATCTTGAGCATCACGCCGGCCAGCAGCACCGAGCCGGCGGTGGGGGCGGCGGTGTGCGCGTCGGGCAGCCAGGAGTGCAGCGGCCAGGCCGGGGCCTTCACGGCGAGGCCGACCAGGATCGCCAGCGCGGCGATCAGCTGGGTGGTGTGCGAGAGGCCGCCGCCGTGCGCGGCGGCGAGCCGCACCATGTCGAACGTCCCGGCCTGGACGCCGATCAGCAGGAAGCCGAGCAGCATCACGGCGGAGCCGAGCAGGGTGTACAGGATGAACCGGTTCGCGGCGGCGGCCTTCCGTCCGCTGCCCCAGCGCGCGATCAGGAAGTACATCGGGATCAGGACGATCTCGAAGGCCAGGAAGAACAGCACCAGGTCGAGCACCGCGAAGGTGGCCAGCATGCCGGTCTCCAGCAGGAGCAGCAGGCCGGTGAAGGCCCGGCCGCCGGGGCCCGCGGGGAGCTGCTTCAGCGAGTACAGCGCGCACAGGAAGGTGAGCAGCGCGGTGAGCACCAGCAGCGGCAGCGAGATGCCGTCGGTGCCCAGGTGCAGGCGCACGTCCAGGGCGGGGATCCAGGACACGTCGGTGACGGCCTGCATCCGGCCCGGGTCGCCGTGGTCGAAGCCGGCCGCGAGGGCGACCGCCAGCAGCAGGGTGCCGCCGGTGACGGCGGTGCCGAGGCGCAGGGCCCGCCGGTCGCCGATCGGGGCGAGCGTCAGGGCGGCGCCGAGCAGCGGCAGCGCCAGGAGGGCGATGAGGACCGCGTTCATCGGGGGCTCCAAGGGCGTGCCGGGACGGGGAGGTGAGGACGGGTCATGAGCCGACCGCCACCAGGACGGCGAGCAGTACGGCCCCGGCCAGCAGCGCGTTCAGGTAGCCCTGGGCGTTGCCGGTCTGGGCGAGGCGGACGGCGCGGCCGAGCCAGCCGGGGGCGGCGCCCGCGCCGCGCACGTACGTCTCCACCACGGCCCGGTCCAGGAAGCGGACCAGCCGGGCGGCGGCCCGGGTGGGCCGGACGAACAGGGCGCTGTACAGCCGGTCGACGCCGAAGCCGTGCTGGGCGGGCCCGTACAGCGGGCCGAGCAGCAGGCGTCCGGGGTCGGCGGCGGCCGGGGGCGCGGCGGGCGCGGTGAGCGTCTCGGCGGCGGGCGGGCCGGCCTGCGGGGGGACCCGGACGGGCGGGGCGGCGGCGGCCCGGGCGGCGGCGGTGCGCCAGGCGGCGTAGCCGATCAGCAGGCCGGCCACCGCGGCGCCGGTGCCGAGCACCATGGTCGCGGTGGCGGGGCGCAGCGGTTCGCCGTCGAGCAGGGCGGGGAGCCAGTCGGTGCGCAGCCCGAGCAGGCCGAAGCCCATGGTGGGGAGGGCCAGCACCCACAGCGGCCAGCGCATCGCGGCCGGTTCGGCGTGCGCCGGGTCGGCCTCGTCGATCTCCGGGGAGTACGGGGCGGCGGCGGGGGCGGCCACCGGCCGGGCGTGGAAGGCGACCAGCCAGAGCCGGGCGGCGTAGGCGGCGGTGAGCAGCGCGGTGAGCAGCCCGGCCGCCAGGACCGTCCAGCCGGCCGCGGCGGGGACGGCCGAGGCGGGGCCGAGGGTGCCGGTGAGCGCCTCCCCGTGGGCGGCGTGCTCGGCGGCGGTGAGCACCGACTCCTTGGTGAAGAAGCCGGTGAACGGCGGCAGGCCGACCAGGGCGACCAGGGCGATGCCCATCGTCCAGTAGGCGTCGGGGACGCGGTGGCGCAGGCCCTCGATCCGGGACATGGCGCTGATCGAGTTGGTGTGCGCGGCGTGGATGACCACGCCGGCGGTGAGGAACAGCAGCGCCTTGAACGCGCCGTGGCCGACCAGGTGGAACACCGCGGCCTGCCGGTCGCCGGCGGCCAGCGCGCCGGTCATGTAGCCGAGCTGGCCGACCGTCGAGTAGGCGAGCACCCGCTTGAGGTCGTCCTGGGCGAGCGCGCACAGCGCGGAGCCGACCATGGTGACGGCCGCCATCACGGCGAGCACCAGCAGCGCGGCGGAGGACAGCAGGAACACCGGCAGCAGCCGGGCGACCAGGTAGACGCCGGCCGCGACCATGGTGGCGGCGTGGATCAGCGCGGAGACCGGGGTGGGGCCGGCCATCGCGTCCGGCAGCCAGGTGTGCAGCGGGAACTGGGCGCTCTTGCCGGCCACGCCGCCGAGCAGCAGCAGGGCGATCAGGGTGGGGTGCTGGAGTCCGCCGGTGGTGGCGGTGTGCAGCACGTCGGTGATCCGGAACGTCCCGGCGTCGGCGCCGAGCAGGAACAGGCCGAACAGGAACGGCACGTCGCCGAGCTTGGTGACCAGGAACGCCTTGAGCGAGGCGGTGCGGGCGTCGGCGGTCTCCCAGTGGTGGCCGATCAGGAAGTACGAGCAGATGCCCATCACCTCCCAGCCGACCAGCAGCACGATCAGGTCGCCGGAGTAGACGACCAGGAACATCGCGGCGGTGAACAGCGAGACCAGGGCCGCGTACGAGGGGTAGCGCGGGTCGTCCTTGAGGTAGGCCGTGGAGTAGACCTGCACGCAGGTGGCGACCAAGCCGACCAGCACCGAGATCAGCGAGGAGAAGCCGTCCAGGTGCAGGGCGAGCGAGATCTCGGGGCCGCCGGTGGGGGCGAGCCGGGTGCCGGCGTCCAGGGTGGTGCCGGTGCCCAGTTGCAGGGCGGTGACCAGGGCGAGCACGGCGGACACCGCGACCGGCAGCACCGCCAGCGGGCGGGCCAGGCCGGGGTGCCGGCGGCCGGTGGCGAGGCCGGCGGCGGCGCCGAGCGCGGGCAGCACGGGGACGAGGATCGGCAGCGCGAGGTTCATGCGGCGGCCCGCTCCTTCTCGGCACCGGCGGGGTCGTCCGCCTCGTGGCGGTCGCCGAGCGCGGTGACCCCGTCGACGGCCGCGGTGCGGCGGGTGCGGTAGACCAGCAGCACGATCGCCAGGCCGAGGCCGATCTCGGCGGCGGCGATGGTGATGGTGAACAGGGTGAGCGCCTGGCCGGCGTGCAGGGTGTCGCGCAGCCAGACGTCGAAGGCGACCAGGTTGAGGTTGACGGCGTTGAGCATCAGCTCGACCGACATCAGCACCAGGACGACGTTGCGCCGGGCGAGCACGCCGTACACGCCGACGCTGAACAGCAGCACGGCGAGGACGGCGGGGTAGGCGAGGTGCACGTCAGCGCTCCTTCGGCTCGGTCGGGGCGGTGCGCGGCTGCCCGGTGCGCGGCTGCCCGGCGCGCAGCTTCCCGGCCCGGGGCCGGGCCCGGCCGTCCCCGGTGCGGGAGAGCACGATCGCGCCGACCAGGGCGGCGAGCAGCAGCACCGAGAGCGCCTCGAACGGCAGCACCCAGTGCGAGAACAGGTACTCACCGGTCAGCCGGGTGGTGCCGGCCGCGCCGGACAGGTCGATCCAGGACGAGCGGAACGCGTCCACCACCAGGGTGACCAGGGTCGCGGCGGAGGCCAGGCCGACGGCGAGCGCGGCCGGGCGGTTGCCGGAGTCGGCGTCCGGGGAGCGGCCGATCGGGGCACGGGTCAGCATCAGGCCGAACAGCACCAGCACGATCACCGAGCCCAGGTACACCAGCACCTGCACCCAGGCCACGAACTCGGCCGTCAGCAGCAGGAACTCGACCGCCAGCCCGCCCAGCGCGACCACCAGCCAGAGCGCGGCGTGCACCAACTGGCGGGTGGTCACCGAGACCACGGCGGCACCGAGCACGAGCACACCGACCAGCAGGAAGACGATCTCCTGCCCGGTCGGCGAGAGGTACGAGCGCGCGGCGGGCTCCAGCGAGCCCGCCGCGGCCAGCAGGGTGCTCAACTCTCCCCACCCTCCTCGGCGGAGGCCGCCGCCGCGGCGGCGGCGGCCAGCTTGTCGGCGGCCTTGCGGGCCATGGCGATCTCCTTGGGCTCCTCCGCCGCGGCGTCGTGCGCGGGCGGCGGCGGGACGGTCCACATCCACTCGCGCAGCCGCTCGCGCTCGTGGGTGAGCTCGCGGATGTCGGTCTCCGCGTACTCGAACTCCGGGGACCAGAACAGCGCGTCGAACGGGCAGACCTCGACGCAGATCCCGCAGTACATGCAGAGCGAGAAGTCGATCGCGAAGCGGTCCAGCACGTTGCGGGTGCGGGCGCGGGCGTTCGGGTCGGCGGCGGGCAGCGTCTCCTTGTGGGAGTCGATGTAGATGCACCAGTCCGGGCACTCGCGGGCGCACAGCATGCAGACCGTGCAGTTCTCCTCCAGCAGCGCGATCACGCCGCGCGAGCGCGGCGGCAGGTCGGGCTGCACGTCGGGGTACTGCGCGGTGACGGTCTTCCGCACCATCGTGCGCAGGGTGACGGCCAGGCCCTTGGCCAGGCCGGAGCCGGGAATTCCCATTACGAGATCGCCACCTTGATGATGCCGGTCAGGGCGAGCTGGGCCAGCGCCAGCGGGATCAGCACCGTCCACGCGAAGCGCATCAGCTGGTCCTCGCGCAGCCGCGGGTAGGTGACCCGCAGCCAGAGCACCACGAAGGCCAGCGCGAAGGTCTTCACCAGCGTCCACAGCCAGCCGAGGCCGTCCGAGAACGGGCCGTGCCAGCCGCCCAGGAACAGCACCGAGGTCAGGCCGCAGAGCACCACGATGCCCGCGTACTCGGCGAGCAGGAACAGCGCGAAGCGCAGGCCGGTGTACTCGGTGTACGCGCCGAAGATGATCTCCGAGTCGGCCACCGGCATGTCGAACGGCGGACGCTGCAACTCGGCCAGCCCGGCCGTGAAGAACACGAACGCGCCGATCAACTGCCACGGCACCCACCACCAGTGGAAGGCGTCCACGATGCCCGGCAGCGAGACGGTGCCCGCCGCCATCGCCACCGAGGCGGCGGCCAGCAGCATCGGCAGCTCGTACGACATCAACTGCGCGGCCGTGCGCAGCGCGCCCAGCAGCGAGAACTTGTTGGCCGACGCCCACCCCGCCATCAGCGAGCCCAGCACGCCGACGCCCATCACGGCCAGCACGAAGAAGATGCCCGCGTCGACCACCTGGCCGACCATCCCGTCCGGCCCGACCGGGATCACCAGCAGCACCAGTAGGTACGGCAGCAGCGCGACGGCCGGGGCCAGTTGGAAGATCCGCCGGTCGGCCCCGGACGGGACGACGTTCTCCTTCTGGGCGAACTTCACCCCGTCCGCGACCAGTTGCGCCCACCCGTGGAACCCGCCCGCGTACATCGGACCGAGCCGGCCCTGCATGTGCGCCATCACCTTGTGCTCGGCCTGGCCGACCACCAGCGGCAGCACCAGGAACGCCACCAGCGTGCCGACACAGCGCAGCAGCGTGTCGAGGAGGTTCACGCGCTGTCTCCGTCCTGCTCGGTGGGACGCTCGGACTGCGGCCGCTCCGACCGCGACTGCCCGGATTGCCCGGCCTGCTCCGGCCCGGACTCCGGCTCCGCCGACTCGGGCGGCGACTGTTCGGGCTGCGGCTGTTCCGGCTGCGCCGACCCGGGCTGCGCCTGCTCCGGCCCCGCCCGTCCGGGCCCTGCCGACCCGGCCTGCCCGGCCTGTTCGCTCTCCACCGACCCGGGGTGCTCAGGCCGCGACTGTTCCGGCCGCGCCGACCCGGGCCGCTCAGCCTGCTCGGGCTTCACCAGCCCGGCCTGCTCGACCTGCTCGGGCCTCGGCTGTTCCGGCTTCACCAGCCCGGCCTGCTCGACCTGCTCGGGCCTCGGCTGTTCCGGCTTCACCAGCCCGGCATGCTCGACCTGCTCCGGCTCTGCCGACGCGGCCTGCTCGCTCTTCACCGATTCGGTCTGCTCGGCCTGCTCGGGCTCCGCCGACCCGGCCTGCTCAGCCTGCTCCGGCTCCACCAGCCCAGGCTCTGCCGACCTGGCCTGCCCGTCCTGCTCGCTCTCCACCGACTCGGCCTGCCCAGCCTGCGGCTGTTCCGGCTCCGCCGACCCGGGCTGCGCGACCTGCTCAGGCCCGGATTCCGACTCCGGCTGCGGCTGTTCCGGCTTCGCCGACCCGGGCTGCTCAGCCTGCTCGGGCTTCACCAGCCCGGCCTGCTCCGGCTTCGCCCGCCCGGGCTCGGGCTGCTCGTCGTGGGCCGGGACGGGCGCGTGCCACGGGGCGTCGGACGACTGGGTGCGGGCGGCGCGGCGCGGGGGCTCGGGCTGTTCGGCCGGGGTTGCGGGGGTGGCCTGGCTGACGGAGCCCTCGCCGACGCTGCGGGTGCGGCGCGGGCGGTCGGCGCGGACCGGCGGGGTCTCGGGGGCGGTGCCGGCGGCCGGGGCGGCCTGGCTCGCGGAGCCGGTCTCGACGCTGCGGGTGCGGCGCGGGCGGTCGACGCCGGCGGCCGCGCCGGCCCGCGCGCCGCGGGCGGGGCGTTCGGCGACCGGCGGCAGGGTGCCCTTGAGCGGGCCCCACTCGTTCGGGTCGGGGACGCCGGCGGGCTGCATCTTGCGCCGGGCCGGGCCGCCGTGGTCGGCGGACTCGCCGGGCTCCTTGGCGCCGGGCCAGTCCTTGGCGACCCGGGCGGCCAGCACGAAGTCCTTGCGCAGCGGGTGGCCCTCGAAGCCGTCGGGCAGCAGCAGGGTGACGGGGTGCGGGTGGCCCGGGAACTCGATGCCGAACATCTCCAGGGTCTCCCGCTCGTGCCAGGCGGCACCGGCGTACACCCCGACGGCGGTGGGCAGCGCGGCCTTCTCGCGCGGCACCCGGGTGCGCAGCAGCAGCCGGCGCACGCCGCCGGGCTCGCCGACGGCGGCCAGGTGCGCGCAGACCGCGAAGCCCCGGTCGAGGTCGTCGACGGCGCTCAGCCAGTCCAGGAAGGCCAGTCCGAGGGTGTCGCGGGCGGCGGTGAGCGCCTCGATCCAGTGCTCGGCGGGCACGTCGACGGTGAGCAGGTCGTACGCCTCGGCGGCGGTCGCCCAGGGGCCGACGGCCGCGGCGGTGCGCTCGGCGGGGGTCGGCTCCGGTGCCGGTTCGGGTGCCTGCTCGGGCGTCCCGGAGGTGTCCGGGGTGTCGGTCACTGCCCCTCCTCCCCGGGCGCGGTGCGCAGCGGGCGGCCCAGCGCGGCGGCGGGCGCGGCGTAGCGCTGCGGCACGTCCTCGGCGGCGATCTTCTCCTGGAGCTTGAGGATGCCCTGGAGCAGCGCCTCGGGCCGGGGCGGGCAGCCGGGCACGTAGACGTCGACCGGGATGATCTGGTCGACGCCCTTGGTGACGGAGTACGAGTCCCAGTACGGGCCGCCGGAGTTGGCGCAGGCGCCGAAGGAGATGACGTACTTCGGTTCGGGCATCTGCTCGTACAGGCGCTTGACGGCGGGGGCCATCTTGTCGGTGACGGTGCCCGAGACGATCATCAGGTCGGCCTGCCGGGGGCCGGGCGCGAACGGGATGACACCCATCCGGATGAAGTCGTGCTTGGCCATCGACGCGGCGATGAACTCGATCGCGCAGCAGGCCAGTCCGAAGTTGAAGCACCAGAGGCTGTAGCGGCGGCCCCAGTTGAGCACCACCTTGACCGGGTCCGGGGCGAGCCGGGCCAGCGGGCCGAGGCGGCGCTGCTCGACGGCGGCACCGGGGCGGGCCGGGTCGGGGAGGCCGAGCGGGACGGGGCCGGAGCCGGGCGTCCCGTGCGAGTGCGTCACGTCCATTCCAGAACGCCCTTCTTCCAGGCGTAGAGCAGTCCGACCGCGAGGAATCCGATGAAGACGAACATCTCCACCAGCGTGGCCGCCCCGAAGCCGGCGGCGGCGAACACCGTGGCCCACGGGAACAGGTAGATCGCGTCGACCGCGAAGATCACGTAGAGGAAGGCGTAGACGTAGTACCGGATCTGGGTGTGCGCCCAGCCCTCGCCGACCGGGTCGACCCCGCACTCGTAGGCGAGCAGCTTCTCGGGGGTGTCGACCACCGGTCGCAGCAGGCGGTTCGCGGTGAAGGCCACCACGACGAAGAGGACGCCGATGACCGCCAGCAGACCGATCGCCGCGTAGGCGTCGAAGTAGCCGCTGCCGGCAGCGGGGTCGGCAGCGAGCGGCTGCCACTCCATGGGTCACGCCCTTCTTCTTTGCCCGTCCATAACCATCGCTATCGCGGGAGTCTATGTGTACCGCTCGTTTACTCCGCCACCTGCCCGTCCTGCAAGACGTCCGGTGGACTTCCGGCGGACACCGGCGGAATTCCGTCCGCGACCGCTCCGAGACCGCTCCGGGGCCGGTCCGGGCCCTGGGTGCAGGTCGGGGGGTGGGGATAACCCCCGGAAGAAGACGGTGTGCAGCACCATGGCGGGGGGCGGTCGCCGAACGGGATGCTGGTGATCGACGAAGCACGGCGAGACCACCAGGAGAGGGCGCCGACCATGGAGGACGAGGCGAAGCGCCCGTCGTTGTACGGGGCACGGCTGTGGCGGGAGGTGCGGAATTCGCTGCTGAACCTGCCGGTCGGGGTGGCCGGGTTCGCCGTGACGGCGGTGCTGCTGACGGCCGGGCTGGGCCTGGCGGTGACGGTGATCGGGCTGCCGCTGCTGGCCTTCGGGCTGGGCTGCTGCCGCTGGTTCGGGCGGCTGGCCCGGGCCCGGGCGCGGGCCGATCTGGGCAGCTCGGTCGCCGAGCCGGAGCCGCTGCGCCCGAGCCGGACCGGGCCGGCCGGCCGGGTGACGGCCTCGCTGGCCGACGGGCTGGGCTGGCGCTCGGCGCTGTACTGCGTGGTGCTGCTGATCTGGGGGATCCTCGGCTTCACGCTGACGCTGGTGCTGCTGGTGGTCGGCTGGCCGGTGCTGCCCTGGGCGATGCGGGCGATCGGCGCGGTCTCCCGGTGGCTGGTGGAGGTGCTGCTGGCGCCGGGTGCGCTGGCCGAGCGGGTCCGCGAGCTGGAGGACGACCGGGGCGTGGTGGTCGACACCGCCGCGGCCGACCTGCGCCGGATCGAACGGGACCTGCACGACGGCGCGCAGGCCCGGCTGGTCGCGCTGGCGATGGACCTGGGCCTGGCCAGGGAGAAGCTGGCGGAGGACCCGGCGGCGGCCCGGCAGATGGTCGACGCGGCGCACGGCGAGGTCAAGCTGGCCCTGCGGGAGCTGCGCGACCTGGCCCGCGGCATCCACCCCGCGGTGCTCACCGACCGCGGGCTGGACGCGGCGCTCTCCTCGGTCGCGGCCCGCTGCACGCTGCCCGGCGGCGTCCGGGTGCACGTCGAGCTGGGCGGCGGGCGGCCGGACTCCGCGGTCGAGGGCATCGCCTACTTCACCGTCAGCGAGCTGCTGACCAACGCCTCCAAGCACTCCGGCGCCCGCAGCGCCTCGGTGGACGTCTGGCGCCAGGACGACCGGCTGATGCTGACGGTGCGGGACGACGGCCGCGGCGGGGCCCGGGTGCACCCCGGCGGCGGGCTGGCCGGCCTGGTCGAGCGCGCCGAGTCGGTGGACGGCGTGTTCGTGGTGGAGAGCCCGGCGGAGGGCCCGACCTCGGTGACGGTCGAGCTGCCCTGGCACACCCGGGCCGGCCACCGGGGCTGAACGACGCCGCCCCGGCCGGGCGGGCCGGGCCGGGGGCGGACGTGGACGGGCCCGGAGTGCCGCCTCCCTTGCGCGGTACGGCACTCCGGGCCCGGGTCTGTCGGGCGGGCTACAGCGTCCCGAGGGTGACCTCCGCGGTCTTGTCCTGCCCGTCCCGCTGGTAGCCGACGGTGACCTTGGCACCGGGGCTCTGCGAGGCCAGCGCGGTGGTCAGCGCGGAGGGGCTGGTGATCGCGGTGTCGCCGACCTTGGTGATCACGTCGCCCGCCTGGAGGCCGGCCGAGGCGGCCGGGCCGCCGTCGACCACCGAGACCACCGCGGCGCCGGCCGGCTGGAAGTTCGCGTCGAAGTACGGGCGGACGGTCACCCCGAGCGCGGCCCGGCCGGAGTTGCTGACCTTGCCGTCCTTGATCAGCTGGTCGGCGATGCTCGTCACGGTGGCGGCGGGGATGGCGAAGCCGATGCCGGGCGCGGCCGAGCCGTTCAGCTCCGGGTCGACGGCGGTGAGCGTGTTGATCCCGATCACCTGGCTGGAGAGGTTGACCAGCGCGCCGCCGCTGTTGCCGGGGTTGATCGCGGCCGAGGTCTGCACCATGTTGCCGATGGTGGCGCCCGGCGAATCGGTGGTCTTGGGCTCGCTGACCGTCCGCCCGACCGCCGAGACGATGCCCTGGGTGACGCTGCTGGACAGGCCGAGCGGGCTGCCCATCGCCAGCGTGATCTGCCCGACCGCGACCTTGGCGCTGTCCGCGAACGCGGCGGGCTTGAGGCCGCCGGGCGGGTTGTCGAGCCGGATCACCGCGAGGTCGGAGTCCGGGTAGCTGCCGACCAGCGCGGCGTCCAGCGGCTTGGTGCTGTTGGCCAGCGTCACGGTGAAGGTGGTGGCGGTGCCGACCACGTGCGCGTTGGTGACGATGTCGCCCTTGTCGTCGAAGACGATCCCGGAGCCGAGGCTGTCCCCGGCGGTGATCTGCACCACCGAGGGCAGCACCTGGGAGATCACCTGCTGGTAGTCCTGCTCCAGCTGGTTGCTGCTGGAGGGGGCGGGTGCCGACGAGGACGAGGAACTGCTGGCCGCCGCGGTGGAGCTGGAGCCGGAACCGGAGCTGGAGCAGCCGGTCACCAGCAGCGCCGCCGAGGCGAGCGCCGCCACGGGCCCGAGCCACAGCTTGGGCCCGGTCGGCCGGGGGCCGGCCGGGATCGGGCGGGTCGGTTCCTTCTTGGGGCGCACGGCGGCCACCTCCGGTCGCTGGACAGAGCTTTGTCACTATTTCACCGATATGTCCGAATGCCCGTGCGGACACACCACGGCACCGGGAAAAGGGCGCGTCTAGGATCGGGCCATGACCTGGTTGATCACCGGCGGTGCCGGTTACATCGGCGGACACGTAGTCAAGGAACTGGCCGGGGCGGGCGAGCCGGTGGTCGTCCTGGACGACCTGAGCAGCGGTTCGGCCGACCGCCTGCCCGCCGGGGTCCCCCTGGTGGAGGGCTCCACCCTGGACCGGCCGCTGCTGGACAAGGTGATCGCCGAGCACGGGGTGACCGGCATCCTGCACATCGCCGCCAAGAAGCAGGTCGGCGAGTCGGTCAGCGAGCCGCTGCACTACTACCGGGAGAACGTCGAGGGCCTGCGCCTGGTCCTGGAGGCCGCGGCGGCCGGCGGCGTGCGCCGGATCCTGCTCTCCTCCTCCGCCGCCGTCTACGGCATGCCGGACGTCGACCTGGTCACCGAGTCCACCCCGTGCGCGCCGATCAACCCGTACGGCGAGACCAAGCTGATCGGCGAGTGGCTGCTGAACGCCTCCGCCACCGCCTACGGGATGTCCACCGTGGCGCTGCGCTACTTCAACGTGGCGGGCGCGGCCACCCCGGAGCTGTCCGACGAGGGCGTCACCAACCTGGTCCCGATGGTGTTCGAGCGGCTGGCGGCCGGCCGGGCCCCGCTGGTCTTCGGCGCCGACTACCCGACCCCGGACGGCACCTGCGTCCGGGACTTCATCCACGTCTCGGACATCGCCTCCGCCCACCTGGCGGCGGTCCGCCGGCTGAACGCGGCCGGGCCGGACGAGCGGGTCAACCTGACCCTGAACATCGGCCGCGGCGAGGGCGTCTCGGTGCGCGAGATGCTCGCCGAGATCGCCGAGGTCACCGGCATCGACACGGCCGCCGAGATCGCCCCGCGCCGCCCCGGCGACCCGGCCCGGGTGGTGGCCGCCGCCGACCTGATCCGGCGGGAGCTCGGCTGGAGCGCCCGGTACGACGTGCGCGAGATGGTCGCCTCCGCCTGGGCCGGCTGGCAGCACCGCCACCCGTAGCCCCGGGCCCGCGCGGATCGGCCCCGGACCTCGCCGCGAGGTCCGGGGCCGTACCGTTTCGCCGCGCTACTGCGGGACGGCGGTGCCGTAGAAGGAGTCCAGCGCGTACACGCAGCGGTCCTTGGAGCCGACGAAGACCCGGCCGCCGACCGCGACCGGGGAGCCGGTCAGCTCGCCCTTGGTGCCCAGCTCCCAGCGCAGCCGGCCGGTGGCCAGCTCCAGGGTGTGCAGCGAGTGGTCGCGGCTGCCCAGGTGCACCAGGCCCTCGGCGACCGCCGGGGAGCCGACCAGGTCGCCCCGGGTGGTGTAGCGCCAGCGCTCCCGGCCGCCGGCCGCCTCGAAGGCGAACAGGGTGTCGCCGGAGCCCAGCAGCACCGTCCCGTCCGCGACCACGGCCGGCTCGGCGCCCTGCCGGGCGGCGGTGGCGGCCCGCCAGCGGCCGTGCCCGGTGGCGGCGTCCAGCGCGTACAGGGTGCCGAGGTAGTCGGCGACGTACACCGCCCGGCCGTCCACCGCGGGCGGGGTGAACAGCGCGACCGGCGCGTCGAAGCGCCAGTGCTCGGCGCCGGTGGCGGCGTCCAGCGCGTGCACCCGCTGACCGGACGTCACGTACAGCACGCCGCCCTGCTCGACCGGCCGGGAGGGCACCTCGCCGCCCAGCGGCACCGACCAGCGCACCCCGCCGCCGCGCGGGTCGACGCAGTGCAGCCGGCCGCCGCCCTGGTAGTAGGCGGCGCCGCCGACCAGCGCCGGGCCGGACTGCGGGTTCTCGTACTCCTGCTGGGCGTCGTCGGCCCGCCACAGCTCGGTGCCGGTGGCCGCCGCGCGCAGCTGCACGCCGCCGCCGCGCACCCCGCAGCACAGCACGCCGTCGGCGGCGTCCAGCGCGTACACCCAGCCGTCCAGCGCATGCCGCCAGCGCTCGGCGCCGTCGGCGGCGTCCACCGTGTACAGGTGCGGGCCGTCGGCGGCGTGCACCCGGCCGGCGTCGACGGCCAGCGCCCAGGCCACGTCCCGGGTCTTCCAGCGGCGCTCGCCGGAGCCGATGTCCAGCGCGTGCACCTCGAAGCTGGAGGCGAACAGGACGCCGTCGGCGACCACCGGGGTGCCCCACACGTCGTTCGACATCCGGAACCGCCAGGGCCGCCAGCGCGCGGCGGGCTGCGGCGGGGCGGCGGACGGCGCGGAGCTGCGGCGCACCCAGTCGGTGCCGACCGGGGCGGGCGCCGGCGCGGCCGGTTCGGCCCGCGGCCCGGGCCCTATCGGCACGTGCGCGCCGGGCAGCCGGACCTCGCCGTCGCCGCCCGGGTCGCCGACCGGGGGCCGCCGGTGCGGGCGCACCCGCTCGGTGACCACCTCGGCCTCGGAGGCCGGCCCGGCGGCGCCGACCGGGGCCGGGGCGTCCGGCAGCGGCGGCGGCCCGACCGGCTGGGCCGGCAGCACCAGCTGGGGCTGCGGCCGGGCCGGGGGCTGCTGGGCGCTGACGGGACGTCTGCTGCTGCGCTTGGCCTCGATCAGGTCGAGCGCGGCGGGCGGCAGCCAGTCCCCCGCCTCGCCGGAGGCGTCGGCCCGGGAGAACAGGTGCGGGGCCAGCTCGGCCTGGATCTGGGCGGGCGTGGGCCGGTGCTCGGGGGTGGGCCGCATGCAGGCCCGGACCAGGTCGACCAGCTCGACCGGCAGCCCGGACAGGTCGGGCTGGTCGCGCAGCAGCTGGAACACCGTCTCGACCGGGTTGGAGCCGCGGTAGGGCGGGTGCCCGGTGGCGCAGAACACCACCAGCGAGCCGAGCGAGAACACGTCGCTGGCGCCGGTGACGCTGCGGCTGTCCCGGGCCTGCTCGGGCGACATGTAGGCGGGCGTGCCGACCGCGACGTTGGTCATGGTGAGCCGGGTGCTGGAGACCCCGGCGGCGATGCCGAAGTCGATCACCCGGGGCCCGTCCTCGACCACCAGCACGTTGGACGGCTTGAGGTCCCGGTGGACCAGGCCCGCGGCGTGGATGGACTGGAGCGCCTCGGCGATGCCCGCGGTCAGCCAGCGCACCGCGTCGGCGGGCAGCGGCCCGCAGTCGGTGACCAGGTCCTCCAGCGAGGGCGCGGGCACGTACGCGGTGGCCAGCCACGGGACGGCCGCGTCGGCGTCGGCGTCCACCACGGCGGCGGTGTAGAAGCCGCCGACCGTCTTGGCGGCGGCGATCTCGCGGGCGAAGCGGACCCGGAACAGGTTGTCCTCGGCCAGCTCGGTGCGGACGGTCTTGATGGCCACCCGGCGTCCCGAGGCCGACCGGGCCAGGTACACCAGGCCCATGCCGCCCGCGCCGAGCCGGGCCAGCACTTCGAAGGGCCCGATCCGCCTCGGATCGTGCGCCGTCAGCTGGTCCACTCCTCAGCCACCTCCCCTTCCGCCAACGCCCCCCGGCGGCGGCGCCCCCCGATTCTCCAATGCCCGCCGCCCGGGAGCCAATCTCCCCCGCCCGGGACACGCCCCCGGGTACCGGAGCCGCCCGCTCCGGGTCCGCCCGCCGGCCCGCCCCGGGCCCGCCCGCACGGCCCCGGCGGACCCCCCTCAGCTGACTTGTCGTCACGCTGTGGGGTCATCAGCACACGGGGGGGCAACAACTCAAGCAGAAATGGCACGGTTTCCCCCTCACCCGGACTAATAGTCGCACTACCGATTAGCGCCAAGATCTCACCGCTGTAAGCTGACGGCATGACAGGACAAGTTCGCACCGTCGACGGTCGCGTCGCCGGGCGGCGCGGACAGGAGACGCGGCAGAAGCTGCTCGACTGCCTCCGCGAGATGCTCAGCACGTCGCCGTACCGGGACGTCAAGGTCATCGACGTCGCCCGTATGGCGGGTACCTCCCCCGCGACCTTCTACCAGTACTTCCCGGATGTCGAGGGCGCCGTCCTTGAGATCGCCGAGGAAATGGCCGAGGACAGCGGCGGGCTCAAAGAGCTCGTCGATGGAAAGTCCTGGGCGGGAAAGTCCGGCTTCACCACTTCCGAAGAACTGGTGGACGGATTCCTCGCCTTCTGGCGCAAGAATGACGCCATTCTCCGAGTGGTCACGCTCGGTGCTGCCGAAGGGGACAAGCGGTTCTTCAAGATCCGCATGAAGGTTCTCAACTCGGTGGCGGCCCCGCTCGCCGAAGCGGTGCGCAACAACCAGGGCAAGACCGACAAGTCGGTCGAACCGTCGGCGGTCGCCGGCGCCCTGGTGTCGTTGCTGGCCGCGGCGGCCGAGCACGGCAAGGCGTTCACTTCGTGGGGCGTGAAGGTCAAGGACCTCAAGCCCAACCTGGCGCTCCAGGTGTACCTGGGAGTCACCGGAAAGAAGCCGCCGAAGTAAGACTCCAGCCCACTGGCGCTCGGCCCCGGTTCCTGTCCGGGTCTGTCGGATGCGGCCGTGCCTCGGGGGAGGTTCGCCGACGTACCGCGGAGCGCCGTCCTGCAACGGACGCGAGGGGCGGCCGGGAGGATTTCCTCCCGGCCGCCCCTCCGTGCTGTCCGCACCGCCGTACTGTCCGCCCCGCCGGGCCCGGCACCGCCGCCCGGAGGCGGCGCACCGCTCAGGGGCACCGCTCGGGCGCACACCGCTCGGGCGCACTGCTCGGGCGCACTAGCTGGGGCGCACCGCTCAGGGGCAGCGCACGACCTGCCCGGCGTAGGCCAGGCCGCCGCCGAAGCCGAACAGCAGCACCGGGTCGCCGGTGTGCAGCTCGCCGCGCTCGACCAGCTTGGAGAGGGCGAGCGGGATGGAGGCGGCGGAGGTGTTGCCGGAGTCGACCACGTCGC
The DNA here is from genome assembly GCF_003259315.1 of Kitasatospora sp. SolWspMP-SS2h. Classification (GTDB taxonomy): domain Bacteria; phylum Actinomycetota; class Actinomycetes; order Streptomycetales; family Streptomycetaceae; genus Kitasatospora; species Kitasatospora fiedleri. Next base: position 11,848 of record NZ_QLLT01000015.1, on the reverse strand, counting down.
GGGCGACCACCGCGTCCTCGGCCAGGCCGAGCTTGCCGGCGATGGCGTCGATGATCCGCAGGTTGGCCTGGTGGGCGACGAAGCCGCGCAGCTCGGACGGCTCGATCCCGGCCTTCTCGCACGCCTTGCGGGCCAGCGGGGCGACCTGGGTGGTGGCCCAGCGGAAGACCGTCTGGCCCTGCTGGCTGATCACCGGCTTCCAGCCGCTGATCGCCACCGCCTCGCCCTTCTCCGGCTCGGAGCCCCAGACCACCGGGCCGACCCCGGCCCGCTCGTCCGGGACGGCCTCCAGCACCGCGGCGCCCGCGCCGTCGCCGAAGATCACGCAGGTGGTGCGGTCGGTCCAGTCGATGATGTCGGACATCCGCTCCACGCCGACCACCAGGGCCCGGGTCGCGGCGCCGGCCCGGATCGCGTGGTCGGCGGTGGCCAGCGCGTACGAGAAGCCCGAGCAGGCGGTGTTCAGCTCGTACGCGGCGGGGGCCGGGATGCCCAGCCGGGCGGCGACGGCGGCGGCGGTGTTGGGGCTGCGCTCGACGGCGGTGCAGGTGGCGACGGCGACCAGGTCGATCCGGTCGGCCGTCACGCCCGCGTTGGCCAGCGCCTTCTCGGCGGCGCCCACCGCGAGGTCGACCAGGGTCTCGTCCTCCGCGATGTGCCGGGTGCGGATGCCGACCCGGGAGCGGATCCACTCGTCGTCGGTGTCGACCAGCGCCGAGAGATCGTCGTTGCTCAGGACCTTCGGCGGCTGGTGGTGGCCCAGCGCCATGATGCGGGAGGCGGTCATACAGCCACTCAACCGGGTTACCGGCGAGTCGGGAGGTGACGCCCTGACACAGGATCGGGTGCCGGAAGCTGTAGGTCCCTCACAACCGGCCCGTGGTCAGGCGGCCAGCGACTGGGCGTCACCCATCATGATCATCGGGTGCAGCGCCGGGTCCAGGGTCCTGATCAGCTCGACCATGTGGTCCTCGGTCAGCGAGACGCAGCCGTGGGTGGGGCCGCCGTGGTCGAGGTGCAGCCAGATGCCGCCGCCCTTGGCCGCGCCCTCCGGGTAGGTGGTGTCGAGCGGGGACTTGCCCTCCACCCGGTTGTAGTTGATCGCCACCACGTAGTCGAAGGAGCCGGCCAGCGGTTCGTCGTTGAAGCCGCGCCCGGCCATCACGAAGTTCTTGTTCTCGTCGTAGGGCAGCTTGGAGCCGGGGTCGGCCTTGCGGCCGCCGGCGTCGGTGAGCGAGAACAGGCCGATCGGGCTGCGCAGGTCGCCGGAGCGGTGGTCGGCGGTCCAGCCCTTGTAGGCGTTGTGGGCGGGCCAGGTCTGGCCGGCCTGCCAGCTGCCGTCGTCGCCGCGGGTCCACAGCGTGACGGTGTTGTCCGAGGAGTCCTTGCCCTGGCCGCTGGCGACCAGCAGCTGGCGGGTCTCGGCGGGGACCTTGGCCATCCAGTCGGCGCCGATGCCCGGGATGGCGGTGATCCGCTCCCGGTCGGAGCGGTCCGCGGCGGGGGCCTCGGTGTGCTGCCCGGCGTCGGCGGCCTGCATCGGGACGACCTCGGGCGCGTGGTCGGGGGCGGCGCTGGCGGTCTCGCTCTGGAAGCCCCGGCCCGGGCCGACGCTGAACCAGCCGGCCGCGAGGGCCAGCAGGGTCGCGGTGCCGACGGTGAGCTTGCGGACCCGGCGCTGCTTCGGTTTGCGGCGGCTGCGGCGGGCGGCGGCTCGGCCCTGGGGCTGCTCGGCCTCGTCCCGGCCGGTCGGCGCGGCGGCCGGGCGGCGGTGCGAGGGGACGCGATGGGAACCGGACATGCGAACGATCCTCCCAGACCGCGGGGACGAGGTGGAACCCGGGCCGTGTGATGAGCCTGTGAGCATACGCGCCCAGGAAACGTTTCTTCGGCTTCCCGACTGCCCCGGTGGTGCGTCTTCACCCCGCGCGCCGCCCGGAAACGTCCCGCGCCCGGTGGCCGGAGACCGGTCACCGGGCGCGTGGTCCGAACGGGGGGTCAGAGGCGCATCGCCTGCGGGGTCTCCCGGCGGGCGAGGTCCGGCCCGTCGTACTCGCGGATGACCTCGTAGCGGGTGTTGCGCTCGACCGGGCGGAAGCCGGCGTCCCGGATCAGCTGGAGCAGGTCGTCGCGGCCCAGCTTGTTCGGGGTGCCGAAGTTGTCCGCGTCGTGGGTGATCTTGTACTCGACCACCGAGCCGTCCATGTCGTCCGCGCCGTGGCTGAGCGCCAGCTGGGCGGTGGTGACGCCGTGCATCACCCAGAACACCTTGACGTGCGGGACGTTGTCGAACAGCAGGCGGGACACCGCGAAGGTCTTCAGCGCCTCGGCGCCGGTGGCCATCTCGGTGCGCGCCATCAGGCGGTTGCGGACCTTGCCGTCCTTGGAGTCGTGGAAGTCGTGCTGGTAGCGCAGCGGGATGAAGACCTGGAAGCCGCCGGTCTCGTCCTGCAGCTCGCGCAGCCGCAGCACGTGGTCGACCCGGTGGCGGGGCTCCTCGATGTGGCCGTAGAGCATGGTGGCCGGGGTCTTGAGGCCCTTCTCGTGCGCCAGGCGGTGGATGCGCGACCAGTCCTCCCAGTGGGTGTCGTGGTCGACGATGTGCTGGCGGACCTCCCAGTCGAAGATCTCCGCGCCGCCGCCGGTCAGCGACTCCAGGCCGGCCTCGATCAGCTCGTCCAGGATCTCGCTCGCGCTCAGGCCGCTGATCCGCTCGAACCAGTGGATCTCGGTGGCGGTGAACGCCTTCAGCGAGACGTTCGGCAGCGCGGCCTTCAGCTCCTTGAGGGAGCGCGGGTAGTAGCGCCACGGCAGGGTCGGGTGCAGGCCGTTGACGATGTGCAGCTCGGTCAGCGACTCCGACTCCATCGCCTTGGCGAGCCGGACGGCCTCCTCGATCCGCATCGTGTACGCGTCCTTCTCGCCCGGCTTGCGCTGGAACGAGCAGTACGCGCAGGAGGCGCTGCACACGTTGGTCATGTTCAGGTGGCGGTTGACGTTGAAGTGGACGACGTCGCCGTTCTTCCGCGTCCGCACGTGGTGCGCCAGGCCGCCCAGCCAGGCCAGGTCGTCGCTCGCGTAGAGCGCGATCCCGTCCTCGCGGGTCAGCCGCTCACCGGCGTAGACCTTCGCCTCCAGCTCGCGCTTGAGCCCTGCGTCCATGCGGTGCTCCGCCTCCTCCGGACTTCGATTCGTTGCCGGGACCGAGACTACGCCTAGGCGGCGAGCAGTTCGGCCAGCAGGGCGGGGTCGAGGTTGCCACCGCTGACGACCGCGGCGAAGACCCGTCCGCCCAGTTCACCGGCCCGGTGGAAGTAGGCGGCCGGGGCGACCGCGCCGGAGGGCTCGGCGACCAGCCGGCCGCGGCGGGCCAGCAGGGCGACGGTGGCGCGGATCTCGTCCTCGGAGACGGTGACGATGTCGTCCACGTAGGCGGTGAGGTGCTCGAACGGCAGGACGCCCACGGACGGGGTGCGCAGGCCGTCGGCGATGGTGCGGTAGGTGTCGGCGACCGGCCAGGCGGTGCGGACGCCCTCGCGCAGGCTCTGCCGGGCGTCCGCCGCCAGCTCCGGCTCCACGCCGACCACCCGGACGCCCGGGCAGGCCAGCTTGAGCGCGGCGGCCGTCCCGGAGATCAGCCCGCCGCCGGAGACCGGCACCAACACGGTGTCCAGCTCGTCCGGGGCGTCCTCGGCGATCTCCAGGCCGACCGTGCCCTGGCCCGCGATGACGTACGGGTCGTCGTAGGGCGGCACCCAGACGTAGCCGTGCGCGGCGGCCAGCTCGGCCGGGACGGTGTCGCGCTCCTCGGCGGTCACCACCACCACTTCGGCGCCGAACGCGCGGGTGTTCTCGATCTTCACGGCGGGCGAGGTGTCGGGCATCACGATCACCGCCTTGACGCCGAGCCGCCGGGCCGCGTACGCCACCGCCTGGGCGTGGTTGCCGCTGGACTGGGCGACCACGCCCCTGGCCCGCTCCTCGGCGGTGAGCGCGGCCAGCCGGTTCATCGCCCCGCGGATCTTGAACGCCCCGGTCGGCTGGAGGCTCTCCGGCTTCAGCCAGAGCCGCCGCCCGCCGTCCGCCGCCCACGGGCAGGGCAGCAGCGGGGTGCGCACCGCCGTGCCGGCGATCCGGCGTTGGGCGGCGCGCAGGTCTTCCAGGTCGACCAGGGTCACGGCGGGGGCTCCTCGGCGGCTGACGGCGGGTGGGCGGAGCCTACTCGGCGGGGTGGAGCGGGAGTTCGCTGACCCGGTTCTCCCACTTGGTGGAGAGCACCACCGTGGTCCGGGTGCGCGCCACCCCCTTGGTGCCGGACAGCCGCTTGACCACCGACTCCAGGCCCTCCACGTCCGGCACCCGGACCTTGAGCATGTACGAGTCGTCGCCCGCGATGAACCAGCAGTCCTCGACCTCCGGGAGGTCCTTCAGCCGGTGCGAGACGTCGTCGTGGTCGGCGGCGTCGGTGAGCTGGAGGCCGATCAGGGCCGTCACCCCGTAGCCGAGCGTCGCCGGGTTGACCGTCGCCCGGTAGCCGGTGATCACGCCGGCCTGCTCCAGCCGGTTGATCCGGTCCGTCACGCTCGGGCCGGACAGGCCCACCAGGCGGCCCAGCTCGGCGTACGAGGCGCGGCCGTTCTCCCGGAGTGCCTGGATGAGCTGTCTGTCCACAGAGTCCATTGCCTGCCGCGTCCTTCCGAACCTCACCAGAACCACAGATCATTATCCGGAATCCAAGGCGCTGCGCGCCGCTCAACCCGGGTATCCCAGAGAACATACTCTCCCGTCACGTGCCCGCTCACTCACCCCGGCGCGGCCGTGTTCCGGGGCGGTCCTCCGGGGTGCTCGCGGCCTCGCCCAGGGCGCCCGACCAGCGGCGGTACAGCGTGTGCGGGACGGCCACCGCGTCCAGCACCCGGCCGGCCACGAAGTCCACCAGCTCGCGGGCCGTCGAGCCCCCCGCGTAGAAGCCGGGGGACGCCGGGAGGACGACCGCGCCCTGCTCGTCCAGCGCCACCAGGTGGCGCAGCGTGCTGCCGGTCAGCGGGGTCTCGCGCAGGCACAGCACCAGCGGGCGGCGCTCCTTGAGCGTGACGGACGCGGTGCGCTGGAGCAGGTCCTTGGACAGGCCCAGCGCGATGCCGGCCGCGGCGCCGGTGGTGGCCGGGACGACCAGCATGCCCTTCGCGGGGTACGAGCCGGAGGACGGGCCCGCGGCGAAGTCCCCGGCCGGCCAGTGCCGGACGTCGCGCAGCCGCGACTCGTCGGTGCCGAGCCAGGCGGCCAGGTCGGCGCGCCAGTGCGCGTCGCGGAAGGAGACGCCGGTCTCGTCCAGGATGGTCAGCCGCGCCGCCCGGCTGACGATCAGGTCGACGGGCTCCCCGGCGTCCAGCAGCGCGCGGATCACCGAGGCGGCGTAGGGGGTGCCGCTGGCGCCGGACACGCCGACGACCCAGGGCTTGCGGGTGGGGCTCATGGTTCCCATTGTGGGGCGTGCGGTCCGGGCGGCCGGGGCGCGCGGCGGTCCGGGGTTCCCGTCCCGGCTCGGCGGCGGCGCGGGCCCGCCGCCCCCGGGGAGCCGCCGGTCGGCGGGTTTTCGGGTCAGAATGGCCGCATGGCAGCGGAGTTGGTGGACCTGACGCATCCGGTGGTGTCCGGGATGCCGGTGTACCCGGGGGACCCGGGCGTCGAGTTGCGGGCGGCGTTGACGGTGGCGGACGAGGGGGTGAACGTGCTGGCGGTGCACCTGGGGTCGCAGACCGGGACGCACGTGGACGCGCCCTACCACCTGGACGTGCGGTGGCCGACCCTGGACGGGCTGCCGCTGGAGCTGTTCACCGGGCCCGCGGTGGTGGTGGACCTGCGCGGGCTGTCGGCCCGGGCGGTGGTGACGGCGGAGCACCTCGCGCCGGCGCTCGCGGTCTCGGGGCCGGGGACGGTGCTGCTGCTGGCGACGGGGTGGCCGCGGTACTGGGGGACGGACCGGTACTTCGCGCACCCGTACCTGGCCCGGGAGGCGGCGGAGGCCATCGTCGCGGCGGGGGTCCGGACGGTGGGGATCGACGCGCTGTCGGTGGACCCGACGCCGGACCCGGGGCCGCTGGACCCGGAGATAGCGAGCCTGCTGGCCGAGTTGGCGGACGAGCACGACCCGGAGCCGGAGCAGGCGACGCTGGTGGCGCACCGGGTGCTGCTGGGGCCGGAGGGCGGCGGGGTGATCGCGGAGAACCTGACGGACCTGTCGGCGCTGCTGGCGGCGCAGGAGGCCGGCCGGCCGGTGGAGGTGTCGCTGTTCCCGCTGCGGCTGACGGCGGCGGACGGGGCGCCGGTGCGGGCGGTGGCCCGGATCGGGTGAGCGGGACGCCAACGGGGCACCCGCTTCCGGGACTTGGTCTAGACCATCCCGGGAGCGCCCCGCTAGGCTCCCGCCATGTCTGAGATCGTCGGTGTGGTCGAGCGCCTGTGGCGCTACCCCGTGAAGTCCGCGGGCGGCGAACTGCTCGACTCCGTCGAGGTCGAGGAGCGCGGCCTGGTCGGCGACCGGCTGTACGCGGTGCGCGACGGGGCCGGGAAGTTCGGGTCGGGGAAGAACACCCGGCGCTTCCGGCGGATGGACGGCCTGCTGCGGCTGCGCGCCCGGCTGGGCCCGCGGATCGACGGCCCGGAGCTGTTCGACCCGCTGGGGATGGCGGTGCCCGACCCGGACGCCTTCCTGCGCGCCTACCTGGAGCAGGAGGACGTGGCGCTGGCCCGCGAGGACACGGTGTCGCACTTCGACGAGCTGCCGGTGAGCGTGCTGACCACCGCCACCCTGGACTGGGTCGCGCGGGCGGTGCCCTCGGCGGTGGTGGACGAGCGCCGGTTCCGGCCGAACGTGCTGCTGCGCACCCCGCCGGGGACGCCGCCGTTCAGCGAGGACAAGTGGTTCGGCCGGGAGGGCCGGGTGGAGGGCGGGGCGGGGCTGGTGTTCGTCCGGGCCAGCGTGCGGTGCGCGATGGTCGGGGCGGCCCAGCCCGGGCTGCCGCACGCGCCGGAGATCCTGAAGACCATCGCGCACGAGCGGGACACCGAGCTGGCCGCGCTGGCCACGGTGTCGCGGCCGGGCCCGCTGCGGATCGGGGACGCGCTCGCGCTGGTGTGACGGCCCGCGCGGGGCGGGGCCTGGGTCAGTGCCGGGGCCGCGCGGGTGCCGGGGCCGCGCGGGTGCCGGGGCCGCGCGGGTGCCGGGGCCGCGCGGGTGCCGGGGCCGCGCGGCCGGCGGCCCCGGGACGGGCGGCGGGCTCAGGACGGGTGGCGGGCGACCAGGCAGAACGGGTGGCCGGCCGGGTCGGTGCAGACCGTCCAGCGCTCGTGCCGGTCCTTGGCCTCGGCGCCGAGGGCGACCGCCCCGGCCTCGGCGGCGGCGAGGTCGTCGACCTCGATGTCGAGGTGCAGCTGCTGCGGGTGGGCGGGGTCGGGCCAGATCGGCGGGCGGTAGTCCTCGACCCGCTGGAAGGCCAGCACCCGGCCGTCGGGCAGGTGCACGGTGGACCAGTCCTCGTCCAGCGACCAGCGCGGGTCGGGCCGGTCGGCCTCGCCGCCGAGCAGGGCGGCGTAGAACTGGGCCAGGCCCGCCGGGTAGTGGCAGTCCAGCACCACGCACTGCAGTGTGCCGATCATCGTGTTCCCCGTTCCGCTCGTGGTGACCTGCGCTCCCCAGCATGGCGCATCGGCGCGGCGGGCGGCGGTTCGTCCGGCGGAGGCGGCGTCCGCGCGGACGGGGGCGGCCCCGACGGGCCGTCAGGCGGCGGGCCGGCACGGTGACGAGAACCGGGGCGCTGCCGCACGGGGGCGTACCCGCAAGGGAGTTCGGGGCGACCCGGACCCGCCGCTCCCCGGACCCCTGTGCCCCGTTCTCCGCTCCGTCCGGCTCAGCAGCGGTCGAGGCCGCCGCCGGGGAGGCAGCGGGCGGGGAGGGTGGGGCGGAGCAGGGGGCGGGCGTCGCGGGGACGCGCGTGCCCGCCGCCCCGGGGACGCGCCCCGGGGCCCGGCCGGCGGATGTGCCCGGACGCACGGCAGGGGCGCGCGGAGTGCCTCCGCGCGCCCCTGCCGGTACGGCGGTCAGACCGTCAGGCCGCGGCTGACCAGGTCGATCAGCGCGAAGACGAACAGCGAGATGCCCACGAAGCCGTTGGTGGAGAAGAACGCCCGGTTCAGCCGGGACAGGTCGTGCGGCTTGACGATGGTGTGCTCGTAGACGAACGCGCCGGCCACCACCGCGAGTCCGCACCAGAAGAACGCGCCCGCGTCGGTCAGCACCGCGTACCAGGCCAGCAGGGCGGTGGTGAGGGCGTGGCAGACCCGGGCGCCGGTGATCGCGGCGGGGACGCCGAAGCGGGCCGGGACGGAGCGGACGCCCGTGCCGCGGTCGGCCGCGACGTCCTGGCAGGCGTAGATCAGGTCGAAGCCGCCGATCCAGATGCCGACCGCGAGGCCGAGCACCGCCGCCTCCCAGGACCAGCTGCCGGTGACGGCCAGCCAGGCGCCGATCGGGCCCATCGCCTGGGCCAGGCCCAGGATCGCCTGCGGGAAGTCGGTGAACCGCTTGCCGTACGGGTAGACCACCATCGGGACGACGGCGACCGGCGCCAGCAGCAGGCAGAGCGGGTTGAGCAGCGCGGCCGAGCCGAGGAAGACCACCAGGGCGATCGCCGAGCCGATGTACGCGGTGCGCAGCGAGACCGCGCCGGTGACGAGTTCGCGGCCCGCGGTGCGCGGGTTCCGGGCGTCGATCTCGCGGTCGATGATCCGGTTGGCGGCCATCGCGAAGGTGCGCAGGCCGACCATGCAGACGGTGACCAGCAGCAGTTCGCCCCAGTGCACCGACCGGTCGGCGAGGAACATCGCGGTCAGCGCGGCGATGTAGGCGAAGGGCAGCGCGAAGACCGAGTGCTCGATGGCGACCAGGCGCAGGAAGGCCCTGGTCCGGCTCGGCGGGGCCTCGAAGACTTCGGCGGTGGTCACAGTGCGTACTCCGGCTGACCCCCGCGGGCACGGGGAAGGGCTTCCTGCGTCTCGGTCACGTCCGGCAGGCTATCGGTTCTCACAGCCCGTACTCCTTCCAGCGGCGGGTGACCCGGGCGGCGGTCTCCGGGTCGGAGGCGACCATCTCGGGCCAGCCGCCGTCGCGGGTGTAGCCCTCCTCGGGGAGCTTGCGGGTGGCGTCGATGCCTGCCTTGCCGCCCCAGAACTGCTGGTAGGAGGCGTGGTCGAGGTGGTCGACCGGGCCCTCGACGACCGAGAGGTCCCGGCTGTAGTCGACGTTGCCCAGGGCCCGCCAGGCGACCTCCTGGTAGTCGTGGACGTCGCAGTCGGCGTCCACCACGACGATCAGCTTGGTGAGCGACATCATGTGGGCGCCCCAGATGGCGTGCATGACCTTCTGCGCGTGCTTCGGGTACTTCTTGTCGATCGAGACGATCACGCAGTTGTGGAAGCCGCCGGCCTCGGGCAGGTCGTAGTCGACGATGTCCGGGATGATCACCTTGAGCAGCGGCAGGAAGAAGCGCTCGGTGAACTTGCCGAGCGGCCCGTCCTCGGTGGGCGGCCGGCCGACCACGATGGACTGCAGGACCGGGCGGCGGCGCATCGTCACGCAGTCGATGGTCAGCGCCGGGAACGGCTCCTGCGGGGTGTAGAAGCCGGTGTGGTCGCCGAACGGGCCCTCGGGGAGCAGCTCGCCGGGCTCCAGCCAGCCCTCCAGCACCACCTCGGCGTCGGCCGGGACCTGGAGCGGGACGGTCTTGCAGTCGACCATCCGGACCCGCTCCCCCGCGACGAACCCGGCGAACAGGTACTCGTCGATGTCGCCGGGCAGCGGCGCGGTGGCGGCGTAGGTGACCGCGGGCGGGCAGCCGAAGGCGATCGCCACCGGCAGCTTCTCGCCGCGCCGGGCGGCCACCGCGGCGTGGTTGCGGCTGTCCTTGTGGATCTGCCAGTGCATGCCGATGGTGCGCCGGTCGTGCCGCTGGAGCCGGTACAGGCCGAGGTTGCGGACGCCGGAGTCCGGGTCCTTGGTGTGGGTGAGGCCGAGGTTGAAGAAGGAGCCGCCGTCCAGCGGCCAGGTGAACAGCGCGGGCAGCGCCTCCAGGTCGACGTCCTCGCCGGTGAGCACCACCTCGTGGACGGGCGCGTCGGCGGACTTCACGTTCCGCGGCGGGACGTGCGCCATCGAGGCGAGCTTGCCGAACGCCTCCCGGAAGCCGGTGAAGCCCTGCGGCAGCTCGGGCCTGAGCAGGCCGCCGATCTTCTCGGCGATGTCGTCGGGCGACTTCAGGCCGAGCGCCTTGGACAGCCGCCGCTCGGTGCCGAAGACGTTCATGGCCAGCGGCATCGCCGAGCCCTTGACGTTCTCGAAGAGCAGCGCGGGGCCCTTGGCCTTCTGCACCCGGTCGACGATCTCGCCGACCTCCAGGTGGGGGTCGACCTCGGCCTTGATCCGTTTCAGGTCGCCTTCCCGCTCCAGCGCCCGGAGGAAGGAACGGAGATCGTCGTATGCCATACCTGTCAGTATCGGGCACGGGCTACCCTGGGCCCGCCGAGGGTCCTGTCCGAACCTGCTCCGGAGTTCTGCGCTGTGCTGAGAGTCGTGCCCGTGGTCGCGCTGCTGGCCCTGTGGGTCTGGGCGTTCATCGACTGCCTGACCACCCCCGAGGACGAGGTCCGCCACCTGCCGAAGGTGGTGTGGGTGATCGTCGTGCTGCTCTTCCCGCTGGTCGGCTCGATCGCCTGGCTGGTGGCCGGCCGCGACCGCGCCCGCCGCCGGGCGTCCCGGCCGTCCGGCCCGGCCGCCGGGTCCCGCTCGTACGGGAGCGCCGGGCGTCCGCTCGCCCCGGACGACGACCCGGAGTTCCTGGCCTCGCTGGGACGGGGCAACGAGCGGCACGAGGACATGCTCAGGCAGTGGGAGGCGGACCTGCGCCGCCGCGAGGAGGAGCTGCGCCGGGGCGAGGACCGGCCCGAGGACGGCGACCGCCCCAGGCCCTGATCCCGTCTTTTGGCGCATCCCTACCATCCGGACTTGATCCGGAGCCCGAGCACCCGGCCGCCGGCCCCCGTGCGCCCCTGTCGGCGCGCGGCGGACCGGCGGCCTTCGCGCGGTCCCGATCCCCCCGCTGACCTGCCGGTTCGACCCTCCTCGACCCTCCGGCCACCCCCGCCCCCGGACCGGCCCCGGTACCCGTCCCGGGCGGTCCGGCGGGAGGCCCGTGCGCCCCCTTCTGTCGGGCCTGTACAGCGATCGGCTCCCGACCTTGTACGGATTCGACGCCGAAAGCCGGGCGCACTGGCTCGTACTGTCGTAGCAGTAGAGGTGTTCGCTGCCCCACGCGAGCTTGGAGTGGTTCGAAATGACGGTCCTGCACGATGCGCCGGTCGGCGGCGAGGCCACGGCCGATGCCCGTAGTCGGGTCGCCGAACTGCACGAGCTGCGCGAGCAGGTCCGCCGCGGCCCGAGCGAGAAGGCCACCGAGGCCCAGCACGCCAAGGGCAAGCTGACCGCCCGCGAGCGGATCGAGCTGCTGCTGGACGAGGGCTCCTTCCACGAGGTGGAGCCGCTGCGCCGGCACCGCGCCCAGGGCTTCGGCCTGGAAGCCCGCAAACCGCACACCGACGGCGTGATCGTCGGCTGGGGCACCGTCCACGGCCGCACCGTCTTCACCTACGCCCACGACTTCCGGATCTTCGGCGGCGCCCTCGGCGAAGCCCACGCCCAGAAGATCCACAAGATCATGGACATGGCCATCGCGGCCGGCGCCCCCCTGGTCTCGCTCAACGACGGCGCCGGCGCCCGCATCCAGGAAGGCGTCAC
>NZ_QLLT01000014.1 GCF_003259315.1 Kitasatospora sp. SolWspMP-SS2h | reverse complement strand
CTAAGCGGGAAGCCTGCTTCGAGATGAGCACTCCCACCTCCTTGAGAGGGTAAGGCTCCCAGTAGACGACTGGGTTGATAGGCCGGATATGGAAGCCCTGTGAGGGGTGGAGTTGACCGGTACTAATAGGCCGAGGGCTTGTCCTCAGTTGCTCGCGTCCACTGTGTTGTTCTGAAACAACGACCCCCGCCCTGCCACGGGTGGGCGGTGCACAGTTTCACCGTGTTTCGGTGGTCATAGCGTGAGGGAAACGCCCGGTTACATTCCGAACCCGGAAGCTAAGCCTCACAGCGCCGATGGTACTGCAGGGGGGACCCTGTGGGAGAGTAGGACGCCGCCGAACAATCTTTGAAAGAAAGGGCTCCAGCCTCACGGCTGGGGCCCTTTCTGCATTTCAGGGATAGAACGGAATTGGCCTCGGCCCCGGTATCAGTCGGAGAGCCCGAGGATGGCCAGGTAAGGAGCGAGGTCGGCGGCGTTCCGGGTGACGAGGCCGAGGTAGCCGTCGGGGCGGATCAGGTACAGGGTCGGGTGGCCGGTGGCGGGGCCGTAGGCGTCGTGGCGGAGGGCGCGGACGCCTGCGGGGGCGGCGGGGGGTTGGGTGGCGGTGGTGACGAGGGTGGCGTGGGTGCCGCGCAGGGCGTCGAACAGGCGGGTGCCGTCGGGGAGACGGGCGTCGGGGGCGCGGTCGCCGGCCTGGAGGGCGTCCTCGCGGACGGGCTCGCGGTGGTCGACGCTGAGCGGGCCGCCGCGGTAGCCGACGGCGAGCTGGTCGGTGTCCTTGCCGCGCTGGGCGCGTCGGCGGTCGGTGCCGGGCTGTCCGGCGAGCGGGCCGGCCCGGTGGATCGAGGTGCTGATGTCGAGGACGTCGGCGGCGACGGGCAGCCGTTCGGCCTGGTAGCTGTCGAGCAGGAGTTCGGCGTCGCCGCCGTGACGCAGCAGGTGGGCGAGCTTCCAGCCGAGGTTGTACGCGTCCTGGACGCTGGTGTTGAGCCCCTGGCCGCCGGCGGGGGAGTGGACGTGCGCGGCGTCGCCGGCGAGCAGGACCCGGCCGGTCCGGAAGCGTTCGGCGAGTGCGGCCCGGGGCCGGAAGTCGGAGGCCCAGCGGATCTCGGTGACGGCGTCCGGGCCGAGGTGGGTGCGGGCGGCGACGACGGCCCGGATGCCGTCCGGGCTGGTGTCGGGTTCGCCGTCCTCGTACTGGGCGTAGAGCTGGAAGTCGTCGGTGCCGGGCATCGGGCACAGGGCGAGGGGGCCGCCGGGGGCCTGCGGGAAGACGTGCCAGTGCTCGCGGTCGAGTCCGGTGAGGCGGAGGTCCGCGACGAGGGAGGGCCGGGGGTCGACGGTCTCGCCGATCATCGGGATGCCCAGGGTCCGGCGGACGGTCGACCGGCCGCCGTCCGCGGCCACCAGGTAGCGGGCGGTGACGGTGCCGATTCCGGTGATCTCGGCGGTCACGCCGGTGTCGTCCTGGGTGAAGCCGGTCAGCTCGGCGCCGAACCGCACGTCGCCGCCGAGTTCCCGGAGCCGGTCGTACAGGATCTCCTGGGTGCGCCACTGCGGGACCATCCAGGTCTCGGGGTGCGGCACCTGCTCGGTCGGGGTGGCGGTCGGGGTCAGGGCGAACGGTTCCCCGGGCCGTCCGTCGGTCCAGGGCAGCATCGCGGGGTAGCGCCGGCCCGCGGCCCGGATCTCGGCGAGCACGCCGAGGTCCTCGAATATCTCCAGGGTCCGGGGTTGCAGTCCCTTGCCCCGGGAGCCGGGGAACAGCGCGGGGGCCCGCTCGACCAGCAGGGCCGGGACGCCCCGGCGGGCGAGTTCGCAGGCGAGCGTGAGGCCGGTCGGGCCGGCGCCGGTGATCAGGACGTCCGGGTGCATCGGACTCTCCTTAACGGTGTTAAGCCAGGGCGGTCCCGAGCCTGTCCTTAACGGTGTTAAGTTGTCAAGCGCCGAGAACCCGGAAGGCAGGACATGGCACCGAAACTGGATCGCGCCCAGGTGGTCGACACCGCCCTGCGGCTGCTCGACGAGGTCGGCCTGGAGGGCCTGACCCTGCGCCGGATCGCCACCGAACTCGACTGCAAGGCACCGGCGTTGTACTGGCACTTCGCCAATAAGCAGGCGCTGCTGGACGAACTCGCCACCGAGATGATCCGGCGCATGGTCGCGGACAGCGAGCCGCCCGCCGCCGAGACCCCGTGGCAGCGGCAACTCGCCCTGACCTGCCGCACCCTGCGCCGCACGCTGCTGACCCACCGGGACGGCGCCAAGGTGTTCAGCGGCACCCGGCTGACGGACTTCGGGCACACCGACCGCTTCGAGGGACAGCTCGGGTCCTTCGTCCGGGCCGGGTTCACCCTCTCCGAGGCGGTCGAGGCGTACTTCACCGCGTACATCTTCACCGTCGGCTTCGTGATCGAGGAACAGGCCGTGCACCCGATGCCGGGCGAGCGGACGCCCGGCTACGACCCGGCCGACCGCGCCGAGCGGATCGGGCCGGACCGGCCGCTGTCCGCCGCCGGCGCGGACCTGTTCACCGACTACGAGCGCCGCTTCGAGCGCGGCCTCGCCATCGTCACGGCCGGCATCGAGGTGCTGCACGCCGAGCAGCCGCGCTGAGCCGGGGCCCCGGCGCCAGGCCCCGGCACCGGCGTCCGCCGCCCCGGACTCCCCGTTGAACGCGGGGCGGAGAACGTAGGCTCGCCGGTATGCAGACTTCTGAGAACACGTCAGGCGAGGGCCGGGTCGAACGGGTCGAGGCGCTGACGGAGGGGCAGGCCGGGGCGGTGCGCGAGCTGCTCGCGGCGGCGGCCGGGGCGGACGGGCGGGAGGCGGTCTCGGAGGCCGGCCGGCTGCGGATCAGGCCGGACAGCCCGCGTGCGGGCGTGCGGCACCTGGTGCAGTCGGCCGGCGGGGCGGTGGTCGGCTACGCGCAGGTCGAGGGCGAGCGGCCGGGGACGGTGGAGCTGACGGTGGCCCCGGCCGAGCGCGGCCGGGGCCTGGGCGGCGCGCTGGTGCGCGAGGTGCTGGCCGGGGCCGACGGCGGGCTGGACTTCTGGGCGCACGGCGGCCTGCCCGCCGCCCGGCACCTGGCCGAGGCGCACGGGGCGGTGCTGGTGCGCGAGCTGCGGCAGATGCGGCGCACCGCGGCGGCCCCGGACGCGGTGCCGCTGCCCGCGGGCGTCGAGCTGCGGACCTTCGAGCCGGGCCGGGACGAGGCCGCCTGGCTGGCGCTGAACGCGCTGGCGTTCGCGCACCACCCTGAGCAGGGCGCGTGGACGGAGCGCGACCTGGCGGAGCGGATCGCCGAGCCGTGGTTCGACCCGAAGGGCTTCTTCCTGGCGGAGCGGGACGGCCGGCTGGTGGGCTTCCACTGGACGAAGACCCAGCCGGACGGGCTGGGCGAGGTGTACGTCGTGGGGGCGGATCCGGCGGAGCAGGGTAATGGCCTGGGGAGGGCGTTGACGGCGGTGGGCCTGCGGCACCTGATCCTGGAGCGCGGCCTGCCGACGGTGATGCTGTACGTGGACGCGGACAACGCGGCGGCTGTCCGGGTGTACGAGCGGCTCGGGTTCGACGTCCACGAGGTCGACCTGATGTACCGGTGGGCGCCGTCCGGTCCGCGCTGAGCTGGGCGGACGCGGACGGGAGGGAGGAACCGCCGGCGGCCACGGGGGCGACCGACTCAGCTTTCCTCCCAGCCATGCGGTGTTTACCGTGGATTCAATTGGCGCCGCGAAGATCACAGAATGTCGTCCGTATTGCCGCGTCCGCGTCACCGCTCCACCCCCCGCCCGTCCGGGCGGGTTCCGGCGTCCCCGGGCGGGTGGACGTGGGTCGACGAGGACGAGCAGCCTGCGGAGTCATGCCCTTCGCCCCACCGGGGCCGCGTCCTGCAGGAGGAGCTGGAACCCATGAGCATCCCCCGCCCCGTCTCCGACTCGGCCGATCCGGCCGAGCGCAGCAGTGAGCAGAAGCCGGCCGTGCGGTCGGGTGTGAGGTCCGGGTCCGGTACCGGGGCCGGTGGCGGCAGAGCCGCCGCCGGCAAGGACACCGGCGGTAGGGAGTCCGCCAAGGAGGCCAAGGACGCCAAGGAGGCGAAGCCGCGCCCGGCGTCGGCGCGCGGCAGGACCAGGGCGGCCGGTGCCAAGGCGGTGGAGGCCAAGGCCCCGGCCGAGGCGTCCCCCGCGGTGCCGGCGGAGCCGGTGCGGGCCGCGACGGCGCTGCCCACGGCGCTGCCCACGGCGGTCTCGGCGGCCTTCCCGGCGGGCACCGCAAGCGTCGCGGGCACCGCGGGCACCGCGAACGCCGCGGCCGACGGGCGGGGCCCGGAGGAGGCGGAGCTGCCGCAGGGCCGGTTCCTGGACCGCGAGCGCAGCTGGCTGGCGTTCAACGAGCGGGTGCTGGAGCTCGCGGAGGACCCGAGCATCCCGCTGCTGGAGCGGGCCAAGTTCCTGGCGATCTTCGCGTCCAACCTGGACGAGTTCTTCATGGTGCGGGTGGCCGGCCTCAAGCGCCGGATCGCCACCGGCGTGGCGCAGCGCTCGGCGTCGGGGCACCAGCCGCGCGAGGTGCTGGACCTGATCTGGCGCCGTTCGCGCGAGCTGATGGCGCGTCACGCGGCGACCTTTCAGCAGGAGGTGCTGCCGGACCTGGCGGCCGAGGGCATCGAGCTGGTGCGCTGGCCGGACCTGGCGGAGGCCGAGCAGGCCCGGCTGCACACGCTGTTCCGGCAGCAGATCTTCCCCGTGCTGACGCCGCTGGCGGTCGACCCGGCGCACCCGTTCCCGTACATATCGGGGCTGTCGCTGAACCTGGCGGTGGTGGTGCGCAACCCGGTGTCGGGGCACAAGCACTTCGCCCGGGTGAAGGTGCCGCAGTCGCTGTCCCGCTTCCTGGAGGCGTCGCCGCAGCGGTACGTGCCGCTGGAGGACGTGATGGGGGCGCACCTGGAGGAGCTGTTCCCGGGGATGGAGGTGCTCGCCCACCACGCGTTCCGGGTCACCCGCAACGAGGACCTGGAGGTGGAGGAGGACGACACCGAGAACATCCTGAAGGCGCTGGAGAAGGAGCTGATGCGGCGCCGGTTCGGGCCGCCGGTGCGCCTGGAGGTCGAGGAGTCGATCGACCCGTACATCCTGGACCTGCTGGTGCGGGAGCTGAACATCACCGAGGCGGAGGTCTTCCCGCTGCCCGGGCCGCTGGACCTGACCGGGCTGTTCGGGATCGCCGACCTGGACCGGCCGGAGCTGCGGTACCCGAAGTTCGTGGCGGGCACGGCGCGCGGGCTGACCGACGTGGAGTCGGCGACGCTGCCGGACATCTTCGGGGCGATGCGCGAGCGGGACGTGCTGCTGCACCACCCGTACGACTCGTTCTCCACCTCGGTGCAGGCGTTCCTGGAGCAGGCCGCGGCCGACCCGCACGTGCTGGCGATCAAGCAGACGCTGTACCGGACCTCCGGCGACTCGCCGATCGTGGACGCGCTGATCGACGCGGCGGAGTCCGGCAAGCAGGTGCTGGTGCTGGTGGAGATCAAGGCGCGCTTCGACGAGCAGGCGAACATCAAGTGGGCCCGGAAGCTGGAGGAGTCCGGCTGCCACGTGGTGTACGGCCTGGTCGGGCTGAAGACGCACTGCAAGCTGTCGCTGGTGGTCCGCCAGGAGGGCGACACGCTGCGCCGGTACTCGCACGTCGGCACCGGCAACTACCACCCGAAGACGGCCCGGCTGTACGAGGACCTGGGCCTGCTGACGGCGGACCCGCAGGTCGGCGCGGACCTGTCGGACCTGTTCAACCGGCTGTCGGGGTACTCGCGGCGCGAGTCGTACCGGCGGCTGCTCACCGCGCCGCGCGGGCTGCGCGACGGCCTGGTGGCGCGGATCAACGGGGAGATCGCGCACCACCGGGCCGGGCGGCCGGCCTTCGTCCGGATCAAGGTCAACTCGATCGTCGACGAGGTGGTGATCGACGCGCTGTACCGGGCCTCGCAGGCCGGGGTGCCGGTGGACGTGTGGGTGCGCGGCATCTGCGCGATCCGGCCGGGCGTGCCGGGGCTGAGCGAGAACGTCCGGGTGCGGTCGATACTCGGGCGGTTCCTGGAGCACTCGCGGGTCTTCGTGTTCGGCAACGGCGGCGACCCGGAGGTGTGGATCGGCAGCGCCGACATGATGCACCGCAACCTGGACCGCCGGATCGAGGCGCTGGTGCGGGTCACCGACCCGGCGCACCGGGCCGAGCTGAACGGGCTGCTGGACCTGGGCGTCTCCGAGGAGACCGACTCCTGGCACCTGGGTGCCGACGGCACCTGGACCCGGCACGCGCAGGACGCCGAGGGCCGGCCGCTGCGCCACGTCCAGGACCTGCTGATCGACTCGCGCCGCCGCAACCGCGGCTCCGCCGCCGCGCGCTGAGCGGCACCCCGCCCGCGCCGGGAGCGTCCCGGCGCGGGCGGACTGCACGCCCCGGGGCACGCCCGGGGACCCCCGGGGCAGGCCCGGGGAGGGAATCGGGGAGAGCCACAGCCATGACCGATGCGCCGACGACGGCCCCGGTGGCGCGCGCCGCGACCGCCGGGGAGGTCCTTGCCGGCTACCTGACCGCCCAGGCGGGCGCGTTCCTGCGCGCCCTGCCGCAGGCGGTCGGCGAGGCGGGGTCCAGACCGGCGGCGCTGCCGGCGTCGGCGCAGGCGGCGGCCGACCTGCTGCGGGCGGTGCGCCGGATCGGCGGGGCGCTGCACACCTTCGCGGCGGCGTTCGAGGCGCAGTGGGCGCGGGAGTCGCGCACCGAGCTGCGCTGGCTGCTCGACCTGCTGGACCAGGAGCCGGGCTGCCAGCGGCGGGCGACCCGGCTGCTGGAGGCGCTGGACTCGCTGGCCGACACCTCCCCGGAGGGGGCGGGAATGCTGGCCGGGCACGCGGGCGCGCCCAAGGCCCGGGCGCTGCTGGAGCGGCAGCTGACGCTGGCCCGGAGCCGGGCGCACACCGCGCTGCTGCAGGAGCTGCGCTCGGCCCGGCTGCACGCGCTGGCGGACCGGATGACGCTGCTGGCCGGGGAGGTGCCGCTGGTGGCCCCGGCGGCGGCCGAGCCGGCGGCGGCGCTGCTGCCGGCGACCGGGACGGCGCTGGCGGCGCTGCTGGGGGCGGGCGAGCGGCTGCCGTGGCAGCGGGCGGCGCGGGCGTACGGCGGGGCGGGGCTGCACCGGCTGGGGCCGGTGCGGGAAGCGGCGCCGGGCGCGGTGCCGGCGGCGCGGGCCCCGGCGGACGCGGACGCGGCGCTGGCGGCGGACGACGCGCCGTGGCTGCGGGCCCGGGTCCTGGTGAAGCGGGCCAGGTACGCGCTGGAGGTGTGCGGGGCGCCGGGCGGGGGGCTGGCGGAGCTGGACGGGGTGCTGGCGCGCCACCAGGAGGCGTCGGACGCGGCGGCGACGGTGGCGGCGGCGGCCCGCACGCCGCGGATCACCCCGGCGACGGCGTACGTGCTGGGGGTGGTGCACGCCGACCAGCGTCTGGAGGTGGAGTCGGCCCGGTACGCTTTCGGGCGCCGGTGGCCGGGGGTGGTGCCCGGGCTGGCCGGTCCGGCGGCGGTGCCGTCGGACTGAGCCCCCGTTCCCCCGCCCCCTGTTCCCCGCCCCCGTTCCCCGCCCGGATGGACCGCGTGCCGCAGATGCCCGACCGCCCCTCGGCGCCCGACCGTGCCCCGGCCCGGTCGGGCGGTTCCCGCACCGACCGCCGTCCGGCGGCGGGTCCCCGTTCGACGGTGCTGGCGGCGGGGGCGGTGCTCTGGGTGCCGGGGCCGCCGAAGAAGGGCGGCAAGGGGCGCAAGAAGCCGCGGATCGCGCTGGTGCACCGGCCGAAGTACGACGACTGGAGCCTGCCGAAGGGGAAGCTGGAGCCGGGGGAGGGCTGGCTGGCGGCGGCGCTGCGCGAGGTGCGGGAGGAGACCGGGATGCGCTGCGTGCTGGGGCCGGAGCTGCCGGCCCAGCACTACCTGGTGCAGGGCCGGCCGAAGGAGGTCCGGTACTGGTCGGCGGTGCCGGCGGGCGGCTCGTTCCGGCCCAACCGGGAGGTGGACCGGCTGGAGTGGCTGCCGCCGCGGCGGGCCCGGGAGCGGCTGACGCACCCGCGCGACCGGGTGCTGGTGGACGCGCTGCTGGAGCTGCTGCTCGGCTGAGCGGGGCCGCGGCCGTCCGGGCGGACCGTCGGGGTGATCCGGCCGCGCCCCCGCCGTGACGAAACCGTTACTACCTGCCGCAGTTTCCTGACGTCCCTTCGAGGTTCACTCCCCGTTCATGTGTGACCGGCTGACGCGTCACCTGTCCTGCCTAACTTCTGGGTTACCGGAGGGCCGAAAGGGCCCCGGACCACAGCAAAACCGGTCGTTCCGAGACCGGCATTGCCTCAGAAAGGGACACCCAGTGAACCTGCGGAACGGCCGCTCCAAGGCCCTCGCCATCGGTGCCGTCGCGCTCGTCTCCACGCTGTCGCTCTCGGCGTGCGGTACGGACGACAACACCTCGAACACCACCTCGGGCGCCTCCTCGTCCGCCGGTGGCTCGACGGCGGCCGCGGCCAAGATCGCCTGTGCCGACAAGGGCGGCCAGCTGCTGGCCGCGGGTTCGACCGCGCAGACCCCGGCCGTCGACGTCTGGAAGGCCGCCTACAGCGCCGCCTGCTCCAGCGCCACCCTGACCTACGGCGGCGGCGGTTCCGGTGCCGGTGTGACCCAGTTCAACCAGGGCAAGATCGCCTTCGCGGGCTCCGACTCCGCCCTGAAGCCGGCCGAGGTCGACGCCTCGAAGCAGGTCTGCACCGGCGGCCAGGCGATCGACCTGCCGATGGTCGGCGGCCTGATCTCGATCGTCTACAACGTGGACGGCGCCGACAAGCTGGTCCTGGACGGCCCGACCCTGGCGAAGATCTTCGACTCGCAGATCACCAAGTGGAACGACCCGGCGATCGCCGCCCTGAACCCGGGCGTCACCCTGCCGGACGCCGCGATCCAGGCGATCCACCGCTCGGACGACTCCGGCACCACCGCCAACCTGACCGGCTACCTGGCCAAGGCCGGCGGCGGCGCCTGGAAGTACCCGGCCGCCAAGACCTGGGCGGGCCAGGGCGGCCAGTCCGCGAACGGCTCCGCCGGCGTCGCGGCCCAGGTGAAGCAGGTCAAGAACTCGATCTCCTACGTCGAGCTCTCCTACGCCCAGACCAACAAGCTGACCAGCGCGCTGATCAACACCGGTGCCGCCAAGCCGGTCGAGGCCACCGCCGCCAACGCCGCCGCCACCCTGGCCGCCGCCAAGGTCGTCGGCACCGGTGCCGACCTGGCGCTGGACATCGACTACGCGACCAAGGCCGAGGGCAACTACCCGCTGACCCTGGTCACCTACGAGATCGTTTGCGACAAGGGCAACAAGGCCGACAGCCTGCCGATCCTGAAGTCCTTCCTGAACTACACCGTCAGCGACGGCGGCCAGCAGGCCATCGGCGCGGTCGGCTACGTGCCGCTGCCGGCCGAGCTCGCCGCCAAGGTCAAGACCCAGATCGACGCCCTGGCCTGAGCCCGGGCACAGCGACGACCCGGCCGGGCGGCCCCCGAAGGAGGGGGAGGGGCCGTCCGGCCGGGGTCCCCGTCGGCCCGCACCACGCACCACCACCACGAGAACGTCCGGGGCACCGCCGCCATGGTGCCGCCCTCCGCGGGGCAGCGCCGCCAGACCGGAGTAAACGACCATGACTTCTGCACCCCCCGCCGACGCGCGGGGACGGACTCGACGGAGCCGGGGCGACAGCCGCCGCGGTGACAGCGTGTTCTTCAACCTCTCCCGGGGCTCGGGCATCCTGCTGCTGGTCATCATGGCCGCCATCGCGGGCTTCCTCGCCTACCGCTCGGCCCTCGCGCTGGGCAAGAACGACGGCAACTTCCTCACCACCTTCGAGTGGACCCCGGACGCCGTGAAGCCGGTCTTCGGCATCGCCGTCCTCACCTTCGGCACCCTGGTCAGCGCGCTGATCGCGATGGTCATCGCGGTCCCGGTCTCGGTCGGCATCGCGCTGTTCATCTCGCACTACGCGCCGCGCCGGATCGCCCAGCCGTTCGCCTACCTGGTGGACCTGCTGGCCGCCGTCCCCTCCATCGTCTACGGCCTGTGGGGCGTGCTGTTCCTGGTCCCGCACATGGACGGCCTGACCAGCTGGATGGACCAGTACCTGGGCTGGACGTACCTCTTCGGGCAGTCCACCGCGGGCGTCCCGCCGCGCAACCTGTTCACCGTCGGCATCCTGCTGGCGATCATGGTGCTGCCGATCATCACCGCGGTCACCCGCGAGGTGTTCCGGCAGGTCCCGCGGATGCACGAGGAGGCGGCGCTCGCGCTCGGCGCGACCCGCTGGGAGATGGTCCGCACCGCGGTGCTGCCGTTCGGCCGCCCCGGCATCATCTCCGCGTCGATGCTCGGCCTGGGCCGCGCGCTCGGCGAGACCATCGCGGTCGCCACCGTGCTCTCCACCAACAGCCGGCTGTCGCTGCACCTACTCGACCCGGGCGGCGGCACCTTCGCGCAGAACATCGCGCTCAAGTTCAACGAGGCCCAGCCGCTGGGCCGTGACGCCCTGATGGCCTCCGGCCTGGTGCTGTTCGTCATCACCCTGCTGGTGAACGGCTCGGCCCGCATGATCATCGCCCGTCGCAAGGAGTACTCGGGGGCCGCCGCGTGAGCGCGATTTCGACCGTCACCGACGCCGCCCCGCAGCTCAGCCGCCGGCTGACCGCGGCCCGGCTGCCCCGCTGGGCGCCGGCCGGCGTCGCCGCCGCCTCGATCGCGGTCGGCTGCGCCCTCGGCGCCGTCGCCGGGCTGAAGAGCCACATCCAGTGGGGCCTGATCTCCGCCCTGCTGTTCCTGCTGGTCAGCTACGCCGTCTCGGCCTCGGTCGAGGGCCGCCGCCAGGCCAGGGACCGGTTCGCCACCTCGCTGATCTGGGTCTCCTTCATCTGCGCCGTGGTCCCGCTGGTCGCGCTGACGTTCTACACCGTCCAGCAGGGCATCGGCGCGATCGACGGCAACTTCCTCAGCCACTCGATGAAGGGCGTCGTCGCCACCCTCAGCCCGGACGGCGGCATCTACCACGCCATCATCGGCACCGTCGAGCAGGTCCTGCTGGCGACCCTGATCGCCGCACCGATCGGCCTGCTCACCGCCGTCTACCTGGTGGAGTACGGCCGCGGCCGGCTCGCCAAGGCGGTCACCTTCTTCGTCGACGTCATGACCGGCATCCCGTCGGTCGTCGCCGGCCTGTTCGTCCTCTCGCTCTGGAACATCGCCCTGGGCTTCGAGTACTCCGGCTTCTCGGGCAGCCTCGCGCTGGCGATCCTGATGATGCCGGTCGTGGTCCGCTCCACCGAGGAGATGCTCAAGCTCGTTCCGAACGAGCTGCGCGAAGCCTCGTACGCGCTCGGTGTGCCGCGCTGGAAGACCATCCTGCGGATCGTCCTCCCCACCGCCGTGGGCGGGATCACCACCGGTGTGATGCTGGCGGTCGCCCGCATCACCGGTGAGACCGCCCCCGTGATGATGCTGGTGTTCGGCGCCGACTTCATCAACAGCGACCCGTTCCACGGTCCGCAGCAGTCGCTGCCGCTCTACATCTGGCAGCAGTACTCGCAGATCAACAACGACTACGGCTACCAACGCGCCTGGGGCGCGGCCCTGGTGCTGATCGCCTTCGTGATGGGTCTCAACCTCGTCGCCCGGGGCATCGCGCGCTGGCGCTCGCCCAAGGGCGGGCACTGACACCGACTGACGTACGAACAGACGAGAGAAGACGAAAGACCATGGCCAAGCGCATCGACGTCAGCGGACTGTCCGCCTACTACGGCTCCACCCGCGCCATCGAGGACATCTCGATGACCATCGAGCCCCGCTCGGTGACCGCCTTCATCGGCCCCTCGGGCTGCGGCAAGTCCACCTTCCTGCGCACCCTCAACCGGATGCACGAGGTGATCCCCGGCGCCCGGGTCGAGGGCAAGGTGATGCTGGACGACGAGAACCTGTACGGCGCCAACGTCGACCCGGTCGCCGTCCGCCGCTCGGTCGGCATGGTGTTCCAGCGTCCCAACCCGTTCCCCACCATGTCGATCTACGACAACGTGGTGGCCGGCCTCAAGCTGGCCGGGGTGAAGAAGAAGTCCGTGCTGGACGGCGTGGTGGAGAAGTCCCTGCGCGGCGCCAACCTGTGGAACGAGGTCAAGGACCGCCTCAACAAGCCCGGCGCGGGCCTGTCCGGCGGCCAGCAGCAGCGCCTGTGCATCGCCCGGGCGATCGCGGTCGAGCCCGAGGTGCTGCTGATGGACGAGCCCTGCTCGGCCCTCGACCCGATCTCCACCCTCGCCATCGAGGACCTGATCGGCGAGCTGAAGTCGCAGTTCACCATCGTGATCGTGACCCACAACATGCAGCAGGCGGCCCGCGTCTCGGACCGCACCGCCTTCTTCAACCTGGCCGGCGTCGGCCAGCCCGGCAAGCTGGTCGAGCTGGACGACACCCAGCGGATCTTCTCCAACCCGTCGGTCCAGGCCACCGAGGACTACATCTCCGGCCGCTTCGGCTGACCGGCCCCGCGCGCCGTCCGCGCGAGGCCGCACGAACTGCTCCGCGGCGCTGCATGGCGGTGCCGCCGCGGAGCCAGCGGGAAGGGCCCGCCCCCGTGCTGTGGGGGCGGGCCCTCTCCGTCCGCGGCCGGCTCTACGGCGCGGCGGGGGTCACAGGACCAGCAGGTTCACGACCCCGTACACCGCGGCGGCCACGATCGCCGCCGCCGGCATGGTGATGAACCAGCCCATCACGATGTTCTTCGCCACCCCCCAGCGGACCGCGCGGACCCGCTTGGTGGCGCCCACGCCCATGATCGCCGAGGTGATCACGTGGGTGGTGGAGATCGGCGCCGCGTAGACGAACGAGGTGACGTACATGACCGCGGAGGCGGTGGCCTCGGCGGCGAAGCCCTGCGGCGGGTCCAGCTCGATGATCTTCCGGCCGAGGGTGCGCATGATCCGCCAGCCGCCCGCGTAGGTGCCCAGCGAGAGCATCGTGGCGCAGGAGAGCTTCACCCAGATCGGGATGCCGTTGCCGGACTGGTGGCCGGAGATGGTCAGTGCCATCACCACGATGCCCATGGTCTTCTGGGCGTCCTGCAGGCCGTGCGCCAGCGCCATCGCCGCCGCCGAGGCGGTCTGCGCCACCCGGAAGTTGCGCTTGGCCTTGTGCGGGTTGGCCTTCCGGAAGATCCACAGGATCGCCAGCATCACCAGGAAGCCGCCGACCAGGCCGACCACCGGCGAGACGATCATCGGGACGATGATCTTGTCGATCACGCCGTGCCAGACCACCCCGATCCCGCCGGCCAGCGCCGCGCCCACCATGCCGCCGAACAGCGCGTGCGAGGAGGAGGACGGCAGGCCGAAGTACCAGGTGACCAGGTTCCAGGTGATCGCCCCGACCAGGGCCGCGAACAGGATCGCCATGCCCTTGCTGCCGGTCGGGGTCTCGATGATCCCCTCGGAGACGGTCTTCGCCACCCCGCTGCCGAGGAAGGCGCCCGCCAGGTTCATCACCGCGGCCATCGCCAGCGCCGCCCGGGGGGTCAGCGCCCGGGTGGAGACCGAGGTGGCGATCGCGTTGGCGGAGTCGTGGAAGCCGTTCGTGTACGTGAAGAAGAAAGCGACGCCGATGACGACGATCAGTGCTGCCATGTCCACGGAGGTCAGGACTCCTTGACGGCGATGGTCTCCACCGTGTTGGCCACGTGCTCGAACGCGTCGGCGGCCTCTTCGAGGACGTCCACGACCTGCTTGAGCTTCAGCACCTCGATCGCCTCGTACTGGCCGGAGAACAGGTGGGCCAGCAGCTTGCGGTGGATCTGGTCCGCCTGGTTCTCCAGCCGGTTGACCTCGATCCAGTACTCGGTGAGGTTCGACATCGACCGCAGGTTGGGCATCGCCTCCGCGGTCAGCTCGGCGGCCCGGGCCAGCACCTCGATCTGCTGCTCGATGCCCTTCGGGAGGGTCTCGATGTCGTACAGCACGACCAGGTCGACGGCCTCCTCCATGAAGTCCATGATGTCGTCGAGCGAGGAGGCCAGGTTGTAGATGTCCTCCCGGTCGAACGGGGTGATGAACGAGGAGTTCAACTGGTGGAAGATCGCATGGGTGGTGTCGTCCCCGGCGTGCTCGGCGGCGCGCATGCGCTCGACGATCTCCGCGCGGGCTGACACGTCCGAGCCCAGTAGTTCCAGCAGGAGCTTCGATCCGACGACGAGGTTCTCCGCGGCGGCGGCGAACATGTCGTAGAAGCTCGTCTCCTTCGGGGTCAGGCTAAAACGCACGGAAATCTCCGATGTGCGGGGTCGGTACTTGACGATGCTAGGCGCACGCGCCCCGCTCGTGGACACGGGGATGCCGACGCGCGCCCTAAGTGTGTCCCACGACACGCCGGTTTGCTCCCGCTCTGCAGGGGGATCTCTGTGCTGACGCCCGGACGGCGGAACACCCCGACGGTGCCGCGTGTTGGAGGATGGGGTACCTCCCGGCCGAAGACCGGGGGCGGGCCGAGCACCGAGACCAAGAGGGCGGATCGGATGACCACCATCGACACCCCGAGCACCGACGCCGCCCCGGCGGCCTGCCACCCCGCGCCCGGCGGCCCGCACGGGTACAGCGGCGAGAAGGAGGCGCACCTCAAGCGGCTGCGCCGGATCGAGGGTCAGATCCGCGGCCTCCAGCGGATGGTCGACGAGGACGTCTACTGCATCGACATCCTCACCCAGGTGTCCGCCTCCACCAAGGCGCTGCAGTCCTTCGCGCTCTCCCTGCTGGAGGAGCACCTGCGGCACTGCGTGGCCGCCGCGGCCGCCGCGGAGGACGGCGGCGAGGAACTGGACGCCAAGGTCGCCGAGGCCAGCGCGGCCATCGCCCGGCTGCTGCGCACCTGAGCGGGGCCGCCGCGGCCGCCGCGGCGGGCTGACGACCGGTCAACGGCCCCGTTCCGGCGCCCGCTGCTGCGGCGTCCGCGGCTCCGGTGCCCGCTGCTGCGGTGTCCGCGGTTCCGGTGTCCGCGGCTCCGGCCGGTCCGGTCCGCCGCGGGGGGCCAGCAGCACCTCGTCGATCTGCTCGGCGGCCAGCCGTTCCGCGCGGCTGGCCGAAGCGGCGATCATCAGCTCACCGGTCAGGTCGATCTCGTCCAGTGCGGTTCTGTCGTGGCCGCCGGTGCCGTTCTCCCCGGATGCCATGGCCTCCACCCCTTCCGCGCCCCGTCCGCCGCACCGCTCTGCCCGCCCCGTACCAGCGTAGGGAGCCGCGGGCCGGGCCACATGGCACGGACGGGCCATCTCTGCCGCCCGAAACGGGTGGGCCCGGGCGGCGGCCGGTCACTTCGGCGAGGGGCTGGCCTGCATCGAGTAGATGTCCCCGGCGGCGGGCTCGGCGGCCTCCACCGGCGTGCCGAAGTCGGCCAGCGACAGCGTGGAGACCACCTTGACCTGGTCCTTGGCCGCGGTGGAGCCGGCCACCCCGGCGAAGGTGAAGTTCTCCACCACCTTATGCAGCCGGCCCTGGCCGTCCAGCCAGACCTCGTACGGGATCTCCTTCACCGTGAAGGTCTGGGCGGCCATCCGCAGGCCGTCCGCCCCGCGCCCGCCGGTCGCGTCGGCGGCCTTCGCCAGGTCCAGGGTGCCCCGGTAGTGCTTGAGCTCCCCGCCGTCCGCCGCCTCGGTGCCGACCAGCTCGGCGCTCTGCGCGCCGCGCAGCGCGCCCGCCGCGGTGGCCGGGTCGGTGGCGCCGGAGCTCACCAGGTTGCCGTCGGGGAGCTGGCGCACGTCCAGCCTGACCCACTTGCCCTCGGGGATCTTCGCGCCGCTGTTCTGCAGGTACACCGTGCCGGGCAGCACCACCTCGGTGATCTTCCCGGTGGTGGCGGCGCCCGGCGGCACGTCGATCTCCAGCCGGCCGATCCGCTTCACGTAGTCGTAGCCGCCGGTGCCGCTGAACACCGCCTTCTTGTCGGCGGACTCGGTGGTCAGCTCGGTGGTCGCGGTCACCGAGCCGGTGCGGCCGGTGATGTCGGCGGCCGAGCGGACCGCCGTCAGCGGGTCGGCGGAGAGCCGGTCGGCGGAGCCCGACCGGTCCTGGCCGCCGCCGCTACAGGCCGACAGCACCGTGACGAGCAGGGCCGCGGCCGCGGCGCGGTTGAGCTTCTTCACTTCTTCGACAACCCCCTCGGGCCCCGGATGACCCGGCAAGCAACCGCCCCGGATGGGCAGAGCGCTTGCCCGGCAAACGAGTTGGGGCGCGGAAGGTTACGCCGCCGTTCACCGGTCGGACGGGAGGCCGGGCCGCCCGGGCGGGATACCGTGAAGGACGTGGCAGATCAGCGCCCCGGAGCGCCCGGCGGGACGACGCGGACCGACCACCCGGACGAGCACCGGGTGGAGGTGACGGAACGCGGCTCGTTCAGCTTCGCCCACTGCGCCTGCGGCTGGTTCGCCCCCGGGCGGCGCTCCCGGGACAAGTCCCGGCGCGACGCCGCGGAGCACCTCGCGGACCCGGACGGCGACGGCTGAGCGCCCGGCCGGGCGGGACGGGCCATGAGCAGCCGGACGGACCCGGCCGGTGCGGGTCAGGCGGCGAGGTCGGACCCGGACCCGCGCTCCGGCTCGGGGCTCCGGTCCCGCCCGGCCCGGCGGCCCGACCGGCGGGCGGCGGGCGCGGCCTGGCGGCGGCGGCCGGAGTCCGCGGCGGCGGCGCGGGCCACCACCAGCGGGCGCAGCGCGCCGCGGGACAGCGCGTGGCACAGCGGCACCAGCACCGCCATCGCCAGCGGGGCCAGCAGCAGCACCACGGCGGTGGCCAGCGCGTAGCCGCCGAGCACGTCGGTCGGGTAGTGCACGCCGACGAACAGCCGGCAGAAGCCCTGGAGCAGGGCCAGCGCCCCGGCCGCCAGGCCGAGCCGGCGGTTGACCAGGAACAGCGCGACCGCGACGCCCATCGACATCGCCGAGTGATCGCTGACGAAGGAGAGGGTGTCCTCCTTGCCGGGCACCAGCACGTCCAGCTCGGGGTGGGTGACGAACGGGCGGGGCCGGTCGACGAGCTGCGAGATCGGCAGGTTGGCCAGCTCGGAGACGGCCACGGCGAGCGGCGCCCACAGCACACCGGCCACCGCGACCGGGGCGTCCGGGCGGCGGCGGGCGCCCAGCCAGGCGACCAGGCCGATCGCGGCCAGGCCGAACAGGATGCCGTACTCGGCCGTCCAGGCGACCAGCGAGTCCAGCCAGCCCGGGGCGTCCGCGGCCAGGCCGTTGACGGCCTTGAGCAGGCCGAGGTCGGGGTCGCCCGAACCGGCTCCGGCGTCGGCGAGCAGCGTCGGCACGCCGCACCTCCCTGTCCGCTCTCCGCAGTGGTCCCAGATCGTGGTGCTTCCGGGTGCGGACGACCGGTAGCCTCCTCAGTCAACGCGATCAAGGCCGCCGCGGTTTCCCCCCAAACGCACCGTTACCCAAACTTGACTCACCGTCCACCGCGCATGCACATGCCGAGGCCGGTCAGCTCGCGGCGCCGCCCGGCCCGCCGCCCCTGGTGATGGTGCCGTCGTTCGGGTTCCGGTCGGGCAGCGCGGCGGCGCCGTCCGGGGTGACCCGGGTCGCCCCGATGTAGTCCTTCTGCGCGATGGTGTCGTAGCGGACCTTGGCCCCGGTGTGCGGCGCGTCGATCATGTAGCCGCCGCCGACGTAGAGGCCCACGTGGTGGATGGTGCGCGGGTCCTCCAGGTCGTTGGCGAAGAACACCAGGTCACCGGGGCGGAGTTGGTCCCGGGACGGGT
Source organism: Kitasatospora sp. SolWspMP-SS2h (assembly GCF_003259315.1). Taxonomy (GTDB): domain Bacteria; phylum Actinomycetota; class Actinomycetes; order Streptomycetales; family Streptomycetaceae; genus Kitasatospora; species Kitasatospora fiedleri. The sequence continues at coordinate 188,511 of NZ_QLLT01000014.1, read as the reverse complement.
GCGGCCCGGCGTACCACTGGTCGTTCGCCACCCGGGGCAGCTCGATCCCGACGGCCTGGAACGCCGCCTGCGTCAGGCCCGAGCAGTCGAACCGGCCGTCCTCCCAGCTCTGCCCGGTGCCGCCCCACAGGTAGTCGGTGCCCAGCTTGCTCTGCGCGAACCAGATCGCGCCCGCCGCCTCCCTGGACAGCGCCAGCTGCGCGCCGGGGTCGGCCGGGGCGGTGAAGGACGTCGCCAGCGCCTGGATGCTGCGGACGTAGCCCTGGGTCTCCTTGTACGGCGGGACGCCCCGGTACTGGGAGACCGCGCCGGGGCCCGCGTTGTAGGCCGCCAGCATGTTCGCCTGCCGGTCACCGGGGACGTTGGAGACCTGCTTGGCCAGCAGGCAGTCGTAGCTGGCGGCGGAGGCGATCGCGTCGAGCGGGTTCCAGACGTCCCGCTTGCCGTCGCCGTCGCCGTCGACGCTGAAGGCATCCCAGCTGCCCGGCATGAACTGGGCCATGCCGGCGGCCCCGACCGGGCTCTTCGCCGACGGGTCGAAACCGCTCTCCTGGTAGAGCTGGGCGGCCAGCATCGGCGCTGAGATCTCCGGGCAGAGCGCGCCCCACCGCTGGATCTGCGACCGGTACGCGGCCGGCACCGTCCCGCCGGACAGCCCGAGGGACGCCGAGGAGCGCTCCGGCACCCCGCTGGCCGCGTACGTCCCGAGGGTCACCACACCCACGAAACCGATCGCGAGCACCACCGTCGCGGCACCCGCCAGCCGAGCCTTCCGGAGCACCATCCCAGCACCATCCCGATGGAACGTCAGCGGCCATGTCCTGTTACGCAATTGCCCGGTGCAATCATCACAGATACCAAGGGCGGGCAGTATCCTCGAACCACCGGACATCCTGGCGGAACGTCCGGGCCAGCCACGGTCAATCCGCGAGAAGCAGCCAAGTCGACGTCATATCTGGCCAAGAACAGGCCCTGCCCCTTCGCTCGGCCGTGGTCCGGGGCCTTGAATTTTCCTGATCGGGCGGTGAGATGGGATGGACCTGAACGTGGACAGCACAGTGATCCGGTACCTGGCGGAGGACCCGCCCAAGAAGGCCGACATCGACACCATCATCGGCGGGATCGCCCCGGACTGGGGCCCGTTCGCCACCCTCGGCTCCTCGGCCCGGGTCATGGTCCAGGTCGTGATGGCGGTGGCGATCTTGGTCTGCCTCGCCATCGCCATCTGGGGCGCGGCCAAGCAGCGGATCGGCGCCACCGCGATGCGCGACACCTTCAGCGCCGAACAGGGCAAGGGGCTGATCGTCGCGGGCCTGACCGGCGTGTTCATCATCGGTTCGCTCGGCACCCTGTTCACCATTGTGTACGGCATGGCCATCTGACGGGCGGACAACTCCCCTCCGACCAGCACTGATCCGGTCCGCCGCACCCCGGCCCCCGCACTTCCCCGCCGAGCAACCCGTCACGCCGCCGCGCGCCCCGCGCGGCGGCGCCCCACCAGGAGGGCCCCGTGCCGTTGTCCGACGACCAGCCGCACACCCGTACGCGGCTACCGGTCGCCGAACAGACCGCCCCCGCGACCGGCCGTCAGGCCCGGCCGCTGCGCACCCTCCTGACCGTCCTCGCCGTCGTCACCCTGCTGGTGGTCGCCGTCGCCGTCGCCAACCGGGACAAGCCCCCGGTCGGCCGCGCCGGCACCGGCACCTCCGGCGACCGCGCCCCCGGGGCCGCCGCCTCCCCCGACCGCACCGCCGCCAGCGGCCAGCAGCCGGTCACCACCACCTCCAACGGCGTCGGCACCGGCTACCCGCACACCGACCAGGGCGCGCAGTCCGCCGCCGCCAACTACGCGGTCGCCCTGGGCTCCACCGACATGTTCCGCACCGACAGCCGCGGCACCGTCCTGGCCACCATCGGCGACCCCACCGCCGTCCAGTCCCTCCGGGCCCGCCTCGATCAGGCGTTCACGCCGGAGACGAACGCGCGCTACGGGCTGGACGCGCAGGGCCGCCCGCCCAAGGGGCAGACCTTCGTCAACCGGGTCGTCCCGGTCGGCACCCGCGCCACCAACGCGGCCGACACCGCCACCCGGGTCGACGTCTGGTGCACCGGCCTGTACGGCCTGACCGGCGAGGGCTCCGTCATCCCGGTCACCCAGGACTGGTACACCCTGACCGTCACCATGCGCTGGACCGGCAGCGACTGGAAGCTCACCGACTACTCCCGCGCCGCGGGCCCCGCCCCCCTGCCGGGCGACCAGCAGGCGGCCACCGCGAAAGAGATCGCCGATGCCGTCCAGCAGTTCGGAGGGTTCCGCTATGCCCGCTGACGCGTCCAGACTGCGCCTCCTGCGCCGGGCCGGGACGCTCGGCGCCGCGCTGAGCGCCCTCCAACTCACCGCGCTGCTGGCCCTGCAGGGGGTCGCGGCCGCCGATCCGACACCGAGTCCCTCGTCCACCTGCGCCGCCCAGAACGTCCCGCTGCCCGGGGCGGGGAGCCAGTGCGCCCCGCCCGGGGCCACCGTGATCCCCGGGACGGGCGCCGTCTCCGGCGTCACCGATCCGCTCGGGTCGCTGGCGAAGGGCTGCGCGCAGGCGGCGGCCTGGGTGGTGCGGCAGTTGTCGGGGGCGATCGACGGGACGACGAAGGTCGACTTCACCAACGCGGCGTTCCTGCAGCAGTACGCGGTGGTGTTCGCGGTCTCGACGGTGATCACGCTGGTGCTGTGGCTGCTGGCGGTGACCAAGCGGGCGGTGCGCGGCGCGGCGCTGGGGCAGGCGTTCGCGGAGGCGGTCGGGTTCCTGTGGCTGACGGTGATCGCCTCGGCGTTCACGCCGCTGATCCTGTACACGGTGGTGACCGTCACCGACGGGCTGACGGACGCGATCTCGGCGGGCACGAAGTCCGACACGGGCACCTACCTGGGCGGGTTCGCGGACACCCTGGAGAAGGGGAGCATCGGCGGCGGTCCGCTGATCCTGATCCTGGTGTCGCTGGTGGCGGTGCTGGCCGCGGCGGTGCTCTGGGTGGAGCTGGTGATCCGGGCGGCGATGCTGTACGTGGGCGCGCTGCTGGGGACGGCGGTGTACGCGGGCCTGGTGGACAAGCAGATGTGGAAGCACGTGCGCCGGTGGGCGGCGATGATGCTGGCGGTGGACCTGGCGAAGCCGATCGTGGTGATCATCCTGGGGCTGGCGGGCGCGGTGGCGACCGGTGCGGGGGCGGACGACGACTTCGGCCGGGTGCTGGCGGGGCTGGCGATCCTGTTCCTGTCGATCTTCGCGAGCGCGGCGGTGTACCGGTTCGTGCCGGGCTTCGGCGACGAGCTGATGGCGATGCGGCGGGCCCGGGCGGGCGCGGTGCAGGCCGGCAGCGCGATGATCAACGGCCCGGCGAACTTCGTGAAGCAGGGCATCTCCACGCACGGTTCGCGCGGCGGCGCGGAGGGCGGGGGCGGCGGTTCCGGCTCCCCGACCGGCGGTGGCGGGGCGGGCGCGGGCATCGCGGCGCACGCCTCCCGGCCCGCGAACCCGCCGCGCCCGGCGGCGCCGCCCGCACAGGCCCAGGCTCCGGTCAACAACCCGAAGGGAGGGTGACGGGGAGATGAGCACCGAACAGCTCGGCCAGTACGGCACCCAGTACGCCCATCAGCGCCGCAGTTACCTGATCGGCAAGGCGCGGCCGAACGCGCCGATCGGGCGCAACCGGGAGAACGGCGAGATCGTGCTGATCATCGCCGGCGCCGGCCTGGGCATGGTGTGGGGGCTGGTCCCGAGCCTGCTGCCGCTGCGGATCGCCGGCCTGGTGGGCTTCCCGCTGCTGGCGATCATGGCGGTGTACGTGCCGTACCGGCGGCGGACGTTCTACAAGTGGGTGGAGATCAACCGGACCTTCCGGCGGACGGTCCGCAGCGGCCGGGCGGTCTGGAAGCCGGACGTGCACGAGGCCGGGACCAGGCTGGACGGGCGCGAGGTGGAGGTCGGCCCGCCGCCGGGGGTGGGGCGGCTGCGCTGGCTGACCGCGCCGTTCGGGCCGGACGAGGTCGCGGTGCTGATGCACCTGGAGCGGCGGACGGTGACCGCGGCGATCGAGATCGAGGGCCCGGGCGTGGGCCTGCGCGACTCCGAGGACCAGGAGGCGCTGGTCGACCGGTTCGGGACGCTGCTCAAGCACGTGGCCAACGGAGACGGCTTCGTGACCCGGCTGCAGATCCTGGCCCGGACGCTGCCGGCCGACCCGGACGCGCACGCCAAGGACGTGGCGCGGCGCGGCGACCACAACGCGCCGCGCTGGCTCCAGGAGAGCTACGACCAGCTGCAGTCGATGGTGTCGACCTCCTCGGAGCAGCACCGGGCGTACCTGGTGGCGTGCATGCACTACAGCCGGGACCTGGCGGCCGAGGCGCACGCGATGGGGCGCACGGCGTACGGGCGGGGCGAGAAGCGGGCCCGCGACGACGACGGCCTGGCGACCGTGATGGCGCGTGAACTGACCGACATCTGCGCCCGGTTGGCGGAGGCGGACATCCGGGTGCGGCAGCCGCTGGGGCAGGCCCGGCTGGCCTCGCTGATCCACTCGATGTACGACCCGGACCACCCGATCGACCACATCCAGGCGATGAGCAGGCGCAACGCCTGGCCGGCCGAGCTGGACGCCACCCACCCGCAGTACCTGCAGGCGAAGACCCGCGAGGCGGCGACCCGGGAGCCGTGGTGCCACGCCACCGCGTGGATCAAGGAGTGGCCGCTGACCCCGGTCGGGGTGAACTTCCTGGCGCCGCTGCTGGTGCACACGCCGGACGTGATCCGGACGGTCGCGGTGACCATGGACCTGGAGCCGACCGACGTGGCGATCGAGCGGATGCTGACCGAGAAGACCAACGACGAGGCGGAGGCCAGCCGGGCGGCGAAGATGAACCGCACGGTCGACCCGCGCGACCTGGCGCACACCGGCCGGGTGGACCAGCGCGGCGACGACCTGGCCTCGGGCGCGGCCGGGGTGAACCTGGTCGGCTACCTGACGGTCTCCGCGCGCAGCCCGGAGGCGCTGGCCCGGGACAAGCGCACCATCCGGGCGTCGGCGGGCAAGAGCTACCTGAAGCTGGAGTGGTGCGACCGCGAGCACCACCGGGCGTTCGCCAACACCCTGCCGTTCGCCACCGGCATCCGCCGCTGACCCCCGGAGGCCCGTCGATGCTCGGCAAGCTCACCGATTCCTTCACCAGCACCCTGTTCGGCCGGGTGGAGACCACCCGGCTGCCGGTGCGCACCTCCAGCGGCCAGGCGCAGGCGGTGTACCTGCCGACCGCGGCGCCCGGCCTGGGCGACTCCGGGGTGATCATCGGGCGCGAGGTCTACAGCGGCAAGGGCTACGTCTACGACCCGTTCCAGCTGTACGGCCAGCAGCTGCCGGCCCCGCACTGGCTGGTGCTGGGGGAGTCCGGCAACGGCAAGTCGGCGCTGGAGAAGACGTACGTGCTGCGGCAGTTGAGGTTCCGCGACCGCCAGGTGGTGGTGCTGGACGCGCAGGGCGAGGACGGCGTCGGCGAGTGGAACCTGATCGCGAACGCGCTGGGGATAAAGTCCATCCGGCTGGACCCGCAGGCGGCCCTGGGCGGCGGCGTGAAGCTGAACCCGCTGGACCCGGCGATCACCACCAGCGGCCAGCTGTCGCTGCTGCGCACCATCATCGAGGTGGCGATGGGCCGCGGCCTGGAGGAGCGGGCCGGGTTCGCGCTGAAGGCCGCGCACGCGTACGTGCTGGCCACGGTGACGGACCGCCAGCCGGTGCTGAACGACATCATCGACACGCTGCGCAGCCCCGACCTGTCGGCGGTGGAGTCGCTGGGCGTGGAGGTCGGCGAGGTGCAGTCCTGGGGCCTGGACGTGGCGCTGGTGCTGGACCGGCTGGTCGACGGCGACCTGCGGGGCATGTTCGACGGCCCGACCTCGGCGGGCATCGACCTGGACGCGCCGCTGATCGTCTTCGACCTGTCGCACATCGACCGGAACTCGATCGCGATGCCGATCCTGATGGCGATCGTCGGGGTGTGGCTGGAGCACACCTGGCTGCGGCCGGACCGGGTGAAGCGGATCTTCCTGGTGGAGGAGGCCTGGCACATCATCAACAGCCCGTTCGTGGCGCAGCTGTTCCAGCGGCTGCTGAAGTTCGGCCGGCGGCTGGGCCTGTCCTTCGTCGCGGTGGTGCACCACCTGTCGGACGTGGTGGACGGGGCGGCCGCGAAGGAGGCGTCGGCGATCCTGAAGATGGCCTCGACCCGGACGATCTACATGCAGAAGGCGGAGGAGGCGAGGGCCACCGGCCGAGTGCTGGGCCTGCCGCGCTGGGCGGTGGAGATCATCCCGACCCTGTCGCCGGGCATCGCGGTGTGGGACGTCAACGGCAACGTGCAGGTGGTGAAGCACATCATCACCGAGGCCGAGAAGCCGCTGGTGTACACCGACCGGGCGATGACCGAGGACGCGGTGGCCGAGCGGGACCGCGCGGACCAGCAGCTGGCGGCGCAGCCGCGGATCTGACGGGCCGTCGCGGGGGGTGACCGTCAGCTCGCGGAAACCAGCTCGTTACTTCCGGGTTCCTGACAGCTACGCGCGTTGACCCTAGGCTGCACCCAGACAACGCCAGGCCGCGCTGGTGCGGCCCCGACGGTCCAGGGGACAGCCATGCCCATTTCCGGTTCCACCGGCCGCCGCTCGACCGCCCTCGCGGTCGCCGCGGCCGCCGCCCTCTTCGGCACGATGGCCCTCCCGGCCACCGCCGAGGCCCACGGCCGGGGCCACGACAAGCCCAAGTACGAGGACCTCCAGCTCCTCGCCATCAACGACTTCCACGGCAACCTGGAGCCCCCGGCCGGCTCCTCGGGCACGGTCAACGAGATCGACCCGGCCACCGGCAAGACCGTCGCCACCCCGGCCGGCGGCGTCGAGTACCTGGCCACCGCGCTGCGCGACGCCCGCAAGGGCCACCGCAACAGCCTCACCGTCGCGGCCGGCGACATCATCGGCGCCAGCCCGCTGGTCTCCGGCCTGTTCCACGACGAGCCGACCATCGAGGCGATGAACAAGATCGGCCTCGACGTCACCTCGGTGGGCAACCACGAGTTCGACGAGGGCTCGGCCGAGCTGCTGCGGATGCAGAACGGCGGCTGCCACCCGACCGACGGCTGCTACGAGAAGGGCCGCAAGTTCAAGGGCGCGGACTTCCCGTACCTGGCGGCGAACGTCACCAGCGAGAAGACCGGCCGGACGCTGCTCAAGCCGTACTGGGTGACGAACGTCCACGGCGTCAAGGTCGGCTTCATCGGCGTGACCCTGGAGGGCACCCCGAACATCGTCACCGCCGCCGGCGTGCAGGGCCTCAAGTTCGGCAACGAGGTCGCCACCGTCAACAAGTACGCCGCCGAGCTGAAGCGGCAGGGCGTCAACTCGATCGTCGCGCTGATCCACGAGGGCGGCCTGCCCGCCAGCAACGTGTACAACTACGACTGCGGCCCGGCCGGCGCGGGCGTCTCCGGCCCGATCGTGGACATCGCCCGGAACATCGACCCGGCCGTCGGGGCGATCGTCACCGGCCACACCCACAACTCGTACGCCTGCATGATCCCGGACCCGAACGGCGTGCCCCGCTCGGTCACCAGCGCCGCCTCGTTCGGCCGCCTGTACACCGAGATCGACCTCAAGCTGGACAAGCGCAGCGGTGGCATCGTCCGCCCGACGGTCACCGCCGCCAACCACGTCGTGCGCCGCGACGTGCCGAAGGCGCCGGACCTGACCGCGCTGCTCGACCGGTACACCAAGCTGGCCGCGCCGATCGCCAACCGGGCCACCGGCTACATCACCGCCGACATCAACGGCCGCGGCTCCACCGCGCTGGAGAAGCCGCTCGGTGACCTGATCGCCGACGCCCAGCTGGCCGGCCTCTCGCCCGCCGACAAGGGCGGCGCGCAGGTGGCGTTCATGAACCCCGGCGGCATCCGCGCCGACCTGGTGTACAAGGCCACCGGCGGCGAGGGCGACGGCGTGGTGACCTACGGCGAGGCGTTCGCCGTCCAGCCGTTCACCAACATGATGCAGGTCAAGACGCTGACCGGCGCCCAGCTGGTGCAGGTCCTCCAGCAGCAGGTCTCCGGCGCCAACGAGGCCGCCCCGAAGGTGCTGCAGATCTCCTCGAACCTGCACTACACCCTCGACCTGAACCAGGCCGGCGCGGCCCGGGTGGTCGTCGACTCGATCCGCCTGAACGGCGCGCCGCTCGACCCGAACGCGAGCTACCGGGTCGCCGCCAACGAGTTCCTGGCCGGCGGCGGCGACGGCTTCCCGGCCTTCACCGCCGGCACCGACAAGCTCGTCGGCGCCTCCGACCTGGACCTGTTCAACGCCTACCTGACCGGCCACAGCTCGGCGGGCGCGCCGATCGCCCCGCCGGCCGCCGACCGGATCAAGGTCGTCGGCGTCGGCGAGGACAACAGCTGACCCCGGCGCGGTGACGGGGCGGGGCACCGGCGGTGTCCCGCCCCCCGTGCGTCCCCGGTCCGTCCTCAGCCCGTCCTCAGCGCGGCTCGGCCGGCTCCCCCGGCAGCACCACCACCGCCTGCGCCCCCGGCCCGCCGTGCGGGGCCGGACCCAGCGAGACCTGCCCGCCGGTGTCCCGCACGGTCTGCGCCACGATCGACAGCCCCAGCCCCGAACCCGGCAGCTGACGCGAGGACGGCGACCGCCAGAACCGGTCGAACACGTACGGCAGTTCCTCCGCCGGGATGCCGGGCCCGTGGTCCCGGACCGTCAACCGCCCGTCCCGCAACGACACTTCGATCGTCCCGGCGGGCGGCGAGTACTTCACCGCGTTGTCCAGCAGGTTGATCACCGCCCGCTCCAGCGCCGCCGGGTCCCCGTGCACGTACCAGGGCCGCACGTCCGTCTCGAAGGTCAGCGACGGCCCGCGCAGCCGCCCCCGCTCCAGCGCCCGCCCCACCGTCTCGTGGAACGGCACCACCGTCCGCACCGCCTCCGGGTTCGGCGTGTCCGGCCGGGACAGCTGCAGCAGGTCCCCGATCAGCACGGTCAGCTCCTGCATCTGCGCCTTCATGTTCCCCAGCATCCGGGCCCGCGTCTCGGCGGGCAGCGCCCGCCCCTGCGCGTCCGACCGGATCAGCAGGTCGACGTTGGTCCGCAGCGAGGTGAGCGGCGTGCGCAGCTCGTGCCCGGCGTCGGCGATCAGCCGGGTCTGCCGCTCGCGGGAGTTGGCGAGCGCGGTCGACATCGAGTTGAACGAGGTGGCCAGCCGGGCGATCTCGTCCTTCCCGTTGACCGGGATGGTGGTGCCGACCTCCTCGGTCCGGGCGATGTGCTCGACCACGTCGGTGAGCTGGTCGACCGGCTTGAGCGCGGAGCGGGCGACGACCCGGCCGGCGATCCCGGCCCCGACCACGCCGAGCCCGGCGACACCGGCCATCAGCAGGGCGAGGGAGTTCAGCGAGTCCTGGACGTTCTTGATCGGGGTGGCGGTCAGCAGGACCGCCCGCTTGCCGTCCACGGTGGCGGGGAGCAGCCGGATCATCGCCGGCGTGCCGTCGGTGTACTCTCCCTCCCGGTAGCCCGGATGGCTGAGCGTGCCCGGATTGTCCAGGTCGGAGGGCTTGCTGTCGAGCGCCCGGGTCGAGCCGAGCGGGAAGCAGACCTGGGCGGAGGTCATCACCTGGGTGTCCCACTTGTTCTGGTGATACCGGTCGGTGGAAGCCGGGACCATTGCCAGGGCCTCGTCGGCGGTGGTCCCGCAGTAAGCGCGGGGCTCGAACTGCCCGGGTTGGTCGCGCCCCGGCGGCACCGGCTGCGGTGCGTCCGCCAGGTTGGTCCTGACCTGCTGGTAGAGCGTGTCGCGGACCAGGAACCAGCACGCCGCCGCCGCGACCGCGATCGCCACCGCCACCGCGGCGGCCGTGAGCACGGCCAGCCTGCTCCGCAGCGGCTTGCCGCGGAACCACCCCGTGAGCCGGCCGATCGGCTTCACGCCGCGGCGCCGGTCGCGGCGCGCAGGGCGTAGCCGACGCCGCGGACGGTCTGGATGATCCGGGGCATGCCGTGCTGCTCGGTCTTGCGGCGCAGGTACATGACGTAGACGTCGAGGGAGTTGGAGGAGGGCTCGAAGTCGAAGCCCCAGACGGCCTTGAGGATCTGTTCCCGGGTCAGTACCTGGCGCGGGTGGGAGAGGAACATCTCCAGCAGCATGAACTCGGTGCGGGTGAGCTCGATGGGCGTGCCGTCCCGGGTGACCTCGCGGGTGGCGGTGTTCATCCGCAGGTCGCCGAAGGCCAGCACCTCGCCGCCGTCCTCGTCGGCGGCGGTGCGGGCGGCGGCCTCCGCGGCGAGCGCGTTGCGGCGCAGCAGGGCGCGGACCCGGGCGAGGAGCTCGTCGAGTTCGAAGGGCTTGGCGAGGTAGTCGTCGGCGCCGACGTCGAGGCCGGTGACGCGGTCGCCGACGGCGTCGCGGGCGGTGAGCATCAGGACGGGCACGGTGTCGCCGCGGGAGCGCATCCGGCGGACGGCGGTGAGGCCGTCCATCCGGGGCATCATGATGTCCAGCAGCACCAGGTCGGGGCGGTCGCGTTCGACGGCGGCCAGGGCCTCGTAGCCGTCGGTGGCGGTGGCGACCTGGTAGCCCTCGAAGGCGAGGCTGGATTCCAGCGCGTCGCGCAGCGCGGGTTCGTCGTCGACCACGAGGACGCGGGCGCCGCCGCCCGGGGCCTCGGCGGGGGTGCGGTCGTCGGCGGGGGGAGTCATCGGCTCGGGGCCCTTTCTGAGTCCGGTGCGGTCCTGGCCATTGTCCGTCGGGTGGGACGGATCGGGGGAGACGGCCGGCGGGGGTCGGTCGGCGGGGTGCGGTCGGCGGAGGCGGTCAGACCGTCCTGCCGGCCTGCATCTGGGACAGCACCTGCTTGACGCTGTTGATCGGGATGGCGAAGCCGAGCCCGACGCTGCCGGCGTCGGAGCTGCCGCCGGAGCCGGAGCCGCTGCCGGAGTACATCGCCGAGTTGAGGCCGATGACCTGGCCGGCGGTGTTGATCAGCGGGCCGCCGGAGTTGCCGGGGTTGAGCGCGGCGTCGGTCTGCAGGGCCTGGTAGGTGGCGGTGTCGGCGGAGGAACCGGACGAGCCGCCGGAGCCGGAGGAGCCGCGCCGGCCGGGCAGGTCGGGGAAGCCGAAGCCGCCGTTGTTGCTGGTGGTGCTCTCGTCGACCTGGACGGAGACCTGCCGGTTCTTGGCGGAGACGATGCCCGAGGTGACGGTGCCGGTCAGCCCCTCGGGGTTGCCGATGGCGACCACCGAGTCGCCGACGGCGGTGCTGTCGGAGTCGCCGAGGACGGCGGTGGTCAGGCCGCTGACGCCGGAGGCGGTGATGACGGCGGTGTCCAGGGACTTGTCGGTGCCGGTGACGGTGGCGGGGGCGGTGGAGCCGTCCTGGAAGGTGACGGTGGTCTGGCCGCCGCCGCTCACCGCGCCGGAGACGACGTGGTAGTTGGTGAGGATCTGGCCGTCGGCGGTGAGCACCACGCCGGTGCCGGTGGCGGTGCCGCCGCTGGTCTTGACGGTGATCTGCACGACGGCGGGGGAGACCGCGGCGGCGATCGCCGAGACGTTGGCGCTGCCGTCGGCGTTCGCGGAGACCGGGCGCACCAGGGTGCTGCTCGCGCCGGTGGTGCCGGAGCGGTCGCCGACCAGGGCGCCGCCGCTGACGCCGCCGACCAGGGCGGCGATCGCGGCGACGGCGGTGACCAGGGCGAGCCGGCTGCGCAGCAGGCCGCGGCGGGCGCGGTGCCCGGCGGGCGGCTGCTGGTCGGCACCGGCACCGGCACTGGCGGCGGCCCCGGCACCGGCGGCGGGGGCCGCGGGCGGCAGCGCCGGGTAGGCGGCCTCCTGATAGAGCGGGTACGGCTGCTCCGCCGGGTGCGCGGGGACGGTGGGCGGCTGCGGCGCGAGCCGGCCCGCGCCGCCGTCCTGGGGGTGGGGCTCCTGGGTGTTGCGGTGCTGGTCGCTCATGACGACCACGTTCCGCGCGGTTCATGAAGACCGGATGAGAGGGTGGTACAGGTTCCCCGAGAAGCGCGTCAGCTTCTCATAAAGCCTGGTCAGGCGGGAGATCCGGCCCGGTCGCCGGCGCAGCCGCAGGAACGCCGCACGACCAGGCGCGACGGGAACTTGCGGACCCGCTCGGTGTCGCTGCCGGGCACCATCAGCGAGTCGTCGAGGACCAGGTCGACGGCGGCCCGGGCCATCGCGTCCCGGTCGGAGGCGACGGTGGTCAGCGGCGGGGAGGCGAAGGCGGCCTCGGGGATGTCGTCGAAGCCGGCCACCGCGAGGTCCTCGGGGACGCGCAGGCCGAGTTCGGTGGCGGCCCGCAGCACGCCGATCGCCTGGTCGTCGGTGGAGCAGAAGATCGCCGGCGGGCGCCGGTCGGAGCCGAGCAGCTCCAGCGCGACCTGGTAGGCGCCGTAGCGGTGGAACGGGGCGTCCACCAGGTACGGCTCGGTGGGCAGGCCGTGCGCGGTCATGGCCAGCTCCCAGCCGGCCACGTGGTCGATCACCGGGTCGCCGGGGGCGGGGGACTCGACCGGGCCGCCGAAGCAGGCCACGTACGGGTGGCCGTGCTCCTCCAGCAGGTGGCGGACGACCAGTTCGGAGCCGCCGACGTCGTCGGTGACCACGGCGACGTCGTCGATCGCCTCGGGGCGGCGGTGCAGCAGCACCACCTTGGCGCCCTCCATGGCGGCGAACTCCTCGGCGGCGCGCTGCGAGGGGCCCTGGCTGACCAGGATCAGGCCGGAGACCCGCATCCCGAGGAAGGCCCGGACGTAGTGCACCTCGCGGTCGTCCACGTAGTCGGAGTTGCCGATCAGCACCAGCTTGCCGCGCTCGGAGGCGGCGCGTTCCACGGCGTGCGCCATCTCCGCGAAGAACGGCTGCCGGGCGTCGGGGACGACCATGCCGATCAGGTTGGTGCGCCGGGAGGCCATCGCCTGGGCGACCGAGTTCGGCCGGTACCCGAGCTGCTCGATCGCGGCGAGCACCTTCTCCCTGGTGGCCGGGGCGACCGGCCGGGGACCGTTGTTGATCACATAGCTGACGACCGCGGTCGAGGTGCCAGCCAGTCGGGCTACGTCGTCGCGCGTCACCTTGGCCACGGGGGGAGTCTACGCGGGTGGTTCGCCGGTCCGGCCCGGGGTGACACCTGGTGGGACGGCGGTTTCGGGAGCGATCCGGGCAAAGCCGGGCGAGTGTTTCCGCGGTGCGGCCCGCCCGGCCGTGCGTCAGTGCTCGCGGGCGGCGCCGGTGCGGTTCGGCTCGGCCCGCTCCGGCCCCTTCTCGGGCCGCTCGGGCACCACGAACCGGTAGCCGACGTTGCGGACGGTGCCGATCAGCTGCTCGTTCTCGACCCCGAGCTTGGCCCGCAGCCGGCGGACGTGGACGTCCACGGTGCGGGTGCCGCCGAAGTAGTCGTAGCCCCACACCTCCTGGAGCAGCTGGGCCCGGGTGAAGACCCGGCCGGGGTGCTGGGCCAGGTACTTGAGCAGCTCGAACTCCTTGAAGGTGAGGTCGAGGACGCGGCCCTTGAGCTTGGCGGAGTAGGTGGCCTCGTCGACCGAGAGGTCGCCGTTGCGGATCTCCATCGGGCTGTCGTCGGTGGCCGCGTTCAGCCGCCCGAGGGCCAGCCGCAGCCGGGCCTCGACCTCGGCCGGTCCGGCGGTGTCGAGCAGCACGTCGTCGATGCCCCACTCGGCGGTGACGGCGGCGAGGCCGCCCTCGGTGACCACCAGGATCAGCGGGCTGCCGATGCCGGTGGAGCGCAGCAGCTGGCACAGGCTGCGGATCTGCGGCAGGTCGCGCCGGCCGTCCACCAGGATCACGTCGGCGCTCGGGGTGTCGACCAGGGCGGACCCCTCGGCGGGGGCCACCCGGACGCTGTGCAGCAGCAGCCCGAGGGCGGGCAGCACCTCGGCGGAGGGTTGCAGGGCGTTCGTCAGCAGGAGCAGAGAACTCATACCCGGTTAGTCCCCTTTCCGGGTCGTCGCGGTCGCGGCCGCCGGGGAGAGCGGTGGCCGCGGTACAGGGTGGGGGGAACGCCGACCGGGTCGGCGGGGGCGTCGGCGGGCGGCGCGGCGGTGGCTCGCCCGGGGTCCCGCAACCCCTGGCGTCCCGCTGGTGCCCCGTCCATCGGCGTACCCTCCGGTCTGGTCCCGTCCCGGGGTGCGCACCTCGTCGTGCGGCCCGCGGCGGTGGTGTTCCGGCGGCGGGTGCGGGTGGGGCACCGTTCGCAAGAACGTCCGTATGGCGTCCTGAAAGCACGAAAGGACCCGGGGGCGACTCTGCCCGGATCCCTCATCGGGTTCGAGGATAGCCGACCGGCTGCGGCCTGGGGAGAGGCGCGGGCGGGGCGCGCGGCAGCGATCGGCGCTCCGGGCCGTGGGGCGCGCCGCTCCGGCGGGGCGGCGCGGCCCGGGGGGTTTGCCTCCGGGTGGGGGGAGCGCGCGATGATGGGGGCCGCACCGGCCGCACCGTACGTGTACCCCGATTCCACGGGTGGGCCGGCCGGCACCGGGCCGGCCGCCGTACCGGGCGAGGACCGTCGAGAGGGGTTGCCGTGACCGCGACCGCCGAAGCACGCACCGCCGCCGGGGAACCCGCCGCCGCCGGCTCACCCGGACGAGTGAGCGGGACGGTGCGCTACTGGGCCGCCGCCAAGTCCGCGGCCGGCCGGGCCGAGGAGGCCATCGAGGCCGCGACGCTGGCCGGGGCGCTGGCCGCGGTGCGCGCCGCGCACGCCGACCGGCCGGAGCTGCTGCGGCTGCTGGGGGTGTGCTCGTTCCTGCTGGACGGCGAGCAGACCGGCGGCCGGGACCACGCCGGGGTGCCGCTGTCCGCGGGCTGGACGGTCGAGGTGCTGCCGCCGTTCGCCGGAGGCTGATCACCGGTTCCCCGGCTGCCGTTCCGGAACTGGGGCATGCGTGCGATCGTCCCTATGTCCGTAGCCCGAATGCCGTTCGTCTCCGAACGGACGTCGGATCGACCGTCTGCTGGGGGAGTGCGATGCACGGCTCGGTGAAGTTGCTGATCGGCCTGGGGGTGGTGGCCGGGCTGCTGGTCGGCGCCGACCGGATAGCCGTCGGGGTCGCGGAGGACCAGGCGGCGGACGCGGCCGTCTCCTCGGGCTGGATGACCACCAAGCCGGACGTCAGCATCGACGACTTCCCGTTCTTGACCAGCGCGCTGGCGGGCGAGCTGGACAAGGTCACGATGAGCTCGGACGGGATGACCGTGACCGACGGCCGCGAGACGGTGACCGTGCACGCCTTCCGGGCCGACCTGTCGGACGTGAAGTTCACCGACTCCTACCGGGGCGTCACCGTCGGGCACGGCGACGGCCGGGGCGTGATCGACTACCGGGACCTGTCGAAGTTCATGGTGGGCGGCGGCCGGCTCACCCTGGCGTACGCGGGCCCGGGCAAGGTGAAGGCCGAGGTGCCGGGCGGCTCGGTCGAGGGCCGACTGCGCAGCGAGGGCAACCAGGTGATCGTGGACAACCTCCAACTCACCGGCGCGGCCTCCAAGTTGAACGGCCTGGCCGGCGACCTGCTGAAGCCCCAGCGGTTCGCCCTGACCGGCCTGCCGACCGGCCTCGCCCTGGCCGAGGCCACCCCGGAGCAGGACGGCGTCCGGCTGCGCTTCACCCTCGCCCCCGGCACCACGCTCGGCCACTAGCGTCCGCTGGGCGAGACGGGCTGTCCAGGCCGGCCGTCGGAACGCCCCGAATCACCCGTCCGCCCGGTCCCCGCACCGGGCCCGGGCCGCTCCGGCCGAGGGCGGAAATCGGTAAATCCCACCATGCGGATGATCCGGTCTCAACATTCGACACAATGATGACAGCGCCCCCTCCGAGTCCCTAGCATCGTGGTCATGAAGCGACAGGCGGACCTCACGAAGCGGCGGGCGGTAGACCACTGCCGCGTGTCGAGCTGCCTGTGTCGAATGCGCTGACCCGGCGGTCGCGCCCCGTACTCCCGGCACGTCCGCCCCGCTCCGACGCCGCGAACCGGTAGCCACGGGCACCGGTGCGTCCGGAGCGGCGAGAACCCCACCGATCCACCCCGGCCGAAGCCGCACCCACCTCCGTCCCAGCATGCGGACGGACGTGCGGACGCGCACGGCCCGGAGCACTCCCGAAGCCTTCCGCCAACCGCCCCCGGATGGAGAACCCACATGAGCCGCAGCGACGTCCTGGTCGACGCCGACTGGGTCCAGGCCCACCTGGACGACCCGAAGGTCGTCATCGTCGAGGTCGACGAGGACACGGCCGCCTACGACAAGAACCACATCCGCAACGCGGTCCGGATCGACTGGAAGAAGGACCTCCAGGACCCGGTCCGCCGCGACTTCATCGACCAGGCCGGCTTCGAGGCGCTGCTGTCCGCCAAGGGCATCGCCAACGACGACACCGTGGTCCTCTACGGCGGCAACAACAACTGGTTCGCGTCCTACGCCTACTGGTACTTCAAGCTGTACGGCCACGGCGACGTCCGCCTGCTGGACGGCGGCCGCAAGAAGTGGGAGCTCGACTCCCGCGAGCTGGTCGTCGAGCAGCCCGAGCGGGCCGCCACCCAGTACACCGCGCAGCCGGCCGACTCCTCGATCCGCGCCTTCCGCGACGACGTGGTCAACGCGATCGGCAGCCTGAACCTGGTCGACGTCCGCTCGCCCGACGAGTTCTCCGGCAAGCTGCTCGCCCCGGCCCACCTCCCGCAGGAGCAGTCGCAGCGCCCGGGCCACGTCCCGTCCGCCAAGAACATCCCGTGGGCGAAGAACGCCAACGACGACGGCACCTTCAAGAGCGACGACGAGCTCAAGGCGCTCTACGAGGCCGAGGGCGTCGACCTGGCCACCGACACCATCGCGTACTGCCGGATCGGCGAGCGCTCCGCGCTCACCTGGTTCGTGCTGCACGAGCTGCTCGGCCAGGAGAACGTCAAGAACTACGACGGTTCGTGGACCGAGTACGGCAGCCTGGTCGGCGTGCCGATCGAGCTCGGCAACTGAGCTCCGGCTCGCACGACGGCAAGGACGAGGGAGACAGACATGTGCGGTGCGAAGGCCGGCGGCCCGGACCTGGCAGGAGTTGACGTGGCCAACGAGACGATCATCCAGGGTTCCGTGACCCGCAACGACGAGCCGGTCAACGGCTACGTGCGGCTGCTCGACGAGAACGGCGAGTTCACGGCCGAGGTCCCGACCTCGGCGACCGGCCAGTTCCGGTTCTTCGCCCGCCCGGGCAAGTGGACGCTGCGGGCCCTGGTGCCCGGCGCCACCGTGGACCGCCAGGTGGTCGCCACCCAGGGCGAGTTCACCGAGGTCGCGATCGCGGTCTGAGACGACCGCACTAGGCGGTGCACCGCGGGGCCCCGGCCGTCTTCAACGGCCGGGGCCCCGCGGCCTACCCTGGAGGGGTGCAGGCACATCGACGGCACGTGCGCTACTTCGTGATGATGGGCGTCTGCCTGACCCTGTTCGTCCTCGCCTGGGGCGTGGTGCGCTTCTGGTCGGTCGGCGCCGCCATCGGCATGTGCGCGGTCGCCATGGTGATCCCGCCGGTGGCCGCCGTCCTCGCCAACCGGCGCGACCGCGACGACGACTGGTGGAACGACCCGCGCTGGGACGACCCGCGCTGGGAGCGGCGCGGCCACGACCGGGACGCGCCGGACCGCGAGCCCCCGGAGGAGCGTCAGTAGACCAGCGCCCGGGCGTCGTCCGCCATCACCTCGGACAGGAACACCTGCGCGCCGGCGATCCGCACGCCCTCGATCACGTCGGCCTGCGCGATGTCCCGGCGCGCCGCGCACTGGGTGCACAGGGTGACGCTCCCGGCCGCCAGGACGGCCTCCAGCAGGTCCGGCAGCGGCGCGGAGTGCGGCAGCTCGAACTCGGCGGCCCTCCCGGGCAGGGCGAACCAGGCGGACTCGCCGGTCAGCCAGAGCGAGACCGGCACGCCGCTGGCGACGGCGACCGAGGCGACCGTGAAGGCCTGCGAGCAGCGTTCGGGGGCGTCCGCCCCGGCGGTGACCTTGATGACCAGCTTCTTCGACATGCCCCAGAGACTACGGGCGCGAGGGGCGCCGGATAGACTCGCGCCGTACCACAGCCCGTCGAACCCGCCCCTGGGAGCGCACCGTGTCCGGTCTTGAGATCTTCTTCGACAGCCTGCTGGCTCTGATGGCCGTGCTGATCACCTGGTTCGCCATCTTCTCCGTCATGAAGCTCTACCAGGGCCAGCGCTGACGACTGCCGTACGGTTGACCCGGTAACCGTCCGACGACACCAGCCAGGACCATGATCGAGATTCCTTCCGACCTCCACCGCGACGTCGTCCCGCTCGCCTTCCTCCTCGGCACCTGGGAGGGCGCGGGCGTCCACGACTTCCCCGGCAGCGAGAAGTGCAACTTCGGCCAGGAGATCGTCTTCCGGCACGACGGCCGTCCCTTCCTGGAGTTCCGCTCCCGCACCTGGGTGCTGGACGAGCAGGGGGAGAAGGTCCGCCCGCTGGAGACCGAGCACTCCTTCTGGCGGGTGACCAGCAACCAGCACGGCACCAGCGGCGAGCGCGAGATCGAGGTCTCCTCGGTCCGCGACGACGGCACCGTGGAGATCTGGTACGGCAAGCTGCACGACGGCAAGCCGCAGATCGACCTGGCCACCGACGCGGTCGCCCGGATCGAGGACGCGGCCCCGTACAGCGGCGGCAAGCGGCTCTACGGCCTGGTCAAGGACGAGCTGCTCTGGGTCGGCGAGAAGGCCGCCCCCGAGGTGCCGCTGCGGCCGTACATGTCCGCGCAGCTGAAGAAGGTGCTCAACCCGGCGCAGCTGATCCACGACATCAACGACCTGCCGGACGACGGGATCGCGTTCTTCCGCTGATCCGCCGTCCGGGCACGAAGCGGGGACCGGCCGGGCGGCCGGTCCCTACACTTGTCGGCACGACCTCTCACCGGGCAGGGACACACGTGGCGAACAGCGAGAGCACCGACTGGAAGTCCGACCTGCGCGAGCGCGGCTACCGGCTGACCCCGCAGCGCCAGCTCGTGCTGGAGGCCGTCGACGTGCTCGACCACGCCACCCCGGACGAGATCCTGGGCCAGGTCCGCAAGACCGCCAGCGGCGTCAACATCTCCACCGTCTACCGGACGCTGGAGCTGCTCGAGGAACTCGGCCTGGTCTCGCACGCGCACCTCGGCCACGGCGCCCCCACCTACCACCTGGCCGGCCGGCACACCCACCTGCACCTGGTCTGCCGGGACTGCGACCGGGTCACCGAGACCGACACCGAGATCGCCGCCCCGCTGATCGACAGCCTGCGCACCGAGCACGGTTTCGACACCGACCTCAAGCACTTCGCCATCTTCGGCCGCTGCGCGGACTGCACCGCCAAGCTGGCGGACGGGCAGCCGTAGGGCCGACCGGCACGTGGGCCGAGAGCCGGCACGTGGGACGAGAGCCGTCACGCGGGGACGAGAAGCCTTCGGCCCGCGACGCCGTCCTCCCGCGACGCCGTCCTCCCGCGCCGGTCGGTCTAGGCTGGCGGGTATGAAGAGCCCGCTGCTTGCCCTGCCCGGCGCCGTCCCGGCCGAAGGTCCCGACGAGGGGGTCGCCGCCCACTACGGCGACCTGTTCCGCGAGCAGCGCGCGCTGGCCGCCGGACGCGGCTTCGCCGACCTGTCGCACCGCGGCGTGATCACCGTGACCGGCCCGGACCGGCTGAGCTGGCTGCACCTGCTGCTCACCCAGCACGTCAGCGAACTGCCGCCGCAGCGGGCCACCGAGGCGCTGGTGCTCTCCCCGAACGGGCACGTGGAGCACGCGCTCTACCTGGTCGACGACGGGGAGACCACCTGGATCCACGTCGAGCCCGGCGGCGCGCCCGCGCTGGTGAAGTACCTGGAGTCGATGAAGTTCTGGAACCGGGTCGAGGTCGCCGACGCCACCGAGCGGTACGCGGTGGTCTTCCTGCCGGCCGGCTCCACCGCCCCGGTCGAGCGCGCCGCCGCGGTACGCGAACTGCCGTGGGGCCGCGACGTGTTCCTGCCGCGGGCCGAACTGGCCGCGGCGGCCGAGGAGTTCGGCCCGGCGGCGGGCGTCTGGGCGTACGAGGCGCTGCGGGTCGAGGGGCACCGGCCGCGGCTGGGCTTCGAGACCGACCACCGGACCATCCCGCACGAGGTGGACTGGCTGGACAGCGCGGTGCACCTGCAGAAGGGCTGCTACCGGGGCCAGGAGACGGTCGCCCGGGTGCATAACCTGGGCCGGCCGCCGCGCCGGCTGGTGTTCCTGCACCTGGACGGCACCGAGGAGAAGCTGCCCGCGCACGGCACCGAGGTCCGGGTCCAGGGCCAGGAGCGGCCGGTCGGCTTCGTCACCTCCTCGGCCCGGCACCACGAGCTCGGCCCGATCGCACTGGCCCTGGTCAAGCGCAACACCCCGGTGGACGCGGTACTGCTGGCCGACGGCGTGCCGGGCACCCAGGACGTGATCGTCCCGGCCTGAGGGGCCTTCGCCTCCGTGAGGGCGTCTCGCCTCCGCGAGGGGGCTTCGCTCGTGTGACACCCTCTCACTCTCGGAAGGTGCCCTCACTTCCACGATGGACTCTCACTCCTGCGACAGGCTCTCGCTCCCGCGAGGGGATCAGGTCTCCAGCAGGACGGTGAACGGCCCGTCGTTCACCAGCGACACCTGCATGTCGGCGCCGAACCGCCCGGTCGCCACCTCGGCGCCCAGCGCGCGCAGTTCGGCCACCACGGCGTCCACCAGCGGTTCGGCGACCGGGCCGGGGGCGGCGGCGTTCCAGGTGGGGCGGCGGCCCTTGCGGGCGTCGCCGTAGAGGGTGAACTGGCTGATCACCAGGAGCGGGGCGCCCAGCTCCGAACAGGACTGCTCGGGGCTGCCCGGGAACAGCCGCAGCGTCCAGAGCTTGCTGGCCAGTCGGGCGGCCTGCCCGGGGGTGTCCTCGTGGGTGACACCGACCAGGACGCACAGGCCCGGCCCCTCGATCGCGCCGACCGTCTCGCCGTCCACCGTCACGGCCGCCCGGGCGACCCGCTGCACCACTGCTCGCATGCCGCCATTGTGCCGGTGCGCCCACCCGGGGGGCGCACGGCCTCCGGTTGCGCGCCGGGGTCGCGCATGGTGCGCCCCGATTCGTGCAGGTGAGCCGGTGGCGCGGATTCTTCGTACTAGCCAGGGGTGTTCGCCAGGGGGCCGTTCGGGTACTCGGGCGTGCGGCGCCGGGGCCCGGGGTGGCACGCTGTGCGACGGTCCGGGGCCACCCGGTCCCCGCCGGGGCGTCCGCCGTCCCGGCGAACCGCGTCACCCGCACGAGTGGCAGCGCCCGCCGGGGGGAACCCTGGAGGACGGGCGGCCCGTGCTACCGGCGGGCACTGGTACTACGGCAGGTGGTCGGATTGATGGACGTGAGCGCGGTCGACGGGCTGGCCGGCCTGGCCCTGGAGGAACTGCGGGTGCTCCGCCGGGACGCGCTGGAGCAGGAGGCCGACCTGTCCTACCTGCGCCGCCTGCTGCACGGCCGGATGGACATCCTGCGGGCCGAGCTCCAGCGCCGGGAGATCCCGCTGACGGGCGCGAGCGAGGCCCAGTGCGCGCTGCTGGACCGGCTGCCGGCCATCCTCGCCGACGCCCCGTCCGCGACCCGCCGCCCGGCCCGGCACCTCACCCTCGGCCCGCCGCGCGGCGAGCGCTACCGGCGGGAGGCGGACGCCCTGATGGGCGACGTCCAGCTGGCCGACCTGTCCGCGCACGCCACCGCCGACCTGCTGGCCGCGATCGAGCGGCTCGACGTGCACCAGCGCGAGGTCTCCGGCCGCCGCCACGCGCTCCAGCGCACCGCGGACGACTGCGGGGCGGAGATCACCCGCAGGTACCGTGAGGGGGAGGCCCGGGTCGACGACCTGCTCGGCGAGCGCTGAGCGGGGCGGACGCGGCCGGGGTCCACCCACCCTCACCGCACCCGCCCTGGAGAACCACCCGTGTCGCAGCCCGCCCTGCCCGCCCTCGCCGAGGTCATACGCTCCGGCTTCACCGAGGGCCGCCACCGCGGTTCGCTGGTCCTGCTCGACGCCGACGGCGCCGTCGAGTACGCGCTCGGCACCCCCGAGCTGCCGGTCTACCCGCGCTCCACCGCCAAGCCCTTCCAGGCGGTGGCCACCCTCCGGGCCGGCCTCGACCTGCGCGGCGAACAGCTCGCGCTGGCCGCCTCCAGCCACTCCGCCGAGCCCTTCCACCGCGCCGCCGTCCGCCGGGTGCTGGCCGACGCCGGCCTCACCGAGTCCGCCCTGCGGCTGCCCGCCGACCTCCCGCTGGACCCGGTGGAGGCCGAGGAACTGCTGCGCTCCGGCGGGGAGCGCGCCCCGATCCTGATGGACTGCTCCGGCAAGCACGCCGCCTGGCTGGCCGCCTCCGCCGCCAACGGCTGGGACCTGCCGACCTACCTCGACCCGTCCCACCCGATCCAGGTGCTGGCCCGCACCGCCCTGGAGCAGGCCACCGGCGAACCGGCCGCCCACCTGGGCACCGACGGCTGCGGCGCCCCGCTGCTGGCCGTCTCGCTCACCGGCCTGGCCCGCGGCTACCGCGCCCTGCTGCTGGCCGACCCCGGCACCGAGCGGCGCCGGGTCGCCGACGCGATGCGCGCCCACCCCGAGTACGTGGCCGGCACCCGCCGGGCCGACACCTGGCTGATGCGGGCGGTGCCCGGGGCGCTGTCCAAGATGGGCGCCGAGGCCGTCCAGGTGGTGGCGCTGGCCGACGGCCGGGCCCTCGCCTTCAAGGTCGAGGACGGCGCGGAGCGCGCCCGCGGCCCGGTGCTGGCCGCCGCGCTGCGCCGGCTGGGCGTCCAGGACCCGGTGCTGGACCGGATCGCCGCCGCCCCGCTGCACGGCGGCGGGAACGTGGTCGGCGAGGTCCGCGCGGCGTTCTGAGCGTCCGTCGGCGCCCGGGTCGAGCCCCGGTCGAGCCCCGGGTCGGGGCCCCGCCGGCGCCGCGGCCGACGCCCCGTCGGCGGAAGCCGGGATGCCCGGGGCGGCGCTTCGGTGCACGGTGGACGGCGGGGGAGCCACCCGTCGCCGCACAGGGAGAGACCGCCATGACTGACCACACCTACCGGGTCACCGAGATCGTCGGGTCCTCGCACGAGGGCGTGGACGTCGCGATCCGCAACGGCCTCGCCCGGGCGAACCGGACGCTGCGCAACCTGGACTGGTTCGAGGTGGTCCAGGTCCGCGGCCACCTCAAGGACGGCGAGGTCGAGCACTACCAGGTCGGCCTCAAGGTCGGCTTCCGGCTCGACGACAACGACGGCGCCTGAGGACCGTCCGGGCGCAGCGGGAACGCAGCGGGAGCGCGGCGGGAACACCCCGGGAGCGCCACCGGGAAGCAGCAGGGGCGGGAGCCCGGAACTCCGGACTCCCGCCCCTGCGCGTGCGGTGCGGGCCACCCCGGGGGGTGTCACGGCTCAGTGGCCGCCCTGCTCCTCCAGGCGCTTGATCGAGGCCGTGATCTCGGCCTCGGCCTCGGCGCGGCCGACCCAGTCGGCGCCCTGGACGGACTTGCCCGGCTCCAGGTCCTTGTAGACCTCGAAGAAGTGCTGGATCTCCAGGCGGTCGAACTCCGACACGTCCTGGAGGTCCTGGAGGTGCGACCAGCGCGGGTCGGTCGCCGGGACGCACAGCAGCTTGTCGTCGCCGCCGGCCTCGTCGGTCATGTGGAACATGCCGATGGCGCGGCACTTGATCAGGCAGCCCGGGAAGGTCGGCTCCTCCAGGATGACCAGCGCGTCCAGCGGGTCGCCGTCGTCCGCGAGGGTGCCCTCGACGTAGCCGTAGTCGGCCGGGTAGCGGGTCGAGGTGAAGAGCATGCGGTCCAGCCGGAGCCGACCGGTCTCATGGTCGACCTCGTACTTGTTGCGCGAGCCCTTCGGGATCTCGATCAGGACGTCGAACTCCAACGGTTCCTCCAAGGGTTGGGACTGACAGAATCAAGTGTCTCCTACGGCGGGGTGTGCTCGGGAAAGGGGCCGGTCGGTGAGAGCAGGGACAGGGGCGGGACGCGGGCGCAGAGCCGCCCTGGCAGCCGCGCTGGGGGTGGTGCTGGCCGCCGGGACCCTGGCCGCCGACCCGGCACCGGCCCAGCCCACGGCGGGTGCCGGGACGAGTCGGCCCGCCGAGGACGGCCACGGCCGGAGCGAGGACCGGCAGGGCGGCGACGGCGGCGACCACGGCGACGGTGGCGACCACGGCGGCGGCGACGGCGGCAAGGGCGACGGCCGGCAGCACCGGGACGACCGGCACCGGGCCGTCCCGGTCAAGGGCCCGGTGCTGGCCGAGGGCGACGCCGCCGACAGCAGGGCCCCGACCGGCGACGGGCTGCGCACCGCGCTCGGCGGCACCGTCCAGGACAAGGCGCTGGGCACCCTGAACTTCGCGGTCGCCGACGCCGCCACCGGGGAGTTCCTGTTCGGCGCGCAGGAGACCGCCCCGGCCACGCCCGCCTCCACCACCAAGCTCGCCACCGCGGTCGCCGCCCTGGCCCTGCTGCCCGCCGAGCGCCGGATCGCCACCACCGTGGTCCGGGGCGCCGCCCCGGGCGAGATCACCCTGGTCGGCGGCGGCGACCCCACCCTGACCGCCCTGCCCGCCGACCAGGTCCGGATCGGCGGCCTGCCCGTCGACCCGGACAGCGCCCCCGCCTCGATGGCCGAGCTGGCCCACCGCACCGCCACCGCGCTCAGGGCCGCCGGCACCACCGAGGTGCGGCTCTCGTACGACACCTCGCTCTACACCGGCCCGCTGCTGCACAAGGACCACGACGCGATGAACATCGCCGCGGTCACCCCGCTGATGGTCGACGAGGGCCGGATCGACCCGCGCTCGCCTGACGAGGCCCCGGCCCGGGTGTTCGACCCCGCCGGGCAGGCCGCCGACTCCTTCGCCGGCTTCCTCGGGGCGGAGGGCGTCACCGTGCAGGGCAAGCCCGCCGCGGCCACCGCGCCCGCCACCGCGCCCGCCGGCATGGCCGCGGGCACGGCCACGGGTACGGCCGCCGCGACCGAACTGGCCCGGGTGGAGTCGCCGACGATCGGGCGGCTGGTCGAGCGGATGCTCACCACCTCCGACAACACGCTGGCCGAGGCGGTCGCCCGGCAGGCCGCGATCGCCGCGCAGCAGCCCGCCAGCTTCGAGGGCGCGGCGAAGGCGGTCAGCACCGAACTGGCCGGGCTCGGAGTCCCGTTGGACGGCGTGGTGCTCACCGACGGCAGCGGCCTGGCCAAGGCCAACCTGATCCCGCCGATCACCCTGGTCAAGCTGCTCGCCGCGGCCGCCGCCCCCGCCCACCCGGAGCTGCGCCCGGTGATCACCGGCCTCCCGGTCGCCGGATTCTCCGGCACCCTGGTGAACCGTTTCGGCGCGAAGTCTGGCGCGGCGGAGGCCGCCGGCATCGTCCGCGCCAAGACCGGCACCCTCCAGGGCGTCAACACCCTGGCGGGCACCGTGGTCGACGCCGACGGCCGCGTCCTGGCCTTCGCCCTGATGACCCGCACCGACGCCGACCCCACCGCGGCCCGCGCCGCCGTCGACCGCATCGTCGCCAGGATCGCCGCCTGCGGCTGCTGACCCCGCCGGCCCACACGCCGCACAGCGGCTCCGGGGCGGTGCCGGGGCGGCTGCCTCCCCGGGCGGGCGCGGTGTCCCGCGGACGGCGGCGCGAGGACCGGTCGCCGCGGCCTCGCGTGGTCCGGGCGGTGCCGGGGTGACCCGGCCGCCCGGGGAGGCAGCCGCCCCGGCGCGGGCGCACCGCCCCGCGGGCCGCTGTGCGGCGGGTGGGCCGGGGCCGGGGTGCTCCCGGTGTCCGGCGGCGGAGCGTTGACGGGGTGTCACGGCACGGAGCGGCGAGGGTGCGCGCCTCCCCCGGGCGGGGGTGAGCACGTACGGTGAAGGCATGACGAGCGCGAGCGGCAGTGCGGAGATGGTCGACTGGAATCTCGCCGTGGCGACCGCGGTGCGGCTCGCCCGGCCGGGGCCGCGGATCGGGCGGGACGAGGCCCGGGCGGCCGTCGCCGAGTTGCGCCGGCACGCGGCGGAGGCCGAGCGGCACGTGCGCGAGTACACCCGGATGGGGTCGACCGGGGTGGCGGGCACGCCGGTGCTGGTGGTGGACCGGCCGGGCTGGGTGCGGGCCAACGTGGCGGGCTTCCGGACGGTGGTGCGCCCGCTGACCGAGAAGCTGGCGGCCCGCCGGGAGGGCGGCGGCCGGGGTGCGGCGGCGGCCGGTTCGGCGGGGGCGAAGGCCACCGGGGTGGAGGTCGGCGTGGTGCTGGCCTTCCTGTCGGCGAAGGTGCTCGGCCAGTACGAGACCTTCGCCCCGGCCGAGCTGCCGAGCGCCCCGGACAGCCCGGAGGGCCTGTTCGACCAGCCCCGGCGCGGTCTGGCCGCCCCGCCCGGGCGGCTGCTGCTGGTGGCGCCGAACATCGTCCAGGTGGAGCGCGAACTCGACGTCGCCCCACGCGACTTCCGGCTCTGGGTGTGCCTGCACGAGGAGACCCACCGGACCCAGTTCACCGCGGTGCCGTGGCTGCGCGACCACATCCAGTCCGAGGTGCAGGAGTTCCTGGCGCAGACCGACGTCGACCCGGCGGCCTTCCTGGAGCGGCTGCGCGAGGCGCTCGGCGGCCTGCCGCTCCCGGGCCTGGGCGGCCGGCGCGGGGACCGCGCGGGCCGGGAGGGCGCGCCCAGCGTGACCGACCTGGTGCAGACGCCCGCGCAGCGGGAGATCCTGTCCCGGCTGACGGCGGTGATGTCGCTGCTGGAGGGCCACGCGGACGTGGTGATGGACGGGGTGGGGCCCGCGGTGGTGCCCTCGGTGGCGGAGATCCGGGAGAAGTTCCAGCGCCGCCGCGACCGCGGCAGCGGCCGGCTCGACCTGGCGCTGCGCCGGCTGCTCGGGATGGACGCCAAGCTGCGGCAGTACCAGGACGGCGCGGTGTTCGTCCGGGGCGTGGTGGAGCGGGTCGGGATGGACGGCTTCAACCGGGTCTGGACCTCGCCGAACACGCTGCCCACCAAGGAGGAGATCCACGACCCGGCGTCCTGGGTGGCCCGGGTCACCGGCTGACCGGCCGACCGGGCCACCGGCTGACCGGCCGGGTCCGTCCGGACCGGCCGGGCCCGGTCCCGACCGGTCCCTCCGTCCGGTGAGTCGTACACCTGAGGCAGCCGTAACGTTTCTCCATTCACCCGTACGTGGGACGGTGAATCCGCCGTTGGCGCGGGTGGCGTGGGCGGTGGCCGGATTCTGCGACCATCTGTGAGCGCCTGGTGACCGAGAGCTGACAGGCGGCCGACACCACCCTCCCTCCGCCAAGGAGTGCCAACCATGGGCCCACACCCCGCTGTCGCGGCGATACGCCTCGCCGTCCGCCGTACCCTCGCCGAACTCGCCGCGGAGGCGGGTGTCGTCCCCGGCGGGCAGGCCCGCCCGCGGACGCCCGCGCCCGTGCCGGTGCCCGCGCTGGCCGGCACTGCGACGGTGCCCGGCACGCTGATCGGCAACGCCCGCCGGCACCCCTCCGGCCTGCCCCGCACGCCCGCCGCACCAGGCTCCCCGCTGGTGCTGGTGGCGGTCTCCGGCGGCGCCGACTCGATGGCGCTGGCCACCGCCACCGCCTTCGAGGCCCCCAAGCTCGGCCTGCGGGTCGGCGCGGTCACCGTCGACCACGGCCTGCAGGCCGGTTCGGCCGAGCGGGCCGAGCAGGTCGCCGCCCGGCTGCGCGAGCTCGGCCTGGACCCGGTGGAGGCGGTCGCCGTCCGGGTGGGCCGCGAGGGCGGCCCGGAGAACGCCGCCCGGGACGCCCGCTACGCCGCGCTCGACCTGGCCGCCGAGCGGCACGGCGCGCTCGCCGTCCTGCTCGGCCACACCCGCGACGACCAGGCGGAGACCGTGCTGCTGGGCCTGGCCCGCGGCTCCGGGGCCCGCTCGCTGGCCGGGATGCCCGCCCAGAAGGGCCGCTACCGCCGCCCGCTGCTGGAGCTGGACCGGGCCGCCACCCGGCGGGCCTGCGCCGCGCAGTCCATCCCGGTCTGGGACGACCCGCACAACACCGACCCGGCGTACACCCGCTCCCGGGTCCGGCACGAGGTGCTGCCGGTGCTGGAGAAGCACCTGGGCGGCGGCGTGGTGGAGGCGCTGGCCCGCACCGCCCGGCTGTTCCGCGACGACGCCGACGCCCTCGACCAGTGGGCCGCCCTCGCCGAGCGCGACCTGCGCTCCCCGGAGGGCGCCCTGGACGTGGGCAAGCTCGCCGAACTGCCCCCCGCGGTCCGCCGCCGGGTGCTGCGCCGGGCCGCGCTGCGCGCGGGCTGCCCGGCCGGCGACCTGTTCGCCCGGCACCTGGAGAGCGTGGACCTGCTGGTCACCGGCTGGCGCGGCCAGGGCCCGCTGCACCTACCCGGGGGCGTCGAAGCCGTGCGCCGGTGTGGCACGCTGGTGTTTCGGCGGCAGGGCGACTGAGCACGAACAGGTCGTACCGCCGCCGCCGAACCCCGACCCCGAACGTTTGAGGACGTATCCCCGGTGGACCAGAACGACATGGGCGCAGACCTCGCGAAGGTGCTCATCAGCAAGGACGAGATCGACGCCAAGCTGGTGGAGCTGGCCGCGCGGATCGACCAGGACTACGCGGGTAGGGACCTCCTGCTGGTGGGCGTCCTCAAGGGCGCCGTGATGGTGATGGCCGACCTGGCCCGGACGCTGCACAGCCAGGTCACCATGGACTGGATGGCCGTCTCCTCGTACGGGATGGGCACCAAGTCCTCCGGCGTGGTGCGGATCCTCAAGGACCTGGACACCGACATCGCCGGCAAGGACGTGCTGATCGTCGAGGACATCATCGACTCCGGTCTGACGCTGTCCTGGCTGCTCGGCAATCTGGGTTCGCGCGGCCCGGCCTCGCTCAAGGTCTGCACCCTGCTGCGCAAGCCGGACGCGGCCAAGGTGGAGATCGACGTCGAGTACGTCGGGTTCGACATCCCCAACGAGTTCGTGGTCGGCTACGGCCTGGACTACGCGGAGAAGCTGCGCAACCTGCCGTTCATCGGCACGCTCGCGCCCCACGTGTACGGCGGCTGAACCGTTCGGGCGACGGGTGGGAACAGTGCCCCGTTCCCACCCGTTGTGCGGGGGTAGGAAAATAGACCGCACCGTGGTGCGATCCCGCCGGGACCGGGGGTCGCTGCGGTACGGTCCAATCAAACGCTCGTCTTACGAGCACATATCGGATGCGCCGAGGCCCCACAGCCGAGCAGCGCCCGTTGAACTGGCAGGAGGGACGGGGCGGTGACGCCCCGCATGGATGGACGTCAAGCGATACTTCCGTGCGCCGATCATGTGGGTCGTGCTGGCCGCCCTCG
Source organism: Kitasatospora sp. SolWspMP-SS2h (assembly GCF_003259315.1). Classification (GTDB taxonomy): domain Bacteria; phylum Actinomycetota; class Actinomycetes; order Streptomycetales; family Streptomycetaceae; genus Kitasatospora; species Kitasatospora fiedleri. The sequence continues at coordinate 158,986 of NZ_QLLT01000014.1, read as the reverse complement.
CCGTGTTCGCGTTGATGGAGCTCGTCTCGGATTCGAGCGGCTACAAAACTGCGGACACCGGGCAGATCGTCAGCGCCATCGACAACAACCAGGTGAAGTCGGCGCAGCTCACCACCGGTGACTCGAACCTCATCAAGATCCAGCTGCAGGACGGCCAGAAGCTGAAGGCCGGCTCGAACGGCAAGTCGCCGTCCGGCACCCGCTTCCAGGCCTCCTACACCGGCGAGCAGCAGGCCGCCGATCTGGCCAAGACCCTCCAGGACAAGTACGCCGGCGGGCAGATCGCCGACGGCTACACGGTCAGCCCCGAGAAGCAGTCGACGATCGTCAGCCTGCTCTTCTCGATGCTCCCGATCGTGATCATCGTCCTGGTCTTCCTGTTCCTGATGAACCAGATGCAGGGCGGCGGCTCCCGGGTCATGCAGTTCGGCAAGTCCAAGGCCAAACTGCTCACCAAGGACACCCCGAAGACCACCTTCGCGGACGTCGCGGGCGCCGACGAGGCGGTCGAGGAGCTCCACGAGATCAAGGAGTTCCTCCAGGAGCCGGCCAAGTTCCAGGCGGTCGGCGCCAAGATCCCCAAGGGCGTGCTGCTGTACGGCCCGCCCGGCACCGGCAAGACCCTGCTGGCCCGCGCCGTCGCGGGCGAGGCGGGCGTGCCGTTCTACTCGATCTCGGGCTCCGACTTCGTCGAGATGTTCGTCGGCGTCGGCGCCAGCCGGGTCCGCGACCTGTTCGAGCAGGCCAAGGCGAACGCCCCGGCGATCATCTTCGTCGACGAGATCGACGCCGTCGGCCGGCACCGCGGCGCGGGCCTCGGCGGCGGCCACGACGAGCGCGAGCAGACCCTCAACCAGCTGCTGGTCGAGATGGACGGCTTCGACGTCAAGGGCGGCGTCATCCTGATCGCCGCCACCAACCGCCCCGACATCCTGGACCCGGCGCTGCTGCGCCCCGGCCGCTTCGACCGGCAGATCGCCGTCGACCGCCCGGACCTCCAGGGCCGACTGGACATCCTCAAGGTGCACCAGAAGGGCAAGCCGATCGCGCCGGACGTCGACCTCTCGGCCGTCGCCAAGCGCACCCCCGGCTTCACCGGCGCCGACCTGTCGAACGTGCTGAACGAGGCGGCGCTGCTCACCGCGCGCTCCGAGAAGAAGCTGATCGACAACCAGACGCTGGACGAGGCGATCGACCGCGTCGTGGCCGGTCCGCAGAAGCGCTCGCGGATCATGTCCGAGAAGGAGAAGAAGATCACCGCGTACCACGAGGGCGGCCACGCCCTGGTCGCGGCGGCCTGCAACTACTCCGACCCGGTGCACAAGATCACCATCCTGTCCCGGGGCCGCGCCCTGGGCTACACGATGGTGCTGCCGGACGAGGACAAGTACTCGACCACCCGCAACGAGATGCTCGACCAGCTGTCCTACATGCTGGGCGGCCGGGCGGCGGAGGAGCTGGTCTTCCACGACCCGACCACCGGCGCCTCGAACGACATCGAGAAGGCCACCGCCACCGCGCGGGCCATGGTCACCCAGTACGGCATGAGCGAGCGCCTGGGCGCGATCAAGTTCGGCACCTCCGACTCCGAGCCGTTCCTCGGCCGTGAGATGGGCCACCAGCGCGACTACTCGGAAGAGGTCGCCGGGCTGGTGGACGAGGAGGTCAAGAAGCTGATCGAGACCGCGCACAACGACGCCTGGGAGATCCTGGTCGAGAACCGGGACGTGCTGGACAACCTGGTGCTCGAACTGCTGGAGAAGGAGACGCTGAACAAGGAGCAGATCGCCGAGATCTTCACTCCGGTGATCAAGCGTCCCCCGCGTCCGGCCTGGACCGGGTCGGCCCGCCGCACCCCGTCCACCCGGCCGCCGGTGCAGTCGCCGAAGGAGCTGGCGCTGACCAACGGCGCCGCGCCGACCGTGGACCCGGTCGACATCGTGAAGCTCCCGCCGGTCGACGGCGGCCAGGTCGAGAGCTGACCGGGCCGACCACCAGTTCGGAATGGATGCCGCGTTTCCGGGGTTTGTACCCTGGAGGCGCGGCATTCGTGCTGCGCCGACCCTCTCCACCCCCTTGACCGAGATTTCCCGACTGACGAGCAGCGAGGCACGCATGATCGATCCGGTGACGCTCGACGGTGAGTCCCCCGTCCGCGAGTTCGACCAGAAGCGGGCCGAGAACGCCGTCCGCGAGCTGCTCCTCGCCGTCGGGGAGGACCCGGACCGCGAGGGCCTGCTGGAGACCCCGGCCCGGGTGGCCCGCGCCTACCGGGAGATATTCGCCGGCCTGTGGCAGCAGCCGGAGGACGTGCTGACCACCACCTTCGACCTCGGCCACGACGAGATGGTGCTGGTCAAGGACATCGAGGTGTACTCCACCTGCGAGCACCACCTGGTGCCGTTCCGCGGCGTCGCGCACGTCGGCTACATCCCGTCCACCAGCGGCAAGATCACCGGCCTGTCCAAGCTGGCCCGGCTGGTCGACGTGTACGCCCGCCGGCCGCAGGTGCAGGAGCGGCTGACCAGCCAGGTCGCCGACGCGCTGATGCGCATCCTGGAGCCGCGCGGCGCGATCGTGGTGTTCGAGTGCGAGCACATGTGCATGTCGATGCGCGGCATCCGCAAGCCCGGCGCCAAGACGCTCACCTCCGCCGTCCGCGGCCAGCTGCGCGACCCGGCCACCCGCAACGAGGCGATGAGCCTGATCATCGGCGGTCGCTGACACGCCGTCGGCCCGCTGACCGGGGCGCCACCCGCAGGGGTGGCGCCCCGGTGCGTCTCCGGGGCGGGGGCTCAGGAGTGCGGCTCGCGGTCCGGCGGCGGGGCGAGGTGGTCGCCCAGCCACTCCAGGGTGGCGGGCAGCTCGCGCCGCCAGGTCTCGAAGGAGTGCCCGCCGTCGGGCAGGAAGATCGAGTCCACCTTCAGCTCGGGGTGGGCCGCGGACACCTGCCGGGCCGCGGCCAGGAACCGCTCGGTGGCCGCGAAGTCGGCCTCGGCCCGGGTGGAGACCAGCAGCAGGTCGGCCCGCGGCGCGGGCAGGTTCCTCAGCCGCCAGGTCAGGTCGGACCGCCGGGCGGCGTCCTGGTCGCCGCGGAACAGGTCGCCGTCCGTCCAGCGGTCGTTCGGGACGGTGTAGTCGGCGTGCATCCCGGCCGCGGTCCGGAACGTGCCGGGGTGCCGCATCGCCAGCCGCAGCGCGCAGGACCCGCCGGTGGAGTAGCCGAACACGCCCCAGGAGTCCGCCGAGCGGCTGACCCGGTACGCGGAGCGGACCGCCGCCGGGACGTCCTCGGCGAACCAGGTCTCCGCCTTCGGCCCGCCCGGGACGTCCACGCACTCGGTGTTGCGCGGCGGGGCCACGGTCGGGCGGGCCATCACGATCACGGTCGGCGCCAGCTTCCCGGCCCGCTGCAGTTCGGCGGCGGTCCGCGGCAGCCGCAGCCCCTCGACCAGGTGCAGCGAGGGCCCGGGGTAGCCGGCCAGGGCGAGCAGCACCGGGAAGCGCTCGCGGACGTAGCGCGGGTTGAAGTACTCCGGCGGCAGGTAGACGAAGACCTGGTCGGACAGGCCGGAGGCGGGGCCGGTGATCCGCACCGAGTCGACCCGGCCGACCTCCTCCGGCGGCCCGGCGGGCAGCACCTCCTTGACGGTCTCCAGCCCGCCCTCGTCGGTGGGCCGCACCAGCTGCCCGGTCTCCGGCGCGGCGCCGGGCACCTGCGCGGCGACCGGCGCGAGCGCCGCGGCGCCGGGGTGCAGCAGGTCGTTCCAGGAGCTGTAGAAGCCGTAGGCGTTGTTCACCGACAGCAGCAGCACCCCCAGGACGGCCAGTTGGGTGACCGTCAGCAGGGCGAGCCGGCCGAGCACCGGCAGCGGGCGCTGCCGGGCCAGCCGGGGCCACAGCCACAGGGTGCCGAGCAGGGCGGCCGCGGCCGCCGCGGTCAGCGCGTACACCAACGTCCGGCTGGTCAGCTCCATGCCTTCCGGTCCCTCCTCGACTCCCGCCCCGCCATCGTCATCTGACGGACCGTCGGAAGCGATTCGGGGTACGCTGACCGGGCGTCGGAAGCCCGTGCGAATACGTGCCGCGGGTGGGGGAACCGCCGCACTGGGCCGCGGCGTCCATCGGGATGCCGGACGCGCCGAACCGCCGGACAGGCGGTCACGGGTGCGGTCGGGCCGGGGCGCCGTGTCCCCCGGACCGATGAGCGCAACCGTTCGAACCGGGCCCCCGGCGAGCGGACCCGAACCTCCCGTGGACCGCGCTTGACGTGCGGATTGCCAGAAAAAGGAACAGTCATGAGAGTCCATCACGCCCCGGTTCCCGGAGTGCGCGCCCAGCGCCCCGGTGCCTCTAGGCTGAGTTTCCATGAGCGCTCCCGTGTCCGCTGAGACGACCCCCGACGCACCCCGCCCGCGCGGTCTGCGGGCGCTCCGCCACCAGGCCGCCGCGGTGCCGCGGGCCTGGCTGCCGGGGGCGGTCGGGTACGCCTGCCTGGCCATCGGCCTGATCGACATCGCCTGCGCGGTCTCCCCCAGGCTGCGGTTCACCAGGGTGCACACCGTGGTCGGCCAGCTGCCCGGCGGCACCACCACGCTGGCCGCCGCCGGCACCCTGATGGTCGGCGTGCTGCTGGTGCTGCTGGCGCACGCGCTGCGCCGCCGCAAGGCGCGGGCCTGGCGGGCGGTGTGCGTGCTGCTGCCGGTCGGCGCGGCGCTGCACCTGCTGCGCTGGCACCAGTTCGGGCAGGCCGCGATCTCGCTGGCGCTGCTCGCGGTGATGCTGGTGCACCGGCGCGAGTTCTACGCCAAGGCCGACCCGCGCACCCGCTGGCGCGCGGTGCTCAACTTCGCCGTGCTCGCCGTCGTCTCGGTGCTGCTCGGCCTGGTCGTGGTCTCGGTCCGCTGGAAGGCGGAGGTCGGCGACCCGTCGCTGTTCCAGCGGCTGGAGCAGGTCGGCTACGGCCTGTTCGGCTTCGGCGGCCCGATCCACTACACCTCCGACCGGATCGCCGACCTGGTCGGCTACTCGCTCGGCGCGCTCGGCCTGGTCACCGCACTCACCACCGCGTACCTGGCGCTGCGCCCGGAGAAGCCCGAGCCCGAGCTCACCCCCGAGGACGAGCTGCGGGTCCGGGAGCTGCTGGCCCGGCACGGCCGGCGCGACTCGCTCGGCTACTTCGCGCTGCGCCGCGACAAGAGCGTGCTGTTCTCGCCGACCGGCAAGGCCGCGATCTCCTACCGGGTGGTCTCCGGCGTGATGCTGGCCTCCGGCGACCCGGTCGGCGACGTCGAGGCGTGGCCCGGCGCGATCAAGGTCTTCATGACGACCGCCCGCGAGCACGCCTGGGTGCCCGCCGTGATGGGCTGCTCCGAGGTCGGCGGCGAGGTGTGGACCCGGGAGGCCGGGCTGGACGCGCTCGAACTCGGCGACGAGGCGATCGTCGACACCGCCTCCTTCTCGCTCTCCGGCCGCGCGATGCGCAACGTCCGCCAGATGGTCAAGCGGATCGAGCGCAACGGCTACTCCTGCCAGGTCCGCCGGGTCGGCGACCTCACCCTCGACGAGAAGCGGCGGATCGGCGACGCGGCGGCCCGCTGGCGCGGCACCGACACCGAGCGCGGCTTCTCCATGGCGCTCGGCCGGTTCGGCGACGCCGGGGACGACGACTGCGTGGTCGTCACCGCGCACAAGGCCCCCGAGGAGGGCGAGGCGGGCGCCGACGCCGCCGACGACCTGAAGGCGGTGCTGCACTTCGTCCCGTGGGGCGAGGACGGCATCTCGCTGGAGCTGATGCGCCGCGACCGGGAGGCCGACCCCGGCCTCAACGAGCTGCTGATCGTCGCCGCCCTCCAGGAGGTCGGGGCGATGGGCGTGCGGCGGGTCTCGCTGAACTTCGCGATGTTCCGCTCGGCGCTCGCCCGCGGCGAGCGGATCGGGGCGGGCCCGGTGCTGCGGGCCTGGCGCGGGCTGCTGGTGTTCCTCTCGCGCTGGTTCCAGATCGAGTCGCTGTACAAGTTCAACGCGAAGTTCCAGCCGAGCTGGGAGCCGCGCTTCCTGGTCTACCCGCACACCCGGGACCTGCCGCGGATCGGCTTCGCCGCGATGCAGGCGGAGGCGTTCATCACCCTCGGCATGCCCCGCTTCGGCCGCAAGCGGCAGCGCCAGAGCCTGACGGCGGAGCCCGCGGCGCAGCTGGGCCGGGCCGCGTAGGCGCGCGGCGGGGTCGCGGGGTGGACGGGGGGCCGTCTCCTCGCGGCCCCGCGGCCCCGCGGCGGGTGCCGGGCCGGTCGCGCGGTCGCCCGCGCCCCCGTCGGCCCCGTCCGGGGGAGTCGTCCCACCCGGTGCGTCGATAATGGGACGCATGAGCGAGAACGTCCCCGGTCTGCCCGTCCTTGAGCGCTGCGCGGTGATGGGGGTGGTCAACGTCACGCCGGACTCGTTCTCGGACGGGGGGCTGTGGCTGGACCCGGCGCGGGCGGTGGCGCACGGGCTGGACCTGGTGGCGCGCGGGGCGGACCTGGTGGACGTCGGCGGGGAGTCGACCCGGCCGGGTGCGGTGCGGGTGACCGAGGCGGAGGAGCTGCGCCGGGTGGTGCCGGTGGTCACCGAGCTGGCCCGGGCCGGGGCGGTGGTCTCGGTGGACACCATGCGGGCGGGCGTCGCCGCGGCGGCCCTCGCGGCGGGCGCCCGGCTGGTCAACGACGTGTCCGGCGGGCTGGCCGACCCGGAGATGGCCGGGGTGGTGGCCGGCACCGGGGCGCCGTTCGTGGTGATGCACTGGCGCGGCCAGTCCGCGGACATGGACGCCCGCGCGGTGTACGGCGACGTGGTCGCGGACGTGGTGCGCGAGCTGACCGCCCGAGTGGAGGCACTGCTGGCCGCGGGGGTGAAGGAGGAGCAGCTGATCCTCGACCCGGGCCTGGGGTTCGCCAAGACCGGCGCGCACAACTGGGCCCTGCTGGGCCGGCTGGACGCGCTGACGGCGCTGGGACGGCCGGTGCTGGTGGCGGCTTCGCGCAAGCGCTTCCTGGGTACGCTGCTGGCCAACCCGGAAACCGGGGAGCTGCGCCCGGCGCGGCAGCGGGACGACGCCACGGCGGCGGTCTCGGTGCTGGCGGCGAGGGCGGGCGCCTGGGCGGTGCGGGTGCATGACGTGTCCGGCACGGCTGACGCCGTACGAGTCGTCGCGGCCTGGCAGCAGGCGGCGCAGAGGGGGTAGACGTGGCGGAAGCAGTGAGCGGCAACGACCGGGCGGCGGCGCTGGAGCCCGACGAGGAAGCGGTGCTCGCGGTCAACCAGGCGCTGTACGAGGCGCTGGAGAACGGCGACCTGGAGGCCGTCGAGACGATCTGGCTGGGGCCGGACGACGCGGACGACAAGGGCGGGGTGTTCTGCGTCCACCCGGGGTGGCCGGCGCTGACCGGCCGGGCCCAGGTGACCCGCTCGTACATGCTGATCATGGCGAACACCGAGTACATCCAGTTCTTCCTGACCGACGTCGAGGTGGACGTGCAGGGCGACGTGGCCCTGGTGACCTGCACGGAGAACATCCTGTCCGGCGGCGAGCCGGAGGAGGAGGGCGAGCTGGGGCCGCTGGTCGGCGGCAAGGTGGTGTCGACGAACCTGTTCCGGCGGACGCCGGCGGGCTGGAAGCTGTGGTCGCACCACGGGTCGCCGGTGCTCACCAGCGGGGACGACGAGGACGACGAGGACGAGTAGCGCGGCGGCGTCAAGGGCCGCGGCGGCCGGTCCGATCGGGTGGGCGGACGGGGAGGCGGTCCCGGGCGGTCGGTGCTCGAAGGTAGATTCGAGGGGCGGCGGGCGACGGTGCCCGCCGTTCCCCGCCCCGGCGGGGCCGTCAGCTGGGAGCAGTGATTCTTTTGCCGGACCGCGTCACCCTGCGAGGGCTCCGTGCCCGGGGCCACCACGGCGTCTTCGAACGGGAGCGGGTCGAGGGGCAGACCTTCGTGGTCGACCTGACGCTGTTCCTCGACACCCGGCCGGCCGCCGCGGGCGACGACCTGACCCGCACCGCCCACTACGGCGTGATCGCGGAGGAGGTCACCGCGGTGATCGCGGGCGACCCGGTCGACCTGATCGAGACGCTGGCCCAGCGGATCGCCGACCGGTGCCTGCGCCACGAGGCGGTCGAGGAGGTCGAGGTCACCGTGCACAAGCCGGACGCCCCGATCACCGTCCCGTTCGACGACGTCACCATCACGATCCGCCGGGGCCGCGCCTGACCGCGCCCGGTGGAGCCCGAGCAGAGGGAACTCCATTGGCCACGACCGACCCGACCGCCACGCCGACCACGTTCGACCTGCAGGGCAGGGTGGACCGCGTGGAGTCCACCCTGCACGACTCCCGCACCGCCGCCGTCGCCCTCGGCAGCAACCTGGGCAACCGCCTGGAGACCCTCCAGGGCGCCGTCGACGCGCTGGCGGACACCCCGGGGGTGCGGGTGACCGCGCTGTCCGCGGTGTACGAGACGGACGCCGTCGGCGGCCCCGAGGACCAGCCGAGCTACTTCAACGCCGTCGCCGTGCTGCGCACCTCGCTGCCCCCGCGGGACCTGCTGGAGCGGGCCAACGCGGTGGAGGACGCGTTCGGCCGGGTCCGCACCGTCCACTGGGGCCCGCGCACCCTGGACGTCGACGTGCTCGCCTACGAGGGCGTCACCAGCGACGACCCGCACCTGACGCTGCCCCACCCGCGGGCGCACGAGCGGGCGTTCGTGCTGGCGCCCTGGCAGGACGCCGACCCGGCGGCCGAGGTACCGGGCCGCGGCCCGGTCGCCGAGCTGCTGGCGGGCCTGGGCGGGGCCGGGGCGCAGGGCGTGCGGCTCCGCGCCGACCTGCAGCTGCGGCTGCCCGAGTAGCCCGGTCGGCGCCCGGGAACTTCCGGGCGCCCGCGGGCGTAGCTCCCTGCGGGTGCGGCCGGGCCGGTACGGTGGCCTGGTCGCGACCCCGCCGTCGTCCCACTGGAAGGAAGCCCGTCCGCGTGAAGCCGCTCCGTCTCCGTCTGCTGCTCGGCATCGCCGCGATCACCGGGCTGCTGTCCTGGGGGGGCGCCCGGCTGTGGGACTCGCTGGACACGCTGCCCGGGGTGCCCGCCTACGCGCCGTACGTGCTGGCGGCGGTCGCCGTGGTGCTGCTGGCCGCGGCGCTCTCGCTGCGCTCGCGGCTCAGGGCGGTGCGCGAGCGGCAGCCCGGCGCCAAGGGCGTCGACCCGCTGCACGCGGCCCGGGCGCTGGTGCTGGGGCAGGCCAGCGCGCTGGTGTCGGCGGTGGTGACCGGGGTCTACGCGGGCGTCGGGGTGTTCCTGCTCGGCTCGCTGGACATCGCGGCCCGCCGGACGCAGGCGGCCACCGCGCTGTTCGCGGTACTCGCCGGGGCGGCGGTGGTCGCGGTGGCGCTGTGGCTGCAGCACATCTGCAGGCTGCCCGACGACCACGACGACCCCGAGCACCCGCGCGGGACGGCCGCCTCCCCGCGCTGACGGACCGTCACCGGGCCGTCGCCGTCCGTGGTTCTCGCGGACTGTCAAGGCCCGAATGGGGGGCGAGGCTGACAGCGCCGTGATTCGCACGCTAGTTTCTAGCCATGTCTCGCGGACGCCACCGTCATTCCTCCGTCCTCGGCCGGCTGCTGCCGCCGGTCGCCTCCGGTGTGCTCGTGGTCGCGGCGCTGGCCGCGCTGGTGGCCAGTCCGGACCAGGTGGTGGCCCGCTCGGTGGGCGTCGCCGCGGTCGTCGCGGTGCTCGGCCTGGCCCTGGTGCTGCGCCAGCGCGACCGGGCCGCCCGGACCTCCGCCCAGCTGGCCGTGGTGCGCCGGATGCGGGCCGAGGAGCGCTACGAGGAGCAGATCGCCGAAGCCGAGTACGCGGCCGAGGTCGCCGAGGAGCGCGCCACCCGGTTCGGGCGGCGGCTGACCGCGGAGAAGTCCCGGCTGGCCAAGGCCGAGACCGAGATCGCCCGGCTGCTGCGCGAGCGCGCCGTGATGGTCGCCGAGCAGGCCCTGAAGGAGGCCGAGGCGGCCCGCGAGGCCGTGGAGGCCGCCCGCCCCAAGCACCCCGTCACGCCCGCCTCCTACGTCCGCGCGCAGGCCGCGCTGCGGCACCTGGAGCGGCAGGCGGCGGTCGCCGAGGCGCGCCGCGCGGTGGACGAGCGGGCCCAGGTCGAGCTGCGCCCGAAGATGCCGGAGCCGGTGCCGGCGGCCGCGGCCGCCGCGCTGCGCCCGGTCGGCCCGGCGCTGCCCGGGCCGGAGCGGCGCCCGGCCGTCCCCGCGCCGCAGCGCCCGCGGGCCACGGCGTTCAGCTTCTTCGGCCGCCCCGGCGCGGCCCGGGCCGCGCTGCGCTCCGGCGCCGCGGCCCCCGCGGTCGGCGACCTGGCGGACGTGGTGGGCGACGAGGCGCTGGCCGACAGCGAGCGCTACGCGGTGACGGCCGGCGACCCGGTGGACGCCGCGCAGCCGCCGCACCAGGCGGTGGAGCAGCCGCCGAGCCACCAGCACGCCGAGTCGGACACCGAGTCCGAGGTGGTCGACCTGACCGCGCACGACGAGACCGAGCTGCTGGAGCTGCCCGAGCTGAGGGCCGGCCGCTCCTGACCGGACCCGGTACGCGGACGGCCCCCGGAATCCTCCGGGGGCCGTCCGCGCGGTGGCGCCGGGTCAGACGTTGACGCCGAAGTCCTGGGCGATGCCGACCAGGCCGGAGGCGTAGCCCTGGCCGATGGCGCGGAACTTCCACTCGTCGCCGTTGCGGTACAGCTCGCCGAAGATCATCGCGGTCTCGGTGGCGGCGTCCTCGGAGAGGTCGTAGCGGGCGATCTCGCCGCCGCCGGCCTGGTTGACCACCCGGATGTAGGCGTTGCGGACCTGGCCGAAGCTCTGGCCGCGGTTGATGCCGTCGTAGATGGTCGCCGGGAAGACGATCTTGGTGACGTCGGCGGGCAGTGCGGCCAGGTTGACGTTGATCGACTCGTCGTCGCCCGAGCCCTCGCCGGTGCGGTTGTCGCCGGTGTGCACGACGCTGCTGTCCGGGGTGCTGGTGTTGTTGAAGAACACGAAGTGCCGGTCCGAGTAGACCTTGCCTTCGCCGTTCAGGACGATCGCGCTGGCGTCCAGGTCGAACTCGGCGCCGGTGGTGGTGCGCACGTCCCAGCCGAGGCCGACGGTGACCGCGGTCAGGCCGGGGGCCTCCTTGGTCAGCGAGACGTTGCCACCCTTGGAGAGGCTCACGGGCATGGTCTGTGGTGTCCCTTCGGTCGGTTTTGCCCAGAGAACGCCGGACGGGCCGCGATTGGTTCCACCGGTTGGTGGACGGACGGTTCTCCCCCGGGCGGCGCTCGGGCCGTGATCAGATTCTCGGGTAACGGCCCTGTACGGTCCAGACGTTCGGGTTGTCGGCGAGCCCCTCGTGCAGCTCGGTCAGGTCGGCCAGCACGTCCTGCAGGAAGTCCCGGGCCTCGCGGCGCAGTTCGGCGTGCCGGACCACCAGCGGCTCGTCCTCGGGGCGCCAGGTCGCGGTGATCTCCACCCAGCCGAACCGGCGGGCGAAGCGCAGCAGTTCGGTGTTCTGGGTGAAGTCCAGGTCCTCGGTGCGCACCCTGGCCTCCCGGCTGCCCCGCGGGTCCTGGTCGAGCCGCTCGGCGATGTCGCACACCGCCCAGGCGAAGTCCAGCACCGGCACCCAGCCCCAGCGGGTCTCCAGCCCGGCGCCCTCGTCCGTCTCCAGGTACACGTCGCCCGCGAACAGGTCGTGCCGCAGCGAGCGGACCGACGCGGTGCGGTAGTCGGTCTGCGGGGGGTCGGGGAGGCGGGTGGACAGCGAGTAGCCGAGCTCGATCACGCCCGCCATTGTGCCCGCTTAACCAGGTGACGGGGGCCGGGGGCGGGCGGGATGATGGGCGCATGACTGAGCCCGTGCGCGTACGGGGCTCGGTGGTCGTCCCCGACGCCGAGCTCGTCTGGCGCTTCTCGCGGTCCTCCGGCCCCGGCGGACAGCACGTGAACACCTCCGACTCCCGGGTCGAGCTGCGCTGGGACCTCGCCTCCTCCGACGCGCTGCCGGCGGTGTGGAAGGAGCGCGCCCTGGAGCGGCTGGCCTCCCGGCTGGTGGACGGGGTGCTGGTGGTCCGGGCCTCCGAGCACCGCTCGCAGTGGCGCAACCGGGAGGTGGCCGCGGCCCGGCTGGCCGCGCTGCTGGGGGAGGCCACCGCGCCGCCGCCGAAGGCCCGGCGGGCCACCAAGCCCAGCCGGGGCATGGTCGAGCGGCGGCTGGAGACCAAGCGGCACCGCTCGGGGCTCAAGCAGGGCCGGGGCCGGATCCGCCCGGAGTGACGGGCCGTCAGCCCAGCTGCCGGTAGCCGCCGCGCAGGTACAGCAGCGGCCGTCCGGCCGGGGCCGGCGCCTCGGCGGCCAGGACGCGGCCGAGGACGAGGGTGTGGTCGCCGGCCGCGATCCGCTGCTCGGTGCGGCACTCCACGGTGGCCAGCGCGCCGTCGACCAGCGGGGCGCCCGCGTGCGGGCCGCGGTGCCAGGCGGCGTCCGCGAACAGCAGCCGGTCGCTGAGCCGCCCCTTCATGGCGAACCGGGAGGCGAGCGCGCGGTGCTCCTCGCCGAGCAGCGACACCGCCCAGGTCTCGGCCCGGGCCAGCAGCTCGTCCATCCGGGAGTCGGTGCGGAGCGAGACCAGCACCAGCGGCGGCTCCAGCGACACCGACAGGAACGAGGTCGCGGTCATCCCCGCGTCCTCGTCGTCCTCGGGGTCGTGCACGGTCAGCAGCGAGACGCCCGCGGCGAGTTGGCCGAGGGCGGCCCGGAACTCCTCGGGGGTGGCGCCGGCCGCCGCGGGGGCGGGGGCCGCGGGGGCGGCGGGGGACTGCGGAGAGCTGTACACGTACCGCACGGTAGTCGCCGGTCGGGCGTGCCGGTATCGGGCCGTGGTCGTAGGTCCGCTCGGCCTTTGGTCGCCGACTCCTTGATCATTGTGTGATTTGAGTCACAGTCACCGGCTATTGCTGACCGAGCGTGCCTATCGCAGTGCTCGCTGTGATTCAGTTCTTCTGGCAATCGGACGACAACCTTTCAAGAACCATCCGAAGCAGCCGGGGAGCCCCCGCATGGAAGCCGAGTCGGAGCCCTACGTCCGCCTCGCGACCCTCCGCACCTTGCACCGGGTCGTGGCGGACCTCAACGCTGCCCGGAGCCTGGCGGGAACCCTGCAGGCGGTCGTCGAGGGCGCGGTCCACGGGCTCGGGTTCGACGCCGCCGCGGTCAGCCTGGTGCGCCCCGACGGCGACCTCGTGGTCGCCGCCGTCTGGGAGATCGAGGAGAACGCCTTCGGCGGCCCCACCGTCCTGCTCGGCCAGGTCGGCTCCCGCGAGTCCTGGGAGCGGATGCTCCAGGTCGCCGACCACTGGGGCACCCTGCGCTTCCTGCCGCACGACCGCGGCTGGGCGATCGCCACCGACGTCCCCACCTGGACCGGCGACGGACCGATGCCCGTCTACGGCAACGACTGGCACCCCGCCGACATGCTGCTCGCCCCGATGTACAGCGCCGGCGGCGACCTGCTCGGCATCCTCTCGGTGGACCGCCCGCGCAGCGGCAAGCGCCCCGGCGCCTGGACCCGCGAGGCGCTGGAGATGTTCTCCCTGCAGGCCTCCATAGCCATCGGCAACGCCCGGCTGCGGGCCGAGATGCAGCGCGCCCTGGCCCGGCTGGAGAAGGAGCAGCAGGCCCTGCGGGCCAGCGAGGAGTCCTTCCGGCAGGCCTTCGAGTACGCCCCCAGCGGGATGGCCATCACCGAGCTGCACGGCGACGCGATGGGCCAGCTCAGCCGGGTCAACGACGCCCTGTGCCGGCTGCTCGGCCGCCCCCGCGCCGCGCTGCGCCAGCAGCGCTTCGTCGACCTGGTCCACCCCGACGACCTCGACCTGCTGCTGCGCACCAGCGCCGAGGGCGGCCGCGCCGAACTGCGGCTGGCCCGCCGGGACGGCGGCTACCAGTGGGTCTGCCTGCGCAACTCGGTGGTCGCCGACGCCGCCGAGGGCCCCAGCTTCCTGCTGACCCACGTCGAGGACATCGAGGACCGCAAGCGCCACGAGCTCCAGCTCGCCCACCGGGCCAGCCACGACGCGCTCACCGGCCTGCCGAACGGCGCCGAGCTGCGGGCCCGGCTGGCCCGCCGGCTCTGTCCGGCCGCCCCGGCCCCGGCGATACCCGGCCAGGCACCGCCCCCCGACGCCCCCCACCCGCCCTCCCACGCCGCCGCGGACGGCCGCCCGGCCCCCGGGGCGGCCGACGCCCTCGCGCACGGCTACGCGGCCCCCGACGGGCCCCTGGAGCGCGACCCGGCCGCCTTCCCCGACGACCGGCCGCCCTACCCCGGCGCCCCCGCCCACCACGTGCACGCGGTGGTCCCCGCCGAGCCGCCCGCCGGCGACCTGTGGCACGGCCACCGCCGCGGCGCCCCCGCCGGCGAGCGCGGCCTGGCCGTCCTCTACTGCGACCTCGACGGGTTCAAGCTGGTCAACGACCGGCACGGGCACAACACCGGCGACGCCGTCCTGATCGAGATCGCCCGCCGCCTCCAGCAGGTCGTCCGGGAGGGCGACACGGTGGCCCGGATGAGCGGCGACGAGTTCGTCGTCCTGGCCGACAACATCGGCCGCGAGGAGGCCAAGGAGCTGGCCGGGCGGCTGCGCGGGGCGATCCTGCCGCCGATGCGGATCGACAACCGGGCGGTGCGGGTCGGCGTCAGCCTGGGCATCGGCTGGGCCGGCTGCGGCATGAGCATCGACGAGGTGCTGCACTCCGCGGACGAGCGGATGTACGACGAGAAGCGCACCCGCGGCGGCGCCGCCCGCGGCTCGCGCGGCGAGCGCTCGCACCGCCGGGCGGGCTGAACCGCTTGGCCCCCGCTCAACCGGGCCAGGTAGGGTGCCCTGGGTACAGAGACCATCCAGCTCCAGGGGAGTCGACCGTGACCACGCCCGGTGACAACGGCGCACCGCCCGAAGACGCGGTCCAGGACGACCCCTTCGCGTACCTCTACCGCCCGGCGGAGGGCGAGCAGCCCGTCGCGGAGCGGCCCCGCAGCGGCTACAGCCGCCCGATGGAGGTCGGCCGCGCCAGCTACGGCGAGCGCCCCGTCCACCCGCAGGCCGGCCCCGCCGGGTACGGCCAGGCCCCCGGGCAGCCCGCCGACCGGTTCCCCGGGTCGGAGCCCACCTCCGCGCTGCCCCCGCAGTCCCGCTACGCCGAGCGCTCCCGGCCCCGGCCCGGCGAGGAGAAGCCCGCGGGCCGCGGCAGGGCCGCGATCATCGGCGCCGTCGCGGTGGTCGCCGCGGTCGCCGTCGGCGCGGGCGTCGCGCTCTCCACCGGCGACCCGGACGGCAAGCCCAAGACCGGTGCCGCCGCCCAGTCCGCGCCCGCCGCCCCGTCCGGCGGCGTCACGGGCGCCGCGGGCAGCGCCACCGGCAGCGCCGGCCCCTCGGCCGACTCCTCGCCCAGCACCACCGCGCTCTCCGGCGGGACGGACGTCGCCGACGCCGCCGGCATGAAGCTCGGCGGCGGCAGCACGGTCGCCGGGCAGGTCGCGGGCGCGAAGGCGGCCGGCGGCAAGTACGTCGACGGCCTCGGCACGGTGGGCGCCTCGGTCTCCTGGGACGTGAACGTGCCCGCCGCCGGCACCTTCCAGATCTGGCTGCGCTTCAACAACAGCGGCCCGAACGCCACCGCCACCGTCGCGGTGGACGGCAAGCCGACCTACACCCCGATAAAGCTCAACAACTACAGCCCCGGCCTGCCGCCGGAGAGCTCCTGGTACTCCTCCTGGGTCAGCGGCACCGTGGCCCAGCCCGGCCCGCACACCATCTCGGTGACCTGCCAGGCCGACAACCAGTGCGGCTTCCTGCTCGACCAGATCGCGGTCACCCCGAACGGCACCTCGAAGGTCCAGGGCTGGTAGCCCGTCCCGGCCGGGCGCGGGGCGTCCGGCCGGGACGGTGCGCGGTCAGCGGCCGGTGACCACCCGGGCCAGCTGCTCGACGGTCCGGGCCATCGCGTCGCGGGCGGCGGCCAGGCCGGGCCGGGGGTCGGTGGCCCGGGGGTGGGCGGCCAGGTGGGCGCGGACGGCCGGGGTGTAGGCGAGGTTGAGCGCCGTCCCGATGTTGATCTTCACCATGCCGGCGGCGACCGCCTCGGCCAGGGCGTCGTCGGGCACCCCGGAACTGCCGTGCAGCACCAGCGGGACGGGGACGGCGGCGGCCAGGGCGCGGATCAGCGCGTGGTCCAGGGCGGCGGTCCGGGAGGTCATCGCGTGCGAGGAGCCGACCGCGACGGCCAGCGCGTCGACGCCGGTCTCGGCCACGTAGCGGGCGGCCTCGTCCGGGTCGGTGCGGGCACCGGGGGCGTGCGCGCCGAGCGGGGGCTCGCCGTCCTTGCCGCCGACCCGGCCGAGTTCGGCCTCCACGTGCAGCCCGTGGCGGTGCGCCCAGGCGGTGGCCTCGGCGGTGGCCTTGACGTTCTCGTCGTGCGGCAGCGCGGAGGCGTCGAACATCGCGGAGGAGAACCCGGCGGCGGGGGCCGCGCGCAGCAGGTCGGCGTCCTCGACGTGGTCGAGGTGGAGCGAGACGGGGACGCGGGCGGCGGCGGCCACCTCGGCGCAGGCGCGGGCGATCGGCAGCAGCCGGCCGCCGCGGTGGGCGACGGCGTTCTGGCTGAGCTGGAGGACCACGGGCGTGGCCGCGGCCTCGGCGCCGGCGGCGATGGCCTCGGCGTGCTCCAGGGTGATCACGTTGAAGGCGGGCAGGCCGCGCCGGTCGGCGACGGCGGCGGCGAGCAGGTCGGAGGTGCGGGCGAGCGGCAAGGGGTGCTCCCGGTGGGGTGAGTAGCGAGGCGCAGGTTCCGCTGCTCACCCCCGTGGCCGGGAGGGCCGGGGCCGCCGGAGGGGCGGCGCCGGGTCAGGCCGGGTTGCCGGCCCGGGCGAAGCGGTCCGCGCCGACGATCCACTCGCCGCGGCGCATCACCGCGACGAGTTCGTGGCTGTCGGAGTCGAGGACGACCAGGTCGGCGTGCTTTCCGGCCTCCAGGGTGCCGATGGTGTCGCCCAGGCCGAGCAGCCGGGCGGGGACGGTGGACAGCGAGGTGACGGCCTGGTTCAGGGACAGGCCGAGGACGGTGACGGCGCGCCGGAAGGCGACGTCCAGGGTGAGGGTGGAGCCCGCGATGGAGCCGCCCTCGACCAGCCGGGCCACGCCGTCCTCGACCCGGACCTGGAGCGGCCCGAGCGGGTACAGGCCGTCGCCCATGCCGGCCGCGGCCATCGCGTCGGTGATCAGCGCGACGCGGTCGGCGCCGGCCGTGCCGTAGGCCAGCTCGACCACCGAGGGGTGCAGGTGGATGCCGTCGTTGACCAGCTCGACGGTGACCCGCTCGTCCTCCAGCAGGGCGACGATCGGGCCGGGGGCGCGGTGCTGGATGCCCGGCATCGCGTTGAACAGGTGGGTGGCGACGGTGGCGCCGGCGTCGATCGCCCGCAGGGTGACCTCGTAGTCGGAGTCGGTGTGGCCGACGGCGGCGATGATGCCGAGGTCGGACAGCATCCGCACCGACTCCAGGCCGCCGGGCAGCTCCGGGGCCAGGGTGAACATCTTCGTGTGGCCGCGGCCCGCGTCGGCGAGCTTGCGTACCAGCGCCGGGTCCGGGTTGCGCAGCAGGTCGGGGCGGTGGGCGCCGCACCGGTTGTGCGAGATGAACGGGCCCTCGAAGTGGATGCCGGCCAGGACGCCGTCCTCGACGAGTTCGGAGAGCACCGCCGCCTGGCGGCAGACCTCGTCGATCTCGCCGGTGACGGTGGAGGCCATCGTCGTGGTGGTGCCGTGCTCCAGGTGCGCGCGGGCGGCGGTGAGCGCCTCCTCGGCGATCCCGGAGGTGTACGACGCGCCGCCGCCGCCGTGCACGTGCAGGTCGACGAAGCCGGGGACGACGGTGTACCCGGTGAGGTCGAGGTCGTCCGGTTCCGCCTCGCCGCCGAGGCCCGCGATGCGGGTGCCCTCGACGGAGAGCCGGCCGGCGTCGATCACGCCGCCGGGCAGGACCAGTCGGGCTCCGGCCAGTGCAGTACGGTCCGCGGTCACGCGGTCACCTCCATGGAGAGCAGATCCCAGGCGAGCAAGCCGGCGCCCAGGGACGCGGCGGTGTCTTTGAGCATGGCCGGAACGACCTCCGGGGGCATCTGGAAGGTCAGGCGCCCGGTCACCGCGGCGCGCAGCGGCGTGAAGAGCGTGTCGCCCGCCTCGGCCAGCCCGCCGCCGACGATCACCGTGGACGGGTCGAGCAGGCTCTGGGCCAGCGCGATGCCGTCGGCGAGCGCGTCCACCGCCTCCTGCCAGACCTCGGCCGCCCGCGGGTCGCCGGCGTCGACGGCGCTCGCGCAGGCGGCGGCGTCGGCCTCCGGGTCGCCGCTGGCGGCGGCCCAGGCCCGGGAGACCGCAGAGGCCGAGGCCAGGGTCTCCAGGCAGCCGCGGGCGCCGCAGCCGCACAGCGGGCCGCCGGGGCGGACCACCACGTGGCCGATCTCGCCGCCGTAGCCGTGGGCGCCGGCCTCGATGGAGCCGTGGATGCCGATCGCCCCGGCGATGCCGGTGCCCAGCGCGATGAACAGGAAGCGGTCGACCCCCCGCCCGGCGCCGATCCGGCCCTCGGCGAGCCCGCCGGAGCGGACGTCGTGGCCGAGGGCGACCGGGATGCCGCCGAGGCGCTCGCCGAGCAGCTTGCGCATCGGCAGGTCCCGCCAGCCGAGGTTGGCGGAGAAGACCGCGATCCCGTTCCCCTCGTCGATCGTCCCCGGCACGGCGACGCCCGCCGCGAGGGGGGCGGCACCGAACCGGGTGCGGCCCTCCCGCGCCAGGTCGGCGGCGAAGTCGAGGATGGTGGCGACGACGGCGTCGGGGCCGTGCTCCCGCCCGGTCGGTCGGCGTGCTTCGAACAGCACGGAGCCGTCCTGGGCGACCAGCGCGGCCTTCATGCCGGTGCCGCCTACATCGAGTGCGATGACGTGCTTCACGGGGGACAGTTTCCCTTGGCCGGGTCTAAGAGGTCTAGTCCAGTTGCTCGATTGCTCTGGTCCTGAGAGGTGAGGTTTATCGCTCTTTGCCGTCTCCTGGGGGGTTTGCGTGGCGGGGCCGTGACCCGCGGTGCGGCCGGTGGGGCCCCGGACGGGGGTGTGCCGGGGTCAGCCGAGCACGATCGAGCGGGTCAGGTTGCGCGGCTCGTCCGGGTTCAGGCCGCGGTGCCCGGCCAGCGCGACCGCCAGCCGGTGCACCCGGACCAGGTCGGCCAGCGGGTCCAGGCCGTCCGCTCCGGAGTCGGCCACCAGCCGGCCGCCGACCGCGCCGACCTCGTCCGCCAGGCCCGCGGGCAGCGCGCCGAACATCCAGGCGGCCCGGCCCGGGGCGGTGATCGAGATCGGCCCGTGCCGGTACTCCATCGCCGGGTACGCCTCGGTCCAGGCGAGCGCGGCCTCGCGCATCTTCAGCCCGGCCTCCTGGGCCAGGCCGTTGGTCCAGCCCGCGCCGAGGAAGGAGATCTGCTCCAGCTCCACCAGCTCCCGCGGCACCTGCCAGGCCACCGCCCGCTCGGCGTCCGCGGCGGCCCGGTCGACGGGGGCGACCCCGGCCGGGAGGGCGTCCTCGCACTCCAGGTGGGCCCGGAGCAGGGCCAGCGCGGTGGTGGCGAAGCGGGTCTGCACCACCGAGCGCTCGTCGGCGAAGCCCAGGTCGACCAGGTGGTCGGCGGTCGCCGCCACCGGCTGGTCCACGCAGGCGGTGATCGCGGTGCTCGGCAGGCCGGTGGCGGCCAGCAGCCGCAGCACCTCGGTGGTGGTGCCGGAGCGGGTGATCGCCAGCACCCGGTCGTAGCGGCGCCGGTGCGGGAACTCGGAGGCGGCGAAGGCGTCGGTCTCGCCGTGGCCGCCGGCCTCGCGCAGGGCGGCGTACGCCTGGGCCATGAACCAGGAGGTGCCGCAGCCCACCACGGCCACCCGCTCGCCGCGCCGCGGCAGGCCGGCCGGGCCGCTCGCCGCCAGCGCCGCGGCGGCGCGCCAGTTCCCGGGCTGGGTGGCGATCTCCTCGTCGGTCAGGGACAGGTGCTGCGACATGGGTGCGGACTCCTTCGGCGGCCGGCTGGACTGCGCATTGAGTGCGCAAAGCTGATTGATTTATAGCCGTTTCAAGCATCATTGCGCAATGAGTGGGAGGGGGGAGAGGTGTGCAAAGCTTTCCCGACCGGGCGCGGAGCGTACGGGCGAGTGCGGGAGGAGCGGACGGTGTCGAGGTACGAACGGTGGAACGCGCTACTGGAGTTGCTGGCCGAGCACGGCAAGCTGGACGTCGAGGAGGCGGCCGACGCGCTGGACGTCTCGGCCGCGACCATCCGCCGCGACCTCGACCAGCTGGCCCGCCAGCAGATGCTCACCCGCACCCGCGGCGGCGCGGTGGCCCACAGCGTCTCCTACGACCTGCCGCTGCGCTACAAGACCGCCCGCAACGCCGACGCCAAGCAGCGGATCGGCTCCCTGGTGGCCGGCCTGATCGCCCCCGGCGAGGTGGTCGGCCTCAATGGCGGCACCACCACCACCGAGGTGGCCCGGGCGCTGGCCGTCCGGTCCGACCTGGCCGAGCACCCCGAGGGCGGCCAGAGCCTCACCGTGGTCACCAACGCGCTCAACATCGCCAACGAGCTGACGGTCCGTCCGCAGGTGAAGATCGTGGTCACCGGCGGCGTCGCCCGCCCCCAGTCGTACGAGCTGATCGGCCCGCTGGCGGCCCAGGTGCTCGGCGAACTCGCCCTGGACACCGCGGTGCTGGGCGTGGACGGGCTCGACACCGAGCACGGCGCGACCGCCCACCACGAGGGCGAGGCGGCGGTCAACCGGCTGCTCGCCGAGCGGGCCCGGCGGGTGGTGGTGGCCGCCGACTCCTCCAAGCTGGGCCACCGCGCCTTCGCCCGGATCTGCGGCCTGGAGGCGGTCGACACCCTGGTCACCGACAGCCAGGTGCCGCAGGAGCTGGCGGACGCCTTCGCCGACGCCGGGATCGCCGTCCTGACGGCCTGAACGCCCGGGCGGCCCACGCACGTCGGCGACCCCGCCGTCCGGATACCGGACGCGGGAGGCACCGGCGTTGCGCGGGGCGCAACGGGATCTGACACTTCGATAACTTCCGTCCCTACAGGTCTGGACCACTGCGCGCGGTAGCTGCCAGGGTCGCCGCTGTCACCCTCCTGAAGGCGGTACCCCCGTGAAGCGATCAGCGCTGCTCCCCCTGCCCCTCGTCGGATGCCTGCTGCTGGCCGGCTGCGGCGTCCTGTCCGGCGGGGGCGACGTGACGCTCGACCTGGTCGCGGCCGACTACGGCACCGACGCCTCCAACAGCGGCAGCGTCTACTGGAACAAGGTGGCCCGGGACTTCGAGGCGGCCAACTCCGGCGTCAAGGTGCGCGTCGACGTGGTCTCCTGGGACGACATCGACAAGCACGTCGGCGACCTGATCGCCAAGGGCAGGACCCCCGACATCGTGCAGACCGGCGGCTTCGCCGACCAGGTCGCCGCCGACCGGCTCTACCCCGTCGGCGACGTGCTCTCCATGGAGGCGCAGGCCAACCTGCTGAGCTCGTTCAGCAAGGCCGGCCAGGTGCTCGGCAGCCAGTACGGCATCCCGTTCATCTCCTCCAGCCGGGTGTTCGTCTACAACAAGACCATCTTCGAGAAGGCCGGCATCACCGCCCCGCCCGTCACCTGGGACGACCTGCGCAAGGACGCCGACCTGATCAAGAGCAAGGTCCCGGGCGTCACCCCCTACGCGCTGCCGCTCGGACCCGAGGAGGCCCAGGCCGAGTCGATGATCTGGACGATGAGCGGCGGCGGCGAACTCTCCGACAGCGTCGGCAACTACACCATCGACAGCCAGCAGAACCGCGACACCTTCAAGTGGCTGCGCACCAACCTGGTCGACCGGGGCCTGACCTACGACGACCCCGGCCAGGTCAACCGGAAGGACGCCTTCGCCGCCTTCGCCAAGGGCCAGGTCGCCATGCTCAACGGCCACCCCGGGCTGATCAAGGCCGCGACCGACGCCGGCGTCCAGTACGGCACCGCCGCGGTCCCGCGCCGGAGCAAGGAGGTCAAGGAGGTCGCCTTCGGCGTGGCCGACTGGCTGATGGCCTTTAAGGCCAACGGGCACCGGGCGGAGATCAAGAAGTTCCTGAACTTCACCCTCTCCAAGCAGAACACCCTGGCCTTCGACGAGGAGTACAACCTGCTCCCGGTCACCCAGGACACCCTCGACGACATGTCCGCCAACCCCGCCCACCAGGACCTCGCGCAGTTCCTGCAGAACCTGCCCACCGCCAGCTTCTACCCCTACGGCGACCCGTCCTGGGACAAGGTCAGCAGCATGATCAAGCAGCAGATGGGCAAGGCCGTGAAGTCCGGCGGCGAGCAGGTGCTCGGCGACCTCCAGACCGCCGCCGTCGCGGAGGCCGCCAAGGCCCGCCAGGGCTGACGGACGGGGCCGGCGGCGCGGGGGCGGGGCTGACGGTTCCGGGGCATAGCCTGGACACATGGCCGAACTGACCGAACGCGACCGGGCGGTGCTCGCCCTGGAAGCCCGCGCGTGGCGGACCGCGGGCGCCAAGGAGCAGGCGATCCGGCAGGAGCTCGGCATCTCCGCCACCCGCTACTACCAGCTGCTCAACGCCCTGCTCGACCGGACCGAGGCGCTCGCCCACGACCCGGTCCTGGTCAACCGGCTGCGCCGGGTCCGGCAGGCGCGGCGCGACGCCCGGCAGTGAGCCCCGGCGCGACGCCCGGCCGTGAGCCCTCGGGAGGGCTGCCCACCCCCGTCGGCGGGTAGCGTCGGGGCATGGGAATCGCCGAACAGATCACGACCGAGGCAGGGCGGACCGGACTGGCGGGCCTGCTCGCCGACCCGAAGTCCGCCGTGGTGGGGCTCGACTTCGACGGCACGCTCGCCCCGATCGTCGCCGACCCCGAGCGGGCCCGCGCCCATCCGGGCGTCGTACCCGCCCTCTCCGCGCTCGCCCCGCTGATCGGCGCGGTCGTCGTGGTCACCGGGCGCCCGGCCGCGACCGCCGCCGCCTACGGCGGCTTCGCCGGCGCCCCCGGCCTGGAGCACCTCACCGTCCTCGGCCACTACGGCGCCGAACGCTGGGACGCCCGCACCGACGCCGTCACCGCCGCCCCGCCCCCGCCCGGGGTGGCCGCCGTCCGGCACGAACTCCCCGCGCTGCTGCGGGAGCTGGGCGCGCCCGAGGGCACCTTCGTGGAGGACAAGGAGCGCGCGCTGGCCGTCCACACCCGGCGCGCCCCCGAGCCGGACGCGCTGCTGGAGCGGCTGCGCGGCCCGCTCGGCGAGCTGGCGCGGCGGCACGGGCTGGTCGTCGAGCCCGGCCGGATGGTCGTCGAACTGCGCCCGCCGGGGATCGACAAGGGGGTCGCCCTGCGCGACTTCCTGGCCGAGCGGGACGCGGGCCCGGTCCTCTTCGCCGGCGACGACCTCGGCGACCTCGCCGCCTACGCGGAGGTCGCCGCCCGCCGGGCGGCCGGCCGTCCCGGCCTGCTGGTGTGCAGCGGGCCCGTCACCGGCGAGCCGCCGGTCGCCGAACTCGCCGAGCGCGCCGACCTGGTGGTGGCGGGGCCGGCCGGGATCGTCGACCTGCTGAACGGGCTCACCGAGCTGCTGCGGTAGCAGGGGGCGCGCACCGGCGGGGGCGCGGCGGGCTCTCCCGCCCGCGCCCCCGGTTTCGCGTACGCCGTGCGTTCACGTGCGTTTTCGCGTACGCCGTGCGTCCGGGTCGTGCGTTCAGAGGGCCTTGAGCTGGTCCAGGAACCACTGCTGGGGCGGCAGGGTGGTGGCCGCGGCGGCGAGGCGCTTGCTGCGGTCGGCGCGTTCGGCGGCGGGCATCGCGAGCGCCTCGGCGAGGGCGTCGGCGGTGGCGACCACGTCGAAGGGGTTGACGGTGATCGCGTCCTCGGCGAGCTCCGCGTGGGCACCGGCCTCGCGGGACAGCACGAGGGCGCAGCCCCGGTCGGAGACGACCGGGACCTCCTTGGCGACCAGGTTCATGCCGTCGCGGATCGGGTTGACCAGGGCGACGTCGGCGAGCCGGTAGGCGGCCAGCGAGCGCGGGAAGTCGTCGTCGACGTGCAGCAGGACCGGCTGCCAGTCGTCGGTGCCGAACTCGGCGTTGACCTCCTCGGCGACGCGCCGCACGGCGGCGGTGTAGTCGCGGTACTCGGCGAGGTCGGTGCGCGAGGGGTAGGCGAAGGCGATGTGGACGACGTTGCCGAGCCACTCGGGGCGGGTGCGCAGCAGGTGCCGGTAGGCGAGCAGGCCGCGGACGATGTTCTTGCTGAGTTCGGTGCGGTCGACCCGGACGATGGTGCGCCGGTCGCCGACGGCCGCGCGCAGGGCGGCGAGGCGCTCGTCGACGTCGGGCCGGTGGGCGCGTTCGCGCAGGAACTCGCCGTCGGCGCCGAGGCCGTGCACGCCCAGCCGGGTGGTGCGGCCGGCGTGCGTGACGGTCAGCGCCTCGCGGTCGACGCGCGCGCCGAGCAGGGCCTCGCAGCAGTCGGCGAAGGCGAGCGCCCAGCGGCGGGTGAGGAAGGCGGCCCGGTCGGCGCCGAGGATGCCTTCGAGGACGGCGGCGGCGACGTCGTCGGGCAGCAGCCGGTAGTAGTCCGGCGGGGCCCAGGGGGTGTGCGAGAAGTGGCCGATCCGCAGGTCGGGGCGGAGTTCCCGGAGCAGCGCGGGGGCCAGCGAGAGGTGGTAGTCCTGCACCAGGACGGCCGCGCCGGGGGCGGCCTCGGCGGCGAGGGCCTCGGCGAAGGCGGTGTTGTACGCCCGGTAGGCGTCCCACTCGGTGCGGAAGTCGGCGTCGAAGGCGGGCTGCACGGGCGTCTGGTAGAGCAGGTGGTGGACGAACCAGAGGGTGGAGTTCGCGACGCCGTTGTAGGCGCGGGCGAAGGTCTCCGGATCGATGTCCAGCATCCGGACGGCCTGTCCGCCGACGTCGTGGCCGGCCCGGTCGAGGCGCCCGTCGGGGGCCTGCCGGGCGGCGGTGCGGTCGGCGTCGGAGAGCGCGGCGCAGACCCAGACCGCGTTCGGGTCGTCGATGGCGGAGAGCCCGGAGACCAGGCCGCCGCCGCCTCTGCGGAGGGTCAGCGCGCCGTCGTCCTCCGTGCGGAAGGACACCGGGCCGCGGTTGGAGGCCACCAGGATCGGGGCGGCTCCGGACTGCTGGGAGCGTTCGGACACGTGATCGGCCATACAGCCAACCTTGCCGTGCGATCACCGGACCAAACCACTCGGCGCGGCCCGTGGCAGGTGAACAGTGGGGGACGGGGCCTGCGGACCGCGCCGACCGGGCCGGGCGGTCAGCGGTCGCGGTACTCGGGGACGGTCGCCATCGGGGGGCGTTCGGTGGCCGGGACGGGGTGGGTGCGGGGGGCGAAACCGGCCGGGGTGCGGGTGTACTGGGTGAGCAGCGGGCGGACCAGGTCGGGGTCGGCCTTGAGGCGGTGGGCGCGGTCCAGCCGCTCCAGGGCGGTGCGGTAGATGGTGGCGGCCATCCGGCCGAGGGCCTGGCCGTCCTGGTGCCGGTGGTGCCGCACGCCCACGTCGACCTGGGCCAGCGCGTCCAGCCCGGCCAGCTCCAGGGCGTCCACCAGCAGGCCGAGCTCGACGCCGTAGCCGGTCGGGAAGGGCAGCCGCTCCAGCAGGCCGCGGCGGGCCGCGTACTCGCCGCCGAGCGGCTGGACGAAGCCCGCGAGCTGCGGCCAGTGCAGGCTGAGCAGCGGGCGGGCGACCAGTTCGGTGACCCGGCCGCCGCCGGCCGGTACGACGGCGCCGTCGGCCTCGAACGGCCGGTCGTACATGGCCTTGACCAGGTGCAGGTCGGGATCGGTGAGCAGCGGGCCGATGATGCCGGAGACGAACGCCGGGTCGAACTCGCGCAGGTCGGCGTCGACGAAGCAGACGATCGCGCCGCTGGTGGCGAGCAGCGAGCGCCACAGCACCTCGCCCTTGCCGGGCTCGGCGGGCAGCCGGGGCAGCAGCGCGTCGCGGTGCACCACCCGGGCGCCGGCCGCGGCCGCCACGGCGGCGGTGCCGTCCCGCGAGCCGGAGTCGACCACCACCAGCTCGTCCACCAGGGGGACGCGCTCGACCAGCTCGGCCCGGATCGCGGCGACGATCCCGCCGACGGTGGACTCCTCGTCCAGCGCGGGCAGCACCACGCTCACCGTGCCGGCCGCCCCGGCGGCGCGCTTGGCGGCCAGCAGCAGGTCGAGCGGCCGGTCGGCGGCCGTCCACGAACGGCGGCGCAGCCAGTCGGCCACCTCCGGCAGTACCCCGGGCTCGGGCTGCTCCGGCACGTCTCGCTCCCTGTCTCGGTTCGTCTCGGCCCGTCTCGGGTGTCGGACGCGGGGGTCGGTCCGGGCGGGCCTTCGGATACAGTCTTGGTATCGCGATCGCGCCTTCGCACCCGGGGGTCGCTCGCAGCGTACGACCACAACTTCACAGAGCTCATCCAGAGGGACTGAGGGAACGGCCCGTTGAAGTCCCGGCAACCCTCCCGCGCGGCCCGCAGGCCCGGCGGGACAGGTGCCAATTCCGTCCCGGACGCGACCGCGATCCGGGGAAGATGAGGAGAAAGGGCCTCGCCACCATGGCTGTTGACACCGCCGCACCCACCGCCGCCGCACCCGGCACCGTCGACCTCGGTCCGGCGACCGCGCTGTCCTGCCGCGAGTGCGGCGCGCGCTCCCCGCTCGGCCCGGACTTCGCCTGTCCGGAGTGTTTCGGCCCGCTGGAGATCGCCTACGACTACACGGGCTACGACGCCGAGGAGCTGCGCAAGCGGATCGAGGCCGGCCCGGCGTCGATCTGGCGCTACGCCCCGCTGCTGCCCGTCCCGGCCGACGTGGCCGGCAAGCCGAACCTGAACCCGGGCTGGACCCCGCTGGTCAAGGCCGACAACCTGGGCCGCGAGCTGGGCTTCACCGCGCAGCTGCACGTCAAGGACGACTCGGGCAACCCGACCCACTCCTTCAAGGACCGGGTGGTGGCCTGCGCGATCGAGGCCGCCCGGGCCTTCGAGTTCACCACGCTCTCCTGCTCCTCCACCGGCAACCTGGCCGGCGCGGTGGGCGCCGCGGCCGCCCGGGCCGGCTTCAAGTCCTGCGTGTTCATCCCGCACGACCTGGAGCAGGGCAAGGTCGTGATGGCCGGGGTGTACGGCGGCGAGCTGGTCGGCATCGACGGCAACTACGACGACGTGAACCGCTTCTGCTCCGAGCTGATCGGCGATCCGGCCGGCGAGGGCTGGGGCTTCGTGAACGTCAACCTGCGCCCGTACTACGGCGAGGGCTCCAAGACCCTGGCGTTCGAGATCTGCGAGCAGCTCGGCTGGCGGCTGCCCGACCAGATCGTCATCCCGATCGCCTCCGGCTCCCAGCTCACCAAGATCGACAAGGGCCTGCAGGAGCTGATCAAGCTCGGCCTGGTCGAGGACAAGCCCTACAGGATCTTCGGCGCCCAGGCCGAGGGGTGCTCCCCGGTCTCCGCCGCCTTCAAGGCCGGCCGCGACGTGATCAAGCCGGTCAAGCCGAACACCATCGCCAAGTCGCTGGCGATCGGCAACCCGGCCGACGGCCCGTACGTGCTGGACATCGCCCGCCGCACCGGCGGCGCGGTCGAGGACGTCACCGACGCCGAGGTGGTCGAGGCGATCAAGCTGCTCGCCCGCACCGAGGGGATCTTCGCCGAGACCGCGGGCGGCGTCACCGTCGGCGTGCTGAAGAAGCTGGTCGAGAACGGCCTGCTCGACCCGTCCAAGGAGACCGTCGCGATCAACACCGGCGACGGCCTCAAGACCCTCGACGCGGTCGCCGACGCCGGCATGACCGCCGTGATCCGCCCGACGCTGGAGTCCTTCCGCGCCGCCGGCCTCGCCACCGCCTGACCCCCAGCCGCAGGACACCCCAGCCGCAGGACACCCCACGCCCCGAGGAGCACCGCATGAGCGCCACCGTCCGCATCCCGACCATCCTGCGCACCTACACCGGCGGCGCCGCCGAGGTGACCGCCGAGGGCGCCACCCTGGCCGCCGTCATCGCGGACCTGGAGGCGAACCACGCCGGCATCGCCGCCCGGCTGCTGGACGACGGCGGCAAGCTGCGCCGCTTCGTCAACGTGTACGTGAACGACGACGACGTGCGCTTCGCCGAGGGCCTGGAGACCGAGATCAAGGACGGCGCCTCGGTGTCGATCATTCCGGCGGTGGCCGGCGGCTGCTGACCCGGCCCGCATTCCCGCAGCCGCCGCCCGGTCCGGAATTCAATTACCGGACCGGACGGCGGTTTCGTGCGTAAACCGGGCGGCGGCTCCGTGCGCACTGCGGCCAATGGGCCGCGCACCTGCGGTTCTCCCGTCCGGCGGGCCGCCGGAATTCCGCCGGGGCCCGGGGAGTAGAGTGCCGGGCAGGGCCGTTCCCCTCCCCGGCCCGGTTCAATCCTCGATTACCGCACCGCACCGCACCGCACCGCACCGCGCCCCGCTCGGCCGGGCCGCCTCCCGTCCTGCGCCCCGGGACGTGCGCCGGGCGGCTTTCCCCGCCTTCTGTCAGGCCGCCGTCAGAATTGTTCCGGCGTTTTGCGGTGCCGCGTCCGTTATGTCCCGCCGCAATTGTCGGCGGATGCGCCTTTCGCCCGGGACATCCCCCGCCGGGCGGCGGGTTTCCCCGGAAATTGGGCCTGTTGCAGAGGGCGCATATCCGGATACATTCAGCCGCGACAGAGGCTGCGCCGTACGGGGGGGAGTCCCCAGGCCGGTCTTCCAGACCTCCGGGTCCGCGTCCTGCGGATCTCTGAAGGGCCCAGCACAGCACAAGGGGAGTTCGGAATGGCTCAGGGCACCGTCAAGTGGTTCAACGCCGAGAAGGGCTACGGCTTCATCGCGGTCGACGGTGGAGCGGACGTGTTCGTCCACTACAGCGCGATCCAGATGGACGGCTACCGCACCCTGGAAGAGGGCCAGCGGGTCGAGTTCGAGATCTCGCAGGGTCAGAAGGGTCCGCAGGCCGACATGGTCCGCGCCGCCGGCGCCTGACGGCCCCGGCAGACCCGCACGCACCGAAACCGCGGGCCCGCCCCCGACGCGACGCGTCCGGGGCGGGCCCGCGGGCTTTCCGGGGCCGCCCGGACCGCCCGCGGGTTTCCCGGCGGGGCGGTCGGCGGGGCCGAATGGGCTTGCACTCGCCACCCCAGAGTGCTAATCATTGGCGTTAGCACTCACAGCGTGAGAGTGACAAACGGACCGGGCCGGTGAGGCCCCGGAAGCGGTAGGGGAAGGGACCCCCGCTCTCCTGGGCCGTCCGTCGCGGGCACCCCTTGGTCCGAGCAGTCGACCGTGTCCCGGAGGACCACTTCTGATGGCCAAGATCATCGCCTTTGACGAGGAAGCCCGCCGCGGCCTTGAGCGTGGCATGAACCAGCTTGCCGACGCCGTGAAGGTCACGCTCGGCCCCAAGGGTCGCAACGTCGTCCTGGAGAAGAAGTGGGGCGCCCCCACGATCACCAACGACGGTGTCTCCATCGCCAAGGAGATCGAGCTCGAGGACCCGTACGAGAAGATCGGCGCCGAGCTGGTCAAGGAGGTCGCCAAGAAGACCGACGACGTCGCGGGTGACGGCACCACCACCGCCACCGTGCTGGCCCAGGCGCTCGTCCGCGAGGGTCTGCGCAACGTCGCCGCCGGCGCCAACCCGATGGCCCTCAAGCGCGGCATCGAGAAGGCCGTCGCCGCCGTCTCCGACCAGCTGCTGGCCCAGGCCAAGGACGTGGAGACCAAGGAGCAGATCGCCTCCACCGCCTCCATCTCGGCCGCCGACACCCAGATCGGCGAGCTCATCGCCGAGGCCATGGACAAGGTCGGCAAGGAAGGCGTCATCACCGTCGAGGAGAGCAACACCTTCGGCCTGGAGCTCGAGCTCACCGAGGGCATGCGCTTCGACAAGGGCTACATCTCCGCCTACTTCGCCACCGACCTGGAGCGCATGGAGGCGAGCTTCGAGGACCCGTACATCCTCATCGCCAACTCCAAGATCTCCTCGGTCAAGGACCTCCTCCCGCTGCTGGAGAAGGTCATGCAGAGCGGCAAGCCGCTCGTCATCATCGCCGAGGACGTCGAGGGCGAGGCCCTCTCCACCCTGGTCGTGAACAAGATCCGCGGCACCTTCAAGTCCGTCGCCGTCAAGGCCCCGGGCTTCGGCGACCGCCGCAAGGCCATGCTCGGCGACATCGCCATCCTGACCGGCGGCACCGTGATCTCCGAGGAGGTCGGCCTCAAGCTGGAGAACGCCGGCCTGGACCTGCTGGGCACCGCCCGCAAGGTCGTCATCACCAAGGACGAGACCACCATCGTCGACGGCGGCGGCGACAGCGACCAGGTCGCCGGCCGGGTCAACCAGATCCGCGCCGAGATCGAGAACTCCGACTCGGACTACGACCGCGAGAAGCTCCAGGAGCGCCTGGCGAAGCTCGCGGGCGGCGTGGCCGTCATCAAGGCCGGCGCCGCGACCGAGGTCGAGCTCAAGGAGCGCAAGCACCGCATCGAGGACGCGGTGCGCAACGCCAAGGCCGCCGTCGAGGAGGGCATCGTCGCCGGTGGCGGCGTCGCCCTGCTCCAGGCCGGTGTCGCGTTCGAGAAGCTGGAGCTGGAGGGCGACGAGGCCACCGGTGCCAACATCGTCCGCGTGGCCCTGGAGGCCCCGATCAAGCAGATCGCCACCAACGCCGGCCTCGAGGGCGGCGTCGTGGTCGAGAAGGTCCGCAACCTGCCCGCCGGCCACGGCCTGAACGCCGCGACCAACGAGTACGTCGACCTGGTCGCCTCCGGCATCATCGACCCCGCCAAGGTCACCCGCTCCGCCCTGCAGAACGCCGCCTCCATCGCGGCGCTCTTCCTCACCACCGAGGCCGTCATCGCCGACAAGCCGGAGAAGGCCGCCGCGGCCGCCGGCGGCGGCATGCCGGGCGGTGACATGGACTTCTGATCCGCCCGCCGGTTCCCACCGGCCCGGATCGGTCAGTCTCACGCCGTGAGGGCGGCCTCCTTCGGGAGGCCGCCCTCACGGCGTTCTCGCCGGGGTCACCCCTTCGTGGGACGCTGGGGCCATGGACGGTTTCGGCGGCCTCGGGCCCGACTACCTTGAGGGCGAACAGCGTCATGAGGAAGAGGGGAGGCCGACGATGGCGGTCATGGCGGTCGAGTCGGACCAGCAGTGGTCCTACCTGCTGGACACCTGGCGGGAGCTGGACGCCCCCGAGGGCTGGCGCACCGAGATCGAGGGAGGCCGGATCCAGTTGGTGCCACCGCCGGACAATCAGCACAACCGCATCGCCGAGAAGATCCACCGGGCCCTCGTGCGGCACCTGTCCGACGAGGTCGGCGTCTACCAGACCCTCGGAACACAGATCGCCAGGCTGGAGAAGCTGTACATCCCCGACCTGGTCGTGGTGGACGAGACGCTCCTCGCCGGGGAGGACAACGCGCCGATCGACGCGTCGGACATCCTGCTGGCCGTCGAGATCACCTCGCGTAGCACGGCCCGGCAGGACCGGACGAAGAAGCTCTGGGGCTACGCGCACGCGCCCGTCCCGCTCTACCTGCTGATCGACCGCTTCGACCAGCCGGGGCCGACGGTGACGCTCTACTCCGAACCCTCCGACGGCGCGTACGGGCAGAGCGTGCGGGTGCCGTTCGGCAAGCCGGTCGAGCTGCCCGAGCCGTTCGGGATCGAGCTGGACACGTCGGGCTTCCCGGTGCCGTAGCCGGGTGCGGGACAATGGGCGGATGGCCAGTAGCCCCGACCTCGAAACCGCCCTGCACAACGCGCGGGCGCTGATCCTCGCCGACCTCACCGCCCGGGACGTCGCCGACGCGCCGATCGTCTCGCTGGTGGAGGACGCCGTGACGCACCGCCGCTGGTGGCTCGAACAGTGGCCGGACGGACGGGAGTTCGTGCTCGGGCTGATCGCGCAGGACGTGCAGGACGCGCTGTTGGAGTCGTACGGGCGATGGCCGCTGTGCACCGCGTGCGCGGTGGAGGAGGACGACCCGCACGCGCTCGGGGTCGAGCCCGAGCTGGGGCCGGACCCGCACTGGGTGTGCGGCAAGCGCGGCGTGGTGGTGGCTCCGGTCGGGGGGCTGGTGTGATCCTGGTCGACCCGCCGGAGCGGCCCGGCTGACGGCGGCGGGGCCGCCGGTGCGGCAGGCGTGCGGCCGGCGTCCGGGACCGCAGCGGTGCGGGGCGGGTCAGCGTTCGAGGCCGGCGAGTTCCGCGTGCAGGTTGCGGCGGGCCGGGGCGTCGTAGCGGGCGCGGGCCTCGGGGGTGCGGTAGAGGGCGGGGAGGGCGAGGAGCCCGCGCAGGATCGCGGCGCGGCCCGCGCGGAAGGCGTCCGGGGGAACGAAGGAGTACTCGTCGCGGACGGCGGCGGCGTAGGCGGCGTACGCCTCGGGCGGGCCGCCGAGGACGGCGAGGTCGGCGTCGCAGAGGACTTCGCCGTTGCGGTCGCCGGGGGCGGGGTGGTGGTCGGCGGTGAGCCGGACCAGGCGGTCGACCTCGTGGACCAGGGGTTCGGGCAGGCCGGCCTCGCGCAGGGCGCGGCGGGCGAGGGCGGCGCTGCGTTCCTCGTTCTCGGAGCGGTCGGGGCGGTAGACGGCGTCGTGGAACCAGGCGGCGAGGCGGACGGCGTCGGGGTCGTCGGCGCGGGCGGCGAGTTCGTCGACGCGGTCGAGGACGGCCTCCAGGTGGGTGGTGGTGTGGTAGCGGCGCTGCGGCTCGGCCCAGCGGGCGAGCAGGTCGCGGGCGTAGGGCTCGGGATCGGCGGTGGCTCCGCAGCGGGTGAGCAGGTCGTGCCAGCGCGCGGACAGCGGTGCGGTCATGGCGGCCATTGTGCTCCCCCGGACGAGGGCTCAGGGCGGCTACGACACCTGGAACCTGATGGAGGGGTGGATGCCGCTGCTGCTCCTGCTCGCCCCGCTGCTGCTGCTCCTGTGCGCCGCCCGCGAGCGGCTGCTGCCCGCGGCGATCGGCCTGGCTGTCCTGCCGCTGACCGCCTGGTTCGGCCTGTTCAGCCTCTGGGAGCAGGTCGGCGGGATGTGGCGGCTGGCGCCGCTGGCGGCGGCCGGCGCGCTCGGGCTGCTGCTCACCGGACAGGCGCTGTCGGCCGGCCAGGAGGCCCGGGAGGAACGGAACGGCCCGGACGGCCCGGACGGTCTGGACGGTCTGGACGGTTCCGAGGGGCTGGCGGAACTCTCCTAGTGGGACGAACGGTGCGCCGGACGAACGGTGCGCCAACGGGGCGCGGCCGGTACGCGATCGGCGGGAGAAGCGGGGCCGAACGGCGGCGGGGGCTCGCCCGCCGCCTGCCGATGTGGCAGGCTATCCGATATGTCTAGACCAATGTTCGAAGTCATCGCGCTGACCCCCCAGGACGCCCGGGCCGCCGAGTCGGGCGGCGCCGACCGCCTCGAACTGGTCACCGACATGGCCGCCGACGGGCTCACCCCCACCACCAGGGACTTCGCCGCGATCCGCGCCGCCGTCGACCTCCCGCTGCGGGTCATGCTCCGCATCCGCGACGGCTTCACCCCCGGCGACCTCGACGACCTGCTCGCCCGCACCGCCGCGCTGCGGGCCGAGGGCGCCGAGGAGTTCGTGCTCGGCTTCCTCACCCCCGAGGGCGCGGTCGACCTCGCCGCGACCCGGGCCGTCGCCGAGGCCGTCTCCGGCTGCCGCTGGACCTTCCACCGGGCGATCGACCACAGCGCCGACCGCTCCGAGGTCCGCGCCGCCGTCGCCGACCTCCCCGGCCTCGACACCTTCCTCACCTCCGGCGCGGCCGGCGGCGTCGACGCGGGCCGCGAGGTCCTGCTCGGCGAACTCGCCAAGTCCGGCGAGCCCGGCTACCGTCCGCGGATCCTGGTCGGCGGCGGCCTGCGCGCCGAGCACGTCCCCGAGCTGCGCGCCGCGGGCTTCGACGCCTTCCACATCGGCGGCGCGGTCCGCGAGGGCGGCTGGGCGGGCGCGGTCGACCCGGCGAAGGTCGCGCAGTGGCGCGAGCTCATCGGCACCTGAGCCGGTAGGGGCGCGGGGGAGCCCGCGCCCCTGAACGCGCTGCGGCGGGTGCGGCGGTTCTCCCCGCGCCCCTGAACGCTAGGCCAGTTCGGCCGGCAGCGGCTGCGCGTGCAGCACCGTCAGGCCGGAGACCGCGCGGGTCAGCGAGACGTAGAGGCGGCGCAGGCCGGTGCGGTGGTCGGGCTCGCCCGCGACGATCGCGGCGGGTTCGTCGAGGACCACGTGGTCGTACTCGAGGCCCTTGGCGAGCGAGGCCGGGACGAGGGTGAGGCGGGCCTCGGCGGTGGTCTCGGTGCCGGGGTCGAGGAAGGGCAGCCCCGCGGCGGTGAGCGCCGCGGTGAGCGCCGGGACGCGGCCGTCCGCGGCGATCAGGCCGACCGAGCCCTCGTGGCCGAGCGCCGCGCGGCAGGCGGCCAGGACGGCCGCGTCCAGCCCGTCCGGCCCCTCCGGCCCCTCCGGGACGTGCCGGAGGACGAGCGAGCCGGGCAGGTCGCGGACCGAGGTGGCGGGGGCCAGGCCGGGGGCGATCGCGGGGAGCAGCCGGGAGGCGTAGGCGATCACCTCGCCGGGGACGCGGAAGCCCTGGGTCAGCTCCTCGACGTGCGCGCCGTCCTTGCCGAGGTGGTGCAGGGCCTCCGGCCAGCTGCCGGTGGCCCACGGGGTGGTGCCCTGGGCGAGGTCGCCGAGGACGGTCGCCGAGCCGGTGGTGCAGCGGCGGCCGACCGCCCGGTACTGCATGGGGGAGAGGTCCTGGGCCTCGTCGACGACCACGTGGCCGAGCGAGGGGGTGCGGTGCACCAGGTCGGCGGCCTCGTCGATCAGCACGGCGTCGGCGGCGGACCAGGGCGCGGTGCGGGCGGAGCGCGGGGGCTTGGCCCAGAGCAGGGCGGCCTGCTCGTCGGCGTCCAGCACGCCGTCCGCCGCTCCGGCCAGGAAGTCGGCGTCGCTGAGCAGCCGGTGCACCAGCTTGACCGGGTCGACGGCGGGCCAGCACGCTTTGACGGTGGCCTTGACCGCCGCGTTGCGGGCGACGGCGTCCTGCACCCGGTCGTCCGGGGCCTCGCCGCCCTGCTCCATCTTCACCAGCACGGCGTGCGCGATCCGCTGCGGCAGCGCCTCCAGGGCGGCTCCGTAGCGGATCTCCCGGTCCATCAACTCCCTTACGATCTCCTCCAGTTCGTACGCGGGCACCCGCCAGCGGCGGGAGCCGCGGACGACCACGCAGGGCTCGGTGGGCAGCGTGATGCCGGCCCGTACCGCGTTGCGCAGGACGCGGGCCATCCGGGCGTCGCCCTTGATCCGGGCGGTGCCGGCGCCGTCGGTGCCGCGGACCTCGACGTGGCCGACCAGCTCCTGCACGGTGGCCTGGGCGACGTCCAGCTCGCCGAGGGCGGGCAGCACCTGCTCGATGTACTGGAGGAAGGAGCGGTTCGGGCCGACCACCAGGGTGCCGGTGCGGGCCAGGCGCTCGCGGTGCGCGTACAGCAGGTAGGCGACGCGGTGCAGGCCGACGGCGGTCTTCCCGGTGCCGGGGGCGCCCTGGACGCAGATGGTGCCGGTGACGTCGGCGCGGACGATCTCGTCCTGCTCGGGCTGGATGGTGGCGACGATGTCGCGCATCGGGCCGACGCGGGGCTTCTCGATCTCGGCGGCGAGCAGGGCGGAGCGGGTGTCGGCCTCGTCTGGGTCGGAGAGGTTCTCGTCCTCGTAGGCGGTCAGCTCGCCGCCGGTGTAGCCGAACCGGCGGCGCTTGGCGACGTCCATCGGCTCGGTGCGGCTGGCCCGGTAGAACGGCTGGGAGACCGGGGCGCGCCAGTCGATCACCATCGGGTCGCCGCCGGCGTCGTGCACGTGCCGGCGGCCGATGTAGAAGCGCTCGCCGCCGCCGCCCTCGGACTCGGACGTGCTGATCGCGTGCAGGTAGTCGAGGCGGCCGAAGAACAGCGGGGTGTGCGCGAGGTCGGCCAGCGCCTTGATCCGCTCGTCGACCTGCCGCTGCAGCACCTGGGCGGAGACCCAGGTGCCCGCCACGTCGCGCAGGTCGAGCGCCTCGACGTCCTCGCGCATCGCCTTCAGCGCGGCCCGGGAGGCGGCCAGGTGGGAGCGTTCGCGGCCGAGCGGATCGGTGTCGGCGGCGAGCGTGTCGGTGGGGGTGGGGGAGTGCACGGCGGACCTTCCCGGCCGCCCGGCAGAAGGGGGGCGGCGGACTCGTCTGGGCTCACGGTGAAAGGACACCGGCCGGTTCCCGAGCGGCCGGCACTCCCACGGCTGCCGGAGACGCTGGCACCACGGTTCGGGAGGGGCAGACGGACGATCTTAGACCCGGAGCCCACCGGGTGCGAATCCTTTTCCGGGCCCGTCCCCTGGGGGAGCCCCCCGGTACCGGGGTAGGGGGACGTACACCCCGGGGACGAGACGCGCCACCGCGGGCTCGGGCCTTTGGGCCGATGCGCCGGCCCCGTTCGTGAACCTACCGTGGAGACATGAGGACCGAACGAGTGAACCCCCAGCTCAACGGCGTCCACGGCGCCCATCCCGCCGCGGAGCGCCGCCGCCACCCGGTGGCCAACGCCGTCCGCAACGTCGGCATCGTGCTCGACACCGCCGCGCGCGTGCTCTTCCTCGGGCGCGACGGCGTCAGGCTCTGACCGAAGGCCGACGATCCGTCGAGCCGGCCGGCCGACCAGCCGACCAGCTGCGGGCCGACGAGCCGGCCGGAGGCTACAGGTCGTCCGCGTCGACGATCCGGTACGCGTAGCCCTGCTCGGCCAGGAAGCGCTGGCGGTGCGCCGCGAAGTCCTGGTCGACGGTGTCCCGGGCGACCACCGAGTAGAAGTGCGCCGCGTGCCCGTCCGCCTTCGGGCGCAGCACCCGGCCCAGCCGCTGGGCCTCCTCCTGGCGGGAGCCGAACGTCCCCGACACCTGGATCGCGACGGTGGCCTCCGGCAGGTCGATCGAGAAGTTCGCGACCTTCGAGACCACCAGCACGCCGATCTCCTTCGACCGGAACGCCTCGAACAGCTTCTCCCGCTGGGCGTTCGAGGTCTCGCCCTTGATCACCGGGGCGTCCAGCGCCTCGCCCAGCTCGTCCAGCTGGTCGATGTACTGGCCGATCACCAGGGTCTGGTCGCCCGCGTGCTTCTTCACCAGCCGCTCCACCACCCGGCGCTTGGTCGCCGTGGTCGAGCAGAACCGGTACTTCTCCTCCGGCTCGGCCGTCGCGTACGCCAGGCGCTCGGAGTCGGTCAGCGTCACCCGCACCTCGCAGCAGTCGGCGGGCGCGATGTAGCCCTGCGCCTCGATCTCCTTCCACGGGGCGTCGAACCGCTTCGGGCCGATCAGCGAGAACACGTCGCCCTCCCGGCCGTCCTCGCGCACCAGCGTCGCGGTCAGGCCGAGCCGGCGGCGGGCCTGCAGGTCGGCGGTGAACTTGAACACCGGCGCGGGCAGCAGGTGCACCTCGTCGTACACCACCAGGCCCCAGTTGCGGGCGTCGAACAGCTCCAGGTGCGCGTACACGCCCTTCCGCTTGGTCGTCATCACCTGGTAGGTGGCGATGGTGACCGGGCGGATCTCCTTGCGGGTGCCGCTGTACTCGCCGATCTCGTCCTCGGTCAGCGAGGTCCGCTTCACCAGCTCGTGCTTCCACTGCCGGGCCGAGACGGTGTTGGTCACCAGGATCAGCGTGGTCGACTTGGCCTCCGCCATCGCCGCCGCGCCCACCAGCGTCTTGCCCGCGCCGCACGGCAGCACGACCACGCCGGAGCCGCCGTGCCAGAACCCGTCCACCGCGTGCCGCTGGTACGGGCGCAGCTGCCAGCCGTCCTCCCGCAGCTCGATCGGGTGCGCCTCGCCGTCCACGTACCCGGCGTGGTCCTCGGCCGGCCAGCCCAGCTTCAGCAGCACCTGCTTGACCTGCCCGCGCTCCGAGGGGTGCACCAGCACGGTGTCCGGATCGACCCGGGCCCCCACCAGCGGCACGATCTTCTTCGAGCGCAGCACCTCCTCCAGCACCGGCCGGTCGGTGGTGGTCAGCACCAGCCCGTGCACCGGGTGCTTCTGCAACTGCAGCCGCCCATAGCGCGCCATGGTGTCCGCGACGTCCACCAGCAGGGCGTGCGGCACCGGGTAGCGCGAGTACTTCACCAGCGCGTCCACCACCTGCTCCGCGTCGTGCCCCGCCGCCCGCGCGTTCCACAGCCCCAGCGGCGTCACCCGGTACGTGTGCACGTGCTCCGGCGCCCGCTCCAGCTCGGCGAACGGCGCGATCGCCCGCCGGCACTCCGCCGCCTGCGAGTGATCGACCTCCAACAGCAGCGTCTTGTCGCTCTGCACGATCAGCGGTCCGTCCACGCTGTGCATCCCCTTCCGCGCGGGCCAAACCTCCAGTGTGCCGCATCGGCGGGGCACTCAGGGGCCGCCGTCCGGTCGTGGGCGCGCAGGGGCCCGGCGGTGGAACCGGTCGGTGGCGGTCGTCGGTGCGGAGTCGGCGGGGCGGGGCCCGGAGGTCGCGCTGGTTCAGGACGCGGAGACGGCCCCGCCCCGCCGCGAGGACGCCTAACCCGTGGATCGCCGTCGCATGCCTGCGGGCCCCGTTCGGCCGGTCGGCGCGGGGTCGCGGTCCGGTGGTCGGTCGCGGCGGGGCGGGTGGGCGTACGGGAGCGGGGCCCGCGCTGGTGCGCGGGCCCCGCCGGATGCCTGGTCGTCCTGGTGCCGGTGTGGTGTTCGGTTACCAGCGGTACCAGCGGCCGCGGCTGCCGCCGGCGTTGGTGCCGCGGGCGACGAAGCCGACCACCCAGACCACCAGCACGATGATCGCGACCCACCACAGGGCCTTGAGCGCGAAGCCGGCGCCGAACAGGATCAGGGCCAGCAGCAGGACGAGAAGAAGGGGAACCATGGTGACCTCCACGCAGTCGTTGTCGGAGCGCCGGATGCCCCTGAGTCGGCCGAATATTCACATGAATCAGAACCGTCCGGGCGGGCATGCGCTGGGTCCGACACCACGGTGGGGGCACCGGGGTAGGCGAGCAGCGACGAGGAGGACGCGATGAGCACGGGTGACAAGATCGAGAACATGGCGGACAAGGCCAAGGGCGCCGTCAAGGAGACCACCGGCAAGGCCGTCGGCAACGAGCGGCTGGAGGCCGAGGGCAAGGCCGACAAGGCCAAGGGCGACCTCAAGCAGGCCGGCGAGCACGTCAAGGACGCGTTCAAGGACTGACCGCGGCCGTCCGCGACGCGTGTGTGGGGCCCACCCGGCCGTCGGGTGGGCCCCACACACGCGTCGCGGACGGTCCTTCGCCCGGGCGGGCGGACGGGGAGGGCGTGGACGGTTCGGCACGCGCTCCCGGTGTGCGCCTGCTTCGCCCCTCCGCTCCCAGGGGACGTCACCCGCCCCACCGGCAGCCGGACGGCTGTCCCGACCGGTGACCGGCGGGAACGATGCCCGGAGAGGGGCGGAAACGCCAACGGGGCGCCTCCGCCCCCACCGGGAAGGAGCGCTCCACCATGCGCACGCACCTGAGGCGAACGCTCACCGCGCTGGCCGGCGCCGCGGTCCTGCTGCCGGTCGGACAGCTCGGCCCCGCGCACGCGGCCCCGCTCTCCACCCTGACCTGCGCCTCGTCCTCCACCACCACCTACGACCCCCCGATCACCCTGAGCCCGACCACCACCACGCGCACCATCCACCAGGTGTACGGGCCGTGCGTGGGCACCGGCACCGCCGCGGCCGTCACCGGCGGCACCCACGACGACAGCAACGTCACCCAGCGCTCCTGCCTGCAACTGCTCGCGACCGCCCAGGTGTCCTGGACGATCCACTGGAGCGACGGGCAGCAGAGCACCGTCACCACCCAGCGCGTCTCCAACCTCGCCGGGGCGGTGTTCACCAACACCTTCACCGGCACCGTCACCAGCGGCCTGCTCGCCGGCCACGCCGTCGTGGAGACCATGACCTCCCCCTCCACCCAGATCACCGCCTGCACCCTGGGGGCCGGCAGCGTCAGCAGCCTGGGCGCGGTCCACACCCTGAACATCGTCTGACCGCACGGACTCCGGGAGCCGGGCGGACGGGCCGGGCGGGGGAGTGACCTGCGGGGGGTTCGCTCGTTGGGCAGGGCATGATCAAGCCCAACCGATTCCTGGCCGGCCTGGCGCTCTCCGGCGCGGCCCTCGCCACCGCCCTCGGGGCGGCGCCCGCCCACGCCGCGGACACCGAGGCCATGGCCCTCGACCAGGTCGCCGACATCGGTCAGCCCGGTGGTCTGATCGGCACCGTCGCCTTCACCGGCACCGGCCTGCTGACGGGCGTCGAGCCGAAGATGCCGGACC
The DNA here is from genome assembly GCF_003259315.1 of Kitasatospora sp. SolWspMP-SS2h. Lineage (GTDB taxonomy): Bacteria > Actinomycetota > Actinomycetes > Streptomycetales > Streptomycetaceae > Kitasatospora > Kitasatospora fiedleri. The sequence continues at coordinate 118,418 of NZ_QLLT01000014.1, read as the reverse complement.
CGCACGCGATCGTGGACGAGGCGAAGAAGCAGAAGGCGGAGGAGGACGCGAAGCAGGCCGCCGGCAAGTAGGCGGGCGCGGCGCGGGCTACTCCTCGACCTCGGCGACGCCGGTGATCCGGTGCAGGGCGAAGGTGCGGACCTCGTCGGAGAGGTGGTCGTAGGCGGTGACGAAGCCGCCCTCGACCTTGACGGGGTCGATGACGCGCTGGGAGGAGAGTCCCTCGGCGTTGATGTAGCCGATCCACATGCGTTCGCCGAGCAGGACGGCGGTCTGCAGGGCGGCGAGGGTGTCGGCGGCGGCGGTGCGCGGGACGGCCGCGCTCGCCGCGGGGCCGGCCACGGCGTCCTTGCGGACGGCGGTCGCGGCCCGGTCGCCGGCCCGGATGGCGCGGACGGCGGCGGTGAGCAGGGCGTCGTCGGGGCGGGCGGGGCCGTCCGGGACGGGCAGGGGCGGGGTGCGCGGCGGGGTGCGGCGGCTGTCGGGGCGGGTGATCACGACGTCGCCCTCGGCGGACTCCGCGGCGGGCGCGTAGCCCATGGTGCGCAGGACGGAGAGCAGGGTCTCCGGCCCGGCCTGGGCGGCGAGCACGGTGGGGGCGAGCAGCCGCAGGCGCAGTTCGGCGGCGCGCCGGTCGGCGAGGACCTCGTCGAGCAGCCGGGGGTCGTCGCACCGCAGGTAGGAGGAGGCGGCGCCGACCCGGAGGATGCCGTGCCGGCGGGCCACGTCGTCGATCAGGTAGGCGAGCGGCTGCGGGACGGGCGTGCGGGAGTGCTGGGCCAGGAACGCCCGCAGGTCGGCGGCGGTGCGTCCGGCGTCGAGGGCGCGGCGGACCGAGTCGGGGGTGAAGCGGTAGACGGTCGCGCCGCCCTTGGACTCGATGTCGGCGGCCAGCGCGAGGGCCTGGGCGAGCGGGGTGAGCAGCGGGCCGGGGGCGATCGCGGTGAGGTCGGGCTGCAGGATGACGTGGTCGAGCGGTTCGGGCAGCAGCGGGGCGAGGACGGGTGCCGGGTCGGTGCCGGCGAGCAGGGCGCGGGTGTGGGCGGCGAGGGCGCCGCGGCCGGTGGCGCCGAGCAGTTCAGCCTCGTGCAGGGTCCACTCGGCGAGCTGGTCGCGCAGGTCGCGGCCGTCCGCGCCGACCGGGCCGCCGCGCAGCGGGCGGTGCCAGCGCAGGGCGGGCAGCAGGGCGTCGGCGCCGGCGGCGGTGCCGGGCGGGAGTTCGGCGAGCCGGGTCAGGACGGCGCGGCGCACCGACGGGGCGAGGGTGCGGTCGAGTTCGGGGCCGAGGGCGGCGCGCGGGCGGCCCTTGCCGTCGGGGGTGCCGGTGAGGCGTCCGACCCGGGTGGCGGCGAGCCAGGCGCGGGCGAGCACGGTCCAGCGTTCGGCGGTGTCCTGCTGGAGCCAGGCGTCGTACCCGGGGGTCGGAGCCCAGACCTCGTCCGCCTCGCCGTCGGGGGCCACCAGGCCTGCGGTGTGGGCGAGTTCGATCCAGAACGCGGCGTCCGGCTCGGAGCTCTCCAGCAGGGCGGCGGCCCGCTTGAGGTCGCGCACGCCCAGGCCGCCGGCCCGCAGGGTGGGCGGCGGGGTGAGGCTCCAGGCTTCGAGGAGTTCCTCGACCAGGCGGACGGCGGTGCCGGCCTGCCCGGCGGCGGTGCGGTCGGCGGTGGCCGGGTCGCGCTCGACGACGGGGGCGACGGCGGGCGGGGCCGGGTCGACGCCGCGGTGGGTGCGTCCGCCGCGCAGGTGCAGGGCGAGCTCGCGGGGCAGCACGACGGAGCCGGGGCTGGAGGGCAGCAGCAGGCCGCGGGCGAGCAGCCACTCGACGGGGCCGCGGGCGTCCTCGGCGGTGACCTGCCGGGCGGCGTCCGGGACGGTGCCGGTGGGCGGGCCCCAGACCAGCCGTTCGAGCAGGCCGGGGGCGGCGGGCGGGGCCTGGTCGAGCAGCGCGCCCAGCCGCTTGCGGTCGCCGAGCAGGGCGGTGAGCGCGGCGACGGCGGTGACCGGGTCGGGGGTGGGCGGCAGGCCGGTGCCGGCCAGCAGCTGCTGGAGGCGGGCGGGCGACATGCCGGCGGTGGCGTCGGCGAAGGTCGGGCCGAGGCCGGTGCGGCCCGGGTTGAGGGCGCTGGGGGCGAGCGCCTCGCGGACGGCGAGGACCAGGCGCAGCGCGGAGTCCGGGCCCCACAGCAGGGCCTGTTCGCGCAGCCGGGCGAGCGCGGCGGGCAGCGCGGCGGTGACGGCGGCCCGGTCGACGGGTGCGGCGCCGGGGTGCGGCTTGACCCGGGCGGGCCCGGTCAGCAGGTTCCGCACGGTGGCCTCGGACGCGCCCTCGGGGGCGGCGGCCAGCGCCTCGGCGACCTGCAGGGTGAACCGGTCGAGCCGCTCCAGGGCGCGCAGCACGGACGCCCGGCTGGAGAGCCGCGCGGACAGCTGGGTGAGGTCGGTCGGCACCGGGTTCAGCAGGTCGGGGCGGGCCCGGAGCAGCGCGGCGACGGCCCCGTCCTCCCGGCCGCGGAGTTCCTCGGCCAGGGTGCGGGGTGCGGCGGCGCGGGTGCCACGCGGCGCGCTCTGCGGTGCGGTCATCCGGTCCAGACTAGTCAACGCCCCCCGTCGCGGCCCAGAACGGTGGTGGAACTCGGGCTGAACCGGTCCCCGCCCGGCGGTGCGGGCCGCACCGGGCCCGGACGTCCGGGGTCCGGCGGGCCGGGCGGCAGGGGCGGACGGGACCGGGCGGGGCTCGCTTCCGGCGGTCCGGGGTGGGTACCGTCTCGGTGGGCGGCGGGCACGTGGACGTGAGGGCGGGTGGCGGGGCGATGGCGGACGGCTCGTGGTGGCGCGAGGGCGGATCGGCGGACGGCTCGGAGGGCGGGGGGAGCGTGTACCTGCCCCGGCCGGCGGCGCCCACGCCGCCCGTCCCTCCGGCTCCGGCCGTTCCTCCGGCGGTGCCGGCCCAGGCGCCGCCGAAACCGACGCGGGCACCGGTGCCCGCACCCGCCCACGCACCGGCGCCCGCACCCGCCCCGGCGCCCGCCGCGCCCGTCGGACCGGACAAGCCGAAGCCGCCGACCGGGGCGGGCGGGTCCGGCGGGTCCGGCGGGTCCGGCGGGGCGTTCCGGGCCGGGACCTCGTCGCCGTCCGAGGCCGAGCGGGCCTTCGCGTACTCGGAGGACCCGGACGCCCCGGACTTCGGGATCGGGCAGCCCGGCTGGACCGCGCAGTACTTCGACCTGGCGGAACCCGAGCCCGGACCGGACCCCGAGCCCGAGCCCGAACCCGAGGCGGACCCCGAAGCCGAGCCGTCCGCGCCGGAGCCCGGACGCCCCCGCCCCGGCCTGGGACGCCTCCTGCTGGGCGCGCTGTTCGGCCGGCCCCCGGCCCCGCCCGAGGCCCCGCCCGCCCCGGCGGTCGCGGCGGTCGCGGCGGGTGCGGCGGGCGCCCGCAAGCCCGCGCCGCTGCTGCTGCTCGGCGCGGGGCTGCTGCTGGCCGGGGCGGTGACCGGCCAACTGCTGGTGATGCTGCTCGGCTGGGCGGCGGCGTACCTGTCGAAGGGCTGGACCGACCTGATGAAGAAGTTCGCCGTGCTCGGCATCCCGCTGATCACGGTGACCGGCCTGACGGTGTGGAACTGGGGCCGGGAGAAGGGGCGTTGGGGCAGCGCGCTGGCCCCGGGCAGCGACGCGGGCGCCACCACCTGGGCCGCCGCGCCGACCGTCCTGCGGGCCGCGGCGGTGCTGTCGGCGCTGTTCGTGCTGGCGGTGACGCTGCGCCGCCGCAAGGGGTAGCGCCGCCGCAAGGAGTGGCGCCGGGGCGGACGGGAGCGCCGGGGCGGATAGCAGCACGGGGCCGGGTCGGTGACGGCGGGTCGGGTGCGCCCCGGGCCGCTCCCCGCCTCCCGGCCCCGCCCGCCGTGCCGGGTCAGTTCGCGCCGAGGACGTGCAGCAGCTCGGCGATCAGGAAGTGTGCGCCGGTGTAGCCGATGCCCTGGAACCACAGCTGGTCGTCGACCCGGAAGGCGCGGTGGGCGCGGACGGCGCCCAGGGCCCGCCAGGCGGGGGAGGCGAGGGCGGTGGCCAGGCCGTTGCGGGCGGGGTCGCCGTAGCCCGCGTACAGCAGCAGGTCGCCGTCGGCCGGGGCGAGCTGGTCGGGGGCGGCCTCGGTGTCGAAGCGGTCGGCGTCCTGCGGGGCGGGGCGGGGCAGGCCGAGGTCGGCCAGGACGCTGCCGGGGAAGTTCTGCCGGGCGTACAGCCGGACGGCGGGGGAGCCCTCGACGAACCGGACCAGGCTGATCCGCTGTCCGGCGGCCCCGGCCGCGGCGAGCGCGGCCTTCGCCTGGTCGACGTGCCGGTCGTACGCGGCGACCACGGCGGCGGCCTGCTCGCGGCGGTCCAGGGCGGTGGCGTGCAGCTGGAAGTTCTCCTTCCAGGGGGCGCCGGTGGTCCGGGTGGCGACGGTCGGGGCGATCGCCCGCAGCGCCGGGAGGTGGTCGGTGTCGCGGGCCAGGTTGGTGAGGATCAGCTGCGGTCGCAGGGCGGTGATCGCGGCGGTGTCGGGGGCGGCCCCGATGCCGCCGACCACGGCGACCCCGGCGAGCCGGGAGGCGGGCCAGTAGCCGGGCGGCCCGGTGTCCAGCGGGGCCTTGGCGGTGCCGACCGGGGTGATGCCGAGCGTCATCGCGGAGTCCAGCTCGGCGGTGTCCAGGGCGACCACCCGGCGCGCCCCGCCGGGCACGGTGACCGGCCCGTCCGCGGCGTCCACGGTGACGTCGGGGCGCGGGACGGGGCTGGGCGGCACCGGTGTCGGCGTCGGCGAACCCGTGCGGGCCCCGTCGTCGTCGGCGGTGGGCAGCGGCGGGGCGGTAGGGAGGACGTGCGGGCCGCAACCGGCGAGCAGGGCGGCACCGAGCCCGGTGAGGGCGGCCCGGCGGGACAGCGGGGGTGGCACCTGGGACCTCCTCCGGCGGCACGGTCGGATGCCAGCCAGTATGTCCGCGATGCGGCCCTCCCCCCGGCTTTTGCGGCCGGAAACCCCGCCACTACCCCGCCCGGGTGGCCCCGGCCCCGCCACGGGGGCCCCACCGCGGGGCCCCGCCGCGCAGCCCCACGACGAGGCCCGCGGGGTGCTGGTTAGGCTGGCCGCATGGCTCTCACCGTCGGTTTCGACCTCGACATGACGCTCCTCGACACCAGGCCCGGCATCAAGGCCACCTACGACGTGCTGGCGGCCGAGACCGGGACGGTCATCGACTCCGACCTGGTGGTGAGCCGGCTCGGTCCGCCGCTGGTGCGGGAGTTGGCCAACTGGTACCCGCCGGAGCGGCTGGACGCGGTGGTGGCGCGGTACCGGGAGCTGTACGTCGAGCACGCCATCGGGCCGGCGCGCGAGCTGCCGGGGGCGCTGGCCGCGGTGGCCGCGGTGCGGGCGGCGGGCGGGCGGGTGCTGGTGATCACCGGCAAGTGGGAGCCGAACGCCCGGCGGCACCTGGACGGCATCGGGCTGGAGGTGGACGCGCTGGTCGGCGACCTGTGGGCGGAGACCAAGGGCGAGGCGCTGCGGGCGCACGGCGCGGACGTCTACGTCGGGGACCACCTGGGGGACGTCCGCGGGGCCCTGGCCGCCGGAGCCGTCGCGGTCGGCGTGGCCACCGGCCCGTACGGCGCCGCCGAGCTGGCCGCCGCCGGGGCGGACGCGGTGCTGGGCGACCTCACCGAGTTCCCGGCCTGGCTGGCCGGGCACCTGGGCCGAACGGCCGGGCACCCGGGCTGAGCGGCCGGGGAGGGACGGGAGCCCGGGGCCCGGGGGCGCTACCCCGCGGTGGCGGCCTCCCGGGCGCGCCGCCGCCGGGTGTTGGCCCGGGCGGTGACGAACAGGCCGACCAGGGCCACCAGCAGGCCCAGCGGCATCAGCATCGACAGCCAGTACGCGAACGTGGGCAGCCTGGTCAGGTCGAGGAAGAGCGGCACGAAGGTGGCGACGGTGGCCAGCATGCCGACGCCGAACACCACGCCGCCGATCCGGACCAGCAGGTCACCGGGGTCGCCCGGACGGTCGCCGGGACGGACACCAGGACGGTCGCTCACTCTCACCACTCCTTCGCGCGGACCACTCCCCCCGATTGTCCCACCGCGCGCCCCCTCCGATCGGCGGGGGCGCGGCGACACACGTTCCGACTGAACGCTCAGGATTCCCAGGAATCCCTCAGGCATGCTGAGGGAAACGGCATCCGGAACGGGCGAGCGGGGGCGTGCGGGCACATGGGTCTGACCAGTCACAAGGTGCTGGCGCTGTCCGCGCTGCTGTCGGCGCTGGCGGTGGCCGGCACGGTGCGGCTCTGGCCCCGGCTGGCCGGGCGCGGCTGGCGGGCGGTGCTCGGGCGGCTCGCCACCATCGTCGGCACCCAGCTGACGGTGCTCTGCACGCTGGCCCTGCTGGCGAACAACTCCTTCGCTTTCTACAGCAGTTGGGACGACCTGCTAGGCACCGGCGAGGACGGCCCGGTGACCATCCAGAACCAACTGCTCGGCCGCGCCCCCGGCGTGCAGCGGCTGGCCGTCGAGAACGTCCGCGACACCGGCGCGACCGGCCGCGCCCCCGAGCAGGCCGGCCGGCTGGAGCGGGTCCGGCTGCCCGGGGCGAGCACCGGGCTGGCCACCGAGGGCTACGTCTACCTGCCGCCGCAGTACTTCCGGCCCGAGTACCGGGACAGGCGCTTCCCGGCGGTGATCGCCATCACCGGCTTCCCGGGGGACGCCAGGAACCTGGTCACCAAGCTCAACTACCCGTCCGTGCAGCTGAAGCTCACCGAGCAGGGCCGGGCCAGGCCGACCGTGCTGGTGCTGATGCGGCCCTCCCCGGCGATGCCCCGCGACACCGAGTGCGAGGACGTGCCGGGCGGCCCGCAGGCCGACCGGTACTTCAGCGCCGACGTGCCCGCCGCGCTGCGCACCTCGTACCGGATCGCGGACGGGCCGGGCAGCCTCGGCGTGATCGGCAACTCCACCGGCGGGTACTGCGCGTTGAAGCTGGCGATGCGTCACCCCGGCGTGTTCGCCGCCGCGGTGTCGCTGTCCGGCTACTACCGGGCCGCCGAGGACCCGACCACCGGGGACCTGTTCGGCGGCGACCGGGCCCGCCGCGACCAGGCCGACCTGGAGTGGCGGCTGGCCCACCTGCCGGCCCCGGCCACCGCGCTGCTGGTCGGCGGCAGCCGGGAGGGCGACGGCGACTACCACGCCCAGACCGAGCGGTTCCTGGCCGCCGCGAAGGGCACCGCGACCAGGGTCTCGGCGATCACCCTGGACAGCGGCGGCCACAACTTCACCACCTGGTCCCGGATGCTCCCGGCCTCGCTCGGCTGGCTCTCCGACCACCTGGCCGACCCCGCCTGACCGGCCCGGCGTCACAGCGCGCAACTCCGTGCGCGCAAGGAGTTTCGACCCGCGCCGGCCCCGGGTATGCAGCCATCGCGCGGGCGGACCCGACGGATGGTCCACGAACGCCCGCCCGGCAGCGATCGGGGGTGTGAGCCAGTGGAGGGCGCAGCAGACGCGGGGCACGGCCGCACCCCGGTCCGGAATCCCGTCGCCGTTCCGGTGAACGCTGAGGGATCATTGCTCGACTGAGCGAAACCGGCCGCCCGCCCAGGGCGCCCGCCGCACATCCACCCGCGGCCCGACGGGGGCCGCACGCACCCGATACCGAGGACTGTTCGAGATGCCCACCGGCCAGGTCAAGTGGTTCAACGAGACGAAGGGCTACGGCTTCCTGTCGCGCGACGACGGCGGCGAGGTCTTCGTCCACACCAAGGCGCTGCCCGCGGGCGTCACCACGCTGCGGCCGGGCCAGCGGGTCGAGTTCGGCATCGCCGCGGGCCACCGCGGCGACCAGGCGATGAGCGTGACGCTGCTGGACGCGCTGCCCTCGGTGGCCGCCGCCCAGCGCAAGAGCGCCGACGACATGGCCCCGATCGTCCAGGACCTGATCACCAAGCTGGACAGCGTGCTGCCGGGCCTGCAGCGCGGCCGCTACCCGAGCAAGCCGGAGGGCCAGAAGATCGCCATGGTGCTGCGCGCCATCGCCGACCAGTTCGACGTCTGACCCGGGCTCAGGGGAAGGCCAGCGCGCCCGGGTCGACGGCGGGGACGAGTCCCTGCCCGGCGGCCCGGGTGAGCAGGCCGCGCACCGCCGCGTAGCCCTCCTCGCCGAGGTCCGCGGTGAACTCGTTGACGTACAGCCCGATGTGCTGCTCGGCGACGGCCGGGTCCATCTCCTGGGCGTGCGCCAGCACGTACGCCCGGGACGCCGCCGGGTCCGCCCAGGCCGCGCGCACCGACGCCCGTACGGTGTCGGCCAGTTCGCGCAGCCGCTCGGCGCCCAGCGAGCGGCGGGCCACGATCGCGCCCAGCGGGATCGGCAGCCCGGTGGCCGCCTCCCACGCCTCGCCCATGTCGGCCAGGCGGTGCAGGCCGTACTCCTGGTACGTGAACCGGGCCTCGTGGATCACCAGTCCGGCGTCCACCTCCCCGGCCCGGACGGCCGGCATGATCTCGTGGAACGGCAGCACCACGATCTCACCGAACCCGCCCGGCACCGCCCCGGCCGCCCACAGCCGGAACAGCAGGTACGCCGTGGAGCGCTCGCTGGGCACCGCCACCCGCCGCCCGGCCAGCGCCGCCGCCTCCAGCGGACCGGCCGTCAGCACCAGCGGCCCGCAGCCCCGGCCCAGCGCCCCGCCGCACGGCAGCAGCGCGTACTCGTCCAGCACCCAGGGCAGCTGCCCGTAGGAGATCTTCAGGACGTCCAGCTCGCCGCGCTCGGCCAGCCCGTTGGTGACGTCGATGTCCGCGAACCGCACCTCGGGCGCGTCCGCGCCCGGCACCAGGCCGTGCGCCCAGGCGTGGAAGACGAACGTGTCGTTCGGGCAGGGCGAGTACGCGACGGTGAGCGGCTCGGCCATCTCAGACCTCCTGGAGCAGACGGGACAGCGGCGGCAGCGCCGCGAAGGCCCGCTCCAGGGCCGCCAGCGCCTCGCCGATCCGCCAGGCCGCGCGGTCGCGCGGCCCGACGGCGTTGGACACGGCCCGCAGCTCACCGGCCGCGAGCCCGGACCGGGCGGCCGCCTCGGCCACCCCGAAACCCTCCATCGCCTCGGCCAGCGCCCGCGGGTGGCGCCCCCTCAGCGCGGCGGCCCGCTCGGCCGAGCCGGTCACCGTGGACACCGTCAGCACCTCGCCGACCGCCCCGCCGGTGGCCCCGGCCAGCGCCGCCACCAGCGCGGGCGGCACCGGGTGCCGGACGGTGCCGAAGCCCAGCTCGGTGACGTCCGCGAAGCCGTCCGGCGTCTCGGCGCCCAGGTCGGCCGCCAGCACGGCGTCCGCCACCACCAGCGACCCGACCGGCGCCCCGGGCGCGAACCCGCCCGCGATGCCCGCCGACAGCACCAGCCGGTACCGGCCGCGGGCCAGCGCCGCCGCCGTGCCCGCCGCCGCGGCCGCCGGGCCGACCCCGGCCGCCAGCACCACGGTCCCCGAGCCCGGTCCGAGCCCGCGCCGCACCGCCTCGGCCTCCGCCTCCACGGCGACGACGACGAGCAGCCCGGCGGCGGGGCCGGGCTGCTCGTCGGTGCGCTCAGCGGTCATCGACCGGCGGTTCAGCTGCTCTTGTTGTCCAGGTCGAAGGCCCAGACCGCGTAGTACTCCTGGGACGCCTTGTCCTGCGAGACCACCGTCACCGAGGTGACGTCGTTGCTCGACATCAGGGCGCCGGCGCTCTTCGAACCCGAGTAGGTCACCCCGGTGAGGACCTCGCCCTCGGCGCCGCCGGCCAGCGGCACCTGGCCGCTGGAGCCGCCGTTGGTCAGCGCGAACCAGCCCTTGTCGGCCAGCTCCCTGGGCACGCCGACGCCGATCCGGTCGCTCGCGCGGACGTCCAGCTTCGGCAGCTTGTCGTCCTTGCGGGCCTGCTTGATGTCCGACAGGCACTTGGTGAGGTAGTCCTCGTCGAGCGGCTTGCCGTCGTTGTAGCAGAAGGGGGCGGCGGTGGTGGTCGAGGTGCCGACGACCATCGTCGCCACGTTCTCACGGGGCTTGCCGGCGTCGTTCGCCCAGTAGATACCGGTACCGAGGGAGGCGGCGCCGACGACGACGACGCCGGCGATACCGGCGATGGCACGGGTGCTGAGGCTCATGCGCAAGAGGCTACTCGCCTTCCGTGATCACATGACGCCGGGGTGCCCGAGTCGCCCGAGGTTGGGCCGTGCGCTGGCGCGCCGCGCACCGCCGGGAGGCCGGGCCGGGCCGCCGGCCCGCCGCTCAGGCCACCCGGGGCCGGGCCGCCGACCGGTGCGACCCGACCCGCAGCAGCGAGCGGAACGTCCACAGCAGCATCAGCGTCATCACCGCCGCCGCCACCGTCAGCCCCAGCACCGGGTTCAGCGGCAGCGAGATGCCCACCGCGCCGCCCGCCACCCAGCTCAGCTGCAACGCCGTCTCGGAACGGGCGAACGCCGAGGTCCGCACCGCCTCCGGCACGTCCCGCTGGATCAGCGCGTCCAGCGCCAGCTTGCCCAGCGAGGCCGACATCCCCGCGACGGCCGCCACCACCGTCACCGTCACCGCCCCGTACCAGAGCGCCGACGCGCCCGCCGCCGCCGTCGCCAGCGCCAGCACCGCCGTCACCGTCACCTCCGAGCCGCGGGTGCGCAGCCACGACCCCAGCACCGACCCCAGCGCGTTGCCCAGCCCGGCCGCCGCCGCGACCAGCCCCAGCGCCACCGTCCCGGGCAGGCCGCCCGGCGGGTCCTTGCGGATCAGGAACGCCAGGAACATCACCAGGAACCCGACCAGCCAGCGCAGCGCCGCCACCCCGCGCAGCGCCATCACCACCGACGGGCCGACCGCCCGCAGCACGCCCTTCGGCCGCGGCTCCTCCTGCGGCCCGGCCAGCAGCTGCGCCCGCTGCTCGCCCCGCGCCGAATCCACCTGGTGCGGCAGGTGGAAGGCCATCAGGGTGCCGATCACGAACACCACGAACGCCCCGCGCAGCGGCCACCCCGGCCCGAGCAGCTGGAGCAGCCCGCCCACCCCGCCGGCCACCAGCGTGGTCAGCAGACCCGCCAGCGTCACCCGCGAGTTCGCCTTCACCAGCGACAGCTGGGCGGGCAGCAGCCGCGGCACCACCACGCTGCGCACCACCCCGTACGCCTTCGACGCGACCAGCACGCCCAGCGCCTCCGGGTACAGCGCCAGCCCCCCGCCGGTCACCACCCCCGCCATCACCCAGGCCAGCGCCGCCCGGGCCAGCATCGACATCGCCATCGCGGAACGGCGGCCGTTGGGCAGCCGGTCCAGCAGCGGGCCGATCACCGGGGCGAGCAGCGCGAACGGGGCCATCGTGATCAGCAGGTACAGCGCGACCCGGCCGCGGGCCTCGCCGGTCGGCACCGAGAAGAAGATGGTGGACGCCAGCGCCACCGTGATCAGCATGTCGCCGAACGAGTTCAGCGCGTGCAGTTCGATCAGCTTCGCCAGGCCGGACTCGCCGGCGCCCTCCGCCGAGGTCGCCCGCCGGATCCGCCGGCCCGTCCCGTTCACCACCCGGCCGGTGCGGGCGCCCACCGCGGACGCGCCGCGGGCCCAGAAGCCGCGGGCCTTCACCGTCGGCCGGTCGGGGTGCTCGGAACCGACGTCCTCGGAGCCGGTCTCCGCGGCGAGGGTGCTCCCGCCGGCGGTGCGGTCGGCGCACGCGGCGGGCCCGGGGTCCTTCGAGAGGTCCGGGCCCGGCTGACGGGGCGTCGGGCAGGGGGCATCGGCCTCCGGCTCACCGGGGGCCACGGGTTGCTGCCGCGACACGGCGGACGCCCCCGAACGGCTCTCGGCCTGCTCGGGACGCGGCCCGTGCCGCAGCGGGTTCTCCTCCGCCACACACCCATCCTGCCCGAGAATCGCCGACCTAACGAGTGATTGTCCGGGCGTCGGCGCGCCCGTCCCCACGGCCCGGACTGTGCTGCACCACCGACCGGCGGGTAGCCTGCACTACGCGCATGCCCGGCCTCCCACAGGGGGGCGGCCGACCCGGGCGGCGCGGCCCGGCCACGGACCGCCCCCGGGTCTAGCAGAATGGACCGGCCCCGTGCTCGCGGGGGTCGCCCCCGAGACGTGGCAGCGGGAGCCGACGCGGGCCCGCCCACCGGGTGCTGCCGCGGGACCGCAGGATGACAGGACTGGGAGAGAACCGACGCCGTGAGTGCTGCGATGCGAAGCCGTACCCCTGACCGGCTCTGTGCAGAGGCCGTCGACCTCGCCCGCCAGGCAGTGGTGGACAGCGTCGGGGAGGCCGTCGTCGGCCCCCACGTGAAGGCGAGCGCGGACGCCGAGCGCGTCGTCACCCACACCTTCGAATGCCTCGACCCGGCCTACCGGGGCTGGCGCTGGGCGGTCACCGTGGCCCGCGCCCCGCGGGCCAAGAACGTCACCCTCGACGAGGTCGCCCTGCTGCCCGGCGAGGGCGCCGTCCTCGCCCCGCAGTGGGTGCCGTGGAGCGAGCGCCTGCTCCCCGGCGACCTCGGCCCCGGCGACCTGCTCCCCACCGGAGCCGACGACCTGCGGCTGGAACCCGGCTGGACCGGCGAGGACGAGCCCGCCCCCAACTCGGTGCTCGTCGAGGCTGCCGAGGACGACGCCCCGGCCGAGGACATCCAGCCGGCGCCCGCCCGCGCCAAGATCGGCGCGATCGCCGAGGAACTCGGCCTGGTCCGCCCCCGGGTGCTGTCCCGGCACGGCCTGCACCAGGCCGCCGAGCGCTGGGAGACCGCGTACGGCCCGCAGACCCCGATGGCGCAGTCCGCCCCCGCCTCCTGCGACACCTGCGGCTTCCTCGTCCCGATCGGCGGCTCGCTCGGCCAGGCGTTCGGCGTCTGCGGCAACGAGTTCGGCCCGGCCGACGGCCAGGTCGTCTCGCTCGCCTACGGCTGCGGCGCGCACTCCGAGGCCGCCGTCCTGCCGGCCCCGCCCGTCCCCAGCGAGCTGATCCTCGACGAGACGGTCGTCGAACCCCTCCCGCTGCACCCCGACCGCGCCTCCGGCTCCGTCGAACCGGACGCGCCCGCCGAGGAGCTCGGCCACGCGTGACGCCGCGCGCCGAACGGGGCGGGCGGAACCGGGGCGCGGCGAACCGCGCGCGGCGGAGGACGGACGCCGGCGAGGCCGCGGCGACGGGAACGACCTGACGCCACCGCGCCACCTCGCGGTGCGGGCGGGCCCGTTCGCGCGGTTCCGCCGTTCCCCGCGCTCCCGTCGTGCGCGTCCCGGCCGCGCGTCCGTCCCGTACGGCGCCGTCGGGGACGACTGGCAGAATGCCGACTCGTACGCGGACCACACGAAGGGCGGCTCGGCACGTGGAGTCTCGGATCATCGGCAGCGCGGCGTCCCCCGAGGAATCGGACGTCTTCGACACGGCCCGGCTGCGGCACACCGTGCTCGCGGCCTGGACGGCCGCGCCCGCCCGGTTCCGGGAGGACGCCAACGCCGAGGAGGAGCTGGCGCTCGGCGGCTACCGGGACCGGCTGATCGTCGAACTCGCCCAGAACGCCGCCGACGCGGCCGCCCGGGCCGGAGTCACCGGCCGGCTCCGGCTGACCCTGCGCGACGGCGTGCTGGCCGCCGCCAACACCGGCGCCCCGCTGGACGCCGCCGCGGTCGAGTCGCTCTCCACCCTGCGGGCCTCCGCCAAGCGCGGGGACGAGCGGGAGGTGGTCGGCCGGTTCGGCGTCGGCTTCGCCGCCGTGCTGGCCGTCAGCGACGAACCCGCCGTGCTCGGCCACCCCGGCGGGGTGCGCTGGTCGCTCACCGACGCCCGCGCGCTGGTCGCCGGAATCCCGCAGCTCACCGAGGAGTTGACCCGCCGCGAGGGCCACCTGCCGGTGCTCCGGGTGCCGTTCGCGGCCGAGGGCGAGCCCCCCGCGGGCTACGACACCGTGGTCGTCCTGCCGCTGCGCGACGCCGCCGCCGAGGACCTCACCCGCCGCCTGCTCGCCGGGATCGACGACGCCCTGCTGCTGACCCTGCCCGGCCTCGCCGAGGTGGTGGTCGACACCGCGGAGGGCGTGCGCACCCTGACCCGCACCGCGCACCCGCCGCACCCCGAGCAACTGCCCGCCGTCACCGTCACCGACGGGGAGCGCAGCACCACCTGGCAGACCGTCAGCGCCGCCGGCACCGCCGCCCCCGAACTGCTGGCCGACCGCACCACCGAGGAACGCGCCCGCCCGTACTGGACGCTCACCTGGGCCGTCCCGGTCGACGAGCGGGGCCGCCCGCAGCGCCCGGGCACCGCCGCCGTGGTGCACGCGCCCACCCCCAGCGACGAACCGCTCGGCCTGCCCGCCCTGCTGATCGCCTCCTACCCGCTCGACCCGACCCGGCGGCACGTCGCGCCCGGCCCGCTCACCGACTTCCTCACCGAGCGCGCCGCCGACGCCTACGCCGAACTGCTGCGCGCCCGCGGCGCCGACCCGGGCTCGCTGGACCTCGTCCCCGCCCCGCTCGGCCAGGGCGCCCTGGACAGCGCGCTACGCACCGCCGTGCTGGAACGGCTGCCCGAGACGCCCTTCCTGCCGCACCCGCCCGGCACCGAGGCGGGCACCCCCGCGCTGCGCCCGCGCGACGCCGTCCTGCTGGAGGGCGCCGACCACGAGGTGGTCGAGGCGCTCGCCCCGATCTTCCCCGGCCTGCTCCCGGCCGGCCTGGAGCGCCGCACCGAACTGCGCACCCTGCGGGTGCGCCGCGTCCCGCTCGCCGAGGTGGTCGACCAGCTCGGCGGCCTGGAGCGCGAACCCGCCTGGTGGCGCGGCCTGTACGCGGCCCTGGCCGGGGCCGACCCGGAGTCACTGGGCGCGCTGCCCGTCCCGCTCGCCGACGGCCGCACGGTCACCGGCCCGCGCCGCGTCCTGCTGCCCTCCGACGCCGCCGACTGGGCCGGCTACGAGGGCTACCCCGGCGCGCTCGCCGAGGCGCTCGACCTGCTCGACCTGCGCCTGGCCCACCCCGACGCCGCCCACCCGCTGCTCGCCAAGCTCGGCGCCGCCACCGCCACCCCGGCCGGCGTCCTGGACACCCCCGAGGTCCGGGCCGCCGTCGCCCGCTCGCTGGAGGTCGGCGAGGACGACTACGACGCCGCCGTCGACCTCGCCGACGCCGTCCTCGCCCTGGTCCGGGCCGCCGCCCCCGCCCCCGGCGAGCACCCCTGGCTGGCCCGCCTGGCCCTGCCCGACGACGAGGGCGAACTCGCCCGGGCCGGTGAACTCCTGCTCCCCGGGAGCCCGCTGGCCCGCCTGGTCGACGAGGACGAGGCCGCCTTCGTCGACGAGGACCTGCTGGAGCGCTGGGGCCCCGAGGTCCTCGCCGCGGCCGGCGCGCTCACCGCCTTCGCCCTGGTGCGCGCCGAGGACGTCGTCCTCGACCCCGACGACCTGGAGCGCCTCGACCCCACCGCCCCCGCCGACCGGGCCGCCGGCGGCCGCCCCACCGGCCTGATCGACGAGGCCCCCGACGGCCTCGCCGAGTGGTGCGAGGACGCCCTGGAGGCCCTGCACGCCGACGACGCCGGGGAGTTGGGCGTCCCGCCGGTCGCCGCCGAACTGCTCGCCGTCCGCGACCTCGACCTGGTCGCCGACGACGCCTGGCCCGAGGCGCTCGCCCTGCTCGCCCGGCCCCCGTACCGGGACGCCGTGGTGGTACCGGTGCGCACCCTGCTGCCCGACGGCAGCTACACCGACCTGCCCCCGTACACCGCCTGGTGGCTGCGCGACCACCCCGTCCTGGACGGCCGCGAACCGGCCGGCCTGCGCGCCGCCGGGGCCGACCCGCTGCTGCGCGGCCTCTACGACGAGGCCCGCACCACGCTCGACCCGCAGTTCCTGCACGCGCTCGGCGTGCGCACCACGCTGAACGCGCTGCTCGCCGAACCGCACGGCCCCGACGAGCTGATCGACCGCCTCACCGACCCGCTCTCCGAGGTCAGCCACCGCCAACTGCACGGCATCTACAGCCTGTTGGCCGCCCTCCCGGCCGAACGCGTCGAACCGCTCGACGTGGTCCGGGCGCTGGCCCCGCTGGACGACGCCACCGGCCGCCGCGACGACCGCACCGTCATCGCGGACGCCGCCACCGCGGTCGTCGCCGACGCCCCCGACCTGGTCGAACTCCTCCACGACCACGCCGTGCTGCCCGTCCACCCGCTGCTCGCCCCGGCCCTGGCCGAGCGCCTGCACGTCTCGCTGGCCAGCGAGGTGGCCGGCGGCCGGGTGCTCTCCGAGGGCACCCTGCACCGCGTCCCCGCGGTGGTCCGCGAACTGCTGCCCGGCTGCCCCGCCGTCTACGAGGAGCACGACGAACTCCTGGTCGTCGGCCCCGACGGCGAGGAGGCCCGCGTCGCCTGGCGCTGGGACACCGCCGCGACCGCCCCCGAACTGCCCTACGACCCCGACGAGGCCGAAGCCGCCGACGAGGACGACGAGTTCGACGTCCCGCCCGTCCCCGGCCTGCTGCACGCCGCCACCCCCGAGGGCCTCGCCGCCGGCCTGGCCTGGTCCGTCCACCAGTGGCACCGCCGCTTCGAGGTCCTGGCCGCCCTCACCGAACCCGACCGGGCGTACGAGCTGCTGGCGGCCCGCGACTACGAGTAGCGGTCCGGGGCCGGGCCCGCCGTTCCCCGGCCCCGGCCCGTTCCCCGCCGGCCGCTCAGCGGCTCTTCTCGGCGAAGACCCGGGCGCTGACCTCCAGCAGGCCGCCCGCGAGCAGGGCGATCGCCACGCCGGTCAGCGGGTCGCGCCAGCCGACCAGCTGGAGCTGGAAGAAGTCGGCGAGCCAGGGCACCACCAGGACCAGCGCGAAGGCGCCGGACATGGTGCCGATCAGCAGCAGGCGCCACCAGGTGTAGGGGCGGGCGACGATGGCGAGCACCCAGACGGCCACGATGAAGAGGGTGAGCGTCGCGACCGAGGTGTCGGCCTTCAGGGTGGTCTCGTCGTCGCCGCGGGCCAGCGCGTAGGCGGTGAAGGTCGCCGCGCCGCAGACGATCCCGCCGGGGACGGCCAGCCGCAGGACCCGGCGGACGAAGCCGGTGCGGGCGCGCTCGTTGTTGGGGGCGAGGGCCAGGAAGAACGCCGGGATGCCGATGGTCAGCGAGGACAGCACCGTCGAGTGCCGGGGCAGGAACGGGTACGGGACCTGGGTGAACACCACCAGCAGGGCCAGCAGCACCGAGTAGACGGTCTTGACCAGGAACAGCCCGGCGACCCGCTCGATGTTGCCGATCACCCGGCGGCCCTCGGCGACCACCGAGGGCAGGGTCGCGAAGCGGTCGTCGAGCAGGACGATCTGGGCGACGGCCCGGGTGGCGTCCGAGCCGGTGCCCATCGCGACGCCGATGTCGGCGTCCTTGAGGGCGAGGACGTCGTTGACGCCGTCGCCGGTCATCGCGACGGTGTGGCCCCTGGACTGCAGGGCGCCGACCAGGGCGCGCTTCTGCTGCGGGGTGACCCGGCCGAAGACGGCGGTGCGGTCGGCGGCCTCGGCCAGCTCGGCGGGGTCGGTGGGCAGGGTGCGGGCGTCGGTCGCGGTCCCGGCGCCGGGCAGGCCGAGGTGGGCGGCGACGGCGCCCACCGAGACGGCGCTGTCGCCGGAGATGACCTTGGCCCGGACGTCCTGGGAGCGGAAGTAGCGCAGGGTGTCCGCGGCGTCCTCGCGCAGCCGCTGCCGGAGCACCAGCAGGGCGAGCGGTCGCAGCTCGGCGGCCGGGTCGGGGGCGTCCAGCGGCAGCGGGCTGCGGCCCAGCAGCAGGACGCGCAGCCCCTGCGCGCCCAGCTCGTCGACCTCGGCGAGCGCGTCCGAACCGGCCGGCAGCAGCACGTCCGGGGCGCCGAGCAGCCAACTGCCCTCGGTGCCGCCCGGTTCGAGCAGCTGGACGCCGCTCCACTTGCGGGCGGAGGAGAACGGGATCGCCTCCAGCACCCGCCAGCGGCCCTCCGGCGGCGGCCCGTACGCGTCGATGACGGCCCGCATGCTGGGGTTGGGGCGGGTGTCGGCGGCGCCGATCGCGCCGAGCGCCTCGGCCAGCACCGCCGGGTCGGCCTGCGGGGCCTGCCGGGGGGCGGCCAGCGGGCGGAGGTCGACCAGGTCCATGCCGCCCTCGGTGAGGGTGCCGGTCTTGTCGAGGCAGACGGTGTCGACCCGGGCCAGCCCCTCGATCGCGGGCAGCTCCTGCACCAGGCACTGCTTGCGGCCCAGCCGGACCACGCCGATCGCGAAGGCCACCGAGGTGAGCAGCACCAGGCCCTCGGGCACCATCGGCACGATGCCGGCCACCATCCGGCGGACGGCCTCCTTCCAGTCGTTGCGCTCCACCGCGAGCTGGCTGATCACCAGGCCGAGCGCGGTGGGGATCAGCAGGTAGGTGATGAACCGCAGGATCAGGTCGATGCCGGTGCGCAGCTCGGACTTGACCAGGGTGAACCTGCTGGCCTCCTCGGCGAGCCTGGCGGCGTAGGCGTCCCGGCCGACCTTGGTGGCGGTGAACGCGCCCGCCCCGGCCACCACGAAGGAACCGGACATCACGCGGTCGCCCGGGTGCTTGAGGACGGGGTCGGGCTCGCCGGTCAGCAGCGACTCGTCGATCTCCAGGCCGTCCGCCTCGGTGACGGTGCCGTCCACCACGGCCTTGTCGCCGATGCCGAGCAGCACGGTGTCGTCCAGCACGACCTCGCCGGTGCCGACCTGCACGGCGGCGCCGTCCCGGCGGACCTGGGGGCGGGCCTCGCCGATCAGCGCGAGGCTGTCCAGGGTCTTCTTGGCGCGGGTCTCCTGGATGATGCCGATCGCCGTGTTGGCCACGATGACCAGGCCGAACAGGCCGTCCTGGATCGGCCCGACGACCAGGATGATGCCGAACATCACCCCGATGAGCGCGTTGAACCGGGTGAACACGTTGGCCCGGACGATCTCCCGCACCGACCGGCTGGAACGCACCGGGACATCGTTCACCTGGCCGCGGGCGACCCGCTCGGCGACCTCGGCCGCGCTCAGCCCGGGCTGGTACGCGCCGCCCGCGCCGGTGGGGTGCGCGCCGGGGGCCGGGGCCTGACCCGGGGCCGGATCGGGGTCCGGGCCGGGGCCGTGCGCGGCGGTGCCTTCCGCTGAGTGCGTCATGGCACCGACTCTAGGTGGGCGATTTGTCCGGTGCGTCCCGCCTCGGGGCGGTGTCGGGCCGGACGGGTGGCGCGGGGCGGGGCCTCAGCGGGCGGCTCCGGTGCCGCTCCCGGCGTCGGTGCCGCTGCCGCTGCCGCTGCCGCCGTCGCCGTCGGTTCCGGCCTCGGTCGCCTCGGTCGCCTCGGCGGCGCGGGCGCGGCGGATCGCGGCGCGGCGGGCGGTGCAGTACTTGAGGCCGATCAGGCCGAGCAGGCCGCCGGACAGACAGATCCACGGCCAGGTGCCGTGGCCGTGGTCGGACAGCCGGCCCTGGAACGGCACCAGCGCCACGAAGCCGGCGAACCACAGCGCCGTGCCGGTGCCGACGATGGCGACGTCGTTCCCCTCGAGGGGCGGGGGAGCGGAGCGCAGCGCGGTCTTGGGCATGGGCCCTAGCCTACGGGGCGGGCCCGGCGCTCCGGGAGAGGCGGTCCGGTCCGCCGCCGCCACCCGGAGTCGTCCGAACGTGATCGAGCGTGACCGTAATGGCCTCGCTCTACGCGCGAAGATGGCGCGTACGCGACCGGCGTCGACATACTGAAATGCCCCCACCCTGGCTTCCCCCCCCCTGGCCTCCCCGGCCTCTCCCGATCGAGGACCCCCGACATGTCTCCGCAGGCCCAGTCGACCACCGCGTCGCCCGAGCCCTCCCAGAACCCGCCGCAGCCCCCGTCCGGCGCCCTGGACCGCTTCTTCAAGATCTCGCAGCGGGGCTCCACCCTGCCCCGCGAGATCCGCGGTGGTGTCGCCACCTTCTTCACGATGGCGTACATCCTGGTGCTCAACCCGATCATCCTGGCCTCGGCCACGGACATGAACGGCACCCACCTCAACGGCGGCCAGCTGGTCACCGCGACCGCGCTCACCGCCGGTCTGACCACCCTGCTGATGGGTGTCATCGGTAACGTCCCGATCGGCCTCGCCGCCGGCCTGGGCGTCAACACCATCGTGGCGCTCCAGCTCGCCCCTCAGATGACCTGGCCGGACGCGATGGGCATGGTCGTCCTGGCCGGCTTCGCGATCATGCTGCTGGTCGCCACCGGCCTGCGCGAGCGGGTCATGAACGCCGTCCCGCTCGGCCTGCGCAAGGCCATCGCGATCGGCATCGGCCTGTTCATCACCCTGGTCGGCCTGGTCGACTCCGGCTTCGTCTCCCGCATCCCGGACGCCGCCCACACCACCGTCCCGCTCCAGCTCGGCAGCGGCGGCCACCTGCACGGCTGGCCCGTGCTGATCTTCATCCTCGGCCTGCTGCTCACCATGGCCCTGGTCATCCGCAAGGTGCCCGGCGCGATCCTGATCTCGATCGCCGTGATGACCGCCCTCGCGGTGATCATCCAGCAGTTCGCCGACCTCTCCGCCGAGACCTGGGGCCTCACCGTCCCCGCCTGGCCCGGCAACCCGGTCGCCACCCCCGACTTCGGCCTGGTCGGCCACTTCAGCCTGTTCGGCGGCTTCCAGCACGTCAGCGTCCTGACCGGCATCCTGTTCGTCTTCACCGTGCTGATGAGCTGCTTCTTCGACGCGATGGGCACCATCCTCGGCGTCGCCGACGAGGCCCACCTGCTCGACGAGAAGGGCGACCTCCCGGGCATCAACAAGATCCTGATGGTTGACGGCATCGCCACCGCCGCCGGCGGCGCGACCTCCTCCTCCGCGAACACCTGCTTCGTCGAGTCCACGGCCGGCGTCGGCGAGGGCGCCCGCACCGGCCTCGCCTCGATCGTCACCGGCGCGCTCTTCCTGCTCGCCCTCTTCCTCACCCCCCTGGCGACCATGGTCCCCGCCCAGGCCGCCACCCCCGCCCTGGTCACCGTCGGCTTCCTGATCCTGGCGAACTCCATCAAGGAGATCGACTGGTCCGACTTCACCATCGCGATGCCGGCCTTCCTCACCATCGTGATGATGCCGTTCACCTACTCCATCACCAACGGCATCGGCTTCGGCTTCATCACCTTCTGCCTCCTGCGCATCGTCGCCGGCCGCGCCCGCACCGTCCCGATCGCGATGTACGGCGTCGCCGCCGTCTTCGCCTTCTACTACCTGATGCCGGCCCTCGGCCTGCTCTGACCCGGGCCCCGGCCATGACGGCCCTCCCCGCTCCGGGGGAGGGCCGTCGTGCTGTTCGATATCGGACGGAGGGCGGTCTCGATATCATGGGAGCCCGGTGGCTGACGGAAGGACGATCATGACGCGCACGGTCATCGACCTCGACGACGAGCTCCTCGCAGAGGCGCAGCGGCTCTTCGGGACGTCCACCAAGGTCGCCACGGTGAACGCCGCCCTGCTCGAAGCCGTCAAGCTCGCCCGCCGGATAGAGTTCGCGGACGCCGTGGCCAGCGGGGAGTTCGACCTCCTCGGCGAGCCCGGCGACCGGGCGGTGGCGTGAGTCGGGAGCGCTTCCTGATCGACAAGTCAGCCCTGGCCCGGTGGGGGAAACCGAGCGTGCGCCCGGTGCTGGACGACCTCTCCCAGCGGGCGCTGCTCGCCGTCAGCGCCACGGTGGAGATGGAGGTGCTGTACAGCGCCCGCACCCCGGCCGAGGCCGAGCGGCTGCGCCACCTGCTCCGCGGCTTCGACTACCTGCCGTGCCCCGACGAGGTGTGGGACCGGGCGAAGCAAGTGCAGCAGCAGGCGTTGTTCCGCGGGAACCACCGGGCACTGTCGATGGCGGACCTGCTCATCGCGGCCACGGCGGAGCGGCACGGCGTCACCGTCCTGCACTACGACGGCGACTACGACATGATCGCGGCCATCACCGGGCAGCCCACTCGCTGGGTCGTACCGGCGGGGACGGCCGACTGATGCCCTGCCCGAGCGACTGACGCCTTCCCCCACCCACGGCATCGGCTTCGGCTTCATCGGCGGCCGGGACGAGGCTGTTGGCCTTCGGCGCGCGCGGGTCGTCCTCGTAGTCACGCCTGGCCACGCGGTGCCTCCTCCCGGATGTCGCGCCCACGGCCCCGGAGTTCCTCCACGTGCTCGGCGAACCGGTCGAACATGCCGTCGTCCTGCGCGCGCCGGAGGTGCACCGTCGGCGAATCGTGACCGACCCGGCGGGCCAGGACCGGCGTCACGATCATCTCGTCGTCGAAGCGGAGGACCGAGAGGCCGACGTGTCCGGTCCGGTCCTGAGCGCCGGACGAAGGGCTGTGGGCCATGACGCGGCTTCCTCCTCCGGCGAAGAGCGTGGTGCGCAGTTCATCCCCTGAGCCTGTGTGGGTCGAGACGAAACGTACCGGCGGAGCGTCCCGAACGTCCTGCGAACGCGGTGGGAACGTCCGGAAAGACGTCTTTCCACCGCCCGCGGGCGACAGCCGGGACAAGGGATGCCGGGCCGGGCGGTCGGGCAGCGTTCGCGGGCGCTGTGGCCGGGGGAGAGTTCGGCCTCCTCGGCGAGGCCGGGGAGGCTTGTCCGGCGGCCGGTCAGGGGAGGCGGCCGGTGCGGGAGGAGCCGGGGGGCCACAGGACGTCGACCGGCAGGCCGGCGGCTCGGGCGGCGGCGACCATGTCGGCCGTTCCGCCCGGGCCGTTGCCGGGGCGGCCGTCCCAGACGGCGATCAGGCGGTCGGCGAGGTGGAGCAGTCGGTCGTTGGCGGCGGCGTACGCGGCCGGGTCGAGCCGGGTGGCGGGCAGGACCAGGACCCGGTGGGCGGCGGCCCGGAGGCGGTCGAAGGCGGCGCGGTCGGCCGGGTCGGTCGGTGGGGGCGGGTAGTCGGGGCCGGGCAGGACGGCGAGCAGGCGGGCGCCGCGGGCCAGGACGGCCTCCGCGAACAGGGTGTCGGCGCCCGGGGCGAGGCAGGAGACGCCGGTCAACTCCGCGGCGGGGTACGGCGCGAGGAGGGCGTCCAGGGCGGTGCGGACGGCGCGGGCGGTGTCCGGGGCAAGGTCGAGGTGCCCGGTCACGGCGATCACGGGCATGGCGGGCGCTCCCCGGGCTGGACGTCGGTGCTGTGCCGGATCCTGCCAGGACGGCGGCCCGGTGGGCGGGAGTTGGCCCGGATCGGGCCGAAAACCGTCCGGCCGTACGGGAGTCGGGCCCGTCCTCCGGAGCGGGGCCCGCCGCGTGCTGGACAGTGCGGGTCGCCCGCCCGACAATCACGCTATGGCCGCTCAGGAGTTCAGCACCCAGCTCGCCCGCCCCTCGCAGGCCGAGCGGGACAGCGCGCTGGAACTGCTGCGGGACGGGGTCGGCAGCGGCCGGCTCTCGCACGACACCTTCATCCGCCGGATGGAACTGGTCCTGACCGCCCGTAGCCGCGCCGAACTCGCCGAGGTGGTCGGCGACCTGCGCACCTACGGACCGGTCTCCCGGGCGCTGCTGCGCACCGTCGCCAGGGTCTCCGCGCTCCAGGTCCGGCTGCGGCAGACCTGGCACGCCGAGCAGCTGACCAGGCTGCGGCTGCCCGACCCGGGCGTGCGGCGGCTGCGGATCGGCCGGATGACCGGCTCCGACCTCCGGCTGGGCGACTCGACCGTCTCCCGGCGCCACGCCGAGCTGCGCTTCGAGGCCGGCGACTGGGTCCTCTACGACCTGGGCTCCAGCAATGGCACCTACGTCAACGACCGCCGGGTGGCAGGCGGCACCGTGGTCCGGGCCGGCGACCGGCTGCGCTTCGGACGGCTGGGCTTCCACCTCACCGCGGACTGAGCACCGCGGACCGAGCGCGCGCACCGGACGGGGCGGGGCGGTCGGCCGGGCGGTCGGGCGGCCGGGCAGCCGGGCAGCCGGGCGGCCGGCATCGAGTCGAACGGACGGATGCCTCGCGCGTGTGTGGTCGAAATCAATTTTCCTTAGACTCGGTAATGACATAGGCTAAGGACATGCCCGAGATGTACGAGGACGACCTGCCGGCGATCAGCCAGCTGCGGTCGGCCGCGATGCGCCTGGCCCGCCGGTTGCGACACCAGCGGGTCGAGGAGTCGCTGAGCCCCACCGAGATGGGGGTGCTCGGCACGCTCGCCCGCTGCGGCAAGGCGACGCCGGGCGAGCTGGCCCGCAAGGAGCACGTCCAGCCGCCGTCCATGACCAGGATCATCGCGATGCTGGAGGAGAAGGGCCTGGTGCGGCGCGAGCCGCACCCGGAGGACCGCCGACAGGTGGTGGTCAGCAGTACGGAGCAGGCCGAGGAGATCCTCAACGAGTCCCGCCGCCGGCGCAACGCCTGGCTGGCCGGGCTGGCCGAGGGCCTCGACGCGGAGGAATGGGAGCGGCTCAAGGCCGCCGCGCCCGTGCTCTACAAGCTGGCCAACCTGTAGCACCGCCCCGATCCCACCGATCCGTCCGGTCCCGTCCGACCCCGTCCCGGGCGAACGAAGGAGAACCGCATCACCGCAGGACCCACCAGTGCCACAGACCGCACCGCGACCGCCCGACCGGTCGCGGTGCGCCGAGGGGAGACCATCTTGACACCGCCGGCCGCCCGCGCCGCCGCGATCCGCACCGCGACCATCCGCACCGACCTCCGCACCGACACCCGGCGCCCGGTCACCCGCCCCGCGGGCCCGCGCCACGAAGAACCGCTCGTCGACGAAGCGGCCGCCACCACCGGGGCGGCGCCCGCCGGCGCCCCCGCCGCGCAGAGCCAGGCACCCGCCTCCGCGGGCCTACCGGGCAGCGGCGACGACGACCCCGACGAACGCACCGCGGCGGTGACCCCCGCCGCTTCGCCGGGCCGGTTCACCCGCCCGGGAGGGATGTTCTCGTCCCTGCGCATCCGCAACTACCGGTACTACTTCGCCGGCCAGGTGGTCTCCAACACCGGCACCTGGATGCAGCGCATCGCCCAGGACTGGCTGGTGCTCAGCCTCACCGGCAGCCCGTTCGCGGTCGGCATCACCACCGCCATGCAGTTCCTGCCGATGCTGCTGCTCGGCCTGTGGGGCGGCGTCCTCGCCGACCGGCTGCCCAAGCGCCGCCTGCTGATGGCGACCCAGGGCGCGATGGGCCTGCTCGCCGCCGTCCTCGCCGTGCTCACCGTCACCGGTGCCGTCACGCCCGTCGTGGTGTACCTGTTCGCGCTGCTGCTCGGCCTGGTCACGGTCGTCGACAACCCGACCCGGCAGGCGTTCGTCAGCGAGATGGTGCCCGCCAAGGACCTGGCCAACGCGGTCAGCCTGAACGCCGCCAACTTCCAGACCGCCCGCCTGGTCGGCCCCGCCGTCGCCGGCGCGCTGATCGCCGCGGTCGGCAGCGGCTGGGCGTTCGCCGTGAACGCGTTCTCCTTCGTCGCGGTCATCGGCGGCCTGCTCGCCATGCGCAGCAGCGAACTGCGCCCCGTCGAGCGGATCGCCCGCGAGCGCGGACAGCTCCGCGAGGGCCTGCGGTACGTCAAGGAGCGCCCCGAGCTGCTCTGGCCGATGGTGCTCGCCGGTTTCATCGGGACCTTCGGCTTCAACTTCCCGACCCTGCTCTCCGGCTTCGCGCACGACACCTTCCACGTCGGCGCGGGCGCGTACGGCCTGCTCAACACCGCGATGGCGGTCGGCTCACTGACCGGCGCCCTGCTCGCCGCCCGCCGCGGCGCGCCCCGGCTGCGCCGCCTGGTCTCCGCCGCGTGCGCCTTCGGCGCGCTGGAGGTGCTGGCCGCGTTCGCCCCGGGCTACTGGACCTTCGCCCTGCTGCTCACCCTGATCGGCGTGTTCGGCCTGACCTTCAACACCTCGGTCAACTCGGCCCTCCAGCTCGGCACCGACCCCGAGATGCGCGGCCGCGTCATGGGCCTGCTGGTCCTGGTCTTCACCGGCGGCACCCCGATCGGCGCCCCGCTGGTCGGCTGGATCACCGCCCAGTACGGCCCGCGCTTCGGCCTGCTCGCCTGCGGCCTGGTCTCCGCCGCGGCGGCCGGTGTGGTCGCCCTGGTGCTCGGCCGGATCAGCGGCCTGCGCCTGCGCCTGGACCCGCACCCGGTGCGGACCCGGGGCCGGGTGTTCTCGGTGGTGCAGAAGGACGACCTGGCGACCGCCTGCTAGGGCCCGTCTTCACACCCCCGTCGCAGCCCCGCGGCGTCTGGTGGGTGCTCTCGGCGTGCCGGGTGGAAGGTCGCGTCCTGGATGTACTCGGCCTTTCGCCCGGTGCGGCGAGAGGGCGTGCCAGGCGTCGTGGGGCAGACGGGGGTGTGAAGACGGGCCCTAGGCCCGGTCCGGTCGGTCTTGTCGGATCGGCGCCCGACGCCGCGCGCCCGGCAAGACCGGCCGGACAGGGCCTAGGCCCCGGGCAGGTCAGTCCGTCAGTGGATCGGCCCGCCGGCCCGGGTGGACGCGCAGCTCCAGTAGCTGCCCGGGCCACGGGCCGGTCGGCCGGTCCTCGGTGAACGCGGTGGTGCGGGTGAACCCCAGCCGCTCGTACCGGGCGACCAGCCCGCCGTCACCGCCCGCGTAGCAGTCCACCCGCAGCAGGTCGGCGCCGCGCTCGCGGGCCAGGCGGCGGGCGTCGGCGATCAGGGCGGCCCCGACGCCCGCCCCGCGGTGGGCCGGGCCGGTCACCAGCCAGCGGACGAACAGCTCCGGCTCGCCCGCCGCCGGGAGGCCCGCGGGGGCGCGGTCGGCCAGCACGCAGATGCCGAGCGGGCCACCGCCACCGCTACCGCCCGCGCCGCTACCGCCCGCGCCGCTACCGCCCGCGCCGCTACCGCCCGCGCCGCTACCGCCCGCGCCGTTACCGTCCTCGCCGTTACCGTCCTCGCCGTTACCGTCCTCGCCGTTACCGCCCGCGCCGCCACCGCCGCCGGGCCAGGCGATCCGGACCAGGTGCTCCGCCGTGACCCGCTCGGCCCGCTCCACCGCGCCCGGACGCCGCGACCAGGGCACCGGGCCCCACTGGTCGGTGCGGCCCCGGGCGGCCAGCCAGTCGACCGCGCCGTCGAGCAGGGAGAGCAGGACGGCGGCGGATTCCGGTCCTCCGGTACGGATGCGCATGGCCTTCTTTCTATCCGACCTTTCCATCCGACGCTCCGGCCGGTCCGGGGTGAGGGGTGCGGCAGGATGACGGGATGAGGCTCTTCGTCGCCGTGAACCCGCCGGCCCGCGTCAAGCAGGAACTCGTCGACGCCGTACAGCCCCTGCGCGCCCTCCCCGGCGCGGACCGGCTGCGCTGGACCGAACCCGCCGGATGGCACCTCACGCTGGCCTTCCTGGGCGAGGTCCCGGCCGAGGAGGTGGCCGCGCTGGAACGGGAGCTGGCCCGGCTCGCGAGCACCCACCCGGCGCACCGGCTGCGCCTGGCCGGGGCCGGCACCTTCGGCGAACGGGCGCTCTGGGCGGGCGTCGAGGGGGACGTCCAGGCCCTGCGCCGGCTGGCGGCGGACGTGCGGACGGCGCTCGACGCCACCGACGAGGAACGCGGCTTCCACCCCCACCTGACCCTGGCCCGGGCCGCGACCACCCGCGGCCGCGGACCCGACGGCCCGGGCGGGCCGCGGGCGCTGGCCGCCCCCCTGCGGGACTTCCGGGGTACGCCGTGGACGGCCGCCCGGATCCAGCTGATGCGCAGCGGGACGGGCTATGGCCCGGCCCGCTACACGGTGGTGGGGGACTGGCCGCTGGGCACGTGAACGGCGGCCGGAAGGCGGGGCCGCGCGGCGGGTCTCAGCCCAGGTCCGGGGCGTCGCGGAGGACGACGCGGGCGGGGGCGGTGGTGCCGAGTTCCAGCAGGGCGAGGGTGTTGGGGCCCGGGCGGAGGAGGGGCCAGGGGCAGTACAGGGCGTGCTGGGGGCCGCGGGCGTCGTAGCGGCCGAGCAGGAAGCCGTTGACCCAGAGGTAGCCGTGCCCGCCCTCGGGGACGGCGAGGAAGGCGTCGCCGGGGGCGTCGAGGTGCAGGGTGCCGCGGGCGAGGAGTTCCGGGGCGGGGGTGCCGGGGGACCAGGCGGCGGGGTCGGGGAGCGGGTCGAGGGCGAGCGGTTCGGCCTGCCAGCCGTGCAGGTACTGGCGTTCGTGGCGGACGCCGGTGAGGCCCTTGGCCTCGCCGGTCTGCGGCCCGTAGTTGACCCGGCCGAGCGATTCGACCAGCAGCCGGACGCGGGCGCCGCCGCCTGCGGCGACCGGCTCGGCGGGGACGCCCCGTTCGAGCGAGGCGGCGTGCTCGCCGTCCACCCACAGGGCGGCCCGGTCGCACAACCCCTCGACGGTGAGCGGGAGTTCGGGGCTGAGCGCAGGCACCGTCGCGGTGTAGCGGACCAGGCCGTGCTCCAGCCCGAGCTCCTCGAACGACGGCGGCACGGGGGCGGTGACGGCGGGCCCGAACGGCAGCTCGGCGCACTCGTCGAGGAGCACCTCGCGGGCCGCCAGCAGCGGTGCGGGTGCGGGCAGCACGGGTTCGCGCTCGTCCAGGTAGCGGACGAGTTCCGGCTGTTCGGCGGCGAACTCGGCGATGACCTGCCGGAAGGCGTCGAACTTGATGGTGGGCAGGCCGCGTTCGTCGAGCGGGGCGTCGTAGTCGTAGGAGGTGGTGGTCGGCTGGTAGGGGGAGTGCGTCCAGTCGGTGGAGTTGAACGGCGGGTCGGCGTGGTTGGCGCCGGCGGTGGTGCCGAAGTTGGTGCCGCCGTGGGCCATGTAGAGGTTGACCGAGCCGCCGGCGGCGAGCAGGCGGCGCAGCGTGTCGGCGGCGTCGGCGGCGTCCCGGGTGTGGTGTGGCTCGCCCCAGTGGTCGAACCAGCCGTTCCAGAACTCCATGCAGAACGGCGGGTCCTCGGGGCGGTGGCGGCGCAGCACGGCGAAGGCGCCCTCCGGGTCGGAGCCGAAGTTGACGGTGGCCAGTACGCCGGGGACGGTGCCGGCCGCGAGCAGGTGGTCCTCGGGGCCGTCGGAGGTGAACAGCGGGACGGCGATCCCGCGCTCGCGCAGCCCGCGGGCCAGGTGGTCCAGGTACGCGGCGTCGCCGCCGAACGACCCGTACTCGTTCTCGACCTGCACCATCAGCACGCCGCCGCCGGGGCGGCCCCACTGCCGCCCGACCACCTGCGGGAGCAGCGCGTCGAAGTAGGCGTCGACGGCGGCCAGGTACTCCGGGTCGCTGCTGCGGACCCGCCGGCCGAGCCGGGCGGTGAGCCAGCCGGGCAGCCCGCCGTTGTCCCACTCGGCGCAGATGTACGGGCCGGGCCGGACGATCGTCCACAGCCCCTGCCGGTGCGCCTCGTCGAGGAACGCCCCGAGCTCGTCCAGCCGCGCGTACCGCCCGGGCGCGGGCTCGTGCAGGTTCCACGGCACGTACGTCTCGACCGTGTTCAACCCCATCGCCCGCACCGCCGCGAGCCGGTCGGCCCACTGCTCGGGGCGGCTGCGGAAGTAGTGCACCGCGCCGGACAGGATGCGCAGCGGCCGCCCGTCGAGGCGGAACCCGGTCGAGTCGTAGGTGAGCATGCCCCCAGCCTGCCCAACGCCACGGCCTCCAGCCGCCGGGACATGCGGAACATCCGGGACGCGCCTCCCGGCCCCCTCCCCGGGCTCTCCCCGGCCCCCTCCCCGGGCTCTCCCCGGCCCCCTCCCCGGGCTCTCCCCGGCTCCCTCCCCGGGCTCTCCCCGGGCTCTCCCCGGCCTCCTCCCCGGCCCCCTGATCGCGGGGCCGGGCGTTCGACCGGCTAGTCTCGAAGGGTGGACCCGAAGACCCGTATGCGGATCGTCACCGGCGCGTTCGTCCTGCTGCTCGCCGTGGTGATCGTCAGCGCCCTCGTGCAGAAGTAGCCGCCGCCCGCCCCGCCGGGGCGGCCCCGGGACGCGTCGAGGGCCCCGGTCCGGTGGACCGGGGCCCTCGACGGAGGCGGGCGGGTCAGTCGTTCAGGTGCTCGACCACGTAGTCGATAGCGCCGGTGAGCTTCTCGACGTCGGCCGGGTCGACGGCCGGGAACATCGCGATGCGCAACTGGTTGCGGCCCAGCTTGCGGTAGGGCTCGGTGTCCACGATGCCGTTGGCACGCAGTGCCTTGGCGACCGCGGCGGCGTCGACCGAGTCGTCGAAGTCGATGGTGCCGACGACCTGGGAGCGCTCCTCCGGCTTGGCCACGAAGGGCTGCGCGAAGGAGGACTTCTCGGCCCAGGAGTACAGGATCGAGGAGGACTCCGCGGTGCGGGCCACCGCCCAGTCCAGGCCGCCCTGGCCGTTCAGCCACTCCAGCTGGTCGGCCAGCAGGAAGAGGGTGGAGATGGACGGGGTGTTGTACGTCTGGTCCTTCGAGGAGTTGTCGATCGCGGTCGGCAGGTCGAAGAACGGCGGGACGTACCGGCCGGAGCCGGCGATCTCCGCGGCGCGCTCCAGCGCGGCCGGCGAGAAGGTGGCCAGCCAGAGGCCGCCCTCGGAGGCGAAGGACTTCTGCGGGGCGAAGTAGTAGACGTCCGTCTCGCGGATGTCGACCGGCAGGCCGCCGGCGCCGGAGGTGGCGTCGACCAGGACCAGCGAGCCGGCGTCCGCGCCCTCGGGGCGGCGGATCGGCATCGCGACGCCGGTGGAGGTCTCGTTGTGGGTGAGGCCGTAGACGTCCACGCCCGCCTCGGCGACCGGCAGCGGGTGGGTGCCCGGGGCGGTCTTGATCACCGTCGGCTCGGCCAGCCACGGGGCGGCCTTCACGGAGGAGGCGAACTTGGAGGAGAACTCGCCGAAGTCCAGGTGCTGCGACTTCTCGCGCACCAGGCCGAACGCGGCGATGTCCCAGAACGCGGTGGAGCCGCCGTTGCCGAGCACGACCTCGTAGCCCTCCGGCAGCGAGAACAGCTCGGCGACGCCCTGGCGGACGCGCTTGACGATGTTCTTGACCGGGGCCTGGCGGTGGGAGGTGCCCAGCAGGGAGGTTCCGGTGGCGGCGAGGGCACTCAGGGCCTCGGGGCGCACCTTGGAGGGGCCGCAGCCGAAGCGGCCGTCGTTGGGCAGATTGTCGGCGGGGATCTGAATCTGAGCCACCCCCGCAGCCTATCCCCCGGACGCGCGGCGGCGGAACGCCCGTCCGGCCGCTGAGACGTGATCTTGCCCGCCCCGGACAGCCCGCACCGGGGCGCGTGACCCCTGGTCAGGGGGCGTGCGCGCGCCCGGCGGCGGACGTGTCCGAACTGACGCCCCGTCAGCCTTTCACCCGGAAGTGGCTGCGGGAACGGCGGCGGGAACGGTCGCGGGAGCGGTTCCGGAGGCGGGTCAGCCGCCGATCTGGTCCCAGCCCTCGATCTCCTGCGGCTTGCGGGAGCTCGGGCCGATGTAGCGGGCGGCCGGGCGGACCAGCCGGCCGGTGCGCTTCTGCTCCAGGATGTGCGCCGACCAGCCGGCGGTGCGGGCGCAGGTGAACATCGAGGTGAACATGTGCGCCGGGACCTCGGCGAAGTCCAGCATGATCGCGGCCCAGAACTCGACGTTGGTGGCCAGCACGCGGTCCGGGCGGCGGTTGTGCAGCTCCTCCAGCGCGGCCTTCTCCAGCGCCTCGGCGATCTCGTAGCGCGGCGCGCCGAGCTCCTTGGCGGTGCGGCGCAGCACCCGGGCGCGCGGGTCCTCGGCGCGGTAGACCCGGTGGCCGAAGCCCATCAGGCGCTCGCCCTTGTCCAGGGTCTTCCGCACGTAGGCGGCCGCGTCGCCGGTGCGCTCGATCTCCTCGATCATGCCGAGCACCCGGGAGGGCGCGCCGCCGTGCAGCGGGCCGGACATCGCGCCGACCGCGCCGGACAGCGCCGCCGCGACGTCCGCGCCGGTGGAGGCGATCACCCGGGCGGTGAACGTGGAGGCGTTCATGCCGTGCTCGGCGGCCGAGGTCCAGTACGCGTCGACGGCCTTGACGTGCTTCGGGTCCGGCTCGCCGCGCCAGCGGATCATGAACCGCTCGACGATCGTCTCCGCCTTGTCGATCTCGCGCTGCGGGACCATCGGCAGGCCCTGGCCGCGGGCCGACTGGGCCACGTACGACAGCGCCATCACGGCGGCCCGGGCCAGGTCGTCGCGGGCCTGCTCGGCGGAGATGTCCAGCAGCGGCTTGAGGCCCCAGACCGGGGCGAGCATGGCGAGGGCGGACTGCACGTCGACCCGGATGTCGCCGGAGTGGACCGGGATCGGGAACGGCTCGGCGGCCGGCAGGCCGGGGGCGAACCTGCCGTCGACCAGCAGGCCCCAGACGTGCCCGAAGGAGACCTGGCCGACCAGGTCCTCGATGTCCACCCCGCGGTAGCGCAGCGCCCCGCCCTCGCGGTCGGGTTCGGCGATCTCGCTCTCGAAGGCGACTACACCCTCAAGGCCGGGTACGAAATCCGACATCAGAACGGCTCCTTCAGTGATCCGACGCGGCGGGCGGCCATGGTGGGGCGGCACGCCGGTGGCCGATGGTGGTTGGCACTCGGTGTCAGATTGTCAGGCACGGAGTGCATTGCGCCATACACCGTGACGGTGATGTTTCCCCCACGGGCCGCTCGAACCCCTGTCGTCTCCGGCTTCCTCGACGGATTTTCGGGACGTCCCGGGCGCTAGCCGGACGATTTCCCGCGCAGTGGGCCGCGGAGCGGTGGCGAGCCACCCTATCCCCAGCCGTTCGCCCGGACGCAGCGGCGCCCGGCGCTTGTCGTACGGGATGATGGAGGCGTGCCTACCGCGGAACGCCACCCGAACGCCGAGCCGAGCGCCCCGTCCCTGCCCGCCGGCCCCGCCGTGCCCGCCGGCTCCGCCGCGCCCCCTGCGGCTGCCGCGCCCGCCGAGCCCACTGCGCCCGCCGAGCCCGCCGCGCCCGCCGGGCCGACCGGGCCCGCCGGGGAGCGGCCCGGGCCGGACCCGTCCGTGATGCGCGAGCACTACCGGCACGCCGGGCTGGCCGAGGAGCAGCTCGCCGACGACCCCTACCAGCAGTTCACCCGCTGGTTCCAGGAGGCGGGCGAGGCGGGCGTGGCCGAGCCGAACGCGATGGTGCTCTCCACCGCCGACGCCCTGGGGGTGCCCTCCGCGCGCACCGTCCTGCTCAAGGGCTACGACCGGCGCGGCTTCGTGTTCTTCACCAACTACGGCTCCCGCAAGGGCACCGACCTGGCGGCCAACCCGAACGCCGCGCTGCTCTTCCCGTGGATCACGCTGGCCCGCCAGGTGATCGTCGCCGGCCGGGTGGAGAAGGTCGGCCGGGACGAGACCGCCGCCTACTTCCGCACCCGCCCGCACGGCTCCCAGCTCGGCGCCTGGGCCAGCGAGCAGTCCAGCCCGGTGGCCGACCGCGAGGTGCTCGAACAGCGCTACGCCGACCTCGCCGCCCGGTACCCGGAGGGCGAGGGCGTCCCCGTCCCGCCGTTCTGGGGCGGCTACCGGGTCGTCCCGCGCAGCGTGGAGTTCTGGCAGGGCCGGGAGAACCGCCTGCACGACCGGCTGCGCTACGTCGCCACCGCCGACGGCTGGCAGGTCGAGCGGCTCTTCCCCTGACGGGCGCCGGTTCCCCAGTTCGAGTCCCGCTAGCACGGGCGGTCGAACGGCGGTACCGCCGAACGGGCGAAAACCCGGCGGCTGACCCTCCCTCAACTGCCGTACTGGGTACGGTCGGCGGTGCCGATCGCGGGTTTTCGAGCGGGGGTTGCCGGTAACCGGCGGGGGCTATGCTGTGCATCGGTGTCAGGCCGCAGTGACTCACGACACTGTCTTCCGGCTGCGGCGATCCCCCGTCCGCACGCCTCAGTGAAGAAGGCAACGCCGATGACCACTGCCCTCGCCGAAGACCTGACCGAGCCCCGGGTCGCCCTGGAGCGCGCCGCCCTGGCCGACCTCGCCGCGCTGGACGCCGAGGACCTCACCGCCCAGATCGCCCGGGTGCTGCCGGACGCGGCGGCCCGCCAGGTGGCGGTGGCCGCGTTCCAGTCGTCGATCTGACCGTACGGGAACAGCCGGATCGGTTCCCCCGCGATGTCCGCCACCGTGCCGTTCAGCCAGTTCGTGCTGAAGGTCCACAGCCGCTGTGACCTGGCCTGCGACCACTGCTACGTGTATGAGCACGCCGACACGAGCTGGAGCCGCAAGGCCAGGGCGGTCTCGGACGAGGTGCTGGAGCGGACGGCCGGACGAATCGCGGAGCACGCCAGGACCCACCGGCTCCCCGCCGTGCACGTCGTGCTGCACGGCGGGGAGCCGCTGCTGGCCGGCCCGGACCGGCTGCGCCGGGCCGCCGGACTGCTGCGGGCCGCCCTGCCCGCCGGGTGCGCGCTGGACCTGCGGATCCACACCAACGGGGTGCTGCTGGACCGCCGGTTCTGCGAACTCTTCGCCGAGCAGGACATCAGGGTCGGGGTCTCGCTGGACGGCGACCGGCTCGCCAACGACCGGCACCGCCGCTTCGCGGACGGCCGCTCCAGCCACGCCAAGGTGCTGGCCGCGCTGGCCCTGCTGCGCGAACCGGAGTTCCGGCACCTGTACGCCGGGCTGCTGTGCACCGTCGACGTGGCCAACGACCCGGTCGCGGTGTACGAGGCGCTGGTCGCCGAACAGCCGCCGCGGATCGACTTCCTGCTGCCGCACGCCACCTGGGACCACCCGCCGGCCCGCCCCGAGGGCGCGGGGCCGACCCCCTACGCGGACTGGCTGCTGGCGGTCCACCGGCACTGGACCGAGCGGGGCCGCCCGGTGCCGGTGCGGATCTTCGACTCGGTGCACCGCACCCTGCGCGGCCGCTCCAGCCTCACCGAGTCGCTCGGGCTGGACCCGGCGGACCTGGTGGTCGTCGAGACCGACGGGACGCTGGAACAGGCCGACAGCCTCAAGACCGCCTACGACGGCGCGCCCGCCACCGGCTTCGACGTGTTCGCGCACAGCCTGGACGAGGTCGCCCGGCACCCGGGGATGCTGGAGCGGCAGTCCGGCCTGGCGGGCCTGGCGGCCCGGTGCCGGGCCTGCCCGGTGGTCCGCAGCTGCGGCGGCGGCCTCTACGCCCACCGATACCGGACCGGCGGCGGCTTCGACCAGCCGTCGGTGTACTGCGGGGACCTCTTGAAGCTCATCACCACCATCCGCGACCGGGTCTCGGCCCGGGCCGCCGCGCCCGCCGAGCAGCGGCAGCCGCTGACCGACCGGCACCTGGACGAACTGGCCCACGGGCTCGGCGGCGCGGACGCCGTCACCGCCCTCGGCCAGGCCCAACTGGAGCTCTCCCGAAGGCTGGTGACCGCTGCCGGGGCGCCCGGCAACAGCGCCGCCTGGCAGCTGCTGACCACCGTCGACCGCGCCGCGCCCGGCGCGCTCGACGCGGTGCTCGCCCACCCCTACACCCGGACCTGGGCGGGGCGCCACCTGGCCCGGGACGGGCACGGCGACCCGGGCGGGCCGGCCGAGCTGGCGGCCGCCGCCGCGGCCCGCGGGCGGATCGGGTTCGAACTGGTGCTGCCGGTCCGCGCGGGCTGGCTGCACCTGCCGACGCTCGGCCGGCTGCGGCTGGACGGCCGGACCGAGGCGGTGCTGCGCGGCGACGCCGACGGGCTGTCCTGCGCCGGGCACACCGTCCGCTGGGACCGGCCGGGCGACCACCTGTGGCAGCCCGTCCGCCGGGTCGCGCTGCCCGGCTGGACGCTCGCCCTGGAGGACACCGACCCGCGGCGCGACAGCCACCAGTGGCCCGCCGCCGACCGGCTCTCCGACGCCGAACTGCTCGACTGGACGGGCGCGTTGGGTGAAGCCTGGGAGCTGCTCGGCCGCGACCTGCCCGGTTACGCGGCCGGCATCGCGGCCGGCCTGGGCACCGTCACCCCGCTCGCCCCCGGCCCGGACGGGCGCGACGTCAGCGCCGCCGCCCGGCAGGCGTACGGGGCGGTCGGGATCGCCCGGCCGACCACCGCCCCGGTGCTGGCGCTGCTGCTCGCCCACGAGTTCCAGCACGTCAAGCTCGGCGCGGTGCTCGACCTGTACGACCTGCACGACCAGGCCGACGACCGGCTCTACCACGCCCCCTGGCGGCCCGACCCGCGCCCGCTGGAGGGCCTGCTGCAGGGCACCTACGCGCACCTCGCGGTCGTCGCGTACTGGGCGGGCCGGGTGCGGGCCCACGACGGGCTGCGGGGCGACGACGCCGCCGCCCGGCTCCAGCTGGCCACCTGGCGGGCGCACACCGCCGACGCGATCGGGACGCTGGAGCGCTCCGGCTCGCTCACCCCGCTCGGGCTGCGCTTCGCCGCCGGGATGCGCGCCGCGCTGGCCCCCGCCCTGGAGGTGCCGGTCGGCGCCGCCGCCGAGCGGGCCGCCCGGCAGGCCGCCGCCGCGGACCCGGCCGCCCGACGGGCCGCCGCGGGGCGGCGGTGACCGGTACCGCGCTGCTCCGGACCGGACCGGGGCGCACCCGGCCGGAACCGGGCGCGCCCCGGTCGGTCGGGCAGCTGGCCGGCCAGCTGCGCGAGCTGGGCGTCCGGGAGGGCGGGACGCTGCTGGTGCAGTCCTCGCTGCGGGCGGTCGGGCCGGTGGCGGGGGGCGCGCCCGGGGTGGTGCGGGCGCTCCTCGCGGCGCTGGGGGCGCGCGGCACGCTGGTCGTCTACACCGCTACGCCCGAGAACTCCCGCACCTCCCCGTACTACCGGGACCGGACCGCCGGCCTGACCGGCGCCGAACTGGCCGACTACCACGACCGGATGCCCGCCTGGCACCCCCGCACCCCCGCCTCGCCGACCGTGGGCCGGCTCGCCGAGGTGGTCCGGCAGTGGCCCGGCGCGCTGCGCAGCCCGCACCCGCAGACCTCGTTCGCCGCGCTCGGCCCCGCCGCCGGGGAGCTCACCGCGGTGCACCCGCTGGACTGCCACCTCGGCGACGAGTCGCCGGTCGGCCGGATGTACCGCGCCGGGGCCCAGCACCTGATGCTGGGCGCGCCGATGCGCCACTGCACCCCCCTGCACCTGCTGGAGTACTGGCAGCCGGACCGGCCGCAGCAGCTCTACACCTGCGTCCGGCGCACCGACGGCGCCGCGCGCGCGGTCGAGGAGTTCACCGCCACCCGGCTGGACGACGGGCACTTCGAGGAGATGGGCGCGATGCTGCTCCGGGAGCTGGCGGAGCTGCGGCAGGGCCCGGTCGGCGCCGCCCCGAGCGTCCTGCTGCCGATCCGGGAGGCGGTCGACCTCGCCGCCAACTGGTATTCGAACAGGCGAAGTTGAGACCGGATCAGATCAAGGCCCTATTCCATTCGGACCGCCGGTCTTCCTACACTTGAGACCCTTTCGGGGGACAGTGACAGGCGGGCTCGGGGGAGGCGCGTGTGAGCAGCGGTGCGGGCCAGCGCAAGGACGCGCCCAGGCCGTACTTCTTCCTCAGCTACGCGCACACCCCGCGGATCAACTCGCGCGGCGCCGCCGACCCCAACCTCTGGGTGGCCAAGCTCCACCAGGACCTGTGCGAGGCGATCCTCCAGATCACCGACGCACCGTCCGGCCACCCGGTCGGGTTCATGGACCGCTCCATGCACCAGGGGCAGAAGTGGGCCGAGCGGCTGTCGCGGGAGCTGGCCACCTGCCGGGTGTTCGTGCCGCTGTACTCGCCGCGCTACTTCAAGTCCGAGGCGTGCGGCCGGGAGTGGCACCTGTTCACCCGCCGCTCGGTCTACCAGCGGCGGCCCACCGCGGAGCGGATGACCGGCATCGTCCCGGCGCTGTGGGTCTCGATGGAGCACTACCAGCTGCCCCGGGTGGCCGGGGAACTCCAGTTCAACCACGACAGCTTCGGCGCCGAGTACGCCACCGAGGGCCTGTACGCGCTGATGAAGATCGCCGCGTTCAGCTCGCAGTACCACACCGCGGTGTGGCGGCTGGCCCGGCGGATCGTCGACGTCGCCGAGCAGACCGTCATCCCGGCCGGGCAGGTGCTCGACTTCGAGTCCCAGCCGTCCGCCTTCGACCCGCCCGACAGCGCCGACCAGGTCCGGATCTCGGTGTTCTCCTACCGGGAGCGCGAACTGCCGCCGCAGCGCAGCCCGCTCTGCTACGGCGAGCAGCGCGCCGACTGGCAGCCCTACCGCCCGGACTCCTCCCGGCCGCTGGCCCAGGACGCCGCCGACATCGCCCGCGGGATGGGGTTCCAGCCCACCGTGCGGGAGTTCGAGGAGGAGGCCGAGCACCTGCTGACCGGCGAACGGCCGGCCGCCCCCTGCGTCCTGCTGGTCGACCGGTGGGCGTTCTTGGACGGGCGGCGCTCCGAGGCGGTGCGCCGGGTGGACCGGCGCAACCACGGCTCGGTGGCCGTCATCGAGCCGTGGAACCGCGGGGACCAGCAGAACCTCGACCACGAGCGGATGCTCGACGAACTCGGCGACAGCGTGCTGACCGTCAGCCGCCGCTCCCGGCGGCGGCCCACCCTGCGCGAGGAGGCCGTGGTCGGCACGCCCGGCAGCATCGAGGAGTTCCGCGGCGAGATGGAGCGCGCCGTGATGCGCGCCTGCACCGCCCACGAGCAGCAGCGGTACCAGAGCCGCCCGGAGGACGGCCCGGCCGAGCGCAGACCCGGCATCGGGCCCTGAGCCGGGCCCGCGACGGCAGCAGGACACCGGGCGGTCGGGACTCCGACCGGTGAGCACGGCGTGCGGTACCACGACGGGCACCAAGGGCCCGGGGGAGGGAACGTCATGACCGAGAGGCCGACGAGGGGCCCGCAGCACCAGTCGCCCCGCCGCGACACCACCGAGGACCGGCGGGGCCGGATCGTCACCTTCTACTCCTACAAGGGCGGCACCGGCCGCACCATGGCGCTGGCCAACGCCGCCTGGATCCTGGCCGCCAACGGCCGCCGGGTGCTGGTCGTCGACTGGGACCTGGAGGCCCCCGGACTCGCCCAGTTCTTCCGGCCCTTCCTCAACCCCGAGGTGGTCGCCGCCACCACCGGCATCATGGACCTGTTCGGCGACTACCTGGAGGAGGCCCGCCGCCCGGTCGACCGGGACCCGGACTGGATCGAGGACTTCGCCCGGATCCACCCGCACGCCCTCTCGCTGGCCTGGCCGCACTTCCCCGGCACCGGCCGGATCGACCTCGTCCCCGCCGGGCAGCAGAACCGCGACTACTCCGTCGCCCGCCTCGACTGGGACCTGCTCTACGAGCGCTACGAGGGCCGCCGCTTCATCCAGTCGCTGCGCGCCGACATGAAGCGCCGCTACGACTACGTGCTGATCGACAGCCGCACCGGCCTCACCGACACCGCCGACATCTGCACCGTCGAGATGCCCGACGACCTGGTGGTCTGCTTCACCCTCAGCGACCAGTCGATCGACGGCGCCTCCCGGGTCGCCCGGGTGATCGAGGACCGCTACGGCGACCGCGGCATCCGCATCCTGCCCGTCCCGATGCGGATCGACGAGGGCGAGAAGGAGAAGGCCGACGCCGGCCGGGCGCTGGCCCGGGTCAAGTTCGCCGGCCTGCCCGCCGACCGCGGCGAGGCCGACCTGGCCCGCTACTGGGCCGGGGTGGAGATCCCCTACCGGCCGTTCTACGCCTACGAGGAGATCCTCGCCCCGTTCGGCGACCAGACCGGGCTGCCCGGCTCGATGCTCGCCGCCAACGAGCGCCTCACCAAGGAGATCACCCGCGGCGAGGTGCTCGGACTGCCGCCGATGCCCGAGGACCTGCGGCTGCGCTTCCTCGACGGCTTCGCCCGCCGCCGCCCCACCGCCCCCGCCGACCTGTACCTCAGCTACGTCCCCGAGGACCGGGCCTGGGCGGACTGGATCTCCGCGCTGCTCGCCGACGCCGGCTACCGGGTCGTCCCGCGCGACGTCGGCGCCGGGGCCAACCCGCGCGAGGCCACCGGCCGCGGCATCGACTCCGCGTACCGCACCGTCGCCCTGCTCTCCGCCTCCTACCTGCAGTCCCCGCAGGCCCAGGCGCTGTGGGACCGCACCGTGCTGGCCGACCCGGCCGGCGCCCGCCGCCAACTGATCCCGGTCCGCGTCTCCGACGTCCGGCTCAACGCGCCCTACAACAACCGCAACCCGGTCGACCTGATCGGCCGCGACGAGGCCGCCGCCGCCACCGCGCTGCTGCGGGCGCTCGGCCGCACCGAGGCCGAGCTGCCCGAGCGCAGCCCCGGCGCGCCGCGCTTCCCCGGCACCAAGCCCACCTACTGGGAGGTGCCGCAGCGCAACCACTCCTTCACCGGCCGGGTCAAGGTCCTCGACGACCTGCGGGCCCAACTCGCCGGCGGCACCACGGCGGTGCTGCCCCCGCCGCAGACCCTGTACGGCCTCGGCGGCGTCGGCAAGACCCAGGTGGCGCTGGAGTACGCCCACCGGTACATGTCGCACTACGACCTGGTGTGGTGGATCGACGCCGAGCAGAGCGAGAACGTCGTCTCCGACCTCGCCGACCTCGCCGGGCGGCTCGGACTGCGGGTCGGCGACAACGTCAGCGAGGCCGCCCAGGCCACCCGCGACGCGCTCCGGCAGGGCATCCCGACCCCCAACTGGCTGCTGATCTTCGACAACGCGGACGAGCCCGCCGAGATCCGCCGGTTCTTCCCCGACGGCCCCGGCCACATCCTGGTCACCTCCCGCAACCAGGGCTGGTCCGGGCAGGCCGGCGTGCTCAACGTCGACGTCTTCGACCGCACCGAGTCCGTCGACCACCTCACCCGCCGGGTCCGCGGCCTGGCCCGCGCCGACGCCGACCGGGTCGCCGAGGCGGTCGGCGACCTGCCGCTGGCCGTCGAGGTCGCCGCCGCCTGGCTGGAGACCACCCGCACCCCCGTGGAGACCTACGTCAACCAGCTCAAGGCCGAGGCCACCAAGGTCCTCGCGGCCGGCGAGACCCCGGTCGACTACCCCACCCCCGTCGGCCTCACCTGGAACGTCTCCATCGCCCGGCTGCGCGAGCAGTCCCCCGCCGCGGTCCGGCTGCTCGAACTGTGCGCGTTCTTCGCGCCCGAGCCGATCTCGCTGCGGCAGTTCTTCTTCTCCGAGCAGATGCGGCTCGCCCTCCACCCGTACGACGAGGAACTCACCGACACCTTCCTGCTCGGCAAGGTGCTGCGCGCCGTCAGCCGCTACGCGCTGGCCAAGACCGACGCCGGCTCCGACTCCTTCCAGGTCCACCGGCTGGTCCAGGCCGTCGTCCGCAGCGGCATGAGCGAGAGCGAACGCAACCTCGCCATGCACCAGGTGCACCGCATCCTGGTCAACGCCCGGCCCCCGCGCGGCGACACCGACGACCCCGCCAACTGGCCGACCCTGGAGAAGATCTGGCCCCACCTCACCCCGTCCCGGGCCCAGGACTGCGACGAGCGCGAGGTGCGCGAACTGCTCATCGACCGGGTCCGCTACCTGTGGAAGCGCGTCGACCTCGACCAGGCCCTCCAGCTCGGCCACCAGCTCGACACCGCCTGGACCAGCCGCTCCGAGAACGAACCCGACCCGGTCGAGCAGAAGATCTGGCGCCGGCAGATCCTCAGCCTGCGCCTGCAGATCGCCAACGTGCTGCGCTCCCAGGGCTCCTACGGCGAGTCCCTGGCGCTCAACCAGGCCACCCTGCTCGGCCAGCGCGAACTGCTCGGCGAGCACCACCCGTACACCCTGATGACCGCCAACTCGATGGCCGCCGACCTGCGCTACCTCAACCGCTTCCAGGAGGCGCTCGCCCTCGACCAGGACACCTACGACCAGTTCGTCGAGCTCTTCGGCGAGGACGACCCGCGCACCCTCACCGTCGCCAACAACCTCGCCATCGACCACCGCCTGGTCGGCAACAGCCTCGCCGCCCGCGACCTCGACCAGGACACCGTCGAGCGCAACGCCGCCGTCCGCGGCCCGCACCACCCCTACACCCTGGGCACCAAGTCCAACCTGGCCCGCGACCTGCGCGAGATGGGCGACTACAAGGGCTCGGTGGAACTCCTGCGGGAGGTCACCGAGGCCTTCGCCGACCTCCAGCAGTCCGACCTGCCCGAGGAGCTGCGCAACGCCAAGTCGCTGGCCGTCTCGCTGCGCCGGGCCGGCCAGTACACCGAGGCCCGGGAACTCACCGAGCGGACCTACGAGCGCTACGTCGACCTGTTCGGCCCCGACTTCGCCGACGCCCTCGCCTGCCGGCTCAACCTCGCCGCCGACCACAGCGCCGCCGGCGACAAGGAGACCGCCCGCGACATCGCCACCGACGCCTACGAGGGCCACCGGCGGCTCTTCGGCGACCAGCACCCCTTCACCTTCGCCTGCGAGAACAACCTCGCCATCTACCTGC
This sequence comes from Kitasatospora sp. SolWspMP-SS2h, assembly GCF_003259315.1. Classification (GTDB taxonomy): domain Bacteria; phylum Actinomycetota; class Actinomycetes; order Streptomycetales; family Streptomycetaceae; genus Kitasatospora; species Kitasatospora fiedleri. Next base: position 76,074 of record NZ_QLLT01000014.1, on the reverse strand, counting down.
GCGGCTCCGGCGACATCGAGGGCGCCGTCACCCACGGCCGCACCGCGGCGGCGGGCCTGGCCCGGGTGCTGGGCGACGACCACCCGTTCGTCCTCAACGCCATGATCAACCTCGCCAACGCGCTCGGCGAGAACGGCGAGCACCGGGAGGCGGAGGCGCTCGGCCGCACCGCGTACGAGGGCCTGGTCAACCGCTACGGCGCCACCCACCCCGACGCCCTGGTCTGCCAGGCCAACCTCGCCATCACCCTGCGCGAGGCCGGCCGCCGCGGCGAGGCGGAGGCGCTGCGGATGCAGGCGGTCGCCGGGCTGGTCGAGCTCTTCGGCGAGGACCACCCGTCGGTGGTCGCGGCCCGCGGCTGGCAGCGCAGCAACCGCGACCTGGAGCCGCAGCCGCTGTGAGGACGGGCGGGGACGGGCGGGTGCGGGCGGGGACGGCCGGGTGCCGGTGGGGGCGCCCTACGCGTGGGCGGCCCAGCGGATCGCGTCGGTCATCTCCTTGAGCGCGCCGAAGTGGGCGGCGCCCGGTTCCAGGTAGAGCTGGGCGCCGGGGATGTGGTCGGCCAGCCAGGAGGAGTGGCCGACCGGGGAGAACCTGTCCTCGGCGCCGTGCCAGAGGCGGACCGGGGCGCGGATGCCCTCCACCGCGAAGCCCCAGTCGGCGATGAAGGCCAGCACGTCGTCGATCCAGCCGTCGGCGCCGTAGCGGAACGCCTGCCGGTAGGTCGAGTGCAGCATCCGGCGGATGCCGATGTCGGCGACCACGGTGCGGTCCGGCGGGGTCAGTTCGGGGACCAGGTTGCGGATCAGCTGGGCCGGGTCGCGGCGGATCACCCGGGAGCGGACCTGGAACTGGCCGGCGATCCGGGGCCGACCCAACTCGGCCTGCCGGTAGGCGTGCTCGTTGGACGGGGTCATGCCCTCGAACCAGTCGAGGCCGTCCGCGTGGCGCGGGGCGAGCGAGACCTGGGTGGCCGCCCGGCGCACCCGGTCGGGCAGCAGCGCGGCGCAGGCGAGCGCGTGCGGGCCGCCGCCGGAGCGGCCGACCACGGCGAAGCGGTCGAGGCCGAGCGCGTCGGCGATGACGGCCACGTCGGTCGCGGCGGCGGCCACCGCGCGCCCCGGCAGCCGGGTGGAGTCCCCGTAGCCGGGCCGGTCGAAGGAGATCAGCCGGACCCGCATCCGGGCCAGGACGGCGCTGCGCGGGGCCGGGCCGACCCGGCTGCCCGGGGTGCCGTGCAGCAGGAACACCGGCCGGCCGGACGGGTCTCCGGACGTCTCGACGGCGAGGACGCCACCGTCCGGGGTCTCGATCCTCCGTGTCGCCACGCGGCGGCCCTCCTGCTCAGCTGGGGATGTCGAGGCTGCGCACCTCGCGGCGCGCCTGCCAGGTGGTGTGCTCCCGGGAGATGGCGTCCTCGGCGTCCCGGGCGAGCCGGGCCCAGGTCTCCTCGGCGTCCGCCGCGTTCAGGTCGGCGGAGGCCAGCAGGGCCTCCACCTTGGAGAGCTCGGCCGCGGCCAGGGTGTAGGCGGCGGCCTGCGGACGGTACTGGCGCAGCTGGGCCCAGGCGGAGACCGAGGCGGCGACGGCCGAGATCGCGCCGAGCGCGTCGAAGCCGAACTGGCCGAGCGCGCGCAGCACGGCCAGCAGCAGGCCGAGCGCGGGCAGCACCACGGCGAGCCGGCCGACCCGGCGGGTGGCGTTGCGGCACTGGATCGCCTTGGCCTGGTACCACTGGCGCTGGCTCTGCACCCGCTCGCGCAGGTAGACCTCGCGGCGCACCGGCAGCGGCTGGTCGCGCAGCCGCTCCATGGTGTCGGTGATCTGCGGGTGGCGGGCCGGGGCGCGCCAGGTGCTCAGCTCCTCGGTGACCCCGGGGGAGACCAGTTCGGTGTCGAACTCGCCCAGGATGCCGGAGAGTTGGACGTCGTAGAGGCGCTCGGCGTCGGGCAGCTTGCGCGGCGGCGGCTGGTAGGAGTCGGCGCGCACCGCGTACTTCCACACCAGCGTCTTCACCGACTCGGCGACCGCCCGGCCGTCGTACCAGAGCCGCTGCGGGTTCTGCCGGGCGACGGTGAGGGCGATGAACAGCGCGCCCAGGTAGGCGAGGGCGGCGGCCCAGGCCCAGACCGGGCCGTCGGCGGAGCCGGCGAAGGCGGCGCCGACCAGCAGGAGCAGTTCCCAGCGGGAGAGCGCCACCGCCCGGGCCTGCCCCTGCAGGGACGCGCCGTCGGCGGCCCAGAAGACGCCCGGGAGCAGCTCCCGCTCCCGCACGAAGCCGATCGAACGCCCCGCACCAGCCGCCATCCCCGCCCCCCGCAGCGCAGTCCCACCGGTCTCGGGAGTCCTTCCCCGTGCCGGTTGAACTTACGCGAGCGGCAACGGAGTTGGCCGAATGGGACAGGTCCGCGAACGGGGCGGCGGGGACGGCCGGGCAGCGGGGCGGGCCGGGCGGCGGGGCGGGGCGGCGGGCAGGGCAGGACGGCGGGGCGGGGCGGGCCGCCCCGCCGGGTCACCAGGCGTAGAAGATCCGGTCCGCGTTGTCGGCGATCACCTTATTGTTCCACTCGGTGCCGCCGTCCACGTTGCCGGAGCGGAACAGCGGCGGGGTGATGCCCCGGTCGGCGAGCTTGGCGATCGCGGCGGCCGTGACCGACTGCATCAGGGCGCTGGTGGTGATGGTGGACACCGAGCCGAACGGGGCGCCCGCGCCGGGGTGGTCGAGTTCGCCGTCGCCGATCCCGATCTTGCTGTCCAGCACCACGTCGCAGTTGTCCTTGAGGTAGGTGCCGGACGGGTGGTTGGAGGTGACCGCGCCGGGATAGGCCAGCGAGGTCACGCCGATCACCTTCAGGCCGCGGTCGCGGGCGTGCCGGGCCAGCTCGACCGGCATCACCTGGCGGCCGGAGAGCGAGATCACGAACAGCAGGTCGCCGCTGCGGGCCGGGGTGAGGTCGAGCGTGGTGGTGGCGAGCCCGGAGACCCGTTCCAGGGCGCTGCCCAGGTGCGCGGGCATCACGTTGACGCCGGTCATCCCGGGCACGTTGAGCAGGTTCATCACGACCAGGCCGCCGGCCCGGTAGACCACGTCCTGGGCGGCCAGCGAGGAGTGCCCGGCGCCGTAGGTGAAGATCCGCCTGCCGTGCTCGACGGCCTCGGCCAGCAGCTCCGCGGCGGCCTCGACGTTCTCCCCCTCCTCGGCGCGGATCCGCTCCAGGTGGGCCACGGCGGCGTCCAGGTACCGGCCGACCAGTTCGCTCATCTCTGCTCCGTCCGAACTCGGTGGTGGCCCAGTGGTGTGGACCACACTGTGGAGAAAGCTACGGCGTGCACGGTGGCCCGTGCCGGACCCGGCTGTCAACCAGCGCCGGAAAGGGGACGGGCATAGCGGGCGGCCGCAGCCGGTTGTCATTCCCATGCGTCAGAATTGGCGGTGAGGACACCGAAGAACGGAGCCAGGCGCGATGTCAGGGCTGATCGACACCACTGAGATGTACCTCCGCACCATCCTGGAGCTGGAGGAGGAAGGCATCACCCCGATGCGCGCCCGGATCGCCGAGCGGCTGGAGCAGTCCGGCCCGACGGTGAGCCAGACGGTGGGCCGGATGGAGCGGGACGGGCTGCTCCAGGTCGCCGAGGACCGTCACCTCGAACTGACCGGCGAGGGCCGCAAGTTGGCCGTCCGGGTGATGCGCAAGCACCGGATCGCCGAGTGCCTGCTGGTCGACGTGATCGGCCTGGAGTGGGAGCAGGTCCACGAGGAGGCCTGCCGCTGGGAGCACGTGATGAGCGAGACGGTCGAGCGCAAGGTGCTCGCCATGCTCGGCCACCCGACCCAGTCCCCGTACGGCAACCCGATCCCGGGCCTGGACGAGCTCGGCGACACCAAGGCCGAGGGCGAGGGCTACGACGCCGGGCTGATGACGCTGGAGACGGTCGCCGTCGCGGACGGCGCGGACGGCGCCGACGTGGTGGTCCGCCGGATCGGCGAGCCGATCCAGACCGACGGCGAGCTGATGCGCACCCTGCGCCGGGCGGGCGTCCGCCCGGGGGCGACGGTGCGGGTCGCCCCGGCCTCCGGCGGCGTGCTGGTCGGCACCGGCGAGAGCGCGGCCGAGCTGGGCAGGGAGATCGCCGCGCACGTGTTCGTGGTCCAGGCGTAGGGCGTAGGGCGTAGGGCGCAGGCAAAAGACGAGAAGACGAGAGGGCCGGGCGCACGGCGCGACGCGGGTCGCGGCACGGCGCACGGCGGCAGGGCCCGGTGTCCCCACACCGGGCCCTGCGCGTTCCCTCCCGTTCCCCTCCGGTCCCTCCCTGCTCCCCTCCGGTCCCCGCCCGTCGAGGGGTGGTCGTGCGCGGCTCCCCGGCCGCGCCCGGCCGTCCCCTCTCTCCCTCCCGCTGCCGCATCCGGCTTCCCCGTCCGAACGCCCTCCCGGCAGCCCCCCGCGCTCTCGGCCCGCCCGCTCCTTCCGCTCCGTCCGTTCCGTGCCGACGCTGAGGATGATCCCCTCGGCAACCGCGGCCAACCCTGGGGCGAGGTCACCCGATCGGTGGGCTTCCGCCGTTGACCTGCGGGTATGACGACCGGTTCCGGAAGATCGCGCTCCGGGCGGCCGCGACGGACGGACGGCGGGCCCGGCGGTGCACGAACGGCGGGCCCGGCCTCCGGATCGGGAGGCCGGGCCCGCCAGGGCCGCGCGGGGTGCCGCGCGGGCTGCCCCCCACCGGATCGGCCGGGGGCACGCTCGGGAGGTCAGCGCACCGCCGCCGCCGGGCGCTGCGCGGAGCGCGGGGCGCCGGCCTCGCGCCCGCAGGCGTACGCGAGCGGGCTGACCAGCTCCAGCGCGTCCGGCAGCCAGCGGTTCAGCGCGGACGGCGGCCGGGCCCACTGCGCGGACGCGTATCCGCCGACCCGGGACGGCGGGGCCACCACCCAGTCGCCCTCGCCGCGCGCCACCAGGTCGAGGCGGTCCGGGGACCAGCCGATCTGCCGGAGCATGTCCGGCAGCTTGCCGACCACCCCGGGCAGCACCAGGAAGTGCAGCCGCCGCCCGCTGCGCCCCGGCGCGGCCGGCACCGCCACCACCGGGCCCAGTTGTAGCCCCATCCGCTCCATCCGGGCCAGCGCCAGGCAGCCCGCCACCTCCGGCACGTCCAGCACGTCGAACGTCCGGCCGGTGGGCAGCAGGATCGAGGCCGACGGGTTCTCCGTCCACCACTTCCGGACCACCCCGGGCCCGGCGCTCGCCCGGCCCCGCCAGTCGTCGCCGACGGGGTGCGCGCCGGGGAGGGCGCAGCGCTCCTCGCCGCACGAGCAGCGGGCCGGGCCGTCGCCGTCGCCGTCGAGCAGCCAGGCGCCCGGCGCGACCTCCCAGTGCCGGTCCTCGGCGTAGCGGACGGCTTCGATCAGCAGCGGCGGCAGGTTCGGTTCGGGGGCTCCCGGGGTGTTGTCCACGTGCAGCACAACTACCGTCCGTGAGTGCGGGTTACGGCCCGGGGCCGAACGCTTCGAACGGGGCGCGCCCTGTCACCCGGGACGGTGATCCTGGTCGGAAACCCTCGGCCGGACCGGGGCGGTAACGGGCGCAGTGGGGGCGCACAGGGGCATTCACCCGGGCGCGTGGGGAGCGGGTACGTCACCGTGGGTATTCCGCATGGTGTTGCACAGTCGTCGCCCTCCGGTCGGGTCCGGACGGCGTTGGGGAGGCGGAAAAATCCCATGGCCGCGAGACCACTCGTCGCACGAGAGCCGAACGAGCGTCTGCAGCAGCTGATCCAGGAGGCGGGCTGCTCCAACGCGGGCCTGGCCCGCCGGGTCAACCTCTGCGGCGCGGAACACGGACTGGACCTTCGCTACGACAAGACCTCCGTCGCCCGCTGGCTGCGCGGGCAACAACCGCGCGGGCAGGCGCCCGCGGTGATCGCCGAGGCGCTGGGCCGCAAGCTCGGCCGCGGCGTGACCGTGGACGAGATCGGCATGGCCGACGGCAAGAGCCTCAGCTCCGCCGTCGGCCTCCAGTTCGCGCCCAGCCTGGGCGCCGCGCTGGAGCAGATCTGCGAGCTGTGGCGCAGCGACGTCGGCAAGCGGGACTTCCTGGCCGGGACGACCGTCGCCGCCTCCGCCCTGGTCGAGCCCAGCCGGGACTGGCTGATCACCCCGCCGGACCCGGTGGTCGCCCGCACCGGCGGCACCCGGGTCGGCCTTGCCGACGTCGCGGCGATCCGGGCCACCACCCAGATGCTGGTCGACCTCGACCACCGCTTCGGCAGCGGCCACGTCCGCCCGGTCGTGGTGCACTACCTCAACAGCGTGGTCTCCGGCTTCCTCGGCGGCTCCTACCGGGACGAGACGGGCCGTCAACTCTTCGGCGCGGTCGCCCGGCTGACCGAACTGGCCGGCTACATGGCGGTCGACACCGGCCAGCCCGGCCTCGCCCAGCGGTACTACATCCAGGCGCTGCGCCTCGCCCAGGCCGCCGACGACCGCGGCTACGGCGGCTACGTGCTGGCCGCCTCGATGAGCCACCTCGCGGCGACCCTCGGCAACCCCCGGGAGATCGCCCAACTCGCCCGCGCCGCCCAGGAGGGCGCCCGCGCGGTGGCCACCCCGACCGCGATGGCGATGTTCTACGCCGCCGAGGCCCGCGGCCACGCCCTGCTGGGCGACGCGTACGCCTGCGAGAGCGTCGCCGCCAAGGCGCTGGCCGCGATGGAGCGGCGCAACCCCGCCGACGACCCCGACTGGATCGTGCACTTCGACGAGGCGTACCTGGCCGACGAGTTGGCGCACTGCCACCGGGACCTCCAGCAGGGCGAGCGGGCCGAGCACTACGCCCGCACCGCGCTCGAACTGCACCCCGCGCACCGGGTCCGCCGCCGCGCCGTCGACCTGGTCCTGCTCGCCACCGCCCAGCTCCAGCAGCGGGACCTGGAACGCGCCTGCGAGACCGGCACCGAGGCGGTCCGGCTGCTCAGCGGGCTGCGCTCCAACCGGGGCGTGGAGTACCTGGACGACTTCCGCACCCGGCTGGAGCCGTACCGCGGCCACCGGGCGGTGCGGGAGTTCCACGCCCGGATGGACGGGGAGGCCGCGTAGCGAGGCCCGCGCTCCGGGCCCGCCCCGGCGGGCCGCGGAACGTGAGGTGACGGCACAGACCAGCAGCCCACGTAGTCACCTGTGCCGGTGAACCGGTACCGTGGCCTCGCAGTTGTGGTCCGCCGTCAGCAATCCGGCGGGGCAACCGAAAGGCCCGGGATCCCGGTGCCGTGCACAGGTGAGGAATCGCGTTGAGCCAGCGCCGCTCGTACCCCAACTCCGGCGAGTTCAATCTGGACGACCTGTTCCGCCCGGAGCCCGCCGCAGACGGCCAGGGCAGTCCGGCGCAGGCCGCCGCGCAGCCCCCGTACGCCCAGCCGCAGCCGCCCGCACCCCCGCAGGCCCCCGTCCCGCAGCAGCAGTCCGCGCCGCCGCTGGGCCAGAGCGGCAGCCCCGAGTACTGGGGCGCGCCCGGGCAGCAGCCCCAGGCGGCCCCGCAGGCCCCGGCGGGCGACGAGGGCGCCACCCAGTACCTGCCGCCCTACCCGGCCGGCGGCCCGGCCGTCGGCGGCCCCCCGCCGGGCTACCCGCAGCAGCCGCAGCCGGGCCACTCCGACGCGACCTTCGGCGGCCAGGGCGCCCCGCAGCAGCAGGCGTACGCCCCGCAGCCCTCCTACGGCGGGAACGGCGGCTACGGCGCCCCGCAGCCGGCGTACGCCCCGCCGCAGCCCGCCGGGGACGGCGGCCGCCGCAAGCCGAACCCGAAGGTCCTGATCGGCGCGGGCGTGGCCGGCGTCGCGCTGGTCGCGGTGCTGGTCGGCGTGCTGGCCGGCGGCGGGGACGACAAGCCGAAGGACACCGCGAAGAGCGGGGCCCCGGCCGCCCAGAGCGCCGCCCCCAGCGCGAACGGCGGCGACGCCGGGGTCACCCCCGAGGCGAAGGCCCAGGCGCAGGCCATGTCGGACCTGCTCGGCACCGCCAGCTCCAGCCGCACCTCGGTGGTCAACGCGGTCGCCGCGGTCGGCAAGTGCCAGAACCTGCCGGACTCGCAGGCCGCGCTGACCGCGGCCGCGGGGCAGCGGCAGGACCTGCTCACCAAGCTCGGCGCCCTGAAGGTCGACAAGCTGACCGACGGCGCGAAGCTGGTCACCCAGCTCCAGCAGGCCTGGCAGGCGTCCGCCACCGCCGACTCCGAGTACGCGCAGTGGGCGGGCGACCTGACCGGCGGCTGCGACCCGGCCAAGGCCAAGGACAACGACCACCTCCGCAACGGCGACGCGGCGAGCGGCACCGCCACCACGGCGAAGAAGCAGGCCGCGGAGCTGTGGGGCACGATCGCCGCGAAGACCGGGCTGCCGAACAAGAGCGCCGGCGAGCTCTGAGCCCCCGGCGGGGCCGGACCACCGGGAAGGGCCGGAGCGGGGGAGTCCCCGGTCCGGCCCTCCCGCACGTCCCGCCCGGCGCGCTATGCCCGGCGCGTCCCGCCCGCGTGTCCCGCCCGGCGCGCTACGCCGGGGGCGTGTCGCCGGTGAGCACCCAGCGGACGTCGGTGAAGCCCTGGTGCTGCTCGGTCAGGCGGCCGTTCTGGACCCGCTGGAAGGTGACCGAGGTGTTCACCAGGCGGGGGGAGTCGGCGCTGGGCAGCATGTCGGCGACGCCCCAGCTGAGCGGCGGGGTGGCGCCGGCGGTGTCGATCGGTTCGCCGCTGTCGAGGACCACCTGGAGGGCCTTGGGGGTGAGCGGCTTCCCCGGGCCGATCCGGCCGGCGGCCTGGCGGAGCACCTCGTAGGCGACCCAGGTGGTCTGCACGCCGGGGTCGGAGACGTCGATGGTGGCGCCGTTGCCGTAGCCGCGGACGGTGGCGCGCAGGCCGTCCCAGACGGCGGAGGACTCGGCGGGGAACCAGCTGGTGGCGTACGCGCCGCGCAGCGGGCCGTTGTCGCCGCCGGTGGAGTCGACCACGGACTGCTGGAAGGAGCCGATGACGGAGGCGAGCTGGGTGTTCTTCGGGTTGGCGCGGCGGTACGGGTCGAGCAGGTTGGCGGTGGGCTCGGCGCCGAGCGCGGAGAGCAGGCAGTTGCCGGGCCGGTCGTCGCCGATGGCCCGGCGGGCCTCCTGCGAGTAGTCGTTGGACTTCTCGGGGGCCTTGATGTCGACCACCTTGATCCCGGCCCGTCCGACCGCGCCGCCGAGGTGGTTGACCAGGCCGTCGCCGGCCCGGGTGTCCGGGCGGATCAGCGCGATCTGCTTGCAGCCGGCCTCGACCAGCTGGCGTCCGCTGCCCGCGACCAGGGCGGGCAGGCCGCCGTTGACCGGGTAGGAGAGCGGGCTGCTGAACTCGGGGCCGGAGAGGCCGTAGCCGCCGAGGAACGGGATGCCGGCCTGTTCGAGGACCGGCATGAAGGTGCTGCCGTACTGGCTGGCGGAGCCGACCACGGCGACCGCGCGGGCCTCGACGGCCTGTTCGGCGCAGGCGGTGGCGCCGTCGGTGGTGTCGTGCTCGTTGCAGGTCAGGACGCGGACCCGGCGGCCGGCCAGGCCGCCGTGGTCGTTGAGTTCGCGGCCGACGGCCTCGGCGAGCGCGGTCATCCCGGGGCGGTCGGCGGCGCCGGTGTCGGCCGGGGCCCAGGTCATCACGGTGACGTCCTGGCCGGCGGCGTCGGCGGCGGCGGGTCCGCCGCAGGCGGAGGCGGCGAGCAGGGCGGGCAGCAGCGCGGCCGAGGCCGCGAGGGCGGCGGCGGAGCGGCGGCGTCCGCTGACGGCGGGTGGCGGCTGGGGGGTTCCGTTCCGCGTCATGGCGCTCTTTCCTCCCGGGGACGTGCTGCTGCGGGTGGTCCCGTGCTCCGTTGCGCAGGCTCGGCGGATCAAGGGTGGTGGCCACCGGGCACGCCGGGAGGGACGCGGCGTGAACGGACCGCCAACGCGGGAGTAACACGGAGCGCCCCCGCCCGGCGGCGCCCGTGGCGGGGGTGGCGCAGGCGCCGGCGGGGGCGGGTGTGGAGCCGGGCCCGGCCGGGAACGTACGATCGGCTCCCGTGTCCGACAGCATCGATTCTCCGCACCGGTCTGCCCGAAACACTTCTCGAACGGGCGGCCGCTCCAGCACGATGGGCGGCATGCCTCTGAGTGATCTGCCCTGGTGGCGCTGGCGGGCCCGGATCCGCTCGGCGCTGCACATGTTCTCCGACCCGGTCTTCCAGCGGGCGGCCTGGCTGGACGGCTCCGGCGGGCACGGCGGCGGGTACGGCGACGTCACCGACGCCGTGTACCGGCTGGTCGAGGACACCTGGCTGGACCGCTGGTCGGCGGAGAAGTACGTCGGCTCGATCTTCCGGGACTCCGCCGAGGCGGTCGCGGTGGACGGCGCGGTGCTGCGGGTGCTGCGGATCGTGCACCGGGTCGGCGCGGACGCCCCGGCCGCGGCCTACCTGGGCCACCCGGACTGGCCGGAGGCGGTGCGGGCGGCCCGCGAGGCGCACCACCGGCTGGCCGCCGGCGACGGCGAGGACCCGGACCTGCCGCCCCGCCCGCTGGCGGAGCTCCGGCGGCTGACCGCGCGCGGCTGACCGCCCGGCGCGCTGACGGCGGGCTGACCGGGCGGTCCCGGATGCCGGTCGGCGTTCCACGTGCCGGGGCGATCTGTGCCAGGCTGGGCCGTCACCCACCCGAGCCGAGAAACGGGGCCCCGCACGATGGAAGAGACCGCCCGCTCCCAGTACGTCCTGACGCTGTCCTGTCCCGACAAGCAGGGCATCGTGCACGCGGTCTCCAGCTACCTGTTCATGACGGGTTGCAACATCATCGACAGCCAGCAGTTCGGCGACGCGGGCACCGGCCTGTTCTTCATGCGGGTGCACTTCTCCGCCGAGCAGCCGGTGACCGCGGAGAAGCTCCGGGCGAGCTTCGCGGCGATCGGCGCCTCGTTCCGGATGGAGTGGCAGATCCACGCCTCCGCCGAGCGGATGCGGGTGCTGCTGATGGTCTCCAAGTTCGGGCACTGCCTGAACGACCTGCTGTTCCGCACCCGGATCGGCGCGCTGCCGGTGGAGATCGCCGGCGTGGTCTCCAACCACACCGACTTCCGCGAGCTGACCGAGTCCTACGGCATCCCCTTCCACCACGTCCCGGTGACCGGGGACACCAAGGCGGCGGCCGAGCAGCGGCTGCTCGACCTGGTCGACGAGGAGCGGGTCGACCTGGTGGTGCTGGCCCGCTACATGCAGGTGCTCTCGGACGACCTGTGCAAGGCGCTGTCCGGACGGGTCATCAACATCCACCACTCCTTCCTGCCGAGCTTCAAGGGCGCCAAGCCCTACCACCAGGCGCACGCCCGGGGCGTGAAGCTGATCGGCGCGACCGCGCACTACGTCACCGCCGACCTGGACGAGGGCCCGATCATCGAGCAGGAGGTCGCCCGGGTCACCCACGACGTCACCCCCGAGCAACTGGTGGCGCTCGGCCGGGACGTCGAGTGCCAGGCGCTGGCCCGCGCCGTGAAGTGGCACAGCGAGCGCCGGGTGCTGCTGAACGGCACCCGCACGGTGGTGTTCGCCTGACCGGGGGCCGCGCCTGACGCCCACTCGGCTTCCCGCTCGCCCCCACCCGCTCCCGTCCGCTCCCGTCCGCCGCGGACAGCTCCCGTCCGCCCCGGTCGACTCCGGTCCGCCCCGGCCCGCTTCCGTCCGCCCCCGCGCGCCCGTCGGCGTTCGAGTGCCGTTGGACATTTGTAGGAAGGGTGGTTCGCACGTGGCGCCCCCCGTGTCGGAGCGCCGTCGGCGGTACGGTCGGGCATGCCCGTGCGGGCGGTGCCGCCGTCCGGTCGTGCGAAGCCCGGCAGGATGAGCGGGACAGTATGCACCGAGCCGTCCCCCGAACGCTGGAATATGCCCGAAGCTCTTGCTGCGACCCGGTCGCGGAATCATTCTGGGGCGTATTCGTGTCGATGCCATGGGCAGTCCTGGTCGGTGACCTCCGCTCCGAGCGGCCGACCGGAGCGGCGGGATCAAGCGGGCCGAATACCTAGTGCGGGTGGTGGAACGGTGCAGGTACTCCAGGTACAGCTGGCGGTCCAGGCGGACCCGGCGGAGGTGTCGCGGGCCCGGCGGTGGGTCCGCGACCGGCTGCGGGCGGGCGGGATCGACCAGGACTCCACGGTGGCCGAGACCCTGGTGCTGGTGGTCTCCGAGCTGGTCACCAACGCGGTGGTGCACACCGGCCGCCCGGCGGTGCTCAGACTGCTGCTGCCGGCCGGCCCGGCCGCCGGGCCGGCCACCGTCCGGGTGGAGGTCGCCGACGCCAGCCGCACCGCCCCCGCGCCCCGGCACGCCGGTCCCGACCAGGACGCCACCAACGGGCGAGGCCTGGAGCTGGTCGAACTGCTCTGCGAGCGCTGGGGCTGGTACCCGGACGGTTCCGGGAAGCGGGTGTGGTGCGAGATCGGCGGCCCGGACGCGGCGGGCTGCCCGCTGGCCGTCCAGCCGGCCGCCCCGGTGGCCTCGGCGCGCTGAACCGGGCGGCGGGGCGCGGCGGTCGGGCGGGTCGGTCGGGCGGTCGGAGGGTGCGCCGGGCACCCGCCGGGACGGCCCCCGCGCGCCGGTCGCGCGCGGCCCGCGCCCCGCACAATCCCGTCTGAATTTCGGACAACCCATTGACGTGACGTATCCGACTGATCACTCTTGGGTGCGGCGCCCGTTGCGAGGGGACGCCGAGGGAGACCGGGCGGTGCCGACACTCAGGGGGTCGTTGGCCGTCCCCGTCCGGAACCTCGGCGAGATCGGGCCGCCCGGGCGTCACGGCTTCAGGGCCCGGACGCCGACCGGACGGCGGACCGCCGTGCCGTGCTCGGGGTGCGCACGGCGGGCCGTCGTACGGTCATGCGGCGGGCGGACGCCGCATCGTGACCGGAAATCGCTGGAAACCGGCGGTGGTCTACACCAAAACTGTGGGATGTGACCGCACCCGAACTGCACACCGCTCCCACCCCGCAGGTCAGCGCAGTGAGACCGCCCGCCATCTGGTCGGGCAACTTCCGCCTCTACTTCACCGCCCGCTCGGCCGGACTGCTCAGCGACGCGATGCTCCCGGTCGCCGTCTCGGCCGGCCTGATCGCCGCCCACCACTCGACCTCCACGGTCGGCTTCGCGATGGCCTTCCTGCTCGGCCCGTTCGCCGGACTGGTGCTGTTCGGCGGGGTGCTCGCCGACCGGTTCACCGCCCGACGGCTGATGATCTTCGCCGACCTGCTCAACCTCACCACCCGGATCCTGCTCGCGGTGCTCTTCTTCCGCGGCTTCGACCAGCTCTGGCAGCTCTACCTGCTGCTCGCGCTGGCCGGCACCGCCGCCGCGATGTTCCAGCCCGGCGCCGCCTCCACCGTCCCGCTGGTCTCCACCGACGTGCAGGGCGCCAACGGCGTGCTGCGGATCTCCGAGGCGCTCACCACCCTGGTCGGCCCGCCGCTGGCCGGCCTGCTGGCCGCCGCCTCCACCGGCTGGGTGATGGTGATCGCCGCCGTGACGTACGCGGTCAGCGCCTCCTGCCTGCTCGCCCTGCGGCTGGGCCCCGTCCCGGCCCCGCCGCCCGGCGACAGCCTGTGGCGCAACCTGGTGGGCGGCTGGCACGAGTTCTGGTCCCGCAGCTGGATGTGGGGCGTCATCCTGATCTGGATGGTCTTCACCGTGCTCTCCTGGGGCCCGCTCGGCCCGGTGGTGGCCGGCCAGATCATCGAGCGCGAGGGCGGCACCGTCTACGGCCTGATCAACGGCATGTTCGGCGCGGGCACCGTGATCGGCGGCCTGCTGGCGATCCGGGTCAAGCCGGTCCGCCCGCTCGCGGCCGGCGCGGTCGCCCTGTTCGCCTTCGCCGCCCAGCAGTTCGCGTTCGCGGCCGGCCTGCCCTGGCCGCTGCTCGGCACCGCCCAGCTGGTCTCCGGCATCGGCATCAGCTTCTGGGGCGTCATGTGGGCCACCAGCGTGCAGACCCAGGTCCCCGGCGAGGTGCTCAACCGGATCCACGCGTACGAGGTGGCGGGCTCCGTCTGCATGTTCCCGCTCGGCTCCGCGCTGGCCGGCCCGGCCGTCAACGCCCTCGGCGCGACCCGGGTGTACCTGATCGGCGGCGTCGTCACCCTGGCCGTCGCCTCGACGCTGCTGCTCAGCCCGCCGATCCGCGACCTGCGCCGGGTCCCCGACGGCGGGGCGGTGGCCGGCGGGCACTGAACCGCCCCCGGCTGTCAGGAATTCGGGCATTCGTGGCAGCCGGACCCGTCGTCGCGGCGGGGCCGGACCGGGAGACTCGGACGCGTGAAGGAACTGGAACCCAGCACCGACCCGGCCGCCGAACCGGACGCGGCCCCCGCCCCCGCCGCGGGCCCCGAACCGTCCCGCCGCACCCCCCGCGTCCACTACGGCTGGATCGTGGTCGCCGTCTCGCTGGTCGTGCTGATCGGCTCGGCCGGGTTCCGCTCCACGCCCAGCCTGATGATGGACGCCCTGCACGACGAGTTCGGCTGGTCCCGCGCCACCATCTCCAGCGCGGTCTCCGTCAACCTCGCCCTCTACGGCCTCACCGCGCCGTTCGCCGCCGCCCTGATGGACCGCTTCGGCGTCCGCCTGGTGGTGGTCTGCGCACTGCTCACCATCGCCACCGGCGCCGGCCTCACCATGCTGATGACCCGCCCCTGGCAGCTGGTCCTGTGCTGGGGCGTGCTGGTCGGGCTCGGCAGCGGCTCGATGGCCGGGGCCTTCGCCACCACCGTCTCCGGACGCTGGTTCGAGGCCCGGCAGGGCCTGGTCACCGGCGTCCTCACCGCCGCCGGCGCGGCCGGGAACCTGGTCTTCATGCCGCTGCTCGCCGCGCTCGTCGAGCACCAGGGCTGGCGCACCGCGGTCGTGGTGGTCTCGCTGTGCGCCACCGCGGTGGCCGTCCCCGTGCTGCTGCTGATGCGCGAACGGCCCTCGGACGTCGGCCAGTTGCCCTACGGTGCGACGACCGCCCCGCCGCCCCCGGCCGTCGACGGCTCGGCGGTCGCCCGCTCGCTGCGGGTGCTGCGGCTGGCCGCCCGCGCCCGGGCGTTCTGGCTGCTCGCCGGGTCGTTCGCGATCTGCGGCGCCACTACCGTCGGCCTGGTCGGCACCCACTTCATCCCGGCCGCCCACGACCACGGCATGCCCGTCACCACCGGCGCCTCGCTGCTCGCCCTGATCGGCGTCTTCGACATCGCCGGGACGGTCGCCAGCGGCTGGTTCACCGACCGCTTCGACTCCACCCGGCTGCTGATCACCTACTACGCGCTGCGCGGGCTCTCGCTGGCCTTCCTGCCCGCCCTGTTCGGGCAGAGCCTGCGCCCGCCGATCCTGGCCTTCGTGGTCTTCTACGGCCTCGACTGGGTCGCCACCGTCCCGCCCACCGTCGCCCTCTGCCGCCGCCACTTCGGCGCGGACGCCCCGATCGTCTTCGGCTGGGTGCTGGCCGCCCACCAGGTCGGCGCCGCGGTCGTCGCGGGCCTGGCCGGGCTCGCCCGGGACGGCTTCGGCGACTACGACGGCACCTGGTACGCGGCGGGCGGCCTGTGCGCGGTGGCGGTCGGCTGCTGCCTCGCGCTGCGGGGCCCCGGCCGGGCCGCCGCCGCGGGTGCCTAGGCTGGCCGCATGAGCCTGCGATTCGTCCTGGACCCCGAACCGACGTCCGCGCTGCGGGAGGAGATCACCGCGCTGTGGACGGAGGTCTCCAATGCCGGCGGCGCGGTGGGCTTCGTGCCCCCGGTCGAGGCCGCGCAGGTCCGCCCGGTCGCGGAGCGGCAGTTCGGGGCGCTGGACGCGGACCGGCTGCTGGTCGGGTACGAGCCGGGCGGCCGGGTCGCGGCGGTGCTGTTCCTCGCGGACATGCGCTTCGAGCTGATGGACCACTGGCGGATGCTGAAGCGGGTCATGGTGCACCCGGAGTTCCAGGGGCGCGGCTACGGCGCGCAGCTGCTGGCGGAGGCGGAGCGGGTGGCCCGGGGGTGGGGCCTGGCCGGGCTGCGGCTGACCCTGCGCGGCGGGCACGGGCTGGAGGAGTTCTACGGGCGCGGCGGATACGTCGAGGTGGGCCGGGTGCCGGGGGCGATCCGGGTCGCCCCGGGCGACGACCGGGACGACGTGACGATGTGGCTCGACCTGCGCACCTGAACGGTGTGAGGTCGTGCTTCACTGGGAGGGCCATGACTCCCGCGCGCTCGGCGGCGCGACCCGGCAGCGAAGGACGAACCCGGTGAGCAGCAAGAACCACGCCACGCTCCGCTACACATCCCTGCGGGCGAGCATCTTCCTGGCCTGCCTGCTGGTCGCGCTGCTCCTGGGCCACTTCAAGGTGATCCCGGTGGTCGGGGCGATGGGCGTGCTGCTGCTGTTCGTGCTGGCCGCGGTCGCCTCCTCGGCGATCAGCTACGTGGTGCTGAGCAGGCAGCGCGACGAGATGTCCGCGCAGATCGCGGAGCGGATCGAGGCGCGCAAGTCCCGGGCGGCGGCGCGGGACTCCGCGGAGGACGCGGCGGACGACGCGGCCCGGGCGGCCGCGTCCGGGCAGGCGCAGGCCGGCTGACCGCGTTGGCGGGCAGCCCGGGCGGCGAGGGCCCGCGGCGGCGCCCGACCGGCCGGGACGTGGCCCGGCTGGCGGGGGTGTCGCAGGCGACCGTCTCGCTGGTGTTCTCCGGCAGCGCCGGGCAGCGGGTCTCGGCGGCGACCAGCGCGCGCATCCGCGCCGCGGCCCGGGAGCTGGGCTACCGCCCGCAGGCCGCCGGTCGCCAACTGCGGCTGGGGCGCAGCGGGATGGTGCTGCTGGCGGTGCCGAACCTGCTGGGGCCGTTCTTCGGCCGGGTGCTGACCGGCGTGCACGAGGAGGCGGCCCGGCACGGCCTGGCGGTGGTGGTCTCCAGCGGCTGGGACGCGGCGACGCTGGCCGAGGCGGCCGCGGCCGGACGGTTCGACGGGCTGCTGGTGTGCTCGCCGGACGACGAGCAGCTGGGCCCGCTGCCCGCGGACACCGCGGCGGTCTTCCTGGACGCCGACCCGGCCGCCCACCCGGGCCGGCCGACCCTGGAGCTGGACCTGGCGGCGGGCATGCGGGCGGCGGTCGACCACCTGGCGGGGCTGGGCCACCGGCGGATCGGCTACCTGCGCTCGGTGCACTCGGCGTACACCTTCCGGGTCCGGCAGGCGGCGTTCGCGGCGGCCTCGGCCCACCTGGAGGTGCGGGAGCTGGCGGTCAGCCTGAACGAGGGCAGCCGGGAGGCGGCCCGGGCGGCCCGGGAGCTGCTGGACGGGCCGGGGCGGCCGCGCGCGGTGGTCTGCGACGACGACGTGGTGGCGTCCGGGCTGTACCGGGCGGCGGCGGAGCTGGGGCTGCGCGTCCCGGACGACCTGTCGGTGGTCGGCATGGACAACATCCCGGTGGCGGAGCTGCTCAGCCCGCCGCTGACCACGGTCGACCTGCCGGGCGAGCGGCTGGGCCGGGCCGGGCTGGCCGCCCTGACGGCCCTGCTGGACGGCGAACTGCCGCCGCCCGTCGAGCCGTTGGCGACCACGCTGGTGGTGCGCGGCTCCACCGCGGCGGCCTGAGCGGGCGGCCGGAACGAGGGTTCCGGCCGGGCGGCTACTGCTCGCCGAGGACCATCCACTTCTCCGGCACCGACATCGGCGCGAAGCCGACCTTGGCGTACACCTCGTGCGCGTCCCGGGTGGCGAGCATCAGGCGGCGCAGGCCGCGGTCGGCGAGCTCGTCGCGGACGGCGGCGGCCAGCGCGGTGCCCAGGCCCCGGCCGCGGGCCCGCGGGTCGATGTACACGTCGCACAGCCAGGCGAAGGTGGCGTGGTCGGTGACCACCCGGGCGTAGCCGACCTGGGTGCCCGAAGCGTCCTCGTACAGGCCGAAGTTGAGCGAGTTCTCGATGGCCCGCTCCTGCTTCTCGCGGGGGCGGCCGAGCGCCCAGTAGGCGTCCTCGGAGAGCCAGCGGTGCACGGCCTCCCGGTCGAGGCGGGCGGGGTCGGTGGAGAGGCTGTGGCCGGGGGGCAGGTCGAAACTCGTCATGGGGCGCATCCAAGCAGGGCCGGGGCGGCGCGGGCGAGCGGTTTGCGGCGGCCCGGACGGGGGCGGGCGAGGCGGCCGGGGTCGGCCCGGCCAGGCCCGGGTCAGGCCCGGGTCAGGTCAGGTCAGGGCGGGGACGGGGGCCGGGGCGGCGGGGCGCAGCCGGGTGCGGGCGGCGAGCAGCAGCAGGCCGCCGAGGGTGATGCCGCCCGCGGAGCACAGGGCGACGGCGTGCAGGGAGGTGTCGACCAGGGCGCCGGAGACCGCGTAGCCGGCCGCGTTGCCGGTGGCGAACAGGGTGACCAGCCAGGCGAACGCCTCGGTGACGGTGCCGGCGGGGGCGAGTTCGGCGACCAGCACGAAGGCGGCGGCCAGCAGCGGGGCCAGGCCCAGGCCGGAGACGAAGGCCAGCGCGGCCATCGGCCACGGGCCGGGCAGGAGCAGCAGCGGCAGGTAGCAGGCGGCCATGCCGAGGGCGAGCACCCAGGTGCGGGTCGCGGTGTCGGCCTTCCAGCGGGCGCCGCCGTAGGCCAGTGCGCCGAGCAGCCCGGCCAGGGCGGCCAGCGCGAGCAGGGTGCCCGCGCCGCCGGGCAGGCCGCCGGGGTGCTGTTCGGCGTACGCGATGAACAGCACGTTCTGCGCGCCGACCGCCCAGCCGGCGCCGGCCAGGCCGAGCAGCAGCAGGACCAGCCCGGGGGAGCGCAGCGGCCCGAGCAGCCCGGCGGAGGCCTCGCGCGGCGGGGCCTGCCAGGCCCGGGCGGGGGCGGAGCCGGCCACCACCAGGGCGCCGAGCAGGCCGAGCACGGCGGCGGTCCAGAGCGCGGCGGTGGGGGAGAGGGCGCCGGCGATCCCGGCCACGGCGAGCGGCCCGGCGACGTACAGCACCTGCTGGGAGGCGGAGTCGAAGGCGTAGGCGGTGTCGAGCTGTTCGGGGGCGACGACGTCCGGCCAGAGCGAGCGCAGGCAGGGTTCGAGCGGGGGCATGCAGAGCCCGGCGACCGCCGCGCCGAGCGGGGCGGCGAGGGCGGAGCCGGGGGCGAGGGCGAGCAGCGCGTAGCCGGTGCCGGCCAGGACGGCGGAGGCGAGCAGGACGCGGGGCTGCCCGGTGAGGTCGACGATCCGGCCGAGGACGGGCCCGCCGACGGCGGCGGCGATCGCGTACGCGGCGGTCGCCAGGCCGATCCGGCCGTACGGGGTGCCGGCCTCGCGCAGGGCGAGCGCGATGACCAGGGCGGTCATGCCGGCGGGGAGCCGGCCGAGCAGGGTGCCGAGCAGCAGCCGGGTGACGTGCGGGGCGCGGAGCAGTGCGGCGTAGCCCATGGGTGTCCTTCCGGCGGCGGGGCGTCGCCTCAAGTTATACGTATAACCAGAGGGGCGTCAAAGCCGCCGGTCGGGCTGACGGCCTGTCAGGGAAGGATGGTTCGGGAACGACCTCAAACAAGTACTTTGAACATCTCAAAGGTTTGTTGCTAATGTGCCGGTCATGACCACCGCAGACGCCGCGCACCGGGCCGGGACGAGCACCCCGCTCGTGCCGCGCTGCCCGCGTCTGCCCGGCGCCGTGGACGGCCCGCGCCGCTGTCGCTCCGGCGGCTGTATGCGGGCGGCACGCCGCTCCTGACGCGCCCGACACCTCAGCTGTCGGCCACCGGGTCTCCCCGCCCGGCCCCCGCGTCCGCCGTGCCGCCGCCTCCGCCCCCCGCCCCGCCCCACTTCCCCCCGGAGTCGCAGACCCATGTCCACCGCGCCCGCGCCCGAGCCCACCCTGCTGGGACGCCTCCGCCGCACCCCCTTCTGGGTCCAGATCGTCAGCGGCCTCGTCCTCGGCCTGCTGCTCGGCTGGATCGCCCGCGCCGGCGACGTCAGCTGGCTGACCACCACCCTGGACACCATCGGCAAGACCTTCGTCCAGCTGCTCAAGCTGGCCGTCCCGCCGCTGGTCTTCACCGCGATCATCGTCTCGGTCGCCAACCTGCGGAACGTCACCAACGCGGCCCGCCTCGCCGCCCGCACCCTGTTCTGGTTCCTCGCCACCTCGCTGATCGCGGTCGCCGTCGGCCTCGGCCTCGGCCTGCTCACCGACCCCGGCAAGGGCGCGAACCTCTCCACCCAGGGCCTCAAGGGCGTGGAGAAGGGCGGCACCTGGATCGACTTCCTGACCGGCATCATCCCGACCAACATCGCCGACGCCTTCCTGAAGGTGAACGTCCTCCAGATCGTCTTCCTCGGCGTGGTCGTCGGCGCGGCCGTCCTCAAGCTCGGCGACAGGGCCGAGCCGGTCCGCAAGCTCTCCGAGTCCGTCCTCGAACTCGTCCAGACCGCCCTGTGGTGGGTCATCCGGCTCGCCCCGCTCGGCACCCTCGGCCTGATCGGCAAGTCCGTCGCCGTCTACGGCTGGGACCTGCTCAAGCCCTTCTCCACCCTCACCATCGACGTCTACGCCGGCTGCGCGATCGTCCTGTTCGGCGTCTACTCGCTGCTGCTGCGCTTCGTCGGCGGCCTCAACCCGCTGAACTTCTTCAAGGGCGCCTGGCCCGCGATCCAGCTGGCCTTCGTCTCCCGCTCCTCGGTCGGCACCCTGCCGGTCACCCGCCGGGTCACCGAGCGCCTCGGCGTCCCGTCCGAGTACGCCTCCTTCGCGGTGCCGTTCGGCGCCACCACCAAGATGGACGGCTGCGCCGCGATCTACCCGTCGCTCGCCGCGATCTTCGTCGCCCAGGTGTACGGCATCGACCTCGGCATCAAGGACTACCTGCTGATCGCCTTCGTCTCGGTGATCGGCTCCGCGGCCACCGCCGGCCTCACCGGCGCGATCGTGATGCTCACCCTGACCCTCTCCACCCTGGGCCTCCCGCTGGAGGGCGTCGGCCTGCTGCTGGCGATCGACCCGATCCTCGACATGATGCGCACCGCCACCAACGTGGCCGGTCAGGTCGTCGTCCCGATCCTGGTCTCCGCCCGCGAGAAGACCCTCGACCTCACCGCCTACAACACCCCCACCGGCGACCTGCTCGCCGCCGACCGCCCGGCCACCGCCCCGGCCCGGACCGTCGACGAGCCCGTCGCCGCCTGACCCGCGACCGTCCCGCGACCGGTACCTGACCGGCCCGCGACCGGACCGGCACGAAGGCCCGCACCCCCCGGGGTGCGGGCCTTCGCTCATTGGAGTGAGACCGCTTGGGGCGGGCCGGGGCGGTCGGTAGCGTGGAGCCGACGAAGGAGGGGCGATGAGCGCGCTGCCCAGCGAGCGGTCGTACGACGCCGTCGATCCGGAGCAGGCCCTGAAGTACGCGATCCGGCACTATGCCGGCGACCGCGTTCAGATCGTGGAAGGGGTCATCGAGCCGATGGCGCCGCAGTGGGACCACGAGACATTGGCAGACGATCTTCGCTACCAACTCTTCGGCAAGGTCCGTGAGCTGGGCTGTGTGATGGGCTCCGGCGACCTCGACCTGCCGGGATCGAGCAACTGGTACATCCCCGACATCGCGGTCGTTCCGCGCCCTCTCGCCAAGGGGGGTCGTGCCCTGCTGCCCGATCAGACGCTGCTCGTGGTCGAGGTGACGTCGGACTCGACCGGCGACACCGACCGGGTGGTGAAGCGGCGCCGGTGCGCCGAGTACGGGGCGCCGCTCTACCTGCTGATCGACCGTCGGGACCGGGCGTGCACGCTGTTCTCGGAGCCGGGCGCGCTCGGGTACACCCGGGCGGTGGGGCCGCTGCCGTTCGGGGAGCCGGTCGAACTGCCGGAGCCGTTCGGGCTGCGGGTGGACACGTCCGGCTTCTGAGCGCCGGCGCCGTCAGCGGCGGGCGTGGCGGATCTCGGGGCGGCCGAAGCCCGGGGTGCCGGTGACGCGGACGGTGGGGCCGGGGGTGGCGGCGGGGGTGCGCAGCTGGTCCGGGCCGCCGTAGTGGGAGTGCGGTGGGGAGGGCTTTTTTCTGGACGAGTGTCTGGTTATTCTGGACACCTGTCCAGGAGTGGGGAGTGGCCATGACGGTCGCGGCGGCGGTGCTGGTGGGGGCGGTGGCCCTGTTGCACGGGTACATCCTGGTGCTGGAGATGTTCCTGTGGGAGCGGGCGCCGGGGCGGTCGCTGTCCGGGTTCGACCCGGAGTTGGCCCGGCGGACGGCCCCGTTGGCGGCCAACCAGGGCCTGTACAACGGGTTCCTGGCGGCGGGCCTGGTCTGGGGCCTGCTGGCGGACGACCCGACCGGCTTCCGGGTGCGGGTCTTCTTCCTGGTCTGCGTGGTGGTGGCGGGCGGGTACGGCGGCCTGACGGCCAACTGGCGGATCCTGTGGGCCCAGGCCCTGCCCGGCGCGGTGGCGCTGGCCGCGGTGCTGGTGGCGGGGTGAGCGCGCAGGGCGACCCGCGGGCGGAACGGACCAGGGCGAAGCTGCGGGCCGCGCTACTGGCGGAGTGCGCGGACCGTCCGCTGGCGGAGCTGGCGGTGGCGGCGGTGGCCCGCCGGGCGGGGGTCGGCCGGGCGACGTTCTACCTGCACTACCCCGACCTGTCGGCGCTGGCCGTGGACGCCTGCGCGGGAGTGGTCCGGGACGCGGTGGACGCGCTGCACGCCTGGCGGGGCGTCGCGGACCCGGCGGCCCCGCCGTCCGCGCTGGTGGAGTTCTTCGACCGGGCGGACGCCCACCGCGGCCTCTACCGGGAACTGCTGGCCCCGGGCGGCGGCGGCCCGCTCGGCCCGGTGCTCCACCACGAACTGCGGGAACGCAGCCGGACGGAACGGGAACTGGCCGGCGCACCGGACGCCCCGCTGGTCGCCGCCGCGGTGGCGGGCACCTTCACCGGCGTGCTGGCGGACTGGCTGCACGGCCTGGTCGCCGAACCCCCGGCCACCGTCGCGGGACGGGTGTGGCGGCTGCTGATCGGCCTGCACCGCACACCGCTGGGGTGACGGCGGCGGTCGTACGACGGGTGGGGGCGGCGGCGGACGGGTACGGGGGTGGCGTCCGATGCCGCTGTCGGCCCGGCTCGTGTCGTCGGCTCGGCTCGCCCTGTCGGTCCGGCTCGCGGCGGCGTCGCGCGGCGGGCCGGGCGGCGTCAGGTCCGGCGGGACCAGCGTTGGGCGAGCACGGTGCAGACCATGAGCTGGAGCTGGTGGAAGAGCATCAGCGGGAGCACCGTCAGCCCGACCGCGGAGGCCGGGAACAGGATGGTGGCCAGGGGGAGGCCGTTGGCCAGGGACTTCTTGGAGCCGCAGAACTGGATGGTGATGCCGTCCGGGCGGGAGAAGCCGAGGCGGCGGGAGGCCAGGCGGGTGAAGGCGAGGACGGTGAGGAGGAGGGCCAGGGAGATCGCGGCCAGCCAGAGCAGCTGTCCGGCGGTGACCCGGCTCCAGATGCCCTCGCGGACGCCCTCGCTGAAGGCGCTGTAGACGATCAGCAGGATCGAGCCGCGGTCCACCACCGTGGTGACCAGCCGGTGCCGGGCGATCCACGGGCCGACCCGGCGGCGCAGCAGTTGGCCGAGGGCGAACGGGACGAGCAGTTGCAGGACGATGTCGAGCACCTGGCCGCCGTCCACGGTGACGCCGGAGCCGCCGGCGAGCAGCCAGGCGGCCAGCAGCGGGGTGAGCACGATGCCGAGCAGGCTGGAGAAGGTGGCGGCGCAGATCGCGGCCGCGACGTTGCCGCCGGCGACCGAGGTGAACGCGATCGAGGACTGCACGGTGGACGGCAGCAGGGTGAGGAAGAGCACGCCGGTGAACAGCTGCGGCGGCAGCACCGCGTCCGGCAGCAGCCGGGTGGCCTCGCCGAGCAGCGGGAACAGGACGAAGGTGCAGCCCAGGATCAGCAGGTGCAGCCGCCAGTGCCGGGCCCCGGCCAGGGCCTCCTGCGGGGAGAGCCGGGCGCCGTACAGGAAGAACAGCAGGGCGACGGCGAGCGAGACCCCGTGGGTGACGGCGGTGGCGGCGGCGCCCCGGGCGGGCAGCAGGGTGGCCAGCAGGACGTTGCCGAGCAGCAGCAGGAGGTAGGTGTCGATGCCGATCCGGCCGAGTGAGCGGTCGAGGGCGCGGCGGGCGGATCGGAGGCGGTACATGCACCGATGATCCCCCGGCGGCGGTCGGCGGCTCCGGGCGGGTCCGCTCCGGGCGGGGGGCCGAAACGGCCGGGGCCGGGTCCGGGCGGGGGGCCGAAACGGGCACGGGGGGAGGAATTCGGGCGGAATGGGGAAATGCGGGGGAAGTGCGAAAAGGCAGGAGGCCCGCCGGCAGCGGGCCTCCTTGGGAACTACTACTCGTACGGACCCGAGGGGCCGTGAGCGATCAATTGGGAGATCCCGTCTCAGACGGGGGTGACGTTCTCCGCCTGCGGGCCCTTGGGGCCCTGGGTGACGTCGAAGTTGACCGCCTGGTTCTCCTCCAGCGAGCGGAAACCGCTCGCGTTGATGGCGGAGTAGTGGACGAAGACGTCGGGGCCGCCGCCCTCCTGGGCGATGAAGCCGAAGCCCTTCTCGGCGTTGAACCACTTGACGGTTCCGGTCGCCATACCGTTCTCCTTGCGAGGGACGTTGTGGACACCACACCTTGTGGCGCCCGGGTCCGCTGCGCTGATCGCCCCGCCTCCGGACGAGTCCGGAGTTTTTCGCACAGGCTTCAATCGAACTCAATTGACGCCTGATACTGCTGAAAAATTACAAAAAGCCTGCGGTTACATGCTCCGCAGGCTCCAAGTACTGCAAGGGGAATCAAACTGCAACTGAGGGGAACGGTAGCACGCGGTGGCTGCCCCGACCAGGGGTGAACAGCGGTGTCGGGCGGTGTGTCGGACACCGGGTGCGAACCGTCCCAATCAGCGGGCATACCCTGCCGGGAGGGCACCAACCGCAAGGGAGCACACGGTGAGCAGTAGGGATGCCGAACGGCCGGAGACCGCGGTCAGGCCGCGGGTCGGGCATATCCAGTTCCTCAACTGTCTTCCCCTCTACTGGGGTCTCGCGCGCACGGGCAACCTGCTCGATCTCGACCTGAGCAAGGACACCCCGGAGAAGCTGAGCGACCGGCTGGTGGCCGGCGCCCTCGACATCGGCCCGATCACCTGCGTGGAGTACCTGCGCAACGCCGACCGGCTGGTGGTGCTGCCGGACATCGCGGTGGGCAGCGACGGCCCGGTGATGTCCTGCGTGATCGTCAGCAAGGTCCCGCTGGCCGAGCTGGACGGCCGCCGGGTCGCGCTCGGCTCCACCAGCCGTACCTCGGTGCGGCTGGCCCGGCTGCTGCTGGAGGAGCGCGAGGGGGTGCGCCCCGAGTACTTCTCCTGCCCGCCCGACCTGGACGCGATGCTGGCCGACGCCGACGCCGCCGTCCTGATCGGCGACCCCGCGCTGCGCGCCTCGCTGGAGCAGGCCCCCCGGCAGGGGCTGGCCGTGCACGACCTCGGCGCGATGTGGAAGGAGTGGACCGGCCTGCCGTTCGTCTTCGCGGTCTGGGCCGCCCGCCGCGAGTACGCCGAGCGGCACCCCGCGCTGACCGCCGCCGTCCACCGGGCCTTCCTGGAGTCCCGCGACCTCTCGCTGGCCGAGGCCGGCAAGGTCGCCGAGCAGGCCGCCCGCTGGGAGGAGTTCGACGCCCCGCTGCTGGAGACCTACTTCTCCGAGGCGCTCGACTTCTCGCTCGGCGAGCGCCAGCTGGCCGGCATCGCCGAGTTCGCCCGCCGGGTCGCCGCCGACAGCGGCTTCGCCCCCGACGTGCCGATCCGGCTGCTGGAGGCCGCGCCCGCGGTGGCCTGAGCCGTCGCTGCCCGGGCCGCGGCCGGGCGGTTCGGCGTCCGTGGCCCGAGCCGCCGTGGCCCGAGCCGTTGTGGCCCGGGCCGCCGCCGGGCGGTTCGGCGTTCCCGGCCGGCGGCCGTCCTGGGATGATCGGACGGCCGGGCCGGGCGCCGCCCCGGCGGCGTGAGGGGGACGGGCATGGAACTGCTGACGGCGGACGACCCGACGGCGATCGGCGACTACCGGCTGCTGCGCCGGCTCGGCGCCGGCGGCATGGGCCGGGTCTACCTGGGCCGGACCGCGGGCGGGCGGACCGTCGCGGTCAAGGTGGTGCGCCCCGAACTGGCCGACGACCCCGAGTTCCGGGCCAGGTTCCGCCAGGAGGTCTCGGCCGCCCGCCGGGTCGGCGGGCGCTGGACCGCCCCGGTGCTGGACGCCGACACCGAGGGCCCCCGCCCCTGGCTCGCCACCGGCTACGTGGCCGGCCCCGCGCTCGGCGAGGCCGTCCGCACGGCCGGCCCGCTGCCCGTCCCCTCGGTGCACGCGCTCGGCGTCCGGCTCGCCGAGGCCCTGGAGCAGGTGCACGCCCTCGGCCTGGTGCACCGGGACGTCAAGCCGTCCAACGTGCTGCTCACCCTGGACGGGCCCCGGCTGATCGACTTCGGGGTGACCCGCGCGCTGGACGCCGCCTCCGCCGTCACCCACAGCGGCTACGTGGTCGGCTCGCCCGGCTTCATGTCGCCCGAACAGGCCGCCGGCGCGCCCACCGGGCCGCCCGCCGACGTCTTCTCGCTCGGCGCCCTGCTGGCCTTCGCCGCCACCGGCACCGCCCCGTTCGGCGAGGGCGTCAGCGCCGCCGTCCTGCTCTACCGGGTGCTCCACGAGGAGCCGGAACTCGGCGGCCTGGACGGCGGGTTGCGCGCGGTCGTGACCGCCTGCCTGGCCAAGGACCCGGCGCTGCGCCCCACCCCCGCCGCGCTGCGGGCCCGGCTCGCCTCCGCCGCGGCCGGCCCCGAGGGCTGGCTGCCCGGCCCGCTGGCCGCCGCGGTCGGCCGGGCCGCGGTCGAACTCCTCGACCTGGAGGGCGACAGCGGCCGGACCGGCGCGGTGGCCGTCGACCGGATGCCCACCGTGCTCGACGGCGGACGGCGCCCGTCCGGGGCGGCCCCGGGACCCGGGCGGGACCGGACGCGGGACCGGGGCCCGGCGGAGGGGCGCACGCGGCGCCGGGCGCGGTGGGCGGCGCCGGTGGCGGTCGCGGTGCTGGCCGCCGCGGCTTACGGCGGGCTGGCCGCCGGCGACCGCCTGCCCTGGTCGTCGGCCGACCCCGGCGGCAGCCCCTCGCCCGGGCAGGACGCCGCCACCGGGACGGCGGGCGGCGGCACTCCCCGCGCGAGCGGCGGCGGGACGCCCCGGGCCGGCACGGGCCCGAGCGGCAGCGGCACGGCGGGCCCGGGCACCGCCGCGAGCACGAGCGCGGACGCGAGTGCGAGCGCGAGCGGGACGGGGCCGCCGGCCCCGGGCGGCGGCGCGGCGCTGCCCGACGCGTTCCTCGGCACCTTCAAGGGCACCATCACCACCAAGATCGTCCCGCTGCCGTCCACCTTCACCGTGACCTTCACCGCGGGCCGGGTCGGCCAGGACGTCGGGCGCACCGGCAACGCCTCCGCGTTCGACAGCACCGTCTGCCGGGGCGTGCTCACCCTGCTCTCCGCCACCGACCGCGAGGTGCTGCTCCAGGAGCGCCCGGACGGCAACGACAGCGCCTGCACCGGCGTGCCCGAGAAGCAGCGCTACACCCTGCTCGACGGCGGCGGACTGCACCTGGCGGTCAGCGGGGCGCAGCTCGGCACCGATCCGGAGGGCGACCTGGCCAAGCAGTGACGGGCCCGCGGCGGCGCGGGAAGAGGGCTGCGGCGGCGGCGAAATGCGCTGGCGTAGGCTGGGCGGGTCCGCCCCTCCGACGCAGAAAGCAGGCCCGCCAGGTGTCCGAGCAGAACCTTTCCGCCACCCAGTTGCAGGCCGTGCTGGACCGAGCGGCCGAGGGCGGCCGGATCACCGCCGAGGAGGCGCTGGAGCTGTACCGCTCGGCCCCGCTGCACGCGCTCGGCACGGCGGCCGACGCGGTGCGCCGGCGGCGGTACGCGGGCGTCGAGCACATCGCCACGTACATCATCGAGCGGAACATCAACTACACCAACGTCTGCGTGACGGCGTGCAAGTTCTGCGCGTTCTACGTGCCGCCGAAGAGCGACAAGGGCTGGTCGCGGGACCTGGACGAGATCCTGCGCCGCTGCGCGGAGACGGTCGAGCTCGGCGGCACCCAGATCATGTTCCAGGGCGGGCACCACCCCGACTACGGCGTCGAGTACTACGAGCGGAACTTCGCCGCGATCAAGGCGGCCTTCCCGCAGCTGGTGATCCACTCGCTGGGCGCCTCCGAGGTCGAGCACATGGCGAAGCTCTCCGGCGTCACGGTCGAGGAGGCGATCACCCGCATCCACGCGGCCGGCCTGGACTCGTTCGCGGGCGCCGGCGCCGAACTGCTGCCCGAGCGGCCGCGCAAGGCGATCGCGCCGCTCAAGGAGTCCGGCGAGCGCTGGCTGGAGATCATGGAGACCGCGCACCGCCTGGGCGTCGAGTCCACCTCCACCATGCTGATGGGCACCGGCGAGACCAACGCCGAGCGGATCGAGCACCTGCGGATGATCCGCGACGTGCAGGACCGTACCGGCGGCTTCCGGGCGTTCATCCCCTACACCTACCAGCCGCAGAACAACCACCTGAAGGGCTCGACCCAGGCCACGGTCTTCGAGTACCTGCGGATGATCGCCGTCGCGCGGCTCTTCCTCGACAACGTCGCCCACATCCAGGGCTCCTGGCTCACCACCGGCAAGGAGGCCGGCCAGCTGTCGCTGCACTACGGGGCGGACGACCTCGGCTCGGTCATGCTGGAGGAGAACGTGGTCTCCGCGGCCGGCGCCAAGCACCGCTCCAACCTGCACGAGCTGATCCACCTGATCCGCACCGCCGGCCGGGTGCCCGCCCAGCGCTCCACCACCTACGAGCACCTGCGGGTCCTGGACGACCCGGCCAACGACCCGGTCGACCCGCGGGTCGCCTCGCACATCGCCTCCACCGCGATCGAGGGCGGCACCGCGCACCCCGAACTGACCATCCTGGCGACGAACTGACGCCCCCGGTCCGATGCTGACGCTGCACCGGGCGGAGCTGCTGTACCCGGGGGACGGGGCCTCCGTCGCGCCCGCTGACTCCGCCGGACCGTCCGCCGCCGGACCGTCCGCCGCCGGTGCGGTGCTGGTCGACGGGGCGGTGCTGGTGGACGGGGCGGCCGTCGCCGCGATCGGCCCGTTCGCGGAGCTGGCGGCCGGGAGCCCGGCCCGGGTCCGCGAGTGGCCCGGGGTGCTGGTGCCCGGGCTGCTCAACCGGCACGGGGCGTGGCTGCTGGAGGGCGTCTACCACCCCGACCCCCGGGAGGGGATCGGCGAGCAGCCGCTGCCGCTCGCCGACGGCCTGACGGACGGCCAGTGGGGCGGCAGCGCCCGGCGCGGGCTGCAACGGCTGCTCGGCCACGGCGTGACGGCGCTGACCGGACCGTTCGCCCGGGCCGCGGTCCGCACGGCGGTCGGCCGCTCCGGCCTGCGCACCGCCCCGGGCGCCCCCGGCACCGCCACCGCCCCGGGGCCGCTCGACCCGCTCGCCGCCGGCCCGTTGGCCGCCGCCCCGCACCGGCCCCTGACGGTCGGCGGGGCGGCGGACTTCGCCGTGTTCGCGGTCCGGACGGTCGAGGAACTGGACGGCGGCGGGGCGGTCTGCCTGGCCACCGTCCTGGACGGCCGGCTGCTCCACCGGCGGCGGTGACTCGGGCGGCGGCTTGGACGGCAGCGGCGGCGGCAGCGGCGGTGGCGGCCGGACCCCGGGCGGGGCCCGGCCGGTTCGTTTCCGAAGCACCCGGGCTTTTCTGACTGGCCGTGACCTGGGCGGGCCTTTGCGGTTACCATCCGGTCAGACCTCCACCCGAGCCAGGAACAGGACGTATGCGCGCCGCGACCCCCGAACGTCTTCGGACCAGACCGGCTCGGGGCTGGTACGTCGGGGCCGTGCTGAGCGCCGTGGTCGCCCTCGCGATGTGCCTGCTGGGCTGGCGGCAGGCCGACCAGGCGGACCGGATCGACGCGCACCCGGTGCGGGTCGAGGGGACGGTCACCCAACTGCCGGGCGGCAGCGGGACGTACAGCCAGGTCGCCTACCCGGTGGACGGGCGGCGGCTGACCGCCGCGGACCTGTGGCTGCCGGCCGACGCCAAGGTCGGCGCACCGATCTGCCTGGAGCGGGCGGCGGACGACGCCTCCGCGGTGCGGGTGTGCGGGAAGACCTACCCGCAGCCGGTGGGCGTCGGGCTGGCCCAGACCAGCGTGCCGGCGGCGGTGCTGCTGTGCGCGCTGTGCCTGTGGCGGATCTGGCGCTTCCGCCGCCACCAGGCGGGCGAGGAACGGGCCCGGGCCGCCTTCACGGTGGCGTTCGCCGCCGAGGGGATGCCCGCGCTGACGCAGGGCAAGCGCTCCCGGCGCCGCCGCAAGGGGGGCCGCCGCGCCCTGCGGTGAGCCCTGGTGGCGGTCCGCGTCACGGCAAGGTGAACAATGGGCGGGTGACCCGAGCCCATCTGGACAAGCAGCCGCAGGACGTCGCCGCCATGTTCGACGACGTCGCGGCCAAGTACGACCGCACCAACGACGTGCTCTCGCTGGGCCAGGCCCGGCTCTGGCGCCGGGCGGTGGCCGACGCGGTGGGCGCCGTCGCGGGCCAGCGCATCCTGGACCTCGGTGCGGGCACCGGCACGTCCTCGCTGCCGTTCCTGGAGGCGGGCGCCGACGTGGTGCCGTGCGACTTCTCGATCGGCATGCTGAGCGAGGGCAAGAGCCGCCACCCCGAACTCGCGCTGACCGCCGGGGACGCGACCCGGCTGCCGTTCGCCGACGAGTCCTTCGACGCGGTGACGATCTCCTTCGCGCTGCGCAACGTGCAGGACCGCGAGACGGCGGTGCGCGAGATGCTGCGGGTGACCAAGCCCGGCGGGAAGCTGGTGATCTGCGAGTTCTCCACGCCGACCTGGACGCCGCTGCGCACCGTCTACACCGAGTACCTGATGCGGGCGCTGCCGCCGGTGGCCACCCGGGTGTCCTCCAACCCGGAGGCGTACGTGTACCTCGCGGAGTCGATCCGGGCCTGGCCGGACCAGCCCGCGCTCTCCGCCGAACTCCAGCGGGCGGGCTGGACGAAGGTGGCGTGGCGCAACCTGACCGGCGGCATCGTCGCCCTCCACCGCGGCTTCAAGGCCCCGTAGACTGCGAGGGTTCGGCACCCCGTCCGCCGGAAATGCGCTGACGGGGCGTCGGCCCCGACTCCGTGCCCCCCGACGCGCTCAGGAGAGAGCCCCGTATGACCGAGACCGCCGTCGAGTCCACCGCCGACGTCATCGTGGTCGGCGCCGGTCCGGCCGGCTCCAGCACCGCCTACTGGCTGGCCCAGGCGGGCCTGGACGTGCTGCTGCTGGAGAAGACCGAGTTCCCGCGCGAGAAGGTGTGCGGGGACGGCCTGACCCCGCGGGCCGTCAAGCAGCTGGTCGACATGGGCATCGACGTGTCCACCGAGAACGGCTGGCTCCAGAACAAGGGCCTGCGGATCATCGGCGGCGGCGTCCGGCTGGAGCTGGACTGGCCGGAGCTGGCCTCCTTCCCCGACTACGGGCTGGTGCGCAAGCGCGCCGACTTCGACGAACTGCTGGCCCGGCAGGCGCAGAAGGCCGGCGCCCGGCTGTACGAGAACTGCAACGTCAGCGGCCCGGTCCAGGACCGCACCGGGCGGATCACCGGCGTCACCGCCAAGATCGGGCCGGACAAGCGCGAGGTCGAGTTCCACGCGCCGCTGGTGGTGGCCGCGGACGGCAACTCGACCCGGCTGTCGCTGGCCATGGGCCTGCACCGGATCGAGTCCCGGCCGATGGGCGTCGCCTACCGGACGTACTTCACCTCGCCCCGGCACGACGACGACTACCTGGAGTCCTGGCTGGAGCTGTGGGACACCCGCGGCGGCCAGAAGAAGCTGCTCCCCGGCTACGGCTGGATCTTCGGCATGGGCGACGGCACCTCCAACGTCGGCCTGGGCATCCTCAACTCCTCGCCCGCCTTCGGCGACCTGAACTGGCGCGAGGTGCTCAAGAGCTGGTGCGCCGGCATGCCCGAGGAGTGGGGCTACACCCCGGAGAACATGACCGAGCCGATCCGCGGCGCGGCCCTGCCGATGGCCTTCAACCGGCAGCCGCACTACACCCGCGGCCTGCTGCTGGTCGGCGACGCGGGCGGCCTGGTCAACCCGTTCAACGGCGAGGGCATCGCCTATGCGATGGAATCCGGCCAACTCGCCGCGGGCGTCATCGTCCAGGCCATGGCCCGGATCACCCCCGAGGGCCGGGAACGCGCCCTGGCCCGCTACCCGCAGGTGCTCAAGGACACCTACGGCGGCTACTACACCCTCGGCCGCGCCTTCGTGAAGCTGATCGGCAACGACCGGGTGATGCGGATCGCCGCCGAACGCGGCCTCACCCACCCCGTCCTGATGAAGTTCGTCCTCAAGCTCCTCGCCAACCTCACCGACCCGAGCGGCGGCGACGCCGCGGACCGGATCATCAACGGCCTGACCAAGGTGGCCCCGCGCGCCTGAGCTGTCCCACGGGTCGGTCCGGGGCGTTACGACCGGGCCGACCCTTTCTCGGGCTACGTAGAAGCGTTCGGTGCCGACTGATTGTGCTCGGGCGGTTCGGAGTCCCACCAGCTTGCGCAGTTCCGGATAGAACTTGTGCACCGGCCCTTGTCGGTAAAGGGGCTTGGCCAGTTCGTCCATGACGTACATGACGGCGTCGCGTTCCCGGTGGGCCACCGACAGATCGACCTGTAGTACTTCAGGCCGGTACAAGACCAGGGGAACCCACTCGTCGGGCCATCTGGGCCATTCCGGAAACGTCGCCAGCCCCCTGCCGCGAACCAGGGTGCACACCCTGTGCAGACGCTCGATCCGGAGACGGTCACGGCCCTCCAGCGAGCGGATGTGCTTGTTTCGGACGAGTGTCGCGCCCCCGTGGCGGTCTGCTCGTCCCTCCAGGGCGTCGAGCGTGTCGTTCCTGATGTAGATGACCAAGGCTTCCTCCACTGCAGCTAAATGGCCTCAGCCTGATGCCCGAACACCGGTGGTTCGTTCGCCGGGTCTCGCAGTTCTGGGGAGAGGTGGGCGGGAGGTGTGGTAGGACCGTCGGGCAAAGTGGCTTGTCCGTCGCCCCCTGCGTGCGGGACAGTGGCGGTTCTGTCCCGTCCGAT
Source organism: Kitasatospora sp. SolWspMP-SS2h (assembly GCF_003259315.1). Lineage (GTDB taxonomy): Bacteria > Actinomycetota > Actinomycetes > Streptomycetales > Streptomycetaceae > Kitasatospora > Kitasatospora fiedleri. The sequence goes on along the minus strand of NZ_QLLT01000014.1, from coordinate 42,859 downwards.
GCCGCACGGGCCCCCGTCGACCCTTCCGGGAGCCGTGCCGTGGCCGTCGTGTCGATCGAACCCGTCCGTCCGCGGTTCGCGCGGGACCTGCCGCTGGTGGCGGTGGCGGTGGTGTGGGGGTCCAGCTTCCTGGTGGTGAAGCGGGTGGCCGGGCCGGAGACGGTGGTGGCGGTGCTGGTGCTGCGGTTCGGGCTGGTGCTGCCGGTGCTGGGGGCGGTGGCGTGGCGGCGGCTGCGCGGGCTGTCGGCGGCGCAGTGGGCCGGCGGGGCGCTGCTGGGGGTGGTGCTGGGGGCGGTGTTCCTGCTGGAGACGTACGGGGCGGTGCACACCTCGGCGACCAACGCGGGGTTGGTGATCAGTCTGACGATGGTGTTCACGCCGCTGGCGGAGGCGGCGCTGCGGCGCAGCGCGCCGTCGGGGGCGTTCCTGGCGGCGGCGGCCCTGTCGGTGCTGGGGGTGGCGCTGCTGACCGGGGACGGCGGGCTGCGGGCGCCGTCGGCGGGCGACCTGCTGGTGCTGGGGGCGGCGGGGGCGCGGACGGTGAACGTGCTGGCGACGGCCCGGCTGCGGGCGGTGCGCGGGGTGGACGCGCTGGCCCTGACCTGGGTCCAACTGGCCTTCGCCACAGCGGTGTTCGTGCTGGCGTCGCCGTTCGCCGGCCCGTCGCCGCTGAGCGTGGCGGGGTCCCTGGACGCGGCCCGCTGGGGTCTGCTGCTGTACCTGTCGCTGCTGTGCACGCTGTTCGCGTTCTTCGTGCAGCTGTGGGCGGTGCGGGCGACCTCGCCGTCCCGGGTGAGCCTGCTGCTGGGCACCGAGCCGCTGTGGGCGGCGCTGTGCGGGGTGCTGCTGGCGGGGGACCGGCCGGGGCCGCTCGCGCTGCTGGGGGCGGTGGCGGTGCTGGTGGGCACCGAGTGGGGGCGGCGGCGGGCGCCGGGTGCCCCCGGGAGCTTGTGAACGAAGGGTCAAGCGGCTGCCGCGCCGGGTCCACCGCCAGGGTGAGTCCCCCTATCACGTCAACCGGATCACTCCGAAATTTGCCTTGGCCGCCGCAGAATTGATATAGGGCGTGGCCGAACGGCGGTCGTTTCCCATTGGATTGCGACTGTATGTGGCAAATCGCCCACATCGGGTGGAGCGGTGGTGATCGATCCGCCTTCGCGGGCCTTCGTCTGGTGGCGAAGATCACAAAGATCATCGGGAACTGCGTGTCGCAGATCACAAGCGGACAGGCATAGGATGCGCTCCAACCCGGCTTTGTGAACTGCCTCACATGGAGCCGGATCCCACGAAGTGGATCATCATTTCACCATCGGTGACCTGGTGGTTCCGATCTGCAGTCAAGGACGACTGGACGGAGGGAGCGGGGGCTATGAATGCCTACGCGCCGATCCTCGTACTCGGTGCCATCGCGGCGGCGTTCGCGGTCGGCTCCGTCGTGATGGCCTCGCTCACCGGCCCGAAGCGCTACAACCGGGCCAAGTTGGAGGCGTACGAGTGCGGTATCGAACCGACCCCGCAGCCGGTGGGCGGCGGGCGGTTCCCGATCAAGTACTACCTGACGGCGATGCTCTTCATCGTCTTCGACATCGAGATCGTCTTCCTCTACCCGTGGGCGGTCAGCTTCGACGCCCTGGGGATCTTCGGGCTGGTCGAGATGCTCCTGTTCATCGCCACCGTGTTCGTCGCCTACGCCTACGTCTGGCGCCGCGGCGGCCTGGAGTGGGACTGACCGCCGGCCGCCGGCTGTGAACGGGCGGACAAGCCAACGGACTCGAAGGCATTGAGAGGGAACTGATGGGTATCGAGGAGAAGCTGCCGAGCGGCTTCCTGCTCACCAGCGTGGAGGCCGCCGCGGGCTGGGTGCGGAAGGCTTCGGTCTTCCCGGCGACCTTCGGTCTGGCCTGCTGCGCGATCGAGATGATGACCACCGGCGCGGGCCGCTACGACCTGGCCCGGTTCGGCATGGAGGTCTTCCGGGGCTCGCCCCGGCAGGCCGACCTGATGATCGTGGCGGGCCGGGTGAGCCAGAAGATGGCGCCGGTGCTGCGGCAGGTCTACGACCAGATGCCGAACCCGAAGTGGGTCATCTCGATGGGCGTGTGCGCCTCCTCGGGCGGCATGTTCAACAACTACGCGATCGTCCAGGGCGTCGACCACATCGTCCCGGTGGACATCTACCTGCCGGGCTGCCCGCCCCGCCCGGAGATGCTGCTGGACGCGATCGTCAAGCTGCACGAGAAGATCCAGCACGAGAAGCTCGGCGTGAACCGCCGCCGGGCCGAGGAGGAGGCCGAGCGCCTCGCGCTGCAGGCCGTCCCGACCAGCGAGATGCGGGGGCTGCTGCGATGAGCGACTCCGACAAGCCGGAGCAGGCGCCCGAGGTGCCGGCGACCCGGCGGGAGATCCCGGTCGAGGTGGTCGGCCGCCGGCAGGGCATGTTCGGCGCCCGCGGCACCGGCGACACCTCCGGCTTCGGCGGCCTGGACGCCCCGATCGTGCTGCCCGGCGCCAGCGAGCGCCCCTACGGCGGCTGGTTCGACGAGGTGGCCGACGAGTTCGAGGGCGCGCTGGAGGAGCAGGGCCTCGACGTCGCCGACGTGATCGGGAAGACCATCGTCGACCGCGGCGAACTGACCTTCCACATCGAGCGCGAGCACCTGCTGAAGTCGGTGCGCATCCTGCGCGACGACCCGGCGCTCCGCTTCGAGCTGTGCCTGGGCGTCAGCGGCGTGCACTACCCGCAGGACAAGGGCCGGGAGCTGCACGCCGTCTACCACCTGCGCTCGATCACCCACACCCGGCTGATCCGGCTGGAGGTCACCGCGCCCGACGCGGACCCGCGCCTCCCGTCCGTGGTGAGCGTCTACCCGACCAACGACTGGCACGAGCGGGAGACCTACGACTTCTTCGGCCTGGTCTTCGAGGGCCACCCGGCGCTCACCCGGATCATGATGCCGGACGACTGGCTGGGCCACCCGCAGCGCAAGGACTACCCGCTCGGCGGCATCCCCGTCGAGTACAAGGGCGCCCAGATCCCGGCTCCCGACCAGCGGAGGTCGTACAGCTGATGAGCAGCACCCACTACGAAGCAGGCGCCCGGGAGACCACCGAGGGACGGGTGTTCACCGTCACCGGCGGCGACTGGGGCGAGGTCGCCGAGGCGGTGGCCGGCGCCGACGACGAGCGGATCATCGTCAACATGGGCCCGCAGCACCCGTCCACCCACGGCGTGCTGCGGCTGATCCTGGAGATCGACGGCGAGACGGTCACCGAGGCCCGCTGCGGCATCGGCTACCTGCACACCGGCATCGAGAAGAACATGGAGTTCCGCAACTGGGTGCAGGGCACCACGTTCGTGACGCGGATGGACTACCTCACCCCGCTGTACAACGAGACCGCCTACTGCCTGGCCGTGGAGAAGCTGCTCGGGATCACCGCCGACGTGCCCGAGCGGGCCACCGTGATCCGGGTGCTGATGATGGAGCTCAACCGGATCTCCTCGCACCTGGTGGCGCTGGCCACCGGCGGCATGGAGATCGGCTCCACCACCCTGATGATCTACGGCTTCCGGGACCGCGAGGTCGTCCTGGACATCTTCGAGCTGGTCACCGGCCTGCGGATGAACCACGCCTACGTCCGCCCCGGCGGCCTGGCCCAGGACCTGCCGCCCGGCGCGGTCGACAAGATCCGCGAGGGCGTCAACCTGCTGCGCTCGCGGATGCACGAGTACGACAAGCTGGCCACCGACAACCCGGTGTTCAAGGCCCGGCTGGTCGACGTCGGCTTCCTCGACCTGCCCGGCTGCCTGGCGCTCGGCGCCACCGGCCCGATCCTGCGGGCCACCGGGCTGCCGCACGACCTGCGCAAGTCCGACCCGTACTGCGGCTACGAGACCTACGACTTCGACGTCGCGGTCGCCGACACCGCGGACTCCTACGGGCGGTTCCTGATCCGGCTGGAGGAGATGCGGCAGTCGCTGCGGATCGTCGAGCAGTGCCTGGAGCGGCTGGCCCCCGGGCCGGTCATGGTGGCCGACAAGAAGATCGCCTGGCCGTCCCAGCTGGCCGTCGGCCCCGACGGCATGGGCAACTCGCTGGACCACATCCGGAAGATCATGGGCACCTCGATGGAGGCCCTGATCCACCACTTCAAGCTGGTCACCGAGGGTTTCAAGGTCCCGGTCGGCCAGGCCTACGCCGCGGTGGAGTCGCCCAAGGGCGAACTCGGCGTGCACGTGGTCAGCGACGGCGGCACCCGGCCCTACCGGGTGCACTTCCGCGACCCGTCGTTCACCAACCTGCAGACGATGGCCGCGATGTGCGAGGGCGGCCCGCTGGCCGACGTGATCGTGGCGGTGGCCGGGATCGACCCGGTGATGGGAGGCGTGGACCGGTGAGCAGCACAGAACTCGGCCTGCCGGCGCTGCCGGCCAAGCCCTACCCGCCGGAGGTCGAGCAGCGACTCGCCGCCGACGCCCGGGAGTTGATCTCCCGCTACCCGCAGTCCCGCTCGGCGCTGCTGCCGCTGCTGCACCTGGTGCAGGCCGAGGACGGCTGCGTCACGCCGACCGGCATCCGGTTCTGCGCCGAGCAGTTGGACCTGACCACCGCCGAGGTCACCGCGGTCGCCACCTTCTACACCATGTACCGGCGGCGCCCGGCCGGCGAGTACCACGTCGGCGTGTGCACCAACACGCTGTGCGCGGTGCTCGGCGGCGACCAGATCTTCGACGAGCTCTCCGAGCACCTCGGGATCGCCAACAACCGCACCACCGAAGACGGTTCGGTCTCGATCGAGCGGATCGAGTGCAACGCGGCCTGCGACTACGCCCCCGTGGTGATGGTCAACTGGGAGTTCTTCGACAACCAGACGCCGGAGAGCGCCAAGCAGCTGGTCGACCAGCTGCGCGCCGGGCAGGAGGTGGCGCCCACCCGCGGCGCCAAGCTCTGCTCGTTCAAGCAGACCTCGCGCATCCTGGCCGGCTTCGCCGACGAGCGCCCCGGCGCGGTCGACGAGTCCGGGGCCGGCGGCGCGCCCTCGCTGGCCGGCCTGCGGCTGGCCCGGGGCGAGGCGCTGCCCGGCACCCCGGGCGCCAAGGTGGTCTCCCCGCGGCACGAAGGGACGGAAGCGTGATGACCTCCGCCGAGCCGGCCGAGAAGCTCCTCTCCCCGGTCCTCTCCGCGTCCTGGGACGACCAGCGCCCCTGGACGCTGGAGACCTACCGCCGCCACGGCGGCTACGACGGCCTGGCCGCCGCCCTCGCGATGCCCCCGGACGACGTGATCGCCCTGGTCAAGGACGCCGGCCTGCGCGGCCGCGGCGGCGCGGGCTTCCCCACCGGCATGAAGTGGCAGTTCATCCCGCAGAACGACGGCAAGCCGCACTACCTGGTGGTCAACGCCGACGAGTCCGAGCCGGGCACCTGCAAGGACATCCCGCTGCTCTTCGCCAACCCGCACGCGCTGATCGAGGGCATGGTCATCGCCTCGTACGCGATCCGCTGCGAGCACGCCTTCGTCTACCTGCGCGGCGAGGTCGTCCCGGTGCTGCGCCGCCTCCAGGCGGCCGTCGCCGAGGCGTACGAGGCCGGCTACCTCGGCAAGGACGTCCAGGGCTCCGGCATCGACCTGGACATCACCGTCCACGCCGGCGCCGGCGCGTACATCTGCGGCGAGGAGACCGCGCTGCTCGACTCGCTGGAGGGCCGCCGCGGCCAGCCCCGGCTGCGCCCGCCGTTCCCGGCGATCGCCGGCCTGTACGCCTGCCCGACGGTGGTGAACAACGTCGAGTCGATCGCCTCGGTGCCGCCGATCCTGGCCCGCGGCAAGGACTGGTTCACGTCGCTGGGCACCGAGAAGTCGCCCGGCTTCACGCTGTACTCGCTCTCCGGGCACGTCACCAACCCCGGCCAGTACGAGGCGCCGCTCGGCATCACGCTGCGCCAGCTGCTGGACGTCTCCGGCGGCGTCCGGGCCGGGCACCGGCTCAAGTTCTGGACCCCGGGCGGCTCCTCGACCCCCATGTTCACCGAGGAGCACCTGGACGTCCCGCTGGACTACGAGGGCGTCGGCGCGGCCGGCTCGATGCTCGGCACCAAGGCGCTCCAGGTCTTCGACGAGACCACCTGCGTGGTGCGGGCCGTCACCCGGTGGACCGAGTTCTACGCCCACGAGTCCTGCGGCAAGTGCACCCCGTGCCGCGAGGGCACCTACTGGCTGGTCCAGCTGCTCAAGCGGATCGAGGCCGGGCAGGGCGCGGCCGGCGACCTGGAGAAGCTGCTGGACATCGCCGACAACATCAACGGCAAGTCGTTCTGCGCGCTGGGCGACGGCGCGGCCAGCCCGATTGTCTCCTCGCTCCAGCACTTCCGCGCCGAGTACCAGCAGCACATCGACGAGCACCGCTGCCCGTTCGACCCGGCGGCCTCCACCGTCTGGGCCGGCCGGGCCCCCGCCCACGAGTCCGCCACCGAGAGGGAGGTGCACGCGTGACGGTCACGGAGCCTTCCACCCAGACCGAGCTGGTCACGCTCACCATCGACGGCACCGAGGTCAGCGTCCCCAAGGGCACGCTGGTGATCCGCGCCGCCGAGCAGATCGGCACCCAGGTCCCGCGCTTCTGCGACCACCCGCTGCTCGACCCCGCCGGGGCGTGCCGCCAGTGCATCGTGGAGGTCGAGGGGCAGCGCAAGCCGGTCGCCTCCTGCACCATCCCGGTCGCCGAGGGCATGGTGGTGCGCACCCAGCTGTCCTCGCCGGTCGCCGAGAAGGCGCAGCGCGGCGTGATGGAACTGCTGCTGATCAACCACCCGCTGGACTGCCCGGTCTGCGACAAGGGCGGCGAGTGCCCGCTGCAGAACCAGGCGATGTCCACCGGCGACCCCGACTCCCGGTTCGAGGGCGTCAAGCGGACGTACGAGAAGCCGGTCCCGCTCTCCACCCAGGTGCTGCTGGACCGCGAGCGCTGCGTGCTGTGCGCCCGCTGCACCCGCTTCTCGCAGCAGATCGCCGGCGACCCGTTCATCGACCTGGTGGAGCGCGGCGCGCTCCAGCAGGTCGGCACCGGCGTCGACCAGCCGCTGGACTCGTACTTCTCCGGCAACACCATCCAGATCTGCCCGGTCGGCGCGCTCACCTCCGCCGCCTACCGGTTCCGCTCCCGCCCGTTCGACCTGGTCTCCTCCCCGTCGGTGTGCGAGCACTGCTCGGCGGGCTGCGGGCAGCGCACCGACCACCGGCGCGGCAAGGTGCTGCGGCGCCTGGCCGGCAACGAGCCGGAGGTCAACGAGGAGTGGAACTGCGACAAGGGCCGGTTCGCGTTCCGCTACGCCCAGCAGCGCGACCGCCTCACCACCCCGCTGGTCCGCCGGGACGGCGAACTCGTCGCCGCGTCCTGGCCGGAGGCGCTGGCCCGGGCCGCCGAGGGGCTGCGCGGGGCGCGCGCCGCGGTGCTCGCGGGCGGCCGGGTGACGGTCGAGGACGCGTACGGCTACGGCAAGTTCGCCCGCGTCGCGCTCGGCACCAACGACGTCGACTTCCGGGCCCGGCCGCACAGCGCCGAGGAGGCCGACTTCCTGGCCGCCGCGGTCGCCGGGACGGGCGTCGACCTGGACGGCCCTTCCGTCGCCTACCGCGACCTGGAGGCCGCACCGGCCGTGCTGCTGGTCGGGCTGGAGGCCGAGGAGGAGGCGCCGATCGTCTTCCTGCGGCTGCGCAAGGCCAACCGGGCGTCCGGGCTGCGGGTGTTCTCGATCGCCTCGCACGCCTCCCGCGGCCTGGCCAAGCTGCACGGCGCGCTGCTGCCCGCCGCCCCCGGCACCGAGGTCGAGTGGCTGGCGGCGCTGGCCGGCGACGAGGTGCTCGCCGACGACGCCGGACGCTGCGCGGACGCGCTGCGCTCCCCGGGCGCCGTCGTGCTGGTCGGCGAGCGGCTCGCGCAGACCGCCGGCGGCCTGACCGCCGCGCTGCGCCTGGCGCACGCCACCGGGGCGGGGCTCGCCTGGGTGCCGCGCCGGGCCGGTGAGCGCGGCGCCGTCGAGGCGGGCGCGCTGCCCGGGCTGCTGCCCGGCGGCCGGGCCGTCGCGGTGCCCGCCGCCCGCGCCGAGGCCGCCGCGCACTGGGGCGTCGCCGAGCTGCCGGCCGGCCCCGGCCGCGACACCGGCGAGATCCTGGCCGCCGCCGCCACGGGCGAGCTGGACGCGCTGGTGGTCGGCGGGGTCGGCCTGGACGACCTGCCGGACCCGGCGCTCGCCGAACAGGCCCTCTCGCAGGTCGAGTTCGTGCTCTCGCTGGAGCTGCGCCCGTCCGCGGTCACCGCGTACGCCGACGTGGTGCTGCCGGTCGCGGCGGTCGCCGAGAAGGCCGGCACCTTCCTGGACTGGGAGGGCCGGGTCCGGATGTTCGAACCGGCGCTCAAGCCGGACCAGTTGATGCGCGGCCACCTGCACGCCGACGTCCGGGTGCTGAACATGCTCGCGGACGCGCTGGACCGGCCGATCGGCCTGCCCGACGTCCGGGCGGCCCGGCTGGAGCTGGACCGCTTCACCCCGTGGCAGGGCGCCCGCCCGGCCGCGCCCGCCGCGCACCCCGCCGCGCTGCCCCGCCCGGCCACCGGGCAGGCCGTGCTGGCCGGGCACCGGATGCTGCTGGACCACGGCTCGCTGCAGGACGGCGACACCCACCTGGCCGGCACCCGGCACCCGGCGGTGGCCCGGCTGTCCGCGGCCACCGCCGCCGAGGTCGGCGCGCGCGGCGCGCTGCGGGTCACCGGACCGGCCGGGTCGCTGACCCTGCCGCTGGAGATCACCGACGCGATGCCGGACCGCACGGTCTGGCTGCCGCTCAACTCGACGCCGGACGGCGGCGCGTACCGCGCGCTCGGCACCACGGTCGGCCACCTGGTCACCATCGCCCCGGCGGAGGAATCATGAGCCCCCTCGCTGCCCCCTTGGCCACTCCCCTGGCCGCCGCCGACACGCTCGGCTTCTTCGGCCGCGACCCGTGGTGGCTGGTGCTGCTGAAGGCGGTGTTCTGCTTCGCGTTCCTGGTGCTGACGGTGCTGATCGCCATCGTCTGGGAGCGCAAGGTCGTCGCCTGGATGCAGCTGCGGATCGGCCCGAACCGGCACGGCCCGTGGGGCCTGCTGCAGTCGCTGGCCGACGGCGTGAAGCTGGCGCTCAAGGAAGATCTGGTGGTCAAGGGCGCCGACAAGGCGGTCTACGTGCTGGCGCCGGTGGTGGCGGCGATCCCCGCGTTCATGGCGTTCGCGGTGATCCCGTTCGGCCCGGCCGACAACCAGGTGTCGATCTTCGGCACCCGGACGCCGCTCCAGCTGACCGACCTGCCGATCGCGCTGCTGTACATCCTGGCCACCGCCTCGGTGGGCATCTACGGCATCGTGCTGGCGGGCTGGTCGTCCGGCTCGACGTACCCGCTGCTCGGCGGCATCCGCTCCTCCGCCCAGATGATCAGCTACGAGATCGCGATGGGCCTGTCGTTCGCGGCGGTGTTCATCTACTCGGGCTCGATGTCCACCTCGGAGATCGTCTCCTCGCAGCAGCCGACCTGGTTCGCGGTGCTGCTGCCGGTGTCGTTCATCGTGTACGTCATCGCGATGGTCGGCGAGACCAACCGGGCGCCGTTCGACCTCCCGGAGGCCGAGGGCGAGCTGGTCGGCGGCTTCAACACCGAGTACTCCTCGCTGAAGTTCGCGATGTTCATGCTGGCCGAGTACGTCAACATGGTCACCGTCTCGGCGGTCGCCTCCACCCTGTTCCTGGGCGGCTGGCGCGCCCCGTGGCCGATCTCGACCTTCTGGGCGGGCGCCAACCACGGCTGGTGGCCGATGCTCTGGATCGTGCTGAAGATCCAGCTGCTGCTGTTCTTCTTCATCTGGCTGCGCGGCACCCTGCCCCGGCTGCGCTACGACCAGTTCATGAAGCTCGGCTGGAAGGTGCTCATCCCGGTCTCGCTGGTCTGGCTGGTGATGGTCGCCACCGTGCGGGCGCTGCGCAACGAGGGCTACGACTTCGCCAAGGTGGTGCTGTACGTGGGCGCGCCGCTGGCGGTGGTCCTGCTGGCCGCGCTGGTGGTCGACCTGCTGCGCAAGAAGCCCGCCGAACCGCCCGCCGCCGAGCCGGTGTTCGACCCGATGGCCGGGGGCTACCCCGTACCGCCGCTGCCCGGGCAGGAACTGCCGCCCGTCCCGCGCCGCCGCCGCCGGGCCCCGCAACTCCAGGACGCCCTCAACGGGGCCGACCATTCCGAAGGGAGCTGATCCGAGAATGTCTGACGAGTCCTCCGAGACCTCAGAGAAGTCGGTCCTCGGGCCGGCCGCCGGCTTCGGCGTGACCTTCAAGGCCATGTTCAAGAAGCGGCTCACCGAGCAGTACCCGGAGTACAAGAAGCCCACCGCTCCGCGCTTCCACGGCCGCCACCAGCTGAACCGGCACCCGGACGGCCTGGAGAAGTGCGTCGGCTGCGAGCTGTGCGCCTGGGCCTGCCCGGCCGACGCCATCTACGTCGAGGGCGCCGACAACCGGGACGAGGAGCGCTACTCGCCCGGCGAGCGCTACGGCGCGGTCTACCAGATCAACTACGCCCGCTGCATCCTGTGCGGGCTGTGCATCGAGGCGTGTCCGACCCGGGCGCTGACCATGACCAACGAGTACGAGCTCGCGGACTCCTCCCGGCAGGACCTGATCTTCACCAAGGAGCAGCTGCTGGTCGGGCTGACCGAGGGCATGGTCGACGCCCCGCACGCGATCTTCCCGGGCGCCGACGAGGGCGCGTACTACCGGGGCGAGGTCACCGGCGCGGCGCCCGGCACCGTCCGGCAGGAGCGGCACGAGCGCGAGAAGGAGGAGCGGTCATGACCTCCACCGGCGAGGCCGTGCAGTTCTGGGTGCTGGCCGTGGTCGCGGTCGGCGGGGCGCTCGGCATGCTGCTGCTGCGGAAGGCCGTGCACTCGGCGCTCTGCCTGGCGGCCACCATGCTCGCGCTGGCGGTCTGCTACATGGCGCAGGGCGCGGTCTTCCTCGGCGTGGTGCAGATCGTGGTCTACACCGGCGCGATCATGATGCTGTTCCTGTTCGTGGTGATGCTGGTCGGCGTCTCCTCGGCGGACTCGCTCAAGGAGCAGCTGAAGGGCCAGCGGATCGCCGCGGTGCTCTGCGGCCTGGGCTTCGGCGTGCTGCTGATCGCCGGGCTGGCCAACGCCCACCTGCGCGACTTCACCGGCCTGTCCGGGGCGAACGCCGAGGGCAACGTGCAGGGCCTGGCCCGGCTGATCTTCACCAAGTACGTCTGGGCGTTCGAGGTGACCGGCGCGCTGCTGATCACCGCGGCGGTCGGCGCGATGGTGCTGACCCACCGCGAGAAGGTCCGCGCCCCGCTGACCCAGCGCCAGCTGGCCGCCCGGCGGGTCAGCGACAACATCCAGGTGCCGCCGCTGCCCGCCCCCGGCGTGTACGCCCGGCACAACGCGGTGGACGTCCCGGCGCTGCTGCCGGACGGCACCGTCGCCGAGGACTCGGTGATGGGCACCCTGCGCGAGCGCGGCCAGGTCCGCGACGTCAGCCAGGAGATGCTCCGGCGGATGGCCGAGCTGGAGGAGACCACGGCCGACTGGCTGGGCCGCCCGTCCTCCGCCCGCCCCCGGGTGTCCGGGCCGCGCCAGGCGCTGGAGACCGTGCCGACCCCGACGCCGGCCCCGACCAAGGAGGAGGCGGAGTGAACCCGGCCAACTACCTGTACCTCGCCGCGCTGCTGTTCACCATCGGCGCCTCCGGGGTGCTGCTGCGGCGCAACGCGATCGTGCTGTTCATGTGCGTGGAGCTGATGCTGAACGCCTCGAACCTGGCGCTGGTCACCTTCTCCCGGATGCACGGCAACCTGGACGGCCAGATCATCGCGTTCTTCACCATGGTGGTCGCGGCGGCCGAGGTCGTGGTCGGCCTCGCCATCATCGTCTCGATCTTCCGGACCAGGCACTCCGCTTCGGTCGACGACAGCAACCTGATGAAGCTGTAGGCGGAGGGCCCTTCACAGTGAACTCTCTCATTCCGCTGCTGATCGCGGCGCCGCTGGCCGGTGCTGCCCTGCTGCTGCTCGGCGGACGGGCCCTGGACCGGTCCGGGCACTGGATCGCGACCCTGCTGGCCGCGCTCTCCTTCGCCTTCGGACTGGCCCTGTTCGCGGACATGCTCGGCCGGGACGCCGAGCACCGCGCCGTCACCGAGCGGCTGTTCAGCTGGATCCCGGTCGGCGGCTTCCAGGCCGACGTCTCCTTCCAGCTCGACCAACTCTCGGTCACCTTCGTCCTGCTGATCACCGGCGTCGGCACCCTGATCCACCTGTACTCGGTGGGCTACATGGCGCACGACGAGCGCCGCCGCCGCTTCTTCGCCTACCTGAACCTCTTCCTGGCCGCCATGCTGGTGCTGGTGCTGGCCGACAACTACCTGCTGCTGTACGTCGGTTGGGAGGGCGTCGGACTGGCGTCCTACCTGCTGATCGGGTTCTGGCAGCACAAGCCGAGCGCCGCGACGGCCGCCAAGAAGGCGTTCATCGTCAACCGGGTCGGCGACATGGGCCTGTCCATCGCGATCATGCTGATGTTCGTCGAGTTCGGCTCGTTCGCCTTCCGGCCGGTGTTCGCCACCGCGGGCGACGCGAGCGAGGGCAAACTCACCGCGATCGCGCTGATGCTGCTGCTGGCGGCCTGCGGCAAGTCCGCCCAGGTGCCGCTGCAGTCCTGGCTGGGCGACGCGATGGAGGGCCCGACCCCGGTCTCCGCGCTGATCCACGCGGCCACCATGGTCACCGCCGGCGTCTACCTGATCGTCCGCTCCGGGGCCATCTTCGACCTGGCGCCGGACGCCCGGACCGCCGTGGTGGTGGTCGGCACGGTGACGCTGCTGTTCGGTGCGATCGTCGGTTGCGCCAAGGACGACATCAAGAAGGCCCTCGCCGGGTCGACCATGTCGCAGATCGGCTACATGGTCATGGCGGCCGGCCTGGGCCCGATCGGCTACGCCTTCGCCATCATGCACCTGGTCACCCACGGCTTCTTCAAGGCCGGGATGTTCCTCGGCGCCGGGTCGGTCATGCACGGCATGAACGACGAGGTGAACATGCGGCACTACGGCGGCCTGCGCAAGCACATGCCGGTCACCTTCGTCACCTTCGGCCTCGGCTACCTGGCGATCATCGGCTTCCCGGGCCTGTCCGGCTTCTTCTCCAAGGACAAGATCATCGAGGCGGCGTTCGCCAGGGGCGGCACCGAGGGCTGGATCCTCGGCCTGTGCGCCCTGCTCGGCGCCGCGGTCACCGCGTTCTACATGACCCGGGTGATGGTGCTGACCTTCTTCGGCGAGCAGCGCTGGCAGCCGGACCCCGAGACCGGCGAACCGCCGCACCCGCACGAGTCCCCGAGGACCATGACCGTCCCGATGGTCGTGCTGGCCTTCGGCTCGGTCTTCGCCGGCGGCCTGTTCGCCTTCGGCAGCTCCTTCCTGCACTGGCTGGAGCCGGTCACCGGCCACGCCGAGGGCGACTCGCCGCTGTCCCCGCTCGCGGTCAGCCTGATCGCCACCGTCTGCATGCTGGCCGGCGCGGGCCTGGCCTGGCAGATGTACGGCCGCGGCCCCGTCCCGGTCACGGCCCCGATCGGCTCCCCGCTCACCCGGGCCGCCCGCCGCGACCTGCTCCAGGACGACTTCAACCACGCCGTCCTGGTCCGCCCCGGCTCGGCACTGGCCGCCACCCTGGTCTGGTTCGACAGCCGGGGCCTGGACGGCCTCGTCAACGGCCTGGCCGCCGCGATCGGCGGACTCTCCGGCCGGCTGCGCCGCATCCAGACCGGCTACGTCCGCACGTACGCGCTCTCCATGTTCGGCGGCACGCTGGTGCTGGTCGCCTCCACTCTCCTGATGAGGTCGGTCTGATGAGCTACCTCCTCTCCGCCACCTGTGCCGTCCCGGCCGCCGGAGCGGTGCTCACCGCCGCCCTCCCGGCCGGGACCAGCGAGGCCCGGCGGCGCACCACCAAGACCGTCGCGCTGGCGGTCTCCGCCGTCACCCTCGGCCTGGCCGCCGCGATCGCCGCCTGCTACGAACCCGGCGGCGCCCGCTACCAGTTGACCGAATCCCACTCCTGGATCCGCTCCTTCGGGATCAGCTTCTCGCTGGGCGCGGACGGCATCGGCACCGCGCTGGCGCTGCTCACCGCCGTCCTGGTGCCGCTGGTGATGCTGGCCGGCTGGCACGACGCCGACCCCGCCGTCCCCGAGGGCTCGTTCGAGTCCAAGCGGCGCACCCAGGCGTTCTTCGCGCTGATCCTGGCCGTCGAGGCGATGGTGCTGGTGTCCTTCCTGGCCACCGACGTCTTCGTGTTCTACGTGTTCTTCGAAGCCATGCTGATCCCGATGTACTTCCTGATCGGCGGCTTCGGCGACCGGGCCGGCGGCCCCGACTCGGACCGCCAGCGCTCCTACGCCGCCGTCAAGTTCCTGCTGTACAACCTGCTCGGCGGCCTGGTCATGCTGGCCGCCGTGATCGGCCTGTACGTGGCGGCCGGGAACCAGGGCCAGGCGACGTTCAGCCTGACCGCGCTGACCGACGCGATCTCCTCCGGCAAGCTGGTCATCGACCCGAACGCGCAGCGGGCGCTGTTCCTCGGCTTCTTCTTCGCCTTCGCGGTGAAGGCCCCGATGTGGCCGCTGCACACCTGGCTGCCGAACGCGATGGGCGAGTCCACCGCCGGGACGGCCGTGCTGATCACCGCGGTGGTCGACAAGGTCGGCACCTTCGCGATGCTGCGCTTCTGCCTGGGCCTCTTCCCGGACGCGTCGAAGACCTTCGCCCCGGTGATCATGGTGCTGGCGCTGATCGGCATCGTCTACGGCGCGCTGGTCGCGATCGGCCAGAAGGACATCAAGCGGCTGGTCGCCTACGCGTCCATCTCGCACTTCGGGTTCATCATCCTGGGCGTCTTCGCGATGACCAGCCAGGGCCAGTCCGGCGCGACGCTCTACATGGTCAACCACGGCATCTCCACCGCCGCGTGGATGCTGGTGGCCGGCTTCCTGATCTCCCGCCGCGGCTCCCGCCTGATCGCCGACTACGGCGGCGTGCAGAAGGTCGCCCCGGTGCTGGCCGGCACCTTCCTGATCGGCGGCCTGGCCACCCTGTCGCTGCCCGGCATGGCTCCGTTCGTCAGCGAGTTCCTCGTCCTGGTCGGCACCTTCAGCCGCTACCCGGCGCTCGGCGTCGTCGCCACCTTCGGCATCGTGCTGGCCGCGCTGTACGCCCTGCTGCTGTACCAGCGCACCATGACCGGCCCGGTGAAGGCCGGCGTCGAGGGCGTCAAGGACCTCAAGGTCCGCGAACTCGCCGTCGTCGCGCCGCTGGTGGCGCTGACCCTGCTGCTGGGGGTCTACCCGAAGCCGCTCACCGACCTGGTCGGCCCGTCCGTGAACGACACCCTCAGCCAGGTCCACCGCACCGACCCCGCGCCGGCCCACCCGGTCGCCGCCACCAACGGAGGTGAGCAGGAGTGAACCCCGTCCACGCGCTGGCCGCCGCCGGCGGCAACAGCCCGAGCATCCCCGCCCCGCACATCGAGTACGGCCAGCTCTCCCCGATGCTGGTGGTCTTCGGCGCCGCGGTGCTGGGCGTCCTGGTCGAGGCGTTCCTGCCCCGACGGCTGCGCGCCACCGCCCAGCTGGGCGTCTCGCTGCTCGGCCTCGGCGGTGCCTTCGCCGCCGTGGTGGTGCTCGCCGCGCAGGGCCACGCCACGACCAAGGCCGGGCTGCTGGCGATGGGCGCGGTCGCCATCGACGGCCCCGCGCTGTTCCTCCAGGGCGTGATCCTGCTGACCGCGGTGCTGACCGTGCTCACCTACGCCGAGGGCCGGCTGGAGCCGCGGATCAACGGCCACCGGGTCGACGCGTTCGCCGCCCAGGCCGCGGCCGTCCCCGGCGGCGAGCAGGAGCGCGACGCCACCCGCGAGGGCCTGCGCACCACCGAGATCTACCCGCTCACCCTGTTCGCGGTCGGCGGCATGCTGCTCTTCCCGGCCGCCAACGACCTGCTGACCATGTTCGTGGCGCTGGAGGTGCTCTCCCTCCCGCTGTACCTGATGTGCGCGCTCGCCCGCCGCCGCCGGCTGATCTCCCAGGAGGCGGCCGTCAAGTACTTCCTGCTCGGCGCGTTCGCCTCGGCGTTCTTCCTGTTCGGCACCGCCCTGCTGTACGGCTACGCGGGCTCGGTCCAGCTCGGCGAGATCGCCGACGCGGTCTCCGGCGTCGCCCCGGTCACCCCGGCGCTGGCCGTCACCACCCAGAACGACGCGCTGCTGCTGATCGGCCTGGCCATGCTGGCCGTCGGCCTGCTGTTCAAGGTCGGCGCGGTGCCCTTCCACTCCTGGACGCCGGACGTCTACCAGGGCGCCCCGACGCCCGTCACCGGGTTCATGGCGGCCGCCACCAAGACCGCCGCGTTCGGCGCCCTGCTGCGGCTGTTCTACGTCGCCTTCCCCGGCCTGCGCTGGGACTGGCGGCCGGTCATGTGGGGCGTGGCGATCCTCACCATGGTGGTCGGCGCGGTCCTCGCCGTCACCCAGCAGGACGTCAAGCGGCTGCTCGCCTACTCCTCGGTCGCGCACGCCGGGTTCATCCTCACCGGCCTGATCGCCACCGACCGGCGCGGCGTCTCGGCGGTCCTCTTCTACCTGCTGGCGTACTCCTTCGTGACGCTCGGCGCGTTCGCCGTGACCACCCTGGTGCGCGACTCCAAGGGCGAGGCCACCCACCTGTCCAGCTGGGCCGGGCTGGGCCGCCGCTCGCCGCTGCTGGCCGCGGTGTTCGCGCTGTTCCTGCTGGCCTTCGCGGGCATCCCGCTGACCTCCGGCTTCACCGGCAAGTTCGCGGTCTTCCAGGCCGCGGCCGAGGGCGGGGCCACCCCGCTGGTCATCGTCGGCGTGCTCTCCTCCGCGGTCGCCGCGTTCTTCTACATCCGGGTCATCGTGTTGATGTTCTTCTCCGACCCGCAGCCCTCCGGCCCCGCCGTCGCCGTGCCCAGCCCGCTCACCGCCACCGCCATCGGCGTCGGCGTCCTGGTCACCCTCGGTCTCGGCCTGCTCCCGCAGTACTTCCTCGACCTGGCCTCTAAGGCCTCGCTGTTCGTCCGCTGACCCGCCCCCGCGGCCCCGGCCCCGGCCCCCACCGGAGCGGGGGCCGGACGGCTGTTCGGGGGGTGAACGGCACGCCGGTGAAGCGTTCCGCCACTCGTCGCCACCCGTAGGCTCGGCTCCTACACTGGGTGCAGGAGGTGGCCATGACTGCCGAACCGATCGACTGGACGTCCCCGCCCTCGGGAGGCTGGACCTACGACCAGGTCAAGGACCTCGATCTGCCCTTCGAGTTCGAGTTGGTGGATGGGGCGATCGTGGTTCGCGGCATGACCAATCTGTGGCACGACACCGTGCGCGACGAGCTGTACTTCGCACTCCGCAGCGCCCGGCGGGACCCGCACCAGGCTGCCGCCGAGCGTTGCGTGCTGGTCGACCCCTACAACGTGCCCAAGCCCGACGTGATCGTCTTCGACCGCACCGGGCTCGACTTCTTCACCACGGAGTGCGTCCCGGCCACCGCCGTGGCCCTCGCCGTCGAGGTGGTCTCGCACGGCTCGCGCAGCGACGACCGGTTCCGCAAGCCCGGCATGTACGCCGAGGCGGGCGTGCCGTTCTTCTGGCGGGTCGAGCGCGGCGAGGACGGCCTCCCCGTGGTCTACGAGTTCCACCTGGACGCGGAGACCGGCGTGTACGCCCCGGCACCCGGCACGGCCGTCCACCACGGCACGCTGCGCACCCTCCTGCCGTACCCCGTCGAGGTGGACCTGACCCGGATCGTCCCGCGCTGACCGACGCCCTCCCTGCCGCCCCCCGCCACCGGAGGAGTCGGGCCCATGCCCGTGCAGTGATCCACTCCGGACCGGATACGCTGCTTCGTATGTGCATCGGCGGCGCTGAGGGACCGGCCCGCTGGATCGACCAGGGACAGGAGTGGTCAGCGTGACCGTCGTGGGGCCCTTCGGGCTGAGCGTGCAGGACCGCGATCTGACCCGGGACGTCCAGGCCGGGATGGAGGCCGTGGAGGCCGCCCTGGCCGAGGCCGTCAAGAGCGACGTGCCCTTCATCACGGTGACCGCCAGCCACCTCATCGAGGCCGGCGGCAAGCGCTTCCGCCCGCTGCTGGTGATGCTGGCCGCCCAGTTCGGCGACCCGGCGGCGCCCGGCGTGGTGCCCTCCGCGGTGGTCGTCGAACTGACCCACCTCGCCACGCTGTACCACGACGACGTGATGGACGAGGCGCCGGTGCGCCGCGGCGCCCCCAGCGCCAACAGCCGCTGGGACAACTCGGTGGCCATCCTCACCGGCGACTTCCTGTTCTCCCGCGCCTCCCAGGTGCTCTCCGACCTCGGCACCGAGGCCGTCCGCATCCAGTCCGACGCCTTCGAACGGCTGGTCACCGGCCAGATCCTGGAGACCGCCGGGCCGCGCCCCGAGGACGACCCGCTGCGCCACTACCTGGACGTGCTGTCCGGCAAGACCGGCTCGCTGATCGCCGTGGCCTGCCGCTTCGGCGCCCTGATGGCCGGCGCCGAACGCTGGATCGTCGACCTGCTCACCCAGTACGGCGAGCGGATCGGCACCGCCTTCCAACTCGCCGACGACGTCCTCGACATCGCCAGCGACGGCCACGAGTCCGGCAAGACCCCCGGCACCGACCTGCGCGAGGGCGTCCCCACCCTGCCCGTGCTGCTGCTGCGCCAGATGCCCGTCGACCCGGACGACCCCGAGGACGTCCGGCTGCGCGAACTGCTCGACACCGACCTGGCCGCCGACGACGCCGCGCACGCCGAGGCGCTGCGCCTGCTGCGCCGCCACCCGGCGCTGGAGCGGGCCCGCCGCGAGACGCTGCGCTACGCCGAGGACGCCCGGGCGCTGCTCGACACCCTCCCCGACTGCTCGGCCAAGGCCGCCCTCCAGGAGCTGTGCGACACCGTCGCGATCCGCACCATGTAGCGGCCGCGGCCCGGCGCCCGCCCGGTTCTCGATAGGGTCGGTGCCATGTTGCGCGTGGTGATCGCCGAGGACTCCGTACTGCTCCGCGAGGGGCTGACCCGACTGCTGACGGACCGCGGGATGGAGGTCGTGGCGGGGGTCGGCGACGGCGACGCCCTGGTGCGGACGGTCGACGCGCTGCACGCCGGGGGCGCCCTGCCCGACGTCGTGGTGGCGGACGTCCGGATGCCGCCGACGCACACCGACGAGGGCGTCCGGGCCTGCGTGGAGCTGCGCGGACGGCACCCCGCCCTGGGCGTGCTGGTGCTCTCCCAGCACGTCGAGGAGCAGTACGCGAGCGAGCTGCTGGCCGGCTCCACCCGGGGCGTGGGCTACCTGCTCAAGGACCGGGTCGCCGAGGTCCGCGAGTTCGCCGACGCGGTCGCCCGGGTCGCCGCGGGCGGCACCGCGCTGGACCCGGAGGTGGTGCAGCAGCTGCTCAGCCGCAGCCGCCAGGTCGACACCCTGGCGGCCCTGACCCCCCGCGAGCGCGAGGTGCTGGGCCTGATGGCCGAGGGCCGCACCAACGCGGCCATCGCCCGGCAGCTCGTGGTCTCCGACGGCGCGGTCGAGAAGCACGTGTCGAACATCTTCCAGAAACTGGGTTTGGGCCAGAGCCAGCAGGACCACCGGCGGGTTCTCGCCGTCCTCGCCTACCTGGAGTCCTGACCGCCCGCTGACCGCCCGAACGGACTGCGCGAGTTCCCCTCCCGCCGCGCCCCGCCCGCTTAGGATGCCCAGTGGTGCACCAGGCGGACGGGGCACACGGCTCACGCCCGCTGCTGGCTCCCCGACGAGGAGGTCCGCGGCAGTGACCAGTCAGGTCGATCAGTCGGAAGCAGTGGACGGTCCGGACGGCGGCGGCCCCGGTGGGGCGGCGCGGGCGGCGTCCGGGCGGACGGCGAAGCCGATCAGGCGGTTGGATCGGGTGGTCATCCGGTTCGCGGGTGACTCGGGTGACGGGATGCAGCTGACCGGGGACCGGTTCACCTCGGAGACGGCGGCGTTCGGGAACGACCTGTCGACGCTGCCGAACTTCCCGGCCGAGATCCGGGCGCCCGCCGGGACGCTGCCGGGGGTCTCCAGCTTCCAGCTGCACTTCGCGGACCACGACATCCTGACGCCGGGGGACGCGCCGGACGTGCTGGTGGCGATGAACCCGGCGGCGCTGAAGGCCAACGTGCCGGACCTGTCGCCCGGAGCGGAGATCATCGTCGACACCGACGAGTTCACCAAGCGGGCGCTGGCCAAGGTCGGCTACCCGGCGGACCCGCTGGGCGACGGCTCGCTGGCGGCGTTCCGGCTGCACCCGGTGCCGCTGACCACGCTGACCCTGGAGGCGCTCAAGGACAGCGGCCTGGCCCGCAAGGACGCCGAGCGGGCGAAGAACATGTTCGCGCTGGGCCTGCTGTCCTGGATGTACCACCGGCCCACGCACGGCACGGAGCTGTTCCTGCGGCAGAAGTTCGCGAAGAAGCCGGAGATCGCCGAGGCCAACGTGGCGGCGTTCCGGGCGGGGTGGAACTTCGGCGAGACCACCGAGGACTTCGCGGTCTCCTACGAGGTGCCGCCGGCCGAGCTGGCCCCGGGCACCTACCGCAACATCTCCGGGAACCTGGCGCTGTCCTACGGCCTGGTCGCGGCGGGGGAGTGCGCCGGGCTGCCGGTGTTCCTCGGCTCGTACCCGATCACCCCGGCCTCGGACATCCTGCACGAGCTGTCGAAGCACAAGGACTTCGGGGTGCGCACCTTCCAGGCCGAGGACGAGATCGCCGGGATCGGCGCCGCGCTGGGCGCGGCGTTCGGCGGCGCGCTGGGGGTGACCACCACCTCCGGGCCCGGGGTGGCGCTCAAGAGCGAGACGATCGGGCTGGCGGTGTCGCTGGAGCTGCCGCTGCTGGTGGTCGACATCCAGCGCGGCGGGCCGTCCACCGGCCTGCCGACCAAGACCGAGCAGGCCGACCTGCTGCAGGCGATGTTCGGCCGCAACGGCGAGGCGCCGGTGCCGATCGTGGCGCCCGCCACCCCCGCCGAGTGCTTCGGCGCGGCCCTGGACGCGGCCCGGATCGCGCTCACCTACCGCACCCCGGTGTTCCTGCTCTCGGACGGCTACCTGGCCAACGGCTCCGAGCCGTGGAAGCTCCCCGCCCTCAGCGAACTCCCGGACCTGCGGGTCGAGTTCGCCACCGAGCCGAACGGCCCGGACGGCGCCTTCCGCCCCTACCAGCGCGACCCGCACACGCTGGCCCGCCCCTGGGCGGTGCCCGGCACGCCCGGCCTGGAGCACCGGATCGGCGGCATCGAGAAGCAGGACGGCACCGGCGACATCTCCTACGACCCGGCCAACCACGACTTCATGGTCCGCACCCGGCAGGCCAAGGTCGACAACATCGCGGTCCCCGACGTCCAGGTCGACGACCCGGCGGGCCGGGCCCGGGTCCTGGTGCTCGGCTGGGGCTCCACCTACGGCCCGATCACCGCCGCGGTGCGCCGGGTGCGGGCCGACGGCGGCCACGTCGCCCAGGCCCACCTGCGCCACCTCAACCCCTTCCCGGCCAACCTCGGCGCGGTGCTGCGCGGCTACGAGCGGGTGATCGTCCCCGAGATGAACCTCGGTCAGCTCGCCCTGCTGCTGCGGGCCCGCTACCTCGTCGACGCCCAGTCCTACAACCAGGTCCGCGGCCTGCCGTTCAAGGCCGCCCAACTCGCCGACGTGCTGCACGCCGCCCTCGGCAGCCTCGACGCGCAGGAGAACCGATGACCGACTTCCCCGCCCTGCGCCTGGTCCCCAAGGCGGACGGGGCGCAGACCGCGAAGGACTTCAAGACCGACCAGGAGGTGCGCTGGTGCCCCGGCTGCGGCGACTACGCGATCCTCGCCGCCGTGCAGTCCTTCATGCCCGAGCTGGGCATCCGGCGCGAGAACACCGTCTTCGTCTCCGGCATCGGCTGCTCCTCGCGCTTCCCGTACTACATGAACACCTACGGGATGCACTCCATCCACGGCCGCGCCCCGGCGATCGCCACCGGCCTGGCCGCCTCCCGCCCCGACCTGTCGGTGTGGGTGGTCACCGGTGACGGCGACGCGCTCTCCATCGGCGGCAACCACCTGATCCACGCGCTGCGCCGCAACGTCAACCTGAAGATCCTGCTGTTCAACAACCGGATCTACGGCCTGACCAAGGGCCAGTACTCGCCCACCAGCGAGGTCGGCAAGATCACCAAGTCGACGCCGATGGGCTCGCTCGACGCCCCCTTCAACCCGCTCTCGCTGGCCGTCGGCGCCGAGGCCACCTTCGTGGCCCGCACCATCGACTCCGACCGCCGGCACCTGCAGTCCGTGCTGCGGGCCGCCGCGCAGCACGAGGGCACCGCGCTGGTGGAGATCTACCAGAACTGCAACATCTTCAACGACGGCGCCTTCGAGCTCCTCAAGGAGCCGGGCACCCGCGACGAGGCGCTGATCCGCCTCGAACACGGGCAGCCGGTCCTGGTCGGCGCCGAGCGCCACGTGGTGCGCGACCCGGACGGCGAACTGCGCATCGCCCCGCGCGGCGAGGGCACCGCGATCGTCCACGACGCCCACGCGGCCGGGCCGGCCACCGCCTTCGCCCTCACCCGCCTCGCCGACGCCGACACCCTGCACCACACCCCGATCGGCGTCCTGCGCGACGTCGCCCGCCCGGTCTACGACACGCTGATGACCGAACAGCTCGCCCGCGCCGAGGCCCGGCGCGGCCGGGGCGACCTCGCCGCCCTGCTCGCGGGCCCCCACACCTGGACGGTGGGCGGGTAGCGGACCTTCCCGCCGGGGCCCGGGGGAGCGCCGCTCCCCCGGACCCCGGCACTGTCAGCACCGTCCCCACCATTCGGGGATGACATCCGCGTTCGCGGGCCGCTACCTTTCGGGTGACACGGACGGCGCGCGGGTGAGGGGGCAGGCAGGCCATGGCGGAGGGTTCGCGGGAGGCCAGGGTCGGGTTGTGGAACGGCTTCGCGGCGTACGGGATGTGGGGGCTGTTCCCGCTGTTCTGGCCGCTGCTGGAGCCCGCCGGGGCGGCCGACATCCTGGCCAACCGGATGGCCTGGTCGCTGGTCGCGGTCGCGGCGATGCTGCTGGTGCGGCGGCGCTGGGCGTGGGTCCGGCCGCTGCTGCGCCAGCCCCGGCGGCTGGGCATGCTGGCGCTCGCGGCGGCCACCGTCTCGGTGAACTGGGGCGTCTACATCTGGGGCGTGAACTCCGGGCACGTGGTGGAGACCAGCCTGGGGTACTTCATCAACCCGCTGGTGACGATCGCGTTCGGCGTGCTGGTGCTGCGCGAGCGGCTGCGCCCGGCGCAGTGGACGGCGGTGGGCGTCGGCACCGTCGCGGTGCTGGTGCTGACGGTGGCGTACGGCCGGCCGCCGTGGATCGCGCTGACGCTGGCGTTCTCGTTCGCCACCTACGGGCTGCTGAAGAAGAAGGTCGGCCTGGGCGGGGCGGAGAGCCTCGCGGTGGAGAGCGCGGTGATGTTCCCGTTCGCGGTGGCGTTCCTGGTGTACCTGGAGGTGCGCGGCCAGGGCACCCTGGGCCACCACGGCTGGGGCCACACCGCGCTGCTGGTGGCGAGCGGGGTGATCACGGCGGTCCCGCTGATGTGCTTCGGCGCGGCGGCGCTGCGGGTCCCGCTGACCACGCTGGGGCTGCTCCAGTACCTGGCGCCGGTCTCGCAGTTCCTGATCGGCGTGACGGTGTTCCACGAGACGATGGAGCCGGCCCGCTGGGCCGGGTTCGCGCTGGTCTGGGTGGCGCTGGTGGTGCTCAGCTGGGACGCGCTGCGGCGCCTGCGCGTCGAACGGCGGCGCACCCCGGTGCCGGCCACCGCAGCGGGCTGACGGACGCCGTGGGCCGACGGGACGGGGGCGGCGGGCGCTCGGGCGGCGGCGAGGCCGCGGACGGGCGCGCGGGCACCGCGCGCGGGCCCGGGGCCGGTGAAGAACGTCTCCGCGGGATCTCCTCAACCGGATGCCCGGACTGCTAACGTCCGTGCTGCGCGACCCGGTCGCCAGCTGTCCCGGCGCGCGGGAGGAACTCCTGTGGTGCACCTCGCCCGTCCCGTGCTCCGCCACGTTCCCGCCGTCCGGCGGGAGGCCGGCGGGTCGCAGAGCGGCGAGCTGCGCATCGTCCGGCACCGCGGCCTGCCCGCCGAGATCCGCTGGCACCCCGGCACGGGCGACCCGGTCGACCTGCTGCCGCCCTACCGCCTCGACCGGGTCGAGCTCCGCCACTCCCACCTGGCCCGCCTGCACGGCCTCACCGCCGGGGTGCGCCTGGTCAGCGCCGGGTGGTCCCCGCTCTTCCTGGTCCCGCCGGCCGACCTCCCGGCCCTGGCCCTGGCCGCCGCCTCCACCCGGCGCACCGCCTTCTGACGGCCGGACGGCTGGACAGCCGGACGGCCGGACAGCCGGACGGCCGCCGGGCCCCGGCGGCCGTCCGACCCGCGCCCGCGGGTCAGGAGTGCTTCGCCGCCTGCTGGAGCGTCTCCGGGGTGACGGCGCCCAGGTAGACCCGGCCGTCGGTGGTGATCAGGGCGTTGACGACGCGGGTCGAGACCAGGGTGCCGCCGTCGACGGGACGGCCGGTGAACTTGGCCAGGCCCTTCGCGGCCTCGGCGCCCGCGGTGCCGTGCAGCACGGTGGTCCAGCCCTCGCCGATCACCCCGCCCGCCGCACCCCGGCCCGCCGCGTCCTGCCCGGGGGCCGGTTCGGCGGGCAGGGAGGGCAGCGCGGGCAGCGCGGAGGCGAGCGGGTCGTGCGGCAGGGCGGAGGCGGGTGCCTCGACCACCTTCGCGCCCTTGGGGGCGGTGAACGCGAAGGTCCCGGCGGCCGGTTCGGCGTAGGAGAGGGTGCCGAAGCGGATGTCGAACGCGGTCGCGCCGTCGGTCGTGCGGACCTGCACGGCCAGTGGCACGCCCTTCTCGGCGTCGATCGAGACCCGGATCTCGTCGATGGTCGAACCGGCCTGCTTCGGCCGGACGCTCAGCCGGTACGCGTCGTGCCCGGCGATCCGCTCGGTGCCGCTGACGGTGACGGAGGTGGTCGCGGCGGAGTGCGCCAGGAGCCGCGCGGCGACGTCCTGCGGGGTGAACGCGCCGATGCCGGCCCTGCCCGCGTCGTGCTCCCCGGCCCCGGCCCCGGCAGCGCCGCCGACGCCGACGCCGGTGACGTGCAGGGCCTGCCGGGAGTCGCGGTCGTAGGCCCAGACCTGGTCGCCGTCGTGGACCAGCTCGTAGCCGGACTTCTCGCCGGAGAGGGTGAGCCGCTGCCGCTCGGGCCCGGCCGCGGCGACGGTCAGGGTGTGCGAGCCGCCGAGCAGTTCGACGGCCTTCAGCTGCGGGTCGGCGCCGCCGACGCCCGCGCCCGCGCTGCGGGCCAGGCTGCCGAGGGCGCCGGAGCCGGACGCGGCGTCGGTGAGGACGGCGGGCAGGCCGAGGTCGGCGCTGATCCGGACGGTGCCGGAGAAGGTGTCGGTGTCCGCGGCGAGCGCCTTCGCGACCAGGTCCTGGGCGCTGACCGGGGGCAGGTCGGGCGCCTCGTCGCTGGCGAGCGCGGGCACCAGGCCGATGCCGGCGGCGACCGCCGCGGCGACCGCCAGCGGCACGCCCACCCGGACGGCGGTGCGCCGCTGCGCGGGCCGGGCCGGGCGCTCGGCCCGTTCGGCCGGAGCGATCCGGAGCGGTGCGGTGTCCTGTCCTGCGTCTGCGGTGGAGTCGTGCTCCATGGCAGCCCCCTTCCGAGTGCCTGTGCGCTGTCACCGTCCATTAGAGCCCCCGGGGGCGTCCGGTGGCGTCGCCCGGCGGCAGCAGATCGCCGTACGCCTCCCGTCGTACCCGGGGCGTCACGACCCTGAGACGCCGTCAGGGTCGTGTGGTCCCGGAGGGCTACCTCTCGCGTAGGGTCGGGCCCATGAGCCTCCAGCCCCCGTCCGCAGCCGCCACCGCCCCGATCCCGACCGCGATGCGGCGCGCGCTGCGCCGGGCCCGGGACGGGGTGGCGCTGGACGTCGCGGAGGCGGCGGTGCTGCTGCAGGCCCGCGGCGAGGACCTGGAGCGGCTGTGCGCGGTCGCCGCCCGGCTCCGGGACGCCGGGCTGGAGCAGGCGGGCCGCCCCGGCGTCATCACGTACTCGCGCAAGGTGTTCGTCCCGCTGACCCGGCTCTGCCGGGACCGCTGCCACTACTGCACCTTCGTCACCGTGCCGGGCAGGCTGCGCAAGGACGGCCACGGGCTGTACCTCTCCCCGGACGAGGTGCTGGACATCGCCCGCCGGGGCGCCGAACTCGGCTGCAAGGAAGCGCTGTTCACGCTCGGCGACCGCCCCGAGGAGCGCTGGCCGGAGGCCCGCGAGTGGCTGGACGCGCACGGCTACGACGACACCCTGGCGTACGTGCGGGCGATGGCGGTGC
Organism: Kitasatospora sp. SolWspMP-SS2h; assembly: GCF_003259315.1. Lineage (GTDB taxonomy): Bacteria > Actinomycetota > Actinomycetes > Streptomycetales > Streptomycetaceae > Kitasatospora > Kitasatospora fiedleri. Next base: position 16,292 of record NZ_QLLT01000014.1, on the reverse strand, counting down.
GGGTGCTGGAGGAGACCGGGCTGCTGCCGCACCTCAACCCCGGGGTGCTGTCCTGGACGGACTTCCAGCGGCTCAAGCCGGTCGCCCCGTCGATGGGCATGATGCTGGAGACCACCGCCGTCCGCCTCTGGTCGGAGCCCGGCGGCCCGCACCACGGCTCGCCCGACAAGGAACCGGCCGTCCGGCTGCGGGTGCTGGAGGACGCCGGGCGCAGCGCGGTGCCGTTCACCACCGGGGTGCTGATCGGCATCGGCGAGACGTACGAGGAGCGGGCCGACGCGCTGCTGGCGATCCGCAAGGTCTCCCGCGCCTACCAGGGCGTGCAGGAGGTGATCGTGCAGAACTTCCGGGCCAAGCCGGACACCGCGATGCGGGCCATGCCAGACGCCGAACTCTCCGAGCTGGCCGCGGCGGTGGCGGTGGCCCGGCTGGTGCTCGGCCCGACCGCCCGCATCCAGGCCCCGCCGAACCTGGTGGACGCCGAGTACGCGCTGCTGATCGGCGCGGGCATCGACGACTGGGGCGGCGTCTCCCCGCTGACGCCCGACCACGTCAACCCGGAGCGCCCCTGGCCGCACGTCGAGGAGCTGGCCGAGCGCACCGCCGCCGCCGGGTTCGCGCTGCGCGAGCGGCTCACCATCCACCCCGAGTACCTCAAGCGCGGCGAGCCCTGGCTGGACCCGCGCCTGCTGCCGCACGTCCGGGCGCTGGCCGACCCGGCCACCGGCCTGGCCGTCGAGGGCGCCCGCCCCGTCGGCCTGCCCTGGCAGGAGCCGGACGAGCCCATGACCGGCGGCGGCCGCACCGACCTGTTCCGCACCGTCGACACCGAGGGCCGCACCGGCGACCGGCGCTCCGACTTCGACGACGTGTACGGCGACTGGGAGTCGCTGCGCGAACAGGCCGCGCTGCCCGCTCCCCGGCGGCTCGACGCGGACCTGCGGGCCGCGCTCTCCACGGCCGCCGACGACCCGGAGAAGCTGACCGACGACCAGGCGCTGGCGCTGTTCCACGCCGACGGCCCGGCGCTGGACGCGCTGACCCGGATCGCCGACGAGCTGCGCCGCGACACCGTCGGCGAGGACGTCACGTACTGCGTCACCCGGAACGTCAACTTCACCAACGTCTGCTACACCGGCTGCCGGTTCTGCGCCTTCGCCCAGCGCCGCACCGACGTGGACGCCTACACCCTCTCGCTGGAGCAGGTCGCCGAACGGGCCGAGCAGGCCTGGGCGGTGGGCGCGACCGAGGTGTGCATGCAGGGCGGCATCCACCCGGACCTGCCGGGCACCGCCTACTTCGACATCGCGCGGGCGGTGAAGGAGCGGGTGCCGGGCATCCACGTGCACGCCTTCTCGCCGATGGAGGTGGTCAACGGGGCCACCCGCACCGGCCTGTCGATCCGCGACTGGCTGGCCCGGGCGAAGGAGTCCGGCCTGGACTCGATCCCCGGCACGGCGGCGGAGATCCTGGACGACGAGGTCCGCTGGGTGCTCACCAAGGGCAAGCTGCCCGCCGCGACCTGGGTCGAGGTGGTCACCGCCGCGCACGAGCTGGGCCTGCGCTCGTCCTCGACCATGATGTACGGCCACGTCGACACCCCGAAGCACTGGCTGGGCCACCTGCGGCTGCTCGCCGAACTCCAGCAGCGCACCGGCGGCTTCACCGAGTTCGTCACGCTGCCGTTCGTGCACACCAACGCGCCGGTCTACCTGGCGGGCATCGCCCGGCCCGGCCCGACCGCCCGCGACAACCGGGCGGTGACCGCGATGGCCCGGCTGCTGCTGCACCCGCACCTCACCAACATCCAGACCAGCTGGGTCAAGCTGGGCGCGGAGGGCGCCGCCGAGATGCTCCGCAGCGGCGCCAACGACCTGGGCGGCACCCTGATGGAGGAGACCATCTCCCGGATGGCGGGCTCCTCCTGGGGCTCCTACAAGTCGGTGCGCGACCTGGAGGCGATCGCCGCCCTGGCCGGCCGCCCGCCCCGGCAGCGCACCACCCTGTACGGCGAGGTGCCGGCCGAGCGCCGGGCCGCCGCGCTCGCCTCCGACGGGCACCTGCCCCGGCTGCTGCCGCTGGCCGACTAGGGCCGGGCGGGCGGTGGCGCGCCGGGCGGGCGGTGGCGCGCCGGGCGGGCGTGACCGGGCGTGGTCGGGCGGGCGAATCGATGTTCGGGGCGGGGGGCCTTTTCGCGCTGCTCTTCGAATAGGGTGCGTCTACCGCCCGTGCGCCCGCCCGCGGCCGCCGACCGAAAGGGTTCCGCCCCGTGATGCCTCTGTGGTCACGCGCCCAGCAGCAGGACTTCCGCAGCCGGGTCCGGGGCTGCCTGCTCGGCGGGGCGATCGGGGACGCGCTCGGCGGCGGCATCGAGTTCGAGCAGCTGGAGCAGATCCGCGCGGTCCACGGCGAGACGGGCGTGACCGGCTACGTCCCCGCGTACGGGCGGCGCGGCGCGATCACCGACGACACCCAGATGACCCTGTTCACCGTCGACGGCCTGATCCGCTCCCACATCAACCGCGACGCCGGCTCCTGGCACCCGCCGTCCGACCTGCACCGCGCCTACCTGCGCTGGTACGCCACCCAGCAGGACTGGGGCCCGGACGAGCGCCGCAAGGACCTGGGCTGGCTCGGCCACGAGGAGTGGCTGTACGCCCGCCGCGCGCCCGGCCAGGCCTGCCTGTCCGGCCTGGCCGGCACCGAGAGCGGCCCGCTGCCCACCGTCGAGGAGCCGCGCAACCCGAACTCCAAGGGCTGCGGCACCGTGATGCGGGCCGCCCCGTTCGGGCTGCTCACCGCCTGGGACCCGGCGCTGGTCTTCCAACTCGCCGTCGAGTGCTCGGTGCTGACCCACGGCCACCCCACCGGCTACCTGTCCGCCGGGGCGTTCGCGGTGGTCGTCCACGCGGTCGCCCGGGGCGGCACCCTGGAGGAGGGCGTCCACCTGGCGCTGGCCCTGCTCTCCGAGCGCACCGGCCACGAGGAGACCACCGCCGCGCTGCGCGCCGCCCTGGACGCGGTGCGGGCCGGGGCGCCGTCCCCCGAGCGGGTCGAGGCGCTCGGCGAGGGCTGGGTCGCCGAGGAGGCGCTCGCCATCGGCCTGTACTGCGCGCTGGTCGCCGAGGACGTCCGCAGCGGCCTGCTGCTGGCCGTCAACCACTCCGGCGACAGCGACTCCACCGGCTCGATCTGCGGCAACCTGCTGGGCGCCCTGCACGGCGAGACCGCCCTCCCGCCGGACCTGCTGGCCGAGGTCGAGGGCCGCGGCACCATCCTGGAACTCGCCGACGACCTGGTGCTGGAGCTGCTGCACGGCCCCGAACTGCACGGCACCGAAGCCTGGTCGCTCCGCTACCCGGCCGCCGACGCCTGACCCGGGGCCACCGACCGTCCGGGCCGCCGACCGCTCGGGCCCGGACGTGAAGGCGTCCGGACACGAAGGCGTCCGGACACGAAGGTGCCCGCCGCGCGGGAAGCGGCGGGCACCCCCGTACCGGTCGGAGGATCAGACCTCGCCGAAGCGGCCCGCACCGGCCGCCACGGCGAACGCCGCCCAGGACTCGCCGGAGAAGCGCAGCTGCGGGCCCTGCGGGTCCTTGGAGTCCCGGACCGCGACGGAAGCCGAACCCGGCAGGGCGATCTCCACGCAGGCACCGTTGCCCCCGCTGTAGCTGCTCTTGCGCCAGGTCAGGCTCTCGGTGGCCTTGCTCATTTCATGAACTCCTCTGCGATGGTGGCGATCATCGACCGGCTCTCCGCGACACTCAGCGCCGCGGCCCTCAGGTGGTCGTACAGATTGGTATAGCGGCGGACGTCGGCGTCCTTCTCCAGGTAGAGATCGCTCGTCACTCCTTCGAAGTAGACGACCGTGGAATCCGCCGACTCGGGGAACTCCAGCAGGGAGAATGTCCCGGTCATGCCGGGGTGGGAGCCGTGGCTAAAGGGGATCACCTGGAGGTTGATGTTCGCCCGCTCGCCCAGTTCGACGAGCTGGTACAACTGCTCGGCCATGACCCGCTTCCCGCCGACCTGGCGGCGCAGCACGGCCTCGTCTATCACGACCCACAGGCTGCCCAGCTGGTCCTCGCCGTTGATGCGGTGCTGCCGCTTGAGCCGGACGTCCACCCGGCGGCGGATCGCGGTCGGGTCGGTGTCCGGCTGCGTCCCGGCCACCACCGCCTCGGCGTACTCGCGGGTCTGCAGCAGCCCCGGCACGAACGAGGACTCGTACGCCCGGATCGAGGACGCCTCCGCCTCCAGCCCGATGTACACGCTGTACGGGATGTCCCCGAACTCGTGCCACCAGCCGCGCTGGCGCGACTCCTTGGCCATCTCCATCAGCCCGGCGCGGACCCGCTCGTCCTCGACCTCGTAGACGTCGCACAGGTCGCGCACGTCGCGCTGGCTGATCGAGCGGCGGCCGTTCTCCAGTCGGCTGATCTTCGACTGGGAGACCATCAGGCGGCCGGCCACCTCTTCGGCGGTCATCCCCCTGAGTTCGCGCAGACGCCGGAGTTCGGCACCGAGCCTACGGCGGCGAACCGTCGGATTCACGCTGGCGGACACATTGACCTCCGGCCCCACTTCTGGCAACAGTGCGGTAATTGGTACCAACCCCCTGACGCTGAGCAGCATGCCACTTCACCCACGGTCCACGCCCGGGAATCGCAGTACCGCAGTAGAACAGATCATCTGAAAATAGCTCAATATGGAACCGGGCCCTTGCGCTCGGCGCGTCCACCCGCTAAAGGGAGACCCTTGCCGCACGCGGTTCCTGACGGGGCGTCGGGGCGCGGAACGGGCGGCGGCGCGGTGGAACGACAGAGGGCGGGCGGCCCGGTGCATCGCACCGGGCCGCCCGCCCTCCTGCCGAACCGAACGCTAACGGCGTGCGCCGCTCATCGCGCGCCCACCCGACTGGCCACGCCGCGCCCCGCGGCAGCGGGGCGACCGGCCGGACCGCGCGAACCCGCGGGCGCCGACCTGCCCTGCTGCTGCTGGGCGGGCAGACCGTTCTGCACGTCCATCACCGCGTGGGCCACCATGCCGCCCAGCGGGTCGTACCTGATCAGGTCCCGCAGCCGGGAGCGCGAGGACCGCCCCTCGTTGCCCGGGTACAGGTGCTTGCCCAGGCCGACCGCGTGCGCCAGTGCCGCCAGCGCGGCCGTCCGCGGGTCCGGCGGCACGCCGGTGCGGATCGCCGTGTCCAGCCGCTGCTTGATCGCCGCGTTGGTGCAGTCGTCCGACGCCTGGTAGCGCGTCGTCGGCAGCACCCCGCAGACCTGGCCGGCCACAGCCGTCACCATGCCGCACCGCTCCAGGTGCGCCAGGTACGTCTGCCGGAGGCCCAGGCGCGGGCCACCGATCCAGTGCGCGGCGCGCACCGGACTGCCGCGCCGGCGCAACAGCTCCAGTGCGTGGTCAAGTGTCGGATCACCGGTCGGCCGTGGCACCACCACGGCGATCCGGTCCCCGTCCGGGACTATCCTTCCGGCCAGGGACAGCTCGACGAGCTGCGCCCCGGCAAGTCCGAGGTCGAGGGTCTGCGGCTGTGCGGTGGTACCCGTGGCCGGGTCCAGCGCGAGCAACAGCAGCTCCTCGGGAATGGTTCGACGGCCTCTGCCCATCCAAGCCTCCCCGCGTGGATGAATGACAGGGTGACGCCTCTCACACAGGCTTGTCGAGTACGCCTCCGAATCGTGACCTTGCCCGGGCAGGCTGGAACCGCCGTCCGACGGCGCCGCGTCTGACCGGGCAACAGCCCGTACGGGCAGGAAAAACCGCCGGTCGGGCGGGGTGCGGCGGGCCCTTGCGGGCTCGGTGCCGGAGACTGTACAGGTGCTGGGCCGGGCCGAGAACCCGCCCGAAAAAAACCAGCTTGTGTGATCGGACCGGCGGTGCCGGGCGGACGAGGAGGAGTGGGTTACGTGGGCGAGTCCCCGCAGAGCGAGCGGCACGACGGCGAGACGCGGTCGGCCGAGACCGAGGAGACCCCGCGCGAACCCGGCGAGCGCGCCGGGGGCAACGGCACCGTCCACCTGCGCGTCCGCGATGCGGACACCCGCACCGCCGCCCTCCGCCTCCCCGCCGACCTCCCCGAGGCGAGCGCCGCCCTCGCCGACTCCCGTCCCACCCCTCGGGACGAGGACGCCCCGGAATCCGAGACGGAATCGGCCCCGACACCCGCGGTACCGGACCGGCCGGAGACGCGGGACGCGGGAGGAGGGGAAGGGGATGACGCGGAGGACGCGGAGGACCCGGAGGAATCGGAGGCGGAAGCCGTTCCGGCCGGGCCGCAGCGGACGATGATGCTGCGGATGCCGGAGCTGCCCGAGACGGGGAGCGAGGACGGGGCCGCGCCTGCCGCCGAGGCTGGGTCTGAGGGCGAGGACGAGGGCGAGGGCGAGGCTGCGCCCGCCGGTGGGGCGAGTGCCGAGGACGAGGCCGCGCCTGCGGACGAGGGCGGTTCCGGTTCCGCCGCGAAGCCCGAGCCGACCATGATGCTCCGACTGACGGATCTGCCCGAGGCCGCTGACGAGGGCGAGGACGAGGCCGGGGCGGAGCACGAGGACGAGGGAGTCGGGGCCGAGGGCGGGTCGGAGGGGGAGTCCGTTCCGGCCGGGCCGCAGCCGACCGTGACCCTGCGGGCGGCGGGACCGGCGAAGGCCGGTGCGGCGGCGGGCCGGGGCAAGGCCGAGGACGCGGAGCAGGAGGATGAGGACGCGGAGCAGGCGGAGACCGGCTCCGACGCCGGGCCCGCCGCGAAGCCCGATCCGACGATGACGCTGCGGGTCGACAAGGACCGTCCCGAGCAGACCGTGATGCTCCGGCTCCCCCCGGAGGCCGCGGCGCCCGGGCCGGAGCCGAAGGCCGGACCGAAGTCCGCCCCGGCCGCTGCCGCGTCCGTCCCCGCGCCCGTTCGGGCGTCCGCGCCCGCCGCGGCCGCCGTTCCGCCGCCTGCGCCGCCGGTGCCTGCCGCGCCCGGGCCGGAGAGCACCATCGAGGCGCTGGAGGTGCTGAAGTCGCTCAGCGCCCGTCCGATGACGCCGTTGCGCCGGGCGGTGAAGCGGATCACGGTCTGGGGCGTCTTCCTGGCCGTGGTGCTGGGCGTGCTGGTCGCGGCGCAGTTGCTGCGTCCGCTGCCGACGCCGAAGGCGAAGCTCTCGCTGGCGGACTCGTTCACCTTCGGGGGCGAGCAGCCGACCATCCCGTGGCCGACGAAGGGCCAGGCCGCGGCCGAGGTGGTGGGCGTGGGCAGCCTGGGGGCGTCGGGGGAGGAGACGCCGGTGCCGATCGCGTCCGTCACCAAGGTGATGAACGCGTACCTGATCCTCCAGGCGCACCCCTTGAAGAAGGGGGAGAGCGGCCCGGTGCTCACCGTGGACAAGCTGGCCGCGCAGGAGTCGGGCAACAACGACGAGTCGACGGTGCCGCTGACCGAGGGCCAGCAGCTCACCCAGTACGAGGCGCTGGAGATGCTGATGCTGCCGTCGGCCAACAACGTGGCCCGGCTGCTGGCCCGCTGGGACTCCGGCAGCGAGCCGGAGTTCGTGAAGAAGATGAACGACACCGCCGCGCAGCTCGGCATGGGCAACACCACCTACGCGGACGCGGCCGGGTACAGCAACGACACCAAGTCGACCGCGAAGGACCAGCTGAAGCTGGCCGAGAAGGCCATGCAGCTGGACATCTTCAAGCAGGTCATCGCCGAGCCGGACACCCGGTTCAACGGCCAGCGGATCTACAACACCAACAAGCTGCTGGGCAAGAACGGCATGATCGGCGGCAAGACCGGCTCCTCCACCCCCGCCCAGTCCTGCCTGATGTGGGCGGCGGTCAAGGAGGTCGGCGGCGTGCAGCGGATGGTCCTCGGCGTGACGCTGGGCCAGCCCGCGACGAAGGAGGACCCGAGCCTGGTCACCGCCGCCCAGGCGCCCAGCCAGCGGATCAACGTGGCCGCGCAGACCGCGCTGGCCGGGCAGACCCTGGCCAAGCAGGGCGACGTGGTCGGCCACGTGGACGACGGCGTGGGCGGCAAGGTGCCGGTGGTGGCGGCCAAGGACCTGACCGTCGCGGGCTGGAACGGCATCACCGCGCACCTGACCCTGACCCCGGTCGGGAAGATCGCCCACACCCTGCCGGCCGGCACCCAGGTCGGCACGATCGCGGCGGGCGAGGGCGACGGCCGGGTCGAGGTGCCGGTCGTCCTCCGGTCGGACCTGGCCCCGGCGTCCATCACCTCCCGCCTGCTGCGCCTCGGCTGAGGCCCCACCACCCCGGCCCCCCGGCCCCGCGCTCCGGCCCCGGCCCCCGTCCACTGCGGCGGGGACCGGGGCCGGGGCCGTTCCGAGGGAGGGGGAGAGGGAGGGGGGTGAGGGGAGGCGCGGGGCTACCAGCTGCCGGGTTCGGTGCGGGTGCCGAGGGCGCGGGCCACGATCGGCTCCTCGGAGACCACCCGGCCCAGCACCAGCGCCAGGGTGATGGCGGTGAACAGCGCGATCAGCCAGGACAGCACGGTGAACACCACCCCGTACGGGCCGAACTTGTCGACCGACTCGGACATCGCGTACGGCAGCCACACCTGCGAGGCGATGCCGAAGCCGACCTCGCCGACACCGCAGAGCACCGCGCCCGGCAGCAGCGGGTACCAGCGGACCCGGCCGCCGAGCAGCAGGTGCTGCGTCCACCACCACACGCCGGTGGAGGCCAGGAAGGTCAGCGGGACGCCCAGCCACAGGCCGGCGCCGAAGCCCTTGCGCAGCGGCACCTGGACGACCAGGAACACCAGCCACGCCAGCAGCCACACCACCCAGCGCCACAGGGCCAGCCGGGCGCTGTGCTTCGGCATCTCCCAGGCCCGTTCGCAGACCCGCTGGAGCGCCCGGCTCAGCGCGGTCGCGGACGCCAGGGCGACCAGCACGCCGAGCACCCCGAAGCTCTGGCTGGCGCTGTCGTCGTGCGGGGTGTTCATCAGCTGCTGGACCTGCTGCTGGGCGCTGCCCTGCAGGCCGAGCTGTTCGCGCAGCGAACCGGTGATGCTGTGCTTGAGCGTCGCGGGGGCGAACACCGCGACCACGAACAGGGCCGGCAGCGCGGACAGGAAGGCCTGCGCGGCCAGCCGGGTGGCGTTGTCCAGCAGGTTCACCCGGATCAGGTTGCTGGCGGCCCGCCCGACCAGCGGGAAGCGCTCGGGGGCGCCCTTGGCGGTGGCGGTGAGGCGGGCCGCCCGCTCCTTCGCGGACTCCCACCGCCGGGGACCCGGGTCGGGGTCCCGTCCAGCCCGTCGCAGTGACTCCGTCACGCCGCCACCTCCGCAAGCTCCGCCGGCCGGGAACTTCCATCGTCACCGGCCGGGGGAGTCGGAGGGCGGCCGCCTACTTCTTCCGGGTGAGCTTGGCGACCCGGTCGCCCACGCCCCAGGCGGTGACCCGCCACAGCGCCTCGACCACGATGTCGCGGCTCATCTTGGACGCGCCGTGCTCGCGCTCCACGAAGGTGATCGGCACCTCGGCGACCTTGAACCCGGCCCGCACCGCGCGCCAGGCCAGGTCGACCTGGAAGCAGTAGCCCTGCGAGGAGACCTGGTCCATGCCGAGGCCCAGCAGGGTCTCCTTGCGGAAGGCCCGGTAGCCGCCGGTGACGTCCCGGATCGGCACGTCCAGCATCAGCCGGGAGTAGGTGGAGCCGCCCTTCGACAGCAGCAGCCGCGACTTCGGCCAGTTCACCACCGCGCCGCCGGGCACCCAGCGGGAGCCCAGCACCAGGTCCGCGCCGCGCAGCGCGGTGAGCAGCCGGGGCAGCTCCTCCGGCTGGTGCGAGCCGTCCGCGTCCATCTCGACCAGCACGTCGTAGCCGCCGTCGATGCCCCAGCGGAAACCGGCCAGGTAGGCCGCGCCGAGGCCCTCCTTGCCCGGGCGGTGCAGCACCTTGACGTGCGGGTCGTCGGCGGCGAGGGCGTCGGCGAGCTTGCCGGTGCCGTCCGGGCTGTTGTCGTCCGCGACCAGCACGTGCGCCTCGGGGACGGCGGCGCGGACGCGGGACACGATCCGTTCGACGTTCTCGGCCTCGTTGTAGGTCGGGATGATCACCAGGATCTCGCCGAGTCCGGCGAACGGGGTCTCCGGGGAGGAGCTCACAGGTGGGTGCCTTTCAGGAGCGACTGGCCGGGGCGGCACACGGGTGCGCGCGACTTCCACGGTAGGTCACCCGGAGCGGTGCCCACGGCCACCGGGTGGGTCCGGGCGTCCGCCCGGGCGCCCCGGCCCAGGTCCGGTGGTGCGCGGGCGGCGTCAGGCGGTGTCGGCGTCGGCAGCTCCGGTGTCGGCGTCGGCGGGGGTCTCCGGGCGGGCGCGGAACTTGTGCAGGCGGCGCGGCGGGACGACGGTCGGCAGGATCAGCTCCCACATGTCGCCGACCCGGCGGGAGAGTTCGGTCCGGTGGTCGAGGACGCCGGAGACCAGCTGGATGCCGGTGAAGGAGCTGATCACGAAGCGGGCCAGGTCGGCGGGGACGACCGTGGCGCGCAGGTCGCCGACCCGGTGCGCCTCGGTGAGCAGCTGCTCGATCACCTCGATCCAGCGCAGGTAGGGCCCGGGGTCGGGCTCGGTGAACGCCTGCTCGATGACCAGCCGGATGCTGGCCTGCATCATCGGGTCCTCGCGCAGCGAGCGCCCGATCCCGTGGCTGAGGTCGATCGCGGCCTGCAGCGCGGGGCCCTCGGGCAGCGGGGCGGCCTCGCCGTCCGCGGCGGGGGCGAACTGCTCGTCGACGACGGCCCGGGCGAGTTCCTCCTTGGAGGAGAAGTGGAAGTAGAGCGCTCCCTTGGTGACGCCCGCCTCGGCGAGGATCTGGGCGAGGCTCGTCCCCAGGTAGCCGTTGACGGCGAACACCCGGGCGGCCGCGTCCAGCACCGTCCGACGGGTCTGCAGGGCGCGTTCTTGCTTGAGCACGTGCGGTCCTTCCCCAACCTGTGAGCGACCCGGCCAACATTTCACACCGGGGCCCGGAAAATAAACCGCTCGCAAGGTATTCAACTTTTGAACCGGCGCCAGCCCGGGTGCAGGACCGCTCCAGGTCACGGGCGTACCACTGTGACCGGACACGGCCGTCGACCGTTCCGATGGTTCGTTCGGAGCCCACCGGGGCGCCCGTACCGGGAGATTCGAGGGGGGCGAGGATCCGTGACGGGCTCCGACGAGGCGGCGGTCGCCGCCCGGGTGGCGGCGGTCGAGGACCTGCTCGGCGACCCCGGCGACCCGGGCAACCCGACCGGCGCGGCCGCGGTGCTCGCCGCCGACGAGCGGGCCGAGATGCTGGCCGAGGGCGAGCGCCTGCTGCACGGGCACGGCATCGCCGCCGAGTTCGTGCCGACCGCGCTCGGCGGGCGGCTGGACCGGGTGGACGCGCTGGCCCGGGTGCTGCGGCCGGTCTTCCGCCGGGACGCCACCCTGGGGCTCGGCTTCGGCGCGACCTCGGTGCTGGCCGCCGCCAACGTCTGGTTCGGCGGCCGCCCCGAGCAGCGCGAGCGCACCGCCCGGCTGCTGCTGGCCGGCGGCCGGGTCGCGGTGGCGCACCAGGGCTCGGGCCGGGGCGGCGACTTCGTCCGCAGCTCGCTGACGGCCGACCGGACCGCCGACGGCTACACCCTGCGCGGGGTGAAGCCGGTGGTCAACAACGGCGGCCGGGCCGGGCTGCTGGTGCTGTTCGCCCGCACCGAGGCCGAGACCGGCCCGCACGACCACTGCGCCCTGCTGCTCGACCCGGCGCGGACCGAGCCGGGCCGCTACCGGGTGCTGCCGCGCCGCCGGATGACCGGCATGCGCGGACTGGAGGCGGTGGGCCTGGCCTTCGCCGGACAGCCCGCCCCCGCCGACCGGCTGCTCGGCGCGCCCGGCACCGGCGTGGGCCTGGCCCAGCGCTCCTTCCAGCTGACCCGCAGCCTGCTCCCGTCGATGGCGATCGCCTCGGCCGACACCTGCCTGCGCACCGCGCTCTCCTTCGCGGTCGGGCGCAGCAGGTACGGACGCCCGCTGCTGCGCACCCCGGCGGCCCGGGCGGCGATGGACGCCGCCTTCGTGGACCTGCTGATCGCCGACAGCCTGGCCCTGGTGGCGACCCGGGCGGCGCACCTGCTGCCCACCCAGACCAGCGTGCTGGCCGCGGCGGTGCGCTACCTGCTGCCCCGGCTGCTGCGGGAGAGCACCTACGACCTGTCGGTGGTGCTGGGCGCGCGGGTCTTCGACCGCTCCGGCCCGTACGGGCTGTTCCAGAAGAACGTCCGGGACCTGCCGGTGATCAGCCTCGGGCACGCCGGGAACTCGGCCTGCCTGGCCACCCTGGTCCCGCAGTTGGCCCGGCTGCTGGAGCGCCCGCCGATGTCCGGCGAACCCGCCCCCGCCGAGCTGTTCCGGCCCCGCGGGCCGCTGCCCGGGCTGGACCTGGACCGGCTGGTGCCGGCCGCCCGGCACGACGCGCTGGCCGCCTCGCTGGCCGAGGGCACCGCGACGCTGCGCTCGCTCGCCGCCGTCCCCGGGGCCCCGGCCGCGACCGCGTCGGCGGCCGCCCTGGCCGGGACGGTGGTCCGGGAGCTGCGCGAGCTGCCGGGCCGCCTGGCGGGCGCCCCGGACGGGCACCCGGGGGTGTTCGCCGCCGCCGACCGCTACGTGCTGGTGCTGGCCGCCGCCGCCTGCCTGGGCGTCTGGCAGCACGAGCGGACCGCGCCCGACCCGGCGAGCCCGGACGGCTTCCTGGCCGACCCCGGCTGGCTGGCCCCCGCCCTCGCGCGGATCGTGCGCCGACTCGGCCACCCGGCCGGCGAGCTGCCGCGCGCCTGCGCCGACCACGTCCACCGCGAACTCCTGGACCGCTTCGCGTCCCTGCGCAGCTTCGACCTGTACGACACCCCGCTGGCCGGATGACCGCGCCGGCCCCGCGCCGCCGGCGCACGGCCCCACGACACGACCCGATCACGAGGAGACCCTGATGTCGGCAACCACGACGGCGCGTTCCACGGCCGCGGCGGCGAGCCCCGCGACGGGCGGACCGGCGGGCAGACCGGTCGGGCTGGCCGGTGAGCCGGCTGGTGGGCCGGTCGGCGGGCCGGGGAGCGAGGCGGCGGGCGGGGCGGACGTCCGGGGGTGGCTGTGCGAGCAGGTGGCCGGGCGGCTCGGTCTCGGTGTCGAGGAGGTGCCGTGCGACCGTCCGCTGGCGGGGCTCGGGCTGGACTCGGTGGCGGCGCTCCAGCTGTACGTCGCGCTGGAGGCGCGCTACGGGCTGGCGCTGGACCCGGCGGTGTGCTGGGACTACCCGACCGTCGACCTGCTGCACGGGCACCTGGCGGAGCTGCTGGCCGAGCTGCCCGCGGACTCCGGGGGAGTGCCCGCATGACGGCCGCGTCCCGCCGGGCCCTGGCCGTCCTGCGCGACCTGCACCGCAGCGGGCGGCTGGTGCGCGAGATCCGCCGGGTGCCCGCCCTGCTGGCGGTGCTGGAGGGCGAGGAGCTGCTCCGGGCGGGCAGCCTGCTGGCCTGGCCGGCGCCCGGCCCGGCGGCGGATCGGGCGGGTCCGCCGCCGGGCCCGCCGGCGGACGGTCCGCCGGGTGCCCGTCCGGTGCGGGTGGCGCTGGCCGGGGACGTGCCGCCCGCCGCCGCGCTGCCCCCGCTCGCGGTCGAACTGGCCCGGGACGGAAGGCTGTTGCGGGCGGCGGTCTCCCCGCCGGGCACCTGGGCGTACGACCTGGCCGACCCGGCCTCGGGGGTGTACGCGTCCCGGCCGGACCTGACGCTCTGCCTGGTCGACCCGGGCGCGCTGGACCGCGAACTGGCCGTGCCGAGCGGCCCGGAGGGCTTCCGGCGGGCCGCCGCCGACCACCACCGGCTGCTGTCCTCGCTGCTGGAGGTGCACCAGCGGGTCGGCACGGGACTGCTGCTGACCACCACCCTGCCGCGGCCCGACCCGGCGGCCCCGGCCGACCCGTCGGCTCCGCCCGTTCCGTCGGCTCCGGCCGCTCCGTCCGGCGGCGGTGCGGACGGGGCGCTGCTGGGCGGGCTCTGGCGGGAGGCCAACGCCCGGGTGCTGCGGCTGACGTCGCGCTTCCCCCGGCTGGCCGTGGTGGACCTGGAGCGGCACGGCGCGGCCCGGCCCCGGCATCCGGGGGCGGGACCGTTCGACGAGCGGCTGCTGCTGCTGTGCGCGCGGCGGGCGGCCCGGCTGGTGGGCCGGCGGGACCGGCCGAGGAGGGGCGATGACGACCGAGAGCACCACTGAGCCGTGGGCCGCGCCGGACCGCGGCCCGCTGTTCGCCCGCCTGGACGGGCCCGGACGCCCCGGCGGGCCGGGTGCCGCCGGGGCGGGGTCTGCCGGGCCGGGTGCCGCCGGACCGGGGTCCGCGGCGGCGGGCGACGGGCTGCGGCCGGGCGGCGGGGCGTCGTGGCGGGCCCGGCCCGGGCGGCGTCCGGCGGCGCTGTGGCTCTCGCTGGGCGACGCCGGGCCGAGCCGGTCGATCCCGGCGCCGGGGCCGTGCGCGTTCGGCGAGCCGCTGGCCCGGCAGTTGGAGGTGCACGGCACCGCGCTGCTGCACGCCCGGATCGACGAGTGGGCACCGGCCGACACCGGGGGCCCGGCGCTGCGCCGGCTGCTGGGCGCGGACTGGGGCCGCTACCAGGAGCTGACCCACCCGGAGGTGAGGGCCAGGTTCGCCGCCTCCCGGGCGATGATCAAGCACGTCGCGGCCCGGGCCGTCCGGGTCCGCCCGGAGGCGATCGAGCTGGGCTACAGCCTGCACGGGCGGCCGTACCTGCGCGGCTGCGACCAGGTGGACATCTCGCTGAGCCACACCGACGACCTGCTGCTGATCGGGCTGACCACCCGGGGGCTGATCGGGGTCGACGCGGAGGCCGCCGACCGGCCGCTGGTCGGCACCGGGGCCGAGCAACTGATCTGCACGCCGCGCGAGTCGGCGCTGCTGGCCGCGCTGCCGGAGCCGGAGCGCAACCCGGCGCTGGTGCGGCTGTGGACGCTCAAGGAGGCGTACAGCAAGGCGATCGGGCAGGGGCTGCGGTTCCGGTTCACCGAGTTCGGCTTCGAGCAGGGCGGGCCCGGCGCCGGTCCCGACCTGCTCCAGGTGCGCGGCCCGGACGGCGGCAGCGGCCCCGGCGCGGAGTGGAGCTTCGGCTCGGTGGCGCTGACGCTGCCCGGCTACGCGGCCAGTTTCGCGCTGCGGGACGCCGGGTTCGGCGCGCCGGACCCGGCGGCGGTCGGGGTGGCCTCGATGGCCGACGCGGCGCTGGCCGCGGCGATCGGGGAGTTCTACCGGCCCCGCGATTGACAAACCGTCTGGTCGGTTTTTCAATAGTGCTCCAAGACGACCGCGTGCCGCCGCACCGCGGCAGGACCGGTTCCGACCGTCGGTTGCGACTAGGGGGAAGTCCTGATGGAAATCACGGTGTTGGGGAGATTCGGGGCCACGGAGAACGGGCTCTCGGTGGTGCCGGCGGCGGCCAAACCCCGGGCGGTGCTGGCCCTGCTGGCGCTCCACCAGGGCTCCACCGTCCCCTCCGGGACGCTGATGTCCGAGATCTGGGGCGAGGCGCCGCCGCGCAGCGCGGACAACACCCTCCAGGGGTACGTGGTCCGGCTGCGGCGGCTGATCGGCGCCGCCTGGAGCGGGTCCGCCCCGGGCGCCCCGGACCCGAAGTGGCTGCTCCAGACCAGGCCCGGCGGCTACTCCCTCGACCTGGCCGGCGGCGACATCGACATGCTGCGGATGCAGCGGCTGGCCGCCTCCGGCTACCGGGCCGCCGACGGCGGCGACGACGCGCGCGCCTCGGCGCTGTTCGCCCAGGCGCTGGCGCTGTGGAGCGGCCCCGCGCTCTCCGACACCCGCACCGGCGTCCGGCTGACCGCCGAGGCGCTGCGGCTGGAGAACGTCCGGCTGTCGCTGCTGGAGCGCCGGATCGCGGCCGACATGCGGCTCGGCCGGCACCACGAACTGATCGTCGAACTCGGCGCGCTGTGCGCCGAGTTCCCGCTGCACGAGGGCCTGCACGCGCAGCTGATGCGGGCGCTGCACCGCACCGGCGGGCGCTGGCGGGCGCTGGAGGTCTACCAGCGGTTGCGCACCGCGCTGATCGACCAGCTCGGCCTCGACCCGTGCGCCGAGGTCCGGGCCGCCCACCAGGCGGTGCTGGAGTCGGAGGCCCCGGCCGCGGCCCCCGCCCGCACCCCCCACCCGGCCGGCCGTCCCACCCCGTACCCGGCCGGCCGGCTGGCCCCGGCCAGCTAGGGCCCGTC
>NZ_QLLT01000013.1 GCF_003259315.1 Kitasatospora sp. SolWspMP-SS2h | reverse complement strand
CCCGGCGACGGCGCCGACTGGATGACCGGCGGCTCCTACCTGGTCGCCCGCCGCATCCGGATGACCATCGAAGCCTGGGACCGCGCCTCGCTCAAGGACCAGGAGGACACCTTCGGCCGCACCAAGATCGAGGGCGCCCCCTACGGCAAGCAGAAGGAACGCGACACCCCCGACCTGTCCGCGATGCCCGCCGACGCGCACGTCCGCCTGGCCCACCCCGACAGCAACGACGGCCTGATGATCCTGCGCCGCGGCTACTCCTTCACCGACGGCACCGACGGCCTCGGCCGCCTCGACGCCGGCCTGTTCTTCCTGGCCTACCAGCGCGACACCCGCAAGGCGTTCGTCCCGCTCCAGACCAAGCTCGCCGCCAACGACAAGCTCAACGAGTACATCACCCACGTCGCCTCCGCCCACTTCGCCTGCCCGCCCGGCGTCCGCAAGCCCGGCGAGTGGTGGGGCCAGACCCTCCTCGGCTGACCCCCCGCCCCGCTCTTCCGAAGTCTGAACAAGGAGAACCGCCGTGTTCGCCAACTACCTGATCGGCCTGCGCGAGGGCCTCGAAGCCAGCCTGGTGGTCTGCATCCTGATCGCCTACCTGGTCAAGACCGACCGCAGGGACCGCCTCGGCCCGGTGTGGATCGGCGTCGGCAGCGCCGTCGTGCTGGCGATGGCCTTCGGCGCGCTGCTCCAGTTCGGCTCCAACCAGCTGTCCTTCGAGGCCCAGGAGGCGCTCGGCGGCAGCCTGTCGATCATCGCGGTCGGCCTGGTGACCTGGATGGTCTTCTGGATGCGCCGCACCGCGCGCCACCTGAAGAGCGAACTCCAGGGCAAGCTGGACGCCGCGCTCGCCATGGGCACCGTCGCCCTGGTCGTCACCGCGTTCCTGGCCGTCGGCCGGGAGGGCCTGGAGACCGCGCTGTTCATCTGGACCGCCGTCCAGGCCACCGGCGACGGCTGGAACCCGCTGGTCGGCGCGACCCTCGGCCTGCTCACCTCGGTGGTGCTCGGCTGGCTGTTCTACCGCGGCGCGCTGAAGATCAACCTGGCGAAGTTCTTTACCTGGACCGGCGGCATGCTCGTCGTCGTCGCCGCGGGCGTCCTCGCCTACGGCGTGCACGATCTCCAGGAGGCCGACTGGATCCCCGGCCTGAGCGCGCTGGCCTTCGACATCTCCTCCACCGTCCCGGCCGACAGCTGGTACGGGACGCTGCTCAAGGGCGTCTTCAACTTCCAGCCGAACCCGACCAAGGCCCAGGTCTGGGTCTGGGCGCTCTACCTGGTGCCGACGCTCTACTTCTTCTTCCGCAAGCCCGCGGGCTCCCCGCCCGAGCCCGCGCAGGTCTCGGCGGAGGCGAAGGCCGCCTGAGGGACGAGCCCGGGGGCTGAGCTCCAGGGGCGAGGAGAACGGGAACCGCCCGGGTGCCGCGACGCGCGGCACCCGGGCGGTTCCCGTTCTCCGGCCCGGAGCCCGCGCCGGGCCGGCCGGGCGCGACAGGGCGCGGCACGGCCCCGCGCGGCAGGGCCCCGCACGTCACCGCGCGGCCGGATCGCTCCGGCGCCGGGGCGCGCCGTACTGCTCGGGGGTGACGGGCTCGGCCCAGACGGTCTCGGGCGTGCCGTCGGCGGTGGCCTCCCAGAGTGCCAGGTGGGCCGTGAAGCGGTCGGGGGCGGCGCCGTGCCAGTGCGTCTCGCCCGGCGGGCAGACCACGCTCTCGCCCGGGTGGGCCTCCAGCACGGTGCCGTCCCGGGTGCCGACCAGGGCGGTGCCGGAGACCACGTGCAGGGTCTGGCCGAGCGCGTGGGTGTGCCAGTGCGTCCGCGCGCCCGGCGCGAAGCGGACCAGGTTGGCGCGCAGCCGGGACGGCTCCGCGCCGGCCGCGAGGACGTCCCACCAGACGTCGCCGGTGAACCACTCGGCCGGGCCCCGGCCGCTGGGCTGCTGCGGGAGGAATTCCATCGGGTGCTCCTGGGGAAGGGGTGCGGAGGTGCGTCCCCTCCAGCCAAGCGCGCCGCCCGGCGCGGGGCCAGGCACCGCGGAGGGGTGTACCGGTGGTGCACCCCTCCGGGCGGCGCGGGCGCGTACTGTCGGAGGGGTGG
Source organism: Kitasatospora sp. SolWspMP-SS2h (assembly GCF_003259315.1). Lineage (GTDB taxonomy): Bacteria > Actinomycetota > Actinomycetes > Streptomycetales > Streptomycetaceae > Kitasatospora > Kitasatospora fiedleri. The sequence continues at coordinate 230,803 of NZ_QLLT01000013.1, read as the reverse complement.
ACAACAGCCAGGAGGTCCGCGAGTTCCTGACCTCGCGGCGCGCCAAGATCACCCCCGACCTGGTCGGACTGCCCGCCGGGCCGCGCCGCCGGGTGCCCGGGCTGCGGCGCAGCGAGGTCGCCGCGCTCGCGGACCTCAGCGTCGAGTACTACGCCCGGCTGGAGCGCGGCCACCTGGCCGGCGCCTCCCCGGCCGTGCTGGAGGCCGTCGCCCGGGCCCTGCGGCTCGACGACGCCGAGCGCAGCCACCTGCTGCACCTGGCCCGGGCCGCCGACGGCTCCGACGCGCTGACCCGCCCGCGCCGCCGCGCGGACCGGACCCCGGCCCCGCACCGCAGCCTCCAGTGGACGCTGGACGCGATCACCGGCGGCCCCGCGTTCGTCCGCAACGGCCGGACCGACCTGGTCGCCGCCAACCCGCTCGCCCGCGCCTTCTACGCCGACGTCTACGCGGGCGCCGGGCCGCACCCGCCGAACTTCGCCCGCTTCCAGTTCCTCGACCCCGCCGCCCGCCGCTTCCACCCCGGGTGGGACGGGCACGCCGACATCACCGTCGCCCTCCTGCGCACCGAGGCCGGCCGCAACCCCCACGACCGCCGGCTGCACGACCTGGTCGGCGAACTCTCCACCCGCAGCGACGAGTTCCGCACCCGCTGGGGCGCGCACGACGTCCGGCACCACGGCACCGGCACCAAGCACTTCCACCACCCGGCGGTCGGCGACCTCACCCTCGCCTACGAGGGGATGCGGCTGACCGCCGACCCCGACCTCGTCCTCACCGTCTACACCGCCGAACCCGGCTCCCCGTCCGAGGAGCGCCTGCGGCTGCTCGCCTCCTGGGGCGCCACCCGCGAGACCACCCGGGCCTGACGGCGCGTCAGGCCGCGGCGGCGCGTCAGGCCCCGGCGGTGCGCGGGTCGGTGGTCAGGCGCATCGGCAAGCCCCAGAGCGGGAACAGCCGTTCCACGTCCATGTGGTTGGTCATGGTGGCGATCCGGCCGTCGACGATCTCCAGCAGGGTGATGCCCCACGGCGTCCACCCCGCGCCGTCCTCCGCCGGGCGGTACTGGGCGAACGCCGGCGTGCCGTTCGCCTCCACCGGCAGCAGCCGCGACCCCTCGCAGCCGCAGCCCGCGCCCTGCCACCACTCGCCGAGCTCGGTCACGCCGCGCACCCACATCTGGAACGGCGGCATGTTCAGCACCGCGTCCTCGTGCAGCAGCCGCTTCAGGGCCTCGATGTCGAACGACTCGAAGGCCCGCACGTACCGGGCCAGCAGGGAGCGCTGGGTCTCGTCCAGCGGGTCGAAGGCGTCACCGGCCGGGTCCTGCGCGGCCATCGTGGCCCGGGCCCGCTGCAGCGCGCTGTTCACCGAGGCCACCGAGGTCTCCAGCAGCTCCGCCGTCTCCGCCGCCGACCAGGCCAGCACCTCCCGCAGGATCAGCACCGCCCGCTGCCGGGCCGGCAGCTTCTGCAGCGCCGAGACGAACGCCAGCCGGATCGACTCCCGGCCCACCGCGACCTCCGCCGGATCTCCCGACAGCACCCGCGCGTCCGGCACCGGGCCCACCCAGACGTTCTCCTCCAGCTGCGCCAAGTCCGGCGCGGCGGCCGGGCAGGGCGAGCTGAGATCCATCGGGCGGGCCCGCCGCTGCGGGGCCGGCGCCATGTCCAGGCAGACGTTGGTGGCGATCCGGTACAGCCACGTCCGCAGCGCGGCCCGGCCCTCGAAGCCGTCGAACTTCGACCAGGCGCGGACCAGCGTCTCCTGCACCGCGTCCTCCGCCTCGAAGGCCGAGCCCAGCATCCGGTAGCAGTACGCCGTCAGCTCCCGCCGGAACGGCTCCAGCCGCTCCGCCACCCCGTCACGATCCATGATCATTGGCACGGGACCAGCCTAGTGCGCGGGTGCGACAGCCGGGAGGGGCGCCGGGGCGCCGGTCGGCGGGTGCCGCCCGGGTGCAGCCCGATGCGGTCGGCCGCCAGGTCCGCCGTCGCCCGGCGCTCCACGCCCGGGGCGGCCGGGCGGCGGCGGGCAGCTGGACGCGGCCGGTGCGGTGGAGGCCGCGGGTGACGATGACGACGGTGCTGCCCGGCTCCCGGTGGCGGCGCGGGCCGTGCGGCGGCGGGGCGGCAGGACCGGGGGAGGCGGGGGAGGCGGGGGAGGTCGGAAAACCCGGCCCGGCGAAGGAAACCGGCAGGTACAGTCCGAAACGATCACGCGATCGGGCCGCCCGGGCGGGCGGTCCGATCGGCCCGCCCAGGACCGAAACCCGTACCGGAGAAGCCCCCTGATGGACACTCAGCGCTGCCCGTACCGACTCGACCCCGCCGGCGCCGACCTGCACGCCGAGACCGCCGCCCTGAGCGCCGCCGGACCGGCCGCGCCGATCGAACTCCCCGGCGGCGTCCCCGCCTGGTCCGTCACCGACCCCGCCCTGATCAAACGCCTGCTCACCGACCCCCGGATCTCCAAGGACGCCCGCCGGCACTGGAGCGCCGACCTGGCCGGCGAGATCCCCGCCGACTGGCCGCTGCGGATGTGGACCGACGTCCGCAACGCGCTCACCGCCTACGGCGACGAGCACGGCCGACTGCGCCGCCTGATCGGCCCCGCCTTCACCGCCCGCCGCATCCGCGCCCTCGCCCCCCGGATCGAGGCCGTCGCCGCCGACCTGCTCGACCGCCTCGCCGCCCACCCGCCCGGCCGGATCGTCGACCTGCGCGCCGAGTTCACCTGGGTCCTGCCGCTGATGGTGGTCAACACCCTGCTCGGCGTGCCCGATGCGATGCACGACGCGTTCCGCTCCACGGTCGGCCGGCTCTTCGAGACCGCCACCGGCCCGGAGGAGGCGCTGCGCAACGCCGAGGCCGTCTACGCCCGACTCGCCCTGCTGGTCGAGGCCAAGCGCGCGGAACCCGGGGAGGACGTCACCACCGCGCTGATCCAGGCCCGCGACGAGGAGACCGGCACCGGCCTCGACGAGCGCGAACTCCTCGACAGCCTGCTGCTGCTCATCGGCGCCGGCCACGAGACCACCGTCAACCTGCTCGGCAGCGCCGTCGTCCAGCTCCTCACCCACCCCGGGCAGCTCGACGCGCTCCGCGCCGACCCGGCCCGCTGGCCCGACGCCGTCGAGGAGGCCCTGCGGCTCCAGCCCCCCGTGGCCAACATCCTCCCGCGCTTCGCCGTCGAGGACGTCCACGACGAGGCCACCGGCCTGACCTTCGCCCGCGGCGACCTGCTGGTGGTCAACTTCCTCGCCACCGGCCGCGACCCCGCCCTGCACGGCGAGGACGCCGCCCGCTACGACCACACCCGGGCCACCCGCCGCGACCACCTCTCCTTCGGCCACGGCGTCCACTACTGCCTGGGCGCCGAACTCGCCCGGCTGGAGTCCCGGATCGCGCTCGCCGCCCTCTTCGACCGCTTCCCCCGCCTCACCCTCGCCGTCCCCGCCGACGGACTGCGCCCGCTGGAGTCCTTCATCTCCAACGGCCCCCGCGAACTCCCGGTCCTGCTGCACGGCGGCGGCCCCGGGTCCACCATCCGGGACGGGTGGCGGGGGCGGGCGGTCGCGCAGTAATTTAGTTCACATCAGCTAACTATCATCACGGCTTCCCAGGGGCGGGCAGGAGATGGCGGACGTGGACACGAAGAAACGGTGGATCGGCGCGGAGCACCCGCGCTACAAGTGGGTGGCGCTCTCGAACACCACCCTCGGCATGCTGATCGCCACGATCAACTCCTCGATCGTGCTGATCTCGCTGCCGGCGATCTTCAACGGCATCCACCTCAACCCGCTGGAGCCGGGCAACGTCAGCTACCTACTCTGGATGCTGATGGGCTACATGCTGGTCACCGCCGTCCTGGTGGTGACGCTCGGCCGGCTGGGCGACATCTGGGGGCGGGTGCGGATCTACAACGCCGGCTTCCTGATCTTCACGGTCACCTCGGTGATCCTCTCGCTCGACCCGATGGGCGGCGGCGGTGGCGCGCTGTGGCTGATCGGCTGGCGGGTGGTGCAGGCGGTCGGCGGCGCGATGCTGATGGCGAACTCCGCGGCCATCATCACCGACGCCTTCCCGGCCCGGCAGCGCGGCATGGCGCTCGGCGTCAACATGGTCGCCGCGATCGCCGGCTCGTTCATCGGCCTGGTCCTCGGCGGCGTCCTCGCCGAGTGGAACTGGCGGTCGATCTTCTGGGTGAACGTCCCGATCGGCATCATCGGCACCGTCTGGGCCTACCGCTCGCTGCACGAGACCGGCGTCCGCCGCCCCGGGAAGATCGACTGGTGGGGCAACGTCAGCTTCGCCGTCGGCCTCACCGCGCTGCTCGCCGCGATCACCTACGGCATCCAGCCGTACGGCGGCCACACCATGGGCTGGACCAACCCCTGGGTGCTGACCGGCCTGATCGGCGGCGCGGCCGTGCTGGTCGCGTTCTGCGCGATCGAGACGAAGGTCGCCGAGCCGATGTTCCCGCTGCGCCTGTTCCGCGACCCGGTGTTCGCGGGCGGCAACCTGGCGACGCTGCTCGGCTCGATCGCCCGCGGCGGCCTCCAGTTCATGCTGATCGTCTGGCTCCAGGGCATCTGGCTGCCGCTGCACGGCTACGAGTACGAGCAGACCCCGCTCTGGGCGGGCATCTACCTGGTGCCGCTGACCATCGGCTTCCTGGCCGCCGGCCCGATCGCCGGCTACCTCTCGGACCGCTTCGGCGCCCGCCTGTTCGCGGCCGGCGGCCTGGTCGTGATGGCCGCCTCGTTCGCCGGGCTGCTGGTCCTCCCCACCGACTTCGGGTACGTGTGGTTCGCTCTGCTGGTGTTCCTCAACGGCCTCGGCGGCGGACTGTTCGCCGCACCCAACACCGCCCTGGTGATGTCCAGCGTGCCGGCCGCCGACCGCGGCGCCGCCTCCGGCATGCGGGCCACCTTCCAGAACGCCGGCATGGTGCTCTCCATCGGCGTGTTCTTCTCGCTGATGGTGGCCGGCCTGGCCGGCTCGCTCCCGCAGACCCTCAGCGACGGGCTCACCGGCCAGGGCGTCTCCCCGGCGGACGCCCACGCGGTGGCCCAACTGCCGCCCGTCGGAACGCTGTTCGCGGCCTTCCTCGGCTACAACCCGATCCACGAACTGCTCGGCCCGCAGGTCCTCTCCGGCCTGCCCGCCGCCAACGCGCAGACGCTCACCGGCCGGGAGTTCTTCCCGCACCTGATCTCCGGCCCGTTCCACGACGGCCTGATGGTGGTCTTCTCGCTCGCCATCGCGATGTCTCTGGTCGCCGCCGCCGCCTCGCTGCTGCGCGGCCGCAAGGCCGTCCCGGCCGCCCCCGCGCCCGAGGACGGCACCGCCGCCGCGCCGGACGGGGACGCCGCGGTGTCCCGGCGAACGGCCTGACGTGAACGAGACGGTGCGGCAGGGGAGTCCGGGCGTGGAGCAGCGGAATCCGGGCGTGGAGCAGGGGAGTCCGGGCGTGGGGCAGGGCGGCGAGGGCGGGCTCGACCCGGCCGAGGTGGTGCGGCTGCGGCTGGTGATCTCCCGGCTGCACCGGCAACTGGTGCAGGCCTCCGACCGGCAGGAGTTCACCTTCGCCCAGCAGTCCGCGCTGGCCCGGATCGAACAGCACGGCCCGATCCGGCTCGGCGAACTCGCCGCACTGGAAGGGGTCGCCGCCCCGTCGATGACCCGCACCGTCGCCCCCCTGGTCGAGTCCCGGCTGGTCAGCCGGGTCCCCGACCCCAACGACGGCCGCTCCGTCCTGGTCGAACTCTCCCCGGAGGGAACCGAACTGCTGGCCCGCATCCGCCGCCAGCGCTCCGAGGTGCTGGCCCGCCGCACCGCCGAACTCACCGACGGGGAGCGGCGGACGCTGATGGCGGCGCTGCCCGTGCTGGAGCACCTGGTGTCGTTCGACCTCTGACCGCCGCCGCCCGCTGCCGCCCGCCGCCGTTGGCCCCCGTTGGTCTCCCGAGCGGGCGCGGTGGCCGGGGGCGTTCGCGGGTGGGTTCGGGCCGCGTCCCGTGCCCCGGATCAGGACGTCCGGGTGGCGATCCCGTCCAGCACCAGCTCCAGCCCCGCCGCGAACTCCTCGCCCGGGGCCAGGTGGTCGGCCGCCGCCATCACCTCCGCCATCACCGGGTGCCGTCCCGCCGCCAGTACCCGCATCACGTACGGCCCCATCGCCCGCTGCCACTCGTCGTCCGACTGCCCGTGCGCCCGCTCCGCCCGGCGCTGCGCCACCTCCACCCGCAGCCGGCCCGCCAGGTAGGCGTGGAACGCCCCCGACGCCTGCTGCACCTCGGTCGGCCGCCCGGCGAAGCCCGGCGCGCTCCACACCACGGCCAGCGCCGCCTCCCGCGCGGCCAGCGCGTTCGGGCCCAGGTGCGGCCGCCCGCCCAGCAGGTCGATGAACCACTCGTGCCGCAGCGCGGCCGCCCGGTACCGTCCGGCGATCGCCCGCAGCTCCTCCCGCCACTCCCCGGAACGGGTCGACCGGGCGGGGCGGGCGGGCCGCCCGGTCCGGCCGGGTCGGCCGGGTCGGACGTCGGTCGGGTCCGGGGCGATCTCCGCGTACACCGCGTCCACCATCAGCTCCAGCAGCTCGGCCTTGGTCTCCACGTACCCGTACAGCCGCATCGGGCCGACCTCCAGCGCCGCCGCGACCCGGCGGATCGACACCCCCTCCAGCCCGTCCGCGTCGGCCAGTTCGAGCGCCGCCGCGACGATCAGCGCCCGGCTCAGCGGCCCCGGCGTCCGCCGCGCCGGCGGCTCCGGGCGCTCCCAGACCAGTCCGGCTCCGGCGGCGTCGTCGTCGTGACGGGAGGACATGGGGCGGTCTCCGATCGTAGGGAGCGGGGCGGGAGCAGGGGCGGGGCAGGGAGGGGAGGGGGACGGCGGTGATCACGATACGGCGAACGCTGGCGATACACCGTATCTGCACGATACGGTGTATCGGACGGACGGGCGGACACGTGAACGGGGAGAGCCGGACATGGCGGGCACGGCAGGCGGGGTGGACATCGCGATCGTCGGAGGCGGGCCGGGCGGGCTGACGCTGGCCCGGCTGCTCACCCTGCGCGGCATCCGGACCACAGTCTACGAACGCGACGCCGGACCGACGGCCCGCACCCAGGGCGGCACACTCGACCTGCACGCCGACACCGGCCAACTCGCCCTGCGCGCGGCCGGCCTGACGCGGGCGTTCCGCCGGCACGCCCGCCCGGAGGGCGAGGACATGCGGCTGCTCGACCACACCGGCACCCTGCTGCACCGCGACGACACCCCCGACGACGCACCCGCGCTCCGCCCCGAGATCGACCGCGCCGACCTGCGCGACCTGCTGCTCCACTCCCTCCCGCCCGGTACGGTCGCCTGGGGCCGCGCCCTGCGCACCGCCACCCCGGCCCAAGACGGCTCCGACGGCTGGCAGTTGGAGTTCACCGACGGCAGCCGGGCCGACTGCGACCTGCTGATCGGCGCGGACGGCGCCCGCTCCCGGGTCCGGCCGCTGCTCACCCCGGCCGTACCGGACCACCTCGGCGTCAACACGGTGGAGGGCGCCGTCCCCGCCATCGACCTGACCCACCCCGAGCTGGCCGCCGTCGTCGGCCGCGGCACCTACTGGGTGATCGGCCAGGGCCGCTCGCTCGCCGCCCAGCGCTGCGGCGACGGCTCCGTCCGGGTCGGCCTGTCCTTCTACGGCCCCGCCGACGGCGCCGCCGACTGGCTCACCACCTGCGGCATCCCGTTCGACCGCCCCGACGCCGCCCGGGCCGCGCTGCTCCCGCTGTTCGCGGACTGGACGCCCGAGTGCCGCGCCCTGATCGCCGCCTGCACCGGCCCGCTCACCCCCCGCCCGCTGACCGCCCTCCCGGTCGGCCTGCGCTGGCCGCACCGCCCCGGCCTCACCCTGCTTGGCGACGCCGCCCACCTGATGCCCCCCGTCGGCGTCGGCGCCAACGCCGCGATGCGCGACGCGCTGGAACTGGCCACCGCGCTCACCGGCGAGACCGGTGGCACCGAGGAGGCCGACGCCGCGCTGCGCGCCTACGAGGAGGAGATGTTCACCCGGACGGCCCGGGCCGCCGACGGGGCGGCCCGAGTCCTGGCGATGATGACCGCCCCGGGGGGAGCGCAGGCCGTCGCCGCGTTCTTCCGCGGGGAGTAAGGTACGGGCAGCGCGGGCAGTTCGGACAGTTCGTGGGGGGAAGTGTCAGGCCACGCGGCGCAGTTCGCAGGGGTGGGGGAGGTATGGGCCGAGGAGGCCGTCCCGGTCGCCGCCCTTGAACGCGGTCGCCCGGCCGGTCAGGTCGCCGTCCCGAAGCCGTAGTTCGAGCCCGGTGGCGGGGCTGTTGAACAGGGCGTCGGGCGTCGGGAGTTGGAGCGGGGTGACGAGGCGGACGTCCCAGCGGGCGGAGGCCGCGGCCGGGACGGTCACCGGCGGGTGGTCGGCCAACCGGACCTCGACCCGCCCCTCCGGCAGGACGGCGACCGTCAGCGGGACGGTGGCGCCGGGGGCGCTGACCTGCCCGGACCAGGTGCCCGGGGCCAGGGTGAGGGGCAGGTCCGGTTCGACGCCCGGGGCGCAGTGGCGGGGATCGAACTCGGGGGCCAGCGCGCCCATCAGGTGCGTGACCACGGCGTCCCGGGCGGACTTGTCGGTCGAGTTGGCGAGGACGGCCACCGAGAGCCCCCACCCGGGCAGGTCGACCATCATCGACGCGACACCGCCCATTCCGCCGCCGTGACTGCTGATCACCGCCCCGTCCGCCGTCCGCTGGACGACCCGCCCCAGCCCGTACCCCAGGCCCCCGGCACCGAGGATCGCGGGCGCGTCGTGCACGGCCGCGGCCGTCCCGGGCGTCAGCAGCCCGAGCGAGCGACGGGCGAACAGCGCGACGTCACCGGCCGTCGCCCAGCCGGAGGTCGCCGCCGGATGCCCGGTGTGGCAGGTCGGGTAGACCCGCCCGTCCGGGGTGTACCGCACCGCGGCCGGTCCCGGCCCGGGGTGGGCGGCGGCGAAGGCGAAGCCGTCCAGCCCGAGCGGCTCGGCGATCCACTCCCGCAGCAGCGCGCCCACCTCCCGCCCGGTGACGGCCGTCAGCAGCCGGGCCAGCTCGTGGTAGCCGAGGTTGGCGTACTCGAACTCGCCGCCCGGCTCATGCAGTTGCCTGCGGTAGCGGTCGATGTCGATCGGCCCGTACCCGGGGGCGGGCGCGGCGTCGGGGGAGCCGGGGGTGTAGCGGAAGTCGTAGTAGCCGGGGAAACCACCGCGGTGCCACAGCAGTTGACGGGCGGTCGGGGCCGTACGCTCGAACCGGCCCGGCAGCGGCGCGTCCAGGTCGAGCAGGCCCCGGTCCGCGGCCAGGCAGACCGCGAGTGCGGTGAACGCCTTGGTCGTCGAGGCCAGCCCGTACGCCGTCCCGGGCGTCGCCGCCCGCCCCGCCGCCACGTTCGCCCACCCGTACGCCCGGGCGAGCACCAGCTCCTCGCCCGCCGCGACGGCCACGCTCACCGACGGGCAGCCGGTCTCCGCCAGCACCCGCCCGCACACCTCGTCCAGTGACTCCAGCGACTCCAGCGAATCCGGCAACTCCAGCCCGTTCAGCATCCTGTGGCCCTCCCGCCGTCCCGGTCGGCCCGATGGTAGTGCTGCGCCGACGAACGGTCGGCGGCGGGGGTGGGGGCGGGTCGGCCGCCTGCGCGCGGCTCGGGCACCCGACCTGAGGGTGACCTGACGGCAGGTCGGGTGCCCGGCCGGGCGTCGGACCCGGGTCGGCGGGTGCCGGCCGGTCCGGACGCCGTCGCCGCCAACGGACCGCCCGCGTCCGACGCGGCGAGCGCGGCCCCGCCGGTGTCCCGACCCGCGCCCGCGCCCTTGCCCGCCTCCTCGCCCGCGCGGGCGGTGGCACGGGCGAGGTGCGGACCGAGGCCGGCCGTGACGAGGGCGAGGGCCGTGGCGACGAGCCAGGCGAGGCGGAAGTCCTGGCGCCGGGCGGGGCCGGTCTCGGCTCCGACGACGGCGACCAGCCGGGCGACGCCGACGGTCACGGACATCTGCCGCACCGAGTTGACCAGGGCGGACCCGGTGGCCGCCCGGTGCTCAGGCAGCGAGGTGAGGGTGAAGAGGGCGACCCCGGCGAGGAACACCGGCCGCCGGCCCGGCCGGTCCCCGAGCCGCCCGGCGACGACCAGGAGCGCCGCGAGGACGATGGCGTAGGCGTTGAGGATCCGGGACAGGGAACCCAGGGTGACGGCCCGGCCCCGGGCCGTGCTGAACGAGGTGCCCGTGGCGGGCAGGGCCAGGTTGACGATCCACCGGATCGCCGAGAACACCGCCGCCCCCACCGACCGCCTCTCCGCCCGGCCGAAGAGCCTGGTCGCCGACGGCATCCTCGAACGCCGCCCACTGCCCGACGACCCCCGGCACGACGGCTACTACCTCACCGCAGCCGGCCGCGACCTGCTCGGCGTCATCCGCGAACCGCTGCGCCGGGGCGACCGCCGGCTCACCACCGAGCCGCCCATGCGGCTGCGCCACCACGAGCACGACTCCGCCCTGCGCCGGGTCCGCGACCACCGCGGCGGAACCGTCGACCCCCAACGACATCCACCCCGAGGTCGCCGCCGCGGGCTGGACCCTCCAGGGCCCCGCCGCCGACTGGCCACCGCGTCCCGGGCCGTCAAGGGGTGGTGGTGGTAGCGGTGGCGCGGAGGGCGATCTCCAGTTCGAGACGGGTGTCGGGGGAGGCGAGGGCGGGTCCGAAGAGCTGGTGGACCCGGTGCAGCCGCTGCCGGGCGGTCTGCGGATGGATGCCGAGGCGGGCGGCGACCTCGGGGGCGGTGCCCCGGCCGGTCTGGAGCCAGGCCAGCAGGGTGGCGGCGAGCCGGTCGCGCTGCTTGGGGGTGAGCGGGGCGAGCGGGGCCAGGCGGCGTTCGGCGATCAGGCGGACCAGCGCGGGGTCGGTGAGCAGCAGCAGGTCCGCGTAGCGCTCGCGGCAGTCGACCGGGCGCTGCGGCGGCTCCGGCAGGGAGGCCCGGACCAGCCGGGCCCAGCGCAGTGACTGCGCGGCGAGGGCGGGCGGCACCGCCGGGCCGATCACCGCGCCGCGCCCGTGCAGCGCCGCCGCGAGCTGCGGGTCGGCGAGCGGGGCGGCCGGATCGGGCAGCAGCAGGTGCGGCTGCGGGACGTCCAGCCCGGCCAGCACGTACTCGGGCAGCCGGGCCGGCGGCGCGGACGGCTGCCGGTGCGCCGGGCCCGGGTCGAGCGAGACGGCGGCGACCTGCGCGGGCAGCGGCCAGTCCGCGAGCCGGGCGGCGGCGGCGAGTTCGGCCGGGTCGGCGCCCGCCAGCAGCAGGTCGTGCAGGCGGTGGCGGGCCCGGCCGAGCGCGCCGGCCCGGTCGGTGCGGGCGTCCACGTAGCCCTGGACGCTGGCCGCGGCGACCTCGTCGATGTGCGCGAACACCGCCTCCGCGAGGGTGACCAGCTGCTCCGCGGCCAGCCCGCGGCGCCGGGCCACCCGGGCGTACCGGCGCCAGGCGATCCGGGCCCCGAGCCGGAACGCGGCCTGCAGCGCGTCCAGGCTGCGGCCCTCGGAGAGCTCGCCGCGCCCGAGCGAGCGGTACACCCGCAACTGGCGCGGGCCGGGCGCGGGCAGCCCCGCGACCCGGTCGGTGAACTCGGCCAGCGCGGTCTCCACGCCCTGCTGGATTCCGGTGCCGAATTTCCCGGAGAGCGGCCGGGAGAATTCCGGGACGGCGGATCTGATCTCCCGGATGATCTCGGTCGCGAGGGATTGCTGTTCGGCCCTGAGTTCGGCGGAGAAATCGCGCGGCAGCCCCTCCCACGGTCCGCCCAATTCCGCTCCTCGGGGTAGCGATAATCCGTCCGTCCGGCGTCCGTCCGGCATCCGTCGATCGGTGTTCCGGTGGCGTTCCGGCGGAGGCGCGGCCGGTTCCGCCGGGACAGGGGGAGTATGCGGCGGGGTTACCGGCCGGTCAATAGGTTCGGCACAAGCTTGCGGCCCCGTACGGCGCCCGGCGCACGCGGAAACGCTGACCGGCATGACAGTTCCGCCGGAGGGGGGACGGAATTCCTGGCACCTTCGGATGCACTTTCCGGGAACGCGTGCGCCGTGTGTTGACGACGCGTCGAGCCGCTCCTAGCTTCATGGCGACCCGGGAAAGCCCGGGGGCGGCCGGCCGAATTCCGGCACCGAAACGGACGGCGGCACGCACCGGAGCCGGCCGGAGCGGACCGCGGTGCGGGCGGCCGAGCGGACGACCAGGCGGAGGGTGTACGGAATGCGGAGAAAGAGCGTACGGGCGGCCGTGCTCGCGGCACTCGCGGCGACGGCGCTGCTGGCCGCCGGGGCCCCGCCCGCGGCGGCGAGCGGCAACCGGCCGGTGGAGACCCACTTCTCGATCGGCTTCGTCAAGGGCTTCCTCTTCCCCGGCGCGAGTCCGGACGGCGCCAACGACTGGTCCTGCCGGCCGTCCGCGGCCCACCCGGACCCGGTGGTGCTGGTGCACGGCACGCTGGAGAACCAGAACGACAACTGGGGCGGCGCGGCCCCGCTGCTGGCCAACCAGGGGTACTGCGTCTACGCGTTCAACTACGGTGGCCCGTCGGCCGGTTCACCGGCCCAGGGCACCGGCCCGATCGCCGACGGGGCCCGGACGATGGCCGCCTTCGTGGACCGGGTTCTGGCCGCGACCGGCGCCGCGAAGGTCGACGTGGTCGGCCACTCGCAGGGCGGGATGCTCCCGCGCTACTACCTGAAGAACCTCGGCGGCGCGGCGAAGGTCGGCAAGCTGGTCGCCCTGGCCCCCAGCAACTACGGCACCACCCTGGACGGCCTCACCGAACTCGGCCGCCAGCTGCGCATCCTGGAGCCCGCCAACGACCTCCTGTCCGGCCCCTGCCCGGCCTGCGTGGAGCAGGAGATCGGCTCGCCGTTCCTCACCGCGCTGAACGCCGGCGGCGGGACCGTCCCCGGCGTCGAGTACACGGTGATCGCCACCAGGTACGACGAGGTGGTCACCCCGTACACCAACTCCTTCCTCCCGCCCGGCCCGCACGTCACCAACATCCTGGTCCAGGACCAGTGCGCGCTGGACGCCACCGAGCACCTGGAGATCGGCTACGACCCGGTCGCGCTGACGGACGTGCTGAACGCGCTGGACCCGGCGCACCCGCGGCCGGTGCCGTGCCAGGTGGTGCTGCCGGTGACGGGGCCGCTGCTCTAGACCGGTCCGCTGCCCCGAAGCCGAAGCCGAAGCCGAAGCCGAAGCCGAAGCCGCAGCGGTGAACGGTGGCGACAGCGGTGGGCGGTGACGGCGGGGCCCGGCGGCTCGGAAGCCGGGCCCCGCCGCGCGCCCGGCGGGCGGTGGTGAACGCCGCCGCCGTCGCGCGCCCTCCCGAGCCCCCGGCGCCCCCGCCCGCCGGGGGCGTTCGCGCGTCCGGCCCCGCTGACGGGCGGCGGCGCAGGCCGGAGCCGGGCCGGACCCGGGCGCGCGGACTGACGCGGTGTCAGTTCGGCCAACCCTCCGCAGGTCGAGGTTCACCTAATCGGGTGCACGATGGGCCGCACGGGCGATCCGCGGTCCGGAACGATCTAGTGTTCCGGAGGCGGCGGTGAGCGCGCCGGACAGTGCGGCTCCGAACCCCGCCGACACTTCCGCCTTCCCTGCCCGTACCCCGCCCATGCCCCAGCACACTCACGGATCTGACGGACCGTCAGTTTTCGTGCGAGACGAAGGAGAGCCCGGCCCGATGTCCGTGGACAGCAGCCCGGAGACTCAGCAGGCGCAGCGCCAGCAGACCAGCCTCACCACCGCCGCGGCCCGCAACCTGGCCACCACGACCAAGTCCGCGCCCCAGATGCAGGAGATCACCTCCCGCTGGCTGCTGCGGATGCTCCCGTGGACGCAGACCTCCGGTGGCACCTACCGGGTCAACCGCCGACTGACCTACACGGTCGGCGACGGCCGGGTCGAATTCATCCAGACCGGCGGCGACGTCCGGGTCATCCCCCGGGAGCTCGGCGAACTCGCCCTGCTGCGCGGCTACGAGGACGACGAGGTGCTCACCGCCCTGGCCGACCGCTGCCAGCAGCGCGACTTCCGGGCCGGCGAGGTGCTGGTCGAGCGCGGCGCCGCGTCCGACAAGATCCACCTGGTCGCGCACGGCAAGATCAACCAGGTCTCCACCGGCAAGTACGGCGACGACGCCGTGGTCGGCGTCCTCGGTGACGGCGACCGGTTCGGCGAGAACGCCCTGCTCGACGCCGACGCCACCTGGGACTACACCGCCACCGCCAAGACCGCCGGCACCCTGCTGACCCTCAGCCGGGCCGACTTCGAGGCGGTGCTCGCCCAGTCCGACAGCCTCCAGGCCCACATCCGGGACTTCGCCAGCCTCCCGCTCCAGCGGCAGAACGAGCTGGGCGAGGCCGAGATCGCGATGTCGGCCGGCCACGAGGGCGAGCACCTGCTGCCCACCGCGTTCGTCGACTACGAGCTCAAGCCGCGCGAGTACGAGCTCTCCATCGCGCAGACCGTGCTCCGCGTCCACTCCCGGGTCGCGGACCTGTACAACCAGCCGATGAACCAGATCGAGCAGCAGCTCAAGCTCACCGTAGAGGCGCTGCGCGAGCGCCAGGAGCACGAGCTGATCAACAACCGCGAGTTCGGCCTGCTGGCCAACTGCGCCTTCAACCAGCGCATCCAGACCCACTCCGGCCCGGCCACCCCCGACGACCTGGACGAGCTGCTCAGCCGCCGCCGCGACTCCGAGTTCTTCCTGGCCCACCCGAAGGCGATCGCCGCCCTCGGCCGGGAGTTCAACGCCCGCGGCCTGTACCCCGACACCGTCGACCTCCAGGGCCACAAGGTCCCGGCCTGGCGCGGCGTCCCGATCCTGCCCTGCAGCAAGATCCCGATCACCCCGGAGAACACCAGCTCCATCCTGGTGCTGCGCACCGGCGAGGACAACCAGGGCGTCATCGGCCTGCACCAGACCGGCATCCCGGACGAGTACCAGCCCAGCCTGTCGGTCCGCTTCATGGGCATCGACGAGAAGGCCGTGATCAACTACCTGGTCACCGCGTACTACTCGGCGGCCATCCTGGTCCCGGACGCGCTCGGCGTGCTGGAGAACGTGGAGATCGCGCACCGCTGAGCGGCCGCCCGACCACGGCTGCCGCCGGCCGTAACCAAACGGCGGCGCACCACGTTGAGGGTGCGTCGGATTGATCATGCCGATCCGTTTCTGCACAAGCGGCGCACGCTGCCGCCGCAGCCGGAACGGCCCGGTCCTCCGACGCGCCCTCGACTGCGCTCCGGCCGGACCGGCCGTTCCGCGACGGGGCGCGACGCACCGGAACCCCGCAGTTCGGACGCCCATCGCGCACAGCCACTCGGAAGGTTGGACCACGCCCATGCAGCGCAACGACCGGCCGCCCGCGGACGGCGGAACGGAGGCGGCGGCCTTACGCTCCCGAGCCGGTACCGGCGCTCGGGCCGGAACCGACGCCCGGGCCGGTACCGGCAGCCCGCGGGCGCACCGGCAGCGGCACCCCCGCCCGCAGCTGCGGCGCGGCGCGCGCACCGCCGCGGCCCTGGCGGGCGCCGCCGTGGTCTGCGCGGTGCTCACCGGCGCCAGCCAGGCCGCGTCCGCCGCCCGCGGCCTCGGCGGGCACGGGGACGGCCGGCTCGACATCTGCGTCAAGGTGCACACCTCGGTCGACGCCGCCGGTGTGCACGTCGAGGTGAACGCCGGTGCCGGGGTCGACGTCCCGCTCCACCCGCAGGGCGGGAACGGCCCGGGCCACGGATGGGGAGGCGACCACTGGGAGGACGGGCACGGGCACCACTGCCACCCCAGGCCCACGCCCACCCCGACGCCGACACCCACCCCGACGCCCAGCCCCAGCCCCAGCCCCAGCCCGAAGCCCACGCCGACACCCGGCCCCAGCCCGAAGCCCACGCCGACACCCAGCCCCAGCCCGAAGCCCACGCCCACCCCGAAGCCGGTGCCGACGCCCACGCCGACCCCGCCCCGGGCCGTGGTCCCCGTGAAGCCCGCGCCCGGCCCGGCCCGGCCCACCCCCGAGGTGCCGCCGCCGCCCGCGCCGCCGCCGAGCCCCGCGCCGACACCGGCCGCCCCGAGCCCGGCACCCGCCCGGCCCGCGCCGGTCGTGCACCTGCCGCCGCCACCGGCCGCCGCGGCGCCCAAGCACCGCAGCACCCCGACCACCACCCGGATGCTGGTGGTGACCGTCCCCGCCGTGCTCGCGGCGGCCGCGCTGCGCCCGCGCGGGAAGTCCGGCGCCGCCGGACGCCGCGGCCGTTCCTGACGCACCGCCAGGGCGGCGGGCGGGCAGCGCCCGTCGATCCCGGTCGGCCCGTGCCGACCACCGTCGGCCCGCGCCGCCCCCGTTCCCCCTCCGGACCGGACCCGCCGGGCCGGACGATCCCACTGTTCAGGAGAGGACCCGTCATGTCCGAATGGCTGGCACTCGCCCTCGCGATGGCCGGGGCGTGCCTGGTCGTCGTCGCGGTCGTGCTGGTGAGACACCGCAAGGCCGACGAGAACGAGGACACCTCGGAGACGCCGGACGTCATCGAGTACATCACCATGATGATCGGCGTGGTCTACGCGATCGTGCTGGGCCTGGCGATCGCCGGCGTCTGGGAGTCCCGTTCCGCCGCGCAGGACGACGTACAGACCGAGGCCCAGTCGCTGCACGAGGTCAGCGCCCGGGCCGAGGTGTTCCCCGCCGACTACCGCGCCGTGGTCCGGAAGGACGTCGACACCTACGTCTCGTTCGTGGTGGACACCGAGTGGCACTACATGCGCACCCACGGGGAGATCAGCCCCCAGGGCACCGAGCTGCTGGACAAGCTGCGCACCGACGTCGCCGAGCGGGAACCGCAGAACGACATCGAGGCGCAGGCGTACCAGGCGATGATGGACAAGATCGCGGTCGCCGACGAGGCGCGCACCTCGCGGGGCGGCAACGTCGGCCCGACCATGCCCGGGGTGGTCTGGTTCGGCCTCGGCGTCGGCGGGCTGGTCACCGTCGGGATGCTGTTCGCGCTCCAGATCCGCCGCTCGCGGCGCGAGTTGGTCCTGGCCGGCACGTTCAGCGCGCTGATCGGGTTCCTGCTGTTCCTGATCTGGGACTTCGACGACCCGTTCGGACGCGGGGTGTCCGTGACCACGGACCCCTTCGTCAACCTGTTCCCGTTCCTGGACAACTGACCGGTCGGTGTCCGGTTCGGTGCGTCACCTGTCCGTCCGGTGAACGGAACCGACCGGAGCCGGGGAACACCGGGTGGCGCGCGCCGTACCGGAGCGGCACGCGCACTACGCTGGAGACGACCGCCCGCGACGCCGACGGGGGCCTGGTGCGGGCGGTCGACGGGGAGAGCACGAGGGGGAAGCACGACATGGGGAAGCACAGCGCGACGAGCACGCCGACGGTGGCGGACGGGTGTGGCGGGGCGGTTCCGGACGGGTGCGGCGGGGCCGTTCCGGACGCGTGTGGCGGGGCGGCGGAGGGGAAGTACGCCAGGGTCGAGCGGGAGCGCCGCTTCCTGCTCGCCCGGGTGCCCGCCCCCGGTGCCGTCACCGTCGCCCGCCGGATCACCGACCGGTACGTCGAGGGCACCCGGCTGCGGCTGCGCCGGGTCGAACGGCTCGACACCGGCGAGTGCACGTACAAGCTCACCCAGAAGGTCCCCGTCCCCCCGGGCGAACCCGGCGCGGTCCAGGGCCTGATCACCAACCTGTACCTCTCCGAGCAGGAGTACGCCCGACTGCGGGCGGCCCTGCCCGGCCCCGAACTGACCAAGACCCGGCTGAGCGTCCCCCCGCTCGGGGTCGACGTCTTCGAGGGCCCGCTGCTCGGACTGGTGCTGGCCGAAGCGGAGTTCGACACCGCCGAGGATGCAGAAACGTTCGTCCCGCCGCCCGGCTGCGTCGCCGAACTCACCGACGACCGCCACTTCACCGGCGGCCGGCTGGTCCGCACCGACCGCGAGGAACTCCGCGACGGCCTCGCCGGGTACGGCGTGGCCCTCCCCTGAGACCCGGGGGAGGGCGGCGCCCCGGCGGGCGGGGCGCCGCGGGACGGGCTACCTCAGGTGGCGGGTGAAGAAGCGGGCCCCGGCGTCGAGTTCGAACGCGGGGACGCCGGTGTGGCCGCCCAGGTTGGCGTGCAGGGTCTTCTCACGGGAGCCGAGGGCGTCGAACAGGTCGAGCGCGGCCCGCCGGTCGTTGCCCTCGTCGTCCCACTGGAGCAGCACCTGGAGCGGGACGGTGACCCGGCGGGCCTCCTCGAACACGGCGGCCGGGACGAAACTCCCGGCGAACAGGACGGCCGCCGCGATCCGCGGGTCGGCCAGGGCGAGCCGGATGCCGACGGAGATCACCCCGCCGTCGTACCCGACCGGCCCGTCGATGCCGGGCAGGGCGAGCAGCGCGTCCAGCGCGGCCCGCCACTCCGGGACGGCCCGCTCGACCAGCGGGAGGATCAGCGCGTCGACGATCTCGCCGCTGACGGGCTCGCCGGCCGCCAGCACCCGGCGCAGCTCGGCGCGGGCCTGCTCGACGGCCTCCCAGCGGGGCCGCTCGCCGCTGCCGGGGAGCTCGATGGTGGCGGAGGCGAAGCCGTGCCGGGCCGCGTAGTACCGGGCCCGGCCCGCCAGGCGCGGGTACATCCGGCTCAGCCCGAGCGGCGGGTGGCCGATCAGGATCAGCGGGGTGGTGCCGTCGGCGGACGGCGCGGACCCGGGGGTCCACAGCAGGCCGGGGACGTCGCCGAGGGTGAAGGCGCGCTCCAGGACGCCGTCCTCGAGACGGCGTTCGGAGGTGAAGCGGAGGGTGCTCATGGCGGTGGTGCCTTTCGGGAGTGCTCAGGAACGGCGCTCCCGGACGACCTACTGACGCCCGACCGTGGCCCCGGAGGGGAGCACCCATGTCGATACTGCGTTCACGGGTACCACCTCCTCGGTCTCTCGCACGGCCTCCGGCAACCTAGCAGCGGCCGTGGCGGACCGCCAAACGGCCCCGCGCGGGCGGCCGGGGACCGGGGCCGGGGACCGGCCGGAAATCTACAGGGAAACTGTACATTCGGCGGACGGAAACCTAGGGTGGGAAGCATGAGCGAAGCCCCCGGGCCGGATGCCGCGCCCGACCCCGACGACCCCGCGCCCGTACCCGCGCCTCCGCCCGGGCCCGAGCCGTCCGCGGTGCGCGCCTCGCAGCAGGTGCGGTCGGTGATCGGGAAACTCCGCCGCCGGCTCCGGGCCGCCGCCGGCACCGGGGACTTCACCCTCACCCAGGCGTCCACCGTGGGACGGCTGCTGGACAGCGCGGACGCCGGCCTCACCACCAGCGACCTCGCCGCCGCCGAGGGGATGCGGCACCAGTCGATGGCCACCACTATCGCCGCCCTGGCGGCGGAGGGCCTGGTCGAACGGCGGCGCGACCCCGAGGACGGCCGCCGGCTGCTGATCGCCCTCACCGCCGAGGGCCGGCGCCGCGGCGAGGAGGGCCGCCGGGCCCGCGGCGAGTGGCTGGCCGCGGAACTCCAGCGCAAGTGCACCGAGGAGGAGCGGCAGACCGTGATCGCGGCCATGGCCGTCCTCGAACGGCTGGTGCACGACTGACCCGACCGGCACCGGCCCGACCGCGCCCCCTCCCCTCCCACCCCCCACCCCCAGCGAGCGGCAGAAGCACCATGACCGACCACAAGACCGTCGCGAGCACCCCCGCCGTACCGGCCGAGGCGCCCGCGATCGACCGCCGACTCGTCCCCCCGATGGTGCTCGGCTCCGTCCTCAACCCGATCAACTCCACCATCATCGCCGTCGCGCTCGTCCCGATCGGGGCCGCCCTCGGCGCCTCGCCGGCGCAGACGGCCTGGCTGGTGTCCGCGCTGTACCTGGCCACCGCGCTCGGGCAGCCCGTGGTGGGACGGCTGATCGACCTGTTCGGGCCGCGCCGACTGTTCCTCGCCAGCACCAGCCTGGTCGGCGTCGCCGGGGTGGTCGGCACCCTCGCCCCCAACCTCGGGACGCTGATCGCCGCCCGGGTGGTCCTCGGCTTCGGCACCTGCGCCGGCTACCCCGCCGCGATGGCCCTGCTGCGCGCCGAGGCCCGGCGCACCGGACGCGACAGCCCCGCCGGAGTGCTCACCCTGCTCGCCGTCGCCAACCAGACCGTCGCCGTGGTCGGCCCGCTGCTCGGCGGACTGCTCACCGGCCTCGGCGGCTGGCGCAGCACCTTCGCGCTGAACATCCCGCTGTCGCTGCTCGCCGTCACCCTCGGCGCGCTCCGGCTGCCCCGGCAGGAACCGCAGGAGCGGCCGGAGCGGCGACCCGGCGACCCGGGCCCGCTGCGGCGGATCGACCTGCCCGGGATGGCGCTGTTCGCGGTCCTGCTGCTCTCGCTGCTGCTGTTCCTGATGCACCCGCACGCCGACCGCTGGTACCTGCCGCTGCTCACCCTGGCCGCCGCCGTCGCCTTCACCGTCCGCGAACGCCGCGCCGAACACCCGTTCATCGACGTCAAGGTGCTCGGCGGCAACACCCCGCTGCTCACCACCTACGCCCGCGCCCTCGCCGCGTACGTCGTCTCGTACGCCTTCCTGTACGGCTTCGCGCAGTGGACCGAGGAGGGCTTCGGCCTCTCCCCGATCCAGGCCGGGCTGGTGCAGGCGCCGACCTTCCTGGTCGGCATCGGGGTCTCGATCCTGGCCGGGCGGCGCGGCGGCATCCGGGCCATGCTGCTGACCGGCGCCGTCGGCCAGATCGCCGCCTGCCTGCTGATGCTCGCCCTCGGCGGGCACAGCCCGCTGTGGGCGCTGCTGCTGCTCGCCGTGGTCTTCGGCATCCCGCAGGGCGCCAACGGGCTCGCCCTGCAGAACTCCGTCTTCCTGCAGTCCGACCCGGCCCGCACCGGCTCCTCCGCCGGACTGCTGCGCACCTTCGCCTACCTCGGCTCGATGGTCGCCTCCGCCGGGACCGCCGCCGCGTACGGCCCGCACGCGGGCACCGCGGGCATGCACCAGCTGGCCTGGACCATGCTGGTCGCCGCCGTGCTCTTCCTGCTCCTCACCGCCTTCGACCGCACCCTGCGCACCCTGCGCACCCCCGCGTCCGCCGCCCGCTGACCCCCACTGGGGCGGCGGTTCGACCCGGGCGGGCGGGCCAACCGGTGCGGGAACGGGCCCGGACGGGAACCGTGGACCCCCGGTCCGGCAGGATGGCGGGCATGGAACTGCCCCGGACGATGCCCGAGCTGCCGGCCGCGCACGGGTTCCGGCTGCGCCGCTGGAGCCCGGACGACACCGGCCTGATCCGGGAGGCGTCGACCGACCCGTACATCCCGCTGATCACCACCGTCCCGGCGCCGTACACCGGGGCGGGCGCGGCGGCGTTCGTGGAACGCCAGTGGCGGCGCACCGAGATCGGGACGGGCTACCCGTTCGTGATCGTCGACCCGGCGGGCCGGGCGGTCGGCAACGTCGGCCTCTGGGTCGGCGAACTGCCGCTGCGCGGCTGGGCGACGGTCGGCTACTGGGTGGCCGCCCCGGCCCGCGGCCGGGGCGCCGCCAAGGTGGCGCTGGACGCCGTCGTCGGCTGGGCGCTCGACGAACTGGGCGTGCCCGGGCTGGAGTTGTTCGTGGAACCGTGGAACGCCGCCTCGATCCGCACCGCCGAACGCGCCGGCTTCCGGTGCACCGGCCTGCGGCCCGCCCACCAGGTGGTGGACGGCCGCCCGCGCGACATGTGGCGCTACGTCCGGCCGTAGCCGGGCCGGCACCCGGTCCGCCCCGCGTCGGCGCCGTCCGCGAACTCCCGTTCCCGGTCGGGCACGTACGAGGTAGTCGGGGTACGTCGGAGCGCCGGATCGTTGGCCGAGGTGCGTCGCCGACCACCGCCGCGTACGCGTTCGTGTCCCGTCGCTTCGGCCCGCGTGAAGGAGCCCCCGTGGAAAGCCAGTCGGAGAACCGCCCGGAGAGCCGGCCGACCCCGTCGCACCACCCGTCGGACCACTCCTCGAATCGTCCGCTGAACCGGCCGTTGAACCGGCCGCTGAAGTGCCCGGTCGACCACTCCGTGCTCGTCCTGGACCCCACCGGGCGGGCCCGGGACGCCGAGACCGCCGAGCTGATCGCGCGCGGGCCCGCCGTGCCCGCCGACATCCTCGGGGTGCAGGCGTGGGCGGTGTCCGACCCCGACCTGCTGGAGGAGCTGCTCAAGGACCCGAGGGTCGCCAAGAACGGCCCGCGGCACTGGCCCGACTACCCGCAGGTGGCGGCCGGTTGGCCGCTGGCCCTGTGGGTGACGGCCCGCAACATGTCGACGACGGACGTCGAGCACCACCGCCGGCTGCGCCGCCTGGTGAGCGCGGCCCTCACCCCCCGCCAGGTCGCCGCCCTGACCGACCGGATCGAGCGGATGACGGCCGGGCTGCTCGACGCGGTCGCCGCCGAAGGCGCCGGCGGGGCGCCGGTCGACCTGCGGCAGCACCTGGCCCGCGCGCTGCCGATCCTGGTCATCTCCCACCTGCTCGGCCTGCCCGACGAGCTGCGCGACGGCTTCTGCCGGTACGCCGAGGGGGTCTTCGACACCACCCTCACCCCGGAGCGGTCCCAGGCCAACAGCGCGGCCCTGTACGCGGTGATCGCGACGCTGGTCGCCGCCAAGCGCGAACGGCCCGGCGAGGACATGACCTCCCTGCTGATCGCCGCCCGCGACACCGAGGGCGACGGCGGCGCCCTCACCGAGGACGAACTGCTCGACACCCTCATGCTGGTGATCGCCGCCGGCTACGAGACCACCGTCAACCTGATCGACAACTCCGTCGCCCTGCTGCTCACCCACCCCGACCAGCTCGCCCTGGTGCGCGCGGGCCGGGCGGGCTGGGACGACGCGGTCGAGGAGTCGCTGCGCCGGGAGGCGCCCCTGGCGCACCTCCCGATGCGCTACGCCCTGGAGGACATCGCGCTGCCGGGCGGGCCGACCGTCCACCGCGGCGAGGCGATCCTGGCCTCCTACGCCGCCGCCGGCCGCCACCCCGCCCGGCACGGCGACGGCGGCGCGGAGTTCGACGTCACCCGGCAGGCCAAGGACCACCTCGCCTTCGGCCACGGCCCGCACTTCTGCCTCGGCGCCCCCCTGGCCCGCCTGGAGGCCCGCACCGCCCTGCGCGCCCTGTTCGAACGCTTCCCGCGCCTGGCCCTCGCCCCGGACACCGCGCTGGAGCCGGTCGAATCGCTGATCTCCAACGGCCACCGCACCCTGCCGGTCCTCCTGGAGGGCCCGGCCCAGGGCTAGCGGATGCCCGTGCGACCGGGGCTGCCGCCCGGGCGGCAGCCCCGGTCCGCCGACGGCGGCGCGCGGAGGGCGCGTGCCGCACTCGTCCGATCGGGGGGAACGGGGACGGGACGGGCATCGCGGCAGCGGCCGGGGTAGCCGGTGGCAGCAGGGAACGGAACCGCCGACGAGGGACGGAGGCTGTCATGGCCGAGGGGGTCTGGGACTGGGAGAACGCCGAAGGGCACGCCACCGGCACCGACCTGACGGGCTACCGGGTGGCGGCGGCGGACGGCCGCACCGGCAAGGTCGACAAGCACAGCGAGGACGTGGGCGACGCCTACCTGTCGGTCGACACCGGCCCGTGGATCTTCGGCCGCGTGGTGCTCGTCCCGGCGGGCACCGTCACCCGGATCGACCACGACGACAGGTCGGTCCGGCCGAGCCGGACGACAGAGGAGATCAAGAACTCACCCGACTTCGCCCCGGGCGCACCGGCCGACGACCACGACCACCGCCGCAGCGTCGGCGCCTACTACCTCGGCACCGCCTGAGCCTGACCGCCCGCAGGCCTGCGGACAGCTGTCCGGGGCTTCGAACGCGCCGGGCGGTACCACCGCACCGCAGCGGTGGTGCCGCAGCACAGCGGTGGTGCCGCAGCACAGCGGTGGCGGATCGAGAACCGGTCCGCCTTCGTCCGTGACCCGTTCCGCACCGGGCGGCGGTCCGGGCCGGGCGGGCACGCACTAGGCTGCCGGGATGGGGAGCGTGCACAGGGCGGGGAAGCCCGTCGAGCTGGTGGTGTTCGACTGCGACGGGGTGCTGGTGGACAGCGAGCGGATCGCGGTGCGGGTGCAGGTGGAGGTCGGGGCGCAGCTCGGGTGGGCGCTCGGTGCGGGGGAGGTGGTGGAGCGGTTCATCGGGCGCAGCCACGCGGCGATCTGGGCCCAGGTCGGCGAGCGGCTGGGGCCCGTCGCCGCCGCCGAGTGGGAGCGCCGGTTCGAGCGGCGCCACCGGGAGCTGGTGGACGCCGAACTGGAGCCGGTGGACGGCGTCGTCGCGGCGCTGGACGCCCTGGACGCGCGCGGCCTGCCGTACTGCGTGGCCTCCAGCGGCAGCCACGGGAAGATGCGGCACACGCTGGGGCGCACCGGGCTGTACGAGCGGTTCGCCGGACGGATCTTCAGCGCCACCGAGGTCGCCCGCGGCAAGCCCTTCCCCGACGTCTTCCAGCATGCCGCCGCCCGGACGGGGTACGCCCCGGAGGTCTGCGCCGTCGTCGAGGACAGCCCCGCCGGGCTGCGCGCCGCCCGCGCGGCGGGCATGCGCCGCTTCGGCTACACCGGCGGGCCCACCGGAGACGCGCTCACCGGCGGGGAGTTCCGGGACAGGGCGGACGACACCGTGCTGTTCGCGGACATGCGGCAGCTGCCCGCCCTGCTGGACCCGCCCGCCACCGGCTGACCGCCCACCGCGCACCGCGCACCGCGTCCCCGCCCGCCGCCCACCGCGTCCCCGCCCGCCGTCCACCAGGAAGGACCCTCCGCCGATGGCCCAGCCCCTCGTCCTGTCCGCCGGCTACACCGCCCGGGCGCTCGACCCGGACCGCGACCTGCCCGACGTCCTCGACCTGCTGACCAGCTGTGAGCGGGCCCTGCACGGGGCCGGGGCGACCGAGGCCGACCGCGGCGAGGTCGCGGCGGTACTGGCCCGCCCCGGCTTCGACCCCGCCGCCGACACGCTGCTGGTGCACGCCCCGGACGGACGGTTGGCCGCCTGGGCGTGGAGCGACCGGCGCTGCGAGTGCCGGGTGCACCCCGCGCACCGCGGCCGCCGGATCGGCACCGCGCTGCTGGGCTGGATGGAGAGCCGCGCCGTCGAACAGGGCGTGGGCAAGCTCGTCCAGGTCGTCGCCGACCTCGACCCGGTCGGCCTGACCATGCTGCGCACCTACGGCTACCGGCCCAAGGGCGCCAGCTGGCTGCTGGAGATCCCCCTCGCCGACCTGCCCGAGCCCGGGCCCGCCCCCGCGGGCATCGCCGTCCGCCCGTTCCGCCCCGGCGACCCGCGGGACGCGCGCGCGGCGCACCGGGTCGTCGAGGACGCCTTCGCGGACTGGAAGGCGCGCCGGATGGACTTCGCGGAGTGGGCCCAACACACCGTCCACCGCGAGACGTTCACCCCCGAGCGCTCCCCGCTCGCGGTCGCGGAGGCCGACGGCCGGGTGGTCGGCGCGGCCCTGTCGCTGGACCAGCCCGGCAGCGGGGACGGGTACGTGGAGAGCCTCGCCGTCGACCGCGACCACCGCAACCGCGGCATCGCACGCCACCTGCTCCAGCACGCCTTCCGGGCCTGCCGGGAGGCCGGGCTGAGCCACTGCACGCTGTGGACGCACTCCGGCACGGGCGCGCTCGACCTGTACCTCAAGGTCGGCATGACGGTCCGTTACACCTCGGTGGTGCTGGAGAAGACCCTCCCGCTGCCCTGAGGCGGAGCGACCGGGAGGGCCCGTTCAGCCGGGCGGCTCGGTGGAGTCCAGCAGGGCGAGCAGGCGCCGCGCCTGGCGGGCGGGCGTGTCCGGCGGGTTGCGGAGCACGGTGGCGGGGTCGCCGGCGAGGAAGACCAGCCAGAGCAGGGCCAGCAGGCGGCGGCACTCCAGCAGGCGGCGGTCCTCGGCGGGGGAGAGGTCGAAGCGGGACAGGAAGGCCGCCGCGTCCAGGTCGGTGTCCACCCAGGACGAGACGTGCTCGACCACCTCGGCCAGCTCGTACGGGTGGTCGGAGCGCCCGGAGTCCTCGAAGTCGACCAGCCGGACGCCGGTGCCGTCCCAGAGGAAGTTGGCCAGGTTGCCGTCGGCCTGCCCCAGCACGGGCGCCGCCGCCGGGCCGTCCGCGCACAGCCCGGCCTGCGCGCGGTCCAGCCAGCGCAGGCCCGCCGTCAGGGCCCGCAGCACCTCGGGGGCGTCGCCGCCCACCGCCGCGGCCCCGGCGGCCCGGTCCCGGATCGCCTCGGCGGACTGCCGGACGTCCCAGCGCCGGTTCGGCAGCCGGGCGGCCAGCTCGGCGGGCACCGCCCGGTGCAGCCGCCGCACCGCGCGGGCCAGCGCGTCCAGGTGCTCGTCCGCCAGCACGGTGCCGCGCAGCGCGCGGCCCGGCAGCCGCGACATGGTGAGCGTGCCGTCCTCGCGGGCCAGCGGCCGGGGCGCCAGCCCGGGGGCGTACCGGTCGAGCAGCGTCAGCGCCCGCCACTCCCGTTCCGGTTCGCAGCCCGGGTCGCCGGGCGGGGCGCCGTGCGGGCCGGTCCGGAAGCGCTTGCGCACGGAGCCGGGCAGCAGGTCGACGCCGTGGGTGGTCCACCGGGTGGTCATGGCGGCGGTCAACTCCCTTGGGTGGGAAGGGGGGAGACGAGACTACGGCAGCGCGTCCAGGGCCGCGAGCAGTTCGGCACCGGACCATGCGGGCGGCGTACCGGCGGCCTCGGCCGCGTGCACCAGATCGAGCAGGCACCGGTTGGCGGGGGCCGGCAGCCGGTGGCGCCCGGCCAGCGCGACGACCTCGCCCTGGAGCTCGTCCACCTCGGTGGGACGGCCGCGCTGGAGGTCCTCCCACATCGAGGAGCGGGCCCGCGCGTCCACCCGCAGGCTCGCCGCCGCGACCCGGCGGAACACCGCGTCCGGCAGGCCCAGGACGGACGGCATCCACTCCGGCGGGACGGGCGTCAACCGGGCCGGGGACAGCCCCGCCGCCGCGAACACCGCCAGCGCCTCGCGCTGGCAGCGGGCGAGCACCAGCCGGTACGGGCGGCTGCCGAGCTGCTCGCGCAGCGGCCGGCCGGAGAGCGCGTTGACGGCGTTGTTGAGGTTCATCAGCAGCTTCGCGGCCTGCACCCGCGGCATGTCCGCGCGCAGCCCCACCGGCAGCCCGGCCGACCCCGCCACCGCCGCGAACCGCCGGGCGGCGTCCGCCCGTTCGAGCATCAGCTGCCCGCCGGTGCCCTGGTGGAACGAGGCCGGACCGGTCCGCACCACGTTGTACGGCACCATCCCGGCCAGCACCGTCCGGCCGGGCAGCGCCTCGCGCAGCACCCGCGCGTTGTGCAGGCCGTTCTGGAAGCTGACCACGGTGGTCCGGCCGTCCAGGTGCGGGTCGAGCAGCCGGGCCGCGGCCGCGGTGTCCGCAGACTTGACGGTCACCAGCACGTAGTCGGCGCCCGCCGCGGCCGAGGCGTCGGTGGCGGTGCGCGGCCGGGCGTGCAGCCGGCGGTCGCCCGGCCCGGTCAGGGTCAGCCCCACCCGCTCCAGCTCGGCCATCGCGGCGGGCCGCCCGATCAGCGTCACGTCGGCCCGGGCGGCCAGCGCCCCGCCCAGCCGGCAGCCGATGCTGCCCGCCCCGAACACGGCGATCCGCAGCGGCGGCGCGGGATGCGCGGAATCCACGGGATTCACGGGATGCACGGGGTTCACGGGGTTCTCGGACACCGGCGGCTCCTTCGACAACGGCGTCAGCGACAGAGCCCAGAGGGTACCGCCCGCCGGTTGCGGACCGGACCGGGGGCTTGAGGCCACGGCCGGCGCTCGGGCGCCGGCGGCGGTCGCGGCCCCGACGGGCGGCGGTCAGGCGTCCGGGACGGCCGTGCCGGCGGGCGGGGGCAGCCGGGTGGCCAGCAGGGCGGCCACGTCGTCGTCGGCCGGGCCGCCCGCGTAGCGGCGCAGGTCGCCGCGGAGGTGCTCCAGCAGCACCGGGCCCGGTTCGGCGCTCCAGCGGGCCAGCCGTTCGGTCAGCGGGTAGAACTCGCCGCGCCGGTCCCGGCTCTCGCTGACGCCGTCGGTGTACAGCAGCACCCGGTCGCCCGGCCCGAACGGCAGGGTGCGGGCCCGGTAGTCGCTGGCCAGCAGCGCCGACAGGTTCAGCGGCGGCAGCGGCACCTCCGGCTCGACCGGCAGCACCGCGCCGTCCGCCCGCAGCAGCACCGGCGGCGGGTGGCCGCAGTTCAGCAGGTGCGCCTCCGGCCGGTCGGCCGGGATCTCCAGCAGCAGGGCGGTGGCGAACCGCTCCGCCGCGTCCGGCGAGGAGGCCCGTTCGGCGTACCGCTGTAGGCCGGTCTCCAACCGGCGGGCCAGCGCGGGCAGGTCCTTCGCGTCGTACGCGGCCTCCCGGAACGAGCCGAGCAGCGCCGCCGCCATCTCCACCGCGGGCAGGCCCTTGCCCTGCACGTCGCCCAGGATGATCCGCACCCCGAACGGCGTGCGCACCGCCTCGTACAGGTCGCCGCCGATCTGCGCCTGCTCCGCCGCCGCGCTGTAGTACAGCGCCAGGTCGACGTCGTTCAGCCGGTCCGGCAGCGGGCGCAGCACCACCTGCTGGGCGGTCCGCGCCACCGAGCGCACCAGCGCCAGGTCGCGTTCGCGGCGCACCCGCATCCCGGAGGTGTACGAGGCGGCCAGGGTGACCGTGACGGTGGCGGCGATCACCGAGGCCGCCGCCGCGCCGACCCGGTCGTCCCGGATCAGCGCCAGCACCACCTCGGCGACCACCGCGAGCAGGCCGATCAGCAGCGTCCCCAGCGGGCCCCAGGTCGCCGCCGCGAGGGCGGGCGCCGCCACCACGAACCGGTCGTAGCGCTGCCCGGCCGGGGTCTCGGCGTCCGCCGCCGCCGACAGCGCGATCAGCAGGAACGGCGACAGCCGGACGACCGTGCCGAGCATCGGACGGGACCGGGCGGAGTCGGAGTCGTCGGTGATGGTGGGCATGACCCGGTGCACGCTACCCGCGCGGGCCGCCCCGGTGTGGGAGGCGCGGGCGGGCGCGTGATCATCGTCGGGCGCCCGTTCAATGGTCGCCGCCGCCATGCCCCGGGCCCCGCCGGTGGTGCACCGCCCCATGGGCCGCCGCCGGACCCGCGCCGATGATTCACCGCGAACGGTGCTCGGCCACCCCCACCCGGCACGCGAGCACCCGAGGAGAGCGGAGCCCCCACATGGCACTGGCAGGACTGACAGGACTGGTACGGGCAGGACGGCGGACGGCGGCGGACCCGGGGCGGCCCGGGCGGCGCGCGGGCCTCGGGCGCTGGGCGGGCGCGGCGCTGGCGGGCGCGCTGATCGCCGGCGGGCTGCTCACCGGGGCGCCGCAGGCGTCCGCGGCCGGGCTCGGGCAGGTCACCGGCTTCGGCACCAACCCCGGCAACCTGGCGATGTACAGCTACGTCCCGACCGCGCTGCCCACCGGGAAGCCGCTGGTGGTGGCGCTGCACGGCTGCACCCAGACCGCCACCGACTACTACAACAACTCCGGCTGGGCGCAGCTCGCCGACCGCTGGGGCTTCGCGGTGGTCTTCCCGCAGACCGGCTCCTCCAACAACGCGCTGTCCTGCTTCTCCTGGTTCGACAGCGGCAAGGACACCCGCGGCAAGGGCGAGGCGCTGTCGGTCAAGCAGATGGTCGACAAGGCCGTCGCGCTGTACGGCAGCAACCCGTCCCGGGTGTACGTGACCGGCCTGTCCGCGGGCGCCGGCATGGCCGCCGACCTGCTCGCCGACTACCCGGACGTGTTCGCGGGCGGCTCGATCGCCTCCGGCCTGCCCGCGCAGTGCGCCACCACCCAGGCCGCCGCCTCCGGCTGCCAGAACTCCAACCAGAACCTGACGCCCGCCCAGTGGGGCGACAAGGTCCGCGCCTCCTACCCCGGCTACACCGGCCCGTGGCCGCGGGTGGCGATCTGGCACGGCAGCTCCGACACCACCGTCGCCCCGGTCAACGCCACCGAGCTGCGCGACCAGTGGACCAACGTGTGGGGCATCGGGCAGAGCGCCTCCGCGACCCAGTCGCTGCCCGGCAACACCACCCTCAGCGTCTACAACGACGGCGCGGGCCGGCCCGCCGTCCAGCTGTACAGCGTCTCCGGCATGGGCCACGGCCTGCCGGTCAGCCCCGGCAGCGGCACGGCGAACTGCGGGCAGAGCGGGGCGTACTTCCTGAACACCATCTGCTCCTCGTACTACACCGGCCTGTTCTGGGGCCTGGACGGCGCCTCCGCGTCCCCGTCCCCGTCCGGTTCGCCGTCGCCGTCCGCGTCCCCGTCGTCCTCGCCGTCCTCCTCGCCCTCGCCCTCCGCGTCCCCGTCGACCCGGCCGCTGGGGTGCTGGACGGACAACAACTACAACCAGGTCGCCGCGGGCCGGGCGCACCAGAGCGGCGGGTACGCGTACGCGAACGGGTCGAACCAGAACATGGGGCTGTGGAACCTGTTCGTCACGCACACGCTGAAGGAGACCTCGGCCGGTTACTACGTGGTCGCCGACACCGGCTGCAGCGCCTGAAACCCGCCCGGCCACGGATGAGAACCGTCTGACCTGGCACGATGTGGGCCCCGCCGATCCGTCGGCGGGGCCTGCACTGTGTCAGAGGGGCAACAAGACGGCTGACAGATTGAATGATTGCCCTACGTCAACGGGACGACA
This sequence comes from Kitasatospora sp. SolWspMP-SS2h, assembly GCF_003259315.1. Classification (GTDB taxonomy): domain Bacteria; phylum Actinomycetota; class Actinomycetes; order Streptomycetales; family Streptomycetaceae; genus Kitasatospora; species Kitasatospora fiedleri. The sequence goes on along the minus strand of NZ_QLLT01000013.1, from coordinate 200,012 downwards.
AGACTCGTGCACCTCAACCCCCACGCATCCGTGCCGACACCCGATTGTCAAGGTGAAAATGACCGCCATCCCCGTGGCCCCGCCGGAGAACCGGTGGGCGACGCCCAAGCGCGTGAGCCTGGTCCCGCTGGTCGCGCTGATCTTCTTCAGCGTCTCCGGCGGCGCCTACGGCATCGAGCCGCTGTTCTCGACCTCGGGCCCCGGCATGGGCATCCTGCTGATCCTGGTCGCCCCGCTGATCTACAGCGTGCCGCACGCCCTGGTCTGCGCCGAGCTCGGCACCGCCATCCCCGTCGAGGGCGGCTACTACCACTGGGTCAAGCGCGGTCTCGGCCGGTTCTGGGCCTTCCAGCAGGGCGTGCTGCAGTGGGTGTGCAGCTTCGTGGACATGGCGCTCTACCCGGTGATGTTCACCTCGTACCTGTCGAGCCTGATCAGCGCCGTCGCCCCCGGCAAGCACGTGCTGTTCGAGCTGCTGGGCGTCCAGGTCGACCTGAACTGGGTGATCTGCGTCGGCGTCATCGTGGTCTTCACGCTGCTGAACCTGATGGGCGCGGGCTGGGTCGGCGACTCCTCGGTGGCGTTCGCGATCATCTGCCTGACCCCGATGCTGATCCTCACCGCGATCGGCGGCTGGCACCTGATCACCGACGGCACCAACCCGGTCTCCTCGATGACCGCCGAGCAGGGCCAGTCCACCTGGAACGCCTTCGGCTCCGGCCTGTTCATCGTGATGTGGAACTACTCGGGCTGGGACTCGGTCTCCACCGTGGCCGGCGAGATGGAGAACCCGAAGAAGCACCTGCCCAAGGCGCTGTTCTGGTCCGTCCTGCTGATCATCGTCGGCTACCTGCTGCCCTCGCTGGCCGCCCTCGCGGTCGGCGCGGACGGCGACGACGGCTGGCGGAAGTGGGAGGACGGCTCGTTCTCCGACATCGCCGGCGAACTGGCCGGCCCCTGGCTCCAGTACACCGTCACCATCGGCGGCCTGTTCGCCTCGGTCGCGATGTTCTCCGCGCTGCTCGCCTCCTACTCCCGGCTGCCCTCCTCGCTCTCGCACGACGGCTACCTGCCCAAGTGGGTCTCCAAGGAGAGCAAGCGCTACAAGATGCCGATCGCCTCGATCATCGGCTCCTCCGTCATCTACGCGCTGTTCTGCTTCTCCAGCTTCGCCAACCTGGTGATCTTCGACGTCTTCCTCACCAACATCGGCATCCTGCTGGAGGTCGCCGCGCTGATCGCGCTGCGGGTCCGCGAGCCCGAGCTGGAGCGCCCCTACAAGATCCCCGGCGGCTGGTGGAGCATCGGCCTGATCACCGTCTGCCTGACCGCCGTCAGCGCCTGGGCCGCCATCGAGCAGTACAACGAGGAGGGGACCAGGGCCGTCGTCTACTGCCTGATCGTGGTCGGCGCCTCCCTGCTGCTCTACCCGCTGCTCGCCGCCCGCAAGGCCGCCCGGCAGAAGGCCGACGCCGAACGGGCCGTCGCGATCGCCGCGGCCGGGACCAAGGCGTACGGGCTGTCAGAGTGGCGGCCGGACTCGGCACACAGTGACAGGGCCGCCACCGGCACCGGAACGGATAGCGTCGAGGCATGATCAACAGCTTCGCCCTGCACGTCCCGGACGCCGAACTGGAGCCCGAGCCGCTCGACCCCGAGCAGGTCGTCTCCGGCACGCCCGAGGTCACCGGCAAGGTCGTCTGGGAGTCCGCCGACGGGCGCCAGATCCGGGGGATCTGGCAGATCACCCCCGGCGTGGTCACCGACACCGAGGCCGACGAGATGTTCGTCGTGCTCAGCGGCCGGGCCACCGTCGCCTTCCAGGACGGCCCCGTCCTGGAGCTCGGCCCCGGCGACCTCGCCGTGCTCCGCGAGGGCGACCGCACCACCTGGACCGTCCACGAGACGCTCCGCAAGGTCTACACCGTCAACCTCGGCCCGGAGGCGGCCGAGGGCGAGGACCGATAACCCGGACACACCCGACGGCCCGGCCGCCCCCACGGCCGGGCCGCACCCCCGAGGCAAGGAACCGAGAGCATGGACCCCGTGCACGCCCTGCGGGACGCCAAACCCACCCCGTTCTGGCTGGAGGACCCGGGCCGACCCGCCGCCAACTCCGCCCTCACCGGCGACGTCCGCTGCGACCTGCTGGTCGTCGGCGGCGGCTACAGCGGCCTGTGGACGGCCCTGATCGCCAAGGAGCGGGACCCCGGGCGCGACGTGGTCCTGATCGAGGCCGAGCAGACCGGCTGGGCCGCCTCCGGCCGCAACGGCGGCTTCTGCGCCGCCAGCCTCACCCACGGCCTCGGCAACGGCCTGGAGCGCTGGCCCGACGAGCTGGCCGCGCTCGAACAGCTCGGCGCCCGCAACCTGAGCTCCATCGAGGACGCGGTGTCCACGTACGGGATCGACTGCGACTGGGAGCGCACCGGCGAACTCGACGTCGCCACCGAGCCGCACCAGGTCGAGGAACTCGCCGAACTGTACGAACTCGCCAAGGAGTACGGCGACTACGAACTCCTGGACGCCGACGCCGTCCGCGCCCAGGTCGACTCGCCGACCTACCTCGGCGCGCTCTGGGACAAGGACGGCGTGGCGATGCTCCACCCCGCCAAGCTCGCCTGGGGCCTCAAGCGGGCCTGCGAGCAGCTCGGCGTGCGGGTCTTCGAGCACACCAAGGCACTCGACATCGCCGAGTCCGGCTCCGGCATGGCCGTGCGCACCCCCTACGGCCGGGTCTTCGCCCGCCAGGTCGCCCTCGGCACCAACGTCTTCCCCTCGCTGGTCAAGCGGATCCGCCCCTACACCGTGCCGGTGTACGACTACGCGCTGATGACCGAACCGCTCGACGACGAGCAGCTCGCCGCGATCGGCTGGCAGGGCCGGCAGGGCATCGGCGACAGCGCCAACCAGTTCCACTACTACCGGCTGTCCGCCGACAACCGGATCCTGTGGGGCGGCTACGACGCGATCTACCACTACGGGGCCAAGGTCCGCACCGAGTACGACCAGCGGCCGCAGACCTACCAGACCCTCGCCCGGCACTTCTTCCAGACCTTCCCCCAGCTGGAGGGCCTGCGCTTCACCCACGCCTGGGGCGGCGCGATCGACACCTGCACCCGGTTCTCCGCCTTCTTCGACACCGCCTACCACGGCAAGGTCGCCCTCGCCGCGGGCTACACCGGCCTCGGCGTCGGCGCCACCCGCTTCGGCGCCGAGGTGATGCTCGACCTGCTGGCCGGGAAGCCCACCGAGCGCACCGCGCTGGAGATGGTCCGCCGCAAGCCGCTGCCCTTCCCGCCCGAGCCGGTCCGCTGGGCCGGCATCGGCATCACCAAGTGGTCCCTGGACCGCGCCGACCGCAACGCCGGCCGCCGCAACCTGTGGCTCAAGACCATGGACAGGCTCGGCCTCGGCTTCGACAGCTGACCCCGGCCGCCGCCACCGCTGCCGCCCGCCCGCCCGCACACCGTGCGGGCGGGCGGGCGGCCGCGCGTGGTCGTCGGCGGCATCGGCGGCCGGGGGTCAGGAGCCGCCCGCGCACTGCCGGTCCAGGACCGGCAGGTCGGCGTTGATGTCGGCGACCACCTCGTTCGGGTCCGCCAGCACCATGCCGCTCAGCCGGAAGCCCAACTCCTGGAACTCCTGCGCCAGCCGCACGACCGTCGGCCGCACCGGCGGGTCCGCGTCGGTGCCCGCCCGCATCAGCCCCTGGTAGGCGAGGTTCGCCGCGTCCGCCTGCGCGCCCCGGGTCGACCCCTGGTCACGCCGGTACGCGGCCACCGCCGCCGACGCCTCCCGGCACCCCGCCGGCACCACCGCGGGCAGCGGGACCGGGACGTCGGCCGTCCGCGAGGACCCCGGCGCGGGATCCGGCTCCGGCGCGGAATCCGGCTCCGGCTCCGGCTCCGCTTCCGGTGACCCGGCCGGCCCGGGCGTGGGCGTCGGCGCGGGGCTGTGCGGACGCGCCGACGTCCGCTCCGGCGAGGACCGCGCCACCGGAACGGGCGGCGGGCTCGGCGCGGGACGGGGCGCGTCCGGCGGCAGCAGGTACGCCACCAGCGCCACCAGTGCCGCCACCACCCCCGACAGGGCCGCCACCGCCCCCCAGTCGAGCGCCCGGCGCCCGCTCCCCGCCTCCGGCGGCTCTTCCGTTCGACCACTCTCCGACATACCGCCATCGTGAGCGGCCGACTCGCCGTTCGTCCAGCGTTCCTCCGGCCAACAGCCGTGCGGCGCGCCGGAGTTCCCCTCGGATTAGTCCGCGGCGTGCCGCAGCAGGACCTCCGGGAAGGCGGCCGGGTCGAAGACCGCGGCGGCCACCCGGTACGCGGGCGGCAGGGCGGACCAGAGGCGGTCGAGCAGGGCGGCGGCGTCCGGGTACGGAGTGGACACCTCCAGGTAGGGGGCGCCGGTGGCGGGGGCGGACGGGGCGCCCCGGTAGGTCGTCAGGAGGACGCCCTCGCCGGGCGGCAGGGCGTCCAGCCGCAGGAAGAGGCGGTCGGTGGCGGTGCGGGCGGCGCTACCGCGCCGGGCCGCGCCGAACCAGGTCGGGCCGTCCGGTCGGACGTCCGCGACCACCGTCAGGCGCGGGGTGAAGACCGGCGGGTCCGGCTCGTAGTCCAGGCCGTCCAGCGCCTCCAGCGGGGACAGCCCCGCGTCCAGCCGGTCCGCGACCGTGGCCACCTGCTCGCCGTTGCCGTACACCACCCGTCCGCCGCCGCGCCGCACCGCCGGATAGTGCCGCAGGTCGTCGTGCGCGCGGACGTCGGTCGGGGCGACGGCCAGCGTGCCGTCCGGGCCCGGGCGCAGCGCGCGGGCCCGGGAGGCGGGGCTGCGGCCGGTCAGGAAGTAGGCGGCCGCCGACGCGCCGTCGGCGGTGCGGCAGCGCAGCACGCCCCGGCCCGGGTACGGATGGGCGGCCAAGGCCTCGGCGAGGTCGATCGGCACAGAGACGGATTCCCTTCGGCGGGGCGGGCGTCCGGGGACGGTCACCGCCCCCCCGGACGATCATTCCAGAGGCGGTGGCCGTCCGGGGCGGCGGCCTTCGTCCGGTCAGCGGCCTTCGTCCGGTCAGTCGGGGACGGACTCGCCGGCGGCGGTGGCCGCCGTGCGGGCGGCCCGCTCGACCCGGGCCCGGTGGGCCGACCACCAGGAGGCGTCGCCCTCCGGGAGGACCGCGCCGGCCGGGCGCAGGCCGGCGGCGCCGTCGAGCAGTTCGCGGACCAGGTCGGCGTGGCCCGCGTGGCGCTGGGTCTCGGCGACCACGTGCAGCAGGACCCGGCCCAGCGTCAGTTCGCCGTGCGGGGGCCACGGGACCTTCCCGAGCGCGTCCAGCGGCAGCGCGTCGACGGTGGCGTCCGCGTGCGCCCAGACCCGGCGGTACTCGGCGAGCAGGAACTCCCGGCCCTCCTCCGGCCGGGCCCACAGGTCGGCGTTCGGCTCGGCCGCGCCCGCCACCCACAGCCCCGGACCGCCCTCGAACGGCCGGCCGAAGGTGGCGCCGAAGTACGCCGCCTCCGCGCCCGTCAGGTGTTTGACCAGCCCCAGCAGGTTCGTCCCGGTCGGGGTCAGCGGGCGGCGGACGTCGTACTCCGACAGGCCCTCCAGCTTCCACACCACCGCGTTCCGCGCATCCTGCAGGTACAGCTTCAGCTCCCGCTTGGTCGCGGCGAGTCGGTCGTCAGTCTCCGTCATGCGCGGAGTCTGGCCGCCGTCCGGGCCGGTCCACAAACCGTTTTCGCCGCCCGGCCGGGACCGGTGGCGTCCCGGCCATGGCCATCGACCCCGCCCTCGTGGGCGCCGCGATCGAACTGACCCGCCACCGCTTCCCCGGCCGGGACCGGGCGAGCGCGGCCGCGCTGCGGCCGGACGACGGCACCGTCCTGACCGGCACCGCGCCCGAAGCCCCGACGGTGCCGTCCAGCTGTGCCACGAGACCGGTGCGATCCGCGAGGCGCACAAGCTCGGCCGCCGCGTCGTCGCCTCGGTCTGCGTCACCGCCGCCGACGGCGACCGCGGCTTCTGGGCGCTCGCGCCCTGCGGTGTCTGCCAGGAGCGGCTGTTCGCGCACGGCTCCGACGTCGAGGTCGGCGTCCCGCTCCCCGAGCACCCGCGCCGCCGGCGCGCCCTGCGCCTGCGTGACGTCCAACCGCACTGGTTCGCCCCAGTGTTCGAGGACGACGTGTGGCCGTACGGGGACGACACCGGCGGGTGGCTCGGCTGACGGCCCGTCGGGCGCCCGGCGCGGTGTGCCACCTCGTGGGTCACCCGCCGGGCCCTGCCGGACGGCCGGCCGACACCACGGGTGCCGGCCGGCCGCCGGTCGCCGGGGGAGGGGTTCAGCGCTGGTTCACGTCCGGCTCCATTGCTGGTTGGGGCCGCCGTTGCAGGTCCAGATCTCCAGGAGGGTGCCGTTGGCGGTGCCGCGGCCGGTGGCGTCCAGGCACTTGCCGGAGGGGGTGTTGACGACGGTGCCGTCCGGGCGCAGGCTCCACTGCTGGGCGCCGGTGCCGTTGCAGTCGTAGAGCTGCACCGGGGTGCCGTCGGCGGTCGCGGCCGAGCGGACGTCCAGGCACTTCCCGCCGCCGTAGACGGTCAGGCGCCCGGAGGCGTCCGACGTCCAGGACTGGTTGCCGCCGCCGTTGCAGTCCCACAGCGCGACCTGCGTCCCGTTGGTCCGGGTGGCGTTGGGGACGTCCACGCAGCGTCCCGACTCCTGCCCGCGCAGGACGCCCGCGCCGCCCGGCCTGCCCAGTGCGGCGACCAGGGCCTCGGCGGCGCTCGCCTGGGTGGTGGGGGTCCACAGCGCGAACGGTCCGACGAAGGAGTTGCCCTGCTGGCCGGCGGCGTTGGTGTCGGTGGCGAGGATGGAGTTGGCGGTGGTGGTGAGGAAGGCGTCGTACTCGGTGCTCCCGGTGGCGGTGGCCAGGGCGCGCAGGTAGCGGGCGAAGATGCCCTTGAACGCCGAGCCGTCGCCGGTGCAGTTCGGCTCGCAGCCGTCGTACAGCACGCCGCCCCGGTTGAAGCGGGCGACGGCCGCGGTGGCGATGCCTTTCGCCGTGGTCAGCAGCGAGGCGTCGCCGGTGGCGCGGGACTGCTCGGCGAGGCCCTGGAGGATGACGCCCTGGTTGTAGGAGTAGTTCGCCGTGCTGAAGGTGCAGTCGGGCACGTTGAGCCCGTCCTGGACCAGGTTGCCCTTGATCAGGCCGGAGTTCTTGAACCAGTTCCACTCGGCGCCGGCCCAGCCGCCGTAGGTGGTGTCGCCCGCGATGCGGTTGTGCAGCCCTGCGGTGGCGGCGAGGAACAGCTCGTTGGCGATGGACGCCTTGTACTTCTTGGCGGTGCTCCAGTAGACGCCGCCGCCGCAGGTGCCGTCCCAGTAGCCGTGCATGTAGTCGGTCGCGGTCCTGGCCGTGTTCAGGTAGGCGGTGTTGCCGGTGAGGTCGTAGGCCTGCAGCCACACCAGGGCCCACCAGCCGGTGTCGTCGATGTACTCGTTGGTGAAGTTGCCGTTCTTGGCGAACGCGCCGGAGATCGCGTAGTCGTAGCCGCGGTCGCCGGTGGCCTGCTCGTACGTCATCACCGTGCTGAGCGACACCGCGGCGGTCCACCAGCCGCCCGCGTCGATCCGGCCGGTGTTGGCGTCGTACGACTTCATCAGGACCGCGACGCTGTCGGCCGCCGGGGACGACGCGGCCCGGGCGCCGGGGGCGCTCGGGATCAGCAGCAGCAGGCCGAGCAGGGCGACGACGGCCCGTGCCGCCCGTCGTCCGACTGGGGAGGTGTTCATGCGTCGGTTCCACTTCTCGTGGGGGAGGAGGTGGCCGGTCCGGGCGCGGAGGGGGCCGCGCCCGGACCGGAGGGGGACCGGAACGGTCAGGAGGGGAGGTTCCAGCGCTGGGCGTTGGTGTTGTTGCAGTCGAAGATCTGCAGCTGGGTGCCGTCGGTGGTGCTGGAGTTCGGGACGTCGAGGCAGCGGCCGGACTGCGGGTTGACCAGGGCCTTGGTGGCGCGGTTGTAGGTCCACTGCTGGCTGCCGGTGCCGTCGCAGCCCCACAGCTGCACCAGGGTGTTGTTGCCGGTGCCGCCGAAGCTGACGTCCACGCACTTGCCGACGACCCGCAGGGTGCCGTCGCCGCCCACGGTGACCTGCTGGGCGGCCGAGTTGTTGCACGACCAGATCTGGATGCGGGTGCCGTCGGCGGTCGAGCCGGTGTTGTCGTCCAGGCACTTGCCGCCGTTGTCGGAGGTGACCGGGCCGGTGGCGTTCACCGGCGGGCCGGGCGGCTTGGCGCCGCCGTCGCCGTTGTAGGACGGCGGGGCGGCCGAGGCGGCGGTGGCCCAGCCGGTGTTCGCGGCGGTGCCGAGGACCAGGTCGAGGGTGCCGCCGCCGGTGGCGAAGGACGCGGGCAGGTAGGCGTTGTTCCAGGTGGCGCCGTTGAGCCTGGCGCTCTGGACGTAGGGGGCGTTGTCGGCGGCGGCCGGGGCGTTGACGACCAAGTGGCCGCCGCCGCCGAGGGTCACGTCGACGGAGGTGAACAGCGGGCTGCCCAGGGCGAGGTCGGCGGTGCCGGGGGTCTCGGGGTAGAAGCCCATGGCCGACCAGACGTACCAGGCGCTCATCGTGCCCAGGTCGTCGTTGCCGACGCCCCAGCGGGCCGGGTCGTTCGGCCACAGCTGGTCCTGGACCTGGCGGACCAGCTTCTGGGTCTTCCAGGGCTGCCCGACGTAGTCGTACTCCCAGGGCAGTTCGATGGAGGGCTCGTTGCCGAGGTCGGCGTGCGCGCCGCCGGAGCCGTGGACGTCCGACAGCACGCTGTCCAGGTAGGCGGCGTACTTGGCGTTGCCGCCCATGGCGTCGGCCAGGCCGCGGATGTTGTGCGGCACCGCGCCGGTGTACTGCCAGGAGGTGCCCTCGACGAACTGGTCGCTGCTGGTCGGGTCGAAGCCGCCCTTCCAGGCGCCGTTGGCCTGCTTGGGCTGGATGAAGCCGCTGCCGGGGTTGAAGACGTTCTTCCAGTCCTGCGCCCGGTTGGCGAACTGCGCGGCGGTCGTGGTGTCGCCGAGCGCCTTGGCGAACGCGGAGGTGGCGAAGTCCTGGGCGCTGTACTCCAGCAGGGTGGCCGCCGAGCCGTAGAAGTCCCGGGGGTAGCTGCCGTCGGAGGGCAGGTAGCCGTACTTGGTCTGCAGGTCCAGGCCCATCCGGATCGGGTTGGCCGTGGTGCCTTCCTTGACCATGTCGGCCTTGGCGGCGGCGGTGTCGAAGTTCCGGGCGCCGAAGGCGTAGTAGTCCGCGACGATCGCCGGGCCGGGGTCGCCGTTCATCACCTGCGTCTCGGCGGAGTTCAGCGACCACTTGGGGAAGAAGCCGGCCTGGGCGTAGTCGTTGACCAGCGACTGCGCGCTGTCGGACGCCTGCTGGGGGGCGACCAGCGCCTCCAGCTGCGCCTGGGTGCGGTAGATGTCCCAGCCGGAGTACGTGCCGTACTGGGCCCGCTGGCCGCCGGAGACGGTGTGCACCTGGTGGTCGAAGCCCCAGTAGCGGCCGTCGGAGTCGCTGAGCAGGTTCGGGTGCAGCAGGGAGTGGTAGAGCGAGGTGTAGAAGACCTTCTGCTGGTCGGAGGTGCCGCCGGCCACGGCGATCCGGCCGAGCACGGAGTTCCACGCGTCGTGCGCGGCGGTGCGGGTGCCGTTGAAGTCCCAACCGCCGTTCTCGGCGGCCCGGTTGGCGGCGGCCCCGGCGATCGAGACGTAGGACAGGCCGACCTTGGCCTGCACCACCTGGTTGCCGGTGGTGTCGAAGGTGACCGAACCGCCGCCGTTGAAGGTGCCGCTGGAGGTCATCGGCCGGTCGAAGACCATGTCGAAGTAGGCGGTGTACGAGGGCGCCGAGGCGCAGAACAGGCCGGCGTCGACCGAGCCGCTGACCTCGGTGCTGCTGACCCGGTTGAAGTGCAGGTTGGTGGCCTTGTCCGCGTTCAGCTTGAACAGCAGGTTGGCCTGGGTGCTGGCGGGGAAGGTGAAGCGCGCCATGCCGGAGCGGGCGGTGGCGGTCAGTTCGGTCCGCACTCCGTTGCCGAGGGTCACCGCGTACGAGCCGGCGCCTGCCGACTCGTTCCCGTGGCTGAACGTCTGGGTGGCGCCGCCGTCGACGCCGCCGAGCGTCGGCAGGACGGGGATGTCGCCCATCGCCCCGCAGCCGGGTCCGGAGATGTGGTTGAGGCTGAATCCCGTGACGACGTTGTCGGAGTAGGCGTAGTTGCCGCCGGGCGGCCGGGACGAGGTGTCGGGGCTCCACGACACCATGCCGAACGGGGTGACCGCGCCGGGGAAGGTGTTGCCGCCGTTGGAGGTGCCCAGCAGCGGGTTGACCAGGCCGGCGGGGTCGGACACCGCGGCCGGTGCGGCGGCCTCGGCGGGGGTGGTGGGGGCGGCGAACCCGAGCAGGAGGAGGCAGCTCGCCAGGGGGATGCGCCATCGTTTCACGTGCGGCTCCCGATGCGGGCGGCGCGGCTGTCGCGGCGCGGGTGGGGGGTGGGGGGTGGGGGCGAGGGTGGCAAGTCCCGCACAGCAAAAGGCAGTTGCGGAAGACCTGTCAACGCTCCGGGCCGAAATGACAACAACAATCAACAGGCGCGGCAGGGGTGCTGTTCGAGTGTGGTGGTGCGCCCGCAGGAAGTGGTCAAGCGGCATCCAAGGACGTGGCGTGGTGCGCGCCGTGGTGCCCGTGCCGCTCGTGACCGCAGGTCGGGACGGGTGCGACGGGCTGCCGGGGACGGCGTGGGGCCGGGTGAGGGCACCGGATCCGGATTCTGGTCAAGTCGCCGGGGAGGCGCGGCCGTCGAGCACCGGCCCCGGCGTGGACGGCGGCGGGGCGCGCCCGCCCGTCCAGGCCATTGACGCGGTCATGGTTGCTGGCTAGTTTCGGGCTGTCTCCTCCGTTGTCCAGACCATTGACGCGACCGTAGCTGCTGGTTAATTTCGGAGAGCGCTCTCTCCTGTGGAGCGCCCCCCTCGCCACGACACTCCGGCGGGCAGTTCCCATGCCTGTCGGCCGGTTCGGGTCGCCGATGTCTGACAACGTTGTCTAACCCGCTTCCCCGGCCGCAGCCGCAGGGGGCGGCGGGGCAGGCCCTCCGGCGGCTCCGGCGCGAGCCGACCGGCGCGCCATGTTCGATCGTGCCTATTTTTTGCGCCATCCGGCGCGCCATCGCACATGAATGAACACCAAGCGGTAATCCCTCCGGCGAAGGATGTCACTCATGTCACGACTATGGAGACTCGCCCCGCTGTGGGTACTCACGCTGCTGGCGGCCGTGCTCGCCGTCGGCACCGTCCCCGCGCAGGCGGCCACCACGTCCGTCACCGTGGACGGCACGCAGGGCGGCCGGACGTTCGACGGGATCGGCGCGATCAGCGGCGGCGGCGGCAACTCCCGGCTGCTGACCGACTATCCGGCGACGCAGCAGGCCCAGATCCTGGACTACCTGTTCAAGCCCGGGTACGGCGCGAACCTGCAGTTGCTGAAGCTGGAGATCGGCGGCGACGCCAACTCCACCGACGGCTCCGAGCCGTCCGTCGAGCACTCCCGCGGAGTGATCAACTGCAACGCCGGGTACGAGTTCTGGCTTGCCGAGCAGGCCAAGGCCCGCAACCCCGACATCGGCCTGTACGGCCTGGCCTGGGCGGCGCCGGGGTGGATCAACGGCGGCTTCTGGTCCACCGACACCATCAACTACCTGATCTCCTGGCTGGGCTGCGCCAAGCAGCACGGTCTGACGATCAGCTACCTCGGCGGCTGGAACGAGCGCGGCCACGACGCCAACTGGTTCGTGCAGCTGCGTTCGGCGCTGAACAACGCCGGCTACTCCGGCGTCAAGCTGGTGGCCGACGACAGCGGCTGGGGCGTGGCCGACGACATGGCCACCAACGCGGCGTTCAACAACGCGGTGTCCATCATCGGGGCGCACTACTCCTGCGAGGGCGGTGACGGCGGTAACGCCAACTCCTGTTCCAGCAGCACCGCGGCGAAGAACAACGGCAAGCCGCTGTGGGACAGCGAGAACGGCTCGCAGGACATGAACACCGGGGCGCCCTCGCTGATCCGGGCGATCACCCGCGGCTACGTCGACGCGAAGATGGTCAGCTACTTCAACTGGCCGCTGCTGGCGGCGATCTACCCCAACCTGCCCTACAACACGGTGGGCCTGGCGACCGCTAACTCCCCCTGGTCAGGCAACTACACGATCGGCGCGAGCACCTGGGCCACCGCGCAGGTCACCCAGTTCACCAAGCCGGGGTGGCGGTTCATCGACTCGGCCTCGGGCTACCTCGGCGGGGCCGAGTCCAACGGCACCTACGTCACCGTCCGGTCGAACACGTCCGCGGACTACTCGACGATCCTGGAGACCACCACGGCCGGTTCGGCGCAGACGGTGAACCTCGCCGTCAAGGGCGGCCTGTCCACCGGGACGGTGCATGTGTGGGCGACCAACGTCAACAACCCCAGCGGCGCCACCTCGTTCCTCCACACCCAGGACATCACGCCGAACAACGGCGCGTACTCACTGACCCTGCAGCCCGGCTACGTCTACACCGCCACCACCGTCGCCGGGGGCGGCAAGGGCACCGCCGCGCCGCCCGCCGCGCACGCCCTCGCACTGCCGTACTCCGACACCTTCGACGGCTACGGCAGCGGCACCGAGGCGAAGTACCTCTCCGACATGCAGGGCTCCTTCGAGGTCCAGCCCTGCACCGGCCGCTCCGGCCAGTGCGTGCAGCAGATGGCGCCGGTCAAGCCGATCGAGTGGCAGGACGACTCCGACAGCTACGCGCTGATCGGCGACACCACCTGGGCGAACTACACCGTCAGCTCCGACGTGTACCTGCGCGGCGCCGGAACCACCGAACTGATCGGGCGGGCCAACACCCAGCAGCGCCCGCAGTCGCACATGAACGCGTACTACCTGCGCATCCGCGACACCGGGCAGTGGTGGATCGAGAAGATGTACACCGACGGCTCCAACCACACCCTGGCCACCGGCACCACCACCGCGCTGGGCACCGGCAAGTGGCACAACCTGTCCCTCACCTTCCAGGACGCCACCATCAGCGCCAAGCTCGACGGCGCCCAGTTCGGCTCCGTCACCGACAACTCCTTCGCCAGCGGACAGGCCGGGCTGGGCATCCAGGGCTACCGCACCGACCAGTTCGACAACCTGTCCATCACCCCCGGCACCGGCGGCGGCACCGGCGGCACCCCGGGCGGGACCGGGGCGGTCGTGTCGGCCAACGGCGGCAAGTGCCTGGACGACGACACGGCCTCGACCGCCAACGGCACCAAGGTCCAGATCTGGACGTGCAACAACTCCGCCGCCCAGCAGGTGACCGTCGCCCCCGACGGCACCCTGCGACTGCTCGGCAAGTGCGTGGAGGTCACCGGCAACGGCGGCACCGCCAACGGCACCCTGGTCGAACTCTGGGACTGCAACGGCGGCAACAACCAGCAGTGGAGCTACAACGCCTCCACCGGCGCCCTGGTCAACCCGCAGTCCGGCCGCTGCCTGGACGTGCCCGGATTCAGCACCACCGACGGCACCCAGCTGGAGATCTGGGACTGCAACACCGGCACCAACCAGCGCTGGACCGTCCCCACCACGTGACGCCCCCCTCCACCACGTGACGCCCTCCCCGCCGGCCGCGGCCGCCCCGGCCGGGAGCGCGGGCACCCCGACGTGACCGGCTCCGCCACCGCCGACGGCACCCGGCTGGACGTGTGGACCTGCGACGGTGGCGCCAACCGGCGCTGGACCACCCTGCCGGCCGTGCCGTGACCCCGGCGGTCCGCCGCACCACCATCGCGAAGCCGCCGCGGCCCGCGCACCTCCCCGCCGCCGAACCCGAGGTCCGCCACGCCGCTTCCGCCGGAACCGGCTTGATCCCCCCACTCCCGTGAGGACCACGCATGAAGACGCGCACGGCGACCACCGCCACCGCACTCATCCCGCTGATCGCCTCCCTGGCCCTGGGTACCGCGCTGCCGGCCGCGGCGAGCGAGGGGCCGACGACCACGGCCGCAGCCACGGCCACTGCGACGAGCCGGGCCGCCGCGGCGCCCGCCGCCCTCCGCCTGCTGCCGCTGGGCGACTCGATCACCTGGGGCGTCGGCACCGGCAGCGGCAACAGCTACCGCTCCGCGCTGTGGAACCAGTTGGCCGCCGAGGGCCACCCCGAGGACTTCGTCGGCTCGGTCCGCAACGGCACGCTGTCCGACCCGGACAACGAGGGCCACTCCGGCTGGCGCATCGACCAGATCGCCGGCATCGCCGACTCGGTGCTGGCCCGCTACCGGCCCAACGTGGTCACGCTGGAGATCGGCACCAACGACCTCAACCAGAACTACCAGGTCGCCACCGCCGCCGACCGCCTCTCCGCGCTCATCGACCAGATCAACCGGGACGCCCCCGACGCGACCGTGCTGGTCGGTACCCTGATCGTCTCCACCAGCTCCACCGAGGAGCCCAACCGCCCGGCCTTCAACGCCAAGCTCCCCGGCATCGTCCAGGCCAAGCAGGCCGCCGGCAAGCACGTCCGCCTGGTCGACCTGGGCACCCTGACCACCGCCGACCTCTCCGACGCGCTGCACCCCAACGACAGCGGCTTCGCCAAGATGGCCACCGCCTTCAACAGCGGCGTCCAGGCCGCCGACAGCGCGGGCTGGATCGGCGCCCCGGTCACGGTGGGCGGCCCGGTGCGGTCCGGCATCGCCGGCAAGTGCCTCGACGTCAATGCCGGCAGCAGCGCCAACGGCACCGCCGTGCAGATCTGGTCCTGCAACAACACACCGGCCCAGAAGTGGAGCGCGAACCCCGACGGCACCCTGAACGCCCTCGGCAAGTGCCTGGACGCCACCGCCGGCGGCACGGCCGACGGCACCGAGGTCGAGCTGTGGGACTGCAACGGCGGCGCCAACCAGCAGTGGCAGCCGTACGACGGCGGCTACCGCAACCCGGTCTCCGGCCGCTGCCTGGACGACCCCGGCTCCGCCACCGCCGACGGCACCCGGCTGGTCCTGTGGACCTGCAACGGCGGCGCCAACCAGCGCTGGACACCGCCGTCGGCCGTGGCGTGAACCCCCGCTCCCGCACCCGGCGGCATCCGCCGTCCGGAACGCGGGCCGGTGGCCGCGAGGGGAGACAGATCCGTCCTCCCCCTTGACGGAAGTGCATGACAAGGGTGTCATGTGTTGTATCTCGTTCGAAGATGTTCGTTGTTGGTGGCGCGAGTCATCGAAGCCCACGAAGTCCCCCGGACCGGTCCCACCCGCCGCCACCGCTGTCCCCGCACCCCATGCCGAACCCCGGCACACGCTCAAGGAGCCACCATGTTCCGCACCACCGCCGGCCGGGCCGCCGCCGCCGCGACCGGCCTGCTGCTCACCCTCGGCCTGGCCACCGGCTGTTCCACCGGCAAGGAGTCGGTGAAGTCCGACGGCGCGCCCGCGGCCCCGGTGAACGGCCGGATCTCCCTGACGTACCTGCAGAAGCAGGGCGACCAGGAGTACTTCGTCGGGGAGGCGGACGGGGCGAAGGCGAAGGCCGCGGAGCTGGGGATCGACCTGAAGGTCGTCAACCTGGGCAACGACGCCAACAAGACGGTCAGCGAGGTGCAGTCGGCCGTCGCGCAGAAGAGCAACGGCCTGATCATCGTGGTGCCGGACCCGGCGGTGGGCCCGCAGGTCGTGCAGATCGCGAAGGACGCGAAGGTGGCGCTGCTGACCTCGGACGACCAGATCTGCGCGACCGGCCCCGACCCGGCCTCCTGCGACAAGGAGCAACTGGTGCCGCGGATCGGCTTCTCCGGTGCCCAGATGGGCGGCGAAGTCGGCAAGCGCGCCGCCGAGGAGTTCAAGAAGACCGGGTGGAACCCCGCCGACACCCGGATCATCTCCGCCTGGAAGCAGGACGTCACCGTCTGCGGGGACCGGGTGAAAGCCGCGAAGGAGGCGTTCGCGGCCGGATCGGGCGCCCAGATCCAGAGCATCGACGTGGCGACCGACAACACCCCGACCGGCGCCCAGGACAAGATCGCCGCGACCGTCACCGCCAACGCGGGGGTCAAGCACTGGGTCGTGTGGGGCTGCAACGACGAGAACGTCCAGGGTGGCGTGACCGCGCTGGAGAACGCCGGCATCGGCGCCGACGACGTGATCGGCGTCGGCCTGGGCGCCTACCTCGCCTGCAAGGACTGGAGCGGCAGCAAGCCGTCGGGCATGAAGGCGGCGCTGTTCATCAACGGCAAGGACGTCGGCGCGCTGGCCGTCCAGACCATGTACGACAAGCTCAAGAACAGCAAGGACTTCCCGAAGGAGGCCTTCGCCCCCACCACCATGGTCGACGCGGCCACCTGGAAGTCCGCGGGCGTCACCTGCAACTGACCCCGGCCACCCGCCGCCCCGGCACACCGCCCCGGCGGGGCCGGGGCGGCGCCCCGCCCGCCCCGCGCGGCAGGCGGCCCCCGTCCTCCCGCACGACCCGAAGGTGACCAGCGTGAGCACAGCGCACGACCCGAACCCGCACCCCCGGCCGCCCACCGCCGGAGCCGGTGTGCACCACCTCTCCAAGCGGTTCGGCCCGGTCCGGGCCCTCGACGCCGTCACCCTGGACTTCCCGGCCGGCCGGGTGACCGCGTTGATGGGGGAGAACGGGGCCGGGAAGTCGACCCTGTTGAAGATCCTGACCGGTGACCACCAGCCCACCGAGGGACGGGTGCTGCTGGACGGCCGCCCCCTGTCCCTGGGTTCGCCGATCGACGCGCGCCGGGCCGGCATCCGGATCATCCCGCAGGAACCCGAGATCATCCCGCACGTCTCGGTCGCCGAGAACGTCTACGCCGGCTCGCTGCCCCGCGCGGCCGGACGCCGCCTGGACCGCGCCGAACTGCGCCGCCGCATCCGCGCCGACCTCGACCGCCTGGGCTTCGCCGGCGTCCTGGACCCCGACCTGCTCGGCTCCCGACTCACCCCCGCCCAGCGCCAACTGGTCGAGATCATGCGGGCGCTGACCGGCGAGGCCAAGGTCATCGCCTTCGACGAGCCCACCTCCTCGCTCTCCGACCACGAGGTCGAAGCGCTCTTCGCCCTCATCCGCCGCCTGCGCGCCGACGGCATCGCCGTCGTCTACGTCTCCCACCGCATGCAGGAGATCTTCCGACTCGCCGACCGCATCGCAGTGCTGCGCGACGGCGCCCTGGCCGGCGTCCTGGACGCCGCCGCCACCGACGAGGGCGAACTGGTGCGCCTGATGGTCGGCCGCGACCTGTCCGCCATGTTCTCCCGCGCGCACGTCGCCACCGACCGCGTCGTCCTGGACGTTCGCGGTGTCAGCACCGACGACGTCCACGACATCGACCTGACGGTGCGCGCCGGCGAAGTCGTCGGCCTGGCCGGGCTGATCGGCGCCGGCCGCTCCGAACTCGCCCTCGCCCTGGCCGGCGACCGCCCCGTCCACACCGGCACCGTCACCCTCGACGGCCGGCGCCTGCGCACCGGACACCCCGGCGACGCCATCAGGGCCGGACTCGGCCTGGCCCCCGAGGAACGCAAGGCCCAGGCCCTGTTCCTGCACCGCTCCATCCGCGACAACACCTCCACCGTCGTCCTGGAGCGCCTGCGCCGCCTGCGCTTCGTGCGCCGCGGCGCCGAGCGCGAACTCGCCCGGCACTACACCGACCGCCTGCGGGTGCGCACCCCCTCCATCGAGACGGAAGTCCGCAAACTCTCCGGCGGCAACCAGCAGAAAGTCGTCCTCGCCCGCTGGCTGGCCCGCAAACCCAAGGTCCTCATCCTGGACGAGCCGACCCGCGGCATCGACATCGGCGCCAAGGCCGAGATCTACCAGATCATCGCCGACCTCGCCGCCGAGGGCGTCGCCATCCTCGTCATCTCCTCCGAACTGCCCGAGGTCCTCGGCCTCGCCGACCGCATCCTCGTCATGCAGGGCGGCCGCATCACCGGCGAACTCGACCGCGCCCACGCCACCGAGGAGAACATCCTCAGCCTCGCCATGGCCGACGACCTCACCACCGCACCCGCCCCTGGAGCCACCCCGTGACCACCACCACCCGGCCGGCGGCACCCGCCAAGCCCACCGGCACCACCGCCCGCTCGCTGCTGGCCTCCGTCGGCGGACAGAACCTCAGCCTGATCGGCGCCCTGGCCGTCGTCCTCGCCCTCTTCGGCGTCCTGAACGACAACTACCTCAGCCTGTCCAACATGCAGGTCATCGCCGAAGCCGCCACCATCACCGGCCTACTCGCCGTCGTCCAGACCGTCGTCATCATCTGCGGCGGCCTCGACATCTCCGTCGGCTCCCAGGCCGGCGTCGCCTCCGTCATCTCCGCCATGGCCTTCACCTCCGCCGGCGCCAACCCCTTCGCCGGCATGGCCGCCGCCGTCGGCGTGGGCCTGCTGATCGGCGTCCTCAACGGCGTCATCATCGTCTACGGCCGGGTCAACCCCACCATCGCCACCCTCGCCGGCCTCGCCGCCTACAAGGGCCTGGCCCAACTCGTCTCCAACGGCCGCGCCCAGGGCTACGTCCTCAACGACGACGTCTTCATCTTCCTCGGCCGCGGCAAGATCGCCGGCCTGCCCGTCATGGTCTGGATCCTCATCCTCACCGCCGCCGCCGTCCACCTCCTGCTCAAGTACACCGACATCGGCCGCAACATCTACGCCATCGGCGGCAACGACACCGCCGCCCGCCTCGCCGGCATCAACATCAACAAGTACCTCGTCGCCGTCTACGCCCTCATCGGCGCCGTCGCCGCCGTCGCCGGCATCCTCCTCACCGCCCGCACCGGAAGCGGCCAACCCACCTCCGGCAGCGAAGGACTCGAACTCAAAGCCATCACCGCCGCCGCCCTCGGCGGCTGCGCCCTCAAGGGCGGCAAGGGCGGCATCGGCGGCACCCTCCTGGCCGTCGCCCTGCTCGGCTGCCTGGAGAACGGCCTCACCGTCGAAGGCATCAACGCCTTCTGGCAGAACGTCGCCCAGGGCGCCCTCCTCGTCATCGCCGTCGTCATCCAGCAGCGCCGCAACGGCGAACGCCCCATCGGACTCCCCGCCTGACCCCGACCCGGCCCCGCCGCCCTCGGCACCGGCGGGCCGGGCGGCCGGTGCCCGGCGCGTTCGGCAGCTCGGAGCGTGGAGAGCGGCGGCCCCCGCCGTCCCGGGAAGAGGCGCGGACCGGCGGGGCGGGGTGCCGGGCGGGGCCGGACAGCGGGCTCAGGTGGTGACGGCGAAGACCAGCAGGCCCTCCGGCTGCTCCTCGACCACCTCGACGTGCTCGACCACCGCGCGGGACGGGCCGTGCCGCATCCAGGCGACCAACTGCTCCACCGCCGCCGGATCGCCCTCGAAGACCGCCTCCACCCGGCCGTCCGGCAGGTTGCGCACCCAGCCCGCCACGCCCGCCCCGGCGGCCGTCCGGCGGCAGGAGTCGCGGAAGAAGACGCCCTGCACCGTGCCCGAGACCAGCACCCGCCGCCGGATCACCCGCCACCCACCTCTCGCCGCCGTTGCCAGCAGGTATACCGCAGCCGGGAGGACGGGGGAGCGGAGGGCGCGCCGGAGCAGCGGGCGGCGGGCCCGCCACCACCGGTGTCATCCGGGCGTAACGCGGGTGCAGCGGGCGTGACAAGAGGCGGGCCTAGGCTGCGGGGGCAGGCTCACCGGTGGAGGGAGTTCCCACGAACAGGCGACAGGCGCGACCGGACTGGCTGACCCATCCGCTGCGCTGGCAGCGCGGCCCGGTGCCCTGGGCGGCGACGGTGCGGGGCGCGGCCGGGATGGCGGTGCCGCTGGGGGTCGCGCTGGCTGCCGGGCGGCCCGCCGAAGGGGTGCTTGCCGGGCTGGGGGCGATGTTCGCGGGGGTGAACGACCGGCCCGCCGGGCGGCGGACCGGGGCCGTGCAGCAGGCCGTCCCCGCGTTCGCCGGGGCGCTGGGCCTGCTGGTCGGTACCGTCGGCGGGTGGTGGGCGGTGCCGTTGCTCGGCGCGGTCGGGGTGCTCTGCGGGGCGGTCAGCGTCGCCGGGCCGGTCGCCTCCGCCGCCGCCGTGCAGCTGACGGTGCTCACCGTGCTCGGCTGCGGCCTGCCCGTCCCGCTGCCGGGCTGGGCCCGGGCCGGCTGCTACCTGGCCGGTGCCGCCTGGCTCCTGCTGCTGCGTCAACTCACCAGCCACCCGCGGCCGTTGCACGCCGAACGGCAGGCCGTCGCCGCGGTCTTCGACGCCCTCGCCGACGCCCTGGACGCCGCCGGGACCGACCGCGCCGAGAACGCCCGCCGCCGGCTGACCGCCGCCCTCGACCGGGCCGGCGAACAGCTGCGCACCGGCCACGACCACGCCCTGCGCACCCGGCTCGCCGCCGCGTCCGCCCTGTGCGAGGCGAGCGTCGCGCTGCTGCGCGCCGCCCGTCCGCTGCCCGCCCGCCTCGCCACCGGCCCGCGCCGCCTGGCCACCGCCGTCCGCACCGACCGCCTCCCCGGCCCGCTGCCCGTCCCCGCCGCCGAGACCCCGGCCACCGCCGCCTTCGACCGCGCCGTCCTGCACGCGGCCCTCGCCTTCGGCGGGACGCCGGGACCGGCCGGTCCCGGCGCCGCCCGCGGCCGGACGCGCGGGCACGGGCTGCGGCGGGCGCTGGCCGTGCTGGTGCTGGGCGCGCCGGCGGGGGAGCGGCGCGGCCCGGTGCCGGGCGTGCGGCCGTGGGGCCGGGCCGGCCGGGCGTACGGGGTGCGGGTCGGGGTGTGCGTCGCGGCGAGCGCCGCGCTGGCGCTCGCGCTGCGCACCGGGCACTGGTACTGGCTGCCCGTCACCGCCGCGTTCCTGGTCAAGCCGGACCTGGGGCCGCTGTTCTCCCGGGTCGTCAACCGCTTCGCCGGGACGGTCGCCGGCGTGCTGCTGGTCGCGCTGCTCGGGCCGGTGCTGTCCGGCCCGTGGTGGCCGGTCGCCGCGGTGGCCGCGACCGGCGCGCTGATACCCGTGGCCCAGCGGCACTTCGCCGCGCAGACCGCCGTCATCACCGTCACCGTGCTGGCCTTCACCACCACCGGCGGCGACCACGGCGCCGCCCCCGCCCGGCTCGCCGACACCGCGCTCGCCTGCGCCCTGGTCCTGCTGGTCGGCCACCTCCCCGGCCTGGCCGACACCCGGGCCCGGGTCGGCCAGCGCGCCGCGCACGCGCTCCGGCACACCCAGCGCTACCTCGACCACGTCCTGCTGGCCGGTCCGGCGGACCGGGACGGCGAGCGGGCCCCGGCCGCCGACCGGGCCGAACTGCGCCGCACCGCCTACCGCACCCTCGCCCAGGCCCGCGCCGCCGCCGAGACCGCCGCCGCCGAACTCCGCCCCGGCGGACCGGCCGGACCGGACTGGCTGCGCCTGACCGTGCACGCCGAACGGCTCGCCGACGCCGCCACCGCGTACGCCGTCGAGCGCGACCACGGCGCCCCCGCCCCGGCCGCCCCCGCCGTCCGCACCCTCACCCGGGACCTCGCCGCCGCCGCCGACGCCCTCGACCGCCCCGGCCCGACCGCCGCCCCCGCCCGGACGCCCGCCGTCGCGCCGCCGGCCGAACTGCCCTCCGAACTCGCGGGCGTGGCCGCCGAGGTGCGCCGCATCCGGGCCCTGGCGACCGGCTCAGACCCGCGCCCGGCGGGCGTGCACCGTCGGCGCGGGCGACCTGCTGCCGCCCGTCCGGCCGGGCGGGCGGCGCGGACGGCGCGGACCGGCGGACCGCGCGGCGGGTAGGATCGGTGAGCACTGACAACGTTGACATCGGGGTTGGCGGCCCGGTCGGTGCGCCGTTCCGGACGGTCGCCGTCCCCTGTCGTTGGCTGGAGCACCCGCATGCCCCTGGCGCTCGTCGCCCTCGCCGTGACCGCGTTCGCGATCGGCACCACCGAGTTCTCCGCGATGGGGTTGCTGCCGCAGATCGCCGACGGCCTGGACCGGACCATCCCGCAGGCGGGCTGGCTGATCTCGCTCTACGCGCTCGGCGTGGTGATCGGGGCGCCGCTGCTGACCGCGGTGGCCGCGAAGCTGCCGCGCAAGACGGTGCTGGTCGGGCTGGCGGGGCTGTTCACGTTCGGGAACCTGCTGTGCGCGATCGCGCCGAACTTCGCCTTCCTGGCGGCGGCCCGGCGGATCACCGGGCTGCCGCACGGCGCGTTCTTCGGGGCCGGCGCGGTGGCCGCCGCCGAACTGGTCGCCCCGCACCTGCGGGCCCGGGCGGTGTCGGTGATGTTCTCCGGGCTGACGGTGGCGAACATCCTCGGCGTGCCCGCCGCCACCCTGCTCGGCCAGCACCTCGGCTGGCGGGCCGCGATGCTCGTCGTGGTGGCGATCGGCCTGCTCGGCGCCGCCGCCATCGCCCGCCTCGTCCCGCACCTGCCCAGCCACCCCGGCGCGGGCCTGCGCAGCGAACTCGCCACCTTCCGCAGCGGACAGCTCTGGCTGGCGCTGACCACCGTGGTGTTCGGCTGCGCCGGACTGTTCGCCTGCTACACCTACATCACCCCCGCCCTCACCGGCGTCGCCGGGTTCGCCGAGGGCTCGGTCACCCTGGTGCTGGCCCTGTTCGGCGTCGGCATGACCCTCGGCAACGTGATCGGCGGCTACGCGGCCGACCGGGCGCTGCGCCCGTCGATCTGCGCGGCCTTCCTGGCGATGGCCGGCGCGCTCGCCCTGTTCGCGCTGACCGCGCACGCCCGCTGGTCGGCCGCCGCGACGGTGGTGCTGATCGGCACGGCGGGCTTCGCGACCGTCCCGACCGTGCAGACCCTGGTGATCCGGAAGGCGCGCACCGCGCCGACGCTGGCCTCCGCCACCGTGCAGGGCGCGTTCAACCTGGCCAACGCGATGGGCGCCTGGCTCGGCGGCCTGGCGCTCGACGCCGGGTACGGCCTGACCTCGCCGTCGCTGGTCGGCGCGGGACTGTCGCTGCTCGGGTTCGCGATCGCCGCGGTGTCCTGGGCGGTGGACCGGCGCGGGCCGGCGGCCGTCGCCGTCGCGGACCGGCCGACGGCGGCGGAGCCCTCGGAACCGGCGGTCGCGGCGGGCTGACCGGGTGACCGCCCCGGCGGCCTCGGCGACGTCCTCGACGCGGGCCGGCGGTCGATGATCTGATGAGTCGCCCGGGCCCCTCGTGCGGGAGGCCCCGCGCCCCCCGAAGGAGCACCCGATGACGGACACCGACCGCCCGCGCGCCCGGGTCGGCGTGATGCTGCCCCGCGACCTGCCGGTCCGACAGATCCTCCCGTACGCCCGCCGCGCCGAGGAACTCGGCTTCGACGAGCTGTGGGTGGTCGAGGACCTCGGCTGGCGCGGCGGCATCGCCCAGGCCGCCACCGTGCTCGCCGCCACCCGCCGGATCACCGTCGGCATCGGCATCCTGCCCGCCGGCGCCCGCAACGTCTGCTTCGCCGCGATGGAGCTCGCCACCCTCGCCCAGCTCCACCCCGGCCGCCTCACCGCGGGCGTCGGCCACGGCATGCGCGCCTGGATGGAGCAGTCCGGCGGCGCCTGGCCCGCCAGCCCGCTCACCCTGCTGCGCGAGTACACCACCGCGCTGCGCGCCCTGCTGCGCGGCGAGCCCGGCCCGGCCGACGGGCGGTACGTGCGCTGCCGGGACGTGCGGCTGACCGAGACCCCCGACGTGGTGCCGCCCGTGGTGCTGGGCGTGCGCGGCCCCAAGTCGCAGGCGCTGGCCGGGGAGACGGCCGACGGGCTGCTGCTCGCCGAACCCGCCGCGCCCGCCTACGTCGCCGCCGCGCTGGCGCACCTGGGCCGCCGCGACGCCGAGGTGATCACCTACGACGTCGCGGCCGTGGACGGGGACGAGCACGGGGACGGGGAGGCCGCCGTCGAGCGGGTCCGGGCCGGGCTGGCCGCGATCGGCGAACCCGACTGGGCGCCGCACATCGACCCGCTCCCGTTCGCCGCCGAGTTCCGCGCCCACCGGGCCGCCAGTGCCGACGGCGCCCGGTTCGCCCGCACCATGCCCGCCGCGTGGGTCCGCGCGCTCACCGTCACCGGCACGCCCGCGCAGGCCCGGGCCGCGATCGCCGCCCGGCACGCGGCCGGGGCCACCTGCGTGGTCCTCACCCCGGCCGGGCCGGACCCGCTGGCCGCACTGGAGTCGCTGGCCCCGGCCCTGCCCGGCCGGGGCTGAACCCGGGGGCGGAGCGGAGCAGACGGACGGGGGCCCGACCGCGCGGCGGCGCGGCCGGACCCCCGTCCGCCGGTCTGTGTCCCGGACCCGGTCCCGGGACCGGGGTCAGTCGGCGGTGGCCACCGGCGTCCGGCCCAGGCCGCGCACCGCGGGCAGCGCGATCATCAGCCCCAGCAGCAGCAGGCCCACCAGCGCGGCGAACAGCAGCACCCGGTCGATGCCGAACGCGGCGGCCACCGGCCCGGACAGCGCCCGGCCGACCGGGATCACCATGATCG
The DNA here is from genome assembly GCF_003259315.1 of Kitasatospora sp. SolWspMP-SS2h. GTDB lineage: Bacteria > Actinomycetota > Actinomycetes > Streptomycetales > Streptomycetaceae > Kitasatospora > Kitasatospora fiedleri. The sequence continues at coordinate 175,502 of NZ_QLLT01000013.1, read as the reverse complement.
AACCGGCCACGTCGTACGCCGACACCCGGCTCAGCACGTTCAGCGGGACGTGGGTCTGCACGCTGGTCGACCACATCACGCCCCAGAACGCGAAGCCGCAGCCCGCGACCAGCCCGGTGGCCGCCGTCAGCGCGAACGACCAGTGCAGCGCCGGGGCCAGCGGGTTGAGCGAGAAGAACAGCATCGCGCAGGCCCCCGCCACCAGCGGGCGCGCCGGGCGCACCCGCATGCCCAGCAGGCCGCCCACGATGGTGCCCGCGCCGTCCGCCGAGGCGATCCAGCCGTAGCCAGAGCTGCCGTGCTGGTCGGTCAGCGCGACCGCGCCCAGCGGCACCGACGGGCCGAACACCAGCAGCCCGTACACCGACCACACCGCGATCACGCCCCACAGCCACGGCCGGGAGCTGAACTCCCGCCAGCCGACCGCCAACCGCTGCCAGATCGGCGCGGCGGGCTCCTCCGCGCCCTTGTCCGCGCCCAGGTTGCGCAGCGGCAGCAGGCCCAGCGCGCTGAGCGCGAACGCCGCCGCGATGACGGTGAACGAGCCGGCCACGTTCCAGTAGCCGACCACCAGGCCCGCCAGGCCCGGGCCCAGCAGCGTGCAGACCGCCTCGGAGATCCGCAGCAGCGCGTTGGCCCGCTGGACGTCCTCGGCCACCCGCGGCACCAGGCCCGCCAGGCCCGGCTGGAACATCGCCGTCGCCGCGCCGGAGAGCGCCATCAACGCCATGATCTGCCACAGCGACACGTCGGTGGTGGCCAGCAGCAGCGCCAGCGCCAGCATGGCCAGCATCCGGACGGCGTCCGCGCCGACCATCATCAGCTGCGGGGTGAAGCGGTCCGCCAGCACGCCGCCGAACAGCACCAGCAGCACGATCGGCGCCATCCACGCGGCCAGCGCGTAGCCGACCCCGCTCTCGCCGTAGCCCGTCCGCAGCACGGCCGCGGTCAGCGACACCATCAGCATGCCGTCCGCCAGCAGCGAGGAGCTGCGGGCCACGAACAGCATCCGGAACCGGTGCGAGCGCCAGGGGCTGGGCAGGGTGCCGGACCCGGCGCCGGACGGCGGGTCGGACGGCGGGTCGGACAGCTCGGAGGGGGAGTCGGACGGGGGACGCGCCGTCAGGTCATCGTCAAGGGTCATCGCGGGTCGGCCGCCGGGCGGCCGCTTCCTTCCAGGAGTGTCGGCTGCTGCTGCCAGGCCAGGGGGAGGCCGGGCTCGGCCGGGGCGTCCGGCACGATCAGGTAGCGGCGCGGGGCGAGCACGCCCGGCCGCTCGGGGAGGTGCCGCAGCAGGGCGGCGTGCGCCAGCTCGGGCGTCAACTCGCCCGCCGCGTCCGGGAGGTACGCGGTCAGGTCGGCGTCGACGTGCACCGGGCGGCCGTCCAGGGCGGCGGACAGCGCGGCGGCGACCGCGGCGGGGGAGACCCAGCAGCCGTCCAGCAGGCGCCAGTCGCCGCCGCGCTCGGGCGGGCGGACGCCGGTGACCTCGCCCAGCGCGGCCGGCGGGACGTCGCCCTCGGCCGCCGCCTCCAGCAGCCGGACCAGACCGGCCAGGAAGCCCGCCGCCTCGTCCCGGTCGAACAGCTGCGGGTCCGGCCACAGCGCCAGCTCCAGCACCGGCTCCAGGCGGTGGACGAAGCAGAGCAGCGCGGTCGGCAGCACCTGCTCCGGGCCCCAGGTCAGCTCGAACCCGGGCTCCGGGTCGGCCGTCCCGGCGGCCGGACGCAGCGCCCCCGGCAGGCCGGACACGTCGTTGAACACCACGTCCCGCCCGAACCGGCTGCCGCGCTCGGCGGTCACCCGGTCGATCATCGCCCACAGCTCCAGCGCGTCGAACCGGCTGTGCCGGTAGGCGTTCAGCGCCGCCGCCCAGGCGGACTTCACCAGCGCGTCGAAGCCGGCCGCCCGGGCCACCTCCAGGTGGAGCAGCGCGTCCTGCGACAGCGGGGTGACGGTGCGGGCCAGCGCGGACTTGTAGCGGTTGGCGGTCGGGGCCGCGCCGACGTAGGCGTCCTGCCCCGCCCGGTGCGCCACCAGCGCGCACCACGCGGTCAGCAGCACCGTCGAACCCGGCACCCCCAGCCGGGCCGTGGCCCGGGCCAGCGCCGCGCCGCCGCGCGCCGAGCGCAGCGTCAACCGCGGCGCCGGGCCGCCCGCGACCAGCGCCCGCGGCTCGGCGAACATCGCCTGCGGGCCGGTGCGCAGCACCCGCTCCCAGTACCGCAGCGAAGCCTCCGCCTTGCGCCGTCCGGCCGGGGCGGCCTCCTCGGCGGCCAGCTCCAGCGGCGTCAAGGTGCCGTCCAGGGGCGGCAGTTCACGGCCGTGCAGCAGGTCGAGCCACTCCTCGCGCAGCACCGAGAGCGCGCTGCCGTCGGCGGCGGCGTGCCCGGCCACCAGCCCCAGCTGCACGGGCACCCCGCCGCCGGTCAGCAGCACGGCCCGCAGCGGGTGGTCGCGGCCCAGGTCGAACGGTGCCAGCCGGACCTCCCGGGCCAGCGCGTCGGCGACGGCCGCCGGGTCCTCGGGCAGCGGGTCGTGGTCGACCACCCGGACGGTGAACTCCCCTTCCGAGCACACGAGTTGCTCCTCGGGGAGGGTGCCCTCGGGGTGCGGGAACACCGTCCGCAGCGCCTCGTGCCGCAGCGTCAGCGCCCGCAGCGCGTCGAGCACCGCCGCGACGGAGACCCCGGCCGGGACGGCCCACACGTCGTGGATGTCCACGTCCGCGGCGCCGTCCCGCAGGATGCACCGCACCATGTTCGCCTGGCCGAGGGTCAGCGGCCCGCGCCGCACGTCACCGCCCGCCCAGCGGACGGTGACGACCCGGGAGGGGGAGGGAGACACGAGGGCACCTACATTCATGGGGAGGCGTGCGGAGGAGTGTTCGGGGAGGCGTTCACCGGGGGGAGGGCGCCGGGGCGGGCGTCCGCGGGGCGCTCCCCGCCGCGTCCAGCAGGGCGGGCCAGGCGTCCAGGAGGGTCGCGAAGTCCTCCAGGTCGGTGCGGGCCCGGTGCAGCAGCCGGGGGCGGTCGGCGGCCAGGGCGTCGGCGACCGGGGCCCAGGCGGGGCCCAGGCGGCGGTAGGCGTGCTCGACGGTGGTGAGGCGCCGGAGGTCGTCGGGGGCGGGGTCGGCCGCCGCCGCGCGGACCAGGGCGGCCAGCCGTCCGGGCTCGGTGAGCAGGGCCGGTCCGGTCGCGGCCATCGCGGTGTAGAGGCCGCCGAGCCGCCCCGACAGCAGCAGGAACTTCGCCAGCCGCAGGTGGTAGGCGAGCCGGCCGGAGTCGGTGCGGCGCTCGCCGGTGTGGAAGTTGACGATGTGCCGGTTGTGCAGCACGCCGGGCAGGGCGGCGTACTGGGCGACGTGCAGCAGGAAGTAGTCGGTGCCGATGGTCTCGGTCGCGGGCGGCAGCGGGACGCGGCCGTACAGCTCGCGGGAGAGTGCCAGGTTGCACATGTCGATCCGGTTCGGGGCGACCGCGCCGAGCTGGGCCCGGTCGGCGCGGAACGGCTCCGTCCCGGCGCCGCGGAACGCCTCCCGGACCGCCTGCTCGCGCCAGAGCGCGGGCGTGGACGGCGGCAGCGCCAGGCCGACGAGTTCGCCGTGCACCCGGGGGTCGAGCGCCAGGATCTCCGCGAGGTCGACCGAGAGCTCGCCGACGAAGGAGGCGCCGACCACCGCGACGGGCAGCCCGGCGGCGTCCGGGCCGAGCCGGGCCAGGCGGCCCCGGCCGATCCGCCCGGCGACCTCCCCGGCCGGGAGGCCGATCGCGACCAGCTCCTGGTGGATCGGGAACACCGGTGCGCCGTCCAGGAGTTGGTAGCGGCTGTCAGAGTCGCGCCGGTGCACGGAGGCGCAGCCCAGGGCCTCGGCGAGCAGGAACGCCCGGTCGGTGCAGGCCCCGTACGAGACGGCGTCCGGCAGCAGCAGCTCCAGGAGGCGGTCCGGGTCGGCGACCCCGGCCCGGGCCGCCGCCCGGGCCAGGACGGCGCGCTGGGCGTCCTCGTCCAGGTGGTGGACGTTCACCCCCGGCGCGGCCGGCCGGCCGCCGAGCACCCGGCGGTGCTCGGCGACCACCGGCGCGGGGGCGGAGTCCAGCACCAGGACCTCCACCTCGACGCCGAACTCCCGTGCGCCGTAGGCCGCTTCGTCGAGCAGGCCGAGCAGGGCGGGGGCGCAGGCGCGGTTGGTGGGCAGGGTCAGGCAGACGCGGCGCACTGGTCCGCCCCGGGAGCGGCGGCGGCCTCGGCGGCCGGCTGGGACGGTTCGGCCGGCTCGTGCCAGGAGCTGAGGCCGAGCAGCCTGCTGCCCAGCTCGGTCAGCTGCGCGGTCGGGTAGCGCTTGGACTCGTGCAGGACCGGGTCGCCGACCAGGGTGCGGTTCCAGCGCGGGGTGCGCAGGTGGCGCCAGGAGTCGACGCGGGACTTGCGCAGCCGCTCGTGCTCCTCCAGGGCGGGCATCATCGACAGGTACTGCACGGCGCGCACGCCCCGCTCGGACAGGTTGCGGGCGACGCCGTGCGCCAGCAGGCCGTTCCAGATCAGCAGGTCGCCGGGGTGCAGTTCGGGCCGGACCACCGGCAGTTCGGCGCGGTCGATGTCCGGGCGGATCGGGTCCCGGCCGGCCGGCTGGGTGAGCTTCCACGACTCGAACCGCCGGAACAGCTCCGGGTTGCACTGGAAGCCGCCGGTCTCCGGCGTGGTGTCGTTGAGCGCGATGATGCCCTGCACCCGCTGCGGCGGCACGCCCAGCGTGGTGTCGATGTCCCAGTGCAGCTCGATGTCGAAGCCGCGGTCGGTGGGGTCGATCAGCGCCCGGTCGCGGTTGCCGCGGTTGGGCGGGTTGAGGTTGAGCCGGTCCAGGGTGACCCACAGCTCCTCGCAGTCCCAGACGTCCACGAACGCGTCGTAGACCCGCTGGTTCTGCCGGCTGTCCCAGAGCAGCTGGTGGTGGTACGCCTCGACGAAGCCGTAGATGTGCAGCTGCTGGTCCAGGTCGGAGCGGAACGGCCGGTCGGCGAACCAGCTGGCCGGGTCCTGCGGGTCCAGGCCCTGGAACTCCCATGCGAAGTCGAGCATCCGGCGGGCGTGCTCGGCGGGCACCGCCTCGCGGACGATCACGTAGCCGTAGGTCTGCCAGTGCGCGAAGTCCTCCTCGGACAGCACGCGCAGCGGACGGGACTTGGACAGCTCGCGCAGGGTGTGCTGGGCGAGGTAGGACTCGCCGTCGTTGCTGAAGTACGGGCGGTCGCTCGCGGCCCGGAACAGGTGGGCGCGGCGGGACGGTGCGGACGTCATGATGGGACGGCCCCTCCTGAGGAGAAAGCGGAGGCGGGTGGACGGCCGCCCCGCCCGTCGGCGGCGCGGGCCCGGAGGGGGCCCGGCGGACGGGGGTGCGGCGGCGGGACAGGGACGCGCCCCGGGCCGGGAAGGCGGCCGGGCGCGGACGGCCCCCGCAGCGGGGCCGGCACAAGAGACGGGGGCGACGGGGAAGGGCGGCGCCGAACAGGGCGCCGCGGTCGCTCCGGTCGCCACATTGGTCCAGACCACAAATGTTGTCAAGTTCCTGACCGGTAACCCGGGTCGGCGGCGGGCCGGCAGGCGGTCCGGCAGTGGTCCGGTGGCGGTCCGGCAGTGGTCCGGCGGCGGGTCGACCGTGGTCCGGACCCGCCGTGACCGCGGGTCGAACCCGGTGCGGTGGCAATCTGGTCTAGACAATTGGCGCGGGACTGTCCTAATCTCCCAATCGGCTCCGGTCCCTGACGGAGCGTTGGCCCGCGCCGCCCCTCCCGTTGCGCCGCGCCCCCGCCGACGCCGTCCCGCACCCGCGCCGCCCCGCACGCTCCCCGCGACCCCGCACCCGACGGGACGCCCACGTCCCGCGCCGTGCTGTCCGCCGCCGCACCCCGACCGCTCCCGCCGAGAGGGAACCTCCGCCATGAGCACCACCGCCGAGCCCGGCCTCCGCCTCGCCAACCCCGGACCCGGACTGGTCACCCTCGACCCCGTCCACACCGCGCTCTTCCGCGGCCTCGACCAGCTCCTCACCGGCCTCGCCGCGCGGCTCGCCGCCCCCGAGGTGCTCGGCCCGCCGCTGCTGGCCGCCGACGGCCTCGCCAAGCTCGACTACTTCCGCAACTTCCCGCACCTCGGCGTCAGCGCCGGCCGCTTCACCCCCGAGACCCACGCCGACCTCGCCGCCGGCCAGGCCCCCGCCGGACAGCCCCTCGAACCCACCGGCCACCTGCTGCCCTCCGCCACCTGCTACGGCCTGCTGCTCTCCCTGGAGGGCCAGGACGTCGGCGATGGCGCCCGGCTGTCCGCCGTCGGCCGCTGCTTCCGCAACGAGACCCACTACGACGGGCTGCGCCGGCTGTGGGGCTTCCACATGCGCGAGGTGCTCTACCTCGGCACCCACCAGGGCGCCGCCGACCACCTCGACCAGGGCGCCCGGTTCATCACCGCCACCGCCGAGCGGCTCGGCCTGGAACTGACCCGGGCCGCCGCCGACGACCCGTTCTACGACAAGGGCGGCTCGCGCGCCAAGCTGATGAAGCTCGACCCCGTCAAGCACGAGTTCAGCGCCCCCGACGGCACCGCCATCGCCTCCGTCAACCGGCACCGCAACTTCTTCGGCGAGCGCCTCGGCATCCGGGCCGGCGAGCACGGCCCCGCCCACAGCGCCTGCGTCGCCTTCGGCCTGGAGCGCTGGGTGCACGCGATGAAGCTCGCCCACGGCAGCGCCGAGGCCGCCCTCGACGTGCTCCACACCGCCACCCGGGCCTGAACGCCCCGACCGACGGGCGCCCGGGCCCGCCCGCCCGCGACGCCCACCACCCCTTCCGCAAAGGAGAACCACGCGCATGGACCGCATCGCCGCCTGGCTGCACGAGAAGAACCCCGACCTGGACGGCCCGATCGGCCCCGACGAGGACCTCATCGAGGCCCGCCTGATCGACTCGATGGACTTCCTGGAGTTCATCGACCTCCTGGAGGACCTCACCGGCGAGAACATCGACCTCCAGGACGTCACCATCGACGACTTCCGCACCCTCAACCGCGTCCGGGAGCGCTTCCTCGCCACCGCCTGAGGCCCGGCGCCCCCGGCGGCGGCAGCTCCCGTCCGCCCCGGACGCCGGCCAGTTGGGCGGTGAGGGTGGCGGCCCGCGGGTCCCCGGTCTCGGTCATCAGGTCGAGCGCCTCCTGCCACAGCGGCAGCGCGTCCGCGGGCCGCTCCAGGGCGGCGAAGGCGTGGCCGAGCTGCTCCAGGGTGCGGCCCTGCGCCCACCGGTCGCCCGCGGCGCGGTGCAGCTCCAGGGCCCGGCGCAGGCAGCCGACGGCCCGCGGCAGCCGCCCCAGCGCCCGGTGCACGGTGCCCAGGTGGAGCAGCGCCAGGCCCTCGGTGCGGTGGTCGGTGCCGGTGGGGCGCAGCGAGAGCGCCTCCAGCAGCAGCCGCTCCGCGTCGGCGAGCCGACCCAGCCGCAGCGAGGCGTCGCCCAGGTTGGTCAGGGTGACCCGCTCCGCCCAGCGGTGGCCGATCGTCCGGCCCAGCGGCAGGGCCGGCTCCAGCAGCTCCAGGGCCTCCGCGGCCCGGCCCTGGCGGAGCATCAGCTCCGCCAGGTGGTTGCGGGCCGCGCACTCGCTCTCCGGGTCGCCCCGGTCGGCGGCGCAGCGCTCCAGCCCCCGCCGCAGGTGGATCTCCGCCTCCACCGGCCGCCCGGCGTGCACCTGGGCGGTGCCCAGCAGGACCAGCGAGACCGTCAGGGCCCGCGGGTCGGGGCTGTCGGCCGCCGCCGCGACGGCGATCCGGGCCGCGTTCAGCCACTCCGCCCGGTGGTGGCGCCGGTGGAAGAACGACCAGAGCGCGAACGGCAGCTGCCAGGCGGCGGGCGGACGACCGGCCAGCGCCGCGTACCGGATCACCGACAGCAGGTCCGCCAGGTGCGCCTCGCACCAGGCCACCGCGTCCGGGACGCCCGCGAAGACCGGCGGACGCACCCCCGGCAGCGGCGCCGCCCCCGCCGGGCGGGCCCCCGGCTCCAGCAGCCGGCCCGCCGCGTCCGCGCCCTGCCGGTACCAGTCGTACAGCCGGTCCAGCGCCGCCGCCCGGTCCCGCGGCGGGTCCTGGCCCTCCGCCAGCTCCCGGCCGTACACCTGGAGCAGCGAGTGGAAGCGGAACCGCTCCGGGGCCTCCAGCTCCAGCAGGTGGACGTCGGCCAGCACGTCCAGCAGCTCGCCCGCGTTGCCCGCCGTGGTGCCCAGCAGCGCGGCGGCGCTCTCCGCGGTCAGCGCGGCCCCCGGGTGCAGGGCCAGCAGGCGGAACGCCCGGGCCGGCTCCGGGGCCAGCGCCCGGTACGACCAGGAGAACACCACCCGCAGCGCCGAGTCGCCGTCGGCCGCGGCGGCCAGCACGTGCAGCCGGGTGCGGTCCGAACGCAGCTCCTCGTTGACCCGGGTCAGCGTCAGGCCCGGCCGGGACAGCGCCCGCTCGGCCGCCACCAGCAGCGCCAGCGGCAGCCGCCCGCAGCGCCGCACCAGCTCGCGGGCCGCCGCCGGATCGGCGTCCACCCGCTCCGGGCCCAGCGTGCGGCGCAGCAGCTCCACGGCCTGCTCCTCCGGCAGCGGGTCGAGCGTCACCCGCCGGGCCCCGTCCCGCACCACCAGGCCCGCCATCCTGGTCCGGCTGGTCACCAGCACCACGCAGCCCGGCGCCCCCGGCAGCAGCGGGCGGACCTGGGCGGGCGCCGCCGCGTTGTCCAGCACCAGCAGCACCCGGCGCCCGGCCAGCAGGGTGCGCAGCAGCGCGCTGCGGTCGGCCACCCCGGGCGGGATCAGGCCGGTGTCGGTGCCCAGCGCCCGCAGGAAACCGTCCAGCACCTCGCCCGGCTCCCGGGGCGCGCCCGCGCTGCCGTGGCCCGCCAGGTCGCTGAACAGCACCCCGTCCGGGAAGCGGTCCCGGGCCCGGTGCGCCCACCGCACGGCCAGCGCGGTCTTCCCGATCCCGCCCATCCCGTCGATCACCCACACCCGGGGCCCGCCCTCGCCCCACCGGGGCCGGGCCGAGGACAGCGCCCCGTCCAGCTCGGCGAGCGCGGCCTCGCGCCCCGCGAAGACGCCCGGCGCGGGCGGCAGCTGCACCGGGACGGCCGGGGGCGGCGGGGCGGCGGCACCGGCGGCGACGGTGTTGCCAGGGGCGGCAACACCGGTGCCGGGGGCGTCCGGCGGGCCGAGCCGGTCGGGGTCGACGCCCAGCGCCCGGGCGCAGGCCGCGGCCAGCGCCGCGTTGCCGGGCCGCCGGCCGGTCTCCACCCGGCTCAGGTAGCTCTTGCTGTAACTGGTGGCCCGGGCCAGCTCCGCGAGGGAGATCCCGCGCTCCTCCCGCAACCCCCGCAGCCGCTCGCCGAACGTCACCGGCCCCGGCCCCCCACTTCCTGATGTGCTGTCACTGCCCGGCGGCGCGCGGAGCCCGGAGGTGTTGACACCCGGCGCTGGCAACAGGCAACACCTTGTCGCCGCCCCGCACGAACCCGAAGGATGAGGACGGTGCCCGGCTCCGCAGACACGCCGTCGCGCCACCCTATCCGCCGCCGGGGAAGCGACGGACAGGCCGCCCACCGGAACCGACCAGGCCAGCGGAGTGCGATGCCCCGAGACCGACCCCACGACCGACCCCACCGAACGCCCCGTCGCGGGCCCCGACCCGCCGGCGCCCCCGCGCCGCCGGACGCTCAGCCCCGGCGGCGGAACACCCGCGGGCCCTCCTGCCCGGCCACCGGCCACAGCCGGACCCGCAGCCGTTCCGCCGCACCCCGCCCCGCCGCCGGCGCGGCACGGGAGGCGCGGACCCGGACCGGGCCGGGCGGGAGGTCGAAGAACTCCGCGTCGGGCAGGTGCCCGGTCGGCGAGAGCACGGCGACCCGGCCCGAGGGCGCCTCGATCGTCGCCTCCACCACCTGCTCGAACGCCCCGTGGTCCGCCCCGGGCTCCGCCGCGAAGACCTCCACCGTCACCTCGACGCCCCCCTCGCCCACCGTGCCGACCCCCACCCCCCGCCGAGCCGGCACCAGACCGTCCGCCCGGGCCTGCGCCGTCCACGCGCCGAGCAGGTCCTCGTCCGAGTCCGCGTCGCGCACGTGCAGTTGGGAGGAGTCCGCGAACAGCTCCAGCTCCGCCGTCGCCAGCAGCCCGTCCAGCCCCCGGCCCCGGTGCGGGCCCGGCAGGTAGCCCTCCGGTGGGGACGGCAGCGCGGCCAGGCACTCCCGGGAGCAGGCGTTCACCAGCAGCGGCAGTACGTCCCGCCCCGAGGTGCGCAGCGAGATCCACGCCTGGTGCAGCCCGGCGGCCCCCGCCACCGGACCGTCGCACACCGAGCACGCCCCGACCGACTCCGCCCCCCACACCCCCGGGTCCAGTGCCCGAAGGTCCGCCCCCGGCGACGGCTCGGCCAGCACCGGGAACGGCGGCCGCGTCCCCGGGTTCCCGAACACCGCCCGGGTGCTGACCGTGCTGCGCCGCAGCAGCGGCAGCCGCGCCAGCTCGTACGGGAACCAGTGCAGCCGGTACGAGGTGTACGGGGTGAACTCCTCCAGCGCCCGCATCCCGCCGATCTCCGGCGGGAGGCGCACCAGGTTCGACCGGTACAGGTGCAGGTGGCGCACCCGCGTCAGCCGCCCGATGCCCGCCGGCAGCGTCACCACCTGGCGGCGCTGCTCGTCCGTCAGCTCCTTCAGCGGCGCGAACTCCTCCCGCCCGTCCGCCGCCGCCTCCTCCACCAGCTCCAGCAACCGCAGCCAGCCCGGCGCCGAGACGTCCTGCCGCTCCCCGTGGAACCGCGCCCGCCGCGCCCGCACGCAGTCGCAGGGGTCGACCGGGCCGACCCGCTCGGGGAAGCGGTTCTCGAACAGCCGGGGCACGGGCGCGTCGTCCATCCGCCCACCCTAGGCGCCCTGCGCGGGCGGCCCGCCGGCCGGGGCCGGGGTGGCGGGACGGGGTGGCGGGGAGGGGGTGGCGGGGGCGGGCTGCGACAATGGGGGTGACGATCTTCGTCCCCGCCAGCAGACAGACAGTGAGGTTGCCTTGTCCAAGGTCAAGTTGAGCACCAACCACGGCGACGTCGTGATCCGGCTGGACGCCGAGAAGGCCCCGGCCACGGTCGCGAACTTCCTGCAGTACGTGCAGGACGGGTTCTACGACGGCACCGTCTTCCACCGGGTCATCGACGGCTTCATGGTGCAGGGCGGCGGCATGGAGCCGGGCCTGCGCCGCAAGGAGACCCGGGCGCCGATCCAGAACGAGGCCGACAACGGGCTGAAGAACACCCGCTACACGGTGGCGATGGCCCGCACCGCGGACCCGCACTCGGCCACCGCGCAGTTCTTCGTCAACGTCGCGGACAACGCCTTCCTCGACCACACCGCCAAGAGCGGCCCGGGCTGGGGCTACACCGTCTTCGGCGAGGTGGTCGAGGGCCGGGAGGTGGTGGACGCGATCAAGTCGGTGCCCACCACCTCCAAGGGCGGCCACGCGGACGTCCCGAAGGAGGACGTGCTGCTGGTCAGCGCCGAGGTCGTCGAGTAGCCGGGGCCGCGAGGCGTACTGCCCCGACCCCGGGGGAGCGGGGTCGGGGCAGGGCTCGCGGGACGCGGGGGCCGGGACGCGGGGGCCGGGGCGCGCCGGTCAGGGCCCGACGGTCAGGGCCGCCGTCAGCGGGAGTTCGCCGCAGTGCGGGCCGACCCGCAGGACGAAGGCGCCCGGCTCGGTCTCCCAGCCGGTCCCGTCCGCCGACCAGTGCTCCAACGCCCTTGCCGGAAGCGCCAGTTCGACGTCGACCTGCTCGCCCGGGTCCGCTTCGGCGGCGGTGAAGGCGGCCAGCCAGCGCACCGGCCGGTCCACCGCCGAGCCCGGCCGGGACAGGTACAGCTGCACCGTCTCCCGGGAGCGGCGCGGCCCCTCGTTGCGCAGCGTCACCCGCACCGTGCGCGAGCCGTCCGCCGCCGGGGCCGAGGGCGCGCCGAGCGCGAGGTAGCGCCACTCGCCCCAGCCCAGGCCGTGCCCGAACCAGTACGCGGGGGCGCGCCCGGCGCGCAGCCAGCCGCGGTGGCCCAGGTGCAGGCCCTCCGCGTAGTCGAGCCGCCCGTCGGTCGGGGCGGTCGCGTAGACCGGGCAGTCCTCGGCGGCGTCCGGCCAGGTGGTGGGCAGCCGCCCGCCCGGCTCGGCCCGGCCCAGCAGCACCTCGGCCAGCGCGTCACCGCCCTCCTGGCCCGGGAACCAGCAGGTCAGCACCGCGCCGACCCGCTCGCGCCAGGGCAGCAGCACCGGGCTGCCGGTGTTCACCACGACCACCGTGCGCGGGTTGGCGGCGGCCACCGCCGCCACCAGCTCGTCCTGGCGGCCCGGCAGCCGCAGCGAGGAGCGGTCGAAGCCCTCGCTCTCGTGCTCGTCCGTGGTGCCGACCACCACCACCGCCACGTCCGCCGCCGCGGCCAGCTCCACCGCGTGCGCGAACTCCCGCTCCAGCTCCGCCTCCGGCGGGTCGGCGGCCAGCACCAGCACCCGCCCGTGCGCGGACTCCACCGTCCGCCGGGCCAGCAGCGCCACCGGCCGGCCGGCCGCCAGCTCCAGCTCCACCTGCCGGAACGAGGGCGTCACGTGCAGGTACGTCGGGTCGTCCGAGAGCGGCTCGACGTACTCCGCCAGCAGCTCCTCGCCGTCCGCCTCCAGCCGCAGCGCGCCCAGGCCCACCACGCCCAGCCGCCAGCGGCCCGGGGTCGGCGGGGTGAACCGGGTCGCCACCTCGATGGTGCGCACCGGCGCCAGGTCGACCTCCGCCGAGGGCTCCAGCACCCGCCCCGTCGACCGGGACTCGGCGTGCACGAGCGAGCCGTCGGCGGCCAGGTAGCGCACCAGCACCCCCGGCCCCGAACCGTCCGGGAGCACGCAGTCCGCCGCCGTCAGCGGCGTCGGGCGCAGGCCGGTGCGCACCCCCGGCGCGTGGGTGACCGCCACGGCCGGGCCGAGCGCCGCCCGCAGCCCGTCCAGCGGGGAGACCGGCGCGGCCGGGAACACCGAGGCGCTGCCGCCGCCCTGCACCCGGGCGGTCGCCGCGTTCGGGCCCAGCACCGCGACCCGGCGCAGCGCCGGGGCGTCCAGCGGCAGCAGCCGGTCCGGGTTGTGCAGCAGCACGGTGCCCGCCACGGCCGCCGCCCGCAGCGCGCCCCGGGTCGCCGGGTCCACCGGCACCGGCGCCGGGCCGCCCGCCGCCGGCGGGTCGAACGCGCCGACCCGGCCCGCCAGCCGCAGCAGCCGCTCCACCTTGTCGTCCAGCACCGCCGCCGGGACCCGTCCGGCCCGCACCGCCGCCGCCAGCGCCGGACCCCAGGCCGGGTTCGGCCCCGGCATCGCCAGGTCGCAGCCCCCCGCGCCCGGCCCGTCCGCCTCGTGCACCGCCCCCCAGTCGGAGACCACCAGCCCGTCGAAGCCCCACTCGCCCTTCAACGGCTCGGCCAGCAGCGGGTGTTCGACCATCGACGTGCCGTTGACCCGGTTGTACGCCGACATCACCGCCCACACCCCGGCCCGCACGGCCGCCTCGAACGGCGCCAGGTACACCTCGCGCAGGGTGCGCCCGTCCACCCGGGCGTCCACCGTCAGCCGCTCGGTCTCGGAGTCGTTCGCCACGTAGTGCTTCGCGGTCGCCGCGACCCCGCCGCCCTGCACGCCCGCGATGTACGCCGCCCCGATCCGGGCGGTCAGCAGCGGGTCCTCCGAGAAGCACTCGAAGTTGCGCCCGCCCAGCGGCGAGCGGTGCAGGTTCAGCGTCGGCGCCAGCACCACGTGCACGCCCTTGCGCCGGGCCTCGGCCGCCAGCAGCCCGCCCATCCGGGCGACCAGTTCCTCGTCCCAGGACGCCGCCAGCGCGGTCGCGCACGGCAGCAGCAGCGCGGTGTCCGCCTCGTCCCAGCGCTCGCCGCGCACCCCGACCGGCCCGTCCGAGCAGACGATCGGGTGCATCCCGACGGCCGGCTCCCCGCTGGTGCGGAAGGTGTCCCCGCCGGAGACCAGCCGGGCCTTGTGCTCCAGGTCGAGCAGGTGGTGCGCCGGGGGCGCCGACGGGGCCGCGGGCGACGTGAGGTGAGGTGGCATGGAGAGCTGGGTCATCCTTTCGTGGCTCCTTGCATGATGCCGTCGATGATCTGGCGGCCCATCAGGAGGAATGCGACCAGGACGGGCGCGCTGGCGACCAGGGCGCCGGTGAGGACCAGCGAGTAGTCCTTGATGTAGCCGCTGGCCAGCTCGGAGAGGGTGAGCTGGACGGTGGGGTTCTGCTGGGTCATGACGACCTTGGGCCAGTAGAAGTCGTTCCAGGCGGCCATGAAGGTGAGCATGCCCAGGACGCTCATCGCGGGGCGGGCGGCGGGCAGCACGACGTGCCAGACCAGGCCGCGGGTGGTGCAGCCGTCCATCCGGCCGGCGTCCAGGAGTTCGTCGGGCACGGCGCCGATCAGGTACTGGCGCATGAAGAACAGGCCGAAGGCGTTGGCGGCGGCCGGCACGATCAGGGCCTGGAGGTGGTCGGCCCAGTGGAACCAGTTGGCCATCATGATGTAGAGCGGGATGATGCCGAGCTGGGTGGGGACCATCATGGTGGCGACCACCGAGGCGAGCAGCGGGCCGCGGCCGGGGAAGCGCAGCTTGGCGAAGGCGAAGCCGCCCAGGGTGCTGGTCAAGACCACGCTGACGGTGACGGTGCCCGCCACGACCAGCGAGTTGACCATGGCCAGGCGCAGGTCGGTCTGGGCGAACACCTGGGTGAGGTTGTGCCAGAGCCGGCCGCCGGGCAGCAGCACCGGGGGCATCCGGTGGATCTCGGTGTTGGTGCGGGAGGCCGCGACCAGCGTCCAGTACAGCGGGAAGAGCGAGAGCAGGACGGCCACGCCGAGGACGGCGTAGACGCTGCGCCCGGCGGTCAGCTGCCGGTTGCTCCGCTGCCGGCGGCGCCGGGGCGCCGGGGAGGCCGGGGCCGGGACCGGGGGGACCGGAGCCGGGGCGGTGGTGGTCATTCGGCACCTCGCATCCGGCGCGCGGCCAGGAAGTTGACGGCGGCCACCAGCACGATCAGCAGGAACATCGCCCAGGAGATGGCGGCGCCGTAGCCGTACTTGAAGCGGCCCCAGAACTGGTTGTAGGAGTACAGCGCCAGGGTCTGGAACTGGTGCTGGGAGCCGCCGGTGGTCGGGTCCTGCTGCTGGCTGAACAGCATCGGCTCGCCGAAGAGCTGGAGCGCGCCGATGGTGGAGACGATGACGGTGAACAGGATCGTCGGCCGCAGCATCGGGACGGTGATGGAGCGGAACTGCCGCCAGCGGCTCGCCCCGTCCAGCGCCGCCGCCTCGTACAGCTCGAACGGGACGGACTGCATCGCGGCCAGGTAGAGCAGCGCGTTGTAGCCCGTCCAGCGCCAGGTCACGATCGAGGCGATGGCCGTCCAGGAGGAGAGGGTGCCGGCCTGCCAGTCGACGTGGTCGACGCCGAACAGCGAGAGGAACCAGTTGACCATGCCGAAGTCGCGGCCGAACAGCTGGACGAAGATCAGCGTGACGGCGGCCACCGAGGTGACGTTCGGCAGCAGGACGCCCAGCCGCAGCAGGGTGCGCCCGCGCATCCGGTAGTTCAGCAGGTGGGCCAGGCCCAGCGCGAGCAGCAGCTGCGGGACGGTGGCCAGCACGCCGATGCCCAGGGTGTTCTTGACGGCGTTCCAGAAGAACGGGTCGTCCAGCAGCTTGCGGTAGTTCTCGAACCCGACCCAGTCGCCCGAGCTGCCGGGGCGGTCGGCGCGCCAGCCGGTGAACGAGACGTAGCCGGTGTACAGCATCGGGAACAGGCCGAAGACGCCGAAGACCAGGAAGAACGGGGAGAGGTACAGGTAGGGCGAGACGGTGCGGTCCAGCCGGTGCCAGCGGTGGCCGGTGGTGCGGGCGGGGGCGCGGGCGCCGGGCGCGGCGGCGGTCGATGCGGCCAAGGGGAGCTCCCAGGGGCAGAAGCGGCGGGGCGGGGGAGAAGGGGTGATCGCGGTGCCGGTGCGGCGTCAGGTCCGCACCGGCACCGCGGCTACGGGAGGCGGAGCGTCAGTTGACGATGTTGTCGACGTCCGCGAGGGCCTTCTTCCAGGCGCCCTCCGGGTCGGCCTGGCCCTGCTCGACCGAGGTCAGCGCGTTGCCCAGGGCGGTGCCGATCTCCGCGCCGTGCGCGCCGAGCGGCTGCGGCTTCAGGTCCCGGGCCGACTGGGAGAAGATCTTGCCGGTGGGCGCGTTGTTGAACAGCGGGTCGGTGTGCTCGGCGATGTCGGGCTGGGTCCACAGCGCCTGGTCGGAGGGGAAGTAGCCCTTCTCCTTGAAGAGCCGGGCCTCCTGCTCGGGCGCGGTCAGCCACTTGGCCAGCTCGGCGGCGGCCTTGGTGTGCTTGCCGGACTTCGGCACCGACAGGTACGAGCCGCCCCAGTTGCCGCCGCCGCCGGGGATCCGGGCCAGGTCCCAGGTGCCGCCGTCGGTGGGCGGGTTGGCCTTGAACTCGTAGCTCATCCAGGCCGGGCAGGCGACGGTGGCGAACTGGCTCTTCTGGAAGCCGGTGTCCCAGGCGGGGGTGAACGCCTGGATGCCCGCCGACTCGCCGTCCTTGATCGCGCCGGCCACCAGGTCGAAGGACTGCTTGACGGCCGGGTTGGAGGTCACCACGACCTTGCCCTCGGCGTCGTAGACGCCCTGCGGGGCCTGGGCCAGGATCGCGCTGAACAGGTTGCCGCCGCTGTCGAACCAGCGGGCGTCCTTGTTGGGGCTGTCGGCCAGGAACTGCTTGCCCGCGGCCAGGTAGGAAGGCCAGTCCTTCATCAGCGCCGCGACCTGCTCGCGGTCGGTGGGCAGCCCGGCGGCCTTGAACAGGTCGCTGCGGTAGCACAGCGCCATGCCGCCCATGTCGGTGCCCAGGCCGAACAGCACCTTCCCGTCCGGGCTGGAGGCGGGCGCGGTCTTGGACGGCACCCACTGGTCCTTGCTGACGCCGTTGTCCAGGAAGTTGAGGAACTTCCCGGCGTCCGGCTGGAAGCCGGCCACCTGCCCGATCTCGATCGCCTCGATGTCGGCGGTGCCGGAACCGGCCATCAGGTGGGCGTGCAGGTTCTGGTGGTGCGCGCCCATGTCGGCGCGGTTCTCCTTGATGGTGACGTTCGGGTGGGCCTGCTCGTACTCCTTGTACAGGTCCGCGTAGCCGAAGTCGGAGAACAGGTTCACCGTGAGGGTGATCTTGGCGTTGGGGTCCTCGTCCGCCGACGAGCCGCCGCCGCTGCTGGAGCAGGAGGTCACGGCGGTCAGGGCCAGCACCAGCAGCGCCGAGCCGACGAGCAGGCGGCGGCCTCTGGGGCCGGTGCGGGGCAGGGAAACGGGCATGGAACGGCTCCTCGCGGGGGATGGCTGAGTAAGCCCCGGGACGCTCGGGTGGGAGAGCGCTCTCCCGGGGTGGCAACCGGAGCTTGGCCGCTCCACCGGGGTCACGTCAAGGGGTTCGGACGTAGAACATCACTGGCGGGCTAGGGGTTTGGCGGAGTTTCGCCAGCGAACCAGTGGTCGCTGCCCTTGACACGGATGAAACAACGGGGCAACCATCACTGGCGTAGTGAGAGAGCGCTCTCCCTGATCCGGGCACCGGCCTTCGACGGTGCCGCCCCCACCCCACCCGATCGGGAGCCCCCATGCCCGCCCCGCCCCCGCGCACCCCCCGGCCCACCGGGCCGGCCCGCACCGCACCCCCGACCCGCACCCTGGCGGCCGCCCTGGCCGCCGCGCTGGTCGCGGCCCTGGTCCTGCTGCTGCCCGCCACCCGCGCCCAGGCCGCGCCCGTCCTGCTCTCGCAGGGCAAGACCGCCACCGCCTCCAGCACCGAGAACTACGGCACCCCCGCGTCCAACGCCGTCGACGGCAACACCGGAACCCGCTGGTCCTCGGCGAATTCCGACCCGCAGTGGCTCCAGGTCGACCTCGGCGCGCCCGCCGCGCTCAGCTCCGTCACCCTCCAGTGGGAGGCGGCGTACGCGAAGGGCTACCAGATCCAGCTGTCCACCGACGGCACCACCTGGACCACCGCGTACACCACCGCCAACGGCGCCGGCGGCACCGAGACCGTCCCGGTCACCGGCACCGCCCGCTACGTCCGGCTGTACGGCACCGCCCGGGCCACCGGCTACGGCTACTCGCTCTGGGAGTTCCAGGTCTACGGCGCCGACGGCGGCGGCACCCAGGGCTGCGGCACCGCCAACGCCGCCCAGGGCAAGACCGCCACCGCCTCCAGCACCGAGAACTACGGCACCCCCGCGTCCAACGCCGTCGACGGCGACGCGAACACCCGCTGGTCCTCGGCCGCCGCCGACCCGCAGTGGCTCCAGGTCGACCTCGGCTCCGCGCAGAGCGTCTGCGGCACCGCGGTGAAGTGGGAGAGCGCCTACGCCAAGGCGTACCGCATCCAGCTGTCCACCGACGGCACCACCTGGACCGACGCGTACACCACCGCCAACGGCGCCGGCGGCACCGAGACCCAGAACGTCTCCGGCACCGCCCGCTACGTCCGGCTGTACGGCACCGCCCGGGCCACCGGCTACGGCTACTCCGTCTGGGAGTTCCAGGTCTTCACCGCCGGCGGCGGCTCCACCGGCACGCCCAGCAACCCGCCGACCAGCCCGCCGCCGACCGGCACCACCCCGCCCGGCAACTGGACCACCGTGTTCAGCGACGACTTCGCGGGCGGCAGCGGCGGCGCCCCCTCCGCCGCCAACTGGACGGTGCGCACCGGCACCTCCGAGCCCGGCGGCGCCGCCAAGTGGGGCACCGGCGAGGTCCAGACCGACACCGCCAACCCCGCCAACGTCTCCCTGGACGGCAACCACCACCTCAACCTGACCGCCGTGCGCGACGGCGCGGGCAACTGGACCTCCGGCCGGGTCGAGAGCAAGCGCGGCGACTTCGCCGCCCCCGCCGGCGGACAGCTGCTGATCTCCGCGCAGATCAAGCAGCCCGGCGTCGCCGACGCCACCGGCTACTGGCCGTCCTTCCGCGCCATCGGCGCCAACGACCGCAGCGGCGGCTGGCCCGCCACCGGCGAGACCGACATCCTCGAGGACGTCAACGGCCGCAACCAGACCTCCGCCACCCTGCACTGCGGCACCGCCCCCGGCGGCAACTGCAACGAGTACAACGGCATGACCAGCGGACTCGCCTCCTGCCCCGGCTGCCAGAGCGACTACCACACCTACAGCCAGGTCATCGACCGCACCGTCAGCGACGAGCAGATCCGCTGGTACCTCGACGGCAAGCAGATCTGGCAGGTCAACGAGTCCCAGGTCGGCACCACCGACTGGAAGAACGCCGTCGACCACGGCTTCAAGCTGGTCTTCAACCTCGCCGTCGGCGGCTCCTTCCCGGACAGCGTCTGCGGCTGCACCACGCCCGCCGCCACCACCACCTCCGGCGGCGCGCTCTCCATCGGCGCCGTCACCGTCGCCACCACCACCGGCACCGCCCCCGCCCCGCTCGCCGACCCGCCCGCGGCCACCGGCAGGAGCACCGTCAAGGTCACCGGCGGCCAGGGCAACTGGGCGCTCAGCGTCAACGGCCAGCCCTACCAGCTCAAGGGCGTCACCTGGGGCCCGGCCCAGTCCACCGCCGACGCGCACATGCGCGACCTCAAGGCGCTGGGCGTCAACACCGTCCGCACCTGGGGCACCGACGCCGGCAGCAAGCCGCTGCTGGACGCCGCCGCCGCGTACGGCCTCAAGGTGGTCAACGGCTTCTGGCTCAACCAGGGCGCCGACTACGTCAACGACACCGCCTACAAGAACAGCACCCTCGACTCGATCAAGCAGTGGGTGACCACCTACAAGGACCACCCCGGCACCCTGATGTGGGACGTCGGCAACGAGGTCATCCTCACCACCCAGGACCACGCCTACAACGGCGCCACGGTGGAACAGGAGCGGGTCGCCTACGCCAAGTTCGTCGAGCAGGTCACCCAGGCCATCCACGCCGTCGACCCCGACCACCCGGTCACCTCCACCGACGCCTACACCGGCGCCTGGACGTACTACAAGCAGTACGCCCCCAGCCTCGACCTGCTGGCCGTCAACTCCTACGGCGCGGTCTGCAACGTCAAGCAGGACTGGATCAACGGCGGCTACACCAAGCCGTACATCGTCACCGAGACCGGCGACGCCGGCGAGTGGGAGGTCCCCAACGACGCCAACGGCGTCCCGACCCAGCCCACCGACACCCAGAAGCGCGACGGCTACACCAGCGCCTGGAACTGCATCGCCGGCCACACCGGCGTCGCGCTCGGCGCCACCATCTTCAACTACGGCACCGAGAACGACTTCGGCGGCACCTGGTTCAACCTGATTCCCGGCGGCTGGAAGCAGCCCGCGTACTACTCCGTCGCCAAGTCCTACGGCGGCAGCGCCAAGAGCGGCAATACCCCGCCGGTGATGAACAGCGTCACCCTGAGCCGGACCGCCGACGTCCCGGCCGGCGGCACCTTCACGCTCAGCTCGCCCGCCACCGACCCCGACGGCGACCTGGTCCGCTACCAGCTGTACTACAGCTCCAAGTACGTGGACGGCGGCACCGGCTTCAGCCAGGTCCGCTTCACCCAGACCGGCGACGGCCAGTTCACCGTCACCGCGCCCAAGACCCTGGGCGTCTGGAAGGTCTACGTCTACGCCTACGACGGCCACGGCAACGTCGGCATCGAGTCGAAGTCCTTCCGCACCGTCGCCCCCACCCCCGGCGGCACCAACGTCGCCAAGGGCAAGGCCACCACCGCCTCCACCTACCAGGCCGCCGGCAACGGCGCCCCCTACCCGCCGTCCAACGCCACCGACGGCAACTGGTCCACCCGGTGGGCCAGCGAGTGGGCCGACCCGCAGTGGATCCAGGTCGACCTGGGCCAGACCACCTCGTTCAAGCACGTGCAGCTCGGCTGGGAGTCCGCCTACGGCAAGGCGTACCAGGTGCAGACCTCCACCGACGGCACCAACTGGACCACGGTGTACACCCAGGCCAACGGCACCGGCGGCATCGACGACTTCGACGTCAACGGCAGCGGGCGCTACGTCCGGGTCAACATCACCCAGCGCGGCACCGCCTACGGCGACTCGCTGTACGAGTTCGGCGTCTACGCCTGACCCGGCACCGGCGAGGAAGGGGCGTCCGGCCCGTGCCACCGGACCGGACACCCCCCCGATGAGCCCCCGGTGCCGCGCGGCAGGGAGCGCCGCGCGGCACCGGGTCCCCCCACCCACCGTTCCTCATCCGGAGGTCCGATGAAACACCGCACGTCCCGCGGCGCGCCCCACCGCACCGCCCTCGCCGGGACCGTCGCCGCGATCCTCGCGGCCGGCGCCCTCACCGGCGGCGTCCTCACCCAGTCGGCCGCCGCGGCGTCCGACCCGCTGATCAGCCAGTCCAAGCCGGTCACCGCCTCGTCCGTGGAGAGCGCCAGCTTCCCCGCCGCGGCCGTCGCCGACAACAACCTCGCCACCCGCTGGGCCAGCGCCTGGACCGACTCCCAGTGGGTCCAGATCGACCTCGGCGGCACGGCCACCATCAGCCACGTCGAACTGGACTGGGAGGCCGCGTACGCCAGCGGCTACCAGGTGCAGACCAGCAACGACGCCACCAGCTGGAACACCGTCTACACCAAGGCGGGCGGCACCGGCGGCACCGAGCAGATCAACCTCAACGCCGGCGGGCGCTACATCCGGCTCAACCTCACCAAGCGCGGCACCCAGTACGGGTACTCGCTGGAGGAGTTCAAGGTCTACGGGCAGGTCACCACGCCCGGCAACGGCTACGTCCTGGCCAACCCCCAGGTCACCGGCGCCACCCCGGCCACCGGGAACCCGCCGCACGCCTACTTCCACGAGTTCCAGGCGAACTGCAGCGCCAACCACGACCTGCCGGACGACCCGATCGTCTTCCCCGGCCAGTCCGGCGCCTCGCACATGCACACCTTCATGGGCAACACCACCACCAATGCCGCCTCCACGCTCGCCTCGCTGCAGGCCGGCGGCACCACCTGCATCGCCCCCGGCGACAAGTCCGGCTACTGGATGCCCACCATGTACGACGGGAACACCCCCGTCGACCCGGTCGGCCTCCAGACCATCTACTACAAGAGCGCGATCAACGACTACACCGCCGTCCGGCCGTTCCCGCCCGGCCTGCGGTTCCTGGTCGCCAGCCCCAACGACAGCGCCACCGACTTCACCACCCACCCCGGGTACGTGGCCGGCTGGGAGTGCGGCACCAGCTACCACACCTCCGACCTGCCCACCAGCTGCCCCGGCGGCGGCGCGCTCAACATCCGCTTCCAGGCGCCCAGCTGCTGGAACGGCCTGTACCTCGACACGCCCGACCACAAGAGCCACATGGCCTACCCGATCGACGGGGTCTGCCCCGCCGACCACCCGGTCGCGCTGCCGATGATCGAGTTCAAGATGGCCTTCCCGGCCAACCTGAACGACCTCGCCCAGCTCCACCTCTCCAGCGGACGGGGCTTCTCCTTCCACTACGACTTCTTCAACGCCTGGGACGCGCCGACCCTGGCCGCACTGGTCAACCACTGCATCGTCGGCGGTCTCCAGTGCAACGCCCGCGGCTACGACGAGAACCAGCCCGGTAAGGGCGCCGCGCTCAACGAGCAGTACCTTCTGCCGTAGCACCGAGCCGTAGCCCGAACGCGCGACACCGGCCCCGCCGCCACGGACCCCCACGTCCGGCGGCGGGGCCGGCCCGCGCACCACCCCCACGGAGGACCACCGATGAGGCTTCGCCGCACCGCCGCGCTGCTCCTGCTGCTCACCGCCGTCGGCTGCGGGAGCGCCGGCAGCCCCGGCCCCGCCGCCGCGCCCCCCGCCGCGAGCCCGTCCGCGAGCCCGTCCGCGGCCGCCGCCGCGGGAGCCTCCGCCGGGGCCGCCGCGTCCGACCGGCCCTCCGACGCCACCTCGATGATCTGCAACCCGTACTTCCGGCAGGAACTCGCCGGCGCCCTCGGCACCGACATCGACCGGCCGCTCGCCCCCAGCTGGGAGAAGCGCGTCTACAGCTGCGAGTACCACTACCCCGCCGGCAGCATGACGCTCTCGGTCAAGGAACTCCCCGACCCCGCCACCGCGCTCGCCCAGTACGACGGGCTGCGCGGCAGCGCCGGGGCCGTCACCGACCTCAACGGCCTCGGCGAGGCCGCCTACAAGCGCGCCGACGGCACCACCGTGGTCCGCAAGGACGGCTTCGTGCTCACCGTCGACGTCGCCCGGCTGCCCGAGACCTTCGGCACGCCCCCGCGCAGCCGGGCCGACGTCGCCGTGATGACCGCCACCACCGTCATGATCTGCTGGAAGGAGCACAGTTCGTGACCGGACGCGGAGGCCCGCTGCCGACCGGACGCGACCGGGGGACCGCCCCCGGCCGCGGGCCGCAGCGCGCGCCGGAGCACCCGGCGGGCCGGGGCGCGGATCACGCTTCGGAACGTGTTGGGAGAGCGCTCTCCGAGCGTGCTATAAAGGGCCTCATGAGCAGCGAAGCCCTCAAGCGCGCCACCACCCTGGAGGACGTGGCGCGGGTCGCGGGCGTCTCCCGTGCCACCGTCTCCCGCGTCATCAACGGCGTCCGCAACGTCGACCCCGCCATCCAGGAAGCCGTCCGCCAGGCCATCGCCCGCACCGGCTACGTCCCCAACAGCGCCGCCCGCTCCCTGGTGACCCGGCGCACCGGCGCCCTCGCCCTGGTGATCTCCGGCAGCGACGCCCCCGAGACCCCCGACCACCACGTCGGCGGCGAGATCTTCTCCGACCCGTTCTTCGGACGCGTCGTCAGCGGCGTCTTCACCGGCCTGCGCCCGCTCGACCTGCACCCTGTCCTGATGCTCGCCGACAGCGGCGAGGCCCGCGACAAGGCGCTCACCTACCTCCGGCAGGGCAACGCCGACGGCGCGATGGTGGTCTCCACCCACAGCCGCGACCCGTTGCCCGCCCAACTGCTCGCCGCCGGCATCCCCACCGTCCTGTTCGGCCGCCCCCCGACGCCGCTCTCGCTCTCCTGCGTCGACCTCGACAACCGCGAGGGCGGCCGGATCGCCGCCGACCACCTCACCGCCCGCGGCCGCCGCCGGGTCGCCGCCATCTCCGGCCCGCTCGGCGTCCGCGCCGCCCGCGACCGGCTGTCCGGCTTCCGGGAGGCGATGGCCGACCGCGGCATCCACCAACTCCCGCACGTCGAAGGCGACTTCACCCGCGAGGACGGCGAGCGCGCGATGACCTCGCTGCTGCGCCGCTACCCCGACCTGGACGGCGTCTTCGCCGCCAACGACCTGATGGCCCAGGGCGCGCTGGCCGTCCTGGCCGAGCAGCGCCGCCGCGTCCCCGAGGACATCGCGGTGATCGGCTTCGACGACTCCTCCGCCGCGACGGCCGGCCGGCCCCACCTGACCACCGTGCGCCAGCCGGTCGAGGAGATGGCCGCCGAGATGACCCGCGTCCTGCTCGACCACCTGGCCCGGCCCGCCCGCGCCGCCACCACCGTCCTGTTCGAACCGACCCTGATCGAGCGCCAGTCCGCCTGAACGGCCGGCCGGCCGGACCGGACCGGGGCGGTGCCGGGGGGCGGGCCGGGAAACCGGTTGATCGACTGACTACGGTTTCCGTATGACAAGCACACTCCGGCTGGAAGCGGTCACCGCCGCCAACCTCGACACCGCGCTCGCCCTCGAGGTCCGGCCGGAGCAGGAGCACCTGGTGGCGCCGGTGGTGAAGTCGCTCGCCGAGGCGTACGTGCACCCCGGGGTGGCCTGGCCGCGGCTGATCCTGGACGGCGACCGCGCGGTCGGGTTCCTGATGGCCTTCTTCGGCCTCGACTTCGCGGGGGACGGCACCGACCTCCGCTCCGGCCTGTGGCGGCTCACCATCGCGGCGGGCGAACAGGGCCGCGGCTACGGGCGCTTCGCGGTCGGGGCGGTGGCCGCCGAGATCCGCGAACGCGGCGGCACCCGGCTCACCACCACCTGGCACGTCGGCGAGGACGGCCCCGAGCGCTTCTACCTGCGCCTGGGCTTCCGCCCCACCGGGGAGACCAGCGGCGACCAGCGGGTCGGCGCGCTGGAACTCGGACCGCGCCCGGAAGGACACTGAGGACCGCCGCCCGGCCCGCGCGCCGCGTCGGACCCGGGCATCGCGGCGGACCCGGGCATCGCGGTGGCCCCGCGCGCCGCGCCGGCCGGCGGCGCACGGGGCCCGGCGGCGGGTCACCAGGCGGGGGCGACCAGGTCTCCGGTGGTGGCGTCGCGGACGGTGATGGCCTCGACCGGGCACATCTCGGCGGCCTCGGTGAGCTGCTCGGAGCCCGCGGTGGACGGCCGGACCGGGGTGGCCCGGCCGTCGGGGGCCAGGGCGAGGTCGGCGGGGGCGGTGCGGGCGCACAGGCCGCTGCCGATGCAGCGGACCCGGTCGACCGTCACGACCAGCTGCGGGGCGTCGCTCACCAGGCCACCTCCAGGCGCAGCGGGCTGCGGGTGAGCAGGCCGGTGCGCCACTCGATCCGGTCGACCGGGGTGGCCAGCCGCACCTCGGGCAGGGCGCGGGCGAGGTGGTGCAGGCCCAGTTCGAGCTCCATCCGGGCCAGCCAGGCGCCCAGGCAGTGGTGCGGGCCGGCGCCGAAGGTCAGCGACGGGGTGCCGAGCGGGGCGAACAGGTCGAGCGGGCCCGGCGGGTAGACCTCCGGGTCGGCGTTGGCGGCCGTCATGTCGGCGGCGATGATCGCGCCCGCCGGGATGGTCACGCCGCCGATCTCCAAGTCGGCCGTCGCCCGGCGGAGCGCGCCCGGCGCGTTGGTGCGGTCGCCGAGCGGGACGGTGCGCAGGATCTGCTCGGTCGCGGCGACCGCCGCCGCCGGGTCGGCGCCGATCCGCCGCCACGCCCCGGCGTGCTCCGGCTGCTCGGCGCGCTCGGGGTCGAGCAGGTAGACCAGGGCGTTGCCGAAACTGGTCATGGTGGTCTCGTGCCCGGCGATCACCAGCCCGATGGTGAGCGAGGTGATCTGCCGCTCGGTCATGCCGCCGGTCCGGTCGGCGGCCAGCACCAGCGAGCTGACCAGGTCCTCGCCCGGGTCCTCGCGCCGCTCCCGCACCAACTGCTGCCCGAACGCGCCGAACTCCTCGATCGCGGCCCGGATCTCCTCGGCGCTGTACGCCGTGGTGGACAGCGCGTGGTCGCTCCAGTAGCCGAGCCGCTCGGTGTCCAGCCCCTCCAGCTCCATCAGCCGGCTGATCACCCGCACCGGCAGCGGCTTGGTGAGCGCCCCGACCACCTCGACCGGCGACCCCGACGCGACCAGGCCGTCCACCAGCTCCCGCACCACCCCGTCCACCCAGGGCCGCCAGCGCTCGATCGCCCGCGGCGTGAACGCGCGCTGCACGGTGCGGCGGATCGCCTGGTGGTCGGGCCCGTCGCTGTTCAGGATCGAGGACGGGTCGTCCAGGATGTTCGGCGTCAGGGTGGTCGGCGGCGCGTCCGGCGCGTACAGCGTGGCCCGGCCCAGGTCCGGGTGGGCGAGGGCCTGCCGGACGTCCGCGTGCCGGGTCAGCACCCACACCGGCGTCCCGGTCGGCAGCGCGGCCAGCCGGGGCGGCCCGGCCTCGGCCCGCAGCAGGCAGTGCAGCGGCACCAGCGGCGGCGTGCCGGGGGCTCCGGTGGCGGCTGCGGTCGCGTCGGTGGTCGCGTCGGTGGTCATCCGTCCTCCTGCAAGGCACCTGCACGGGCCGAGGACGCCGCCGGGCGGCGGTTCCTCGTCCCCCGACCGTATGCGGCCGACCCCGCCCGGGAGTAGCACGCAAATCAGCCAGTGCTGGACCCGGAGTTCCGCCAACTGGTGTTCGAGGAGCGGATGTTGGTGTGAATCGGGAGCCGGGTCGATGGGCTGTGGGCCGGGAGCTGTGGGTCGGGGGACGGGGGTCCCCGTCCCCCGACCTCCGGCGGGAGTCGGCGGCTCGGCCGGTGACGGTCGCTCAGCCGGTGGCGGCGGCTCGGTCGGCGACGACGGCCAGGGCCTCGATCTCGATCAGCACCTCCGGCCGGAACAGCGCCGCGACCTGGACGGCCGAACTCGCCGGGGGCCGCGCGGTGTCGACGTACGCGTCCCGGACCTCGCGGATCGCGGGCAGGTATGCCACGTCGGTGACGAACACGGTGAACTTCACGACGTCCGAGAAGTCGGCCCCGGCCCCCGCCAGGCAGCGCCGCAGGTTCTCGAACACCTGCCGGGCCTGCGCCGCCGGATCGCCCGGGCCGATCAGGTCGCCCCGCTCGTCGAACGCGACCTGCCCGGAGACCTGGACCAGCCGGCCCGTTCCGGTGACCACCTGGGTGTAGCCCGTGCCGGGGGCGACGCCCGGCGGCTCGGTGATGTGGGTGAGGTGAGAAGTGCTCATGGCGGTCATCCTCACCCACCCCCGCCCCGGACGCACCGGAGTTTCCCCGCCCACGGCCGCCGCGCGCCCGGTGGGACGGTCAAGTCGCCTACTAGGTGCGAGAGTTCGATTCAGGGCGGAGAGGTGTCAGCCGACCACCTCGGGCAGCGGGCGCAGGAACGGGCGGTCGGCCGGCGAGAGTTCGGTGAGCGGACCGGCGGCGCGCAGCACCACGTCCAGCACGGCGTCCGGGTCGCAGGCGTAACCGCCGCTCGCCCAGGCGGCGTTGGCCTCGACCACGGCCCAGCCGCGTTCGGTGCGGCCGAGGTCGACCACGACGGCGCTCGGCAGCGCGGCGGAGCCGGTGGCCGCGGCCAGCACGTCGGAGGCGAAGGCCGACAGCTCCGGGGCGTCCGACCCCGTTGCGGCGATGGAGAGTTCACCGCCCAGGGCGTAGCGGGACGCGGCGCGCACCGCGCCGTCCAGCACGAACAGGCGGAACTCGGCCTCGAACCGCAGCACTTCGCTGACCAGCACCGGCGTGCCGCCGTCCAGCAGTTCGGGACCGGGCAGGCCGCGGCCGTCCCGGTACACCCGGGCGGTGAAGTGCTTGTCCGCCGGGGCCTTCACGAAGGCCGGGCCGGACCGCCCGCGCGCCTCCGCCAGTGTCGTCAACTCGACGCGGCGGCGCGTCAGTTCGCGCGGCAGCGCGGCCAGCCAGCCCTCGGCCGGATCCAGCGGGGCCACCCCCAGCTCCCGCCCGACCGCGTCGGCGAACAGCGGCCCGCCGTACAGGTGCACCCGCGCCCCCGCCAGCTCCCGAGGGGCCCGCCAGGACGCCGCCGTGCACGCCCGCAGCCCGCGCCGCCCGGCGGCGGTGCGCAGCTGCAGGCCGGTCTCGTTGATCCGGGGGGCGAGCAGCAGGGTGGGGCCGGTGCCGGTGGGGGACATGCCCGCGATCCTGCCCTGCCGCGGCCGACCCGGGCCACGGGTTTTCCGCCGGTCACCGGCACCGGCCGACGGCGGGCCCCGACATCAGTGGACGGCCGGCCCCGCCGCCGGGCGGCGGGCGTCGTGCGGCGGCGGGCGGAACAGCACCCCGACGTGCACGATCCGCCCGTCGACGACGTCGAGGGCCGGCTCACCCCGCTCCGGCACCCCGTGCGGCACGCAGTGGTGCCCGGGGCGGCACGGGGTGCCGGGGCCGTGCGCGGCGGTGGGGTCGTGCGCGGCGGTGGCGAAGCCCTGGCGGAAGTCGTCCCGGCAGGGGCACGGCGCGATCAGCCGGACGCCCCGGACGCCGAGCCTCGGCCAGCACTCGCCCTCGGCCGCCGGCAGCGCGACCAGCTCCCGGACCAGTTCCCGGACCAGCTTCGGGTGCACCTCGCGCACCGACGGCGGTTCCCCATCCGGCAGCGGCACTTCCGGGCCCATGCGGCAGGACGGTGGCAGCGCCCTCCGCCCGCCCGCTCGCGCCCGGAAATCCGGCGGGCCGGGCGCGGCCGGGCGGAGGCGTCAGAGGTCGCGGCGCATCACCAGGCGCGGCCACCGGTCCAGGCCGTGGGCCGCCTCGCGGGCCCGGACCTCGCGCAGGCCCGGCCCGAGCGCGTCCGGCGGCACCGGGCGGAAGCCGCAGCGGGCGTAGTACGGGGCGTTCCACGGCACCTCGGCGAAGGTGGTGAGGGTCAGCGCCGGGAGCCCCTCGGCGGCGGCCAGCGCGGCCAGGTGCTCCAGCAGGTCGCGCCCGATGCCCCGGCGGGCGTACGCGGGGTGCACCGAGACCTGCTCGACGTGCAGCGCGCCGTCGATCCGCTCGGCGATCAGGTAGCCGACCGGCCGGTCGGCGCCGTCTACCGCGACCAGGGCCGGGCCCGCGTCCAGGAACGGCCTCAACTCCTCGACCGAGAGCGGCTCGTCGTCCGCGATCGCGGCCATGCCGACCTCGCGGAAGCAGCGTCCGGCCGCCCGCTCGATCTCCTGGAGCAGCGGCAGTTCCTCGGCCCGGGCCTCACGTATGCGCATGCCTCCATTGTGCGCACCCGTGGGACCGCCGTGATCGCCGCCGTCCCGGCGGCCGGTTCACGCGCCCGGCGCGGGCTCCGCGGCGAGGCGGCCGGTGCGGATCGCGGCGAGCAGGGCCGCGTGGTCGGCCTCCGACCGGTCGGCGTAGGCGACCGCGAACCGGGCGACGGCGTCGTCCAGGCGGTCGTCCTTGCCGCAGTAGCCGGCGATCAGCGCGGCGTCCGCGGTGTGGGCGTGGGCGCGGGCCAGCAGGGCGCCGGTGAGGCGGCCGTAGTCGTCGAGCTGGGCGGGCGACAGCGCGGCCGGGTCGACACTGCCTTTCCGGTTGCGGAACTGCCGTACCTGGTAGGGGAGTCCGTCGACACTGGTCCAGCCCATCAGCGGATCGGACACCACCTGCATCCGCTTCTGCCCGAGCACCACCCGCCGCCCCTCGTGCCCGCCCTCCGGCGGCACCGGGAACCCGGCCCGCACCAGGTGCGGCAGCAGCACCGATGCCCGGGCCTCCTTCACCTGGAGCACCAGCGGCCCGCCCCGCCGGTCGGTGAGCAGCACCACGTACGAGCGGGTGCCGACGCTGCCGGTGCCCACCACCCGGAACGCCACGTCCTGCACCCGGAACCGGGCCAGCAGCGGATGCAGCTCCGCCGGGACGGTGTGCCGGTAGGACGCCAACGACCCCGCCACCAGCCCGGCCTGACGGTCCTTCACCTCGCTGAGGATCGGCGGCGCCGCGACGAACCGCCAACCCCCGTCCCCGGTGCGGACGGTGGAGCGCGCCGCGAACTTCGCCCCGGTGTTGCGCAGCGCCTTCGCCGAGACCGCCGCCAGCAGCTCGCTCAGCTCGTGCGCACCCGCGAACTCCACCAACTGGTGGTCCGCGATGGCGTCCCAGGCGTTCCAGGCGTCCAGCGCCGGGAGCTTCGCCAACCGCCGCACCGTCCGCCGGTAGGTCGCCGTCGCGTCGAACGCCGCCTGCCGGCAGGCGGACTCGTCCGCCCCGGCCTGCCGGCCCGCCAGCACCAGGCTGGCCGCCAGCCGCTTGAGGTCCCACTCCCACGGGCCGGAGACCGTCTCGTCGAAGTCGTTCAGGTCCAGCGCCAGCCGGCCCCGGGCGTCCCCGTACAGGCCGAAGTTGGCGGCGTGCGCGTCCCCGCACAGCTGCGCGGCCACCCCGCTGACCGGCGTGGTCGCCAGGTCGTGCGCCATCAGGCCCGCCGAACCGCGCAGGAACGCGAACGGCGACGCCGCCATCCGACCCACCCGCAGCGGCACCAGGTGCGCCAGCCGTCCCGCGTTCGCCGACTCCACCGCCGCGACCACCTCCGGCCGGGACGCCGACAGCACCAGCCGCGCGTGCGACTCCAGCGGCACCCGCTCGCGCAGCAGCTTGCCGCGCCGCTTCGGGCCCTCCCCGCGCGCGACCGCGTCCGGCTCCAGCAGCACCGCCGACGGGCGGGCCGGCACCGCGGCGGCGTCCCCCGCGAAGCCCTCCACCGCGAACTCCCGCGACCGGGACGGCAGTTCCACCACCGCCACGGCCCCCGCACCCGCCGGGCCCCCGAGCCGGTCCGCCACCCCCGGGGCCCCCGGAGCCTCCGAAGCCGCCGGATCCTCCGCCCACGCCTCCACCGCCGACACCCGCACTCCCCTCCGACCGCGGCGGGGACCGCCCCCACCAGCGGTGACGCTACCCGGCCGGGCCGCTCCGGACGCGGGCGGGTCCGTCCACCGGGCCGGGCGGGGCCGCCCGTAGCATGCCGACATGGCACACGACATCCACCACCTCGACCCGGCCTACCTCGACTTCTGGCGCGAACGCCACCTGTGCACCCTCACCACGCTGCGCCCGGACGGCACCCCGCACGTCGTCCCGGTCGGCGCGACCTTCGACCCGGAGACCGGCACCGCCCGGGTGATCAGCAGCGGGGTCAGCCGCAAGGTCCGCAACGTCCTCGCCGCGGGCGAGGCCGGGCAGCGGGTCGCGCTCTGCCAGGTCGACCGGGCCCGTTGGGCCACCCTGGAGGGCCGGGCCGTGGTCCGGCAGGACGCCGCCTCCGTCGCCGACGCCGAACGCCGCTACACCGAGCGCTACCGCCGGCCCCGGGAGAACCCCGAGCGGGTGGTGATCGAGATCGCCGTCGACCGCGCCCTGGGCCGGGCCTGACAGGTCGCGGGGGCCTGACGGGTCGCCGGTCCCGGCGGTCCCGGCGGCCTTGAGGGACCGCCGCCCCGGGCCCGGCCGCGGGCCCTCGGCCTCAGGCCCGGGCGGTGACCACGTGGAAGGTGACGGCGGCCAGGAAGGTGCCGGTGGCGAGGTGGGTGAGCCAGCGTTCGGCGTCGTCGGGGGAGAAGTAGCCGGCGGCCACGGCGCGGCGGGTGACGCGTTGCAGGCCCAGGACGCGGTCGGCGGTGGAGACCTCGCGGAAGACCGGGGTGAGCGGGCGGACGTCCACCACGTCGAGGCCGGAGTCGGCGGCCAGGCGCGGGAGCTGGCTGCCGATCCGGGCGTTGCGCACCGCCTGGTCGGTGACGTACCGGGTGTAGGCGGCGGTCAGCGCGGGGTCCGGGTGGTCGACGGTCAGGGTGCCCCAGTCCGGCTCGCCCAGCACCAGCAGGCCGCCCGGCCGCAGCACCCGGCGGGCCTCGCGCAGGGCCAGGCCCGGGTCGGCGACGTGCTGGAGCACCCGGTCGGTCCGGGCCCGGTCGCAGCTCGCGTCCGCCAGCGGGAGCTCGTGCAGGTCGCCGAGCCGGACGCCGACCTGGAGCAGGTGGGCGGTCCGCTCGGCGGCGGTGTCCACGGCCGCCAGGTCGTGGTCCACGCCCAGGACGGTGCCCTCCGGCCCGGCGGCCTCGGCCAGCGCGGACAGGTCGGTGCCCGGGCCGCACCCGAGGTCGACCACCGTCTGCCCGCGCTCCACCGCCAGCGCCGCCAGCATCACCGATTTGTACTCCCGGCCGAGTTCGGAGACGGCCAGCCGGTCCAGGTAGGCGATCGGATCGGGCGGCACGGACTCGAACACACGGGAGGTCATGACGCGCAGTCAATCAAACCTGCCCCCGTCAGGGAAGATCCCGGGGGCGGCACGGGGCAGGACAAGGGGCGTACGCCGGGCCGGGGGGCGCACCACGCCGCCCCGGCCGCGACGCCGGGAGCACCGGCCCGCGACGCCGCGGCGGACCCCGACCCGGCGCACGCCGCGAGCCGCCCGGTCAGGACACCAGCGGCCGCTCCGCCGACTCGGTGAGCGTCACCGTGCACAGCCCGCCGCGCTCCGCGACCACGTCCGTGACGGTCAGCCGGGTGCCGGGCAGCAGGATGAACTCCTCCTCCTCGGTGAACGCCGAGAACTCCCGGATGCCCACCGCCCGGGCCGGACGCACCTCGAACAGCGTGCGCCGGCCCCGGCCGCCCAGGAACGAACGGGCCACCGCCGGACGCGAGGTGCACGAGGACACGCCCCACCAGGTGACCGTCCGCCCCAGCGGGTACTGCGCCCGCAGGTCCAGCGCCACGCCGCGCCACAGCGGCTCCGGGCGGGCCGGCAGCCGGTCCACCGCGTCGAACAGCAGCCGCAGGTACGGCAGGTACGGGGTCAGCCTGGCCCGGTCCGGGTGCCGCAGCGCCGCGTTCAGCTCCCGGTAGAACGACGACTCGCAGGTGTACAGGTGCAGCGCCGCGACCGCCTCCGCGTCCAGCACGCCCGTGCCCGCCCTCGCGTCGGCGCCCGCCCCGGCCCTCGCGTCCGCGTACCGCTTGCCGAACTCGTGCGCCGTCCCGACGTACCGCTCCAGCCCGCGCAGCAGCGCCGCCAGCGGCTCCACCGCCTCCCGGAACCCCATCCGCTCCAGGTCGAACACCCCGGTGACGGCCGGGAGTTCGAGGCCCTCGTCCTTCACCGAGGCGAGCCGCTCCAGGTACAGCTGGTGCAGCTGCATGGTGGAGGCGATGAACGCGCCCATCCGGGAGGCGGTGCCCGCGTCGGTGCGGCCCTCGGCCGCCGCCGCGGCCTGCCAGCCGGTGCTCGGCAGCCAGTCCACCGGGTCCGCGCCCAGGCCCTCCAGGGCCGCGTTCACCGCCGCGAAGTGCGCGCCGTCGCAGAAGACGTCGCCCTGCGCGGCCGGGTTCGGGTGGTCGATGTGCTCCACCCGCACGTCCGGGTACTTCCCCTCCAGCCGCCGCACCACCGTCCTCAGCGCCCGCGCGTGCGCCCCCCACCAGGCGAACACCACCCCGCGGTCCTCCTCCGGGCCCTCCTGCTTGGCCCGCAGCACCTCCTCCACGACCTTCTCCACCACCGGCTTCCAGAACCCGGTGTGCGCCGCCGGGCCGGTCGAACCGTCACTGCTCGCCGTCAGCGCCGCGTTCAGCAGCAGCACGCCCTGGGTCAGCATCGCCTGGAACCACTCCGGCGGCTGCACGGTGCCGTGCCGGGCCAGCAGCGCCCGCAGGTCGGCGATCGGGGTCTTCTTCGGGATGCCGTACTTCCACATCGCCGCGGCCTTGATGATGCAGCGGATGCTCACCACCCGGCCGAACTGGCTGTCCTTCCAGTCGTGGAAGGTGTTGTCGAACATCGCGATGCCGGTCGCGCTCTCCGACCGCGGGTACGGGTTCTGCCCGAACACCACGACCTTCCACTTCCCCGGCGGGTTCGGCTTCAGCGCCTGGAACGTCAACTCCCGCACCGGCACCACGTCCTGCGGCCGGCCCGGCCCGATGAACGAGGCCGCGTCCGGGTGCCGCGCGATCACCGGCCCCAGCACCGGCAGCCAGTCCTCGCCGCCGCCCGCGAACAGCTCGGCGAGCGCCAGCGGGTCGTCCGGGGCGGCGGGGGGCGGGGTGGACTCGGCCATGGCGGTGCTCCAAGGAGGGCGAGGGGGCGACAGGGACGCGGCGGACGCGAGGGACGCGGGGACGCGGACGGAAGATCACGTTAGACCGGGCCGCCGACAGACCGTCAGCCCGGGGCTGTCGGTGCCCGCCGATAGGGTCGGAACCGACAACGAGACCCCGGCCGAACGGAGTTCGCCCACATGACCGTCAAGCACGCCCCCGAGCCGCTGCGCGTGGTGCTGACCGACCTCAACCCCGACGTGGTGGCCGCCTGGCGCGCCGCGTTCGCCGGCACCCCCGGCGTCGAGGTCCGCACCGGCTCGATCCTGGACGTTGACGTCGATGCCTGGGTGACCCCCACCAACTCCCGCGGCCGGATGGACGGCGGGCTGGACGCCGTGATCAAGCGGCACCTCGGCGCGGGCATCCAGCTGCGCGTCCAGCGCGCCATCCGGGACGGCCACGGCGGCGAGCTGAGGGTCGGCAGCGCGGTGTGCGTGCCCTCCGGCGCGGCCGTGCCCCGCTTCCTGATCTCCACCCCCACCATGCGCACCTCCGGCCAGGACGTCAGCCAGACCCTGAACGTCGCGCTGGCCTGCGCCGCCGCCTTCCAGGCCGTCCACCGGCAGAACGCCGCCACCCCCGGCAGCATCGCCTCGGTCGCCCTGGTCGGCCTCGGCGCGCAGACCGGCCAGGTCCCGGCCCGGATCTGCGCGAACCTGATGTGGACCGGCCACTCGCTCTTCCAGGACCACGAGTTCACCGACGACGACGAACTGCGCGCCACCGTCACCGGCCAGCTGGACGACCTGCTCGCCGCCCCCGTCGAACGGCCGGTCCGCCTCGCCGTCCCGGCCCGGAGCGCGCGCCGGAGCTGACGTCCGCCCCGGTGCCCCGGCCCGTTGCGGCGCTCCCGGGGCTTCCCGTGCCTCCGGCCGCCCCGGCCCTCGACCCGGAGGGGTGGAGCGGCTCAGCCGTGGTCGGCCTCGTGCGCGGGGCGGTGGTACGAGGTCAACCGGGCGAGCAGGGCGGTGAGTTCAGCGCGCTGGTGGGGGGTGAGCGGGGCCAGCAGGTCCTGCTGGGCGGCGTCGACCAGGGTGTCCAGCCGGTGCAGCCGGGCCCGGCCGGAGGGGGTGAGCGTGATGACGTTGCGGCGGCGGTCGACCGGGTCGGGGTCGCGGGCCAGGAAGCCGGCGTCGGCGAGTTCGTTCAGCACGGCGACCAGGTCGCTGCGGTAGATGCCGGTGCGGCGGCTGAGTTCGGCCTGGCTGACGGGGCCGGTCTCGGCGAGCGCGGCCAGGGCCGCGAAGTGCCACTTGCGCGCGCCCTCGGCGGCCAGCCGCTCGGCCACCAGCCGGTCGGCGGCCGCGGCGGCCCCGGCCAGCAGGCGGCTGGGGATGGCGCGCAGCCGTTCGGGGGTGGCGTCCTCGGGGGCGGGGCTCATGGGCGGGTCCTCCACTGTTGCGTTAGTGCCACTAACAGTCTACCTTCGTTAGTGCGACGAACGTTTATGGCGCTAACGAATGTGCCGCCCGCCGCACCCGAACCCGCCGCGCCCCAGGGGGAACCCGGTGATCGAGCCCTTCCGCATCCACGTCCCGCAGGCCGACCTCGACGACCTCGCCGACCGCCTCGCCCGCACCCGATGGCCCAACGAGATCGACGGCGCCGGCTGGGACTACGGCTTCCCGCTGGCCCGCCTCCGGCAGCTCGCCGAACACTGGCGCACCCGCTACGACTGGCGCCCCCACGAGGCCCGGATCAACGAACTGCCGCAGTACACCACCGAGATCGACGGCCAGCGGATCCACTTCCTGCACCTGCGCGCCGACCGCCCGGACGCCCTCCCGCTGATCCTCACCCACGGCTGGCCCGGCTCCTTCCTGGAGTTCCTGGACGTCCTCGAACCGCTGCGCCGCGACTTCCACCTGGTGGTCCCCTCCATCCCCGGCTTCGGCTTCTCCGGGCCCACCACTGAACGCGGCTGGGACGTGCCCCGGGTCGCCCGCGCCTGGGCCGCCCTCATGGAGCGCCTCGGCTACCGGCGCTACGGCGCCCAGGGCGGCGACTTCGGCGCGGGCATCTCCACCGCCCTCGGCGCGCACGCCCCCGACCGGGTGGTCGGCGTGCACGTCACCTACCAGCCGCTGCCGCCCGACCCGGAGGCCGGCCCGCTGTCCGCCGCCGACGAGGCCCGACTCGACCGGGTCCGCCACCTCCAGGCCAACCGGCCCCCGTACCAGGCCCTCCAGGCCGCCACCCCGCAGACCCTCGGCTACGCGCTCACCGACTCCCCGGTCGGCCAACTCGCCTGGATCGCCGAACGGTTCGCCCAATGGACCGACCCGGCCACCCCGGTGGACGACGAACGCCTGCTCACCGGCGTCTCGCTCTACTGGCTGACCGCCACCGCCGCCTCCTCCGCCCGCCTCACCCGGGAGACCCCGCGCGGCGGCACACCCTGCCCGGTGCCGCTCGGCGTCGCGGTCTTCGCGCACGACATCACCCTGGCCGTGCGCCCGCTGGTCGAACGGCGCTACGACGTCCGGCACTGGTCGGAGTTCGACCGCGGCGGCCACTTCGCCGCGATGGAGGTGCCCGGGCTGTTCGCCCGCGACGTCCGGGAGTTCTTCGCCTCGCTGGCGGCGGCCCCGGCGCGGTAGGAGAGAACGGGCCTGCGAGCGCGATGAGCTGGCTGCGCGTCGGCTCAGCCGGGCAGCGGCGCGGTCAGCTGGCTCCCGGCGTCGAAGGTACGGGCCGCGTCGAAGACCCCGGTCAGGTCCGGGTGGCGGCCCAGCAGGCGGTGCGCCAGCGCCAGGCCGTCCGGCTCCACCCGGCGGGTCAGGCTCAGGTGCGGCATCCAACGGCCGGGCAGGTAGAGCGGGTTGGGGTCGGGGGCGTCCGCCAGCAGCCGCCACGCCTCGCGGTGCAGGTCGACCAGCGCCGGGGCCGGGACCACGCCCCAGGCCAGCACCCGGCGGCGGCTGCGCGCGCCGAACGACAGCAGGCCCGACAGGCGCACCTCCAGCGGCAGCGCGCCGTCCAGGAGTTCGCCGACCTCCGCGAGCCGCTCCGGCGCGATCGCACCGCACGCCGCCAGGGTCAGGTGCGGGCGGTGCGTCGGGTGCGGGTTGTCCGCGAGCGAGTCCACCCCGCCGTCGGCCAACTGCCGCCACACCGTCCGCACCGCCCGGTCGAACGCCGGATCGCAGGTCAACTCGATGGTCCGCATGCCCCCACCGTAGGACCGGCCCCGCCGCCGCCCGCACCCACCCCGTGTGATGGGCTGGGCGGACCCGCACCGCCGCCCCGCACGGGAGGGCCGGGACGGGAACGGGGTCGGGACCGGGATCGGGAGGGGCGGCGGGCGTGGGGACAGCGGCACCGGGGGAGTGGCGGGCCCGGGCCGGGTGGCTGGCGGGGGCGGGCGCGGTGCTGGCGTCCGGCCTGGTCGCACCCGGCCTGGCACCGGCCCCGACGGCCGCGCTGCTCGGCGGGGCGCTGTACACCGCGCTGCTGCACACCCTGCTGATGGCCGCCGCGCCCCGCCTCGGCCCGTGGAGCGCCGCCGCCGCCGCGCTCGCCGCGAGCTGGGCGGTGGAACTCTTCCAGCTCACCGGCCTGCCGGCCGACCTCGGACGCCGCAGCCGCCTCGCCCGCCTCGTCCTCGGCACCACCTTCGACGCCTCCGACCTGCTCGGTTACGCCCTCGGCGCGGCCGCCGTGCTCGCTGCCCACCTGGCCGTCCGCCGAGCCGCCCGTCGAGCCGTCCACCGCTCCGTCCACCGCTCCGCCCGCGCGGGGTAGGGGGCTGAACGGGGCGGTGGGCGGTCCGGCGGGTCGCCGCTCGCGCGGGCAAATGAGTACATTTGGGACATTCGGGAGCAGAACCAGGCTTCGCGCGTCCACGCACAGAAGGCCGAGCCGCCTTCGGAAAGGGTCTCCATGCACCCCGCCCTCAGCCCCGCCGTCCTCGCCGAGCTGCGCCGGCCCCGCTCCTATCCGGCGGTGTCCATCCTGATGCCCACGCACCGCCGCGAGCCGGACAACGGGCAGGACCCGGTCCGGCTGCGCAACCTGCTGGCCGAGGCGAAGGAGAAGGTCCAGGCCGACCCCGACGTCTCGCGCGCCGACCGGATCGACGTCCTGGAGCAGCTCGACAGGGCGCTCGCCGAGGTCGACCTGGTGCACGCCGAGGACGGCCTGGCGATCCTCGTCGCGCCCGGCGAGCACCAG
Source organism: Kitasatospora sp. SolWspMP-SS2h (assembly GCF_003259315.1). Lineage (GTDB taxonomy): Bacteria > Actinomycetota > Actinomycetes > Streptomycetales > Streptomycetaceae > Kitasatospora > Kitasatospora fiedleri. Next base: position 136,915 of record NZ_QLLT01000013.1, on the reverse strand, counting down.
GTCTGGTCACTCGGCCGTACCACCCCCGCCCGGGTGGTCCTCTCCGACACCTTCCTCACCCGCAACCTGGTCGCCTCGCAGATCGCCGAACGCCCCTACTGGGTGCTCGCGGTCGCCGCCGACCGGGTGGTCCTGTGGGGCGGCGACAAGGAGCGCGTCACCGAGGAGACCTCCCACGGCTTCCCGCTGGTCCGGGTCTACGACAACCCCGACCCCGAGCGCCAGGAGCGGATCGGCGACACCCCCAGCACCTTCCGGGACGAGGAGACCAAGACCTTCCTCCGCCAGGCCGACACGGCGGTCGGCAAGGTGCTCGCCGCCGACCCCCGCCCGCTGTACGTGGTCGGCGACGCCCCCGCGCTCGCCCTGCTGGACGCCGTCGGCCCGATCGCCAAGGCCACCACCTCGCAGATCCCGCACGGCGGCCTCGCCCAGGGCAACGCCGAGACCGTCCGCCAGGTGGTCGAGCCCGCCCTGCGCGCGCACGCCGACCAGGAGATCACCGAGGCCCTGGCCCGCCTCGACAAGGCCCGCGGCCGGCAGGCGTTCGCCGCCGGGCTCGACGAGGTCTGGCAGACTGCCGCCGAGGGCCGGATCGCCCTGCTGGTGGTCGAGGAGAACTTCCGCACCACCGTCCGCGACGACGGCGACCACCTGGTCCCGGCCGAGGAGGGTGAGACCGGCTCCCGCGAGGACATCGTCGACGAGGTCATCGAACGCGTCCTCGACACCGGCGCCACCGTCAGCTTCGTCCCCGACGGCACCCTCTCCGACGCCGGACGGATCGCCGCCGACCTGCGCTACTGAGCCGACGGGCACCGCCACCGACGGCCACCGCCGCTGACGGGCACCGACCGCCGCCGGCGGACGCCACCGGGGCCCGCGCCGGGAGAACTCCCCGGCGCGGGCCCCCGCGCGTGCGCACGCCCGTGCCCCCGACTCAGTCCCCCGACGCGCCCATCAGCACCCCCACCACGTACGTCACGCCCATCGCGAGGCCGCCGCCCAGCACGTTGCGCAGCACCGCCCGGCGCGGATCCGCCCCGCCGAGCCAGGCGCTCGACCAGCCCGTCACCACCAGCGCCGCCAGCACCGCCACCACCGTGACCCACACCCGGACGGACTGCGGCGGCAGCACGATCGCCAGCAGCGGCAGCAGCGCCCCCACCGTAAACGCCGCGAAGGACGCCCACGCGGCGTGCCACGGATTGGTCAACTCGTCCGGATCGATGCCCAGTTCGGTCTCCGCGTGGGCGGCCAGCGCATCGTGCGCGGTCAACTGCTCGGCCACCTGCCGGGCCAGCTCCGGATCGAGGCCCTTCGCCTCGTACATGCCCGCCAGCTCGGCCAGCTCCGCCTCCGGGGTCAGCCGCAGCTCCCGGCGCTCCATCGCCAGGGCCGCCTGCTCGGCGTCCCGCTGGGTGCTCACCGACACGTACTCGCCCGCCGCCATCGACAACGAGCCCGCCAGCAGCCCGGCCAGACCGGCCGTCAGCAGCTCGTGGGACGAGGAGTTCGCCCCCGCGACGCCCACCACCAGGCCCGCCGTCGACACCACGCCGTCGTTGGCGCCGAGCACCGCGGCGCGCAGCCAGTTCAGCCGCCCGCCCAGCGCGCCGTGGTGCGCCTCGTCGTGGTCCGGTGGCGGGTCGGGCGGCGTGCCCTGGGCGCGGGAAGCGGTCATGCCGCCAGTGTGCCCGTCGGACGGCGCCGCGCCCCGCAGCCCCGTCCGGCGGGGCGCCGGGAAGCGCGTCGCCGCAGGTGGGGCTACGGGTAGGGCCGCGGGCGGGCGGCTCCGCGCGGCGGGGGTGTCAGAGCGTGGTGAGGTCCGGGTCGCCCTGCGGGCTGCCGGTCCACCAGTTGCCCGGGGCGTCCGGGTCGCGGCTGGTCCAGTACTCGATGATCGCGGTCACGAACTCCTCGGCGGACAGCGCACCGTCGCCGTCGCGGTCCAGGTGCGCGAAGGCGGTGTCGGCGTCGCTGCGCCGCAGCTGCGGGAAGTGGCCGTGCTGGAAGGCGAAGAACCCGTCCGCGTCGACCACGCCGTTGCCGTCCGCGTCCGCCACCGCGAGGAAGGCCCGGCCGAGCGCCCCGAGGACCGCCTCGGCGGCCTCCGGGTCGTCGGCCAGCGCGGCGGTGGAGGCCAGGAAGTCGGCCCGCCCCATCGCCACCGCGCCCGCCGGCAGGTGCGGCAGGTGCAGCTCCCGCCAGACCGCCACGTACGCCCCGACGATCCGCTGCTCCTCGGGCGACCCGGCCGGGTGCCCCAGCGAGCGGGCCACCGACTGGCCCATCAGGACGTGGTCGCGCTCGGTGAGCCGCCCGTCCCCGTCGGCGTCGAGGTGGTCGAACCCGTGGCTGATCTTGGCGATGAGCAGGTCGTCTGACACAGTGACCCTCCGGTGGGCGGCGGTTGACGGAGCGTCAGCCTACCGGGTGCCGCCGTCCGGTTCGGACCGGCCGTCAGTGCGCGGCGAGGGCGTCGGCGGACTTGGCCCAGTTGTCGTGCAGGCGGTCCAGGTAGGAACGGGCCTCGGCGCCCGGGTTGACGCCGCGGGCGAAGGCGAGCATGTTCCCGGCGCCGGTGTTGTAGCCGAGGGCCATCAGCTCGTCGCGGGTGTAGGAGCCGGACCAGCGGGCGGGCAGCTGGGCGCCCAGGTCGTGCAGGTGCCAGGCGGCGGCGCGGACGGCCAGCGCCGGGTCGTCCGGCAGGTCCTCCCACGGGCGGTCGGCGAACGGCCGGTTGCGGCGGGTCTCATCGTAGGCCGCCCGGTGCATGTTGGCGATGCCGAAGGAGGCGTCCGGCTTCATCTTCTGCCAGGCCCGCTCGACCTCCGGCCCGTGCGGCTTGTACGCCTCGTTGAACAGGACCGCCATCACCAGCTGCGGGTTCACCCCGGCCTCGGCCGCGTACTTCTCGACCTCGGGCGCGAACCGCGGCGGCGCGTAGTCCTCCGGGCCCCGCGCGGTGGGGGAGGCGGAGGCGGAGGCTGGTCCGGACGGCGCGGACGACCCGGGCGGGGCGCCGGAGGAGGCCGGGGCGGTGGCGCGGGCGGACGGGGCGGCGTCGGGCGGCGGGGTGGGGTCGCCGCCGCGCTCGTACAGCCAGATCCCCAGCACGGCCAGGGCCACCGCCACCCACGGCCACTTCGCGCCGCGTTCCGCCACCGGAGGACTCCTTCTGTCGTTTTCCGCCGCTCTGCGCCGCCGCTGCCGCCCCCGCGGACCCGGCCGCCGGGCCCGCGGACGCCCGGTGGCCGTGTCCTGTCGCCGGGTTGTCGCGTTCTGTCGGATGTCGCCCGGTGCCGGGTGGCGACCTGTGGCGAGCTTACGTACCCGGAGCGGATTTGTATGCTTCGCTCTGACCTCTACAGCCATGTAGAGGAACCGGGGGGCCGCGCCACGCGTCTGTCAGCCCGGAACGGTCGGACGCCGCTGGCGCGGCGCGGCGGAGGACGAGAGGTGTCGATGACGGGGCGAAGGCCGACGGGTACGCGCGGGGGCGCACCGCTGTGGCGGGACGACGAACCGGGCGAACAGGGCCAGCCGAGCGGACCGGGCCAGCCGGGCGGGCCGCGCGGACCAGGCGGGCCGCGCGGACGGACCGGTCGGCCGGAGACGGCCGGCCACCCCGTCCCGCCCCAGCGCACCCCGGACCGGGAGCGTCGGCGCACCCCCGGACCGCCCGGCCCGGAGCGCGGCGGCCCGGCAGCCGGCGCGCCCGCGCCGGACGGGAGCGCCCCGCGCCGTCGTCCTCCGGTCCGCCGGGAGGGCGCCCGCGACCGGGCCGCCGCCGGGTCGAACCGGATGCCCCCCGTCCTGCCCGCCCTCGGCCTGCCGGTGCTCGGCGCGCTCGCCGACGAACTGCTCGCCCCCGGCCTGGGCCCGGTGTACGCGGCCTGCGCCGTTCTGGGCGCCGCCCTGGCCGCGCTGGTCAGCAGCCGGGCCGGCTGGTGGTGGGTGGTCAGCGGCGCCCCCGTGGTGACGCTGGCCGTCGCCGCCGGGGTCGACTGCCTGGCGCGCGGCGACCGTTACCGGGGCGCCGGGCTGGGCACCGAGGGCCTGAAACTGGTCAGCGGCCAGTTCCCGTGGATGCTGGCCGCGCTCGCCGCCGCCCTGCTGGCCGTCGGCGTGCGCACGCTCCGCGCCCGGAGGCCCCGCCGTGGCTGAACGACGCGGCCCGCGCCGGCTCGGCCGCCGCCCCGCCCCCGGGCTGATCGCCGGCCGGACCGCCGCCTGCGCCCTCTCGCTGGCCGTCCTGGGCGTCAGCGGCTTCGCCTGGTACACCACCGGCCAGCTCAACGGCGTCAGCCGCTCGCACGCCCTCGACCAGGCCAGGAAGAACGCCCCCCGGCACCTCGACGCCTCCGTCAACATCCTGCTGATCGGCCTCGACAGCCGGAAGAACATGGACGGCACCGACCTGCCCAAGGAGTTCGTCCAGGACGAACTGCACGCCGGCTCCAGCGAGATCGGCGGCTACAACACCAACTCGCTGATCGTGCTGCACATCCCGCCTAGCGGGAAGGCCCAGGCGGTGTCCGTCCCGCGCGACGACCTGGTGCAGACGTACAACGCCGACGGGACCGAGGGCAGGATGCACAAGGTCAAGGAGGCCTACGGCTACGCCAAGGACGCCGCCGAGCAGAAGCTGCGCGCCAAGGGGCTCAAGGGCGCCGACCTGGAGCAGCAGAGCCGGGAGGCCGGGCGCTCCGCCACCATCCAGACCGTGCAGAGGCTGCTCGACATCCCGATCGACCACTTCGCCGAGGTCAACCTGATCGGCTTCTACGACATCGCCAAGGCGCTCGAACCGATCCCGGTCTGCCTGAACAAGGCCGTCGACGACCCGATCGTCTCCCGGGTCACCGACAGCAAGGGCAACGTGGTCAGGCCCGGCGGCGGCACCGGGCTGAAACTCCCGGCCGGGGTCAGCCAGGTGAACGCCGCCGACGCGCTGTCCTTCGTCCGGCAGCGGCACAACCTCACCAACGGCGACCTCGACCGCACCCACCGGCAGCAGGCGTTCATCGCCTCCGTCGAGTACAAGCTCAAGCAGCAGGGCGTGATCGGGGACCTCGGCAAGATGCAGGACCTGCTGAACGTGGTCAAGAAGGACGTGGTGATCGACGACCAGTGGCAGCTGCTCGACTTCGTCCAGCAGGCGCCCAACCTGACCGGCGGCAACGTCGAGTTCAACACCCTGCCGATCGACAGGTTCGCCACCGTCGGCGGCCAGGAGGTCAACCAGGTCGACCCGGTGAAGCTCCGGCGGATCGTCAAGCAGCTGTTCGGGCAGCCGCTCGACGCCGACCCGGCGCTCACCCCGGCCACCGGCGCCGCCACCGCGCCGAGTCCGAGCCCGAGCCCGAGCCCGAGTCCGAGTTCGGTGCCGACCGGGGCGTCCGCCGCCGGGACCACCGTCGACGTGCTCAACGGGTCCTCGGTGACCGGGGCCGCGGCCGACGAGTCCAAGGCGCTCGCCGCCCTCGGCTACCGGGCCGGGAAGGTCGGCACCGCCGACGGCCACCCGCGCACCACCACCGTCAGGTACGGCACCGGCGGGCAGGACGCCGGGCAGCGGATCGCCGCCCGCTACGGCGTCACCGCCACCGCCTCCACCGCCCTCGCCCCCGGCCGGGTCCAGGTCGTCCTCGGTGCCGACCGCGCCGCGCCCGACGCCGCCGGAACCGCCGGAACCGCCGGAACCGCCGGAACCGCCGGAACCGGTGCGACCGGGGACAGCGCCGACCCCGCCGCCGCCCCCGCCCTCCAGATGCAGGGCCCGCCGGTGAAGGCCGGCGGCGTCCCCTGCGTCGACTGAACCCGCCGCGGAGCGCGACGGCAACGCCCCCCGGACCGGGAGGACCGAGGGGCGTCGGCGGTGCGCCGGCGGCGCGCCGTCACCAGGGGGTGGCGGCCTTGACCAGCAGGACCAGCGCCACGGCCGCGTTCAGGGCCGAGACCGCCGAGACCGCGGTGCCCGCGGCGGCCACCATCGCGGCCAGGCCCGCCGGGGAGGCCGGCGCGGGCCAGGACTCGCCCAGCGCGGGGCTCAGCAGCGCGGTGACCCGGCGCGGCACCGGACCCGGCGCCGCGAAGGCCGCGAAGGACGGGGCCGGACCCGCGCCCCGGGTGACCAGGGCGGCCCGGGCCACCGCCCGGGCGGTCAGCCGCCGGTCGCCCACCGAACCCGCGGCCTCCTCGTCCGCCCAGCGCTCCGTCGCATACCCGACCGCCCTCTGCAACGGGCGCAGGAACGGGTTCACGCAGCTCGCCAACTGCGCCGCCAGCAGGTAGTGGTGGTGCCGGTTCGCCAGGTGCGAGCGCTCGTGCGCCAGCAGCGCCCGCTGCTCGTCCGCGTCCAGGCTGTCCATCATCGCCGTCGACACCACCACCCGGCCCGGCCCGCCCGGCACCGCGTACGCGTACGGCTCGTCGTCGGGCAGCACCACCAGGTCGGAGTCCGGCGGCATCGGGGCCAGCACCCGCTGCGCCCGGGCCCGGATGCGCAGGTGGCGGCGGAGCGAGCGGGAGCACGCCGTCAGCACCGTCACCAGGCCCGCCACCGCCGCCGTGCCCACCGCCTCGTGGAACGGCACCGCCGTGCGGATCTCCGGGTCCGACCAGCTGTCCGGCAGCGGGTTGCCCGGGATCTGCGCGGTGCCCACCACGAACAGCAGGCCCAGGGCCAGGGTGCTGCACACCGCCATCGTCACGCCGATCCAGGACAGCAGCCGCACCGCGTGGCGCGGGTGCAGGTGGTGCTCGGCCAGCCGGGCGATCGGCAGCGAGGTCAGCGGCAGCACCAGCGGGAGGAAGACGAAGGAGCCCATCGCTCAGCGCCCGTCGTCCCGGCCCCCGGCCCCCGGGGAGGGCTCCGCCGCGTTCAGCAGCGACCGCAGCAGCTGCTCGTCCTCGGGCGTCAGCGCCGTCACGAACGAGGCCAGCACCGCGTCCCGGTCCGGCTCGGTGTCCAGCAGCCGGCGCATCCGGCGGGCCGTCAGCCCCGCCGCGTCCGCCACCGCCGACCACACGTACGCCCGGCCCGCCCGGCTGCGCACCACCGCCTGCTTGGCCAGCAGCCGCGACAGGATGGTCATCACGGTGGTGTACGCCAGCTCGCCGCCCAGCTGCTCCTGCACCCAGGACGCCGTCACCGGCCCCGGTGCCCGGTGCAGCACCGACAGCACCTCGGTCGCCAGCTCGCCCTGCCCGCGACGGCGCGGACGCCCGCTCTCGTCGCCCCCGCCGTGTTCCGGGTCGACGCCCGCCAACTCCATGGGGAGACTCCCTCCGGCACGGCCGCCCGCGCCCGACTCGGACAGTTCGTCCTCCCATCCTAGGGGCGGGTCCGGCCGCGCCGGGCGTCGGGTAAAGAATTCGTCAAGCGCCCGGCGGGCGCCCGGCGGACGTGCGGCGATACCGGCTGCCACCGGGGCGCGGGCCTGCGCGGGCCTTCGGCGGGCGGGCCGTAAGGTGGGGAACGGTTGGTGCCCCGTCGGCGGAACCGGCAGGTGACGCGGCGTCGGCACCGCCGCACGGCCGAGCACCGGCTGAGCACCGACGGAAGGACGGCCCGCGCCATGGCAGTTGACATCCGGGTGGAGCCCCTGGGCGACCGCGAGTACCTGGTCCGGGTCGAGGACGGCCCGGTCGGGGCCGCCACGCGGGTCCGGGTCACCGACGCGGTGCTGGAACGGCCGGGCCTCGCCGACGGCGACGAGCGGCGGATCGTGCACGAGACGGTGGCGTTCCTGGTCGAGCGTCAGCCCGTCATCGACATCCCCCCGATGATCGACCTGGACGACCTGGCCGACGCGTACGGGGACGCCTACCTGGAGGAGCTGGCCCGCCGGCTCGCCCGGGCGTAGCGGGCCCGTTCGGGGGCGGAACGGCCGGGGTGTCACCGAACGCGCCCGGCGTCGTTGTCCTGGCGTGCACGTTCGAGAGGCGCTGCGGCGCGCAGCGGGTCGCTGCTCAGCAAGTGAAGAATCGTTTCGCCGCAGCCCCCGGCGGCTCTGCGGTTCTCGGCGGCTCCGTGCTTCTCGGCGGCGCTGCGGTTCCCGGTGGTTCCGTGGTTCCCGGCGGTTCCGGACCCGGGGCGGCGGGGCCCGGTGAACCCGGAGGAGGCGCCCGGGGAGCCGCAGGTCCCGCCGCAGCGCGACAGCGCCGTCCGGGTCGTCCGGTACCTCGTCCTGGAGGTGGTCGTCGCGCCCGGACTGCACGTCCCCGTCGTCGCCCGGCTGCGCTACGGCGCCGACGAGCCCTACACCGTCCACCTGGACAGCCACGTCGACCTGCCCGACCCCGTCATCTGGTCGCTCTCCCGCGACGTCCTGCTGGCCGGCCTGACGCGCCCCGCCGGCTTCGGCGACATGTCCGTCGCGCCCGGCCACGGCCCCGATCGCGGACACCTCCTGCTCGCCCTGCGCGGCGAGGAGGCCGACGCCCTGCTCCGCCTGCCCGCCCGGACCCTGCGCGACTTCCTGCGGCGCACCGAGTGCGTCGTCCCGGTCGGCTGCGAACAGGAGCACGTCGACCTCGACGGGCTGGTCGAGCGGCTGCTGAGGGAGGACGACGACGGGGACGGCGGGTGAGCCGCCGTGCCGACCCGGACGGGTGGCGCGGGGGGTTTCCGTCCGCCGAGCGGCCCCGCCGGGCCCGCTCCGTCCGGGTTGCGGGATTTGCGCGGTTTCGGGGGCCTCCCGCACCCTCTAGGCATGACCTCACCCGTGTACCGGGGCCCCGCCCTGCTGCTGGCCGACGGACTGGAGATCCCGGTCCAGGCCGAACTGACCGGCAACGTCCCGGACGTGGGCCTGCCCGGCTGGACCGGCATGCTGGAGAGCGGGGACACCCGGTTCAGCGCCGGGACCGTCCGCTCCGGCCGGCTGCGGCTGCCCGGCGGCTGGGAGGGCGGCTTCGCGGTGATGCGCCGACTGCTCGGGGTCTCCACGGTCTGGGTGCGCGGCAACGACGTCGAGGCGTCCCCCGCGGACTGGCCGCGTCCGGCGCGCGGCCGTCCGGCGTCCTGACCCGTCCGGCCCGGGCGCGGCGGGCGGGGCGGACGGCCCGGGCGGGACACAGGATCAGCCGGTCGGCCGGTCCGGCCGGTCAGCCGGTTGCGGGGCGGTCGTCCAGGTGCGCCGCGAACTCCGCCGCGCGGACCTCGGCCATCCGCTCGTGCCGGGCAACGCGGTCGGTCCAGGAGGCGTCGACCCCGAAGGCCGTGGCCGCGAAGCCGAGCCGGCCGAGCACCTGCGGCACCTCGGGGTCGCCCGGGGCCAGTAGCCGCACCGGGTCGCCGACGGCCATGGTGTACGGCGGGACGAAGTACTCCTCGGGCAGCACCGTGCGGGCGTGCACCAGGGCCGCGACCGCGACCACCGAGCCGGTGCCCACCACGGCCCCCTGGAGCACGTGCACCGAACTCGCCAGGTAGCAGGCCCGCCGCACGGTGCAGCCCAGCAGGGTGGCGTGCGGGCCGACGAAGACGCGGTCGCCGAGCAGGACCGGCCGGTCGGCGGCGACGGCGGAGGCGCGCAGCACCGCGTTCTCGCACACCACCGTCGCCTCGCCGACCTCGATCCGGGAGCCCTCCGCGTCCAGCACCGCCCCGTACATCACCCGGGCGCGCGGGCCGATCCGGACGTCGCCGACCAGGGTGGCCGTCGGCGCGACGTAGGCGGTGGGGTGGACCTGCGGGACAGCGCCGCGGTGCTCGATCCGGATGCCCGGCGGGTTCGTGGTCATGGCCGTGATCATCGCGCACCGCGGGCCCGCCCCGCCGACGGGGATCGGACCCGGCGCACACCGCCGCCCGCGGCGCGCCCCGACACCCGCCCGGCGCGCTTTCCCCGCTGCCCGCGCCCCCGGTGGCCGCCCGCGCCCCCTGGGCCGGAAGTGCACGCAGGTGCCGGGCGGCGTTCGGGCGTACGGGCAAAGCTTGGGGGTGGTCCGGTGGCGAACCGCTGTCGCGGACGGGATCGGCGCGCTACGGTCTGTGGTCTGGAGGTGACCGATGGCTGAGCAGCAGACCTGCCCCGGCTGCGGCGGGGCGCGCGGAACGGAGAAGACGGAGCACTCGGTGGAGACCGACCAGCGCGGGGGACAGCGACCGGTGCAGCGCAGGTACTGGTCGCCGTGCTCGGTGTGCGGCGGCTCGGGGGTGGTGCAGCGATGAGGCTGCTCTTCGTCTGCCAGGACTGCGGCTGCCACTACCTGGTGCCGCTCGGCCTGGACTACCCCGACGGCGGCCGGGCCAGCTCCGTCTGGTGCTCGGCCTGCCAGCGCGCCGCCGCCGCCCGGGGTGCCGTCGAACCCGCCGAACTCGCCGCCGTCGCCGTCCTGTTGGCCGTCCGCGCGCTCAAGGCCGCGCTCGCCGCCCGCCCCGCCCCGGCCGCCGACGGGCGGCCCGCCAGGCCGGACCGCCGCCCCACCAGACCCGCCGTCAGCTCCCGCGGCCGCACCCGCCCGGCCGCCACCCGGACCAGGCTGGCCTGAGGTCTTCCCTGAGGCCCCGTCACCTCCTCGACGGCGGCTCACTTTGCCTGTGAGGCAAAGTTCCTGGCGCGGTGTCAGCCGTCGCGCGCACCGTCCGTCCGGCCCTTGCCCCGGCCGGTGTTCCTGCCGCTGACGCCGCCGTCGCCGTCGCCGTCGTTGCTGCCGCTGCCGCTGCCGCTGCCGCGCACCGTGCGCGGGCCCAGCGGCTCCGCGCCCAGTGCGGCGACCCGCCCGCGCAGCTCGCGGTCGGCCGTCACCACCAGCAGGCGGCGACCCGGCGCGGCGGCGGACTCGGCGGCGACCAGCTCCACGATCCGGTCGTCCCCGCTGCCCGGGGCCGACACCACCCGCACCTCCGGCACCCCGCCGACGCCGCGCGCCGCGCCCTCCACCACCAGGACCACCGCCAGCGGGCCCGGCACGCCCGGCACCCCGGCCGCCGCCACCGGCACCAGCGCGTCGCGCAGCCGCTCGGCCGCGCCCCGCCGGTCCCGCCACCACCCGTCCGGCACGGAGCCGACCACGTTCGCGCCGTCCACCACCAGCAGCGGCGGCGGCACGGGCGGGTGCGGGACGCGGGGTGTTCCGGCGGGCTGCTCCATGGACACCAAGCCTGCCACGACCGGACGGGACAGGGTCCGGACGGGACGGGTGGCGGGGCGCTGGTACGGACCAATCCCTACCGGGCGGTATTGTCTCGGAGGCAAAACCCGCACCCGCAGTCGTTCCCGATCGGATCCTTCATGCACCACGGCACCACGGCCCACCTCGACGGTTTCCAGTACGGGTGGGTGAACCCGGTCGTGGCCTACCTGATCGCCTGCGTCGGAGCCGCGATCGGACTGCGCTGCACCGCACGGGCCATGACGCTGCGCCCGAACCGGCGCTTCGGCTGGCTGGCGCTGGCGGCCGGGGCGTTCGGGTGCGGCATCTGGTCCATGCACTTCATCGCGATGCTCGGCTTCATGGTCGACTCCTCCACCCTGGTCTACGACATCCCGCTCACCGTGCTCAGCCTGCTGGTGGCGGTCGTCGTGGTCGGCCTGGGCATCGGCTTCGTCGGCTACCGCGGCAAGGGCACCGGCACCCTGCTGGCCGGCGGCGTCCTGACCGGCGGCGGCGTCGCCGGCATGCACTACCTCGGCATGGCCGCGATGCAGGTCGAGGGCGAGGTCTCCTACGCCGTCCCGCTGGTGGCCGCCTCGGTGGCCATCGCCGTCGCCGCGGCCACCGCGGCGCTGTGGATGACGCTGAACGTCAAGGGCCTGCCCTCGGCGCTCGGCGCCGCCCTGATCGCCGGCGTCGCGGTGGTCGCCATGCACTACACCGCGATGGCCGCCGTCACCGTCACCCTCGACGGCCGCCCGCTCGGCGACGGCACCCCCGCCTCGCAGTTCATCCTCCCGCTGGCCGTCGGCATCATGGTCGTCCTCGCCGTCGCGGGCATCGCGATCGCGCTCTCCCCGCAGGACCCGGAGGACGGCCGGACCCCGGCCGCCGAGCCGATCCGGGTCGACCTGTTCGGACAGGAACGCCGCTGACGGCCGCACCCCACACGGCGCGGGGCCCCGGACGCGGACGGCGACACGCCCGCACCGGGGCCCCGCGCCGTACAGCGGAGCCCCCGACGGGCGGTCAGCCGCCGCGCCGGGCGTGCCGGTCGTGCCTGTGATGCCGGGCGTGCCAGGCGTGCCGGTCGTGCCGGTCGGCCGAGGTGCGGCAGGCGGTGACGCGGCCTTCGAGGACCTGGCGGACCCGGCGGACCCGGCGGATCTGACGGCCCCGACCGCCCCGACCGCTCGGCGCCGCTACCGGACGCCCGCCGCCGGGCGGGCGGCGGAGGCGGTGGTCGCGGCCACGGCCAGGGGGTCGAGGGCGGGGCGGCCGAGGAGGTCGGTCAGGGTGGGGTCGGTGCCGTCCAGGAAGCCGTGCCGGACGCCGGTGGCGATCGAGACGAGCATGGGGGGCTGGAAGGGCAGCAGCCCCGGCGTCTCCTCCAGCAGCCTGCGCCGGTACTCGCCCAGGCCGATGGTGCGGTGCGGCACCCCGAGTCGGTCGGCGACCCGGCCCGCCGTGACCGGCGTGCCGACCAGGTCGTGGACGCGCCCGCGGTGCGCCGCCGGGTCCGCCGCGACCAGTGCCGCGACCTCGGCGAGGTCCGCCCGCGCGACCGCGGCCAGCGCGCCGTCCCCGAACGCGGACTCCACGCCGTCCCCGGACCAGCGCAGCAGGCCGCCGAAGAGTTCGGCGTACAGGCCGTTGCGCAGGATCGTCCAGGCCGGCCCGCTCTCCCGGACGAGGCGTTCGGTGGCGCGGTGCGCGAGCGCGAAACCGAGGTGGTCGCCGGCCGTGGTCAGGCTGGTGTAGACGACGTGGCGGACGCCGTCGCGGACGGCCGCGCCCAGGGCCGCCGCGTGCCGGGCGACCACCCGGTCGTCCTCGGCGTAGCCGGCGGAGACCAGCACCAGGGTCGACACCCCGCTGAGGTCCAGGCCCGCGGGGTCGTCGAAGTCGAGCCGCCGGGCCCCCGGGCCCGGCGAGCGGCTGCCCCCCGTCGCGGCGACGCTGCGGGCGCGCAGCGCCGCCAGGGTGGCCGCGCCGAGGTTCCCGTTCGCTCCCGTCACCAGGATCATGTCCGTCCCAGCCTCCCGTCGTGGTTCTCTTCGGTAACTACGCTTGATCCTCGGCCGCACCGCCGACCCGCCACAAGGAGGCAGTTCCGTGTCACTCACGCACACCGGGGTAACCACCCCCGCCGACCTCGACCCCTGCGGACGCCACGACCACCCCGACTGCGGCATCCGCGACGTGCTGGACCGGATCGGCGACAAGTGGTCGGTGCTGGTGGTCGTCGAACTGGCGGGCGGACCGCGGCGGTTCCGGGAACTGCAGCGCGCCGTCGAGGGCATCTCCCAGCGGATGCTCACCCTCACCGTGCGCCGGCTCGAACGCGACGGCCTCGTGCGGCGCACCGTCTACCCGACCGTCCCGGCCCAGGTCGACTACCGCCTGACCGACACCGGGGCCGGGCTGACCCACCTGGTCAAGGCGCTCGCCGACTGGTCGCTCGACCACCGCACCGCCATCGCCGCGGCCCGCCACGCGTACGACCTGGCCCACCCGGACCACGACATCCGCTGAGGCGGCCGGCGCCGGGGGACGGCCGGATCCGACAGAACGGTGTCATTGCGGACACCGCGCCGGGCGGTCGAGGATGGGGGCATGCCCAGCAACAACCGCCGCGTCGTGATCGCGGTCTTCCCCGACGTCGACCTGCTCGACGTCACCGGCCCGGCCGAGGTGTTCGCGCTGGCCGACCGGGAGAGCGGCGGCCGGGCCGGCTACCGGGTGGAACTGGCCGGTCCGGAGCACGGGCTGGTGCGCACCTCGGCCGGCGTCCGGCTCGCCGTCGACCTGACGTTCGACCAGGTCGACGGCCGGCTGGACACCCTGCTGGTGCCCGGCGCGGTCCGGCCCGGCCCCGACGGGCCCCGGGCCCGGATCGACCCCGAGGTGGTCGCCTGGGTGCGCCGGACCGCCCCGACCGCCCGGCGGGTCGCCTCGGTCTGCGTCGGCGCGCACCTGCTCGCCGCCGCCGGGCTGCTGGACGGGCGGCGCGCCACCACGCACTGGTCGACGGCGGCCCAACTCGCCGCCGACCACCCGGAGGTGACGGTCGACCCCGACCCGATCTTCGTCCGCTCCGGAGCGATCTGGACCGGCGCCGGGATCAGCGCCTGCATGGACCTCGCGCTGGCCCTCGTCGCCGAGGACCACGGCGAGGAACTCGCCATGGCGGTGGCCCGGCAGCTGGTGATGTACCTCAAGCGGCAGGGCGGACAGAGCCAGTTCTCCGTCCCGCTCAGCAGCCCGCCCACCTCCCGCCGGGACATCGACGAACTGCGCCTGCACATCACCGACCACCCGGACGGCGACCTCTCGGCCCGGGCGCTGGCCGCCCGGATGTGCCTGAGCGAACGCCACTTCGCCCGGGTCTTCCGGCAGGAGACCGGGACGACACCGGCGGCGTACGTCGAGGCCGCGCGCCTGGAGGCCGCCCGGCGGCTGCTGGAGGGCACCGACCAGCCGCTCGAACAGGTCGCCGCCGCGAGCGGCCTCGGCTCCGTCGAGACCCTGCACCGCACGGTCCGCCGCCGCCTGGGCACCACACCGGCCGCCTACCGCAGGCGCTTCCGGGTGGAACCCGGCGCGACCCGGGGCGTGGACGGGGCCTGAGCCCCTCTTTTCCCGATTTACCCGACCGAAGAATCCGACCACGGGCCCGACCACGGGCCCGACAGAACAGGGTGAGTGACATGGGCATGGAAAATGCGTCCGCGACGCTGCGCACGGTGATCGGACTGGACGACGCGCTGCCGCGCCTCGCCGATTCGGTGCTGGTCCTGATCGACTACCAGAACACCTACCGGGAGGGCGTGATGGCGCTGGAGGGCGCCGAACCCGCCCTCGCCGCCGGGGCGCGCCTGCTGGCGGCGGCCCGGGAAGCCGGCGCGCCGGTGGTGCACGTGGTCAACGACGGCGGGCCGGGCACGCCGTACGACATCCGGGCCGAGATCGGGGCGATCAGCGCGCCGGTCGCCCCGGCGGAGGGCGAGCGGGTGGTGGTCAAGACCTTCCCGGACTCCTTCCACGGGACCGAACTGGCCGAGGTGCTCCAGGAGTTGGACGGGGACGGGCCGCGCCGCGACCTGGTGCTGGCCGGCTTCATGACGCACATGTGCGTGGCCTTCACCGCGCAGGGCGCCTTCCGCGGCGGGTGGCGGCCGACGGTGGTCGCCGAGGCGTGCGCGACCCGGTCCCTGCCGGGGCCGGACGGGCGGGTGGTACCGGCGGCCCACCTGCACGCCGCCGCGCTGGCCACCGTCGGAGACCTGTACGGGACGGTGGCCGCGACGGTCGCCGAACTCGTGGGGTGACGTCCGGGACGGCCGTGGGCCTCGCGGGGAGGGGTCGACGGCGGTCGCTGGCTGCGCTCGGTGCGGCCCGGGGCGGTCGCCGGTCTCACGGCGTGAGGGCCAACCGGATGGCGCCGTAGCGGCGTTGGGCGTAGGCCGCCGCGGTGGTGGCCGCGCCCAGGGTCAGCCAGCCCAGGGG
The DNA here is from genome assembly GCF_003259315.1 of Kitasatospora sp. SolWspMP-SS2h. GTDB lineage: Bacteria > Actinomycetota > Actinomycetes > Streptomycetales > Streptomycetaceae > Kitasatospora > Kitasatospora fiedleri. The sequence goes on along the minus strand of NZ_QLLT01000013.1, from coordinate 121,294 downwards.
GCCGGTGGCCAGGACCGCGCCGGTGAGCAGGAGCGGGCCCGCGGCCTTCTCGGTGGAGTGGGCCATGCCCGCCACCCCCAGGTACTCGGGGCGGGCCCGCTCCGGGGCCAGGGCCACCGACAGCTCCCAGGAGACCACCGAGCGGATCAGTTCGGCCAGCGTCACCAGCACCGCCGCGAGCAGCAGCAGGGCCGAGGCGGGCAGCGGCCCCGTCCGGTGGGCCAGGGCGGCGGCGGCGCAGCAGCCCAGGACGGCGAACCCGTACAGCGGGACCACCCGGACCGCCTGGCGGGCCGTGCTGACCAGGGCGGAGACCCGCAGTTGGGCCAGCACCACGACCACGGTGTTGATCGCCAGGAAGGCCGGGACCAGTGCGTGCGGGGCGCGGGTGGAGTGGATCAGCCAGAGCGGCAGGCCCACGTTGAGGATCGCGTCGTCGATGGTGAGCATCGCGTCCAGGGCGACGAACCGCAGGTACCCGGCGTCCCGCCAGGGGTTGGGCCGGGGAGCCGGGGCGGCGGCCCCGCCCGCCGCCACCGCCGGACCGTCCGTGGCGATGCCGGTTGCGGCGGTCGCGGCGGTCGCGGCGGCCCGGCCCGGCTCCCGGAGGGTGGCCACCAGGGCGGCGGCGACCAGGAAGGAGGCCACGTCGGCGACCACCAGCGCCCGGTACGCGGCCGGGGTGCCCACCGCCAGGCCGAGCGCGGCCAGACCGGCGCCCGCCGCGTACCCGGCGTTCATCGAGGTGCGCGACAGCGCCCGGTAGGCCGAGCGGCGCTCGCCCGCGACCTCGGTGGCGTACAGCATCTCCATCGCGCGGGCCGCCCGGTCGCCGAGCGTGGCCAGCGCCACCACCAGCAGCAGCGGGGTGAACGCGGTGCAGAACAGCACCGCCGTCAGCGCCGCCACCCGCAGCAGGTGGCAGCCGATCAGCACCCGTCGCACCCCCCACGCGGCGGCCAGCCGTCCGGCCAGCGGCGTCCCCGCAATGCCCGCCACCGAGGAGACGCCCAGCAGCAGCCCGACCTGCGCGGCCGTCAGCCGCCCGACCTCGGTGAAGTACAGCACGCAGGCCGCCGCCCAGACGCCGGTGCCGGTGCGGTCGACGAACAGCGTCAGCAGCATCGCCCGCCCGTCCCGTCCGCCCGGTGGCCGTCGCAACTGCTCCAGCAGCCCGTCGCCGCGCGTCCGCTCGCCCATGGTGCTCCCCGTCCGGTGTGAGGGTGGTCCGTCCGTACGGAGAGCACTCTGCCCGAGAAGTCTCTCGACATCAAGATGCTTGATGTCGAGAGGTAGCGTCGGTGCGGGGCCGGGGCCGGGACGGCCGACGGGTACGCTCGGCCCATGGTTGATCACGCGCGTGCGCAACACCCCGCCGACGTCGGCCCGGTGACGCCGGAGGACCTCGCCGAGGGCGTCCGGCTGGTCGTCGCCCTGCTGAGCGGGCCGGACGCGGCGGCGGCCGACTGGGACCGGCCCGCCGGAACGCTGGAGTGGAGCTGCTGGGAGACCGCGGAGCACCTGGCGGACGACCTGTTCGCCTACGCCGCCCAGCTCGGGCCGCAGTCGCCCCCCGCGGACGGGTACGTGCCGTTCGCCTACCGGCAGGAGGCGCCGGGCAAGCCCACCAGCGTGGTCTTCGCCCAGCGGGCGGCCGGGCCGCGGGGACTGGTCCAGGTGCTGGAGGCGTGCGGGGCGCTGCTGGTGGCGATGGTCCGCACGGCCCGCCCCCAGGACCGCGCCTTCCACGGCTTCGGGACGGCGGACGCGGAGGGCAGCGCCGCCATGGGGCTGGTCGAACTCTTCGTCCACGCCGAGGACTTGGCGCTCGGCCTGGGCCTGGACTGGACGGCGCCCGCCGGGATCAGCGCCCGGGTGCTGGCCCGGCTCTTCCCGGCGGCCCCGACCGGCACCGACCCCTGGCCGACCCTGCTGTGGGCCACCGGCCGGGGCGACCTGCCGGGCCGCCAACGGCCCACCGGCTGGCGCTGGTACAGCGCCCCGCGCGGCTGACCGCCCCGCGCCCACGCCGCGCCCACGCCGCGCCCGCGCCCATGTCGCCGGGCCTGGTCCGCACCCGCCGGGCCCCGCGTCCGGCTCCGGCCGGGTCAGAGCAGCGGCTGGATGTCCCCGGTGGTGACGGTGGGGCCGGTGCCGCGGGTGGTCAGGTCGTTCGGCGGGATGCCCGGGTGGTGGCGGGAGTCGCCGGGGGCGGCGGGGGTGGGGTCGGCGAGCGAGATGCGGGAGACGATGCGGTAGCGGTCGCCGCGGTAGAGCGAGTGGGTGTACTCGACGGGGCGGCCGGTGGCGTCGCTGGTGAGCCGCTCGAAGCGCAGGGCGGGGGAGAGGGCGGGGATGGTCAGCAGGCGGGCCTCGCGGTCGTTGACCACGGTGGGCTCGATGGCCTGGACGGCCTCGTGGACGTGGGCGCCGCGGGCGGCCAGGAGCTGGTAGAGGTCGCCGTGCTCCAGCTCGGCGGGGGCCAGGTCGGGCAGCAGGTCGGCCGGGATGTGCAGGTGCTCGATGGCCATCGGCTCGCCGTCGACCAGCCGGAGCAGCACGAGGTGCAGGATCGGCGCGGCGGGGGACAGCCGCAGTTTGCGGCCGATCGCCGCGCCGGCCGGCAGCGGGGTGAACTCCAGTACCTGACTGGTCCAACTGCCGGACGCCCTGGGCACGTTGAAGGACGGGTCGCCGCCGACGGACGGGGTCAGCTCCTGGACGATCTTGGCGGGGGCGACGAACGTGCCGCGCCCGTGCTCCCGCACCAGCAGGCCCGCGGCCACCAGCTCGTCCACCCCGGCGCGCAGCGTCGGACGGGAGACGCCGAGCTGGGCGCAGAGCACCCGCTCGGAGGGGACCGGGTCGCCCGGGGTCAGTGACTCGACCAGTTCGCGCAGGTACTCCCGGACCTGATCGCGTTTCAATCCCGCCCCGCCGGACGAATCCGTCGCCATCGTGCCATCCCTTCGCTCCGAACTGGTCAGACCATACCAGACCAGTTCGCGGACCTTACCAGTGCTCGCCCCGCCGCCGGAACCCCCGAACTGGAAGGTTCCTTTGCAGGTGGGAGGCCGGTCGGAGTGGATGCGGGGGCCTTGACGGGCTGCACCGGCTGTGCCACCTTCTCTTACCACCGACCGGACCAGTTCACTCTACTGGTAAAAGTCGGTCTCCTTGGAACAACCCCCACATGCACCCCCAGTCACCTTGAGGCGGCACCCACCGTGAGATCCACCGCACTTCCGACCACCCTGCGCTCCGCGATCGCCCTGCTGCTCGGTGCGGCCACCCTGACCGCCTGTTCCTCCGGCTCCGGTTCGGGCTCCCAGGAATCGGCCGGACCGGCCGAACTGACGGTCTGGATCATGAAGGACAGCGTCACCGACACCTTCCTGAAGGACTTCAAGGCCGACTTCGAGTCCTCGCACTCCGGCACCACCCTGAAGGTGCAGATCCAGGAGTGGGACGGCATCGGCCAGAAAGTTACCAGTGCGCTGGCCAGCAACGACGCCCCGGACGTGATCGAGGTCGGCAACACCCAGGTCGCCCAGTACGCGGCCAGCGGCGGCGTGCACGACCTCAGCGACAAGACCGCCGAGCTCAAGGGCTCCGACTGGATCCCCGGCCTCGCCGACCCGGGCAAGATCGACGGCAAGCAGTACGGCATCCCCTGGTACGCCGCCAACCGCGTGGTCATCTATAACAAGGACCTGTTCCAGCAGGCCGGCATCACCACCCCGCCCAAGACCCGCGAGGAGTGGATCGCCGACACCCAGAAGCTCAACGCCGGCGGCAACGAGGGCATCTACCTGACCGGCCAGACCTGGTACGTGCTGGCCGGCTTCCTCTGGGACGAGGGCGGCGACCTCGCCGCCAAGGGCTCCGACGGCAAGTGGAAGGGCGCCCTGGACACCCCGCAGGCCAAGGCCGCGATCGGCTTCTACCAGCAGCTCCAGGCGCTCGGCAAGGGCCCCAAGGACGCCGACGAGGCCAAGCCGCCGCAGGCCGAGGTGTTCGCCCAGGGCCACACCGCGCAGTTGATCTCCACCCCCGGCGGCGCCAACGCGATCATCAAGGCCAACCCCGCGCTCAAGGACAAGCTCGGCTTCTTCCCGATCCCCGGCAAGAGCGCCGACAAGCCCGGCGCGGTGTTCACCGGCGGCTCCGACCTGATCGTCCCGGAATCCTCCCACCACCAGCAGGCCGCCTACGAGGTGGTCAAGGCGCTGGCCGGCGACAAGTGGCAGACCGAGATCGCCAAGCAGATGAACTACGTCCCCAACCGGACCACCCTGGCCTCCGTGCTCAGCGGGAACGAGGGCGCCGCCGCGATGGCCGCCGGCGCGGTCAGCGGCCACGCCACCCCCAACTCGCCGGAGTGGGCCGCCGTCGAGGCCGACAACCCGATCAAGCAGTACATGACCCAGGTCCTCACCGGCGCCGACCCGGCCGCCGCGGGCAAGACCGCCAGCGAGGCCATCACCAAGGCGCTCAGCGGCAATTGACCCGGCCGGGCCCCCACGCCCCCGCCGGCCCCCCGGGTCCGCACCACCGTCGAACAGGAGTACACCCCGCCGTGCCCACCAACGCGTCACCGCCGCTCCGCACCAGGATCCGGCCCTACCTGCTCATCGCCCCGACCCTGGTGGGCGCGGCGTACCTACTGCTCTACCCGATCGCCCGGAACCTGGTGATCTCCTTCCAGCACTTCCGGCTCGCCCAACTGATCCGCGGCGGAGCCCCGTTCGTCGGGTTCGACAACTACACCGAGCTGCTCTCCGACTCCAAGTTCTGGACCGTCACCCTCCGCACCCTCGGCTGGACCGCGCTCAACACCGTGCTGATCACCGGCCTCGGCACGCTCGTCGCGCTGATGCTGGTCCGGCTCGGCCGGCGGATGCGGCTGGCCGTGATGAGCGCCCTGGTGCTGGTCTGGGCCACCCCGGTGATCGCCGCCACCACCGTGTTCCAGTGGCTCTTCCAATCCCGTTTCGGAGTGGTCAACTGGGCGCTTGACCAGTTGGGACTGCACGGCTACCGCGACTACGCCTGGTTCGCCCACTCCGGCGCCACCTTCACCGTCCTGGTGCTGCTGGTGGTCTGGCAGTCCGTCCCGTTCGCCGCGCTCACCCTGTACGGCGGACTCACCACCATCCCCGCCGAGCTCTACGAATCCGCCCGGATCGACGGCGCGAGCGCCTGGCAGACCTTCCGCCTGGTCACCGTCCCCGTGCTGCGACCGCTGTTCGCCCTGGTCACCTCGCTCGAGGTGATCTGGACCTTCAAGTGCTTCGCCCAGATATGGGTGGTCAGCCAGGGCGGCCCCAACGGCGCCACCACCACCCTGCCCGTCTACGCCTTCCAGATCGCCCAGAACCTGCACAAGTACGACCTCGGCTCCGCGGCCTCCACGCTCACCGTGCTGATCCTGCTCGCCGCGCTCGTCACCACCCTCCGGCGGATGCACCGCCAGGAAGGAGCCGAGGCGTGAAGCTCCTCGCCCCCCGCCGACTGCGCCGGCTGCCGCTCAACCTCGCCGCGCTCGCCGTCCTCGCCACCGCCGCCTTCCCGGTCTACTGGATGGTGGTCACCGCCTTCAAGCCCACCGCCGAGATCCAGGCCGCCACCCCCGCCTTCCTCCCGCTGCACCCCACCCTCGACCACTTCTCCACCGCGATCCACGCCCCCGGCTTCGGCGGCTACTGGCGCAACAGCCTGTACGTCACCCTCGGCGCCGTCCTGCTCTCCCTGATCGTCGCCCTGCTCGCCGCGTACGCCGTCGGCCGGCTGCGCTGGCGCGGACGCCGGGCGTTCCTGCTGCTGGTGTTCACCGCGCAGATGGCGCCCTGGGAGGCGCTGCTGATCCCGATGTACGTGATCGCCCGCGACACCGACATGCTCGACAGCCTCAGCATGCTCACCCTGGTCTACTTCATGACCACCCTGCCCTTCACCATCGTCACCCTGCGCGGCTTCCTCGCCGCCGTCCCCGCCGAACTGGAGGAGGCCGCCCAGGTCGACGGCTGCACCCGGCCGCAGGCCTTCCGGCGGATCACCCTCCCGCTGCTCGCCCCCGGCCTCCTGTCCACCTCGCTGTTCGGGTTCATCACCGCCTGGAACGAGTTCGCCTTCGCCAACACCCTGATCATCAAGAACCAGGACGCCCGCACCCTCCCGGTCTGGCTCTCCTCCTTCGCCAACGTCTTCGGCACCGACTGGGGCGCCACCATGGCCGCCGCGAGCCTGTTCATGCTCCCCGTCCTGATCGTCTTCCTGTTCCTCCAGAACAAGGTCACCACCGGCATGACCGCCGGCGCGGTCAAGGGCTGACCCCCACCGCCCGCCGGGCTCCGGCCCCCGCCCGCACCGCCCGCAGAGCCCGCCAGCCTCCCTACCCCCGGAAGAAGACCACCCCGTGATCCTGCCGACCCCGGTCGAACTCGTTCCCGCTGCCGGACGGTTCACCCTGACCGAACGGACCACCGTGCGCGCCGCCGGCGAAGCCGCCGCCGTCGCCGACCTGCTGCGCACCCTGCTGCGCCCCGCGACCGGCCTGCCGCTGGCCCCCGGGGCGGACGGCACCGTCGCGCTCGTCCTCGCCCCCGACGACCGGGAACTGGGGGAGGAGGGCTACCGGCTGACGGTGGACCCGTTCCAGGTGACACTGCTCGCGGCCCGGCCCGCCGGCCTGCGGCACGCGGTGCAGACGCTGCGCCAACTGCTGCCGCCCGAGGTGCTCTCGGCGCAGCCGGTGGCCGGCGTCGAGTGGAGCCTGCCCGCCGTCCGGATCACCGACCGGCCCCGGCACCCCTGGCGCGGGTTCATGATCGACACCGCCCGGCACTTCCAGCCCCTCGACCGCCTGCTCACCGCCGTCGACCGGATCGCCCTGCACAAGCTCAACGTCCTGCACCTGCACCTGACCGACGACCAGGGCTGGCGGCTGCCCGTCGACGCCTACCCCCGGCTCACCGAGATCGGCGCCCGCCGCGAGCGCAGCATGGTCGGCCACGCCGGCTCCACCAGCTACGACGCGCTCCCGCACCAGGGCGCGTACACCAAGGCCGAACTGCGGCACCTGGTGGCGTACGCCGCCGAACGCGGCGTCACCGTCGTCCCCGAGATCGACATGCCCGGCCACACCCGGGCCGCCCTCGCCGCCTACCCGCACCTGGGCAACCACCCCGAGCGGCAGCTCGACGTGTGGACCGAGTGGGGCGTGTGCGAGACCGTGCTCGGCGTGCACGACGAGGCGCTCGCCTTCTGCCGCGCCGTGCTGGACGAGGCCACGGAGCTGTTCCCCTCCCGCTACGTCCACCTCGGCGGGGACGAGTGCCCCACCGTCGAGTGGGAGACCAGCCCCACCGCCCGCCGCCGGGCCGCCGAACTCGGCCTCACCACCCCCGCCCACCTGCGCGGCTGGTTCCTCGGCGAGGTCGGCCGGCACCTGCTGGCCGCCGGCCGGGTCCCGATCTGCTGGGCCGAGACGGACGGCGCCACCCTGCCGGTCGAGTTCACCGTGATGCCCTGGCGGGACGCCGAGCACGGCCGGGACGCCGCCCGGCGCGGCCACGACATCGTGATGGCCCCGCACCGCGCCACCTACCTCGACTACCCGCAGTCCGACCGCCCCGACGAACCGCTCGGCCAGGCCGAGTACGTCGTCGACCTGGCCACCGCGCACGCCCACCAGGCCGCCCCCGCGCACTGGGACGAGGCCGAACGGGCCCGGGTGCTCGGCACCCAGGCCCAGCTGTGGAGCGAGTTCGTCACCACCGCCGAGCACTTCGACTACCTCGCCTACCCCCGGCTGTGCGCCATCGCCGACCGGGCCTGGAACCCCGACAGCGACTACGTCCGGGACTTCCTGCCCGCCCTCGCCGCGCACCGCCCCCGGCTGGCCGCCCTCGGCGTCCACCACGCCGAACGCGAACTGCTCACCACCTGAGCGCGCCGCCACCGGCCCCGCGGCCCGCGCGCGCACCGGACGCGCGACCCGGACCCGCGCCCGGACGCGCGCCCCCACAGACCCGGCCGCCGACCCACCGTCAGCAGCCGCCCGCAGCACGCGGACCACCTCCGCGGCCGCACCCCGCACGTGCACCGCCGGAACGTCCACCGCCCCGCCGCACCGCGGGGCGCCCTCCCCCCACGGAAGGAACCACCGTGTCCGCACGTCCCCGCACGACCAGCCGGCGCGCCCGGCTCGCCACGGCCGCCGCGATCGCCGCGGCCGGCCTGGCCGCCACCGCGCTGACCGTCGCCCCGGCGTCCGCCGCCGACAAGTTCAGCGTCCAGTACCGCACCAGCGCCTCCGGCGCGACCGCCGACCAGACCGAGCCCTGGCTCCAGGTCACCAACACCGGCAGCAGCACCGTCGCGCTCAACCGGATCACCCTGCGCTACTACTTCAAGTCCGACGGCCCGTCGGTCAGCTACCGCTTCGCCTGCTCCTGGGCGGTCAAGGGCTGCGGCAACATCACCGGCACCTTTGGCACCCTGGCCAACCCCACCGCCACCGCCGACCGCTACCTGGAGATCGGCTTCACCGCCGGCGCCGGCTCGCTCGCCCCCGGCCAGTCCACCGGCGACATGCAGCTGCGCTTCTACCGCTCCGACTGGCAGACCCTCACCCAGTCCGACGACTACTCGTTCAGCGGCACCCAGACCAGCTACGTCGACTGGCAGAAGGTCACCCTCCAGGAGGACGGCGCGCTGATCTGGGGCACCGCCCCCGCGGGCAACAACCCCTCCCCGTCGCCGAGCTCCTCCCCCTCGCCGTCGCCGTCCGGCTCCACCTCCACCCCGCCGGTCGACCCGAACGCGCCCGTCCTGTTCGACGACTTCTCCTACAACACGAGCGCGGACGCGGCCGTCCAGCAGCACGGCTGGACCGTCAAGTCCGGCCAGGGCGGCCCCGGCGTCTCCGGCGCCACCTGGTCCCCGGCCGACGTCACCTTCCCCACCGTCGGCGGCAGCAAGGTGCTCAACCTGCGCCTGACCACCGACGGCACGGCCTCCGGCACCAAGGAGACCGAGATCCAGACCACCGCGCGCAAGTTCAAGAACGGCACCTACGCGGCCCGGGTCAAGTTCGCCGACGCCCCCAACAGCGGCCCCGACGGCGACCACATCAACCAGACCTTCTTCGCCTTCACCCCGCTCAACGCCCCGATGGACCCCAACTACAGCGAGGAGGACTTCGAGTACCTGCCCAACGGCGGCTGGGGCGAGCAGAGCAACATCATGTACGAGACCAGCTGGGAGACCTACAACCCGGACCCGTGGAACGCCGTCAACACCCACGGCGAGCAGCGGCAGTCCTACGACGGCTGGCACCTGCTGCAGTTCACCATCGACAACACCAACATCACCTACTACATCGACGGCCAGGTCGTCGCCACCCACGGCGAGCCCTACCTGCCCGAGACCCCGCAGTTCATCGACTTCAACCACTGGCTGATCGACCTCGCGGGCCAGTACTCCACCACCCCGCGCTCGTACGACCAGCAGGTCGACTACGTGTACTTCGTCAAGGACCAGGTGCTCAGCCCCGCCCAGGTCGCCACGAACGTCGCCGCGCTCCGCACGGCCGGCACCGCGTTCAAGGACACCGTCCCCGGCAGCTGACCCCGCCCGCACCAGGCGCCCCGCCCCCGCCACGCCGTTCGGCAGGGGGCGGGGCGCCCGCGCGCGCCGGAACGCCCGGAACGCCCGGGGTGCTGCTCGGGGTGCCCGCCGTCGGGGCGGTCGGGGCCGTCGCGGCCACGGCCGGGTCACGGCCGGGGAGTCAGCACCCCGGCGGCGCGCAGCCGGAGCTCCTCCAGCAGGTGGGCCTGCCGGTCGGCCCGCTCGACGAGTTCGTCGAGCCGGGACCGGTCGACGCGGGAGTCGGCGCCGAACCGGTCGGCCAGGACGGCCCAGAGCTGGCGCTTGCCCAGGACGCCCAGCCGGAGGGCCTCCAACTCGACCAGGTCGGTCAGCGGGGAGCGGCGCAGCACGGCGCCGTTCGGTTTGACCAGGCCCGCCAGTTCGCCGACGCGTCCCAGCCAGGCGTACGGGCGGCGTTCGCGGACGCCGAGTTCCCGCATCACCCGGCGCAGCGACGCCGCGTCGCAGGCGATGTCCGCGGCCAACTGCCGCAGCGCCTCCCCCTGGTCCGGGCCGGGGTGGGCGTCGGCGATCCGGCGGGCCCGCCGGGTGCCGGCCTCGGCGCCGGCCAGGTGGTTGTTCAGGTAGATGCTGAGCATGCGGTGGCTGCTCGGTACCTCGGCCATGGGTGTCGTCCGTCCCTCGCGTCCTGTCGTGCCGAACGGTTGCCCAAGGAGCCCGCGCGGAATCCTCCGGAAGGGGACGGAAGGGACGGAAAGGATGCAAGGGGCGGAATCAACCGGGAGGGACGGGAGCGGGCGGGGCGCGCGGCCGGTTTTCGGCCGTCCTGCCCGCCCGTCCCCGCCGGGGCGCCGTCCGCGCGGACCGCTCTGCGAGGATGGGACGGTCGGTGACGGAGCGGACACGGTGAGGGGCGGCCCATGGCGCGGATCGTGGTGGTCGGGGGCGGGATCGCCGGAACGGCGGCCGCACTGGCCCTGCACAAGGCCGGCCACCAGCCGGTCGTCCACGAGGCGCACCCCGACAGCGACGGGGACATCGGCGCGTTCATGACCCTGGCCAGCAACGGCATGCGCGCCCTGGCCGGGTTCGACGCCGCCCGGGCGGTGGCCGGCGCCGGGTTCGACGTCACCCGGATGAGCGTCCTGGACGCGGCCGGAACGGAACTGGCGTCCGTACCGCTCGGCGAGCACGACCGGCCGCTCACCCGCTACCGCTGCCTGCGCCGGTCCGAACTCGCCGCCGTCCTGCGGGCCGAGGCCCGCCGGCGCGGGATCGTGCTGCGGCACGCCGCCCGGCTCACCGGCGTCACCGAGACCGACCGGGCCGTCACCGCCCGGTTCGCCGACGGCAGCACGGCCACCGGAGACCTCCTGGTCGGCGCCGACGGCCTGCACTCCACGGTGCGGGCCTGGCTCGACCCGGACGGCCCCGGCCCCGCGTACGCCGGACAGCGCGTCTTCTACGGCTACAGCTACGCCGCGCCGCGCCCCGCCGCCGCACCCGGCCTGATCACCATGGTCCGCGGCAGCGCCGCCGCCTTCGGCCACCTCGTCCCGCCCACCGGCCGCACCCACTGGTTCGCCCGCGTCCCCGGCCCGCCGCTCGGCCCGCGGGAGCGCGACCGCACCACGCCCGCCCAGTGGCGCGCCCGGCTGGAGGAACTGCTGCGCCCCGACCGCACCCCCTGCGCGGACATCGTGGCGGCCACGGGCGACGACCTCATGGTCACCGACGCCCTCCACCTGCCGCCCGGAGGCCGCTGGCGCAGCCGCCGCGCGGTGCTGATCGGCGACGCCGCGCACGCCGCCTCCCCGGCCACCGGACAGGGCGCCTCGATGGCCCTGGAAGACGCCCTCGTCCTGGCCAAGGCCCTCCGGGACACCCCCACCACCGAGGCCGCGCTCGCCCGCTACGCGAACACCACCGCCGCCCCCGCGCCGAACAGAACACGGCCGCCAGCGCCCGCCTGACCGCCGCCCGCCCCTCCGGGGACACCCGCCCGCCCGGCGACACCCGACGCCCGACGGACAGCCGCCCCGACGAGGCGCTGCTGCGCCTGCTCGACTGGGACACCCCGCTCTGAGCCCGGACGGTTCCGGACACGCGCGGCCGGCGGCGAGGACCGGGCGGACCGACGCACCCGGGTCTACTCCGCCCCCGGCTCGGCTCCCGGCTCCGACTCCGGGACGCCGAGGGCCCGCCGCAGGCGTTCCCGGTGGGCGGGGAAGGCCGGGTCCCGGCGGTAGCGGCAGCGGCGGTCCGGTCCGGCCGGGCCGGGCGGGGGCAGGTCCAGGCAGAAGCGGCCGTCGGCGAGGACCAGGACCCGGTCGGCGAGCAGCAGGGCCTCGTCCACGTCCTGGGCGACCAGCAGGACGGCCGGGCGGTGCCGGGCGCACAGGTCGCGCAGCAGGGCGTGCATCCGGATCCGGGTGAGGGCGTCCAGGGCGCCGAACGGCTCGTCCGGCAGCAGGAGTTCCGGTTCCCGCACCGGGGCCCGGGCGAGTGCCGCGCACTGCGCCTCGCCGCCGGAGAGGGTGCCGGGCCAGGCCCGCTCCCGCCCGGCCGGGCCGACCTCGGCGAGTGCGGCCCGGCCGCGGGCGAGCGCGGCGGACCGGGGCCCGGGCAGACCGAGCACCACGTTCTCCGGCACCCGGCTCCAGGGCAGCAGCCGGGCGGCCCGGAGGACCACCGCGCTGGGCTCGGGGACCTCGACCAGGCCCTCGCCCCCGCCGTCGAGGCGGCCGGCGGCCCGCAGCGGGGTGGACCTGCCGGAGCCGGAGCGGCCCAGCAGAGCGGTGAACTCGCCCTTGCGACGTCCAGGCCGACGCCGTCCAGGGCGGTGCGGCCGTCGAAGGCGCGGCGCAGGCCGCGCAGCCGCACCCCGCCCTCGGCCGGAGTCGGAGTCGTGGCCGGAGCCGGGCCCGGGGTCGTGGCCGGAGCCGGGCCCGGGGTCGTGGCCGGGGTCGTGGCCGAGGTCGTGGCCGGGTCGGTCAGCCGAGTGTCGTGCGCCCTCGCGGGGCCCGCCTTCCTCGCCGCGCGCTGCCGCGCGGCCCTCCAGCTGGACGCGCCCGCCCGGCTGGTCCCCGACACCGTGCCCGCGCGCTGGCCTCCGGCGGCGTCACCGACGGCACCGGCACCGTCCTGACCGCCGGAGGGGTGGAGGGGCGGCCGTCGTGCGGTGCGGGGCGTCAGTCGACCGCGCCGTTGACGGTCGCCTTCGCGATCGCGATGTCCGGGACGTGGTACGCCTGGAGGATCCTCTGGTAGGAGCCGTCGTCCATCAGGGACTGCAGCGCGCCCTGGATCGCCTCCTTCAGGCCGGGCACGGACTTCGCCACTCCGATGCCGATCGGCGAGGCGCTGACCGGGCCGACGGCCGCGGTGCCGGCCACGGTGTCGAAGACGGCGCCGCCGTCCGCGGTGTCGGCCACGTACGCGGCGGTCACCTCGTCCAGGAAGTCGGCGCTCACCTTCCCCGACCGCAGGGCGAGTTGGGCCTCCGAGTCCTTGCCGAAGGCCAGCACGGCGATGGCGGGCAGGCCCTGCTGCCGGCACAGCTCCTGGCGCTGCTCCAGGAGCTTCTGGTGGTTGGTGCCGGACTGCACGGAGACGCTCTTGCCGCAGACGTCGGTGACGGCCGCGATGTGCTCGGGGTTGCCCTTCTTCACCAGCCAGCCGGGCCCGGCGTTGACGTAGTCGACGAAGTCGACGGCCTGCTGGCGCTCCTTCTTGTCGGTCATCGCCGACATCACCGCGTCGAACTTGCCGGCCTGGACCGCCGGTAGCAGGCCGTCGAACTTCTGCGCGGTGAACTCGAAGCGGACGCCGAGCCGGGCGCCGACGGCCTGCCCGAGGTCGTAGTCGATGCCGGTCATCTCCTGGCTGCCCTCGGAGACGTACATCTCGAACGGCGGGTAGGGGACGTCGGTGGCGACCCGGACCTTCCCGGCCTTCCGGACCGTCTCGGGCAGCGCCCCGGCCAGCTTCGCGTCGGCGCTGATCGTGACGCCCTTGACCGTGACGGCGGCCGCCGTCGTCGTGGGGGCCGGTGCCGGACCGGAGCTCGAACAGGCGGTCAGCGCCAGCGCGCAGACGGTCGCCGCGGCGGCGGCCGGGAGCACCCGGCGGGTCGGGGAGAGGGGCATGGCGGACGTTCCTCCGGGGTCGGGCGGCGGGAAGGCGGACGGGCGGTGGGAAGACGGGAAGACGGGCGGGCGGCGCCTGGGTGCGCCGCCCGCCCGGTGCGGCGGGGGCCGGCCGTGGGGGCCGGCGGCGGGGCCGGCGGCGGGGGTCAGTAGACGTACAGGTGGGTGGTCAGGTTGACGAAGGAGATCGCGCTGCCGCTCTTCCACGCCTTGTAGCCGGTGCCCTTGGTGAGGTCGGCCTCGAAGGTCGGGCCGCTCTCGTAGCTGATCCCGTACTGGGTGGTGCTGCGACCGGCGCCGACCAGCTCCTTGGCCATCTTGACCAGCTGGTAGGCGTGGTCGGTGGGGGAGTCGGGCGAGGAGAAGACGTCGCTCCAGCGGCTGCCGACCGTCCCGCTGGTGGGGGCGTAGGCGGGCTTGGCGGAGGTGGCGGTCCAGGTGGCGGGGTTGTAGGTGTCGCCGCTGGTCAGGTAGCTCCACTTGACGCCGTCGACCGACCAGTAGCCGCTGTGGGTGCCGACGGTGTCGCCGCGCAGGTCGAGGACCGAGACGCCGTTGGTGCCGACCACGGCGTCGGACTCGCTCGCGGTGCCGGGGTTGGTGACGACCAGGGCGGTGTCCTCGTCGATCCCGAAGGCGCGGGTGTGGCCGGTGGCGGCGGCGAGGCGGACGATGCGGCCCTCGCGGCCGCGGGCGGCGAAGTGGGTGTCGATCAGCCCGGAGGTGAAGAAGTTGAAGCCGCCCTCGGGCCGGTAGGTCAGGTCGTCGGGGTAGCTGTCGCTGATCGTGGTGTACGGCCCGTAGCGCAGGGCGTCCCAGCTCTCGCCGCCGGTGACCATGTCGCGGCCGTTGGCGATGGCGGTGCCGGCGCTGGTGCCCATGATCGCCGCACCGGCGGCGAACTTGGCGCGGATCGCGGCCAGCGCGGGGGAGTCGCTGTTGTCGCTCTTCATCAGGGTGGTGACCAGGCGGCTCTGGTCGCCGCCGCCGAAGAAGAAGCCGGTCATCGAGTTGATCTGGTTGACGACGCTCTGGCTGGCGTTGTTGGAGATGTGGTCCAGGTCGATCGGGATCCACTGGGCGTCGGCCGCGCCGTAGCTGTTCTTCAGCAGGCCGGTGTAGTAGGCGCCGTTGCAGACGGAGTTGGAGCAGGTGGCCGGGTCGTCGGCGTCCGGGTCGTCGGCCGGGACGACGGAGGCGGCGGTGATCACGCCGATCCGCGCCGCGGAGCCGCCGGACTTGGCGACGAAGGTGCCGTAGACGGCGCTGTTGGTGTCGGCGATGGCGCCGCCGCCCAGGATCAGGGCGCCGGGGCCGGTGGCGGCGTGCGCCGCGCCGACCGGCGCGAGGGCGCCGAGCGCCGCGGTGAGGACGGCGGCGACGGCGAGGGCGGAGGTGCGGCGAGCGGTGGAGGGCACTGGCTGCTCCGTGGGGGAGGGCCCGGGCGCGGTGGGGCTCCGGGCAGGGGGGCCCGGGCGTCGGATGCGCACGGGAGGATGCTCGGCCGACGGGGGTGGGGGCCCGGCGAGCGATGAAACGGAACATACAGAAGCTCGGTCGAGACGGATAGATGTAATAGCCGGTTCGCCGGAGGTTTTACACGGACGTGCCATTGTGGTCTGGTCCACCGCCCGCAAGGCCGCCGTTACCCATTCGTATCCGCCATTACATCTAGCGCTACAACTGGACGATCTGTAACGTCTGCGGAGCCTGCTTCGGCACCCCTGAAAGGTCCCCCATGCCTCGCTCCGCCCTGCGCAGAACCGCCCTCCCCGCCGTCCTGCTCACCGCCGCCCTCGCCGCCACCGCGTGCGGCAGCTCCACCTCACCGGCCGCCGCCGGTGCCTCCGCCACGGCCCCCGTGACCGTCGCGGGCGTCAGCATCACCCCGGACCAGGCCCTGCACGACGCGCTCCCCGACGCGATCAGGAAGTCCGGCAAGGTCCGGGTCGCCACCGACGTCCCCTACCCCCCGTTCGAGATGTACGTCTCCGAGGGCAGCCAGGAGATGACCGGACTCGACTACGACCTCGGACAGGCCGTCGGCGCCAAGCTCGGCGTCCGCTTCGAGTTCCAGGCACAGAAGTTCGACGGCATCGTCCCCGCCCTCCAGGCCGGCAAGTACGACGCCGCGATCAGCGCCATCACCGACAACAAGGAGCGCGAGCAGGTCGTCGACTTCGTCGACTACTCGGTCTCCGGCAGCGGCATCCTGGTCGCCAAGGGCAACCCGCAGCAGATCGCCACCCTCGACGACCTGTGCGGCCACCCCGTCGCCGTGCAGACCGCCACCAACCAGCAGAAGCTGCTGGAGAAGCACCAGGACAAGTGCCGCGAGCTCGGCAGGGGCGCCGTCGACGTGCAGACCTTCCCCAAGGACTCCGACGCCCAACTCGCCCTGCGCTCCGGCAAGGTGGTCGCCGACGTGCTCACCAAGCCCGCCGCCGGCTGGACCGCCAAGACCGCCGACGGCGGCGCCGCCTTCGAACTCGCCGACGACCCGGCCGCGCTCGGCGGCTACAACGCCTCCCCGAACGGCATCGCCGTCGCCAAGAACCTGCCGCAGCTGACCGACGCCGTGCAGAAGGCCCTCCAGTCCCTGATCGACGACGGCTCGCTCGCCAAGATCTACGACAAGTACGGCGTCGCCTCGATCGCCGTGCGGCAGGCCACCAAGAACAGCGCGGTGGACTGACATGCCCGTCACCGCACGCCCCGCCGAGGCGGCCCCCGCCCGGCCGGACGACCTGGTGGCCGTCCCGGTCCGGCACTGGGGACGGTGGATCGCCGCCGTCGCGGCCCTGGTCGCGCTGGTCGGCCTGGTCGGCTCGCTCGCCAAGAACCCCAACCTGCACTGGGACGTCGTCGGCCACTACCTCTTCGCCGACCTGATCTTCGACGGCCTGGCCACCACCCTGTGGCTGACCGCCGCCGCGATGGCGGTCGGCCTCGGCCTGGGCACCCTGGTCGCCGTCCTGCGGCTGTCCGACAACCCCGTCCTGTACGGGCTGTCCACCGGCTTCGTCTGGCTGTTCCGCGGCACCCCGCTCCTGGTCCAGATCCTCTTCTGGGGCTACGCGGCCGCGCTCTACAAGCACCTGATGATCGGCATCCCGTTCACCACCGTCACCTTCGTGGAGTTCGACACCAACGACCTGCTCCCGGCGTCCGTCGCCGCGCTGCTCGCGCTGGGCCTGAACGAGGCCGCCTACGCCTCCGAGATCATCCGGGCCGGCATCCAGTCCGTCGACCCCGGCCAGACCGAGGCCGCCCACTCGCTGGGCATGAAGCCCGTCCTGACGATGCGCCGGATCGTGCTGCCGCAGGCCATGCGGGTCATCATCCCGCCGATGGGCAACGAGACCATCAACATGCTCAAGACCACCGCGTACGTCTCGGTGATCGCCGCGCACGACCTGATGTCCAACATCCAGGACGTCTACGCCCAGAACTACCAGGTCATCCCGATGCTGGTGGTCGCCGCCCTGTGGTACCTGGCGCTGGTCACCGTGCTCTCCGTGCCGCAGGCCTGGCTGGAGCGCCGCTACGGCCGCGGCACCACCCGCGCCGGGCACGTCCCCCCGCTGCGGCGGATGCTCACCGGCCTCCCCGGCCTGCTCCCCACCACCCGCGAACGGAAGGGCTGAACCGATGGCCCGGCCCATGGTGCACGCCGAGGGCGTGCGCAAGCACTTCGGCAGGCTGGACGTCCTCAAGGGCATCGACCTGACCGTGGAGCGCGGACAGGTCTGCTGCCTGCTCGGCCCGTCCGGCTCCGGCAAGTCCACCTTCCTGCGCTGCATCAACCACCTGGAGAAGGTCGACGGCGGACGCCTGACCGTCGACGGCGACCTGGTCGGCTACCGGCAGTCCGGCAACCGGCTGCACGAGCTGCGCGAGGCCGAGGTCGCCGAGCGCCGCCGCGAGATCGGCATGGTCTTCCAGCGCTTCAACCTCTTCCCGCACCTGACCGCGCTGGAGAACGTCACCGAGGCGCCGGTCCGGGTCGCCGGCGTCAACCGCGCCGACGCCCGCGCCGAGGCGCTGCGGCTGCTGGACCGGGTCGGCCTCGCCGACCGCGCCGACCACTACCCCGCCCAGCTCTCCGGCGGCCAGCAGCAGCGGGTCGCGATCGCCCGCGCGCTGGCCATGAAGCCCAAGCTGATGCTCTTCGACGAGCCGACCTCCGCCCTCGACCCCGAACTCGTCGGCGACGTCCTGGACGTGATGCGCGACCTGGCCGCCGACGGCATGACGATGGTCGTGGTCACCCACGAGATCGGCTTCGCCCGCGAGGTCGGCGACACCGCCGTCTTCATGGACGAAGGCGTGGTCGTCGAGGCCGGACACCCCCGCACCGTGCTGGTCGAACCGGAGCAGGAGCGCACCCGCGCCTTCCTGTCCAAGGTCCTGTGAGCGCCGCCCCCACCCGGGCCGTCCCCGAACCGCGCGCCGCGGCGCTGCTGGACGCCGCCCGGGCCGCCCTGCCCGGCTACCTCGCCGACCTGGCCGACCTGGTCACCATCGACTCCGGCAGCCACCACCGGGACGGGGTCAACCGGGTCGCGGACTGGCTCCGGCACCGGCTGCACGGCATCGGGTTCAGCACCGAGCGCCTCGCCGTCGACCCCGTCGAGGGCCGCGCCTTCGGCGACGTCCTGGTGGCCCGGCTGCCCGGCACCCTGCGGCCCGAGGAGGGCGGGGCCCGGATCGTCCTGATCGGCCACATGGACACCGTCTTCGAGGACGGCACCGCCGCCGCCCGGCCGTTCCGCGCCGTCGGAACCCGGGCGTACGGGCCGGGAGTCAGCGACGACAAGGGCGGCCTGCTGGCCGGCGTCACCGCCGCCGAACTGCTGGTCCGCCACCGGCGGACCGCCTTCGCCGAACTTGTCCTCATCGCCACCCCCGACGAGGAGGTCGGCTCGCCCGCCAGCCGCCCGGTGACCGAACTGCTCTGCCGCGACGCGGACTTCGCGCTCGGCCTGGAGTGCGCCCGGGAGAACGGCGACCTGGTCGTCCAGCGCAAGGGCGTCGCCGACCTGCTCGTCACCGTCACCGGACGGGCCGCGCACGCCGGCATCGAACCCGAACGCGGCGCCAACGCCGCCCTCGCCGCCGCCCACCTGGTGGTCGCCCTCCAGGCCCTCAACGACACCTGGCCGGGCGTCACCCTGAACGTCGGCGTCGTCCGGGCCGGCACACGGCCGAACATCGTCTGCCCCGAGGCCGAACTCCAGGTCGAGGTCAGGGCCGCCACCAGCGCCGCCCTGCGCACCGCCCTCGACGCGATCCACGACACCGCGAGCCGCACCGCCGTCCCCGGCACCACCGCCCGGGTCGACCAGCTCGACCTCTGCCCGCCGATGGAGTTCGGCCCCGCGACCCGCGCCGTCCTCGCCCTGGCCCGGAGCGCCGCCGCCGACCTCGGCCTCACCGTGGGCGGCGCCGCCACCGGCGGCGTCGGCGACGCCAACCTCACCTCCGGCCTCGGCGTCCCCACCCTCGACGGCCTCGGCCCCGTCGGCGGCGCCGACCACACCCCCGAGGAGTGGCTCGACACCGCCAGCGTGCCGACCCGGATCGCCCTGCTGGCCAGCCTGGTCGAACGCCTCCGGCGGGCCTGAGCCCGCACCTCCGTCCCCCTCGCACCACCGAACGGCCCGGCTCCGCCCGGGCACCCGCGAACCGCCGCTCCCACCCCCGGCGGGCCCGCACCGGACACCGCCGGGTGCCGGTCCGGGCCCGCCGCACCCCCGCACGCACCGGCCCGATCGCACCTGGAGACCACGGATGAACCGCCACCTCCCCGCCCGCCCCCGCCGGGCCGCCCTCGTCCTCGCCGCGGCCCTCGCCACCGTCGCCGCGGCCGCCCCGTCCGCCCTCGCCGCCCCGGCCCCCGCCCACCCCGGCGGGCACCGCCCCGGCGGCACGCTGATCCTGGTCGGCGGCGGGCTCAAGGACGACAACGCCGAGATCTACCAGGAGGTCATCGCCAAGGCCGGCGGCGCCGGGAAGGCCCGGATCGGCGTCCTCACCGCCGCCTCCGTCCCCGAGAGCCAGGACCCCGACGCCGCCGACCCCGCCAAGTGCTCCAACTCGGCCTGCAACGGCGCCTACTACGCCGACCTGCTGCGCCACCACGGCGCGGCCGACGCCCAGTGGATCCCGGTCGACCTCGACCACGTCGACGCCGCCGACTCGGACGCCGTGGTCGCCCAGGTCCAGTCGATGACCGGCTTCTTCTTCGGCGGCGGCGACCAGTACCGCTACGTCACCACCCTGCTGCACGGCGACGCCCACACCGACTCCAAGGTGCTGGCCGCGATCCGCGCCAAGCTCGCCGACGGCGCCGTGGTGGCCGGCTCCAGCGCCGGCGCCCAGATCGCCTCCGGACCGGACATGGTCACCGGCGGCGACAGCTACCAGGCCCTGCGCGACGGCAGCGCCCCCGGCTACTTCGACGACGCCACCAAGCTCGGCTACCTCCCGCGCGGCGGCTTCGGCTTCTTCGACGCGGGCCTGCTCGACACCCACACCGGCACCTACGGCCGCGAGGGCCGCGCCGTCCGGCTGGCCGCCGACACCGGCCACGACCGGGTGTTCGCCCTGGACGAGGACACCGCGATCGAGGTCGAGCACGCCGGCACCCGCGACGAGACCCTCCGGGTGCTCGGCACCCACGGCGTCACCGTCCTCGACCTGCGCCACGCCCACGCCCGCACGACCGGCGGCCGCTGGAGCGTCGACGGCGTCCGCTACAGCTACCTCACCGGCGGCGACCGGTACGCCCCGCGCACCTGGACCGTGCGGCCCGCCCCCGCCAAGGACCGCCTCAAGCCCGCCGACACCGCCCCCGTCCCCGCCAACCACGACGCGTTCCACTCGATCGACGACCCCGACGGCACCCCCTACTCGCTCTCCGGCACCGCCCGGGCCCTCACCGCCCAGCGCACCCGGCGCACCGCCACCGCCACCACCTACGAGAGCGGCCCCGCCTTCACCGTCACCCTCCAGCGCCGACCCGACACCCGGGCCTGGACGCTCGACGGCGCCACCGCCGCCTCGTTCACCGACCTCGACCTGGCGATCGCGCCCACCGCCGGGTAGCCGGGCGACGAACATCCCCGAACAAGATCTCCGCAGCCCGGCCCTTCGCTAGGCTGCGGACCACCACAGCTCCGGACCGTCCACCCCGCCGACGCCCGGGAAAGGAACCGCGCCATGGCACCCGTCACGCTCGCCGAGGACATCCGCCAGCGCCTCGGCGACTGCAGCCCCGCCGAGCGGAAGGTCGGGCGCGTCCTGCTCGCCGGGTGGCCGGCCGCCGGCTTCGAGACGGTCGCCACCCTCGCCGAGCGCGCCGACGTCAGCGCCCCCACCGTGATCCGGTTCGTCAACCGGCTCGGCTACCGAGGCTTCCCCGACTTCCAGGCCGCACTGCGCACCGAACTCGACGAACGCCAGGCGTCGCCGCTGACCCTCTACAGCACCGCGCGCCACGGCGGCACGGGCGAGGACGGCGGGCGCCCCCCGCAGCCGGGCACGGCGGGTCTGCTCGCACACGGCCGCGAGGTGTTCACCGCGGCCGTCGACCGCACCCTGGCCGAAGTCAGCCCGCACGAGCTGGAACGGGCCGTGCAACTGCTCGCCGACCCCAAACGCCGCGTCACCCTGGCCGGCGGGCGCTTCACCCACCTGCTCGCCCAGTACCTCGGCCTGCACCTGATGCAGCTCCGCGACGACGTGCGCTTCCTCCCCGACCGGCCGGTCGAGCGGACGGCGCTGCTGGCCGCGCTCGGCCGCCGCGACGTGCTGGTCGTCTTCGACTACCGCCGCTACGAGACGGACAAGGTCACCCTCGCCGAACTCGTCCGCGAAGCCGGAGGACGCGTCGTCCTGTTCACCGACGCCTGGCTGTCGCCCGTCAGCACCCAGGCCGAGGTCGTCCTCTCCAGCCAGGTCGGAGCACCGTCCCCGTACGACAGCCTGGTGCCGACCCTCGCCGTGGTGGAGACCGTCGTCGCCGGTCTCGTCACCGCGCTGGGGGAGCGGGCCCCCGAGCACCTGAAGCACGTCGAGGAGACCGCGGGCCGGATCGGCCTGACCTGATCCCGACCCGGAGGAGGGGCCGGGCCGGGCGGTCAGGTGAAGGCGGGGGCGTGGTCGGCGGCCCAGGTGGTGAAGGTGCGGGCCGGGCGGGAGAGGAGGCGGGGGAGGGTGTCGGTGGTGGGGCCCGGGGCGGCCAGGCAGGCGGCGGCGTAGCCGATCAGGCGGTCGGGGACGTCGGCGGGCAGGCCCTGGGCGAGCAGCGAGCGGCGCAGCACCTCCGGGGGGACCTCCTCGAAGGTGACCTCCCGGCCGAGCACCTCGCCCAGCAGGCGGGCCCGGTCGTACTGGGTGAGGGACCGGGGGCCGGTGAGGGCGTACGCCCGGCCCGCGTGGCCGTCCTCCCGCAGGGCCAGGACGGCGGCCTCGGCGACGTCCCGTTCGTGGACGGGGGAGGTGGCGGCCGCGCCGTGCACGCCGCGCGCGGCGCCGGTGGCCCGGATCTGCGGGGCCCAGGCGAGCGTGTTGGCGGCGAAGTCGGCGCAGCGCAGGAACGTCCAGGTCAGGTCGGAGGCCCGGGCCGCCGCCTCGACCCGTTCGAACTCCGCGGCGAAACGGCGGTACCCGCCGCCGTACTCCACGGTCACCGCCGACAGCACCACCACCCGCCGCACCCCGCGCTCCGCCGCCAGCGCCAGCAGCTCGGCCGCCGCCCCGCCGACGGCCCGCGGGCTCAGCAGCAGCGCCGCCACCCCGTCCAGCGACCCCGCCAGCGACCCGGGCCGGGACGGGTCGCCCACCACCCGCCGGACCCCGTCGGGGAACCGCGCCGCCGGATCGCGGGTCACGGCGGCCACCTCGACGCCCCGGGCGGCCAGCAGCCGCACCACCTCGCGTCCGACCGTTCCGGTCGCGCCCGTCACCATGATCATGTGTCCGCTCCTCGTCGCGTTCCGTCGGCGGGGCCGCTGCCCCGCCGTCCGAACCCCAGAGTCGGACGGGGCGCCGGGTGTGACATCCCGCGCCGGAGGGGCGGGGCGGCGGACGCGGGAACTTCCTGACGGGCCGTCAGGGGAGCTGCGGTGTTTGGGGAGCGTGATACGGGTCACCCGACACCGCGAGCGAACCGAACAGGGCGGCCCGAGCGGCCCCCGCGTCAGGAGGCAGAGCATGTCCAGCGGTCTGATCGTGGCGATCGTCGTGATCGTCGTGGCGGTGGCGGCGCTCGGTGCGTTCGCCCTCCGCCGTCGCCAGCAGCACCCGAGCCTGAGCCGCCAGTTCGGGCCCGAGTACGAGCGCACCGTCGCCCGCCACAACGGCGACACCACCGCGGCCGAGCGTGAGCTCGCCCAGCGCGTCGAACGCCACCGGGAACTGACGCTCACCCCGCTGAGCAGCGCCGAGCGCGCCCGGGCCGAGCAGCAGTGGGCGCAGGTCAAGACGCGTTTCGTCGACGACCCCCGGCAGGCACTGGCCGACGCGGAGGCACTGCTGGCCCGGGTGGCCCGCGAGCGCGGCTACCCCGACTCCGACGTGGACGCGCAGATCGACACCATCTCGGTCGACCACGGCGAGCACGTCGAGTCCTACCGGGTGCTGCACGCGATCTCCCGGCCGGACACCGCCGGGCGGGCCAAGAACACCGAGGAGCAGCGCGCGGCCCTGGTCCGGGCCCGGGACCTGTTCCTCGCGCTGATCGGCCCGGACGGCGAGCCGGAGCGCGCCGCGGCCCACACCACCACCAAGGACCGCATGCCGACCGCCCGCCGCCCGCGGCAGGTGCCGACGCAGCGCGAGCACCACGCGTGAACGCGGGCCCGGACCCCCGCCACGACGACACCGTCGCTCCACCGTTTCCCGAGGAGGACCGCATGACCATCAGCGACCACGGCCGACGCACCGATGCCCTCGACACCGATGCCGACACCGGCACCGGCACCGGCACCGGCACCGCTCAGGACGGCACCCGCACCCCCGCCGACCGCAACCGCGACGCCGACCGCAACCGCGACGCCGACCGCAACCGCGACGCCGCCGGCCGACCGGAGCGGCTGGAGCAGGCGGGGCGGCCGGAGCAGGACGGGCAGGCGGAGGAGGTGCGGCGCGAGACGGCCGACGCGACCGACCCGCACCTCGTCCCGCGCAACGGCGCCCCGGGCCGGTTCGTGACGACCGACGAGACGCCGCGCGCCACCGGTGACACCCGGCCCGTGACCGGCACCGCCCAGCGCCCCGCGCCGGCGGGCGGCACCGCCGCCACCACCGCTGCGGGCGCCACCACCGGTGCGGTCGCCACCTCCGGCGCGACGGCGAAGGACGAGGACCGTGACCGCGTCCGGGCCGCCGCCACCGGCGTGGAGTCCACCGGTGCGGTCGCCACCTCCGGCGCGGTGGCGAAGGACGAGGACCGTGACCGCGTCCGGGCCGCCGCCACCGGCGTGGAGTCCACCGGTGCGGTCGCCACCTCCGGCGCGGTGGCGAAGGACGAGGACCGTGACCGCGTCCGGGCCGCCGCCACCGGCGTGGAGTCCACCGGTGCGGTCGCCACCTCCGGCGCGGTGGCGAAGGACGAGGACCGCGACCGCACCCGTTCCGCCGCCGGGCAGCCGCGCACGGCGGACGGCTCCGGCACCCACCAGCCGCTCATTCCGTCGGACCTCACCTCGCAGCTGACGCAGCGGATGGACCACGCGATAGGCACCTTCGTGGACGACCCGCGCCAGGCCGTGCAGGAGGCGGACAAGGCGCTGGAAGAGACGGTGCAGCGGCTGACCGAGGGCCTGCGCGAGCGCCGCACCGCGCTGCGCGACGCGTGGCACGCCGACGGCGACAAGGACGGCGAGCGCCGGGGCGCGGCGGACGACTCCTCGCGCACCGAGGACCTGCGCCTCTCGCTGCGCGAGTACCGCGACCTGCTCCAGCAGCTCCTCGCGATCTGACCGCGCCAGCGGCAGCGTCTGCGACCGCACCTCCGACCGAGCCCCCGACCGGATCCCGGCCGGGGGCTCGGTCGCGCGCTGCCGCTGTCGCTGCGGACGCACCACCCCGTCCCGACAGAATTGGACTGACAGTTTTTGAAATCTGTCAGCGGCGCGCGTACGGTGGAGCCATGGAGAACACCACGCTCGGCACCACCGGCCCGTCCGTCTCCCGCCTCGGCCTGGGACTGATGGGCATGTCCGGCATGTACGGCCCGGCCGACCGGGCCGAGAGCATCGCCACCGTGCACGCCGCCCTCGACCGGGGCGTCACGCTGCTCGACACCGGCGACTTCTACGGCATGGGGCACAACGAGATGCTCCTCCAGGAGGCCCTGCGCGGACGCGACCGCGAGCGGGCCGTGATCAGCGTCAAGTTCGGGGCGCTGCGCGACCCGGACGGCGCCTTCGACGGGGTGGACCTGCGCCCCGCCGCGATCAGGAACTTCGTCGCCTACAGCCTCCAGCGGCTCGGGACGGACCACATCGACGTCTACCGGCCGGCCCGGCTCAGCCCCGAGTTCCCGATCGAGGACGTGGTCGGCACGCTCGCCGAACTGGTCGGGAAGGGCTGGATCCGGCACATCGGCCTGTCCGAGGTGAGCGCGGAGACGCTGCGCCGGGCCCACGCCGTCCACCCGATCACCGACGTCCAGATCGAGTACTCGCTGATCTCGCGCGGCATCGAGCAGGACATCCTGCCCACCGCCGACGAACTCGGCGTCGCCGTCACCGCCTACGGCGTGCTCTCGCGCGGCCTGATCAGCGGCCACTGGAAGCCGCAGGCCGCCGCCGGCGACTTCCGCTCCCACCTGCCGCGCTTCAGCGGCGACGCCCTCGACCACAACCTCGCCCTGGTCGAGGCGCTGCGGGCGATCGCCGAGGAGAAGCGGGTGACGGTCGCCCAGCTCGCCATCGCCTGGGTGCTCGGCCGCGGCGACGGACTCGTCCCGCTGATCGGCGCGCGCCGCCGCGACCGCCTGGACGAGGCGCTCGGCGCCCTCGACGTCACCCTGACCCCGGCCGACCTCGCCGCCATCGAGGCCGCCGTGCCCGCCGGCGCCGCCCGCGGCGAGCGCTACGACCCGGCGCAGATGGCGATGCTCGACAGCGAGCGGTAGGCGCGGACGCGGAGCGGGTACGGCCCGGTCGGGCTCTGCCCGCGCCGGGGACGACGTGGGCGAACGGTAACCTCGAGGCCATGACCGAACAGTTGACCGCCGAGCGGATCCTCGACTCCGCCGAGGAGGTCCTGCGCCGCTACGGCCCGGCGAAGGCGACCGTGGTGGACGTCGCCCGCGCGCTCGGCGTCAGCCACGGCAGCGTCTACCGCCACTTCGGCACCAAGGCGGCCCTGCGCGAGGCGGTCGCCGAACGCTGGCTGCGCCGGACGTCCGCGCCGATGGCCGCGATCGCCGACGACCCGGCGCTCCCGGCCCCCGAACGGCTGCGCCACTGGGTGCGCGCCCTCCACGCGACCAAGCGGCAGTACGCCCTCCAGGACCCAGAACTGCAGCGCACCTTCCGGGAGCTGATCGGCGAGGCGACCGCCGTCGTCACCGCGCACGAGGACGAGCTGGCCGGGCAGCTCGCCCGGATCGTCGCCGCCGGAGTCGCCGCCGGCGACCTCGCCGCGGCGGACCCGGCCGTCGCGGGCCGGGCCGCCTTCCAGGCCACGGCCCGCTTCCACCACCCCGCCCACGCCGCCGACTGGACCTCCCCGACCGACGACGCCGACCTGGACGCCGTCGTCGACCTGCTGCTGACCGGGCTCGCCCCGCGCTGACCGGCACCGGCCGCCGCGGGCTGACGCCCCGTCACCGTCCGGACGCCCGGTGGCATGATCCGTCCAGCCGACGAAGTGTCATGATCCGTCCAGCGAACGGGCGGTGTGCCCGCTCCTGCCAGTGGATATCCTGCGGAAAGACGGCCTGAGGAAGTGCCGGCCGACCATCGAGGGGGATACCGCACCCATGTCTTACCTGCGCACGTTCCTGCCCTGGATCATCTTCGCGGTGGTCCCTTCGTCCCAGTGGCAGTGGGCCGCGCTGGCCGGCCTGGTGGTCGCGGCCGCCGTCATCGTCCAGCAGCGCCTCGCGGGCGCCGGATGGGACGCGCTGATCATCGAGACCGGCTCCGCCCTGTACTTCGCGGTGCTCGCCGCGATCGCCTTCGCCGACCCGCACTCCGGCGTCCGCGACTACTCCGCGGCGCTGTCCTCCGCCGTCCTCGCGGTGATCGCCGGCGGTTCGCTGCTGATCGGCAAGCCGTTCACGCTCGGCATCGCCAAGCGCACCACCCCGCAGGAGTTCTGGACGCTCAAGCCGTTCATCCGGGTCAACGTGGTCATCACCGCGGTGTGGACGGCCGCCTTCGCGGTCACCGCCGTGGTGCTGGGCGTCCTCGCCCACGGCGGCCACGGGCACTCGACCCCCTCGCTGATCGTCCAGATCGCCGGCTTCGTCGTCCCGATGGTCTTCACCATCCGCTACGTCGCCCTCGTCCGGGCCCGCGCCCCGCGCGCCCAGCAGGGCTGAGCCGCCGACGCCCCCGCACCCGCGCCCGTTCGGGGGCCGCCCTCAGGCTCCGGCGGCGCCGTCCGCCGCCGGGGCGAGCGCCCCGCACAGGTGGTTGCCCGGGTCCGCCGGGTCCGCGCTGATCCAGAACTGGGCCCACAGTTCGGTGAACTCCTCCCGGGAGAGGAAGCCGTCGCCGTCCAGGTCGACCAGCTCGAAGACACCGGTGGTGTCCGTCGGCTGCCCGTTCCACACGTCGACCAGGCGGCGGTGCTCCTCCCGGGAGATCCGGCCGTCGCCGTTCTCGTCGATCGCGTCGAAGACGGTGTCCGAGGTCTCCGCCACCGCCGGGCGCATCTCCGGCAGCCGGTCCACCACGGCCAGGATCTCGTCCAGGTCGACCAGGCCGTCGCCGTTGGCGTCCGCTGCCGCGTACAGGGTGTCCCACCAGCCGAGCATCACCCGTTCCACCCGGGCCGCCAGCTCGGGCTCCGCCGCCACCCGGGGCAGCTGCTTCCAGCGGTCCGCGAGGGCCCGGAAGTCCTGCTGGTCCAGGTAGCCGTTCCGGTCCGTGTCGAAGGCGTGGAACATGCTCGTCAGCTTGTGACGCTGGAACTCGCTCGCCATGGCGGTGCCTTTCTCGAAGCCCGGCCCGGATCCCCACCTCGTCCGGGTGCGAGGTGATCCTTTCCGCCCCGGCGCTCCCTACGGCAGCGCGCGGTCGCACGGCGTCCGTGCGGCCCCGCGCCGGGGGAGTGCGGAGCCCGGCGCGCGCCGGACCGGGACCGGCTCGTCGGGCGGCCGCGAGCGGCGGCTATTGTGGCCCGCGCGTCGAACACGGCGTCGAGTCAGCAGTGGAACAGTGAGAAAAGGGGTGGGTTCGTGGCGGACATCGAAGCGGCACGGGCGGCATTCGCGCGCTTGGACGTCGACGGCGACGGGCGGATCACCGCGCGTGAGTACAAGACGGTCATGGCCCAGCTCGGCGACTACCACGTCACCGAGACGGTCGCCCAGGCGATCATCAACGCCAAGGACGCGAACGGCGACGGCAGGCTGTCCTTCGAGGAGTTCTGGGCCTCCCTCCAGGGCTGACGGCCGACAGGCCCCCTTCCCGGTCGGCACGCGCGGCGCGGCACACGCGGCGCGGCGCGCCGACCGGGCGCGGTCGGCCGACCGCGCGGACGCCGACGCCGCGGCGAGGTTGCCCGACCGCCGCCGGACGCCGTACAACTGACCGGTGCCGTCGAACGACCTCCGCGCGCGCCACCGGGCCGCCCGCGCCGCCGCGCCCAGCTACCCCGAGGTCGGCGCCACCCGCTCCGCCGCCCTGCCCGCCGGGTACGCCACACTGCGCCGCCGCGTCCACCTCGGCCACGGGCCCGCCGTGCTGGAGCGCGCGGGGGCGTACGTGCTCGGCTGGGGCGTCCAGTTGGGCTCGGGCTTCGCGATCCACCCGGTGCCCGGCCGCATCCTCCCCGGCGACACCGTCCTGCTCCGGCTCGCCCTGCCCGGACTGCGGCTGCCCCGCCTGGTCATCCCCTGCCGGGTGGTCTGGACGGTCGAGGAACCCGACCGGATCGGCTTCGCCTACGGCACCCTCCCCGGACACCCCGAACGCGGCGAGGAGTCCTTCGTGGTGAGCCGGGACGCGGACGGCGAGGTGTGGTTCGAGATCACCGCGTTCTTCCGGCTCGCGACCTGGTACGCCCGGCTCGGCCGTCCCGTCGCCCTGCTGCTCCAGCACCTCGCGGTCGAACGCTACCTGCGGGTGGTCGCCCGCGCGGCGGCCCGGGCGGGGAGCGGACGGCCGGCCTGAACGGGGCCACCGGCGGGGAGCCGATCGGGCCGCCGGGCGGGGCCGGGGCTACTGCGGACCGGCGGCGAAGGCCCGGACCGCCGCCGTCGCCACGGACTCAACCAGCGCGATGCCCGCCTCCTCGCTCGCCGAACCGTCGCTCAGCACCGACACCAGCAGGGACCGGCCGCCGTACTCGATCCGGCCGATGCTGTTGACCACCCACCGGCCGGTGCCGTCCCGGGGCAGCCAACCGTTCTTCAATTGCGCCGCGCCGCCCTGGTCCGCCGCGGAGACGCCCCAGTCCTGGCCGTCCGCGACCAGGCCCATCAGTTTCGCCAGGTAGGCGCGGGAGGCGGAGCCCAGCGGGGAGTCCGCGGTGAACACCACCCGCAGCAGTCGCGCCTGGTCGGCCGCGGTGGTGCTGGTCAGCCCCCAGAAGCCGTCCGTCCCGGCGACCGTCCCGGTCAGGCCGAAGGCCGCGTTCGCCCGGTCCAGGCCCGGCGCGCCGCCCACCGCGTCGAACAGGGCGGTCGCCGCGTCGTTGTCGCTCTGCTCGATCATCAGCGCCGCCGCGGCCCGCTGGTCGCCGGTCAGCACGCCGTCGTTGTCCAGCAGCAGGGCCGCCAGGATGTCGACCTTGACGATCGACGCGGTGACGAACGCGTCGCCGCCCCAACCGGCGGTGGCACCGGAGCCGGGGTCGGTCACCGTGACGGCGAAGTGCCCGTCGAGGCCGCCGAGTGCGGCGGCCAGCGCGGAGTCGGCGGCCGTGTTCGCGCCCGTGCCCGCGTCCGCGTCCGGCGTGGTGCCGCGGTCGGCCGTCGGGTCCTGGGCCGCGTCGTCGGCAGCGGCGGTGTCGTCGGCAGTGGCGGTGTCGGCGGTACCGGTGGTGCCGGTGGTGCCGGCCGACGGCGCCGAGGCGGACGTCGCCGCGCTCGCGGGGGCGCCGGTGGTGGAGCGGGAGAGCACCAGCCAGGCCCCGAGCGCCGAGAGCACCACCGCCACGGCGACCGCCCGCCTGATCCGCCCGGCGCGCCCGGCCCGACGCCCCTGTCGGCGGGAGGAGGTCCGGGGTTCCGATGCCGCTGTCATGCGGACGATGCTCTGCCGCCCGCCTTGACCTGCGATGAGCCCCACCTGAGCGGCCACTGAGAAGCCGGGCGGGGGAGTAGTCGCGCAAGAAGTCGACAGTCCGCTTGCGTTGTTTGCGCAAGCGCGCTTCCAGCCGCAGCCCCGTTTACTTCGGGGAAACGGGCCGTTCCGCCGCGCGGCGGCGGAGCCCGCGCCCCGCACCGCCCTTGCGGCCCAGCCCTCGACCCTTGCGCACCGGCACCCGTTGCCGCCCGTCGGTCGATCCGTATGCGGAGCCTCTTTAGAGTCCGTTGACACTCTCATCACCCCTCTGTAACTCTTGAGTGCCTCCGCGCAAAAAACAGACAGATGCCTGTCGTTTTCTCGACTTTCCCCTCCCCCCACCCACCCCCAGACAGAGGGACGTCATGAGATCCAAGCGCCTACTGCCACGCCTGACGGCGACGTCGGTCGTGGCGGGAATGCTCCTGCTCACCGGCCCCGTGCTACCGGCCCACGCGGCCGGCGGCCCCAACCTGGCCGCCGGGAAGCCCGTCACGGCGAGCAGCGCCAACGGCCAGTACACGGCCGCGAACGTCAACGACGGCAACCAGGCCAGCTACTGGGAGAGCGGCAACGGCGCCCTCCCGCAGTGGGTCCAGGTGGACCTGGGCAGCGCCTCCTCGATCGACCAGGTGGCGCTGAAGCTGCCCGCCGGCTGGGGCGCCCGCACCGAGACGCTGACCGTGCTCGGCTCCACCGACGGCAGCACCTTCGCACCGCTGGTCGGCTCCGCCGGGTACTCCTTCGACCCGGCGACCGGCAACACCGTCCGGATCACCTTCCCCGCCGCCGGCGCCCGCTGGGTGCGCGTCCAGGTCTCGGCGAACAGCGCCTGGACGGCCGCCCAGTTCTCCGAGCTGGAGGTCTACGGGGCGAGCGCCGCCTCCGCCAACCTGCTGGCCGGGCGCACCCTCACCGCCAGCGGCACCTCGCAGAACTACACCCCGGGCAACGCCGCCGACGGCAACCAGGCCAGCTACTGGGAGAGCAGCAACAGCGCCTTCCCGCAGTGGATCCAGGGCGACCTGGGCTCCGCCGTCAAGGTCGACCGGCTGGTGCTGAAGCTCCCGCCCGGCTGGGAGCAGCGCAGCGAGACCTTCAAGGTCCAGGGCTCCACCGACGGCAGCTCCTTCACCGACCTGCTGGCCCCCGCCGCCTACAGCTTCGACCCGGCGGCCGGGAACCAGGTCACCGTCTCGCTGCCCACCAGCACCACCCGCCACCTGCGGCTGCTGTTCACCGCCAACTCGGCCTGGCCCGCCGCCCAGCTGGCGGAGTTCGAGGCGTACGGCCCGACCTCCGGCGACACCCAGGCGCCCACCGCGCCGACCGGCCTGACGTACAGCCAGCCCGAGGCCGGGAAGATCAAGCTGGTCTGGGCCGCGGCCACCGACAACGTCAAGGTGACCGGCTACGACGTCTACGCCAACGGCCAGTTGGCGGCCTCGGTGGCCGGCGACGTGCTGACCTGGACGGACAGCCGCCCGGCGAGCGAGACGGTCACGTACACCGTGCGGGCCAAGGACGCCGCGGGCAACCAGTCCAACCCCAGCGCCCCCGTCACCCGCACCGGCGAGGCCCCCGGCGACACCGTCAAGCCCAGCGCGCCCGGCAACCTCGCCTACACCGAGCCCGCCGCCGGACAGATCAAGCTGACCTGGGACGCCGCCACCGATAACGTCGGCGTCACCGGCTACGACGTGTACGCCGACGGACAGTTGAAGGCCAGCACCGCCGCCACCGTCCGCACCTGGACGGACAGCCAGCCCGCCACCGCCACCGTCACGTACACCGTGCGGGCCAAGGACGCGGCCGGCAACCAGTCCGACCCCAGCGCGTCCGTCACCCGCACCGGAACCGGCACCGGCACCCCCGGCAGCAACCTCGCCGCCGGGAAGCCGATCGAGGCCTCCGGCCAGGCGTGGACCTTCGCCCCCGCCAACGCCAACGACGGCAGCCTGTCCACCTACTGGGAGGGCAACTCCGGCGCGTTCCCCAACACCCTGACGGTCCACCTGGGCAGCGACGCCGACCTGCAGAGCGTCGTCGTCAAGCTCAACCCCGACCCGGCGTGGGGCGCCCGCACCCAGAACATCCAGGTGCTCGGACGGGCCGACGGCGCCACCGGCTTCACCAGCCTGAAGGCCGCCGCCGACTACCGCTTCGACCCCGCGAACGGCGGCAACAGCGTCACCGTCCCGGTCACCGGCCGGGCCGCCGACCTCCAGCTGAAGTTCACCTCCAACACCGGCGCCCCCGCCGGACAGGTCGCCGAACTCCAGGCCATCGGCACGCCCGCGCCCAACCCCGACCTCACCGTCACCGACGTGGCGTGGTCCCCGGCCAGCCCCGACGAGACCACCGCGATCACGCTGCGGGCCACCGTCAAGAACGCGGGCAACCTGCCCGCCGCCGCCACCACCGTCGACCTGCTGCTCGGCGGCGCGCTCGCCGACAGCGTCGCCGTCCCCGCACTGGCCGCGGGCGAGTCCGCCACCGTCAGCAAGGAGATCGGCACCCGCCCGCAGGGCAGCTACCTGCCCAGCGCCCGGGTCGACCCCAAGAACACCGTCCGCGAGCGCAACGAGGACAACAACCTGCTCGCCGCGGGCAGCCCGATCACCGTCCGCCAGGCGCCCGGACCCGACCTCGAAGTCCTCGACGTCACCCCCAACCCCGCCAGCCCCGCGGCCGGCGCGGCCACCTCGTTCACCGTCAAGCTCCACAACCGCGGCATCGACCCGGCCCCCGCCGGCGTCACCCGGCTCACCGTCGGCACCGCGACGCTGAACACCACCACCCCGGCGATCCCCGCCGGACAGACCCTCACCCTCCCGGTCACCGGCACCTGGACCGCCGTCGCCGGCGGCGCGACGATCACCGTCACCGCCGACGCCACCGGCACCGCCAAGGAGACCAACGAGAACAACAACACCCTCAGCAAGGCCATCGTGGTCGGCCGCGGCGCCGCCGCACCCTTCACCAGCTACGAGGCCGAGGACGGCGCCTACCAGGGCGAACTCCTCCAGGCCGACGCCACCCGCACCTTCGGCCACACCAACTACGCCTCCGAGTCCTCCGGCCGCAAGTCGGTGAAGCTCACCGCCACCGGCCAGTACGTCGAGATCACCTCCACCGTCCCGACCAACTCCATCGTGGTGCGCAACTCGATCCCCGACGCCCCCGGCGGCGGCGGCATCGACGCCACGCTCAGCCTCTACGCCGACAACGTGTTCGTGCAGAAGCTGACCCTCTCCTCCAAGCACAGCTGGCTGTACGGCAACACCGACCAGCCCGAGGGCCTCACCCAGACCCCGCAGGCCGACGCCCGCCGGCTCTTCGACGAGACCCACGCGCTGCTCCCCAAGAGCTACCCGGCCGGCACCAAGCTGCGCCTCCAGCGCGACAGCGGCGACACCGCGTCCTTCTACACCATCGACCTGGTCGACCTGGAGCAGGTCGCCCCGCCCAAGGCCAAGCCGGCCGAGTGCACCTCGATCGCCGACTTCGGGGCCGTCCCCGACGACGGACAGGACGACACCGCCGCCATCCAGGCCGCCGTGACGGCCAACCAGAACGGCAGCATCCCCTGCGTGTGGATCCCGTCGGGCCAGTGGCGCCAGGAGAAGAAGATCCTCACCGACGACCCGCTCAACCGGGGCATGTACAACCAGGTCGGCATCCGCGACGTCACCATCCGCGGCGCGGGCATGTGGTACTCGCAGTTCTACACGCTCACCGAACCGCAGAACGCCACCGGCAGCATCAACCACCCGCACGAGGGCAACTTCGGCTTCGACATCGACGACAACACCAGGATCTCCGACATCGCGATCTTCGGCTCCGGCCGGATCCGCGGCGCCTCCGACGGCGCCGAGGGCGGCGTCGGCCTGAACGGCCGGTTCGGCAAGAACACCAAGATCGAGAACGTCTGGATCGAGCACGCCAACGTCGCCGTCTGGGTCGGCCGCGACTACGACAACATCCCCGACCTGTGGAACCCCGCCGACGGCCTCCAGTTCAGCGGCATGCGCATCCGCGACACCTACGCGGACGGCATCAACTTCGCCGACGGCACCCGCAACTCCTCGGTGTTCAACTCCACCTTCCGCACCACCGGTGACGACTCGATGGCCGTCTGGGCCAACAAGTACGTCAAGAACACCGCCGTCGACATCGGCCACGACAACGCCTTCGTCAACAACACCGTCCAGCTCCCGTGGCGCGCCACCGGCATCGCGGTGTACGGCGGCTACGGCAACCGGATCGAGAACAACCTGGTCTACGACACCGCCAACTACCCCGGCATCATGCTCGCCACCGACCACGACCCGCTGCCCTTCTCCGGGCAGACCCTGATCGCCAACAACGCGATCTACCGCAGCGGCGGCGCGTTCTGGAACGAGGCCCAGGAGTTCGGCGCGCTCACCCTGTTCGCCGCCAGCCAGGACATCCCCGGCGTCGTCATCCGCGACACCGAGATCCACGACAGCACCTACGACGGCATCCAGTTCAAGACCGGCGGCGGGGCCCTCCCCGACGTCAGGATCAGCAACGTGCGGATCGACAAGTCGAACAACGGCGCGGGCATCCTGGCGATGTCCGGCGCCCGCGGCAGCGCCGTCCTCACCAACGTGCAGGTCAGCAACTCCGCGGACGGCGACATCGTCCGCCAGCCCGGCACCAGCTTCACGATCACCAACGGGTAGCCGCTCCCGGCGCCCCGCGCAGTTCGCGCAGTTCGCCTAACCGGTGCGACGGCCCCGGCCGGACGGAGGAACCACTCCGCCCGGCCGGGGCCGGTCCGCGTCCCGGGGCGGACGGCTCAGCGGGCGGCGGCGGCCGGGGCGGAGGCGGCGGAGGTGCCGGGGGCGTCGGCGTGCAGGTGCGGGGGGCTGTCCGGGGGACGGTGCCAGGAGGTGCGCAGGCCGCAGGCGGTGAGCGCGGAGCCGACCGCGTGGTGCATGGCCTCCCGCACGGCGGTCGACACCGCCGGGGCGCCGGGCAGCCGCGGGGACGGGTGCCAGGCCACGTCCACGACGTCCGGGACGCCGGGGGTGAGCACTGCGTCCGGTGCGCCCGGTACGGGCGGGCAGGTGGTGAGTGCGACACCGGCCGCGCGGGGGTGCCGGGCCAGCGGGAGGCCCGCGAGCGCGGCGCTGCGGCGGACGGCGGCCAGGGTCTCGGCGGGAAGGTGCGGTGCCGGGTCCGTCGGCGGGACGGTCGAGACCGGTGCGGCGGCTGCTGCGGCGGGGTCGGCCGGCCCGACCCGGGTCGGGCCCTCGGGCGTCTCGCGGACGGCGGCCAGACCGAGGGCGGGCAGCAGTTCGGCGAGCGCGGTCTCGACGCTGTCCGCCACCACCTGCCGGGTCCGGGGCCACGGGCTGTCCGCCCCGGCCGCCGCGGCGGCGTCCTCCAGCCGGGCGGAGCAGAGCCAGCGCAGCGTCAGCGGCCAGCGGTCCGGATCGACCCCGTCCCCGTCCCCGCACCCGTCCCCGGCCGCGCCGCCGGTGGCGAACAGGTGGACGCCGGGCCCGTGGCCGCCGTGCGCGACGGGCAGACCGACGAGGAGCAGTGCCTCGACGACCCGGTCGGCCAGCAGCGGATCGACCCGCGCCGCCCGCGCACCGGCCGCCGCCACCCCGTGGACTCCCATCCCGACACCCCCTCCGACCGGCGGGGCGCTCCCGCGCGTGAGACTATCCATGACCACGTAAAGTCCGTCAACGGCCCCGCCCCGCAAGGACCTTGAAGGCCCGCCGCCCCTCCCGCGCCGCACCGGCCCCGGCCGGGAACCGCGAACGCCGCCCCGCACGGCGGCGGGACGGCGCTTCGGTGAACAGTGCTTCGTGGCGCGGTGGCCGAGCCGTCAGGCGCTGTGCTCGGTGCCCACGGCACCGGCCGCCGGCTGGACCGGAGCCGTCGGCTGAGCCGGGATCTGCTGCGGGGCCTGCGCCTGCGCCTGCACCGGGGCCTGCGGCTGGGCCGGGATCTGGACCGGGTACGGCGGCTGGGCCTGGGCCTGCTGCGGAGCCTGCCCCTGGTACGGAGCCTGCCCCTGGTACGGAGCCTGGCCCGGGTAGAGGGCCTGCCCCTGGAAGGGCGCCTGGCCCGGGTACGGGACCTGGCCCTGCGGGGGGACCGGGGTGCCCTTGGCGCGGTTCATCATCGACCGGACGAAGTTGGCGACCAGCACGATCGGAACGATGAACGCCTTGAAGATGATGAAGTACTCGCCGCCCTCGAAGAAGAAAGCGAGGTAGACGCCGTAGCCGAAGAACGCGGCGCCGGCGAGGCCGCTGAAGATCCGCAGGCCGGTGCTCAGGCCGGAGGCGGGCACGAGAGCGGTGCAGATCGTTATCAGACCGCTGATCATCAGCAGGACGACGTACCAGGAGAAGCCCGGGTCGAGGCTGAAGTCAATGTTCACAGAAATCCCAAACTGGACATAAGGTGTGCATAAAGAGTCAATCGGTTGACGTACCGTACCGGAGTCCGGCCCTTCCGGTCGCCCCGGTTCTCCCACCGATTCGAGAGCCCGAAGAAAAGGCTCCCGGGTAAAGCGGGACCCACCGTCGAAAAGGGCGCCAAAACGGGCGGACGGCCGTCGGCCCGGCCGAACCGGGACGCCGCCCTCCTGGTAGCGTCCCGGCCGTGTCCCCTTCCCCGGCTTCCCCCGCCCCGCTGTACGCCGCCGCCGACATCCACGGTCACCGCACGGAGTTCCGCGACGCACTGCGGGAGGCGGGGCTGACCGGCGGGGACGGGGACTGGACCGGCGGACGGGCCCGGCTGTGGCTGCTGGGGGACTACGTCGACCGGGGGCCGGACGGGATCGGGGTGATCGAGGACGTCCGGCGGCTCGCCGAGCAGGCCGCGGACGCCGGCGGCCGGGTGGGGGCGCTGCTGGGCAACCACGAGGTGCAACTGCTCGCCGCCCACCGCTTCGGCACCGCGCCCGTACCCGGGTGGAGCCAGCCCGGCGGGTTCCACGGCGGCTGGGCCCGGTTCGGCGGGCAGGAGCGGGACCTGCGCCGGCTGACCTCCGACCACCTGGCCTGGCTCGCCGCCCTCCCCGCCGCCGTCCTGGTCGACGACCACCTGCTGGTGCACTCCGATACCACCCAGTACCTCGAACTCGGCACCGGGATCGCCGCCGTCAACCACGCCGCCGCCACCGCCCTGGCCGACGAACGCCCCGGCGCCTGGCTGGAGTTCAGCCGTCGGATGAGCTCCCGCGGCTCCTTCCGCGACGCCCGCTCCACCGACCCCGGCGACCCGGTCGCCCGGATGCTGGACGCCCTGGGCGGCACCGTCCTGGTGCACGGGCACAGCACCCTCACCAAGCACTTCGGCATCCCCTCGGAGCACGTCCGGGAGGCGCTGCGCTACGCCGAGGACCGGGTCGTCGCCATCGACGGCGGCGTGTACGAGGGCGGTCGCATCCTGCTCACCCGCCTGGCCTGAGCCCGCCCCGGCCGCGCCGCCGTCCGGCCCGGCCCGGCCCGGCCCGGCGGGGCGTTCGGATCGAGTACGGGTCGGGCCCGGCTCAGGGGCGGGTCAGGCCCGGGTCAGCCGGTGGCGGGACTCCACCGCCGCGACGGTCTTCTTCAGCGCGCCGCCCAGGACGCCCCTGCCGACACTGCCCAGCAGCAGGCCGGTGATCCGGCCCTTGAGGTTCTTGCCCTCGCGGACCACCACCGCGTCCAGCCGGGTCGTGCCGTCGGGCAGCGGGGTGAAGGCGTAGGTGTGGCCCGAGGCGCCGCCCCAGAGGTTGGAGTCGACCGTGGTCATCACCACGCGGTGCGGGTCGGACCAGTCGTAGCGCAGCCGTTCCCAGACGCCGCCGGAGCCCTCGGTGACCTCGGCGTGGTCGGGGCCCTCCGAGTGGACCCGGAGGAACTCGTCGGCGCTGTTGGGGAACAGCTCCCGGCGGCCCGGGGTGAAGTCGGTGAGGCAGGCCACGAACTGTTCCTGGGTGGCCAGGGTCCGTTCGGTGAAGTGGATGGTTGCCATGGGGTTTCTCCCTGCGCTCCTCGCGTCGGTCTGCCGGACGTCCCCCAGACTGCCCGGTGCCCGCACCCCGCCGAGCCGGTGCCGGACCCTGGCCCGGGCCGACCCGTGCCCGACCCGGGTCCCGTACCCGTGCCCCGGCCCGGGTACGGGACCCGGGGGACCAGGGTCCGCCACCGGCTCGACGGGCCCGCGGTCCGGGGATCGTGGTCGGTGGGACGCCGACCGGCGTCCCGGGCCGCAGAGGAGCCGACGATGGTGGAATTCAAGATCGAGGTCGTGGTCGTCCCGGTCTCGGACGTGGACCGGGCCAAGGAGTTCTGGACCCGGATCGGGTTCCGCGAGGACGTCGACCGCACCGGCCCCGGCGGCTTCCGGGTGGTGCACCTGACCCCGCCCGGCTCGGCCGCGTCGCTGATCGTCGGCAGCGGCGTGACCGCCGCTGCCCCGGGCTCCGAGCACGGCGTGCACCTGGTGGTGGACGACGTCGTCGCGGCCCGCGCCGAGCTGGCGGCGGCCGGGGTCGAGGTCAGCGAGGTGTTCCACGACGCGGGCGGGGTCTTCCACCACGCCGGCACCGCCGAGCGGGTCACCGGCCCGCACCCGGAGCGGCAGTCGTACGGCTCGTTCGCCTCGTTCGCCGACCCGGACGGCAACACCTTCGTCCTCCAGGAGGTCACCGAGCGGCGCCCCGGCCGGATCGACCACGTGGTGTACCGCTCCGCCGACGCACTCGAATCGGCGCTCCGCGACGCCGCGACCGCCCACGGCGCGCACGAGGCCGAACTCGGCCACGCCGACCCGAACCGGCCCGCCTGGTACGCCGCCCACATGGCGCGCGCGGCCGGCCTCGGCCGCTGAGTGGGCCGGCGTGAGCGGCATGGGCGGCACGGGCGGGGCGGGCGCGGGCGGCTGCGGGCGGTGCGCCGGCACCGCGACGACGGCGGGACCGGTGACGGCGGTGACGGCGGTGGCGGCGGCGGGCCGCGAGGCCGGGCGGGCGCAGCTGACGGCGTTCGTGACGTCCGCCGCCGGCCGGGCCCTGGTGCTGCGCGGAGCGGCGGACGCCGACCGGGCCGCGCTGCTGGGCCACGCCGCCGCCCTCGCCGAGCGGGAGGGCCACACCGTCGTCCGGGCGGCCGGCGTCGAGGTGGAGTCGGCGCTGCCCTGGGCCGGGCTGCACCAGCTGCTCCACCCGCTGCTCGCCGACGCCGCACGGCTGGACGAGGCGGCCCGCACCGCGTTCGACACCGTGTTCGGCGGCCCGCGCGGTGGTGCGCGCGCCGGCTCGGACGGCGGCCCGGGCGGTGCCCCGGACTGCGGCCCGCCCTCGGTCATGACGCTCGGCATCGCGGTGCTGCGCCTGCTGGCCCTCGCCACCGAGCGGCGTCCGCTGCTGCTGGTCCTCGACGACGGGCAGTGGCTGGACGAGGCCAGCGCCGACGTCTGCGGCTTCGTCGGCCGCCGCCTGACGGGCCGTCCGGTGCGGCTGCTGGTCGCGGTCCGCCCCGGCCTGCCGTCCCGGTTCGACGCCGCCGCCCTGCCCGAACTGCCGATCGCGGCCCTCCCCGACGAGCCCACGGCCCGCCACCTGCGGCTCGCCGGGACGCCACCCCGGACCCCGCCCCCGGCGCCGGGCGCGCTGACCTGGCAGGAACGCCGCATCGCCGACCTGGCCGCCAGCGGCCTGACGAACAAGCAGATCGGCGCCCGGATGCACCTGTCGCCGCGCACCGTCAGCTCGCACCTGTACCGCGTCTTCCCCAAACTGAGCGTCACCAGCCGGGCGGCCCTGCGCGACGCGCTGACCCGCCACGCGGGCTGACCGCCCGTCACCTCCCCCTCCCTCCCCCTCGCCCCGGGGCGCCGCGCGCCTCCGGAAAGGACCGGAAATGATCAGCAGGCGCACCTTCACCACCGCGGTCGGTCTCGGCGTCGGCGCCACCGCCCTCCCGGCCACCGCCCCGGCGGCCGGCGCGCTCACCGCCGACGACCGGCCGACCGGCCCGGCCCCGACCGTCCCCGCCACGACCGTCCCCGCCGTCGTCCCCGGCACCCACACCGGGTTCGCCGACCTGAGGCGGGTCCAGGCCGGCGTGCTCGACGTCGGCTACGCGGAGACCGGCCCGAAGGACGGCCCGGTGGTGATCTGCCTGCACGGCTGGCCGTACGACATCCACAGCTTCGTCGACGTGGCCCCGCTGCTCGCGGACGCCGGCTACCGGGTGATCGTGCCGTACCTGCGGGGCCACGGCACCACCGCGTTCCTGTCGCCGACCACACCCCGCAACGGGCAGCAGTCCGCGGTCGCGCTCGACGTCGTCGCCCTGATGGACGCCCTGAGGATCCGCCGGGCGGTGCTGGCCGGCTTCGACTGGGGCTCGCGGACCGCCGACATCGTCGCCGCGCTGTGGCCGGAGCGGGTCAAGGCGCTGGTGTCGGTGAGCGGCTACCTCGTCACCCACCTCCCGGCGCAGCGCACCCCGCTGCCGCCGAAGTACGAGCGGGCCTGGTGGTACCAGTACTACTTCGCCACCGACCGGGGCCGGGTCGCCATGGAGACCAAGGCGAACCGGCACGACCTGGGCCGGCTGGTGTGGGATGAGGTATCCCCGACCTGGGACTTCGACGAGGCCACCTTCGAGCGCACCGCCGCCGCGTTCGAGAACCCCGACTACGCCGCCGTCGTGGTCCACAACTACCGCTGGCGGCTGGGCCTGGCCGACGGCGAGCGCCGCTACGACCGCTACGAGCGGCTGCTCGACGCCCAGCCACCCGTCACGGTGCCGACCATCACCCTGGACCCCGCCCTCGACCCGTTCCTGGCCTCCACCGACGGCACGGCCTACCGGAAGTTCTTCACCGGCGCCTACGAGCACCGGGTGCTCGCCGGGATCGGCCACAACGCGCCGCAGGAGGCGCCGACCGCGTTCGCCCAGGCCGTGGTGGACGCCGACCACCTGGTGGCGCGGCCGTGAGCGGCCCGGCCGCCGAGGGGCGGACGGGCGGACCGGACGCCGACGCGCGGGTGCGCGGACCGGACGCCGACGCGCGGGCCGCCGAGGTCCGCCGGGCCCGGTTCGGCGCGCTCCCGGAGCGGGTCGCCCTCGCCGACCTGGTCGAGGAGCGCCCGGTCCCGCCGCCGCACCGGACGGCCGACGCCCACGACCCCGACCGCCAGGCGGTGCGGTTCTCCTGCCTGGCGGCCGACCTCGGCCTCTGAACCCGCCGGTCCGCCGGTCCGCCCCGAGCCCCGAACCCCCGCGCCCCGTCACTCGATCTCGTACATCCCGTCGCCGTCGAGGTGGCGCACCGTGTTGAGGTCGCGCTGGAGCACCGCGTCCACCGGGTGCTCCAGGGTGAGGGTGGCCGGGTAGCCCCGGTCGTACGTGGTCGGGCTGATCGGGTCGCCTGGGCCGACCAGCACGGTGAGGTCGCGGAAGCTCTCCAGCTCCGCGATCCGGTCGAGCGCCCGGTAGCGGACCAGCCGCCCGGCCGCCGGGGCGACCAGCGCGGCCCAGGCGAACGCGTGCCGCCGCCGGTACCCCCGGCCGGCCCGGGCCCGGAAGCGCTCCGGGCGGACGTAGGCGTCCACGACCCACTCCAACTGGCCCTCGCCCAGCAGGCGGGCGGTGTAGTAGGGCAGCCCCGACATGCGGGCGCCCGCCTCGACCAGCCGCGGGCCGTCCGGCGTCAGCTTGACCTCCAGGTGGGCGGCGCCGTACCGGATGTCCAGCGCGTCCAGCACCCGGCGGCCGTACGCGGCGAGTTCGGGCACCGGCGGCTCGTCGCAGCGCAGCAGCACCTGGGCCACCACCAGGTCCCGCACCCCGTTGGCGGTGATCCGCTCGGTGCGCCAGGCGTCGGTCAGCTGGTGCGTCCCGCCGCTGCTGACCGTGTTGAGAACGTACTCGGTGCCGACCAGGTACTCCTGGGCCACCACCTCCTCGATCGGCTCGCCCTGGACCGTCCCCCGGGCGCGCAGCCGGTGCAGCGCCGCGACCGAGTCCCCGGGCGCGTCGCAGAACGACACGCCGTCGCCCCAGTAGCTGCGCAGCGGCTTGACCACCGCCGTCCCGCCCAGCCGCCGGTGCCAGGCACGCAGCACGTCCGGGTCGCCGGTGCGCAGCTGGCGCATGCCGGGCACGCCCCGGGCCTTGAGCGTCTCGATCTGCACGTACTTGTCGCGGCGCGCCGCACTGGCCGCGGTGCCGTTGGAGGGCAGCCCGAGCCGCTCGGAGAGCGCGTCGGCCAGCTCCACCCCGGTCTCGCGGCCCGCCAGCACCGCGACCGGCCGCAGCGCCGCCAGCCGCTCGGCCAGGGCGTCCACCCCGCCGTCGTGGACCAGCACGCGGCCGAACCGCCCCGGGTCCACCGGGTCCACGCCGAACGGGAGTTCGGGCGTGCTCTGCACCTGGACGACCTCGCCGCCCACCGCGCCGAACGCGTCGACGTGGCCGAAGGCCGCCCCGAACGCGTCGACGACCGCCACGCGGAACGCTGCCATGCCTGCCTCCTACGGACGGGGGTGGGTCGGGGCCGCGGCGGGGTCGAGCACCTCGCGGCGGAGTTCGAGCAGCCGGTGCACCGCGTTCGTCAGCACGTGGCGCACGCTGAAACCCGAGGTGCCGGTGTCCCCGGGGCGCTGGGCGTCCCCGGCGGCCAGGACGCTCCGCTCGCCGTCCTGCGCGCCGATCTCCCGCCGGGTCAGCCCCGATCGGTCCGGGAACGCCTCCGGCAGCAGGCGCCGGGTGATCCCCAGGTGCACCATCCGGAAGTCCACGAACCCGTCGATCAGCCGGACCAGTTGCTCCGTCCCGGCGTCGTCGAGCACCAGCCGGCCGTCCCGCACCGACTGCCGCACGTTCGCGCCCAGGCCGGAGGCGCTCCGCCAGCGGGCGACCACCGGCCGGGCCCAGGACGGGAAGTAGGACATCGCCTGGTCCAGGTAGACGCCGTACTCCCCGCTCGGCGGCAGCAGCACCAGTTCGAGGAGCTGGACGCTGGGCATGAACGCCCCGCTCGCCCCGCGCGGACCGCCGGGGTGGCCCAGGTGGTACGGCCGGAAGCGGCCGAACGCCTCCCCGGACAGCCTGCGGTAGCCCGCCATGTCCGAGGTGAACTCCGCGACGCAGCGCGCGGCGTCCTCCAGTACCGCGGCCGGCTTCACGGCGTCCGGCGCCGCCACCAGCGCGCGCAGACCGTAGGCGGCCGACCTGATCCACGGCTCGGAGAGGTGGTGCCCGAGGTAGAAGTCCCGTTCGAGGGTGCCCAGCCGCCCGGGCGAGAACACCCGGATGTCACCGCAGCGAGCGTACTCCTCGCTGTTCACGTCGATCAGCAGCTCGTAGCTCAGGTGCGGGTCCAGGCCGGGGAAGCGCGCGCACTACGCGGAGACCAGCTCCACCAGCTCGCGCGGAGCGGCGTGCGGCCCGGCCGGAACGAACCCGTTGAGCATGAAGAGCAGGTCGAGCTGGGTGACCCGGGCCGCGCGCGGGTCGTCGTCGGCGAGGCAGCGCCGACCGTACTCGGTCAGCAACTCGCGCTGTTTGTCCGCCAGTTGGCGGTACGTCAGGCCGTCGCCGCCGACCTCGGACAGATCCTGCGGGAGTTCGTGCAGGACGTAGTCGCGGAACGGCGAGGAGGACCGCAGGAGCGCGCGCGGTCTGCTCGGCGGGGGGTTCCGACGGGGGTCCGCGGAACCGTTGAAGAGATCACTGCCGTCCATGTCCGCTCCTTGTCCGCAGTGGGGGAGGTGAGGGG
Organism: Kitasatospora sp. SolWspMP-SS2h; assembly: GCF_003259315.1. Lineage (GTDB taxonomy): Bacteria > Actinomycetota > Actinomycetes > Streptomycetales > Streptomycetaceae > Kitasatospora > Kitasatospora fiedleri. Next base: position 77,277 of record NZ_QLLT01000013.1, on the reverse strand, counting down.
CGGGCGGGCCGGTGACGCCGCCACCGGCCCGCCCCGGCACTCAGGGGCGCTTGAGGGCGCGTCAGGGCCGGACGCAGCGGAAGCTGCCCGCCGCGGCCGGGTCGCCGTGGGTGTAGCGGGAGACCATCGGGTACCGGCACAGGTCGCGGGCGACGCTCCGGCCGTCCGCGGTGGTCAGGGTGGCGTGCAGGACGTCCGGGGCCTGGCCGCGCTCGACCCAGGCCGTCAGCGCCGCCAGGTCGTCCACGCCGCCGCCGCTCAGGCCGCAGTGCGCGACGCCCGGGGCCAGGAAGACCCGGTAGAAGCCGTCGACCCGGGCCGCGCCGCCCATCCGGGCCTCGACGCGCTCGCGGTAGTCCACCGTCCCCCGGGTGGGGATCAGCTGGTCGGCGCTGCCGTGCCAGGTGAGCAGCTTGCCGCCGGCGTCGCGGAACGCCGACAGGTCCGCGTCCCGGGAGCCGATCACGGTGTCGTACTCGGCGCGGGCCGCCCGGAAGACCTGCTCGAACTGCTGGTACGTCAGGTCCGCCGGGTCGAACCCGGGCCGCTTCAGCACGAAGTCGGCCACCCACTGGGCCGGGACGGTGAACGGCTGACCGGTGGGCCCGCCGTCCCCGGGCGTGCTGGCGGCCAGCGCGGAGAAGTCGGCGCCGACCGGCAGCCCGTACCAGAGCCGCCGGCCGCCGCCGTCCCGCGGGCCGTCCCAGATCCGGCGGACCACCTCGGCGTCGGCCGCGTCGATCGTGTGCTCCTCGCCCCCGCACACCACCTTGCTGCCGATCAGCCGGCGCGGGTCGAAGTCGCAGCGGTCCGGGTCGCCGATCAGCCCGTCCGCCACGCCGTCCAGCCGGTCGCAGGCCCGCAGCGCGGCCCGGTTGAAGGCGTCGAACTCGCAGGTGGTCGGATAGGTGTGCTCCTGCTTCATCACCACCTGCGGCCACAGCGTGGCCACCTCGAACTGGTTCCAGTTGATGCCCGGAGCGGCGGCGTTGATGCCGTCGAAGTCGGTCGGGTACCGCTGCGCCTCCACGTAGCCCTGGCGGCCACCGGTGGAACAGCCGTTGAAGTACGAGTGGAACGCGCTGCCGCCGTACCCGTCGCCGACGACCTGCTTGGCGACCAGCGCCAGCTCGTGCACCGAGCGCGAGGCGAAGTTCTCCAGCAGCGCGGCGTTCACCCGGCCCTGCGGGTCCAGCCCCCAACCGCCGTCCAGGCCACTGGTGTACACGCCCGCGTCGGTGGTCGCCGCCGCGTAGCCCTGCTTGACCGCCGCGGCCACCGCGCCGACGTCCCCGGCGGCGTAGCCGGCACCGCCGACCGCCTGGAACCGCCCGTTCCACCCGGCCAGCGGCAGCCAGACCTGCACCCTGGCCCGGTCGTCCGCGCCCGGATGGGTCAGCGTGACCGTCACCTCGCAGTGCGCCGGGACGTCGGCCACCGGGTAACCGCCCAACGGCGGGGACCCGGGCACCTGGAACGTCCCCGCCGGCACCGCCGCCGCGGCCACCGACTCCACCACGGCACCCTCCGGCGCCGACGGCCGGAACGCGGCACAGGCCACCACGGCGGACCCCGGACCGGCCCGGTCCGCACCACCCGCCGGGCCGGTCGACGCGCCCGCCGGCGCGCACAGGGCCACGGCCGCCGCCAGCGAGAACCCCGCCGCCGCGAGCCTCGGAAGCCGTCGGTTCATGTGTGTCTCTCCTCGGATTCGGCAATCGCGACCCCACTGTCGCCGACCCACCGACCCGGACACATCGGTCAACTGACGCCCCGCCGGGGAACCAGTCAACGTGCAGTCAGATGACGGATGCGGACGGACGGGCAGCCAGCCGGACGGCCGACCGGCTGACCGCTCGACCGGCCGGCCGGGCAGCGCCCCGGACGACGCCGGGGCGCGGCACCGCCCGCCGCCACCGGCGGGGACGTCCGCCACCACGGGGCGGCGGCCCGGCGGTCACCGGCGGAGGGGCAGTTGCCGTCGCGGTACCCGCCGCTGCCGCCGTCCACCGAGCGCGCCGTCACCGACCGGCAGACAGCATCCGCCGTCGTCGCGCCGCCGCGCCCGCCACCGCCGGGCCCGTCGTCACCCTCCGGCGAGGGCGTCGTCGAGTTCGCGACGGGAGGAGACCCCCAACTTGGTGAACACCTTGCGCAGGTGCCACTCGACGGTGCGCGGGCTGAGGAAGAGCTGGGCGCCGATCTCCGCGTTCGGGTGCCCGGTGGCCGCCAGCCGGGCGATCCGGGCCTCCTGCGGGGTGAGGACGGGCTCGCCGCCGGTGTCGCGTCGGCGCACCGTCTCGCCGGTGGCCAGCAGCTCCCGTCGGGCCCGCTCCGCGAACGCCTCCATGCCCATCGCCGCGGCCGCCCCGTGCGCGGCGCGCAGTTCGTCGCGGGCCTGCGCCCGCCGGTTCCGGCGGCGCAGCCACTCGCCGAACAGCAGCCGGGCCCGGGCCTCCAGCCCGTCCAGCCCGCCCAGGGCGAACTGGTCGACCGCCTCGCGGTAGCGCTCCTCGGCCTGCTCCGGCGCCCCGGCCAGGGCCTCCGCCAGCGCCCCGGCCCCCCGCGCCCAGGGCGTCCCGGCCCGGGCCCAGTCGGCCAGCCGTTCGCGCGCCCCGGCCGCCGCGTCCGGCCGCCCGGCCCGGACCGCCGCCTCGACCAGCTCGCCGCACGTCCAGTGGTGCACGGCGAGATCCCGGTGCCCGGTGCCCCGCAGCGCCGCCTCCAGCGCGAGCGGGTAGTTGCCCAGGCCGTTGTGCAGCACCGCCCGCGCCAACGCCGCGGTGGCCGCCAGCCGGCCCAGACCGCGCTGCTCGCACTCCCGCTCCACCCCCTCGACCTCCGCCAGGGCCGACCCGTCCCGCCCCCGGTACGCGCCGATCAGCGCGGACGTGACCGTCCGGGTCGCCGCGCCCTCGGCCTCCTCGACGGCCGCCGCCCCGGCCAGCAGCGCCCCGGCCTCGGCGAACCGCCCCGCGAAGCCCAGCGCGGCCGCCCGGTACGGCAGCGCCGCCGCCAGGGTGGACAGCGCCCCGGTCGCCCGGGCGGAGCGCACCGCCCGGTCGGTGACGTCCAGCCAGGCCCGGAGGTCGCCCAGCTCGGCGGCGGCGTTCACGACCGCCCACAGCAGGGCCGGGTCCTCGACCTCGGTCCGCGACCGCAGCGCCCGGGCCAGCAGCGGCTGGGCGGCGACCGGCCCGTCCGTGCTCCACGCGGCCAGCGCCCGCAGCAGGACCCCGGCCTGCTCGTCCCCGGGCGGCAGCGCGCGGGCGGCCGCCGCGACCCGCCCGAGCGCCGCCCGGTCGTGGCGGCCGGCCCGGACCGCCGCGCCGAACGCGGTCAGGCAGGTCTCCCGCGCGGCGGCCGGATCGAGCCCGCCGAGCCGCTCCGCCGCGTCGAGCAGCGGCCCCACCGCCCCGGCCCCCCGGTCCCGCAGGGCGGACGCCCGGGCCCGCAGCCGGTGCACGTCGGCCTGCTGCACCAGGTTCAGCGGCCCCAGCTCGGCGGCGGCCAGCAGGTCCGGCACCCGGGCCGTCAGCCCGGCCGCGAGGGAGGCCGCCGCAGCCGCCAGCGCCCGCCGCGCCTGCCCCTTCGGCTCGGGGGAGAGCGCGGCGGCCCGCTCCAGGAAACCGGCCGCGGCGGCCCGGCCGCCACGGGCCAGGGCCCGGTCGGCGGTGTCCTCCAGCGCGGCGGCGACCTGCTCGTCCGGCCCGGCCGCGGCGTGCGCCAGGTGCCAGGCCCGCCGGTCGGGGTCGCGCCCGCCGTCGGTGGCCTCGGCCAGCGCCCGGTGGGCGGACCGCAGGGCGGCGGCGTCCGCGCCCCGCCACACGGCGGACCGCACCAGCGGGTGCCGGAACCGCACCGGGGCGCCCAGGGTGACCAGCCCGGCCGCCTCGGCCGGGGCCGCCGCCTCCGGCCCGATGCCCAGCAGCCGCAGCGCGTGCCACAGCAGCGGCCCGTCGCCGACCGGTTCGACCGCCGCGACCAGCAGCAGCGCCCGGGTGTCGGCCGGCAGCGCCGCCACCCGCCGCCGGAACCCCTCCTCCACCCGGGACGCCAGCGGACCGGCCCCCGGCCCGCCGAACCCGAACGCCAACTCCGCGGGCGACAGGCCGCGCGGCAACTCCAGCAGCGCGAGCGGATTCCCGCCGGTCTCACCGACCACCCGGTCCCGCACCCGGGCGTCCACCGGCCCCGGCAGCACCCGCTCCAGCAGCGCCCTGGCCTCCGCGTCGCCCAGCCCGCGCAGCGGGAGGTCCGGCAGTCCGGCGAAGCCCGCGTCACCCACCCCGTCGACGGTCCGCTCGGCGAACACCAGCGCCACCGACTCGGCGTCCAGCCGCCGGCCGACGAACGCCAGGATCCGCTGCGACATCAGGTCCAGCCACTGGGCGTCGTCCACCAGGCACACCAGCGGACCGCCGGCGGCGGCCTCCGCGAACAGCCCGAGCACCCCCATCCCGACCAGCAGCATCTCGGGCGCCGCCCCCGCGCTCAGCCCGAACGCCACCCGCAGCGCCTCCCGCTGCACCGGCGGCAGCCCGTCCAGCCCGTCCAGCAGCGGAGCGCACAACCGCTGCAACGCCGCGTAGGCGAACTCCGCCTCCGCCTCCACCCCGGCCGCCCGGACGACCCGCAACCGCCCCGCCCGCCCGGCCCGTTCGGCCACCAGGTCCAGCAGCGCCGACTTGCCGACCCCGGCCTCCCCCCGCAGCACCAGCACCCGGCTACGGCCCTCCCGCACCTCCCGCAGCAGCTCCTCCAGCGCCCCCGACTCCCGCTCCCGGCCGAGCAACCGCCGCACCACGTGATCCGACATCACACCTCCGCCCGGTCCCCCCTCCCCGGAGGGACCGACCCCATCCTACGAACCACCCGCCCGCGCCCGTCGCGGCGTCAGTTCGCGGGCGCCCCCGCCGTACCGCCGGGGACGCCGGAGTCCGCGCCGCCGGAACGCCGCCCGGCGGCGCGAACGGTCAGCCCCCGTCGGCCGCCTGACGCGCCACCGTCTCGCGCAGCCGCCGCCGGCGCTCCGTCGCCCGGCGCCGCTCGTCCTCGTCGGCGGCGGTGATGTCCAGGAAGACCTGGTCGAAGTCCGGGCACACCGACCTGATCCGCTGCCTCAGCTCCACGCACAGCCGCTCGACCCCGGAGCTGTCCAGCCCGTCCACCAGGTCCATCCGGGCCGCGAGCAGGGCGGAGTCCGGGCCGAGCTGCATGGTCAGCAGCCGGGTCACGGTGTCGACCTCGGGCCGCTCGGTCAGCACCTCCAGCGCCCGCTGCTGGAGGACCGGGTCGACGGCCTGCCCGACCAGCCGGTCCTTGGCGTCGCGTCCGAGCCGGTAGGCGACGTACATCAGCAGCACCGCGATGGACAGCGCCGCGCCCGCCTCCCAGACCGGCTGTCCGGTCCACTGGTGCAGCCCCGCGCCGGCCAGGGCCAGCAGCACGCCGAGCACCGCCGCCGCGTCCTCCGCGAACACCGTCCGCACGGTCGGGTCGTCGCCCCGCCGCAGCTGCGCCACCACGCCGCGTCCGGCCCGCTTGGCCTGCCCGCGGACCTGCACCGTCGCCCTGACCAGCGAGGCGCCCTCCGCGAGCAGCGACACCGCCAGCACCACGTAGACGATCAGGTAGCCGCCGGTCTCCTCGGCCTCCGGGTTCAGCAGGGTGTGCAGGCCCTGGTAGAAGGAGAAGCAGCCGCCGGTGACGAAGATCCCGACGGCCGCCAGCATCGACCAGAAGAACCGCTCCTTGCCGTACCCGAACGGGTGCCGCGCGTCCGCGCGCCGACGGCTGCGGCTCAGCGAGGCCAGCAGGAACACCTCGTTGAGGCTGTCCGCCACCGAGTGCGCGGCCTCCGACAGCAGCGCGGGCGAACTCGCGATCAGCCCGCCGGCCACCTTGGCCAATGCGATCACCAGGTTGGCCACCAGTGCGATCAGCACCGTGCCCCTGGTCTCACCGTCCCCCTGCCCGCCGCCCTCTCTCCTCCCGGCACTCCCGGCGCTCCCGCCACCCGGGTTCGTGTCCGTGTCCGCGGCCGTGCCGCGCCCGTCGTCGTGTTCGTCGCCCCTCGTCACGCCCGCCGTCTGCCCCGGCTCCTCCCGCACAAGCGCCGAACCGGGCGTCCGGCCGCCTCAGTCGGCGACGGCCGCCCCGGTCCCGGTCAGGAAGGCGGTGAGGACGCGGCGCAGGCGGGGCTCGACCTCGACGACGGCGTGGGCGAGGCGGGGGTCGGAGGTGTAGAGCTCGCGCAGGAGCGGGCCGGGGCTGGCGATCTGCCACAGGGCGCCGGCCATCCCGGTGGCGGTGGCGACCAGGTCGAGCACCTGCTGCTCGGACAGGCCCAGCAGGCGCGCCAACTCCTCGCCGATCAGGGCGACTTCCTGGAGGGTGAGGAGCTTGAACGCGCGCACCGCCTCCAGCGACACGTTGCGCTCCAGGTTGAGCGGCGCCTGCGCGAGCAGGTCGCAGAACACCGGGCGGTCCGCCAGCGTCGAGGCGAGGAGCGCGGCGACGTCCGCGGGGGAGGCGGCCGTCCGCGCCGCCAGCTCGGCGCGGAGCGTCGCGGACCACTCCCGCCAGCCCTCGGCGGTGAGTTCGAGGAAGATCTGCTCCCTCGTCTCGAAGTAGCGCAGCAGCGCCGACTTGTGCATGCCGACCTCGGCGGCGATGTCGGTGAGGCTGACGTCCCGGATGCCGCGCTCCCGGCCGAGCGCCCGGGCCGCGTCCAGGATCGCCGTCTCGCGCACCTGCTTGGCCTCGGCGCTGCGGGCCCGTCGGAAGGCTGGCTGACTCATGGCCCCATCATAGGAGCCGATAAGAGAACGGCGTTGCTTTATTTGGAGAACGGTGTTGTACTAACTGCATGAGCGAACACGCGCACAGCACCCGGCAGGTCTGGTTCATCACCGGTTCGTCCCGCGGGCTCGGCCGCGTCCTGGCCGCCGCCGCCCTCGACGCGGGCGACCTCGTCGTCGCCACCGCCCGCCGCCCCGAAGCCCTCGCCGAGGAACTGGCCCGCTACGGCGACCGGGTCCTCGCCCTGCCGCTGGACGTCACCAGCCCCGACGCGGCCCGCACGGCCGTCGACGCCGCGCTCGCCCGCTTCGGCCGCATCGACGTCCTGGTCAACAACGCGGGGTACGCCAACGTCTCGCCGGTGGAGAGCGCGGACGACGAGGACTTCCGGGCCCAGTTCGAGACCAACTTCTGGGGCGTCTACCACGTCACCAAGGCCGCGCTGCCCGCCCTGCGACGGCAGGGGTCGGGCACCGTCGTCCAGTTCTCCTCGATCGGCGGGCGGGTCGGCGGCTCCCCGGGCCTCGCCTCCTACCAGGCGGCCAAGTTCGCCGTCGACGGCTTCACCCGGGTGCTGGCGGCGGAGACCGCCCCGTTCGGCATCCGCTTCATGGTCGTCGAACCGAGCGGCTTCGCCACCGACTGGGCCGGCGCGTCGATGACCGTCCACCCCGTCCCGGAGGCGTACGAGGAGACCGTGGGCGCGATGAACCGCCTCGTGCGCCAAGGCACGTCCGGCGCGGCGGGCGACCCGCGGCGGGCGGCCGGGATCATCGTGCGCACCGTCCACCGCGACCGGGTCCCCGGCCACCTGCTGCTCGGCGTCAACGCCGTGGAGATGGCGCTCGACCACTCCCGCCGCCAACTGGCCGAGGCCGGCGCCTGGGAGCGGGTGAGCCGCTCGGCCGACTTCGCCGAGCCCCACCCCGTCGACCTGCCGCCCGAGACGGCCTGACGGCCTGACGACCTGTCATCCCGCCCACCGGCCCGCCGCGCCTGATCCGCACCACCCCCGGCGGCGGGGACGGGGCCGGGCCGGTCGGAACGGCCGCACCGTCCGCGCCTTCTGCACCGGTCGGAACCCCGGCTCCTCCACCCGCCTCGCCCCGCCTGGTGGCCGGCCGGCCCGCCTGGACCGGCCCGCCCGGGGCGGCGGGGGCGCGGCTAGGAACCGGCCGCCCCCGGCGTCGCGCCCTCCGGCTGCTGCGGCGCGGCTGCCGCGCCGAGCAGTGCCCGGACGGCGCCGTGGACCTGGCCCGACACCGCCCCGGGGGTGGAGGCGTCCAGCTTCCCGTCCAGGTGCAGGAAGGCCAGGCCGTGCACGACCGCCCACACGCCGGTGGACAGGTCCTCCGGGTCGGAGCCGGGGAAGACGTCGCGGACGATGCCCCGGACGTACTCCCGGACGGCGGCGGTCGCCGCGGCCCGGTCCGCGTCCGTCGGGTCGCACGGCTCGGCGAACATCACCCGGAACAGGGCCGGCCGCTCCAGCGCGAACCGGACGTAGGCGACCGCGACCGCGGCCAGGTCGTCCGGCGTGCGCGGTGCGGGGTGCGCGGCGGCCAGGTGGCCGGCGAGTTCGGCGTAGCCCTCCGCCGCGACGGCGGAGACCAGCGCGTCGCGGTCGGCGTAGTGGCGGTAGGGGGCGGTCGCGGACACGCCCGCCCGCCGCGCCACGGCCCGCAGGGACAGGGCCGCGCTGCCGTCCTCCTCCAGCAGTTCCCGAGCGGCGCGCAGGCACGCGGCGCGCAGGTCGCCGTGGTGGTAGGCGGCGTTCGCCGGTGGCATGGGTCACCCTCCCTGATGTTTGCGGTGCATACATCACTCCTCTAATGTGAGCGATGTACACATGCTAGTCGACGGGAAGAGGACCACCGGATGTCCGGCGAACTGTTCGAGCCGCTGCCCCTGAACTCCGGAGCGGTGCTGGCCAACCGGATCGCCAAGGCGGCGATGGAGGAGAACATGGCCGGCACCGGCCAACTCCCGGGCCGGGAGCTGATCGAGCTCTACCGGCGCTGGGGCGCCGGCGGCGCCGGGCTGCTGATCACCGGCAACGTCATGGTCCACGCCGAAGCGCTGACCGGCCCCGCCGGCGTCGTCCTCGACGACGCCGCGCCCCTGGAACCCTTCGCCGCGTGGGCGGAGGCCGCCAAGTCCGGCGGCGCCGCGGTCTGGATGCAGATCAACCACCCCGGCCGCCAGGTCGCCTCCGACATGCCCGGCGTCGTCTGGGGCCCCTCCGACCTCGGCGTCGACCTCGGTCGGCACAGCGGCCGCTTCGGCCGCCCCGCCGCGATGACCCCCGAGCAGATCGCGGCCACCGTGCAGCGCTTCGCCCGCACGGCCGCCCGCGCCGAACAGGCCGGCTTCGACGGGGTCGAGGTGCACGCCGCGCACGGCTACCTGCTGTCGCAGTTCCTCTCCCCGCTCGTCAACAGGCGCACCGACGCCTGGGGCGGCCCCCTGGAGAACCGGGCCAGGATGCTGCTGGACACCGTGCGCGCCGTCCGCGCGGCCGTCCCGCCCGCCTTCACCGTCGCCGTGAAGATCAACTCCGCGGACTTCCAGCGCGGCGGATTCGACGCCGACGACGCCCGCCGGGTGATCGCCTGGCTGGCACCGCTCGGCGTCGACCTGGTCGAACTCTCCGGCGGCAGCTACGAGAGCCCCGCCATGACCGGCCGCGCCACCGACACCCGCACCCGGGCCCGCGAGGTCTACTTCCTGGAACTGGCCGAAGACCTGGTCACCACCAGCCCCCTCCCGCTGATGCTCACCGGCGGCATCACCCGCCGCGCCACCGCCGAACAGGTCCTCGCCGGCGGCGTCGCCCTCGTCGGCATGGGCACCGCCCTCGCCGTCACCCCCGACCTCCCCCACCGCTGGCGCCACGGCCGCGAAGCCGACCAGCGGATGCGGCCGGTCACCTGGAAGGACAAGCCCCTCGCCTCCGCCGCCGCCATGGCCCAGGTCCGCCGCCAGCTCCGCCGCCTCGCCCGCGGCAGCCGCCCGCGCCCCGGCCTCCACCCGGCCCTCGCCCTGCTGACCGAACAGCTCCAGCAGCGCCGGGCCCTGCGCCGCTACCGCGCCTGGCTGCCGACGCGGCGGCTCGCCGCCGCCCACGGCCACCCGCACCGGTGACGGCAGGCCGGGCCCGCGCCCGGCTCAGTCGCCCACCACCGCCCCGGCCCCAGCCCCGGCTTCCGCCCCGGCCCCGGCTTCCGCCCCGGCCCCGGCTTCCGCCCCGGCCCCGGCTTCCGCCCCGGCCGCCCAGCGCAGCAGGTCGCCCGGCTGGCACTCCAGCACCTCGCAGAGCGCGGCGAGCGTCGCGAAGCGCACCGCCTTGGCGCGGCCGTTCTTGAGCACCGCCAGGTTGGCGGGCGTGATTCCCACGCGGTCCGCGAGTTCGCCGACGGACATCTTCCGCCTGGCCAGCATCACGTCGATGTCGACCGCGATCGGCATCAGATCACCTCGTCCAACTCGGCCTGCATCCGGGCCGCTTCGACGTCGCGGGCGACCGCCTGGACGAGCAGCGTGCGCAGCACGAACACGATGAGCGCGACTCCCAGGACCGCCACGCCGATCCCGCCCATGATGAGGGTGACGCCGGGGTCGTCCCGCTGGCCGGGCGCGTTCAGGGCCGCGACCGCGAACCACACGACGGCCGCCGCGACGATCGCGCCGATGATGCCGTCCACGTACCGGAAGGCGGCGGGGGAGAACACCGTCCCGCGCCGCACCATCGTGACCAGCCGCCACACGCAGACCATGGCGGCCTGGGCCGCCCCGATCCCCAGGATCGTGACCACGCGCAGCGAAGTCAGCGGGAGCGACCCGTCCTCCGGGTCGTTCCCGCTGACCAGCACCCACAGCATCAACGCCTGCACCAGCACGCTGCCGGTGAACACCACCGCGAGCACGGCGCGCAGCGCGCGCACCACCAGCTCTCCCATGCCCCATCCTTCCATCGAGATGCGATGGAAATCTATCGAAAATCGATAGGTTGGGCAAGGTTCGAGCCGGAGGGCGGACGGACAGCACCCCCCGTGCCATCGACTCCTCGGCCCCTTACGGCCGCAGTGGCCGGAGCCGCCGCCTCACCACGCTCACGCGCTTACCGCGTTCACCGCGCTCACCACGCGAAGATCCGCCCGACGGCGAAGCCGATGCAGCAGACGACCATCACCACGATGACCAGGAGGGGGATCCAGCCGGGCCAGGCCGTGTGCAGTTCCACCGGCTCGGGGGTGGAGATGCCGTGCGTCGTGGAGCCTTCGCACTCGGGCGTCTCGGTCGGCATGGAGTGGCCCGGCAACTGCACCGAGGCGGGAACAGAGTTGCTGACGGACATGGCGTCCTCCCGATTTCCCGAGTGGCCTGGTACGTCGACGTGCTTCCACCTCCACGGTCCACCCGACGGCGCCCGAGCGCAAAACCCGAGCGCAGAACCCGGGCCGGAACCGCTGCGCCGTCGCGCCGCCTCAGACCTGTTCGCGGGGCACGGGCATCGCCCAGCGGATCGCCCGCACCACGGCCAGGCCGAGCGGACGGACCGCCGCGGCGCTGAGGGGATCGGACGGCAGGCCCAGCAGGGCGCGGTGTTCGGGGGCGGGCAGGCCCGTGGCGGCCGCGGCCAGCGCGCCGTAGGCGGGACGCACGGCCAGGGGGAGCGGCGGGCGGAACAACAGGAAGCGGGCGGCGGCCCGTGCCTCGGCCGTCCTGGCCAACTCCGGCCGGTAGGAGCGCAGGACGGCGGCGAGGGCCGCGCGGTCGCGGGGCGGGTCCTGCACCCCGAGGGCGGCGGCCACCTCGGCCGTGTCCGCCACGTAGGCGTCGCAGCCCGCGGCGTCCAACGGCCGTGCTCCGTACGCCTGGTGGGCCCGCAGGAAACTGTCGGTCTCCGCCGCGTGCACCCAGGCCAGCAGGTGCGGGTCGTCGGCGCGGTAGGGGAGCCCGGCGGCCGTGGTGCCCCGGACACGGGCGTGCACGGCGCGGACCCGGTCCACCGCGGCCCGGGCGTCGTCCGCGGTGCCGAAGGTGGTGACGGCGAGAAAGGTACTGGTGCGCTGGAGCCGCCCCCACGGGTCGCTGCGGTAACCGGAGTGCGCGGCGACCGCCGCCATGGCCGACGGGTGCAGCGACTGGACCAGCAGCGCGGCCAACCCGCCGACGAACATCGAGGCGTCACCGTGCACCGTCCGGATCGGCCGGTCCGGGCCGAACCAGCGCGCCCCCGGAGTTCCGTGGATCCGCTGCCGCACCGCCGGCCCGTCCGGCCCGGCCACCCTCGCGAACAGCGCCGCCCCCCACCGCTCCCGCAGCCCGAGCCGCTCCTGCACCCCGCCCGACGACACCCCCCCGCGCTCCGCGTCCATACCCCCACGGTAGGCGCTGACCTGGACGGCACCAAGCCGCGCACCCGCCCGTCCGCCGATCGGCCCTGTCCAGAGCGCAGGGGTCCGGGCCTCGGGGTGGAACTGCCCCGGTGCGACGTGCACGCCTTCGCTGACCGATCTCGTCCCGGACGCCCGGGGCCGGGCCTCGATGCCAAGCCGCGCATCTGCCCGCCCGCCCGCCTGCTGATCGGCCTTGTCCGGGACGCCCGGGACCGGGCCCCGGTGGGGAACCGCCCCGGCGCCACGTCCACGCCCCCGCCGGAGCGACACGGGACCGGGCGCGGTAGCCGTCGGCCACCGGGCCCAGGCCCGGACGCAGTCAGTGGGCCGACCACCCGGGTCGGCGACGGCTCCTGCCCGGCCGGGGAAGACCACCGGTCAGGAACCGGCCACACCGTCCGCTTCGCCCGCGTCCACCTCCACCTCCGCCCCGTCCCCGTCCCCGTGTCCCTCCCCGGCCCGGGCGATCCGGGCGGCCAGGAAGGCGAACGCCAGGGCCAGCACGGCCTGCACGGTCACGGCGACGGCGAAGCCGCGGGACAGTCCGCCGCCCGCACCGCCACCGCCCGCCGTCGCGGTGGCCACGGCGTGGAAGAGCCCGCCCAGCACGGCCACGCCCAGGCCGAGGCCGAGCTGCTGCAGCGTGGTGAAGAGCCCGCCGGCGACGCCCGCCGCCCAGGTGGGGGTGCGCGACAGGACCGTGCGCAGGACCGGACCGTACATCAGGGCCTGGGTGACGCCGAGCAGGATCAGCAGCGGCTGCAGGGCCGCCGGGGCCCCGCCGCGGGTGCCGTCCACGGTGAGGGCGAGGCCCAGCAGCACGGCCGCCTGCCCGACGGCCGCGCCGGTCATCGTCCAGCGCCCGGTGCGGCGTTCCACGGCCGGCAGGACGAGGGCGGTGACGACGAACGCCGCGCCGAAGCCGAGCAGCAGCAGGACGGTGCCCCAGGCGTCCACGCCGAACGCGCGCTGGGCGAGCGCCGAGAACTCGTACAGGAAGGCCCCGTAACCGGTGAAGAACAGCAGCGTCATGACCAGGCCCCGGCGCACGGCCGGGGTGCGCAGCACGCTCGGCGGCACGACGGGCAGTTCGCCGCGGCGCTCGGCGGCGCGCTGCGAGCGGGCGAAGACGGCGAGCACCGCGGCGCCCGCGGCCAGCATCACGGACACCGGGGCCGGGCCGCCCGCGGAGGTGCCGAGGGTCAGCGGCACCACGACGAGGAGCAGGCCGGTGCCGAGCAGCGCGGCCCCGCGCAGGTCGAGCGCCAGCGGGGCCGTCGAGCGCGACTCGGGCACGGTGCGCAGGGCGAGCAGCGCCGCCGCGCCCAGCGCCCCGGTGAGCACCTGGACCAGCCGCCAGCCCCAGTGCTCGCCGGCCGCCTGCGCCACCGCGCCCGCCAGCAGCTGGCCGGTGACGGTGGCGATGCCGCTGACGGCGGCGAACAGCGTGACGCCCAGCGCCCGCAGCCGTCCGGGCGCCGTGGACTGGATGGTGGACAGCACCTGCGGGGTGAACAGCCCGGCGGCGGCGCCCAGCACGGCGCGCAGCACCACCAGGACGGCCAGGTCCGGCGCGAGCGCGGCCAGCACCGAGGCCGCGCCGAACGCGCCGACCCCGGCCGCGAGCAGCCGCCGCCGCCCGAACCGGTCGCCCAGGCGCCCCGCGACGACGAGGGTCGCGGCGAACGCGGTGGTGTACGCGGACAGCACGAGCTGCCCGCCCGACACGCTCACCCCGAGGTCCGCGGTGATCGCGGGTTCGAGCAGGTTGACCGACCCGAACGTCATGTTCACGGGCAGGTAGGCGAGCAGCAGGACGGCGAGGCCGCCGCCGGTGAGGGCGCGCGCCGGACGTGGCACCACGGGACGGGTGAGGGGAACGGTCTGTGCGGTCATGACCACGACCCTGCGCCCCGCCCGATCCTGGTACCAGGAGCCTGGTCATACGGGTACCAGCACCACCTGGATCCGCCCGCCGCGAGCCGCGACACTGGGGCGGTGACCACCTCGACGCCCGACCGCAGCGCCCTCGGCGCCTTCCTGCGCGCCCGCCGCGCCCGCCTCACCCCCGGCGACGTGGGCCTGCCCGCGGCCGGCCGCCGCCGCACGCCCGGCCTGCGGCGCGAGGAGGTCGCGCAGCTCGCCGGCGTCGGGGTCACCTGGTACACCTGGCTCGAACAGGGACGGGCCAAGAACGCGTCCGACCAGGTCCTGGACGCGGTCGCGCGGGTCCTGCGCCTGGACGCCGCCGAGCACCGGCACCTGATGGCGCTCGCGGGCCGCGGCACGGCCGCCGAGCCGGGGCCGCCGATCGACCTGCGCCCCGAGCACACCGCCCTGCTGGCCAAACTGCTGCCGTACCCGGCCGCCGTGCAGACCGACTGCTACGACCTGGTCGCCGCCAACCGCACCTACCGCTACCTGTTCGCCGACCTGGACGCCTACCCGGTCGAGGAACGCAACTGCGCCTGGCTGATGTTCACCGAACCGAGCTGGCGCAACAGCCTGCTCGACGAGGACACCGTCCTGCGCGAGATCACCGCCAAGCTCCGCACCCGCCAGCCCGAACACCGCGACGACCCCCGCTGGAACGCCCTGATCACCCGGCTGCGCCAGGAGTCCCCGGACTTCGTGCGGCACTGGGAGTCGTACGAGGTCGTCGGCGACCGCACCCAGCTGCGCCGCTACCAGTCCCCGCGCGTCGGCACCCTCGACGTCCAGTTCCAGAGCCTGTGGCTGGACCGGGCCCGGGACGCCCGGATCGTCGTCATGACCCCCACCGACGCCGCCACCACCCAGCGCCTGGAACGCCTCGACTCCCTGGTCGGCGCCGCCCCGGCTTGGACCTCCCGCGACGACTCCGCCGCCGACGCGGCCACCGGCGCCTGAGCACCCCGCCCCCAACGCCTGGCCGCTGCCCGGTACTTCAGCCGGAGCCGGAATCCGACCGCACCCCGGGCCGGTCGGTCACGGCGTCCGACCCCACCGGTGCCCCGGGCGCTCAGCCCGCCCGGGGCGGCCCGCGACGCGCGACCGTCGAGGTCCGGCAGGACAACAGCCGCACCCGCCGCCGCGCGAACGGAGCGGCCGGACGCGGGCCGTCCGGCGGCGGTAGGGCAGACTGGGCCCATGAGTCCCGACCGCCGCCCCCTGGGGCTGGCCTTCTCCGAACCCGCAGCCGACCAGGCCCTCCCGGCAGGCGGACACCCGCGCCCCCTGTCCGTCGACCGCTCCCCGTTCCTGGAGCCGGCCCCGGACGCGCCCACCCCGCCCGCCCTCCACCGCCCGCCCGCGTCCACCGGGGCAGGAGCCCAACTGCCGTAGGTGCGGCCGCCGTTCGGCGCCACGTGCTCCGGTTCCCGCCCCCGCGCTCCTGTCGCCCCTCCCACCTGGGCCGGCACGCAGACCGACCGGTGGCCGCAGGTGGGACGACCACCGGGTGCGAGATCGTGCGCCACGACGTCCGCCGCTCAGGCCACCCACCGCTCAGGCCACTCACCGCGTCCTCCTCGTCCGCATCGACGGCGGCCGCGAAGAACGGGTCCGGCAAGTCCGCTGAGCCGATCCTCCACACCGACGCGGTCGGAGCCGGTTCCCCACGGCCCGACCTCCCGACGGCGTCGTCTCCGGTGAACATCCGCCGCCACCCGCCCTCCCCGGTGGCGGCGACGGCGTCAGGCGCGGCGGCGGTCGCTGCTGTCGCGGAGGCGGGCGGTGTGGTGGAGGAGGGTGTCGAGGCGGGTGGCGAGGTCGTTCTGGCCGGTGTCGAGGTGGGGGCGGATGGCGGTGAGGGGCGGGAGGAGGTCGGCGGGGTCGGTGGCGCCGAGGGCGGTGGTGAGGGCGGCTTGGGCCGGGCGGGCGTCGCGGGGGAGGGGGGTGGCGGTCAGCTGGGCGGCGAGGACGCGCAGTTCGGCGGCGTGGTCGCGGGCCCAGGTGGTGACCGTGCGGTCGGCGGCGCGGCGGTCGCGGACGGCCTTGACGCGTTCGGCGCCGGTGGCGGTCCGCGTCCCGCTGCCGCGGCCGGTGGCGGGTTTGAGGCGCAGGTAGCGGTTCTCGGCGGCCTGGCGGCTGGCCACGCCCATGGGGTGGGCGAGGTCGGCCCAGGTGGCGCCGGCTTCCCGGGCGGTCTCCACCAGGCCGGCCTCCCAGCCGGCGAGTTCGGTGCGCAGTTCGCGCAGCAGCAGCAGCGCGGCCAGGGCCTGCTCGGGCCCTGGGCGCGCGTCAGGGGCGGTGGCGGCGGCCGGGGGCCGGGACGCGGGGGCGTGGGCGGTGCGGACGGCGTCGTCGATGGCGGCCAGTGCCGCCGCGGCGGCTAGGAACGAGGCGGGCTCGGGCGGCGGGGGGCCGTCCGGGGCGGCGCTGCGGGGCTTCTCACTCATGCCGTCACTCTATCGGCGACGCAACGGCTTGTCATCGGATGGATGACGCGCTACAAAGGTGTCAGGTGAAGCGCACTGGCAACCCATTCGATCCATGGAGGTGTTTCGCGATGCTGCTGCGCACTGACCCGTTCCGCGAGCTGGACCGCCTGACCCAGCAGTTCGTCAACACGGCCGGCACTTGGTCCCGGCCGACCCCGATGCCGATGGACGCGTACCGCACCGGCGACGAGTACGTGATCTGCTTCGACCTGCCGGGGGTGGACCCGCAGGCGATCGACATCGACGTCGAGCGGAACATGGTGACCGTCAAGGCCGAGCGCCGCCCGCACCAGGAGGGCGAGGGCGTGAAGTGGGAGCTGTCCGAGCGCCCGCTCGGCGTGTTCTCCCGGCAGGTCGTGCTCTCCGACACCCTCGACCCCGCCGGGATCAGCGCCGACTACGACGCCGGCGTCCTGACCCTGAAGATCCCGGTCGCCGAGCGGGCCAAGCCCCGCAAGATCGCCATCGGCCACACCGGCGACCGCAAGCAGATCCGGGCCTGACCCGTTCCCGGAAGCCGTTCCCGGAGACCGTTCCCCGGCGCCGTTCCGAGCCGCCCCCGATCCCGCTCCCCCCGCGATCGAAGGAGCGGCCGGAACGCCCTCCAACCCCGGCCGCCCGGTGGCCGGCCGGCCGGGGGAGCGGGGCAACGCCGTGAACGACTGGCGCGTCGCCCGCCTGCCCGTGGGCGGGTCCTGGCGCCGCGCCGCCCGCCCGCTCAACCTCACGGACCTGCACCGGTACCCGGCAGCCGAGCCCGACCGGGCACCCAGACCGGGCACCGGTCGCGGTGGCCCTCGGGACGGGGGAGAGACGGAGGGAGAACCGCGATGACTCTTCGACGGGAGGCGTTCCTGGACGAGGTCCGGGAGCGCGGCGAGTACGGCACCCCGCAGGAGGCGGAGCGCGCGGCCCGGGTCGTCCTGGCCCTGCTGGGCGCCCACCTGGTCGGCGACGTGCGCGCCGAACTGGCCGCCCGCCTGCCGGGGGCGATGGCCCCGATCCTGCTCAACCCGCTGCCCGCCGCCGAGCCGCTCGGCCCGGACCGCTTCGTCCGCGCGACCGCCGCCTGGATCGAGGGCGCCACCGAGGCCACGGCCCTGTGGGACGTCGGCGTCGTCCTGTCCACGGCGGCCGACGCCGCCGGCGAGGACCTCACCGGGCGCATCCTGCTCCAACTGCCGCCCGGCTACGACCTGCTGTTCGGCCGCCCGGCCGCAGGCGAACGCCCCTGACCACCCCGACCACCCCGACCATCCCGCCACCCCCACCCCGACCGCAGCCGCCGTCGGCGGCCCACCCCGGAAGGTCCCACGGCCATGACCCGTTACCGCCACCTCCTCCAGCAGGTCCGCGACTTCGGCCACTACTCCAGCGACGAGGAGGCCGAACGCGTCCTCGACGCCGTCCTGTCCGTCCTGGGCTCCCAGCTCACCGGAGACGAACGCCGCGACCTCGCCGCGGCCCTGCCCGAGCGGGCCCGTGCCGTCCTCACCGCCCGGATCCCGCTGCCCCGCCCCGTCGGCGCCCCCGCCTTCGTCGAGACGCTCGCCCACACCCTGGGCACCAGCCTCACCACCGCCCGCTGGGACGCCTCCTCCGTCCTGGTCGCCCTCACCACCCTCACCGACGCCCCCCTCACCGACCGCCTCCTCGCCCACCTGCCCCGCGGCTACGCCCTGCTGTTCGGCCGCGCGGACCTGGCCGCGGCCTGAAACGGCGGGGCCGTCCCGGGCCGCGGCCGTGGCCGCGGGGCGGCCGGAGGCGGTGCCGTCCGGTCGGGCGGTGCCGCCCGGTCAGGCGGGCGAGAGGGAGAACACCCCCGCGTGGTCGGCGTACTGCACGAGGTGGGCGCGCGAGACGCCGTAGGCGCCCTGTTCCACCGAGACCCACGAGGAGGAGGAGATCACCTGCAAGGCGAAGGTGGAGGTGCCCGGCAGGTAGTTCAGCCAGAACTTCTGGTCGTCGTAGATCCAGCCGTTGCAGTCGCCCTCGATGAACCAGGCCCCGTCGCCGGTCGCCTTGTTCCAGATGGTGAGGCAGTAGCCGTTGATGCGGTTCTTGAAGATGTAGGACGTGGTGGACGAGGTGTCGGCCGTCCAGTGGCACACCCGCCACTGCTGGTTGGCCAGCCCCAGGTACTGGTACTGCACCACGGCGCCCTTGCTGTCCGGCCCCTGGGAGAGGTCGAAGACCATGCCGCCGGAGGTGTTGATCCGGTAGTACCCGGGGGCGCACGCCCAGCCGTCCCGGGTGGGGTCGGAGGAGGCGGACGCGGAGGTCGGGGCGGCGACCAGCGCCGCCAGGGCGAGGGCGGCGGCGCACAGCGCCCGAACCGTCCGGGAGGCGGAACGCGGCGTCCGCCGCGACACGTCGAGCATGGCGTTCTCCTCGGAGTGGGTGGTCGGGGTCAGCACGCGCCGAGCCGGTCCTGTGCGGCGCGGCGCACGGTGCCGGCCGGTTCCGGCGCCGCGCAGTTGCGGGTGACGGTGCCGATCTCGGGGGTCTCGTACGTGGTGTAGGTGCCGTAGCCGCCCCGCTGCGCGTTGATCCAGACCCCGGTGGCGGGCCCGGTCCGGGCGCAGACGTACTTCGCGTACGTGCCGTCCACCCGGCGGGTGCCGCGGTAGAGGCCGTAGTAGCCGGCCTTGGCGAAGTTCCAGGTGGTGCTGACCGTGCCGGTGCTGGTCGACGACGTCGTGCCGGACACCGAGAAGCCGACCTTCACCCCGACCTTCACGAACACCGGGCCGGCCGAGGCGGAGATCTCGACGCTGTTGTCGACCGTGGTGCTCACCGTGCTGACCTGGCTGAGTGTCTCGGTGCGCTGGCCGGTGGTGCCGTCGCTGACGTTCACCGCGAGGAAGTCGGTCACCACCGGGGTGACCACGGCGGTGACGCCGTAGTAGGACGAGTCGGTGGCGGGATTGCAGCTCGTGGTGGGCGGCGGCGGGGCGGGGTCGGCGTGCGCCCGCTCCGCGCCGACCACCCCCGCCGCGGTGAGCCCGGCACAGAGGAGCAGCGCGGCGGGCAGGACGCCACGCCTCCTGACAGCGGTGATCGGCACGGAGGACTCCCTCGACGGTGATGACGGGCGACGCGTCCGGAGGGCCAGCATCACCGCGCGGCACCCGGGCCGGGGAGGGCAAGCCTTGCCCTGGCGGCCGGCCCGGCCGGATGCCGCCGGGCGCACAGTGGCCGGTTGCGGTCTGTCGCGGACCGCGATCGCCTCGCAGAATGCGGGCGTGGAAACCACCAACGCCATCCGGGACTTCCTCCGCTCCCGGCGCGCCCGGCTGCGGCTCCAGGACGTCGGGCTCCCCGACGACGGCCACCGCCGGGTCAGCGGCCTGCGCCGGGAGGAGGTCGCGCTGCTGGCGCACGTGAGCGTGGACCAGTACATCCGGCTGGAGCGCGGCCAGGCGTGGCGGGTCTCGGACGCGGTCCTGCACGCCGTCGCCGACGCCCTGCGCCTGACGCCGGGCGAGCGCGGCTACCTCCACAGCCTCGCCCGGCCGTCCCCGCACCCGCCCGAGGAGCCCGCGGGCGCGGGCGTGCGCGACAGCGTCCAGCACCTGCTCGACTCCCTCACCGACGCCCCCGCGTACGTGGTCGGCCGGGACGGCGCCGTGCTGGCGTGGAACCGCCTGGCCGCCGCGGTCTTCACCGACTTCGCGCTGGTCCCCCCGGGCCGCCGCACCATCGGCTGGCTGGTCTTCACCCACCCGCGGGCGCGCACGGTGTACGCCGACTGGGAGTTGAAGGCGCGCGAAACGGTCGCCTACCTGCGGACCGAGTGGGGAGCCCGGCCCCGGGACCGGGCCCTGGCGCGGCAGATCCGCGAACTCGGCGACGCCGACGACTGCTTCCGGCGGCTGTGGTCGGAGCAGGTCGTCGTCGACCTCACCCGCGGCAGCACCCGGATCAACGGCCCGTCCGGAGTCCAGCTGCGCCTGTCCTGGGACACCTTCCGCACAACGGGCGACCCCCACGAAGTGGTCATCGCCTACACGGCCGCGGACGGAGCCACCTCGGCCGCCCTGCGCGGCCTGTCGGCGGCCGGCCGGACGCCGTCCCGACTCCGTCCTGACGTCCCGTCGACCACCTGACGCCTCCGCAACCCGTGCCCGGCGGGGAGGAGCGCTCGGCCCGAAGCGGGGCAGACGTGTTCCGACCGGACGGGCAGGAACGCTGGAAGAGGTGGACGGATGGACGAGGGGACGAGCACGCTGCTGTGGGTCGCCGGCGCGGCGCTGGTGGCGGCGACGGTGGTCGCGGCGGTCGTGCTGGTGGTCAAACTGGTGCGCACCAAGCGGCTGTTGGCCGACACCGGCATCCCGATGTCGAAGAAGGTGCTGTTCTGGGGAGCGATCGTCTACCTGATCTCCCCGGTGGACCTGCTGCCCGACCCGATCCTGTTCGACGACCTCGGCGTCCTGCTGCTGGCCCTGCGCTCGCTCGGCAAGGCCGTCCCCCAGGGGGCCGTCCAGGGGGTCGTCCACCGCGCGCGCCGCCGTGACCGCCGGCCGTGACCGCCGGCGGTGACCGGGGAGCGGGGCACCGCGCCGAGGCCCGCCCGGCCGCCGACGGGTCCGCCGGACGGCCGACCCGTCGGCGTGTACCGGCGGATGACGCGGCCGACTCCCGGCGCGGGTGCCAAGGTTGGGCACGGCCCGCCCGCGACGCGCCGTCCGGGACCGCCGCCGGTCGGCGCGCGGGACCGCCCGGGACCGTCCGGGACCGCGCGGACGGCCCGCGGTCCCGCCCAGACCCGGAAGGCAGGGGCGAGTTGAGAAGAGCCGCGGAGGCCGAGCCGCTCCGGCTGGTCGTCATCGGCGGCGGAGCCGCCGGACTCAGCCTGGCCCACTGGCTGGTCAGAGAGGACCTGGCGGGCCGCCCCGACGGCCCGCGGTTCGACGTGACCGTCATCGAGGCGCCGGAGGGCCCGCTGCGCCCGGCGCCGCGGACCTGGTGCTTCTGGGACGACGGCCCGGGGGAGTACGACGAGGCCGTCCTCGCGCAGTGGTCCCGGCTGCGGATCACCGGTCCGGACGGGAGCACCGTCGAGGCGGCGCCCGCCCCGCTGCGCTACCGGATGCTGCGCTCCACCGCCTTCGAGGAGCTGGTGCACGCCCGCCTGGCCGCCCACCCCCGGGCCAGGGTCCTGCGGGCCACGGTGCACCAGGTGCGGACCCGGCCGGACGGGCGCCCCGGCGCCCGGGTGCGCGCCGAGGACGCCGCGGGCCGGCCGCTCACCCTCGACGCCGGGTACGTCTTCGACTCCCGGCCGCCCACCCGGCTCCCCCCGGCCCGCACCACCCTGCTCCAGCACTTCCGCGGCTGGTTCGTGCGCACCGCCCGCCCGAGCTTCGACCCCGGCACGGCGCACCTGATGGACTTCCGCGTCCCGCAGCCCGCCCACGGCCTCGCCTTCGGCTACGTGCTGCCGCTGGCCCCCGACCGCGCCCTGGTGGAGTACACCGAGTTCTCCCGGCACCCGCTGACCGTCCCCGAGTACGAACGCGCCCTGCACGGCTACGCCCGGCAGGTCCTCGGCCTGGACGAGTTCACGGTCGAGGAGGTCGAACAGGGCGTCATCCCGATGACCGACGGCCGCTTCCCCCGCCGGGTCGGCCCCGCGCACGTGCGGATCGGCACGGCTGGCGGCGCCACCCGCCCCGCCACGGGGTACGCCTTCGCCGCCGTCCAGCGGCAGAGCCGCGCCATCGCCGCCGCCCTCGGCCGTCCGGCGCCGCCGGGCCGCCCCGCGCCGGCGCCCGTCCCCCACGGACGGCGGGCCCTGGCCATGGACGCCGTCCTGCTGCGCGCCCTGGACACCGGCCGCGTCGACGGGCCCCGGTTCTTCACCGACCTGTTCCGCCGCACCCCCGCCGAGCAGGTGCTGCGCTTCCTGGACGGCGGCAGCACGCCCGTCGAGGAGCTGCGCATCGGCCTGCGCTGCCCCGTCGGCCCCATGCTGCGCTCGGCCGCCGAACTGCCCCTGCTGCCGCGCCGGACTCCGCCCGGCACCCGCCCCGAACCCGCCCCGGACCCCCGTGAGGACGACCGTTGACAGCGCACCCGCACGACCAGCACCCGCACCACCACGACCGGCACGACCGGCACGCCGAGCACCGCCCGCCCGCCGCCCGGCGCGGCCGGGACCGCCGGGCCGAGGTGGTGCGGGCCGCCCCGGGCCACGCCCGCTTCCCCGGGTCCCGGCCGCCCCGGGTGGCCGTCGTGGGCGGCGGGATCGCCGGGCTGGCCGCCGCGACCGCGCTCGCCGAACGCGGCATCGAGGTGGTGCTGCACGAACGGGAGCCCGTGCTGGGCGGCCGGGTCGCCGGGTGGACCACCCGGCTCGCCGACGGCTCGACCGCGACCATGAGCCGCGGCTTCCACGCCTTCTTCCGCCAGTACTACAACCTGCGCGGTCTGCTGCGGCGCACCGACCCCGGCCTCGCCCGGCTGACCGGCCTGCCCGACTACCCGCTGCGCCACCGCTCCGGAACGACCGACAGCTTCGCCCGGGTGCCGCGCACCCCGCCGCTCAGCGCCGCCGGCTTCGTCGCCCGCAGCCCCACCTTCGGCCTGCGCGACCTCGCCGCCCTGGACGCCCGGGCCGCCCTGCCGCTGCTGGACGTCCGCCTCCCGGAGGTCTTCGAGCGCCACGACGCCACCAGCGCGCACGACTTCCTGCGCCGGATCAACTTCCCCGAAGCCGCCCACCACCTGGCCTTCGAGGTGTTCTCCCGCAGCTTCTTCACCGACCCGCGCGAGCTGTCCGCCGCCGAACTGCTGCTGATGTTCCACATCTACTTCCTCGGCTCCGCCGAAGGGCTGCTGTTCGACGTCCCCACCGAGCCCTACCCGCAGGCCCTGTGGGAGCCGCTGGCCGCCTACCTGGGCGCCCACGGCGTCGACCTGCGCACCGGGTCCGCCGTCGAGGCCGTCCGGCCGCTGCCCGGCGGCGACCTCGAAGTGCTCTCCCCGGACCGGGGGGCCGAACGCCACCAGGCCGTGGTCCTCGCCCTGGACGTCGCCGGCCTGCGCCGCCTGGTCGCGGCCTCCGAGCAGCTGGGCGACCCGGCCTGGCGCGCCGACGTCGCCGCGCTGCGCACCGCGCCGCCCTTCCTGGTCTCCCGGCTCTGGCTGGACCGCCCGGTCGCCGCCGACCGGCCCGGCTTCCTCGGCACCAGCGGCTACGACGGACTGGACAACGTCAGCGTGCTGAACCACTGGGAGGGCGAGGCGGCCCGCTGGTCCGCCCGCACCGGCGGATCGGTCGTCGAGCTGCACGCCTACGCCGTGCCCGAGGACGCCGAACCCAAGGAGGTCCAGGAGCGGATGGCGGCCCGGCTGCACGAGGTCTACCCGGAGACCCGGGACGCCCGCACGGTGGACGTCCGCCACGAATGGCGCCGGGACTGCCCGGTGTTCCCGGTCGGCGGGTGGCCGCGCCGCCCCGGCGTCACCACCCCGCACCCCGCCGTCGTCCTGGCCGGCGACCTGGTCCGCACCGACCTGCCCGTCGCCCTGATGGAACGCGCCGCCACCACCGGCTTCCAGGCCGCCAACGCCCTGCTCGCCCGCTGGGGCGTGGCCGGCCAGACCCTGTGGTCGGTGCCCCGGGCCGGCCGCTCCCGCCTGCTCCGCGCCCTGGCCCGCCGGGCGGCCCGCTGACCCCCGGGCGGCCCGCTGACCCCCGGGCGGGCCGCCGCCCCGTCGGCCGCCCGCCCGGGTCGGCCGCCCGCCCCCGTCAGCCGGGGAAGCGGCCGGTGCTGCGCAGCGCCCAGCGGCGCTCCGCGTAGGCCAGGTCGTCGCGCCACAGCCGGGCCGACGCCCGGCGCATCAGCGGGCGCAGCGCCGGGGCCAGCGCCCGGGCCGCGGCGAAGCCGCGCCGCCCCGAGGCGGCGATGACGGCCTCCACCACCGCGGTGCGCGGCGCGGGGGAGGAGGGGGCGGTCAGCGGGGTGGCGTGGGTCTCCACCACCGAGCCCTCCCCCTCGCCCTCGACGATCCGCATGACGACGGTGCGCGGCCCGGGCGCGGTGAAGACCGCCCGCACCGGCACCACCAGCCGCCCGGCCACCCGGAAGGACACGTCGACCACGAACCGGTCCTCCCCGGTGCCCTCCGGCGTCTCCACCACCGCGAGGTCCACGAACGAGTACGGGTGGAACCAGGAGCCGTGCCACGGGTCCAGGCGGTTGGCCACCACGTCCGCGGGCTCGCACCGGCCCAGCCCCGTGTAGACCGCCGTGACCGCCCCCCGCGCCTCCGGCCGGGCCACCGCCACCGGCCGCCCGGTCGGCTCCCCGCCGCCCACGGCGTCCAGCCGCACCCACGCCAGCACCCCGTCCTCGTGCACCGGGTAGGGCTCCCAGCCCGCCACCGGGCCGCCGTTCAGGGCCAGGCCGTGCCAGTGGCACACCAGCGTGCCGCACACCACCCGGCTGTCCTTCAGCGGCGCGCCCAGGTGCGGGCAACTCCCCGGCCCGGCCCGCAGCGCCCCCGCGGCGTCCCGCCACAGCACCACTTCCGTGCCGCCGACCAGCCGCCCGCACGGCCGACCGTCGCCGGCGACCCCGGCGCGGCCGACGACGAACCAGTTCCCGGCGGGCCGGGCCGCCGCCCGTTCGAGCGCGGCGGCGATCAGCGCGGGCCGCGCCGCCCGCCACGACGGCTCCTGCCGCGCCCAGCCCGGGCCCCGGCGCAGCCGCAGCGGGGGCGTCCAGCGGGACGGGGCGCTCACCGGGCCCGCCCCCGGCCCGCCGGACGGCGGCCCGCCGGGCCCGGCGGCGGGCCGGAGCGCCCCGGAGCCCGCACCCGGGCGGCCAGGATGCGGGTCAGCCCCGACGCGGCGACGGCGGCCCGCCGGCGCAGCGGCACCACCGAACGCCGGTGCAGCACGGCGTAGCCGTCCTCGGCGATCGCGTCCAGGATGCCGCCGTAGAGCAGGAAGGCCGTCCGGATGCAGGGCCGCACCCGGGGCTCCAGCATCGCGATGCCCGGCTCGGCGTCCCGGTAGACCCCGCGGGCGAGCGCGGCGCCCGCCGTCAGCGCGGCCCGGATGCGGGCGTCGTCCCGGCCGGTGCGGCGGCTCCACTCCAGCAGCGGCCGGTCCACCCCGTGGGCCGCCAGCAGGTCGGCCGGCAGGTACACCCGGCCGCGGTCCAGGTCCTCGCCCACGTCGCGCAGGAAGTTGGTCAGCTGGAACGCCACCCCCAGCGCCGCCGCGTGCGGCTCGGCCTCGGCGCGGCCCGTCACCGTGCCGAGGACGGGCAGCATCTGCAGGCCGATCACCGCCGCCGAGCCGTGCATGTAGCCGTACAGGTCCCGGTAGGTGGGGTAGTCCGTGACGGTGAGGTCGGCGCGCATCGAGGCCATGAAGTCCGTGAACAGCGCCGGGTCGATCCCGTACCGCTCGGCGGTGTCCGCGACCGCCCGCACCACCGGCTCCGCCGCGTCGCCGCGCCGCAGGCCCCCGGCCAGGTCCCGCTCCAGCGCGCCCAGCAGCCGGTCGCGCTCGGCGGGCGTCTCGCGCCGGTCCAGCCCGTCGACGATGTCGTCGGCCCAGCGGGCGAAGCCGTACAGCGCGTGGACCGCGCACCGGCGCTCCGGCGGCAGCAGCCGGGTGGCCAGGAAGTAGGTGCGGCCGTGCCGGGCGTTGAGCTCCCGGCAGACGGTGTACGCCGCCCGCAGGGCGGGGGCCGTGATCCCCGCCGCGTCCAGTTCACGGGCCGTCATGCGGTGCTCCTGCCGTCGGGGACGAGATCGGGGTCGAGGACGGGACCGGCGCCGCCTCGGGGCCGGGCGGCGCGGCGGACGCCGAGGGCGGGCGGCGGCGCGCCGGGCCGGGGCGGGCCGGGCCGGTGATCCGGGCGGCGGCGAGCTTCCCGCTGATCAGGACGGTCGGCACGCCGACCCCGGGCGTGGTGCCGCAGCCGGCGAGCACCACGTTCTCCAGGCCCCGCACCAGGTTGCGCGGCCGGAACGGGCCGGTCTGCGCGAAGGTGTGGGCCGCCGAGAACGGGGTGCCCGCCGCGTGCCCCCGGGCGGTCCAGTCGGCCGGGGTCACCAGGCACTCCTCCTCGACGGACGCGCCGAGCCCGGTCAGCCCGCGCCGCTCCAGGGTGTCGAGCAGGTGTTCGCGGTAGCCCGGCGCGAGGTCGCCCCAGGCCGCCGCGCCCGGGCCGACGGCGGTGTTGGGCACCGGCGCCAGCACGTAGTGGGTGTGCCGCCCGGCCGGGGCCAGCGACGGATCGGTGCCGGTCGGCCGGGTGATCAGCAGCGAGGGGTCCGTCATCAGGCTGCCGGTGCGGGTCAGTTCGTCGAAGGTCCGCTCCCAGGCGTGGCCGAAGGACAGGGTGTGGTGGGCCAGCTCGGGCCAGGTCCGGTCGGTGCCCAGGTGCAGCACGACCGCCGAGGGCGAGAACCGCAGCGGCAGCGCCCGCCGCGGAGCCCGCCCCAGCAGCCGGTACGCCACCGGCAGGTCGGGGGTCAGCACGACCGCGTCGCAGGCGATCCGCCCGCGGTCCGTGACCACGGCCGTGACCCGGTCGCCCCGGCGCTCCAGCCCGGTGACGGTGCTCCCGTACCGGAACCCGGCGCCCGCCGCGGCGGCGGCGTCGGCCATCGCCCGGGGCAGCGCGTGCATGCCGCCGCGCGGGAACCACACCCCGGCCACGGTGTCCATGTAGGCGATCACCGCGTAGGCGGCCAGCGCCCGGGCCGGTGCCACCCCCGCGTACAGGGACTGGAACGAGAAGACCCGTCGCAGCCGCTCGTCGCGCAGGTGGCGCCCGATCCGCGGGGCGAGTCGGCCGAACCCGCCCAGGGCGGCCAGCCGCGCCAGGTCGGGGTTGAGCAGCTGCCACGGCGAGTCGAAGTTAGTGTCGATGAAGCGCCGCATCTGCGCCCGGTAGAGTCGGGTGAGCCAGTGGCGCAGCTCCCGGTAGCCCGCCGCCTCCCGCGCGCCGGCGAACCGCTCCACCTCGGCCTCCATCGCCTGCGCGTCGGTGTGCACGTCCAGCGCGCTGCCGTCCGCGAACCGGGCCCGGTAGGCGGGGTGCAGCGGCAGCAGGTCGACGTGCGCGCGCAGCGAGGTGCCCACCGCCGCGAACGCCTCGTCGGCGAGCTCGGGCATGGTCAGCACGGTCGGCCCGGTGTCGAACAGGTACCCGCCGCGCCGGATCCGCCCGGCCCGCCCGCCGGGCTCCCCGTCCCGTTCGACGACGGTCACCCGCCGCCCCGCGCCGACCAGGTGGCAGGCGGCGGACAGCCCGGCCAGGCCCGCCCCGACCACGACGACGTGATCGGCCGACGGCACGGCGCGGCTCACCGCGCACCCCCCGCGCCGCCCGTGCCCTCCGCGCCGCCCGCGCCGACGGGCGGCAGCCCGGCGGTCGCCCGCAGCAGGGCGGCCAGCCGCTCGGCACCGGGGGCCAGCGGACGGGCCCGCTCCAGGTACTCCGTGCTGCGCGCGGAGAGCCGCTCGATGCGGGACTCGACGGCGGCCCGCGCCCCGGTGGCCACCAGCGCCTCCCGGACCCGGTCCAACCCGGCCCCGTCCAGCTCCGGGTCGCCCAGGCACCGGCCCAGCACCTCGGCGGAGGCGCGGTCGCGCCGGGCGACCGCCCGGGCCCGCGCCACCGCGAACAGGTAGGTGGGCTTGCCGGCCCGGACGTCGTCGCCGCAGGGCTTGCCGGTCCGCGCCGGGTCCCCGAACACCCCGTCCAGGTCGTCCTTGAACTGGAAGGCGACGCCCGCGCAGCGGCCCGCACGGCGCAGCGCCTCCACCTGCTCCGGCCGCGCCCCGGCCAGCACGGCCCCCAGGTGGACCGGCCGCTCCACCGAGTACATCGCGCTCTTGAGCTCCGCGACCCGGATCGCCCGGGCCGGCGAGCGCGACCCGGTCACCTGGCCGTGCACGTCGAGGTACTGGCCGGCCACCATCTCCATCCGCAGGTCCGACCAGACCTCCCGCATCTGCTGCCGCCGGGACTCCCGCAGCTCCGACCGCGCGGCGGCGGCCAGGTCGTCGGCCCAGACCAGCGCCAGGTCCCCGGCCAGCACGCCCGCCGCCGCACCGAGGTCCGCGGCCCCCCGCCCGCCCGCTCCCGGCGCGTACTGGGCGGCCACGTCCACGTGCAGGGCCCGACGGCCGCGGCGCGTCGCCGAACCGTCCATCACGTCGTCCTGGACGAGCGCGCAGGTCTGCAGCAGCTCCAGCGCGGCCCCCGTGGCCAGCGCGGCCCCGACCGGCACGTCCGGCCCCCCGCACGCGCGCGCCGCCCACCACAGCAGCCGCGCCCGCACCCGCTTGCCCCCGCGCCCGGTGAAGTCCGCCACCCGGTGGGCGAGGTCGGCCGCGAACGTCCCGTCCAGGGTCCCCGCCCGCGCCACCCGGCCCGCCAGCCACTCGTCGAGCACCCGGCCGACCGCGGCCGACACGTCACCGTCCACGCCGTCCGCGCCCCGCACCAGCGGCGCGGCCCGGGCCGCGACCGGCAGCCCCGGCCCGCCGGGGGAACGCCCCCGCCCGCCCAGCGGAGGAACCGCGCCGGAGCCGCCGCCCCGCTCGGACGGGGCGGCCGTGCTCCCCGTGGATGCCGACAGCGATACGGAGGACATCGAGCTCGCTTTCCCGTCGGATAACGCTGCGCACACCCGGGCGGGGCGCCGCGCGGGCGCCGCACGCCGACGGCGCAGGAGGCTCTCTTCGTCTATCCCCGGAACGGGCCGCCCAGTCGCTCCGGGCGGACGATTCACCCCCCGAGCGGCCCCTCCCGCGCCCCGGCACCGCCCCGGCCGCCCGGGCTACTCCCCTCCGTCCACCCGGTCCCCGGCGGGGTTGAGCGCGGCGACGACCCGGTCGTAGTCGCCGCGGGCCTCCCCGTAGCGCAGGAACTTCACGCGCTCCACCTGGATCTCCTTCGCGTCGGGCCGGGCCTCGATCAGCCCGATCACCTCCGCGGTGAACTCCTCCAGCGGCATGGCTGCCTCGTTCTCCTCGTGCCCGGGCATGAGGGCGGTGCGGACGGCCGGGGGCACCAGCTCCACGACCTTGACGGAGGTGTCGGCGAGCTGCAGCCGGACGGACTCGCTGAGCATGTGGACGGCGGCCTTCGTCGCGTTGTACGTCGGGGTGGCCTTCAGGGGAGCGAACGCCAGACCGGACGAGACGGTCATGATCGTGGCGTCCGGCTGCCGCTGGAGGTGTTCGACGAACGCCGCGATCAGCCGGATCGTGCCGAGCAGGTTCGTGGTGACCGTGGACTCGGCGGTGGCCAGGAACGACGCCGGGCTGTGCCAGTCCTCGGCGCTCATCACCCCGGCCATCGGCACCAGGACGTTCAGGTCGGGGTGGCGGGCGAGGACCTCCTTCGCCGCGGCGTCGATGCTCGCCGGGTCGGCGGCGTCCACCAGCACGGTGTCGACACCGGGGTGCTCGGCCGCGATCCGCTCCAGCAGCTCGGCGCGCCGGCCGCCCACGACGACGGTGTTGCCCCGGTCGCGCAGCGCCAGTGCGAGCGACAGCCCGATGCCGCTGGTGGAGCCCGGGATGAAGACGGTGTTTCCGGAGATGTTCATGCCTCCGACTATCGTCCGCCGCCGGGGCCGGTGGCAGGGACGCCTCATCGGGGGACCACCGGTCCCTGGCTGAGCGGCGGCGGCGGGACGACAATCGGATCCATGGACCGCCCCGCACTCGCCGACTTCCTGCGCCGCCGCCGCGAGGCACTGCGACCGGAGGACGTCGGCCTGCCCCTGGGCGCCCGCCGCCGGGCCCCCGGACTGCGCCGGGAGGAGGTCGCCTCGCTCGCCGTGATGTCGACCGACTACTACACCAGGCTGGAGCAGCGGCGCGCCCCCCAGCCCAGCGCCCACATCCTGTCCGCGCTGGCCCGCGCCCTGCGGCTGACCAGGGACGAACGCGACTACCTGTACCGGATCGCCGGGCACAACGCCCCGGCCGCCCTGGCGGCCTCGCCCCACGTCGCCCCCGCGCTGCTGCGGGTGCTCGACCGCCTCGCCGACACGCCGGCGCTGGTCCTCAGCGACCTGGGCGAGACACTGGTGCAGAACGGCCCGGCCGCGGCCCTGTTCGGCGACGCCTCGCACCTGACCGGCCCGGCCCGCAGCGCCATCTACCGCTGGTTCACCGACCCCTCCGCCCGGCTCCTCTACCCCGAGCAGGACCGGGACCGGCAGAGCCGCGCCCAGGTCGCCAGCCTGCGCGCCGCCTACGGCGTCCGCGGCCCGCGATCCACCGCGGGCGAGCTGGTCCGGGCCCTGAGCCGGGCCAGCGAGGAGTTCGCCGGCCTGTGGGCGCGCCACGAGGTCGCCCGGCGCTTCGAGGACCACAAGACGCTCGTCCACCCCGAAGTCGGACCGATCGAGGTCGACTGCCAGGCCCTGTTCACCGAGGACCAGTCCCAGGTGCTGCTCGTGCTCACCGCCGCACCCCGCAGCGAGAGCGAGGAGAAGCTCCGCCTGCTCGCCGTCCTCGGGCCCAACCGCTTCGCCGCACCGGCGCCGGACCGCCGGTGAGGACCGGGCCACGGGCGGTCCCCCGCCGGTACGCCGCCCGCCCGCACCGCGGGCTCGCCCCGGCCCGCGCGGAACCGCCCGGGCCGACCGATCCCGCCGGGCACGGCCCGGGCGGGCACCGTCCGCGTAAGCACCGTCCGGGCGGGCTACGAGGCGGCCCGCAGCACCTCGTAGCCCGCCTGGACGAACCGCCCGTTCAGGGTCGGCCCGGCGTTGACCAGCGCCGCCACCGCGACCCGCCCCTGCGGGGAGAAGCCGACGAAGGCCGTGAAACCCCGGGTGCCGCCGGAGTGGAAGTACAGCTCCCGCCCGCCGGAGCGGCGGCGGTTCCACACCAGGCACAGCTCGTCGCCGGAGGCCGGCAGCCGCAGCCGCGGCCGCTGGACGTCCGCCAGGGCCGACGCCAGCGCGGCGGGGCGGGCGGCAGGGCGGGCATCCGGGCGGGCGTCGAGGTGGGCCCGCAGGTAGCGCAGCAGGTCGGCGCCGCTCGCCCGGACCGCGCCCGCCCCCGGCAGGCCCGGGATCCGCCAGGGCGGCAGCGGGTGCCCGCGCCGGTACCCGACCGCGCGTCCGGCCGCGTCCGGATCGCACGTCGTGGCGCCCAGACCCAGCGGCGACAGGACCCGGTCGGCGAGCAGTTCGCCGTACGGCAGCCCGGCACGCTCCGCCAGCGCCCGGCCGAGCAGCCCGACCCCGTAGTTGGAGTACCGGTACCGGCTGCCGGGGCCGACGCGCACGGTGGTCCTGGCCAGCGCCGCCCGCAGCTCCTGCTCGCCGAAGGCCGCGTACGGGTTGCTGCGCCACGCGGGCAGGGCCGCCGCGAGCAGCCCCGGGGGCAGCCGGGGCAGGCCCGCGGTGTGGGTGGCCAGGTGCAGCAGCCGGACCGGCGCGCGGGAGCGGACCGCCACCGCGGGCCAGTGGGCGGGCAGCAGGCGGTCCACCGCCTCGTCCAGGGCGAGCTCCCCGCGCGCGGCCATCGCGGCGAGCAGCAGCGCGGTGAACGTCTTGCTGACGGAGCCGAGTTCGAAGACGGTGTCCGGGGTGCACGGGCCCGCCCGCCCCCGCCCGGTCCGCCCGGAGCACCGCACCTCCTCCCGATCGCCGCGCACCACGGCCACCGTGACGGCGGTCGCGGACGACGACGCGGCGGCCCGCACCGCCGCCGCGACCGCGGCGTCCACCCCGCTCACGCGGCCGCCGTCGCCCGCAGCGCCCGGGCCAGCGTGACGTCGCCCGCCACCACCGCGACGACGGCGGTGTGCTGGTGGTCCAGGAACGCCCGCTCCCGGTCCTCGTCCACCGGGTCGGTGTCGCGGGGCAGCAGCCCGTCCTCGTGCTGGGCGGCGGCCAGCGCGTCCCAGCCCTGCCGCCCGGTGGCCGGCTCGCCGATGCAGGCGTCGACCACCAGCAGCTCCGCGACGAGGTCCCACTGCCCGACCTCCACCCAGACGTCGAGCCAGACGGGCAGCCAGTCCCGGACGTAGTCGTGCATCGCCCGGGGGAGGCCCTCCGGGCGGGCGCCCCAGTCGGTGAGGTGGAAGACGGTGTGGGTGATGTCGTACCCGGTCATCCAGTTCACGGCCCAGGGCTCCGGCCTGGCGCCGAGCCAGGTGCCCAGGGCGAGCGCCTCCCAGTCCGGCCGGTGGCCGAGCCCGACGACCCGCCGGGCGTTGGCGACGCCCAGGCGCCGGTTGGCCCGGATCTCCTCGGCGTGCGCGGCCCGCAGCCGGCTGAGCGAGTCGAGCAGCTCCTCCAGCGCCGGGTGCCGGTAGCCGGCCCGGGCGAAGTGGCCGTAGGTCTCCAGCGGGTCGGTCATGGTGAAGTGGTGCAGCTGGCGCTCGTACAGCAGGTCGCCCCCGCGCAGCTGCGCCCAGCAGCCGTCGAGCAGGTCGCGCGCGGCGCGGGCGTCGGCGGGCGCGCTGACGCCGTCGCGCAGGACGAGGGAGGCGGCGAGGGCGACCTCCCCGAGCGGCTTGTAGGCGTTGTCGGGATCGGCGAAGTCGATCAGGGTGCTGTCCGGAATCCGCCCGAGCCCGTCCCGGTGCGCGGAGTGCAGCCAGGACAGCGCGCGGGAGCCGAGCCGCTGCGCGGTGGCGAGGACGCGGGTGTCGGTCATGCCGCCCGCCTCCCGTCGGCGGGGCCGTCGAGCAGCCGGCGGGCGACGGCGAGGCCCAGCCCGGTGCGGGCGCTGCCGTCGCCGGCCAGCCGGATCCGGTCCAGGACGGGCTCGACCTCCAGGCGCGGCGGCAGGCCCTCGGCGCCGGTCCAGGAGAGCCAGCGGACGAGCCGGGCGGCGGTGGTGAGGTCGTGGCGCAGCAGGGAGCGGACGGTGCCGCGGGCGAGGTCCAGGGAGTGCGCGCGGGCCTGCGCGTGCACCGGCCCGTCGAGCCCGGGCAGCGCCAGCCCGGACAGCTGGGACATCCGCACCGACCAGGCCTGCCAGCCGGCCTCCTCCGGTCCGGGCAGCACGGGCGGCACCGGCGCGGCCTCCCCGTACGGGGTGCGGGCGAGGAACCGTCCGACGGCCCAGTCCTGCCACTCGACCACCCGGGCCGCCTCCGGGGACGGGGCGGCCGGGGCCGGGAACGTTCGCAGCGCCCGGGCCAGCAGCGCGGCGGTGGGCCCGTCGGGCTCGGCCCCGGCCAGCAGCCGCGGGGCGAACAGGTCGGCCCCGAGGACCCGGACCGCGGCCAGCAGCGGGCGGGAGGCGGTCTCCTCCGAGCCGGTCTCCTCCGGGCCGGGCGGCTCCGGGAGCGCGGCCACGGGAGCGCCGTCCCGGAGGGCGTCGAGGGTCCGGCGCGCCAGCTGTTCGACGGCGGCGGCGTACTCGTCGCGCAGTGGTGTCTCGGCGAACGGCATCTGCGAAGTCCCTCCTGGTACGCGGCGGTGGTGCGCGGCGGCCACGTAGCGGGTACGCGGCGGGCGCGCGCCGGGCCGGCCCGTGCAGGCGGGCCGGCCCGGTGATCAGACCTCCCCGACTACCGGGTCGGCTTCTCCTTCGGGGGCTTCGGCGACAGCAGCAGCCCCAGCACCAGGAGTCCGCCTCCCAGCGCCTCGGGCGAGTACGTGGGCGCGTCGGACACGACGGCCTCGTCCTCCACCATCAGGCTCGCCAACGCGGCGGCCTCGGTCGACGTCGCGCTGCGTGACGTCGGGGCCGTTTCGGTCCGGAACTGAGTAAGCATCAGATGTGCCTCCTCGTCTGGATTTCACCATCCGGTCGGGTGGCGCCCCCTCTCTCGACACTACGAGCACGAACGGCCTCCTGCATCCCCAACCGCGCAGGACGGGCCTCCGCCCGCGGTGCGGAGGCCCCGCGCCCGTCGGCGCACGGGGCCCCGCGCCCGTCCCGCTCCGTCGGGCGCCGTCCCGCTCCGGCCCGGATTCCGGCACACTGGAAGGATGTTGACGATGGGTTCGGTGGTACTGGGCGTGGCGGACGTGCCGCGGGCGGTGGCGTTCTGGACGGCGGCGCTCGGGTACGTCCCGCGCGGGGAGTTCGACGAGGACTGGGCGGTGCTGCTGCCCCCGCGCGAGGGCGGGGTGCAACTGGCGCTGGACCGCAGCGCCAGCCCGGTCCAGGAACACCCGCGGATCCACCTCGACCTCTACGCGGACGACGCCGCCGAACAGGCCGCCGAGGTGGAACGGCTGATGGCGCTGGGTGCTGAGCGGGTCGACTGGGACAGCTACCCGCCGGACCCGGACTTCGTCGTGCTCGCCGACCCGGACGGCAACCGCTTCTGCGTCATCGACACCGCGCACGGCTGACCCCGCCCGGCACCGCCCACGAGGCGCGCGAGCCCCGGGCCGGCGCCGCCCCCGGGCCTCCGTCGGGCGCCGCCGGGCCGGCCGGACCGCAGCGGGACGGGAGCGCCCGGCGGGGCGGGGGAGGGGCTGCGGGAACGCGTGGGAACAACGAGGAGGGATGGCGGGCGGGGACGGGGGCATAAGGATCGGTGAACGTTCCGTGTACACGGTCCACCGCCGATGCCGAGAGCCGATCGAACAGGGGCCACGCCATGCCGCACCGCCGCTTCACCGTCCACCTTCCCCCCACGGCCGCCGGGGACGCCCTGCCCGGCCTCCGGCGTTCCCCGCACGCCACCCGTGGTGCGGGCGGGGACGGGGACCGGCTGCCGGCGTGCGCCCGGACACCGGTGCGCACGCCGGCGCAGGCGCGGCGGGCGGTGTCGGACGTGCTGGGCGCCGAGGGAGCCGTCTCCCCCGCCGGGCGGCGGAACGCGCTGCTGGTGGCCTCCGAACTCGTCACCAACGCTCTGCGCCACGCCGGGGGCGTGGTGGGTTTCGCCGTCGGCGTCGAGACCGCGCCGGCGGGCGCCGCTGCCGGGGGGACCGACGGCCGCCCGGGCGGCGGCACGTGCGTGCGGATCGACGTCGAGGACGCGGTCGGCAGCCGACCGCGGACCGACCCGGCCGCCCTGCGGGACCCCTACCGCCTGAGCGGGCGCGGCTGGGCACTGGTCCAGCTCCTCGCCGCGACCGGGGACGTCCTCCCCCTGCCCGGGGGCGGCAAGCGGGTGAGCGTCACCGTCCCGCTCTAGGGACCGCACCCCCGGACCGCGCCCCCGGACCGCGCCGGGTGCCGCGCCCGCCCGCCGGTCGTCGTCCCGTCGGTCGCCGTCCTGCCGGGCCCGGCGGCGGCGGTGCGGTTGCGGGGCCCGGCGGCCGGACCGAGGGTGGGGCGGGGCGCACGGAGGCCGTCCGGTGCCCCGACCGCGAGCGAGGAGGAGCGATGCGCACTGCGTCCGGCGGAGACGGGCTCCGCGGCGGGGCGTCCCCGCTGCGCGGGCGGGTGGCCGTCGTCACGGGGGCCGCCCGCGGCGTCGGGGAGCACCTCGCGCGGAGCCTGTCCGCGGCCGGCATGCGGGTGGCCCTCGCCGGGCGGGAGGAGGCGACCCTCCGGGAGACCGCCGCGACCCTGCCCGGACCGACCCTCTGCGTCGAGTGCGACGTCACCGACCGGGCGGCCCTGGCCGGGGCCGCCCGCCGGGTCGAGGCCGAGCTGGGACCGGCCAGCGTGGTGGTGGCCAACGCCGGCATCGCCGTGAGCGGGGCGTTCGGCCGCACCAGCGCCGAACTCTGGCAGCGGGTCATCGACGTCAACCTCATCGGGTCCGCCAACACCGCCCGCGCCTTCCTGCCCCAACTCCTCTCCACCCGGGGCTACTTCCTCCAGATCGCCTCGACGGCGGCCTTCGGCGCGGCCCCGATGATGAGCGCCTACTGCGCGTCGAAGGCGGGAGCCGAGTCGTTCGCGCTCGCCCTGCGCGGCGAGGTCGAACCCGACGGCGTCCGGGTCGGCGTCGCCTACCTCCACTGGACCGGGACCGAGATGCTCGACGGCATCGACGACAACCCGGTCCTGGCGGCGCTGCGCCGCAACCAGCCGCGGCCCGCCCGCCGCGTCCACTCCCCGCAGCAGGTCGCCCGGTGGCTCACCCGGGGCATCACCGAGCGCGCCCCGCAGATCTACGCCCCGCCGTGGCTGCGCTGGTGCCAGCCGCTGCGCCCGGTCTTCCCCGCCCTGGTGGCCCGGACCACCCGCCGCGAGCTGCGGGCCGCGGCGGACGGCGAGCTCGCCACCGCGGGCGAAGTCCTGGGCGCCGGCGGGCACGCGGACTGGAACTCCTACCGGGAGTCGCACCAGCCCCCCGCCGGGTAGCGCCCACGGGACGCCGCCCGGACCCCGCAGCGCCCCCGCCCCGGCCGGGCCTCGGCCAATCGGGGCGGTACCCGCCCGGCCCCGTCTTGCCCGTCCCCGCGGCGGGTAGCAGAGGAGGAGTTCCAGCCGGCCGCTCCCCGGGCCGGTTCCCACGGCACGCTCCCACCCGCGAAGGCGACTCATGACCCACGACAGCAACGGACACCCCTCCGAAGAGCCCGGCGCCCCCGCCCCGCCCGGGCCGGCCGAGGACGGCGCACCCGCCGGGCTCTGCCTGGTCACCGGCGCCAGCGGGTACATCGGCGGCCGGCTCGTCCCGGAGCTGCTGTCGGCGGGCTACCAGGTGCGCTGCCTGGTCCGCACGCCGGACAAGCTCCGCGACTTCCCCTGGATCGACGAGGTGGAGGTGGTGCGCGGCGACGTCCTGGACGCGGACTCCGTGGCCCGCGCCCTGGACGGCGCGAACGTCGCCTACTACCTGGTGCACGCCATGCGCGGGGGCGACGACTTCGAGGAGACCGACCGCCGCGCCGCCCGCACCTTCGCGGACGCGGCCCGCGCCGCCCGGCTGGACCGGCTGGTCTACCTCGGCGGGCTCACCCCCAGGGACGTGCCCGAGAGCGACCTGTCGCCGCACCTGCGCTCGCGGGCCGAGGTCGGGCGCATCCTCCTCGACTCGGGCGTGCCCACGGCGGTGCTGCGGGCGGCGACGGTCATCGGTTCCGGATCGGCGTCCTTCGAGATGCTCCGCTACCTCGTCGAGCGCCTCCCGGTCATGGTGACGCCGCGCTG
This sequence comes from Kitasatospora sp. SolWspMP-SS2h, assembly GCF_003259315.1. GTDB lineage: Bacteria > Actinomycetota > Actinomycetes > Streptomycetales > Streptomycetaceae > Kitasatospora > Kitasatospora fiedleri. The sequence continues at coordinate 39,616 of NZ_QLLT01000013.1, read as the reverse complement.
GGTGCGCACCCGCATCCAGCCGATCGCGGTCGCGGACGTCCTGCGCTACCTGGTGGGCAGCGCGACGCTGCCGGCCTCCGTCTCCCGCACCTTCGACATCGGCGGGCCCGAGGTGATGGACTACCGCGCGATGATGCAGCGCTACGCCCGGGTGGCGGAACTGCCGCACCGCCTCATCGTCTCCGTGCCGATGCTGTCACCGGGGCTGTCCAGCCACTGGATCGGCCTCGTGACGCCCGTCCCGCGCAGCATCGCCCGCCCGCTGGCGGAGTCGCTGCGCCACGAGGTGGTCTGCACCGAGCACGACATCGCCGACCACATCCCCGACACCGCGGAGTCCCCGCTGGACTTCGACGAGGCGCTGCGCCTGGCCCTGCAGCAGGTCAAGGAGGCGCAGGTCGCCACCCGCTGGTCGTCCGCGGCCCTGCCCGACGCGCCCAGCGACCCGCTGCCCACCGACCCCGACTGGGCGGGCGGCAGCCTGTACATCGACCGCCGGGCCCGGCGGACCGAGGCCGGCCCCGAGGAGCTGTGGCAGGTCATCGAGGGCATCGGCGGCGAGAACGGCTGGTACTCCTTCGGGCTCGGCTGGGCCGTCCGAGGCTGGCTGGACCGCCTGGTGGGGGGCGTGGGGCTGCGCCGGGGCCGGCGCGACGCCACCCGGCTGCGGCTCGGCGACGCCGTGGACTTCTGGCGCGTGGAGGCCGTCGACCGCGGGGAACTCCTGCGGCTGCGCGCCGAGATGCTGCTGCCGGGGCTCGCCTGGCTGGAACTGCGCGTCGGCCGGGACCGGCAGGGGCGCACGGTCTACCTCCAGCGCGCGCTCTTCCACCCGCGCGGCCTCGCTGGCCAGGCCTACTGGTGGAGCGTGTCTCCCTTCCACGCCTTCGTCTTCGGCGGGATGGCCCGCAACATCACCCGCGCGGCCGAGCGCCTGGGCCGCCACGACCCGCACGGGCCGTCGGAGTCCGCCGACCCGGGCGCGCGGCCCAGGGCCGGCGCGGCCCGGGACCGGGACTGACCTCGGCGCGATCCCGGGCCCGGTCCGGCCACGGTCCGGGTCCGGGTCCGGGAGCTACCGCGGCCCCGGACCCGGACTGACCGCGGCGCGGGGCGCGGGGCTCAGTCCCGCCCGGGGTGGCGGCCCGGGCGGTGCGGCGGCCCGGCCAACGGCGTGGGCGACAGGGCGGTGTCCTCCTCGCCGGCCTCCAGCAGCGTGTTCGCGGCCCCCACGATCAGCGGGTCGGGCCGCCCCACCGCGTCGCGGTCCTTGCTGTCGTAGTCGATCCGGTCCAGCAGGCTGCGGATCGCCTCCACCCGGGCCCGCCGCTTGTCGTTGCCCTTGACGACCGTCCAGGGAGCGGAGCGGGTGTCGGTGGCCCGGAACATGCCGACCTTGGCGCTCGTGTAGGCGTCCCACAGGTCCAGGGAGGCCAGGTCGGTGGGGGAGAGCTTCCACTGGCGCACCGGGTCGATCCGGCGGATCGCGAAGCGGGTGCGCTGCTCGGAACGAGAGACCGAGAACCAGAACTTCACCAGCACGACCCCGTCGGCCACCAGCATGTCCTCGAAGGCGGGGCACTGCCGCAGGAACCGCTCGTACTCCTCCGGCGAGCAGAACCCCATCACCCGCTCGACCCCGGCCCGGTTGTACCAGGAGCGGTCGAAGAAGACGATCTCACCGGCGGTCGGCAACTCGGCGACGTACCGCTGGAAGTACCACTGCCCGGCCTCCCGGTCGGTCGGCTTGTCGAGGGCGACGATCCGGGCGCCGCGCGGGTTGAGACGCTCGGTGAAGCGCCGGATCGCGCCGCCCTTGCCCGCCGCGTCCCGGCCCTCGCAGACGACGACCAGCCGCGTCCCGGTGGCCTTCACCCAGCGCTGGAGCTTCAGCAGCTCGATCTGCAGGATGCGTTTGGTCCGCTCGTACTCGCCGCGGCCCATCTTGCGGTCGTAGGGGTGGTTCTCCTGCCAGGTCTGTATGGGCGCGCCGGCCGCGTCCAGCAGCACCGGCTGCTCCGGCCGCTGGTGATCGACGCTCAGACCCGCCAGCAGGTCCTTGGCCCCGGTGCGCCGCTCTTCTCGCTCGTCCACGGCGGGCTCCTGCTCCCTTCGGTCGGGTGGTTCCGTTCCGTCCCGGTTCCGGGACGGCCGCCCCGTCCGGTCGGACGGGGCGGCGCGGCGATCAGGCGGTTCCCAGGTAGTAGGCGCCGAGGGCCTGGTGGTAGTCGGAGCCGTCGGCGTGGGCGTCGGGATCGAACTCGGGCGAGTTCCGGATCTCCTCCATGGTCCGGTCCAGCCACACCGACCTGTCGTCGTGGTCGACCCGGTTGACGGTGCCCGCGGGGACGAGCACCGTGCGCCCGAAGATCCACGGCCCGGTGTCCACCACGAGGTAGGCGTAGCCGACGTCCTCGCTGTGCTTGTCGACCTTGCCGATCCGGCCGTCCGCGGCCTCCACCCGGTATCCCGTCAGATCGTCGCCCGAGGCGTACCCCTCGGCGCTCTCGTAATCCCAGATCCCTCTGGCCACGGTGGTCTCCCCTGTTCTCGACTGTTCTCGACGTGCGGTTTCACCGACTCCGTTACCCGCGTTCCGAGGACGCATCCGCCCCTTTTCCGCGCAAGGGCTTGACGCCGCGTCAGCTTCCGTGGCAGTTCGTTGTCATGTCACGAGAAAGTCATTTGGGGGGCCCACGCTGCTGGCTGACCGCCTCACCGCCTGACCGTCGAACGCCTGACCGTCCGCGCCGCCCGCCCGACTGACCAGGGGACCGAATGAACCTCCGCCGCACCGTCGCCGCAGCCGCCCTCACCGCGGCCCTCACGGCCACCACCCAGCTCGGCGCCGCCGCCGGCGCCGCCACCCCCGCCGAACTGCCGTTCGCCTCCACCAGCTCCGTGGGCATCCACAACACCTACGACCCGGCCGCCTTCGGATTCCTGGCCCAGGCGCTGGACACCGGCACCTCGATGATCGAGCTGGACGCCTGGACCGACACCGTCACCAAGGAGTGGAAGGTCAGCCACTCCAACCCGCTGGGCAACTCCAACAACTGCGTCAACGCCTCCTCCCCGGCGCAGCTGTACACCGGCGGCGTCAACAAGAACCTGGAGAGCTGCCTGGACGACGTCCGGGTCTGGCTGGCCGCGCACCCCACCGCGGGCCCGGTCACGGTCAAACTGGAGCTCAAGGGCGGCTTCGCGGCCAACAGCGGCATGGGCCCCGCCCAGCTCGACGCGCTGATCGCCGCCCACCTGGGCAGCGCCGCCTTCCGCCCGGCCGACCTGCTGGCCAAGCCCGGCGGGGGAAGCTACCCGACCCTGGACGACGCCGCCCGGGCCGGCAACTGGCCCGGCCGGTCGAGCCTGGCCGGCCGCGCGCTGGTCTACGTCATCCCCGGCACCGTGGAGGAGGGCAACCCCTTCGACACCCTGCACACCGACACCGAGTACGCCCGCCACCTGCGCGACCTGGCCGCGGCCGGCCGGATCGGCGACGCCCGGGTCTTCCCCGCCGTCCACGGCGCCGCCGCCGGCGACCCGCGCACCGGGTACCCGGAGGCGAACATCCGCCCCTGGTTCGTGGTCTTCGACGGCGACGCCGCCGCCTACCTGAACGGCGTCGACACCTCCTGGTACGACACCCGCCACTACCTGCTCAGCATGACCGACGCGCAGAACGTCGCCCCCGCGATCAGCGCCACCGACCCGACCGCGGACCAGGCCCGCGCCCGCGTGGTCCAACTCGCCGGAGCCCACGCCACCCTGGTCTCCTCCGACTGGCGCCACCTGCCCGAGGTGCAGTCCATGGTCCTGCCGCGCGGCTGACACCCCGCCGGGGTTTCGTCCCCGCGGTCCCGGCCCTCCTCCGTACACTGGTGACATGCGACAGCGTCCCGGAGGGCCGGGAGACGGGGCCGAGGGCCTGTTCGACCTGGACGAGCTCATCGCCGCCGCCGCGCCGCCCGGCGAATCCCCCGAGCGGCCGTTCCGCGACGGGGAGCAGGCGCGCAGGCTGCTCGACATCACCGAGATCCACGCCGAACCCGCCGCCGCGCGGTCCTGGCGGGGCCGGCAGATCATCGCCCGCTTCCCCGGCGCCCGGATCGTCGAGACCGCCTCCCACTGGCGCATCCCCGACCTGCACGGCAACGCGGGCAACGTGGAGCGCTGGGTGCGGACCAAGCGCGGCACCCTGGTCCTCGGCGAGCGCAAGTCCTTCGGCATCCGCCCCAACGGGCGGTCGGCCGACTGGATCGCCCCCGGCCTCTCCAACGGCTGCGCCATGGCCTGCGCCTACTGCTACGTCCCGCGCCGCAAGGGCTTCGCCAACCCGATCACCGTCTTCACCAACACCGAGCGCGTCCTGGCCGCCCTGGAACGGCACGTCGCGGCCACCGGCCCCAAGCGCGAGCCCAACCAGTGCGACGAGCGGGCCTGGGTCTACGACATCGGGGAGAACGGCGACTGCTCGGTCGACGACCTGATCGGCGACGGCACCGCCGACCTGGTCCGGGCCTTCCGCCGCCTGCCCACCGCCAAGGCCTCCTTCGCCACCAAGTTCGTCAACCCCGACCTGCTGCGACTCGACCCGCAGGGCCGCACCCGCATCCGCTTCTCCGTCATGCCGCCCGACGACTCCAGGCACCTCGACATCCGCACCAGCCCGGTCCCCGAACGCCTCGCGGCCGCCGCCGACTTCCTCGACGCCGGCTACGAAGTGCACTTCAACCTCTCCCCGGTGGTCATCCGCCCGGGCTGGGAACGGGACTGGGGCGAACTGCTGCGGGCCATGGACGACACGCTCCCGCAGCGGGTCAAGGACCAGGCCGCCGCGGAGGTCATCATGCTCACCCACAACCGGGACCTGCACGAGGTCAACCTCGGCTGGCACCCCCGCGCGGAGGAGGTGCTGTGGCGCCCGGACCTCCAGGAGCCGAAACGCTCCGAGAACGGCAGCTGGAACGTGCGCTACCGCACCGGCGCCAAGGCCGCCGCCCTCGAAACGCTGCGCGGGCTGATCGGCGCCCGCGCCCCCTGGCTGCGGGTCCGCTACGCCTTCTGAGCGCCGCGCACGGCCCGGACGCTCAGAACCAGTCGGGGCGGGTGTCGGCCGCCGTCCGGTCCAGGCCGGTCAGCAGGTCGAACTGCGGTTCGGTGCGGGGGAGTTCGACGCGGAAGAAGTAGCGGGCGGCCTGCCGCTTGCCCTGGTGGAAGGCGTCCCCGCCGTCGGGGAGGGCGAGGAACTGCTCCAGCCAGATCCAGGCGACCACCACGTGCCCGACCGCCTCCAGGTAGAGGGAGGCGTTGGTCAGCGCGGTGTCCGGGTCGCCGCCCGCCCACAGGGCGGCCGTGGTGCGCTCGACCCGGGTGGCGGCGACGGCCAACCCGGCGGCCAGGACGGCGGCTTCGCCGCCGGTGTCCGCGGCGCGGCGGACGGTGGCGCCGATGGTCTCCAGCAGCAGCCGCAGGCCCGCCCCGCCGTCCATGACGACCTTGCGGCCGAGCAGGTCGAGGCCCTGGATGCCGTGGGTGCCCTCGTGGATGGCGTTGAGCCGGTTGTCGCGGTAGAACTGCTCGACGTCGTACTCGCGGGTGTACCCGTAGCCGCCGTGGACCTGGATGGCGAGGTCGTTGGCGGCCAGGCACCACTGCGAGGGCCAGCTCTTGGCGATCGGGGTCAGCACGTCGAGCAGCAGCCGGGCCCGGGCGCGCTCGGCCCGCTGCCCGGCGGTGCGCTCCTCGTCCAGCAGGCGGCTGCAGTACAGGCTCAGCGCGAGGCCGCCCTCGACGTAGCTCTTCTGGGCCAGCAGCATCCGCCTGACGTCGGCGTGCTCGATGATCGGCACCTGCGGGGCGGCCGGGTCCTTGGCGCCGGGCGGGCGCCCCTGGGTGCGGGTGCGGGCGTAGTCGAGGGCGTGCAGGTAGCCGGTGTAGCCGAGCGCGGCGGCGCCCAGGCCGACGCCGATCCGGGCCTCGTTCATCATGTGGAACATGTACGCCAGCCCGTGGTGCGGCTCGCCGACCAGGAAGCCGACCGCGCCCGGCGCGCCCGCCGGGGTGTGCCGTCCCTCGCCGAAGTTGAGGAGCGTGTTGGCCGTGCCCCGGTAGCCCATCTTGTGGTTCAGGCCCGCCAGGACCACGTCGTTGCGCTCGCCCGGTGAACCGTCCGGCGCCACCAGGTACTTGGGGACGACGAAGAGCGAGATGCCCTTCACGCCCGCCGGGCCGCCGGGGATCTTGGCGAGCACCAGGTGGACGATGTTCTCGCTCAGGTCGTGGTCGCCGCCGGAGATCCACATCTTGGTGCCGGTGACCCGGTAGGTGCCGTCGGGCTGCGGCACCGCCCGGGTGGTGATGTCCGTCAGCGAGGAGCCCGCCTGCGGCTCGGAGAGGCACATGGTGCCGAAGAAGCGGCCCTCGACCATGGGCCGCACGTAGGTGTCGACCTGCTCCGCGCTGCCGTGGGCCAGCAGCAGGTTGGCGTTGGCCACCGTCAGGAACGGGTAGGCCGCGGTGCCGACGTTGGCCGCCTGGAACCAGGCCGTGCAGGCGTGGGCGACCACCTGCGGCAGCTGCTGCCCGCCCACCGCGTGGTCCATCGCCGCACCGACCAGGCCGGACTCGGCGAAGACCCGCAGCGCCCGCCCGACCTCCGGGATGATGTGCACCCGCTCGCCGTCGAAGGTCGGTTCCCGGGCGTCGTTCTCCTTGTTGTGCGGGGCGAAGTGCTCGGCCGCGATCCGCGCGCTGAGGTCGAGCACCGCGTCGATCGTGTCCCGGTCGTGCTCGGCGTAGCGCTCGCGCGCGGTCAGGGCGGTGACGTCCAGCCAGTCGTGCAGCAGGAAGTCCAGGTCGCGGCGGGACAGCAGGAGGGAGGCCATGGCGGGTGCGTCCAATCGGGCAGCCGGTCTGCGGGCAGGCCCCATTCTCCGCCGTGCCCGCGCGCGGTCGCGGGCGGGGCCGACAGGTCACCGTCCGCGACCGCGCGGGTGCTCCGGAGCCGCCCGCCCCCGCCCGGGGCGGGCGGCTCCGGAACGCGGTCAGGCCGCGAGGAGGTCGGTGAGGTCGTCGGCGTGCTCTTCCTCCTCCTCGAGGATGGATTCGATGAGCCGGCGGGTGGTGGGGTCGTGCTCGCCGAGCCAGCGGGCGATCTCCTGGTAGGTGGAGATGACGATGCGCTCGGCGAGCAGGTTGTCCTCCAGCATCTTCTTGAGGTCCGTCTCGCCGGGAGTGGTGTAGTCGGTGTGGGCGCGCTGGACGAGGGTGGCCGGGTCGAAGTCGGGCTCGCCGCCGAGCTGGGAGATCCGTTCGGCGGCGCGCAGGGCGTGCTGCATCTCCTCGGCGGCGTGTTCGGTGAACTCGGCCGCGACCTGCGCGCGATCGATGCCGGTGGCCGAGATCGCGTGCCGGGTGTAGCGCAGCCAGCACACCACCTCGGTGGCGACCACGTCGTTCAGGACGGCGATCACCTTCTCGGCGTCCAGACCGTAGGTGGCCGTCAGGGCGCCGTCGGACATCTTCTGCCGGGCTTCGTCCCGGATGCGGGTCACGTCGATGACGAAATCGTCGCCAGCCATGCGGTACTCCCAGGTGGTGGGGGGTGAGAACGGTTCTCCCAGCGATTCCCGCAGCCGGCGGCGGCGACACGGACGGGCCCGCGACACCACCGGTCTGCACCAGTACGAGCCCGCGGACGCCCGGTCGGGGCGGGGCGCGTCAGCGGGTGAGGGAGTCGAGGCCGCGCAGGAAGTCGCCGAAGCCGCCGGGGGCGCGGGGGTCGCGCCGGGCGGAGGTGGTGACGGGGGTGTCGGGGATCCGTCTGACGCGGTGGCCGGCGGCCTCCAGGGCCGCGACCAGGGCGCGGTCCTCGCCGACGGCCAGGGGCGCGAAACCGCCGACCGCGCGGTAGGCGTCGGCGCGGACGGCGAGGTTGGCCCCGTGGACGTGGCGGTGGCCCCCGGCGCCCGCCGGGTGCCGGTAGTGCCGCCGGAAGGCCCCGGCGGTGGCCTGCCGGTGGCCGGTCCAGTCCGTGACGCGGACGGTGCCGACGACCGCGTGCCAGCCGAGGGCCGCGTGGTCGAGCTGGCGGGCGAGCCACGCGGACGGCACCCGGGAGTCCGCGTCGGTGTGGGCCAGCCACACTCCGGCCGGGGCGAGGGCGGACCCGGTGGCGAGGGCGAGGTCCACGGCCCGCTCGCTGCCCGCCGCGCGGGCCGCCCCGACGTTGCCGGCCGTCAGCTCCAGCACCTGCGCGCCGTACCGGCGGGCCACCTCCGCGGTGCCGTCCGTGCAGGCGTCCGCCACCACGACCACCCGGTGCGGCAGCGCCCGTACCCGGGGGTGGCGCAGCGCCCGGTGCAGTGCGGTCAGGCAGCTGCCGAGCAGTTCCTCCTCGTCGCGGGCGGGGACGACGACGGCCACCGCGCGGATCACGTCAGGCCCTCGGCGGCGGCGACGGACAGGTCGGCGGCCGGGGTGCCGGGCCGGTCCGGGCGGACGAAGACGTCCAGCAGGAAGTCCGGTTCGGCGTGCGCGGCGATCCGCACCAGGCCCGGGTGGGCGCGGGCCTGTCCGTGGACGGCCTCGGCGCTGCGCGCGTGGTCCGGGACGGGGTGGCGCCAGTGGACCAGCAGGAGCGTGCCGCCCGGCTCCAACGCGTGCACGGCCCGCTCCAGGACGTCCGCGGCGCCGGCGGCGGTGAAGTAGTACAGCAGCTCGGACAGCACGACGAGGTCGAAGGCGCCGTCGGGCCAGTCGTCCGGCAGCCGGCGCTGCTCCACCCGCACGTGCGGCGCCCGCGCGAGGCGGGCCCGGGCCCGGGCCACGGCGCGCTCCTCCCGGTCGCACGCGAGCAGGGCGTCGCAGCGTCCGGCCAGCAGCGCGGACAGCACGCCGACCGAGCAGCCCGGCTCGAACGCGCTGCGGTAGCGCGGCTCGGGGAGCGCCGCGAGGGTCAGGGCGTACTTCCGCCGCTCGTACCAGCGCTCGGCCAGCCGCCAGGGGTCGTCCTGCTCGGCGTACATGCCGGCGAAGTAGGCGGCGGGGGTGGCGGCGCCGGTCGGGCGCCCTCCCGCGGGGCCAGGGGGTGTGGTCATCGCCAGACCACCTCGAAGTCGCGCTCGAAGTGGGCGAGTTCGTCCGGGGGCAGGATCGCCGCGTCGCCCGGTCCGTCGCCGAGCGGCTCGATCTGGCTGCGGAAGCACCGCAGCGCCGCGTGCTTGCGGGCCCGGGCGGCCGGGGGCAGCGCGATGCGCGCCGCCCGGCTCCAGGGCAGCCGCGGATCGCCCGGCGCCGCCCAGTGCCACGCCCACACCGGGTACTCCCACACCGGCACCCCCCGCGCGGCCCCGGCCGCCAGCGCCGCGCGCCCCGCGGCCTCGTGGTCCGGGTGCAGGTCCGCGCCGAACGGCGCCACGCACAGGTCGCAGTCCGCGAGCAGCCCGGTCAGCTCGGCGGCCAGCGCCAGCTCGTGGCGGGCCACGCCGCTGTCGGGCAGCCCCAGCCGCACCGCCGGCACGTCGGCCCCCAACGCGCGTGTCGCCCGGCGCAGTTCCCGGGCGCGCACGGCTGCCAGGTCACGGGCCGCGGCCGCGGTGCTGTGCGGATGGGACGCCTCGCCGTCGGTGACGGACACCAGGCGCACCCGGACACCGGCCGCGGCGAGGACGGCGATCGTGCCGCCGAAGCCGAGGACCTCGTCGTCGGGGTGCGCCGCCACGACCAGGACCACGGGCGGGCCGTCCGGGCGGGCGGGCAGGCAGGCGAGCGGGTCGACGGCGGGGAGGCGGTGCAGCGGCGCCCACGCCCGCCAGTCCCGCTCCGGCGTCCCGGGCGCCTGGATCGGGTCGGCCGCGGCCCGCCGCCCGGGGCCGGCAGCCGCCGTCGGAACCGGACGGCCCGTCATCCGTCCTCCCACTCCAGGCGGGCGTCGCGGGCCGCCGCGCCCAGGCCGGCCAGATCGCGCTCCGCGTGGTGCTGGCGCAGGTAGACGGTCAGGTCGGCGACGGCCCGCGCGTGCACGGCGTCGTGGCCCAGCGGGGCGGCGCCCAGCGACCGGCCGACCCTGGCCAGCACGTCCCCGGCGGCGTGCTCGACGGCGGCCCGCACCCGCATCGTGCGGCGGCGCGCGGTGCCGGCCGCGTCGAGCGGGTCGGCGTCGACGGCGGCGGCCGCGCCCTCCAGCAGGGCGTCGACGGTGGCGAGGTGCGCGTCGACGGCACCGAGATGGGCCAGCGCGTGCGGGCCCGGGTCCCACGCGCGCGCGGCCGCCAGCAGCGTGCGGGCGACCGCGCGGGCCCCGCCGTGCCAGCAGGCGGCGACGCCGATCCCGCCGTGGTGGAAACCGGGGCGCTCCAGGTACGCGCCCGGCTCACCGACCGGCACGGCCCGGACGTCCTCCAGCACCACGTCCAGCGTGTCGCTGCCCGCCATGCCCGGCCCGGGCCAGCTGTCCGGCAGCGGGACGAGGCCCGGCTGCGCCACCTCGACGGCGAACAGCCGCCGCCGCTCCCCGTCGCGGGCGGTCACCAGCGCGTGGGTGCACACCCGGGCCCCCGAGCAGAACGGCTTCACCCCGGACAGCCGCCAGCCGTCCGGACCGCGGCGCGCCTCCAGCCGGTACCCCGGCGGCTCGGCCGCCCACACCCCCCAGCGCGGCCCCGCCCCGCCGTCCGGCGCGAACTCCGAACTCCGGACGCCGAGTTCGGCGAGGATCGCGACGGCGTCCGCATGGCCCTCGCCGAGCCGGGCCAGGGACAGGTCCCGCTGCGCCCACCGGGTCAGCGCCGCCCAGCGCTCCGCGGTCCGCCCGGCACCGGGCAGCGGAAGGTCCAACTCCCCGTCGGCCGCCATCCGGGTGAACGCCTCGGCGACCGTCCGGCGGTGACCCGCCGCGGCGCGGACCTCCCCGGCGGACCCGTCCGGGGCGCGGCCGGGCACGGTGGTGCTCACGGACTGCCGGCCCGGTCGGACGGGTGCGGGCCCTGCTGCCGCGGCACCCGGACGGGCCAGGGCGGCAGGGTGGAAGGCCGGAAGGACGGACCAGCGAACACGTTGAACTCCTCACCATCGCACCGGACGATTCGACGGCCGCCCGGCATCGCCCCCGACTCTGCCCCCCACCCCGGACGCCCGCACCCCGACCGCGCGCCGTCGCCGCTCCCCGCCCCCGGACGCTGACACCGCCCGCGGCGTTGTGGACCGGCCCCGACGGACCCCGCGGCTGGGGCGCGGAGGCGCCCACCCGCAGGTGGAGTCCGTCCGCTCGACGGCCCGATCCTCCTGGACGCCGCCAACGCGCCGACGGGCCCTCTCGACCGGGACGGCCCCCTCCTGGCCCACCATCAGGCGCTCGGTCGTACCCGCATGCGTCGACGTCCCGCTCGTGCCGGACTGCCGGGAGACGTCTGCGGCGAGTTCGGCCGAACTCCACGCGGTGTCCCCGCTGAGTTCGCGGCCGGCGCCCTCGTGGCCGGTGCCGGCCAGGACGGCGGCGACGCCGGGTAGCCCGTGCTCCTCGACCGGGATTCCCCACGGGGCACCGCCCCGGGCCGCGCCTGCGCCCCCGGCACGGTCCCGGCACTCGCGGCACCCACGGCGGGGGAGTGCGGGCGGGTTCCGCGCGCCGTCCCGCACGACCTGTTCCCGCCTCATGCGTCGTCTCGCGCCACGGCCGTCCCGTCCGCACCGCCCGGGACTTGCCACGGTGCGTGCAGCGGCAGGACCCTTGCACTCCCGCCGGGCAGTGGCCGTTCCCGTGGACCCGACCCGCGCCCCGTCCTTCCGCGTCGCCTGCCGCCCCGCTCCCATGCCGCGCGAGCACGACGCCGGAGCCCACCCCCGCACCGCCCGAACCAGGTTCGGCGGTGACCGCCCCACCACCTTCCCCCGGAGGTCCCCCATGCCCCTTCCGCTCTCCCCGCACCCCGCTTCCCACCCGCGCGCCGCCGTCCGGGTGCGGGTGCTGTGCACCGTCCTGCTGAGCCTCCTCTCGCTCCTCGTGCCCGGTGCGTGGGCCGGTTCCTCGTCGGCCGCGGTCGGCGACCTGCTGTGCCCCGCCGGAAACCAGACCGTCTCCTTCAACCCCGGCCTGACCACCACCTCCCGGACCGTCACCATCACCTACGACCTCAGGCTCGGCGTCTGCGCCTCCCTGAGCCACCCCGAGATCACCAGCGGCCGCAGCAGCGGGACGGTCGTCGCCCCCTACTCCTGCCAGGACCTGCTCAACACCAGCACCGGCACCCAGAACTTCACCTGGAACACCGGAGCCACCAGCACCCTGTCCTTCACCCGCACCGTCAGCATCGTCAACGGACAGACCGTCATCACCCTGAACGGCCACATCACCTCCGGCCTCTTCACCGGCGACACCGGCGTCCTCACCGTCGTCGAACCCGCCCTCAACCTCACCGCCTGCCAGAGCCCGACCGGCCTGACCAGCATCGCGGGCACCTCCACCTTCGTCCTCACCTGATCCCGGTCCCGGCCCCCGAGCCCGCCGCCGGCGGTACGTCGGCACCGGACGATCTCCGCGTTCGGGCGAGCCTCCGGGTGCGGTTCGGGCCGTGGGGAGTGATCCTGGGAGCCACTGTTGACGAACCGGCTTTGAGGAGTGCTGAGATGTCGGTCATGGACAAGCTGAAGGCCATGCTCAAGGGTCACGAGGACCAGGCTTCGCGGGGGATCGACAAGGCGGGGGACTTCGCCGACGAGAAGACCCAGGGCAAGTACAGCGGCCACGTGGACACGGCCCAGGACAAGCTCAGGGACCAGCTGGGCGACGGGGGCGCGCAGAACGACCCGCCGCAGTAGCAGGAACTCCCGAACGGCATGCGCCGCGCCGGAACCCCCCGATCGGGTTCCGGCCGCCGCCGTTTCACCGCGACCCCCGCGCGGGCGCGCACCCGTTCGGGGTGCGCGCCCGCCCCACCGGTGAGCAGGAAGCGGAGGGGTCAGCCGAGCAGGGTGACGCTGGGGCTCAGGGTGGTGCCGGTGGCGGTGTACGTGGCGCTCTGGCCGTTGGCGCAGTAGGACACGTACAGGTTGCCGAACGCCTGGGTCCCGGCGACGACCTTCACCAGCGGGCGCACCTCGGCGCCCTCGGGGAAGCCGGCGCTGGTGAGGTCGATGGTGCGGCTCTGGTTCACCGGGTAGTTCTCGGTGGCGGCGGACAGTCGCCCGGTGCGGGTGCTGGCCTGCCAGGACAGCACGTACGCGCCGTTGTTGACCACGTTGATCTTCTGCACGCACGGCTGCGCCGTCGCGGTGGGCGCGGCGAGGGCCGCGGTGGCGGGCAGCACCGCCAGGGCGGTGGCGGCGGTGACGGGCAGGACGGCCTTGCGCAGGATTCGCTTCATCGTGCCTCCCATGATTCGGACCGGGACGGAAGATCCATCCGGCGTTGGCAGCCCTGCTACCCGCATTGGACTGGACCACTTCCCGACAGGCGGCATTCGGCCATCCGCAGGAGTGGCCGGTCGTGGTCCCGGTACGGCTGAGGCACAGGTGAAGTCGCCTGCCGGTCGGATCGGGAGGTGCCGTCCGGGGCCGCCACTATGGCGTGATCACGGTGGGTGGTCGCAGCTCCCCTCCGCTGCGGGGCCGGCCACCGGCAACCTGGCGGAAGCGCGTCGGAACGGCCTGGGACCGGGACGGCGCCCGGTCCGGAGGGCGGGGCGCGGCGCCGGGACGGGGCGACGATGCCGCCGAGCACCCGGCCGGAGAGTGGCGGCGGCCAGGACACCGAGGGTGACGGCACCGCGCGACCGGCGCACGGGGACGTCCTGGTCAAGACGTCCCGATCAAGACGTCCCGATCGAGGCGTCCCGATCGAGGCGTCCCGGTCAAGACGTCCCGATCGAGGCGTCCCGATCGAGGCGTTCCGATCAAGCAGGACGCCCGCGAGCGCCGTGCCCGGTGGACGGCGCGTTCACGGGCGCCGGTGGACCGTGCCCGCCTTCATGACGAAGTCGACCCTGCCGGTGAGGGTGATGTCCTCGAACGGGTCTCCGGGGACGGCGACGACGTCGGCGGTTCTGCCGGGGGCGAGGACGCCGAGGTCGTCGCGGCCGAGGAGCTCGGCCGCGACGCTGGTGGCCGCCCTGAGCGCCCGGGCCGGGGTGATGCCGGTGGAGACCATGGTGGGGAACTCCCGCCAGTTCTCGCCGTGCGGGAACATGCCCGCGTCCGTGCCGAACGCGATCTTCACGTCGCTCGCGGCGACGGCCGCCGCGGCGTCGAGCAGTGCCTGCCGGTAGCGCCGGAACTTGCTCCGCTTGTGCGGGGGCTTGCCCGCCCAGTGGGCGTCGTCGTCGACCAGCCGGGCGCTGGTCAGCACGGTGTACTGGGTGGGCACCAGGAACACGCCGCGTTCCGCCATGAGCCGCAGCGTCGCCGCGCTGGCCAGGTTGCCGTGGTCGATGCTGCGCACCCCGGCCAGGACGGCGCGGCGGACGCCCTCGTCGCCGTAGCAGTGCGGGGTGGCGGGACGGCCCAGGTCGCGGGCGGTGGCGACCAGGGTGTCCATCTCCTCCTGGCCGTAGGTGACCTGGGACGGGTCGTCGGACGGGCTGGAGAAGCCGCCCGTCGCCGCGAACTTGATCCAGTCCGCACCCGCCCGGACCTCGGCGCGCACCCGGGTGCGGATTTCGTCCGGGCCGTCGGCACAGGCGAGTTCCAGCGGCCGCCCGTGGCCCTGGTACTGGTCGGCGACCGCCGCGCTGAAGTCGCCGTGACCGCCACGCGCGGAGATCATGTGCGGTGCCACGAACATCCGCGGGCCGACGACCAGCCCCGCGGCGACGGCGTCGCGCAGGTCGAGCGTGTTGTAGCCGTTGTCCGCAGTCATCAGGTCGCGGACGGTGGTGAAGCCGTTCATCAGCAGGGTACGCAGCACCGGCAGCGCCTCCAGGGCGACGGCCACCGGGGAGGCGAGCAGCGCCGGTACGAGGGCCGGCGTGAGGGTGACGTGCGTGTGGCAGTCGATGAACCCCGGCAGCAGCGTGTGACCGGCCAGCTCCACCACCTCGGCGCCGTCCGGCGGACGGATGCCGTCCTCGACGGCGGAGATCCGGTCCCCGACGACCAGGACGTCACGCCGTCCGCCCGGAGCGTCCGACACGCCGTCCCAGACGGTTGCACCCCTCAGGAGCGTGGTCATGCTCCGCCTCCTTCGTCGACGCACTGCACTCGTCACCGTGACTGTGCGTGCTGGTGGGCAGCGGCGTGCCCGCGGGGGCGAGCCGGTCTCCGACGGGGGCGCGGCCCCGCGCCGCCGCCCCGGTCACCGGAGGAGCTGCGGGAGCCGCGTCCGGACAGGGCGGGTGCGGCGCGGTGGTCAGCCGTCGTGCAGGGCCTTCTTGAGGGCGTCGACGGCGAGGTGGCGGGCGACGTTGGCGGCGCGGGTGTCGCGCAGGCTGTCCAGGAGGAGGAAGTCGTGGACCATGCCGGCGACGCGGACGGCGGTGACGTCGACGCCGGCCTCGCGGAGCTTGCCGGCGTACTGCTCGCCCTCGTCGCGCAGCACGTCGGCCTCGTCGGTGATGACCAGGGTGGTGGGCAGGCCGCGCAGGTCCTCGAGCGGGGTCTGCAGCGGGGAGGCGTGCGGTTCCTTGCGCTGGTCCGGGTCGGAGTACTGGTCCCAGAACCAGATCATGCCGTCGCGGGTGAGGTAGTAGCCCTCGGCGAACTGCTGGTAGGACGGGGTCTCGAAGTCCGCGTTGGTGACCGGGTAGAGCAGGACCTGGGCCTTGAGGTCCAGGCCGCCGCGCTCCTTGTTCATGTTCGCGAAGACCGCGGACATGCAGCCGCCGACCGATTCGCCGGTGACGGCGACGCGGGAGGCGTCCAGGCCGTGTTCGGCGCCGTGCTCCTTCAGCCAGAGGCCGACCGCGTAGTTCTGCTCGACCTGGGTCGGGTACTTCGCCTCCGGCGCCCGGTCGTAGACCGGGAAGACGCCGGCCGCGCCCGCGCCGACCGCCAGTTCGCGGAACAGCCGGTCGTGGGTCTTGTCGTCGCCGAAGACCCAGCCCGCGCCGTGGATGTAGAAGACCACGGGCAGCGGGCCGCCGGCCCCCTTGGGCTTGATGATCCGCACGCGTACGGGACCCCACTCGCCCGCGTCGACGCTCACCCACTCCTCGTCCACGGCCGGGCGCTCGACGCCCTCGCCGCTCTGGAGGCCGAGCAGGATGTCCCGGCCCTCGGGCGGCGGCACCTCGTAGATCCGCGGGTGCGGGGCGGTGGCCTCGGCCAGCTCCTTGGCGGCCGGCTCCAGGAAGGGGGTGATCGGCGGGGGAAGCTGCGTCATGTCAACTCCATAAGGAACGGTGACAAGCACGTGAATGCCCGGGCACGGGGAACCGCGCCACGTAACAAACTAGAACGAATGCGCAGAAAGCACCTGTTGGGTGGAGGGGGTGCCTGCCGGCCCGGTCACGCCCTGAAGGGGCGGCGCGCGACTGCGAGGTGATGCGCCGTCCGGGGCGGGGGCGTAGTGCTCCTCGCCGTGGCGATCACGGTGAACGTGCCGTCCCCGGCCGGCGGGCGCTGACCGGTGTCCCGCGTCGGCACCTGGCGGGTCGGACCGTCGAACTCCCGGCTCCCCGGCGGGCGGTGGCCGAGGGCACGCGGTGGGCGGGGCCGGGCCGCCGGTGCGGTGCCCGTGGGGCAGGGGGTGGTACCCGCTCGGGCCCGCTCCGGGCGACCCATGACCGCGCCGCCGCCGGGGCGGTGACGGCACGCGCGGTCAGCGCGCCCGCATCGCCCCGACGGCGGCGCGCACCGCCGGGCTCGCTGCCGGGTGTCCGAGGCCGACGGCCGTCCGCCCGTCGGCGGGCAGGCGCCGGATCACCGGCACCCGGACCGTCCACGGTCACCTCGCCGAGTGCGTCGACCCCACTCCCCGGCCGAGGACCCCGGGCAGGGGCCGGACACGCGGCCGTCCCGGCCGCCGCCTGCCCGGGCCCCGGCGGCGGGCACGGTGGATCAAGCCTTGTGCTGCATGGACTCGCGGGCCGGATTCGCCTGCTTCTCCGCCTTCGGGTCCTTCTCGCCGGCCTTGGCCCGCACGCCCTCCCGGATCCGGCGGCCCAGGTCGGCGTCGATGTGCGCCCAGTAGTCGAAGGCCCGCTCCAGGACGGGGTCGCTGACCCCGTTGAGCAGGTGGCCGACGACGTTGTCGACCAGCCTGGTCCGGGCCTGGTCGTCCAGGACCTCGCGCACCATCGTGCCCGCCTGGCCCCAGTCGTCGTCCTCGGGGTGGTCCACGTAGGCGCTGCGCGTGATCTCGCCGCTCACCTCCCAGCTCGGCGGGGTGCCGAAGCGGGCCGTGTCGGCGGCCGGGCCGCCCTTCGAGTTGGGCGCGTACACCGGATCCGTGGTGGACCGGAACGCCATCGCCCCGTCCTTGGAGTAGCTGTGCACCGGTACGGCGGGCGCGTTGACCGGCAGCTGCTGGTAGTTGGTGCCGATCCGGTACCGGTGCGAGTCGGCGTAGGCGAACAGCCGGGCCAGGAGCATCCGGTCGGGGCTCGGGCCGATGCCGGGGACCAGGTTGTTGGGCTGGAACGCCGCCTGTTCGATCTGGGCGTGGTGGTCCACGGGGTTGCGGTCCAGGGTCAGCCGGCCGACCTCGATGAGCGGGTAGTCGCTGTGCGGCCACACCTTGGTCAGGTCGAACGGGTTGAACCGGTAGTCCTGCGCGTCCTCGAACGGCATCACCTGGACGTGCAGGGTCCAGCTCGGGTACTGCCCGTCGCGGATGTGTTCGAACAGGTCACGGGTGTGGTAGTCCGTGTCCACGGCGGCCATCTGGTCGGCCTCGTCCTGGGTGAAGAACTCGATGCCCTGGTCGGTCTTGAAGTGGTACTTCACCCAGGAACGGCGGCCGCTCTCACTGATCCACAGGTACGTGTGGGAGCTGTAGCCGTTCATGTGCCGCCAGGACCGCGGAATGCCGCGGTCACCCATCAACCAGGCCACCTGGTGCGCCGACTCCGGCGAGAGCGTCCAGAAGTCCCACTGCATGTCGTGGTCGCGCAGGTTGTTGTCCGCCCGGCGCTTCTGCGAGCGGATGAAGTGCTGGAACTTCAGGGGGTCCTTGACGAAGAACACGGGGGTGTTGTTGCCGACCATGTCGTAGTTGCCCTGCGAGGTGTAGAACTTCAGGGCGAAGCCACGGGGGTCGCGCCAGGTGTCCGGGCTACCGCGCTCCCCGGCCACGGTCGAGAACCGGGCGAGGACCTCCGTTCGGGTCCCGGGCTGGAAAACGGCCGCCTTCGTGTAGGCGCTCACGTCGGCCGTCACTTCGAAGTGGCCGAAAGCGCCGCTGCCCTTCGCGTGCGGCTGGCGCTCCGGGATCCGCTCGCGGTTGAACTGGGCCATCTGCTCGATCAGGTAGGCATCCTGCAGCAGCACCGGGCCGCCGGGCCCGGCCGTCAGCGAGTGCTCGTCGCTCTCGGCGGGTGCACCCGAATCGGTGGTGGTCGCGGGGACGTCGGTCAAGAGGTCCGCCTCCCAAGGCAGTGCGGCGGGGCGGCGAGAACCACCCCTCGGAGCCGCGCGGCGCGCTGAGTGCGCCCCGGTGCGGCGTGAATGCGTCTGTCCCCAAGGAAACACGCGAAACAACGGGCCGCCTCGGAGACGTGGTGCGTACGGGGTACCGGCACGGCGCGGGCACGGATCGGCGACCCCTGTGCGGCGCGATCCGGGCCGTGCCTCACTGGCCCCATCCGCCCCCGGACGGGCGCAGCGCGTTCATGGACGTCCGGAGGGCGTCGCGCAGACCGGGGAAGACGGCGTCGAACCGCTCCCGGACCGCCTCGATCGTCGCCTCGTGGGCGTGGCGCTCGTCGCGGCTGAAGAGGTGGTGCCGGTCGCTCTCCGCGGAGATCACCGTCAGGGCCAGGGCGAGCGGTGGCAGGGTCAGGGGATCCGCGTCCTGCAGAACCGGCTCCCGGACCTCCTCCCGGAGCGCGGTGACGTGGTCCGGGTGGTGGACCGGGACCTCGTGCTGCGCGAGCAGCGACAGCTTCTTGAGCCCCTTGATCTCGGGGATGCCGATCTCCCCGGCGGCCGCGAGCTGCTCGCGGACGGACGACTCGGCCCGGTGGGCGGAGGGCTGGATCAGATCCAGCCAGCTCCTGGGCTCCTCGGGGGACGTCTCCTTCCAGACCTCGGCGAGGAAGGCGTCCTTGGGCGGTGCGTCGCCGAGCCGGACGGCGCCGGGGCGCTTGCCCGGCCGGACAGCGAGAGCCTGGTCGGACACCAGCTCCGCGAGGGCCCCGGCCCGCAGGCGCTGGCCCCGGAACTGGAGGTTGTCGACCTCGAACTTCTCCTTGTCGGGGCTGTAGCCGAGCAGGTAGAGCTTCTGCGGGAGTGTCATGATCATGGGGTTCCTCCTGAACGGAAGGGGCGGAACGGCCGGAGCGTCCGGAGGCGGCCCGACGGCCTCCGGCGGTGCCGCGTCCGCGCCGGAGGCCGGCCTTCGGCGAGTGTGACACGCCGTCAATTCGCTTGCAGAAGACGGCGATGCGGCTTCTGCGGTCGCCTTCCCGGGCTCGGGCGGTTCATCCGCGCGGCCGGCCGGACGGCTTGATTGCGGTGCGTCTCCGAGGCGGGACGGGTGTCGGCCGTCCCGGTGCCCGGTCGGCAGAGCCCGCTCGCCACGCCTGTCGCGCGGCCGGCCGCGGTGGTGCGTGTCGCCGGCACGTTCGAGGGCGGACCCCGGGGAGTGTTCCGTCCGGGCGGGCGGGTCCCGGGCTTCCGCGGGCCGGCCTCCTCGGTCGGACGGGTCCGACCCGGAATCCAGAGGAGAGCGGCGTGCGCATCCGCAAGTCCGCCTTCGTGGTCCTGACCGCCGCCGCCCTCGCGCTCGCCGCCTGCCGGAGCGACGGTACGGGCGGTGCGCGGAGCGCCCCGTCCAGCAGCCCCGCCGCTACCGTCAGCACCACCCCCGGCAGCGGCCCGGCTTCCGAGGACCCGGACCCGGCGCCCCCGCCGAGCGCCGGACGGCGGACCTGGGCGTCACCGCCTCCGGCCACGCCGTCACCGGCGACGCCGAGAACACCGTGGTGGTCGAGCTGAACAACCACAGGGGCAGAAGCCGTACGCTCGCCGGGTACGCGGGCGCCGACCCGCAGACCTCGGCGGGGGCGATCTCCGTGTGGCGCAGTGGCCGTCCGGCACCCGAGGCCACCCTGGAGAGCGGCAGGTCGACGTTCGTCGGGATCCACTATCCGCTCAACACCTCGGGTGGCACGGGCGTGCGGATCACCGGCCTGGTGGTGACCCCGCCGGACGGGACCCAGTCGGTCACCCTTCCCTGGCCGGGCGCCGACTCACCGCCGGTCACGGACGACAGCGGCGGCGACCGGGTCAGGATCGGCCCGATCGGGGGAGAGGGACAGGGAGAGGGCTGACAGGGGGCGTCCGCACCGGCGGTGCCGGGCCGCCGGGCCGCCGGGTCGCGACCGGGGCGAGGCGGGTGATCCCACCCTCGGCCGTCCCCGTGGCGGACCGTACCCGGACCCGCGCCCGGTTCGACCGCGTCATCGCCGACGAGCACCACGTACCGTCCGTGGCCGTATCGGGGAGTCACGTGCCGTACGGGGTGAGGGAGCGGCGCAGGTTGGTCCGGGCGCGGTAGGCGAGGGTCTTGACGGCTCCGGTCCGCAGGCCGACGCGAGTGGCGATTTCCTGGGAACTGAGTTCCTCCCAATACCGCATGGCTATCACGCTCCGCTGGCGGGAGTTGAGCAGCCCCATGGCCGCCCACAGCCGTTCGGCTTCCATGCGGGCGATGATCACGTCCTCCACGCGGGTGCCGCAGTCGCGATCCACGGCGTCACCGGTCGGTGACTCGCGAGAGGTGGAGCGGCGTTTTCGATGGTCGAGGAAGGTGTTGCGGGCGATGGTCAGCAGCCACGCCCCGAGATCGGTGCCGGACCACTGGAATTTCTCGATGCCGGTCAGGGCCTTGACGAAGGTGTCCTGGGCCAGGTCCTCGGCCAGGGGCCGGTCGCCGCTCGTCCGACGCATCAAGAACCCGAACACGGCGGGGTGGTAGTGCCGGTAGACCTCGGTCCATGCCTGCGGGTCACCGGATCTGGCGGCTTCGACCAGGCTTTGCGCGGCGGCGGGGTCGGGGCAGTCGTGGGCGTTCACGCCGGCTCCAAAAGTGTGTACGAAACGGGGAGATCGTCACCCTAGGAGGCGGTAGAACAGCCAGGGAACAATACGCGTCAATTCGATCGAACAGTCGTACCGTGCCCCGATCCCCGTGTGGTGCGTGAGAAGTCTGCGGTGCTCACGGCCGATTCCCGCGCGATTCGTGACCCGCGTGAACTCCCGGCGGTCAGCGCGCGATCCCCGGTGCGCGCCTGCGGGATCTGCGATGCACTTTCGCTGCGGGGCGGCCTTTCGTCCCGGCCCACCCGGTAGGAGTTCCCGGGGGGGAGCCGCGCAGCAGGGGTTATGCAATCACGGAAATTTTCCGCATGCGTCGCAATTCCTTCCGGCCTCGAAAGCGGCCGCAACCGGCCACGAAGGCGAGAGGGGAGTGGCCTGTTCCGGTTAAATGTCTAAAATCTGCCGTCCGGGGCCGGGACGACCGCACCGCCCCACCTGCCCCACCCGCGCACCCCGGGACGGTGCCGACACCACCACCGACCCCCTCTGCGCCCACTGAAACTCCCCGGCCCGCCACCCGCTCGACGCAGACGGCGGGCCGGACCTCCCCGCACCGCTCGTCGTCCGGAGCGACCGGCTGTCAGGAACCCTCGCTCCGCGGGCACTCGGGCCTCCGGCCGTGGCTGCTCCAGCTCACTCCGTCGCCCTCGGAAGGATCACGTCCTTCCGGCACGGCGTCTCCCTCCTCCTCGGTGACCGATACGGTGCCCGCCGCACGTGGCGATCCACGCCGTTCGCGGGCCGAGCGATCGGACAGCATCCCGGCGGCGGGCGGTGGCGGTGCGTCAACGGCCCTGGGCGGAGCGGCGCAGGGCGTCGCGGATCCGCTGGGCGGCGGTGCACCAGGGCCGTCGGCGTCCGCGGTGCTCGGCCTGGACGGAGCGCCGGTGCTGCTCGGAGGCGCCCGCGTCCTGTGAGGTGCCGGGACCCGGCCGGTCGGCGCGGCCGCCCCGGTGTTCGGCGAGCGCCGACGCACCGGGTGCGCGCCGGCGTCGTGGCCGCCCCGGAGGTGCTCGGGTCAGAGGCCGTCCTGCGTCGGCGGTTTCTCGAAGGAACTGCTCCGCCGCTCCTGTTCGAGGCCGGGCCGGCCTTCGTGCGGGACCGTCGGGTGCTCACCCCCGGCGAGGGGTACCGCTCCGGTCGCCGCCTGCCTGCGCGCGGCCCGGCGCAGCTGCCAGATGCGGGCGGAGCCGGGGACGGCGACCAGCAGCACTCCGCTGGCGGCGGCGAGCAGCAGCGCGACCCCGAGGGGGAGGCGGCCGTGGGCACCCAGGTAGGAGACCTCCACGTGCTGGCCGTTCTGCAGGATGAAGACCAGCAGGAGGACCAGGATGAGGGTGGCGGTGATCGCCCCCGCCCAGATGGCGCCCGAACGGCTCCGCTTCGTCCGGAGCGGTGCTCCTCCGGTGTCGCTCCGCGACACCGGAGGGTCGGGTGCGGGTCGGTCGATGCTCATGAGTCCTCCGCCGGCTTTCGCGCTGGGGCCGCGTGCACGCGCTTTCGCTCCGGTTCATGCCCCTTTCCCGCGATACGACGCCTCCGGCCCGCCCCGGCGCACTTCAGCTGGTGTTCTCCCGTGTCGCCGCGCTCGTGAGGTGGGTGTAGGTGCCGGTGAGCCGGAGCAGCTTCTCGAGGATCGGCCCGATGTGGGCGAGGTGCATCGTGACGGCGGCGGAAGCGGCGTCGCGGTGGATTTCGAGGAGGGCCGACAGGCCGACGGAGTCGATGAAGTCCAGGCTGCGGCAGTCGATGACCAGGGTGTCCGCCGGTCCGCGGTCCGCCAGGGCTGCCGCGGCCTCCCGGAGGAGGTCCTGGCTGGTGGAGTAGTCCAGGTCCTCGCGCAGGCTCAGGTGGATGTGGCCCCCGTCCGCGTGGTGTGCGGTGGCGGGGGTGCGGTGGTTGGAGGAGGTCGTCACTACCTGTCCAGCGAGTCGTCGGGTCGGTTGGCGGTGGCAAGGGTCGTTTTCCCGGCATTCAGGATATGCAGGGCGCGCGGATAGTCGTAGAGCTGGTCGGCCAGGAGGTCCAGGGCGGGCAGGAGCGAGCGGGCGGGGACGTGGCGCACTTCGAGGATGTCGGCGGTCCAGAGGAGGAAGCCGGTGAAGATGTCCGGCTCGTTCATGTAGAGGGCGGCGCCCAGGAAGTCGATGATCTGGCCGAGGTCCTCCTCGGTGCGCTCGCGCTGGTCGTCGGTGTAGTCCCTCATGGCGGGGAAGCGCCGCTCCAGGCCGTCGAAGGCGTGCTCCAGCAGGCCGACGGCGGAGCGGACCACGTGGGTGTACTCCTGGTCCTCCAGGTGGGGCAGGTCGTTGACGGTCAGCCGGGCCGCGTACGGGCGGGCGGGGAGCGCCGCGGCGAGCCGATCGGCTGCGGAGCGGGCTTCGGAGGCCCAGGCGTCGGCGCCCAGGAGGCGGGCGTAGCGGCCGTCGTGGCCGAAGGCGGCGCCCCCGACCATGACGGGGATCCCGGCGGCCTGGCAGGCGGTGATCGCCCGGTGGGCCATCGGCAGGCGGGTCGGGATCGAGCTGGACAGGCACACCAGGTCGGGGTCGGCGCGGCGGACCTGGGCGACCAGGTGGCCGGTGGGGACCTGCGCGCCCAGGTAGTCCACCCGCCAGCCGCGCAGCTTCAACGTCTCGGCGAGCATCCGCGCGGGCAGGGCGTGCCACTCCTCGTCCACGCACGCCACCGTGATCCTGCCCGGGGAGCCGTCGGGACGGGGGACGGGCAGGGCGGCGACGGCGCGTTCGTTGATCGCGGTCGCGGTGTGCTCGTCGGCCACGTTCATCCGGTTCGCCGCCCACTCGACGCCCACCCGGTGCTGGACCGCGCCGATCACGTCGAGCAGAACCGATTCGGCTTCCAACCCGGCGTCCAGCGCGCTCTCCACGACGTCGAGGGCGGCGTACTCGTCCCAGGAGCGCACCGCGCTCCACAGCTTGTCCGCCCACGGGCGGGCCTGTTCGCGGTCGGCAGCCTCCTGGGCGCGTGCTCCGACACGGTGTCGCTGTGCCGGCCGCTGCCCGGTGGGGGAAGTCATGCGGTGTACCTGCCTCGTGTCGTGCCGTTCACGGCTGTCAGGTGGTGGGAGCGCGGCGCGGTGACCGCCATGACCGCGATGTCGTCGTGATCGCCCTTGCCGATCCACTGCGCGGCCGCCATCTGCACCCGTTCCACCACGGCCTGCGCGGGCATCCCCGCGCAGTTCTCCAGCAGCCGGTGCAGGCGCTCCTCGCCGTACATGGCGCCGCCCCGGCGCCCGCCCCGCGCCTCGGTGACACCGTCGGTGTAGAGCACGCACGACTCGCCCGGCGCCAGACGCACCGCGGCCGTCCGGAAGGACACCTCTGGCATCGCCCCGATCAGGCTGCCGGAAGTCGCGGCCTCCTCCACCCGGCCGTCACGGCGCACGATCAGCGGCGCGGGGTGGCCTGCGGACGTCAGCCGCAGCGCGACGTCGGACCCCTCGCGACGGGCGGAGGCCAGGACGAGGGTCGCGAAGCGCAGGGGGCCGTTGCGGCTGAGCAGCGTGTCGTTCAGCAGGCGCAGCACCTGCTGGTGGTCCGTCGACAGGGTGCGCAGGGCGTGGAGGGTGTTGCGGATCTTCCCGGTCAGGACCGCGGCCTCCAGCCCCTTGCCCGACACGTCCCCCAGCAGCGCGAACGTCTCCCCGTCCTCCTCGGCAGGGGGGTGCACGTCGTAGAAGTCGCCGCCGATCCGCTCGGCGTCCTCGCTGGAGCGGTAGCCGCCCGCGAACTCCACCCCGTGCACCTGGACCAGCTCCGGTGCCAGCAGCTCACGCATCAGCACCCGCGTGATCGCGTCCTGCTCCTCGTACAGGCGCGCCGCCGACATCGCCGCTCCGGCACGTGCCGCGAACAGCCGGCCCAGCTCCTCGTCCCGCTCGCTGAACGCGGGCCGCTCGGCCCGGCGCAACAGCACCAGGGCACCGGCGGCGACGCCGTGGCCCGGCAGCGGCGCGATGGACACCGAGCCGACCGGGCCGAAACCGGCGGGGACCATCCACGAGGGCGCGGCGGAGGGGTCCATCCACCGTGCGGGCAGCGGGGGAAAACCCTCCAGGGCCTCCTCCAGCCCCGGCACCGCGGACGGTTCCTCCTCCAGCTTGCCCGTGCTGAGGACACCGTCCTGGTCGCAGACGACCATCGGCAGCCGCCGGGACCGGCCCGGAGCCACCACCACGGCCGCATCCGCCAGGTGACGGGCCGCCAGACGGGCCGTGGTCTCCATGGACCGTCGGAGATTCAGCGACGCCAGCAGGGCACTGGACGCCTCGATCAGGAACGCCGTGTGACCGCGGTGCGAGCCCGACTCGTCGTCCGCCACCGGGTGCCCGGCCTCCTCGACCAGCCACCACACCGTGGCGCCCGCGTCCAGCACCGTGGGATGGGCGGAGAAGAAACGGTCCCCCACCCGTCCGGACGAGGCGCGGGACGTCCCGGCCCCCGTCAGCCACCGCGGCAGCACCGGCAGGGCGTCCCGCCCGGTCCCCAGCACCGCGCGCGCCGCCGCATTCGCCTCCAGGGCGCGTCCGTCAGCGCCCACCAGCACCACGGGGTAGGGGGCGGAGACCGCTGACACCAGGCCCAAGGTGCTGGAACGGGTACCTGCCGGAGTAGAAGCCATAGTAAAGAACCCACTACGCGTACGCGTGGATCTCCACCTCCCAGGACATCGACGAAACTGTTGCCGCTCAGCAACCATCCTCTCTTTGCGCTCCCGTGTACAACCAGTGGTTACCCCTCGGGCCCGCCTCACAGTCAAAGAGCGCTGCCCGCCGTCACACCTCTGCGGACAAGCGGTCACCGCGTCCGCCCGGTACGGACATTTCCGGGCACCGGACGGTGCCGATCCGATCAGACCCCACCGTGGTGACGCGCGGGGCTCGCCGACGGACAGGGCTCGTCGACGGGCAGGTCCCGGTGGCCGGGGCACCCCGCCGCGCGGGGCGCCCCGGCCGGTGGTGGGCTCGCCCCGTCCGCGGCCCGACCACGGCGGAGGGGTGCCGAGTCGGCTCGGGAACGGGTCCGGCACTGCCGCACCACCCCCACCCAACGACCCGTCCCCCGCGAGCGGCACGGAATTCGCCCGGAGCGGGCAGACCGGTCCCGGGTCTCCGTGCCGCTCGCGAGCTTCCGTCGTTGAGCGGACTGCGCCCGTCCGGGGCGGGCGCGATGCGGCGCCCTGCCCGACCGGCGATCCGGCGCGCACCGACAGGTGGGCAACCCGACGGACGGAACGGCGCCCGCGAGGCGGCCACCGGGCCGGCGACGACAGCCCCCGCCGAGGACACCGGACCCTCCGCACGCGGGCCGCCGGCCCACCGGGCAGGACCTGACCGCGCCGGCGCCCCCTCCCTCCGACCACCACGACGAAAACGGAGTTCCGCCATGACCGCAGACCCCTTACCCGGCTCCTCCGCCACGACCGGGCCGCCGCGCACCGCCTCCCCGCCGGAGGTCAACGCCGGTACCGGGACGACCTACCGGCCGTCGCCGCCCGACGGCCCGGTGGAACTCGCACTGCCCTACACGCCGCCGTCCGCGGCGCGCGCCAGGCTGCTGGTGGGCGCCACCCTGCGTGCGTGGAACCTGGCCGATCTGGTCGAAGCCGGCGAGCTGGTCGTGAGCGAACTGGTCACCAACGCGATCGAGACCGGGTGCAACCTCCGCATGGTCGTCACCGTCCGCCGCCTCAACCGGCGGACGGTACGCGTCGCGGTCCAGGACGGCTCCAGGAGCCTGCCCTGCCTCATCGACGCCGGCCCCGGCGCCCGGAACGGCTACGGCCTGCTCCTGGTCCACCACTTCACGCGCGGATACTGGGGCGCCGCACTGGAAGGAATCGGCAAAACCGTCCACGCCGACCTCCGCGCCCCGGAACCCCCCAGATCCCGGTGACCCGGCCCGCCGCACGCCGCCACGCCGGGACATTCGACCTCCGCTGTCCCGGCGACGCCCCGGCACGGTTTATGGGAGCGGATTCCCCGCAGTCCGGGAGGTGAAATCCGGAAAACGGCCCGCGTCGAATCCGCACTGCTTCCGCACCGCTTCCGACCCGCTTTCCCGGCCGCGGCGCGGACCGCGGTCGCGGCGACGGGTCCGCCGCCTTCCGTGGCCCGGCGTCAGCCCTGCGCGGCGTCGCCGGCCGCGGCTCCGTGCCGGGCTGCGGGCACACCGCGCCCGAGCGCCGGGTCGTCCGCGTGAAGGTCCACCGGACCCGCCGGCTCCCCCCGGGAGACGCCGGAGTCCCCGAGCGCGGCGAGGAGCGCGTCCTGACGGCGGCTCAGCTGCGCCACGAACCAGGACACGGCCTCCAGCTGCAGCTCCGCCTCGGCGCCACGCGCCCTGGGGCCGGAAGCGTCCATCGGATCGCCCAGCGCGGCCAGCATGTTCTCCAGGTACCCCACGTCGCGGGCCTTGCTGATCCAACCCTCCGGGTCGTCCTGGGAGAACACGAGACGGATTCTCCACCCGTCATACCGGTCCTCGGTGATCTCTATCATGATTTCCCCTCCGTCATAGGGCCGCGCCCATGCTCGGCAGTAACTGTACGGAGCCCCGCACGGAAATGACAAGGGACCGTCGATCCGCCGCCGGAACCGGTGAATCGTGCCGGGCGCCGGCCTCGCGCCACGCCGGTCCGAAATGGCAATACCGCGCCTTCCCCGGTCCGAACGCGACGGATCCGGCGTCCAACATGTCGCAGCCGGACTCCAGGTCCTGGAAAAGGAGCAATCGAATCGTTTCCGGACCGGGATTCCGAGGGAGAACCGGTCGCGGGGGACGGTGAAGCGCGATCCCCTTCTGCCCGCCCGAGGACCCGGTATTCACACCCCCACCCGCCTTCCGCGCCCGCGTCGCCAACCGCCCTCGCTGCCGCCGGGCCCGGCCAAGGGCCAGCGGACGCGCCGGTGTCCGGGGTTCGCGGTGCCCGTTCGGCTTATCCACGGAAGGGCACCCGGCGTCCACCGGACCTGTCCGTGCCGCCCTGATCGGCGTCGGCGTCGGCAGCGGTACCGTCCGGCTCCACCCGTCCCCGGTCGGCCTTCTGCCCTCCGCCCCGTGGCCCTCCTGGAGCCGGCCCGGGTCGTTCTCCGAGCTCACGCGCCGCGTGCCCGATCCGGGGCGGCGAACGTACCCCGTCCCCTCCGGTCCGGTCCGGGGCCGGTCCGGTCCGTGCGGCTACCGCAGCGGGAGGGTGACGCTTATCCGCTTGCCACCGGCGGGTAGCGGGGTGATCGCACAGGTGTCGGCCAGGAGCAGCACCAGGGCCCAGCCGCGTCCGCCCGGGCGCACCCGGTCGTGCAGGGCGTGCGGGGAGGCGTGCGGGAAGCTGTTGTCGGAGTCCTCGACGGTGATGCGCAGCACGGGGTCGGCGGCTCCGTCGACGCCCCGGCCTCCGTCCGTTGCCGGAGCGGCGGTCTCGATGCGCGCGCTGAAGGCGGTGGCGCCGCCGCCGTGGCGGTTGGCGTTGGTGACCAGCTCGCTGGCGACCAG
This sequence comes from Kitasatospora sp. SolWspMP-SS2h, assembly GCF_003259315.1. Classification (GTDB taxonomy): domain Bacteria; phylum Actinomycetota; class Actinomycetes; order Streptomycetales; family Streptomycetaceae; genus Kitasatospora; species Kitasatospora fiedleri. The sequence continues at coordinate 10,901 of NZ_QLLT01000013.1, read as the reverse complement.
GAGGGCGTTCGCCTCGGTGTCGGCCGTGAGCGGTTCGGCTTCGTGCAGGGTGCGCCGGACGCTGCGGCGGGTCTGCGCCGCGCTCACGGCCGGCGGCTCCGCCCCCGGGTCCTGCCGGCGCGTCCGTGCGGGGCCCGTGCGGTCGGTGTCCGGCGGCAGGGCGGTCGGAGCGGAGGGGAAGGTGGTGGATCGGGTGTCGTACATGGTGTGGCCTCGCGTGGGTCGCTCTCCTGCGGGTCAGCGGTGTCGGACACATGACCGTGTCACGGGGTCGCCTGCCCCGGCGCACAGGCGCCATTCGGTCGGGCCCGGACCGGAGCGCGATGCATCGAAAGCGCACCGGAACCCCTCACCCCGCTGCGCGCACGCGCTCCAGGGCCCCGGCCAGGTCGTCCGCGAAGACGAAGTGCTCCATGGTTCCCGCCGTATGGAACAGGCGGCGCAGGACCGGACGGAGCGGGCCCGCCAGCACGAGGCGCCCACCTCGTTCCTGCTGGCGCCGGTGCGCTACCAGCAGACTCTCCAGCGCGGAGGAGTCCGCGAACTCCGTGCGGGACAGATCCACCACCACCACCGCGCCGCGCAGCGAAGCCGCAGCGAGGTCAGCGGCGAAGTCCTCCCCGCACTCCCAGTCCAGTTCCCGTGGCGGATGCACCACCTCCACCCCGGGCACCTCCTCCGGGACGCGGCACTGCCGTGGATCTTCACTCATACGGTGCAGTGTAGACAGCGCCGCCACCGCCGCGCAGGGGTGCCGGAGCACGCTCCCGTGACGCCCGGCGGAACGCCCGGGCGCTCTGGGCAGGCGCGGGGGAGCGGGGCCCGGGGCCGTCCTTCCGGCGGCGCCCTCCGACGCGCGGCGGCCCCGCCGGACTCGCGGTGTGCCGCGGGGCTTGCGGCACGCCGACCGCGGCACGGTGCCGGGACGGACCGGGAACCGCAACGGGTGAGGCCGCGGGCAGGCACCGGTCGGATAGGGTGGGTCGACTGTGTCAACGCTGCTGCGACCCGGCAGCGCATCCGGCTTGAGAATCGGTGCGAGGACCCCGTGGACCGCTTTGCCCGCCTGGCCGCCAGCGTGCTGGCCACCCCCGGGGCGGTCGTCGTGGCACCGGGCGGCGACGCGCCCGGGCAGGACGCCGAGGTGGTCCAGTGCTGGCCGCCGGAGCATCCACCGGCGGCGCCCTGGCACGCGGCGCTGCGCCGCCACGTGGCGGACACCGGTGAGCTGTTGATGGTGGACGACCTCAGCCGGTGGACCGGCGACGGCGGCGAGGCCGCGGGGGAGGGCGCGGCCGGGGCCCTCGCAGCGGCTCCCCTGCGGGGCGCGCAGGGCGAGCACCTCGGAGTCATGGCCGTCCACGACCCCCGCCCGCGGACCTGGAGCGAACGCAACCGCCAGGACCTGGAGGACCTGGCGGGCGCGTGTGCGACGGAGCTGCGGCTGCGAGCGGGCACACGGCGCGCCAACGACGCGCACCGCGGTGCGCAAGAGGCCCGCGACCGGGCGCAGGCGGCCACCGGCGCGGCCGTCGCCGGTGCGCAGCAACTGCAGAACCAGCTGAACCGCTCCGAACTGCTCCTGCGGGCGGCCGAACTGCTGGGCAGCACCTGGGGTCTGGACCACGTGCGCGCCACGGTGAGCGAACTGGTCAGCGGGGACCTGAAACCGGCGTACGTGGGGCTGGTCCTGCTGGGGGAGGACGACATGCTGCGGCGCTCGGTCGACGCCGGCAGGGGGCCGGTGCCCCTGGAGGAGCAGGTCCCGCTGTACGCCCTGACCGACAGGTGGCCCACCGCACAGGCCGCACGGGAGAACCGGGTGGTCAGCGTCCCCGACCGCCGGACGCTCGTCGAGGGCTACGACCCGCAGACGGTCGCCGTCTTCGACCAGATGGGCCTGCACTCCGCCGTGTGCGTCCCCCTGCCCGGCACCCACCGTCCCACCCTGGGCACCCTGGTGGCCGCCTGGGACGAGCCGCACGAGACCGACCTCCACGAACGCGCCGTCCTGACGGTGATCGCCGGATACACCGCCCGCGCCGTCGAACGGGCCCTGCACCTGGACGAACGGGTCAGCGTCGCACGCCAGCTCCAACGCGCCATGCTCACCGACCTCCCCCAAGCGCCGGGGCTCGAACTCGCCGCCCTCTACCGGCCCGCCGCCCACCACGACATGGTCGGCGGGGACTGGTACGACGCCTACCGCATCCCGCACCAGCGGCCCGCGGACGACGAGCGCGAACCGCTGGCCCTCACCGTCGGCGACATCACCGGCCACAACACGCAGGCCGCCGCCCTGATGGGCCAGGCCCGCAGCATGCTGCGCCAAGCCGACGTGGACCGCCGGCGCGGCCCCGCCGACACCCTCACCTCCTTCGAACGCGCCAACGAGCAACTGCGCATCGGCATCAGCGGCACCCTCGTCCACGCCCACCTGCATCCGCGCCCGGACGGGGCATGGCTGCTGCGCTGGACCAACGCCGGCCACCCCCACCCGCTGCTCGCCCACCCGCGCCGCCCCGTCGAACGCCTCACCGAGCACGGCATGATGCTCCACCCCGCCCTGCCCCCGCTCGAAGGCCGCCCCGTCGACGAACGCCTGCTGGAGCCGGGCTCCGTCCTGCTCCTCTACACCGACGGTTTGATCGAACGCCGCGGCCGCGACCTGGAACAGGGCATCGACCACGTCGCCGCCCTCCTGGCCCCGGCCGTCGCCGACCACACGCCCCTGCCGCGGACACTCGACCTGCTCGCCGAGAACCTGGCCGGCTCCGACCACCGCGACGACGTCGTCCTGCTGGCCCTGCGCGTCACCGACCCGAGCGCGGGGTGAGCGGGCCCGCGCGGGCGCGGCGGGGTCGAGGCGGGCCGTCCGGCCCGTCGGCGCTGTCGGCCCCGGCCCGGCTGCAGGACGTCCGGGTGGGGGACCAGGACGGGGCCACCGGCCGTCGGCACGCCACCTCGCCGCTCACCGCCTGCCCGGGGAAGGCGGTGCGGGGACGGGGACGGCGCCCTCCCACCGCCACGCGACCGCGGTGCGGGCGTCTCCAGCCGCGACCACCGGTCCTCGGCGAACGCGCGGGCCGTCGCCCGCACGCACACCCCCGTCCGAACCGGGCGAAACAGCAGGGCGGAGCGCGCTTCGGCCCGCCCTGCCACCGCCTTCCACGACGACCTTCAGACGATCACTCCTACTGCCGGCCCTCGACCTCCGCCACCAGGGGCGTGCCCGCCAGCTGGTCGATCCGGGCCGGGCTGAGGCCCACGGCCCTGGCGCGCTCGACCATGGCCGGCCTCTCGGCGAGCACCCGCCGAAACGTCAGCAGCTCGGCCTGCACCTGAGCCGCGGCGGGAGTTCCGGCCGCCTGGACGATCAGCTGGGCCTCCTCGTGCGTCACGGGAACCCGGAGCCGCTGGGCATCCGCCGGAATGACATCCTCGTCCAGGGCCGGAACCACCCGGACGAGCCCGCAACCGGCCTCGCCCTCCACATCGAACGCCTGCAGCCAGCCGTGCACAGCCGGGGTCTCCCAGAAGCCGAGATCGGGCAGCCGCTCCGCCCCCACCCCCGGTACCGCTTCCTGACGGGGCGAGATGATCACAACAAACGCCGTACCGGACATGACGCCGCTTCCCTTGCTCTGACGAACGGGGCAGAGGGATACGCCCCCGCCGAGACTACTCAGGTCGGACCCCTCTTGTCGTAGGTGCGGGAGGACCCGGTCGCTGTGTCGTGGCGTCGGCTCGCGATGCGTACAGCGGTGCGTGCCCACCGCCGGGGACCGTCGTACCGGACGGCGATGCCCCGCCGGGCCCTTCCACGACGGACGTCGTCCTTCCGGGGTCCGGTGCCGACTCGCCCCGGCGCCGGGGCGGGCAGGCGGCCTGCCGGGCCCGGGGGAGGGGCCGGCGGATCTTGGACCCGCGCTCCGGGCGGCAGGTCGTCCCGGTCCGGACAGGGACTGCCGTTGCCGTCCAAGAGCCGGACGTTCTCGGCGCACGCGGCCATGGCCGTGGCCCGGACGCGAAAGGCAGCGAACGTGGCGTCGAAGTCGAGCGGATCAGTCCGGGAGACGGCGGCCGGAGGGGGGCGCAGGCGCGCACCGGGGGCGTGGCCGGGACGTTCCGCGCCCGTCCCTTCCGTATGAGAGGCTCCTGGGGTGCTTCGACTGACGGATTTCATCATCGACTGCCCCGACACCCTGGAACTGGCCGGTTTCTACTCCGCGCTGACGGGCCGCCCGGTCAAGGACGGCAGTGACGCGGACTGGGCCGGCATCCGGTTCGGCGAGATCGAGTTGGCCTTCATCCGGGTGAGTGACTTCCGGGCTCCCCAGTGGCCCGACCTCGAACACCCCAAGCAGTTCCACCTCGACTTCGAGGTGGACGACATCGAGACCGAACAGCACCGCGCCCTCGGCCTCGGCGCCACACTGCGGCGGGACTTCACCGGTCCCGAGGGTTACGGCTGGCGGATCTACACCGACCCGATCGGCCACCCCTTCTGCCTGTGCCGCAACAAGGGCGTCACCTGGACCGAGCAGGGACCGCGCTGGCCCGAACGCAGCTGAGTCGTTCCGTGTGGAGCAGTACCACGGCCCGGCCGCGGGTGGCGGGGTGGCACGGCCGGCCGGCTCAGGACGGACGGCGAGGCGGCCGGGCCGCGCGCACGGCGACAGGTCCCGGCCGCCGGGTTCCGTGCCGACGGCGGGGTCCGGTCGTCGGGTAGGGGCGTGGTGGCCTCGCGCTCCTGTCCGGGTCCTGTCCGGCCCCCTCCGTCGTGGCGGGGCCCCGAGGAGAGGTCACCGGCTGGGGCGCCCCGCGGCTCGGGGCGCCCCAGCCCGCCGCACCCTGCCGCGCCCGACGGACTGCTCCACCGTCGGCCTCGTCCGACGGGCATGTCGGACGGGCTGCCTAGACTGCCGGTGTGGATGATGCGAGAGCGGGTGAGGGTGTGGCACGGGACGCGTCGGGTGTGGTGAGGGTGTGGGCGCGGGGACAGCTGGACTGGGACCGGGGACAGGACTTCGCCGACCGGTTGGAGGCGGCCCTGCGTGCGGGTGCGGGCACGGTGGTGGTGAACGTGTCCGGGCTGGAGTTCGTGGATTCCTCGGTGCTGAACACCCTGCTGGCCGCGCACGGACGCCAGCGGGCCGCCGGTGGCGCCCTGGTGCTGGAGGGGCCGTTGCTGCCGACCGTGGAGGGGTTCTTCGGCATCACCGGTGTGCTCGGCTACTTCACCTTCGCCGACGCCTCGGGCACGGATGGCGGCCAGGCCGCGGCCGATCCGGCCGGGGACGGTGTGCGGTGAGGCGGGTGGAGGGCCGGTCGCCGTCGTACGGGTGGCGGGTGGAGTGACCTTCCGGGTCGGGGGCAGCCGTCACCGTGACAGTTCTGCCTTTTCGCCCTCTTTTCTCTTCCTGTACCAGGAGTTCACCGACCGAAGGCCGTTCCATGTCCCATCTCCCGCCCCCGTCGCACACGGTCCGGACACCGTCTCCCACCCCACCTCACACCGCGGAGGCCGGTGCCTCGAACACCCAGCCCACCCAGCGCCCGCAGACGGGCCACCCCGAGGACGAACGTCACCCGATCGACGACGTGCACCTCGCCGAGGGCGAACGTCACCCGATCGACGACGTGCACCTCGCCCCGGGCACCACGCGGGCCCGGGCGCGCGAGACGGCCGCCGAGCCGTCGGCGCCGATGGTGCGCACGGCGGCGCACGCCCGCGAGGCGCTCAGCGGGCTGCTGCGAGCGGCGGGTGCATCGGCAGAGGTGGAGATGCAGGCGCACCTGGTGGCAACCGAGCTGGTCACCAACGCCAACCGGCATGCCGGCGGCATCACCGGCTTCCACGCCCGCATCGAGGGCGCCGGGGCCGCGACGCGCGCCAAGCCGTCGGGGGTCGGACGCCCCGGCCGACTGCGGATCGAGGTGGAGGACGCCGACGCCCGCGTGCCGCACGCCGACGAGGGCGCTTTGACGGATGTGGAGCGCTGGGGCGGGCGGGGCTGGGCCCTGGTCCTCAAGCTCTGCTCAAGCGTGGACGTGGTGGCGCTGCCCGAAGGCGGCAAGCGCATCAGCACCACCGTCGACCTGTAGACCCCTGTCGCCCATCGCGCACCCCTGCCCGCTCCCACGCCCCCATCCGCGATGGCACGCTCCTTTCCCCTGCGGGGTCTCCGGAAGGGCGGCTCCGTTCCAGGTCGAGCCGGTGGGCACCGGCCGCTGCCTCCGGTCGGCCGGATCGTCGAGCGCACCGGCGACCTCGAATTCCGCACTCCGCTCCGCCGGGGCTGTCACGGACTCCTGTCACGCCCTCCGCCGCCCCAGGTGGCGGGGGCTCTCGCCGCTCACGACCCACCCGAACAGCCCCGGCTCACCTCGCAGGGCCGGAACGGCCCCACCGAGCTGCCTCACCCGGCCGCCGGCGCGGCCTCGGCAGCTACGGAAAAGGCCGGTGCGCAGGGGGGCAGCCGCTCGATGGGGACGGACACCGCCGTGACCGCAGCAGGTGACTCCTCGGCGGGCACGGACACCACGCCGACGGGGCCGGGGAGCGCGTCGAGGGTCGTCGACCGACCGACCAGGGCGAGAGCCAGGGCGGCGTCGAGGTGGCGGGCCGGGTACAGGGCGCGTGCGGCGCGGTGGGACTGTCCGTAGGCGGATACCAGGACCTGGATGACGAGGCCGTCGCGCGCGCTCTCCTCGCCGGTCGCCGCCTCTTCACCGACGCTGTGGCGCAGGGCGAGGGCGGCTGCGACCAGGTCGTCCAGCAGAGGGCCGATGCGGTCCCACCGGGTGGACTCCAGGGCCTCCTGGACCTGGGAGAGGCAGTCGAGAAGGTAGACGTCGTGCAGGGCGATGCGCCGTTCGTCGAGCGAGGGCTGCAGCAGGTCCTTGACGAGGTCTGCGGGAGTACGAGGGGACATGGCTCCTCCTACTGCGTCGTAGTGCGGGCGGTGCCGCCCCGGGTTCACTCCGGGTTCCCCGAACGCTGCGGCCGTAACTCGAACGCACCGTTCGCCCGCCGTACTTCCCTCTTTCGTGCATCCGGCCCCGGGCACGGAGGGGGCGAGCGGCAGGGTGAAACGGTGCCCGTTGCTGCTGTCCTCCGTGCCCGCTCCGGCGTCCGCCTCGCCCGCCTGGCACACCGGCACTGCCGGGCCGTGGCCGTCGCGGCGGCCGCGGCACCGGTGCCGGCCCCGTGCCTCCGCCCCCTCGGGACCGCTGCCGTGGTGGACGGCCGGTGACACGGTGCGCGCGCTCGGGGGCGAGGAACGGGCGGACGCCCGGCACGCCGCCCGGCAGACCGCCCCGGCAGGCGTTGCCGGGACACCCGCCCTCCCGGCCGCGCTCCGCCACCGCCCGTACCCGTCGGCTCACGGCGCGGGTGGGCGACGGACACCTCTCGTCACCTCGGCCGACCGGTCCGGCGCTGTCCCGCCCTCGTCGACGAGGGATGAGGGGTCAGTTCGTCTCGCGGGCGCGCCGGCGGGCGGCGCGACGCTTGATGGTGCGGCGCTCCTCTTCGCTGGTGGCGCCCCAGACGCCGCTGTCCTGGTTGTTCTCCAACGCCCATTCCAAGCACTGCCGGGTGACGGGGCAGCGGTGGCAGACGGCCTTGGCGTGTTCGATCTGACGCAGGGCGGGACCAGCGCTGCCGACGGGGAAGAACAGCTCCGGATCCTCCCCCGTGCAGGCGCCGCGCCGGCGCCAGTCCGAGTCCAGGTCGGGTGCCGCAGGTCGCGCCGGGGCTTCGGTCGTCGGCGGCCGGAGCACTGCACGAGGGCCCGGAGCGGCCGGCTCGGTGCGACCGAGGAAACCGGAGGTGGTCGCGGTCATGGGCTTGGCGGTGCTGCGGTCGGCAGCCATGAGTCTTCCTCCGTCTGGGCGGGCCGGGCCTCCTCGACGGATTCCCGTGACGGGAGCCTTCTGCTCCCTCCAGGGGTGGAAATGCATACCTTCTTCCTTTTCCGCCCTTCGGTGCGCCGCAGGGGCCTTCCACCGGCACGAGACGAGATCCTGACGGAGGGTCAGAAAGATTCGGCGTTTAATTTTTCCGCATGGGCGAAGACGGCTGTCGTCGCTGACTGTTCTCGTGGAGGTAGGGAAGCACATGGGCATCATCGCCTGGATACTGATCGGTCTGATCGCCGGTGCCATCGCGAAGGCCCTGATGCCGGGCAAGGACCCGGGCGGCATCATCATCACGATGCTGATTGGTATCGCGGGCGGCCTGCTCGGCGGCTGGCTCGGCAAGGTGATCTTCGGCGTCAACTCGATCGACGGCTTCTTCGACATCTCCACCTGGGTCGCCGCCATCGCCGGCTCGGTCATCCTGCTGGTCGTCTACCGCGTGGTGACGGGCAACAAGCACCACCACAGCCACGCCTGATCCTCCCCCCTCCCCGACAAGCCCTCCGCAGCGCCCCCCCACCACAAGGGGGGGGCTGCGGAGGGCTTGGCGCTGTTTCTCGTCGGGGTGCTGGACGAGGGTGCGCGGGTTGAGGGCTGAGGCGGCCGGCTCGTACCCGATCGTCACCGATGGCGCCCGCAACGTCCAGATCGAACGCAACGGCTTCGACGGCGCTTGGAACAAGGGCGAGGGCGGCAACGGCTACCTGCGTGGCAGCCGGGTCTGGGACTTTCTCTACGCCTGCAACCTCGGCCGCGACCTGCGCCACTTCACCTTCCGGTGGTCGGCGAGCGGCAACGTGGCCTTCCGTAACGATCTCGACTCCGATCTCAATCTGCACGGCGGCTGGGAGTACGGCAGCCTCTTCGAGCGGAATATCCTGCGCGTCCCCTGCGAGCACCGCTCGGGCAGCTGCCGGGTCGACTGCGGCGGCGAGGGCGGCGGGATCGAGGAGGGGAGGTGGTACCCGGTCTGGTGGGCCGCCGGCCCTAAGGCCGTGAGGTGGTTCGGGTCGTCGGGCCCGCAGAACGTCCTCCACGACAACAGGATGCTCAAGCAGACCTCCCGGGGCGGGGTGTACGAGCCGTACGCGCCCTGCGGCACCGGCCCGGGCGCCGCCTTCCAGTTCGGTTCCGCCGAGGGTGCGCCCGGGCGGTTGCAGCCGCTGGGCCAGGGTGGTCGGGCCATTCCCGACTGGGGCGGCCGGGAGGGCCTCGACTACGCGGGCCGGGGCGTGGTGCCGGTCGATGTCGGCTGGCGGTCCTCGCTGTTCCTCCGGGACACCGACGGACTCGGCCCGCGCGACAGCCGCACCCGCCGGGTGGCCACCTGGAACATACAGGGCGCGCACGCCCCGGAGAACAACGGCAGCCGGTACACCAACGGTCTGCCCCGGCTGTAGGGGCGCAACGTGCTGGACCGCGACGCCCGGGCCGACGTCATCGCCATCCAGGAGGCGGGCGCCCCGCCGCGCGGCGCCCCCTTTTTCCAGGAGATCCACACGGCCGACACCCGGTGGGTGGACGACCTCGGTTTCGTCCGCTCGGTCCGCGAGTACCGGCTCGGCACCGGGGCGCGACCGACGGGCTACCTCTACTGGATCCACACCGACACCAACCCCGACCTCCCGTTCGGCCGGGTCGACGTCGCGCTCTTCAGCCGGGCCCGGGTCGCCCCGGAGGACGTCCACACCACCCGGGAAGCCGTCATCGGCGACCGGTGGGGCTCCCGGCCCGCGCTCGGGATCGACGTCGACGGCGTCGTCTACTGCTCGCTGCGCGGGAGTTCGGGCAGTTCCGGCAGCGGCGTCCCCCGGCTGCTGAACATCGTCCGGGACCAGATGGCCCCCACCGGTCTGCCCTGGATCGCCCTGGGCGACTACAACCGCGGCCCGGTGAACCTGCGGACCGCGGTCGGCGCGGCCTTCACCGTCCAGGCTCGGGCCCTGCCTACCCATCAGACCGAACGGGTCGGCGCCGGGCCCGCCAGGGTCCTCGACTACGCGGTCCTGCCCACTGCCCAGGCGGATGCGAGCGTCATCGGGATCGAGCGGTTCCCGCTCCGGTCGTCGGACCACTACCCGGTCGTCCACACCCTCGGCAACCTCCCGAACGCGCCGACGCCGACGGGATCGGCGGAGCCGGTCCGACCGAACCAGGTCTTCCTGCGCAACGCCGCCACCACCAACGTGGCGGGTCCCGCGGACGACACCGCCCACGCGGTCGAGGGCCGGCCGATCGATCGGAGCAACCCCTCGCCCCGGGTGTTCAGCCTGACCTATGACCCCGAGCACCCGGGCTACTTCCGGGTCTTCCATCCGTACGCGCCGTTCGCCGGCCGCTACCTGGGGCAGGAGGGCGGCGCGCGCGACGCGCGGACGGTGCTGTGGCCGAACGCCGCGCCGGACCAGCTCTGGGCGCGGGCCTACCAGGGCGACGGCACCTACACGCCGGTCGACCACCACACCGGGCAGTACCTCACGGACCTCGGCCCGGGCCGGGGCGTCGTGGCCCGGGACCACACCGGCGAGGCCGACCAGCGGTGGTTCCTCCAGGACGTCCTGGAGGGCACCGACCTCACCGAGATCGTCGCCCCCGACGCCGGCGGCCCGGTCCCGGCGCTCGCGGTCGACGATCTGGAGACGGTTCCCTACTCCGTCTACCTGGCCTCCGATGCCCCGGGGAGCGGCAGCCGCCGGTTCAGTACGGTCTTCGCCGGGCCGAGCGGCACCTGCGCCGACTGCTTCCACCTGATCCAGGGCCGGCGGTACGTCGACTCGACGGCGGCCCACCCGCAGGACCCGCAGAGCGGTGACTACGTCACCGTGGGCGACTTCCGCCCCGACGGCGATGGCTTCCAGTGGTGCAAGGCCGGCGGCGGCCCGAACGGCACGCTGCTGGCCGACTTCCCCAGCCCCTTCGGGCACCTCGACCTCACTCGGAGCGCGACGACCGACGTGGTCGCCATCACCCGGTCC
>NZ_QLLT01000012.1 GCF_003259315.1 Kitasatospora sp. SolWspMP-SS2h | reverse complement strand
CGGAGATCTCACCGGCGGCCTGCTGGGCGTAGAGGCCCTTGACGTCCCGCTCGGAGCAGAGCTCGACCGGGGTGGCGACGTGGATCTCCAGGAACTCGGTGCCGTGGTCGGCGTGCCGTTCGCGCACCGCGGCGCGGGAGTCGGCGAACGGGGCGATCACCGGGGCGAGCACCTTGACGCCGTTGGCAGCGAGCTTCTGGGCGACGAAGCCGATCCGGGTGACGTTGGTGTGCCGGTCCTCGCGGGTGAAGCCGAGGCCCTTGGAGAGGAACTCGCGGATCTCGTCACCGTCCAGCACCTCGACCCGGTGCCCCTCGGCCCGCAGCCGCTCGGCCAGCGCGAACGCGAGGGTGGTCTTGCCCGCACTGGGCAGGCCGGTCAGCCACACGGTGGCGCCGCGCTCGCGGCCCGAGGCCAGAGTCTCGGCGGTGGTCACGGTGGTCACTCCTGACGGTCGGTAACGGTGGTTCACGTACGGGGGAGGCGGGTTCAGAGGTGGATGCCGCACTCGGTCTTGCCGGAGCCCGCCCAGCGGCCGGCCCGGCCCTCCTCGCCCTCGCCGGGCTTGGCGGTGCAGGACAGCGGCGAGCAGCCGATCGAGGTGTAGCCCTCCCACAGCAGCGGGTTCAGCAGCACCCCGTTGGCCTGGACGTAGGCGTCCACGTCGTCCTGGGTCCAGCGGGCGATCGGGGCGATCTTCACCTTGCGGCGCTTGGCGTCCCAGGCCACCACGGGGGTGTCGGCGCGGGACGGCGACTCGTCGCGGCGCAGGCCGGTGGCCCAGGCGTCGTAGCCGCCCAGGCCGCGGTTGAGCGGCTCGACCTTGCGCAGCGCGCAGCACCGGTCCGGGTCGCGGTCGTGCAGGTGCGGCCCGTACCGGGCGTCCTGCTCGGCCACGGTGAGCTTCGGGGTCAGCGTGATCACGTTGACCCGCATGGTCGCGGCGACCGCGTCCCGGGTGCCGATGGTCTCCGGGAAGTGGTAGCCGGTGTCCAGGAAGACCACGTCCACGCCGGGCAGGGCGGTGGAGGCGAGGTGGGCGACCACCGCGTCCTCCATCGAGGAGGTCACGCAGAAGCGCTTGCCGAAGGTGTCGGCGGCCCAGCGCAGGACCTCCTGCGCGGTGGCCTCCTCCAGCTCGCGGCCGGCCCGCAGGGCCATCGCCTCGTAGTCGTCAGTGGTGGTCGTCATGTCCGGTGCCCCCGTCGGTCGTTGGCAGCAGTCCGAGGAACTTCAACTGGAAGCCCCGACGGCACGCCCGGCATTCCCACGCGCCGTGACCGCTCTCGGACGGGCGCAGGTCCTCGTCCCCGCAGTACGGGCAGTAGAAGGGGGCGGCGCGCTCACTCACGACAGCTGCTCCTCGCTCGCCCGGACCGCCCACTGGGCGAACCGCTCGCCGTCCTGACGGTCCGCCTGGTAGCGGGTCAGCAGGCGCTCGACGTAGTCGGGCAGTTCGGCGCTGGTGACCTTCAGGCCGCGGATCTTGCGGCCGAAGCCGGCGTTCTCGAAGCCGAGCGCGCCGCCCAGGTGCACCTGGAAGCCCTCGACCTGCTCGCCGTTCCCGTCGGTGACCAGCTGGCCCTTGAGGCCGATGTCGGCGGTCTGGATGCGGGCGCAGGCGTTCGGGCAGCCGTTGATGTTGATGCTCAGCGGCTCGTCGAACTCCGGCAGGCGGCGCTCCAGTTCGTCGATCAGGGACTGGCCGCGGCCCTTGGTCTCGACGATCGCCAGCTTGCAGTACTCGATGCCGGTGCAGGCCATCGTGCCGCGGCGGAAGGTGGACGGGGTGACCCGCAGGTCCAGCGCCTCCAGGCCGGCCACCAGCGAGGCGACCTTCTCCTCGGCGACGTCGAGGACGATCAGCTTCTGCTCGACGGTGGTGGCCAGGCGGCCGGAGCCGTGCTCGGCGGCCAGGTCGGCGACCTGGGTGAGCAGCTTGCCGTTGACCCGGCCGACCCGCGGGGCGAAGCCGACGTAGAAGTTGCCGTCCTGCTGCCGGTGCACGCCGACGTGGTCGCGCCAGCGGCCGCTGGGCTCCTGCGGGCCGGGGCCGTCGACGAGTTCGCGCTTGAGGTACTCGTCCTGGAGGACCCGGCGGAACTTCTCCGGGCCCCAGTCGGCGACCAGGAACTTCAACCGGGCGCGGGTGCGCAGGCGGCGGTAGCCGTAGTCGCGGAAGATGCCGATCACGCCGGCCCAGACGTCCGGGACCTCCTCCAGCGGCACCCACGCGCCGAGCCGGACGCCCAGCTTCGGGTTGGTGGACAGGCCGCCGCCGACCCACAGGTCGAAGCCCGGGCCGTGCTCGGGGTGGACCACGCCGACGAAGGCGACGTCGTTGATCTCGTGCACCACGTCCAGCAGCGGCGAGCCGGAGATCGCGGTCTTGAACTTGCGCGGCAGGTTGGAGAACTCCTTGCTGCCGATGTAGCGCCGGTTGATCTCGTCGATCGCCCAGCTGCCGTCGATGATCTCGTCCTCGGCGATGCCCGCGACGGGGGAGCCGATCACCACGCGCGGGCAGTCGCCGCACGCCTCGGTGGTGGACAGGCCGACGGCCTCCAGCTTCTGCCAGATCGCCGGGACGTCCTCGATCCGCACCCAGTGGTACTGGACGTTCTGGCGGTCGGTCAGGTCGGCGGTGCCGCGGGCGTACTGCTCGGAGACCTCGCCGATCGCCTTCAGCTGGGCCGTGGTCAGCTGGCCGCCGTCGATGCGCACCCGCATCATGAAGTACTCGTCGTCCAGCTCGTGCGGCTCCAGCAGGGCGGTCTTGCCGCCGTCGATGCCCTGCTTGCGCTGGGTGTACAGGCCCCACCAGCGCATCCGGCCGCGCAGGTCGTTCGGGTCGATCGAGTCGAAGCCGCGCTGGGAGTAGATCGTCTCGATGCGTGTCCGCACGTTGAGACCGTCGTCGTCCTTCTTGAACTGCTCGTTGCCGTTGAGGGGCGTGAAGTGCCCCATGCCCCACTGGCCCTCGCCGCGGTGGCGGGTCACCTTGCGGGCGGCGGGGCGGGCCGCGGGCGCGGCGCCGTCCTGAGGCTCGACCGTTTCGGGAGTGCGGGCCATGGTGTCAGTCCTTTGAGCGGCTTGGCAGGTGCGGGGTGCTGCTTGGCGGCCCCCGGACGCGGCCCGCTCCCACCTGCGGTGTCTCAGCAGGCGGCGGGAGAGGGTGACGCTGGCCGGGGCAGGGTCTTGCGCGCATCCGCGACGGCGGGGATGGCGCCGGTGCGCTGCGGCGTACGAAGGGCTCAGGTCACCGGACAGATGGCGCTGGACACGCGAAGGAGGTCGACGTGGAGTCGGCCAACTAGGGTGGTTCCGGCGCTAGACATGGCAAGAGATTCGCACGGCGAGCGACTCGCGGTCCACTAACGTCCGAATCCTGGACTCCATCGTTCCGCATGCTGGGACAGTGGCCGTTCTCGGCCGGTCCGCGCCCTCCGTGGGCCCCCCGCGTGCTCCTCCAAGTCCCCTGCCGCCCCCCTGCCGTCCCCCCGGTCTCCCGCTGCGTTCCTCCGCGTTCCCCCGGCGGGCCGCCGGTTCCCGGCAGGGCCGCTCGGGCCGCGCGGCCGGGGCCGATACCGTAGGGGCGTGCGAGCAGCAGGCAGTACCCCCCACCCGGCCGGAGGACCCGGGCCGACCGGCGACCGGCCCTCCCGCCGGCGCGGCGGACGGCGCCGCGCCGCGAAGCGCAGCACCTGGCACGGCACCGCGTGGGCGCTGGTGAAGGACACCACCAACACCTGCGTGGAGTACCGGGTCACCGGACTCGCGGCCGAGGCGGCGTTCTTCACCCTCCTCTCCATCCCGCCGCTGCTGCTCTGCCTGGCCGGCACCCTCGGCTACCTCGACGACATCCTCGGGGCCGGGACGATCGACAAGCTCAAGCAGGACATCGTCTCAGCAGCTGGGACGGTGCTCTCACCGAGCTCCATCGACGAGATCGTCCAACCCCTGCTGCGCGACGTGTTCGACAGCGCCCGGCCGGACCTGATCTCGATCGGCTTCCTGCTCTCGCTCTGGTCCGGCTCCCGGGCGCTGTACATCTTCATCGACACCATCACCGTGATGTACGGCCTCGACGGCAAGCGCGGCCTGGTCAAGACCCGGCTGATGTCGCTCGGCCTCTACCTGGGCGCGCTGGTGATCGGCTCCCTGGTGCTGCCGCTGCTGGTGGCCGGGCCCGGGCTGCTGATCGGCACCTTCCAGAGCTGGGCCGGAGTGATCAACGGCCTGTACTGGCCCGCCGCGATCATCCTGCTGGTGCTCTCCCTCACCACCCTCTACCACGTGGCCGTCCCGGTCTCCACGCCCTGGCGCGAGGACATCCCCGGCGCGCTGGTCGCCCTGCTGGTCCTGGTGGTCTGCAGCGTCGCGCTCCGGCTCTACCTGGTCAGCTCGGTCGAGGGCCACTCCGTCTACGGCTCGCTCGCCGCCCCGGTCGCCGTGCTGCTGTGGATCTTCGTGGTGGCGCTGGCCGTGCTCATCGGCGCCGCCATGAACGCCGCGATCGACCGCCGCTGGCCCACCGTCGAGACCGCCGACGCCCGCGCCGAGAACGAGCGGATCGCCGAGGACGTCGCCGTCCAGCGCGGCCGCGAGGCCGCCGCCCGCCGGGCCGTCGAACGCGCCGAACGGGCCCGCCAGTTCGGCCTCGCCGAGGGCCACGACGAGGACCTCTTCGACGAGGACGACGACGAGCCCGTCCCCAGTGAGTACCCGGAGCGCTGGGCCTCCTTCCTCCCGTACGGCGACATCCGGCGCCGGCTCGGCGGCGCCCGGCGCCGCCGGCGCTCCGGGCGGTGAGCGGGCGGCCAGGGCCGTCACCCGCCGGCGGCGCCGTTCCCGGTGCCGTGCGCGCTGCCGGGCGCGCCGTTGGACGCGCCGTCGGACGCGTCGTCGTCGGGCGTACCGCCGTGGGCGCCGTCGTGCGTGTCGCCAATGCCGCCAACTCCACCCTTGCGTCCGGGATTTCCGCCAACTTCCTTCCGGGGTGGGCGAGTTGGGGTTTCGCGGAGGGGTGCGGAAAATCGGTGGCGCGGGGGGCGGGCGGGTACTAGCGTGGCGTCCGCCGATCGAGCGCGCCCCAGGGCGGGGTGCGCGAGGCGTGTCCGGAGAGGAAGGAGGTGAGGACCGTGAGGCCCGTTCTCGCAGGTGTCCGCCACCGCGTCCAGAAGTCCAGCGAGTCCACCACCCCCCGGCCCCCGGCCCGCCGTCTCCCGGCGTCGCACCTCCGCTGACGCCCTCCGGCCGGGGCCGCCCGCTCCCCGAAGGGTCCCGTTGATCACCGTGCAGGCCCCCGCCCGCCCCCTCCCCGTGCCCGCTCCTCCTCCCGCGTCCTCCGTTCCCCCCGCGCACCCGCTCGCCGGCCTCGGCTGGACGGACGACCGGGCCGCCGCGTTCGCCCCGTTCGCCGCCGCCGGGCTGCTGCCCGGGCGGATCGTCCGGATGGACCGCGGCAGCTGCGAAGTCCTGCTCGTCGACCCCGGGAGCGGCGAGCCGGTCGTGCGCCGCGCCGCCACCCGTCCGGTCATGACGGCCGACACCGCGCACAACCCGTGCACCGGCGACTGGGTCGCGTTCGACCCGGCCGCCCGTCCCGCCCCCGCCCTCGCGGCGGTGCTGCCCCGCACCACCGCGATCATCCGCAAGGGCGCCCACAAGCGCTCCGAAGGCCAGGTCCTGGCCGCCAACGTCGACACCGTACTGATCGCCGTCTCGCTCGCCGCGGAACCCGATCCCGGCCGGATCGAGCGCCTGCTCGCCCTCGCCTGGGAGTCCGGGGCCGAACCGCTGATAGTCCTGACCAAGTCCGACCTGGTCCACGACGGCGACTTCGTCCGGGCGGACGTCGAGGCGATCGCCCCCGGGGTCGCCGTCCTGGCGGTCAGCGCCGAGACCGGCGAGGGGATGGACGCACTGCGCGCCCGGGCCACCGGCTCCTGCGCCCTGATCGGCCAGTCCGGCGCGGGCAAGTCCACCCTCACCAACGCCCTCACCGGGACGTCGGCGATGACGGTCCAGCAGGTCCGCTCCGTCGACGAGAAGGGCCGGCACACCACCACCGCCCGCGAACTCGTCCCGCTCCCGTCCGGCGGCGCCGTCATCGACACCCCCGGCCTGCGCGGCGTCGGCCTCTTCGGCGGCGAAGGCATCGACCAGGCCTTCGCCGACATCAGCGCCATCGCCGCCGCGTGCCGCTACGGCGACTGCTCCCACCGCACCGAACCCCGCTGCGCCGTCCGCGCCGCCCTCGCCGACGGCACCCTCCCCGAGCGCCGCTGGGAGAGCTACCTCAAGCTCCAACGCGAGAACGACTTCATCGCCGCCCGCACCGACGCCCGCCTCCGCGCCGAACGCGCCCGCCACCGCAAGCACCTCACCAAGGCGGCCCGCTCCCACCCCAAACCCTGACGGCCCCGGCCCCGGCCCCGGGCGCACCGCCCGGGGCCGCCCACGGTGATGTCCGATTCCCGCCAGTCGGCGCTCCGGCGATCGCGCAGACTGGAAGGCGTGATCGACGACGAGACCAGGTACCGGGCCGTGGACAGCCGGGACGCCCGCTTCGACGGAGTGTTCTTCACGGCGGTACGGACCACCGGCATCTACTGCCGTCCGAGCTGCCCGGCCACCACCCCCAAGCGCACCAACTGCACCTTCTACCCGACCGCGGCCGCCGCCCAGGGCGCGGGCTACCGGGCCTGCCGGCGCTGCCGGCCGGACTCGGTGCCCGGCTCGCCCGAGTGGAACCACCGGGCCGACCTGGTCGGCCGCGCCGTGCGGCTGATCGGGGACGGCGTGGTCGACCGGGAGGGCGTCGCCGGGCTGGCGTCCCGGCTCGGCTACAGCTCCCGGCAGCTCCAGCGGCAGCTGACCGCCGAGCTCGGCGCGGGCCCGCTCGCGCTGGCCCGGGCGCAGCGCGCGCAGACCGCCCGCCTCCTCCTGCAGACCACCGAACTGCCGGTCACCGACGTGGCGTTCGCGGCCGGGTTCGCCTCCGTCCGGCAGTTCAACGACACCATCCGCGAGGTGTACGACCGCACCCCGTCCACGCTGCGCACCGAGCACGGCGGCCACCGCCGCACCCCGGCCGCGGGCGGCACGCTCGGCCTGCGGCTGGCCTACCGGGGCGCGATCGACACCGGCCACCTGCTCGACTTCCTCGGCCTGCGGGCCGTCCCGGGCGTCGAGGAGGTCGTCCCGGGCCCGCGCCCCGGCACCCGCAGCTACCGGCGCACCCTGGCCCTCCCGTACGGGCACGGCCTGGCCGAGGTGGACGGGCTCGCCCCCGGCGACCGGCCGGACCGGGGCTGGCTGGACTGCCGGCTGACCCTCACCGACCTGCGCGACCTGACCACGGCCGTGCACCGGCTGCGCGCCCTGTTCGACCTGGACGCCGACCCGGAGGCGGTGGACACCCGGCTCGCCGCCGACCCGCTGCTGGCCCCGCTGGCCGCCGCCCGGCCCGGGCTGCGCTCGCCCGGCCACGTCGACCCGCACGAGCTCGCCGTCCGGGCCGTGCTCGGCCAGCAGGTCACGGTGGCCGCCGCCCGCACCCTGGCCGGGCGGCTCGCCGAGCGGTACGGCACCCCGCTGCCGACCGCCGACGGCGGGCTGCGCCTGCTGTTCCCGACCGCCGCGGCGCTGGCCGCCGCCGACCCGGAGCACCTGGCGATGCCGGCCGCCCGGCGCCGGGCCCTGCTCGGCCTGTGCGCGGCGCTCGCCGACGGCACGGTCCGGCTCGACCCGGGCGTCGACCGCGAGCAGGCCGCCGCCGAACTGCTCGCGCTGCCCGGCATCGGCCCGTGGACGGTCGGCTACCTGCGGATGCGCGCCCTCGCCGACCCGGACGTGTTCCTCCCCACCGACATCGGCGTCCGCGACGGCCTGCGCGCCCTCGACGCGGCGGGCGACCCGCGCGCCGCCGCCGAACGCTCCGCCCGCTGGGCGCCCTGGCGCTCCTACGCCCTGCACCACCTGTGGTCGGCCGCGGCCGAACGCCACGCCGCCAACCCCCGTACCCGCGCGACCCGCGAGACCCCCGAGGACCAGTCATGACCACCGAACCCACCGCCGTACCCGCCCCCGCCCCCGCGCCCGCGCCCGCTCTCACCCCCGCGCCCGCCACCGTGTTCACCACCATGGAGAGCCCGCTCGGGACCCTGCTGCTCAGCGGCGTCCTCGGCCCCGACGGCGGCTGCGCGCTGTCCACCGTCACCGCCCCCGGCCAGAAGGGCGCGCTCGCCGCACCCGCCGCCCACTGGCGGCCCGACGCCGACGCCCTCGCCCCGGCCGTCGACCAGCTCACCGCCTACTTCGCCGGCGCGCGCACCTCCTTCGACCTGCCGCTGGCCCCCGTCGGCACCCCCTTCCGGCAGCGGATCTGGGACGCCCTGAACGACATCCCGTACGGCACCACCCTCACCTACGGCCAACTCGCCGACGTCGCGGGCCAGTCCCCGCGCGCGGTGCGCGCCGTCGGCGGCGCGGTCGGTGCCAACCCGCTGCTGATCGTCCGCCCCTGCCACCGCGTGATGGGCGCCAACGGCAGCCTCACCGGCTTCGCCGCGGGCATCGACGCCAAGCGCTGGCTACTGGCCCACGAGAGCGGCGACCGGCTGTTCTGACCCTCCGTCACCCCTCGTCCACCTCGGTGCCGTTCGGCCCGGCCGGGGCGGCGAGCCGCCGGTACGCCTCGTGCGCGGCGGTGTCGCCGCGCCGGGTCGCCGAGCCGGGCCTCACCGCGCCGGGTCGGTGCCCGCGAGGGAGTGGGCGAGGCGGTCGAGGCCGGGGAGGGCGCGCATGACGGCTTCGCGGTCGGTGGGGGCGAGGCTTTCGAGGGCGGTGGCGAGGCGGCGTTCGTGGGCGCTCTGCCAGTCGCGCAGTTGCTGGTGGCCGGCTTCGGTGAGGGCGATCCGGGCGGTGCGGCGGTCGCCCGGGTCGGGTTGGCGGTCGACCAGGCCGGCCTCCAGGAGCTTGGAGACGAGGCCGCTGACGGTGTTCGGGGCGAGGCGTTGGCGGGCCGCCAGTTCGCCGACCCGCAGGGGGGAGGCGGCGAGGGTCTGGAGGAGTTCGACCTGGGCCATCGGCAGCGCCTCCCAGGGGAACTCGGATCTGATCGAGCTCCGCAGTGCCCGGCGCAGGCGGGTGATCACGTCGGTGAGCTGCTGGGCCCCGGCGAGCGCGTCGGCGCCCGCGTCCACGGGTCCGGGCGGCTGCGGGACGGGCTGGGGCTGCGAGGACATGGCGGACAGCGTAGCGTCCGGCCACCCGCGCGCCGGCGGGAGTCCACCCGTCGACCGGCCGGAACAGTGCCCTGACCAGGGAGGGAACGGAGGCGGTGCAGGGGAAGGGGGAGGGGCGGCAAGGTGGCGATGTCCTGGCCGTCCACCGGGCCGGGACGGCGGCGGGCGGCCGGATCGTCCTGCCGCTGCTCGCGGCGGTCGCCGCGCTGGCGGTCCGACTCTGCCAGGACTGAGCGGGACTGAGCGGGAAGGGGAGGGGAGGGGCGAGGGGGGGGAAGGGGGGGTGAAGGGCAACGAGATCGAGGGGTGGCGGGGAGAACGCCTGAGGGCGCCGCCCGGGAATCCCGGGCGGCGCCCTCCGGCGCGGCGTGGTGGCGTTGACGCGGTGCGCCGCGCTGCGGTGGCGTCACGTCGTGGCGTCAGGGAGCGGGCTGGGCGCCGCGCTCGGTGAGCATGTCGGTCATCAGCTGGATCTCGGCGTGCTGCGCGTCGACCATGCCCTGGGCGAGTCGCTTCTCCGGGGCGTTGGTCCCCGCGTCCACGTACGCCTGGGCCATCTCCGCGCCCGCCCGGTGGTGCTTGATCATCAGCTGCAGGTAGAACACCTCGGCGTCCCGGCCGCTGAGCGAACGGAGCTTGTCCAGTTCGGTGTTGGTCGCCATGCCGGGCATCAGCGAGCCGTCGTGCGCCTCGTAGGTGTGCCCCATCCAGGTCATCGGCTTGGCGTTGCTGTTCTGCGAGAGGCCCCACTGGTCGAGGAAGCCCATCAGCATGCCGCGCTGGTTGGCCTGGGTGTTGATGATGTCGAACGCGAGGCCGCGCACCGCCTCGTCCTGGGTGCGGTCCCGGACGATGAACGACATGTCGATGGCCTGCTGGTGGTGCATCGCCATGTCGCGGGCGAACCCGGCCTCCGCCGAGTCGGTGCCCGGCGCGGCCGGGGCCGTCGAGGCGGTCGCCGAACTGCCGGACGCCGGGGTGCTGCCGGAGACCAGCGCCGGGACGCCGAGCCCCAGCGCGACCACGGCGGCCAGCGCGGCGGGCCACCAGAACGCCCGCCGGCCGCGACGGGCGGCCGGCCGCTGCGGCCCGTACTCGTACCCGGCGGACGCCTCGGGTGCCTCGTACGCCTCGTCGTCGTCCGGTTCCGGCCCCTCGCCGGTGCGGGCGGCGGTCACATCGCCCCCGAGCTGCAGCTGGCGCCCTGCTCCAGGGTCTGCGGGCCCTGCACGAACTTGGCGAAGAAGGTGTCGATCCGCGGGTCGCTGGCGGAGTCCACGATCAGCTGGTTGCTCCACGCGGTCAGCGTGATGGTGCCCTGCTCGTCCGGGTACGGGCTCATCAGGCTGTACGGGGTGGCCTTGACCTTGTCGCTGAGCGCCTTGATGTCCTCGGCGGTGGCCTTGCCGTTGTAGGTGACCCAGACCGCGCCGTGCTCCAGCGAGTGCACCGCGTTCTCGTTCTTGACCGGCTTGTCGTAGACGTTGCCCATGCAGGTCTGCCAGACCGGGTTGTGGTCGCCGCCGACCGGCGGGGTCTGCGGGTACTTCACCTCGGTCTGGACGTGGTTCTGGGTGAACTTGCCGAAGGTCTGGAGGCCCGGGATGTCGGCCTTCGCGGCGTCGTCCTTGGCCTTCTGCGCGGCGTCGGCGGCGGCCGCGGCGGCGGCCTTCTTCTTGTCGTTCTTGTCCTTGGCGTCCAGCGCCAGCCAGGTGCCGCCGCCGATCATGGCGAGCACCAGGGCGGACGAGATGCCGATGGTGAGGAGCTTGTTGCGGCGCTCGCGGCGCTGCTCGACGGCGCGCAGCTCGGCGATCCGGGCCCGGCGGTCGGCCTGCTGGGCGGACTTGCTGCCCGGCTTGGGCTGCTTGCCGGTGGGGTTGGACTGCTTCGAGGCGGAACCCATGGGTGTCTTCCTTGTCCCCGCCGTGGCGAGCACGGCGGTCTGCGGTGGGGTGGGGGCAGCGGAGCCGCCGACCTCCCCCGCGCGGCGGGGCGGCGGTCGGCGGTGGGTTCCGCTCAGGACCGGTGAACCTGCAGGGCGTGCAGGTCGGGTGCGTGGTGCGCCCCCGTCGGCGTGCCGTCGGCCGAGGCGGCGGGCGTCACCGGCGGGGCGACCAGCCGGGGCCGGACGGCCGTGCCGGGCTCCGGCGGCGCGTTCGGCAGGTGCGACTCCGGACCGCAGAAGGGGTGGCTGGAACAGCCGTGACCGGGCACCGGGCCCGGGTTCTCCGCGGTGCACAGGATGAACGTCGCCCCGGGGGCCTCCGCCGCCGTCTCCGCTGCCGCCGTCTCCGCCGGGTCCGGCGCGGGCGGAAGGTGGTGCGACACCGCCGTGGCCGCCGTCCGGACCGCCCCGGCGGACGGGCCCGCGACGGGCACCGCCCCCGGCCGCGCGGACGCGCCGTGCGCCTCCGGCCCGGCCGACGGGGAACTCAGCGGCCGCGCGGTCGCGGCGGTCGCCGCGCACGGCAGCAGCGCGAGCAGCGCGGCCAGCAGCAGGGACCACAGCACCGCCGCCGGACGGAGCACCGCGCATGCGGCTCCTCCGGGGCGGGTACGAGATCCTGGCGCGGTCATGCGCACATATTAATCAGCCGATCGGGTGAAGTGATGCCCCCCTTGGGCTCTCATTTTCCGGCCGAACGCCCCACGGCCCCGCCCCCGAAGGCCCTGCTGGGGCCCACCCGCCCCGGTACCCCGCCCACCCGCGCCACCTGTGGCCGGAACCCCTACCCGGACGTCCGCGCGATCTTCCGAATCCCGGACACCGTCGTCGCACTTCGCGAGAATGGCCTGACGTCCGGCCCCCCTCACGGATCAGGAGCGGTCAGTTGAACGAGCAGGGCCCGCCCCGGCAGCCCCGTCCCGACGACGCCTGGTGGCACACCGTCTACGCGGGCCCCGCCGGCACCCTCCCCGACACCCCCGCCGCGGACGCCGGCACCGGTACCGTCGACGACTGGTTCACCACCGCCGCCGGACTGATCGCCCCGCAACGCCGCCCGGAGGAGGACGCCTCGGCCGGGGGACCGGTGCGGGAGCCGGAACCTGCACCGTCCCCGACATCCGCGCAGGCGCAGGCGCAGGCGCAGGCGCAGGCGCAGGCGCAGGTCCCGGCACGGGCGCAGGCACCGGCCCAGGCACCGGCCCAGGCGCCGGAGCGTGCGGCCGGGGAGGCGGCGGAGACGGCGGTCGAGGCGCAGCCCGGTCCGCCGCCGCGCAGTTGGGCCGAGGCCGCCTGGCCCGACCTTTCGAAGGAACCGGCCGCCCCCGCGCCGACACCGACCCTGACGGACCTGCCGACCCCCGGAACGGAGGCGGAAGCGGGGACGAAGCCGGCAGCGGAACCGGCCCCGCGACCCGCGCCCGAGCGGCAGCCGGAACCCCAGGCCGCGCCCGAGCCCGCCCCGGCACCCGAGCCCGCCCCGGCGCCCGAGCCCGCCCCGGCGCCCGAGCCCGCCCCGGCGCCGATGCCGGAACCCGTCCCGGCGCCGACGTCGACCCCGACGGACCTGCCGGCCGCCGGAACGGAGGCGGAAGCGGGGACGCAGCTGGTAGCGGAGCCGGTCGCCCGACCCGAGCCCAAGCCCGAGCCCGAGCCGGACCCCCAGGCCGCGCCCGAGCCCGTCCCGGCACCGGAACCCGCTCCTGCCCCCGCTCCCACCCCCCGCCCCGGGCCGACCGTCGTCGCGCAGCCCTCGTCCGTCGCGGAGCCCCCGTCGCCGGAGCGGGCCGCGTCCGCGCCCTGGCTGGGGCGTCCGCAGGCGCCGGCGGTGCCGCACGTGGGGGAGCGGCCCCCGACGTACGCGCCCGAGCCGACCAACCTGCCCGCCGCCGATCCGGCGGGACTGGCCACGGTGGTGCCCGACACGGCCGTCGACGGGGCCCGGTTCGCGGGCACCACGCTGCGGGCGGTGTCCATCCGCGGCGACTCGGCCCGCTACCGGGGCGAGCCGCGCACCGACGCCCTGCTCACCGTCCGGTTCGGCGAGGGCGAGGAGGCGCTGGTGCTCACCGTGCTGGCCGCGCCCGCCCGCCGGGCCAACGCCCAGTGGGGGTCCGTCGCGGCGGACGAGGCGGCCCGGCAGCTGGCCGCCGCGATCGGCCGCAGCCGGGCCGAACTCGCCGCCGACCTGCGGGCCGGCGCCCGCGACCGCCTGCGTTACGGCCTCCAGCGGATCGCCCTCCAGGCCGTGGTGCAGCTGCGCAGCGCCGCGGAGACGGCCGCCCACGAGGCGGCGCACGAGGCCGCGCAGCACGGGGAGGGCGACGGGACGTCCGGGCTGCCGCCGGAGGAGACCGCCTCGCTGCACTGCCTGCTGATGTCGGCGGACCCGGCCGCGACCCACCGCGCCGCGTTCGGCACCGGCCCCGGCGGGCTCTACCTGCTGCGCTCCGGACACTGGATCGACGCCTACGCCGCGCGGCTGCTGCACCACCCCGACGGGCAGCCGCCGCTCCCGCCGGCCGCGCCGCCCGCGCCCCGGCCGTTCCGCTTCCGCCTGGTCCCGGCCACCTCCGGCGACATCCTGCTCCTGTGCACGCCGGGCCTGGCCGCGCCGATCGCCGAGGAGCCGGCCGTCGCCCACTTCCTCTCCAACCACTGGGCGCACCCGCACCCGCCGGGCACCGTCGACTTCCTGCGCCAGATCCAGGTCCGCGCCAAGGGCCACGCGGACGACCGCACCGCGGCCGCGGTCTGGACGGAGTAGCCGGACCGGAGTGGACGGACCGGCCGGAGCAGATGGAGCGGCCGGTCCGGACGGTCTGGACGGAGCGACCGGACCGCAGCCCGGTGCCGGGGGTCCGAAGCCGCCCTAGGCGGGCAGCCCCAGCAGGGCGTGCGCCGCGGACCTGGCCTGGGCGAGGGCCCCGTCGCGGGTGGTGGCGGGCAGGCCGATGGCGAGCGGGACGGCGAGGCCGTCGAGCAGGGCGCGCAGTTGGGCCGCGCGGGCGGGGGTGGTGCCGGGGGCGGGGAGGAGTCCGGTGTCGCGGCCCTCGGCGAGCAGGGCGGTGAGGTCGTCCTGCCAGGGGGTCTCGATGTCGAGCTGGCCCTGGCGGAGCTCCGCCGTGCCGGGGGAGCGGCTCCACACCTCGATCCACAGGATCCACCGGGGGTCGCCGGGGCCCTCCGGGAGGTACAGCTCCAGGTAGCGGTCGAGCCGTTCGAGGACGGGGTCCTCGCGGCGGGCGAGGGCGCGGTCGCGGCGCTCGCCGAGCTGGGCCTCGCTCCAGCGGAGGGTCTCCAGCAGGAGCTGGTCCTTGCTGCCGAAGTAGTAGAGGAGGTGTCCGGCGCTCATGCCGAGCTGTTCGCCGAGGCCGGCCATGGTGAGCCGGGCCAGGCCGTGTTCGGCGATCGCGGCGCGGGCGGCGGCGTAGACCTCTGCGCGGGGGCGCGCCGGGCGGCGGGTGCGCGGCTGCGCCATCCGTACTCCTCGGTGTGTCGCTGGTCGGGGGCCGCTCCGGGGCGGGAGGTCCCGGGACGGGGGACCTCCGGGACGGCGAAGCGCCCGTCCCGGGGCCTCCCGCCCGGAAAGCTCCTGGTGCGGAAGCCCCCCGTACGGGAAGTCTCCCGCAGGGGAAGTCTCCCGCACGGGTGCGCGCGGGGTTCACCAGCCGCCGTGCCCGGGGCTCTCGGTGGTCTCCCGGCGGCCGTTGGCGGGTCCGGCGCGGTGGGCGCGGCGGAGCGGGGCGGCGGCCCGGGCGGGGTCGAGGCCGGGGCCGGGCGCAGGAGTCCGGCGGTCGGGCCGTCCGGGTTCTCGGGGTCCACGGGTCCGTCCCACCGCTTCCCGCGGGCGGGTGTCCTCTCCGGTGGGCGCCCGCCCGCGGCCGGGGGTCAGGCGCCGGGCGGGCGGCCGTACCGGGTGGCCCAGCGTTCGCCGGGCAGGACGAGGTCGGCGGTCTCGACGGGACGGCCGGTGGCCTGGTCGTAGTGGGTGCGGCGGATGGCGAGGGCGGGCACGCCGGGCAGCAGCGCGAGGGCCTGGGCCTCGGCGCGGGTGAGATTGCGGGCGCTGACCTGTTCGACGGGTTCGCCGACCTCGATGCCGATGCGGGCCATCCGCGCGGCGATGCCGATCCCGGAGTACGGCCCGGCTTCGGGCAGCACGATCAGGGCCTGGCCGGTGACGGCCATCGGCTCCCAGGACTCGGCGAGGTACCCGGGCTCGCCGTCGACCAGGTAGACGTACGAGGTGTGCATCACCGGGTCCTCGGGTGCGATGCCGAGGCGTTCGGCGATCTGCGGGCTGGCCGCCTCGGTGGTGGACTGGCTGCGCCAGGAGGGGGTGACGCCCTGTTCGGCGAGGCCGGTGGTGTCCGGTCCGGTGGTACCGGCGAGGCGGACCAGCGGACGGGGCGGCTCCTGGTCCCGGACGAAGTAGCCGCGCCCCTGTTTGGCGAGCACCACGCCTTCCTGCTCCAGCAGCCGGTAGGCGGACTGGCCGACGCCGTGCGAGAAGCCGTACTGGGCCCGCAGGTCGGCCAGCGACGGGAGTTGACTGCCCGGCGACCTGGAGATAAGCGGAGGGCCCGCTGCCGGTCATGGAACATCCTCCGAAAGGTGTGTGGTCCAGCCGATCGGTGACACAGTATCCCGGGTGGCACTACTCTACGTGTAGAGCTTTGCCCTATGTGTACTCTGGGGGAGTGGTGCAGATCAGCACGCGCGCGTCCGACCTGCGGACGGCTATCGAACGGGCCTCGGGCGCACCGGCGGACGTGCGATGCGCCGTCGGCAGCACCAGGATCAGCATTCCCTGTCCACCCGGCGACGCCCTGACCTGGGGAGAACTGCTCCGGGCCCTGCGCACCGCCGACCGCTGGGGATCGGTCACCGCCGACGGAGAGACCGTCATCTGGGCCCAGATCGAGGAGGAGCCGTGACCGCCGACCAGTCGCAGGCCGGGTCGCAGCCGGGCAGTCCGGACCACCGCTACCGGCCGTGCCGGGAGTGTCCGCGCTGTACAGCTGGGACCGGCCGCGCCCCCGTCCTGGAACGGGACTGCTGGGACGCCTTCCTGACCGACGCCGTCGCCGCGATGGCCGAACGCCGCCGGCGCGAGCGCCGCCGGGAGGAGGAGTGGGGCGTGTTCGACCCGCCGCTGCCCTGACGGCGGGCTGACGGACTGGCGGGCCGACGGGCCGACGGGCCGAGGGGAACGGACAACGGCCGGGGGCCGGAACTCCCCTTACGGGAAGGGCAGTTCCGGCCCCCGGCCGTTGCGGGTCAAGACAGGTCAGGCCCGGGGCTGCTGCTGCGTGATGCAGTGAATGCCGCCGCCGTTGGCGAAGATCTCGCGGGCGTCGACCAGTTCGACGGTGCGGCCCGGGTACGCCTTCTCCAGGATCGCCTTGGCCTGCTCGTCGCGCGGGTCGTCGAACGCGCACAGCACGACCACGCCGTTGGCCACGTAGTGGTTGACGTACGAGTAGTCGACCGGCTCGCCGTCCTCGTCCCACAGCACGGTGGGTGCCGGGAGTTCGATCACCTCCAGGGTGCGGCCCCGGGCGTCGGTGGCGGTGCGCAGCAGGTCGGCGAGCTCCCGGCAGACGGCGTGGTCGGGGTGGGCCGGGTCGGGCTGGGAGTGGACGACCACGGTGCCGGGGCGGACGAAGGCGGCGACGATGTCGATGTGGCCGCGGGTGCCGAACTCGTCGTAGTCGCGGGTCAGTCCGCGCGGCAGCCAGATCGCCCTGCTGGTGCCCAGGTGGGCGTGCAGCTCGGCCTCGACCTGCTCGCGGGTCCAGTCGGCGTTGCGGCCCTCGCCGAGCTGCACGGTGTCGGTGACCAGGACGGTGCCCTCGCCGTCGACGTGGATGCCGCCGCCCTCGTTGACCAGCCGGGAGGCGAAGCGCCGCACGCCGGTCAGGTCGGTGACGTGCTCGGCGACGTCCTGGTCCTTGTCCCAGCGGGCCCAGGACTGCGCGCCCCAGCCGTTGAACACCCAGTCGGCGGCGGCCGTTTCGCCGTTCCCGTCGATCAGGAAGGACGGGCCGGTGTCGCGCATCCAGGCGTCGTTCAGCGGCCGTTCGACGATCTCCACCTCGGCGGCGAGGTAGGGGCGGGCGGCCTCGGCCTCGCCGGTGTTCACCACCAGGGTGACCGGCTCGTACCGGACGATCGTGTTGGCGACCTCGGCCCAGGCGCGGCGGGCCGCGTCGAGCTGCTCGGCGCCGTCGAAGGTCGGGTTGGCGGTGGGGAAGGCCATCCAGGTGCGCTGGTGCGGGTGCCACTCGGCGGGCATCCGGAAGCCGAGCTCGGCCGGGGTGGGGGTGGGGGAGTCGGTCATGAGGGTGGATTCCTAGGTGGGGGAGGGGTGTTCAGAGGAAGTAAAGGCGGCTGAGCGAGACCGAGTCGGCGGGCGCCGAGCGCAGCGGCTCGCCGTCCAGCGAGACCAGTCCGGTCGCGGAGACGTCGACCCGGCCGAGCCGGCCGTTGCGCAGCATCGAGCGCGGCCCGATGCCGCGCGTCCCGCGCACGCCCACCCGCCGCCTGCGGGTGGGCAGTTGGTCGCCGGCCACGTCCAGGTAGGCGGAGTCGGCGGCGGCCCGGGCGACGAACGCCACCGAGAGGTCCGCGGCGGTGGCCCCGTGCGCGCCGAACTGCGGCCCCAGCACCAGGGGTTCGCAGCGGTCGGTGGAGGCGTTCGGGTCGCCGACCACGCCGTACGCGGGGAAGCCGGCCTTCAGGACGAGCTGCGGCTTGGCGCCGAAGTGGTCGGGGCGCCACAGCACCAGGTCGGCCAGCTTGCCGACCTCGATCGACCCGACCTCGTGCGAGAGGCCGTGCGCGATGGCCGGGTTGACGGTCAGCTTGGCGATGTAGCGCAGCACCCGCTCGTTGTCGTCGCCGCTCTCGGCCGTCCCGTACGAGCCGGTGCCGTCCAGCGGGCCGAGTTCGGCCTTCATCTTCCCGGCCATCGCGAAGGTGCGGCGCACCGTCTCGCCGGCCCGGCCCATGCCCTGGGCGTCGGAGGAGGTGATGCCGATGACGCCCAGGTCGTGCAGCACGTCCTCGGCGCCCATGGTGCCGGCCCGGATGCGGTCCCGGGCCATCGCGGCGTCGCCGGGCAGGTCGGGCTTGAGGTCGTGGGCGGAGACGATCATGTCGTAGTGCTCGCCCAGCGCGTCCCGGCCGAACGGGAGGGTGGGGTTGGTGGAGGAGCCGATGACGTTCTCCACGCCCGCCATCTTCAGCACGTTCGGCACGTGGCCGCCGCCGCAGCCCTCGATGTGGAAGGCGTGGATGGTCCGGCCCTCCAGCACCGCGAGGGTGTCCTCCACCGACAGGCACTCGTTCAACCCGTCGGTGTGCAGGGCGACCTGGACGTCGTACTCCTCGGCGACCCGCAGCGCGGTGTCCAGCGCCCGGGTGTGCGCGCCCATGTCCTCGTGCACCTTGAAGCCGGAGGCGCCGCCCTCGGCCAGCGCCTCCACCAGCGGGGCCGGGTCGGAGGACGAACCCCGGCCCAGGAAGCCGATGTTGACCGGCCAGGCGTCGAAGGCGTTGAACGCGTGCCGCAGCGCCCAGGGCGAGTTGACGCCCACGCCCCAGACCGGGCCGAACTCCTGCCCGATGATCGTGGTCACGCCGGAGGCCAGCGACGCCTCCATGATGCGCGGGGAGAGCAGGTGGACGTGGGTGTCGATCGCGCCGGCGGTGGCGATCAGGCCCTCGCCCGAGACGATGGTGGTGCCGGTGCCGACCACCACCTCCACCCCGTCCAGGGTGTCCGGGTTGCCGGCCCGGCCGATCCCGGTGATCCGGCCGGCCCGGATGCCGATCGAGGTCTTCCGGATGCCCTGCACCGCGTCGATCACCAGCACGTTGGAGACCACCACGTCGCAGGTCTCC
Source organism: Kitasatospora sp. SolWspMP-SS2h (assembly GCF_003259315.1). GTDB lineage: Bacteria > Actinomycetota > Actinomycetes > Streptomycetales > Streptomycetaceae > Kitasatospora > Kitasatospora fiedleri. The sequence continues at coordinate 217,568 of NZ_QLLT01000012.1, read as the reverse complement.
CGGACGGCGGCCGGCTTCAGGTGCAGCCCGTCCCGGGCGGTCTTGCCGAACCCGGCCAGGAACTCGTCGCCCGGGGCCTGCGAGTCCGACTCGACCCGGACGATCAGCCCCGAGTCGCCGAGCCGGACCCGGTCGCCCGCGCGCGGGCCGTGCACCGCGATGTAGTCGTGCGGGGTGATGGCGCTCATGCGGGGTCCTTCCGGCTGGTCGAGGGGGTCACCGGGCGGGCTCGGCGTCGCCGGGACCGGTGCGGTCGAAACCGGCGTCGTCCAGCCCGGCGTCGTCGAACTCCGTCAGGTAGCCCGTGGCCCGGGCCTTCGCGAGCGCCGCCTCCTTCGCGCCCGGCGCGTCCAGCGGTCCGTCCACCAGTCCGGCGAACCCGATCGCCACCCGGGCCCCGCCGATCGGCACCAGGCCGACCTCGACGGTGGCGCCCGGGTCGAAGCGCACCGAGGAGCCGGCCGGCACCGCGAGGCGGGTGCCGTACGCGGCGGCCCGGTCGAAGGCCAGCCGCGGGTTGGACTCGAAGAAGTGGAAGTGCGAGGTCACCGAGATCGGCACCGCGGCGGTGTTGTGCACCGGCAGCAGCAGCGACTCCTCGACCGGGTCGTACCCGGCCCCGGCGCCGGGCAGCGCCGCGCCCGGCGCGTCCTCGCCCAGCGAGCCCGCCCCGCGGAACGGGTCGGTGACCACCGCGAGCCGGGTGCCGTCCTCGAACACCGCCTCCACCTGCACCACCGTCACCACGTCCGCGACGCCCGGCAGCACGTCCGCGGCGCTCAGCACGCTGCGGCCGGCCTCGATCGCCTCGGCGAGCCGCCGGCCGTCGCGGGCCGCCTCGCAGACCGCGTCCGCGATCAGCGCCGTCGCCTCGGGGACGTTCAACCGCACGCCCCGCGCCCGGCGGGCGCGGGCCAGTTCGGCCGCGGTGAAGATCAGCAGCCGGTCCCGTTCGGTGGGGGTCAGTCGCACGGTGCCTCGCTTTGCGGGGGTCGCGGGAGTGGTGGGGGTGCCGGGGCGGCGGGGAGGAGCCGGTACAGATGTTAGAACGTCGTTCAAACTTAGCACCGCCGACACCCCGGGCACACGGGTGGGAAGGACCCGGCGCACGGACCGGGAGGACGGCGCACCGCGGCACCCGGGCGGCCCGAGGGGTTTTCCGGGTGCGGAGTGGGCATGAGGAGAGGCGAGGAGCGGCTGCCGGACCGCCGGGGGAGCGGGGGCGGCGCGGTGCGGAGCCACGGCGGGGGGCGTACGAGGTCGATGGACGGTCAGGCGAGGTTCCCGCGGCAGCGGTCGGCGTCGTGGCGGGAGGGGGCCGAGCGCCGGGGGCCGGTACCGGAGGCGCCGGCGGCGCACCTGCCCGGGTGCGCGCTGCACCGCAGGCTGCACGCCGCGCTGGACGCGGCGGACCTGCCGGCGGTCGGCGCGGTCCGCCGCCGGCTGCGGGCCGCGCTGGAGCGCTGGGGCGTCCCCGCGGAGCTCGCCGACACCGCGGAGCTGCTCGCCTCCGAGCTGGTCGCCAACGCGCTGGTGCACACCGGCCGGGGCGCGGTGTTCGACGCGGTGCTGACCGACGCCGCCCGGCTGCGGGTCGAGGTGCAGGACGGCGCCGGCGGCCGGGTGCCCAACCGCCGCGCGGCCTCCGAGACGGCCACCTCGGGGCGCGGCCTGCTGCTGGTGGAGGCGCTGGCGGACGACTGGGGCGTGCAGCTGCGGGCGGACGGGAAGACCACCTGGTTCGAACTGTCCGCGGCCTGAACCGGTCCTTCCGGCCCGCCGCCGGAGACCACCCGGAGCACCGCGCGGCCCCGCCCTGAGCGCCGCGCGGACGGGGCCGCGGGTGAACGCGCCGGACGTGATCGTGTGCGACCCGTACCGTTCGGCCCAGCGGCATTGCCGCCTTGCCGAACATACGAGAGGGTAGTGAGAATGTGTGCCAGGAGGCACGCACCATCATCGCGGCCCGGCCGGCCCGGCAGGGGACACGGGTTCCCCCGCGGCCGCCGGGCAAGGCACACCGGCAGGAGAAGCATGGCCACAGAGCCCGAGGCGCCTGGGCCCGCCCGCCGCACCCCGCCCGCCCAGGCCACCAGGAACGAGACCCCCGCGAACCCGCTGCGCACCGCCCCCGGCCCGTCCGTCGGCCGCCCCGTGCCGTCCTCCGGGCGCGGCCTGCCGACCCGCACCGGCGACTCCAGCCCCGAGTGGCTGGAACCGGCGATGGCCGCCAACGGCATCGGTTCGTTCGACTGGGACATCCGCCGCGACGCGCTGGTCGGCGACCAGCGCGCCTGCGCGATCCTCGGCCTGGTCGGGCAGCCCTTCGACCGCACCGCCGCCTCCTTCCTGGCCCTGCTGCACCCCGAGGACGCGCCCGTGGTGCGCCGCCGGGTCGAGCGCGCCGTCGCCGAACTCGGCCAGTGCGGCGCCTATTACCGCACCGTCTTCCCCGACGGCGAACTGCACGCCGTGCGCTTCCGCGGCCGGGTGCTCGCCGACGCCTTCGGCCGCCCGTCCCGGATGGTCGGCTTCGTCTGGGACGCCACCGTCGAACTGCACAAGCGCGAGCGCGCCGACGAACTGGCCGTGCTGCGCGAGCAGCGCTCCCGGTTCATCAAGGAGGCCGCCCGGGCGCTCTCCGACGCCGTCACCGTCCGGGACGTCGCCCGGGTCTTCACCGAACTGCCGCTGCCGGGCCTGGGCCCCGACGGCCTCGCGCTGGCCTCCCTGGAGGCCGGACGGATCGCGCTGCTCGGCTCCACCGGTTACCAGAGCGGCCTCAGCACCCGGTTCGACCGCGTCCCGCTGGCCCCCACCCACCCCGCCGCCGAGGCGGTCCGGCAGCGCGCCCCGGTCTTCGTCTCCAGCCGCGAGGAGTACCGCGAGCGCTACCCCGAAGCCTGGGACTGGGCCGAGCGGAGCGGCCGCTCCTCCTGGGCCTTCCTGCCGCTGATCGCCAGCGGCCGCCCCACCGGCATCTGCGTGGTCTCCTTCGACGACGACCGCGAACTCGACGCCGACGAGCGGACCCTGCTCTCCACCCTGGGCGGCCTGGTCGCCCAGTCGCTGGCCCGGGCCCGCCTGCACGACGCCGAGCACGAACTCGCCGCCGGCCTCCAGCGCGTCATGCTGCCCCGCACCGTCCCCGCCGTCCCCGGCGTCAGCACCGCCGTCCGCTACCTCGCGGCCGGCTCCGGCCTCCAGATCGGCGGCGACTGGTACGACGTCGTCCCGCTCCCCGGCGGGCACGTCGGCCTGGTCATCGGCGACGTCCAGGGCCACGACGTGCACGCCGCCGGCATCATGGGCCAGCTGCGGATCGCGCTGCGCGCCTACGCCGCCGAGGGCCACCCGCCCGCCGCGGTGATGGCCCGCGCCTCCCGCTTCCTCGCCGACCTCGACACCGACCACTTCGCCACCTGCACCTACGCCGAGGTCAACGTCGACTACGGCGTGGTCTACGCCGTCCGGGCCGGGCACCTCGACCCGGTGGTGCGCCGCGCCGACGGCACCGCGCACCCCGTCCCGGTCGCCGGCGGCCTGCCGCTGGGCGTCGACCCCGACGAGGAGTACCGGGTCACCCGGTTCAGCCTCGACCCCGGCGAGACGGTCGTGCTCTGCACCGACGGGCTGGTCGAGGCCCGCGACATGGACCTCGACACCGGTTTCGCCCGGCTCTGCGAGACCGTCTCCGGCGAGCTCCCCGGCATCGACGAGTCACCCCGCGAACCGCTGGAGGAACTCGCCGACCGGATCGCCTCCCAGGCCGCCGACGGCAGCGAGCGCGAGGACGACATCGCCCTGCTCCTGCTGCGCTGGGACGGCCCCGCGGGCGGGCGCGCCGCGCAGCAGCTGCGCCGCCGGATCGGCCAGGCCGACCTGGCCCGGATCGCCGAACTGCGCGGCGAACTCCGGGACGCGCTGCGGCGCTGGGGCGTGCCCGACCTGATCGACACCGCCGAGCTGCTCTCCTCCGAACTCGTCACCAACGCGATCCGGCACACCGACCGCGACGCGATGTTCACCGCCCGCCTCTACCAGGAGCACGGCCGGGCCCGGCTGCGGGTCGAGGTCGAGGACGAGTCCGACCTCTGGCCGACCCGCCGCACCCCCGGCGAGCAGGCGTCCTCCGGCCGCGGCCTGATGCTGGTCGAGGCGCTCGCCGACACCTGGGGCGTGGAGCCCCGGGGCACCGGCAAGCGGATGTGGTTCGAACTCAGCAGCTGACGGGCCTCGGGGGCGTCAGCTGTCGACGGGTGCGACGGGCGCGACGGGCGCCCTCACCCGAACTGCTGCTCCAGGTCCTTGAGCTTCTGCTCCAGCGAGTCGAGCCGCGGCAGGGTCACGGTGTCCTCCTCCGGGGTGAGGTCGATGCTGCGGTGCGCCGCCGGGGTGGCGGGGAGGCCGGCGGGCGCTATGGCGGGCTCCGTCGGGGCGGACGGCGCGGGGGCCGTGGCGGGTTCGAGCTGGCGGGCGGTGCGGTGGCGCCAGCCGGCGCCCGGCTGGCGGCCGATCGCCCGGATCTCGGCCCGCTCCCGGCGGGAGGCCAGCCTGCGGCGCTCGCGGTCCTCGGCCGCCGTCCGCTTGTCGTCGCGGACCTCCTCGACCGCCTCGTCCAGGGTGCGCACGCCCTCCAGCAGCATCAGCGACCAGGCGGCGTAGGTCTCGCGCGGGGCGCGCAGCCAGCGGACCACCCGGATCTGCGGCAGCGGACGGGGCACCAGGCCCTGCTCGCGGAGGGCGGCGACCCGGGTCTGCTTCAGTGCGCGGTCGAACAGGACGGCCGCCGAGAGCGACATTCCGGCGAAGAACTGCGGGGCGCCGTCGTGGCCGAGGCCGCGCGGGGCGTGCACCCAGTTGAACCAGGCGGACGCGGCGGCGAACAGCCACACCAGCAGGCGGGAGCCGAGCGCGGCGTCGCCGTGGCTGGCCTCGCGGACGGCGAGCACCGAGCAGAACATCGCCGCGCCGTCCAGGCCGAACGGGACCAGGTACTCCCAGCCGCCGGACAGGCCCAGGTTCTGGACGCCGAAGCCGACCAGCCCGTGGAAGGAGAGCGCGGCGGCGACCGCGGCGCAGCAGAAGAGCAGCAGGTAGGAGGCGCCGCCGTAGAGGGACTCGGTGCGGCGGCGGCGCTCCTCGGCCCGCTCCCAGGAGGAGTCCGGCCCGCTGCCCGCGGTGGTGGCGGAGCCGGTGCGGCTGCGGGCGAAGGCCAGCAGGGCGACGGCGGCCACCAGGGCGGCCGTACCGGCGACGGCCCAGCCCAGCGGTATGTCCGACAGTCTCATGACCTGATCCAGCCTCGCTTTCCGGGTCGTGATGGCGGGGACCATCATGGCGGAGAAATTCGGCGATCGAGGCGGGATCGGGGCCATTACCCCGATAGGGGGGAATTTCCCCAGGGTTATCCCCGGAAATGAATGATGGTCAGACCTATTTGGCGCGCGGGCAGCTGACGCAGAGTTCGGTCGGCCGGACGGTGTAGTACAGGCAGCAGCTGACCCTGGTCCGGGCCCGCCCGCCGCCCTCGGCGCGGAAGCCCGGCGTGCCCACGAACGGGGCCGCGGCGGCGTCGCCGGTCAGCAGCGCCTCCAGTGCCGCCACCGCCCGCGGCTCCTCGCCCAGCAGGCCCGCCACGTACCAGAGGCCGTCCACCACGTCGTCGGTCACCAGCCCCCACAGGGTGCGCGGGCCGCGCCGGACCAGGGGGCGGAAGGAGTCCAGGACGGGCGCGAAGTGCTCGGCGAGCGCGGTGCGCAGGGCGGCGTCGAGCGCCCGGCGGTCCGGCACGACCAGCGCGTCGGCGCGGCCGGCGGCCGGGTCGTCGGGCAGGCAGTGGAAACCGGCCGGACGGGCGGTCAGCTCCCCGGTGGTCCGGTTGATCGAGACCCGCGACGGCGGCAGCACCGGCACCCGGCGCTCCAGCAGCCAGGGCAGCGTGAAGGCCAGCGCGACCGGCCAGGCGTAGCGGTGCAGGCTGAACCCGGCGGTGACGTCCGGCCGGGTCGGCGCGCCGTACAGGTCGAGGCCGAGGCGCTCGTCCAAGGCGACCATCGCCTCCAGCGCCGCCGCGTCCCCGGCCAGCGCCGCGGCGGTGGTCCAGCCGGGGCCGGTGCGCGGGGCGGCGTGGTGGATGCGCAGGTCGGGGAAGACCTGGCCCAGCCGCAGCCAGCTCCCCCGGCAGGGGAGGGCGTCGCGGGCGGCGGGCGCGGCGGAGGCGGTGGCGGTGGCGGTGGGGGTCTGCTCGACCTGGTACGTGGTCACGCGGGCTCCCTGGGTGGTGCTCCCGGGAGCGGGCCCGGGCACGGCGAGGTGGACCTGCCCGGGCCACTGCTCGCCCCGGACAGGTAAGGCTCACCTTAGCTGATGCCGCGCCGCAGGTCGCGCGGTGCGCCGCCGTCCGGGGGACCGGGCTGCGCCGGGACCTGGGCCAGCCGCCTCGCCAGCCACACCGGCACCCCGCCGAGCGCCTGCACCAGCCGGGCCGCCTCCGCCCGCAGCCGCTCCGCCTCGGCCGGCTCCGACACCTCCGCCAGCGAGGCCAGCGCCGGCGCCACCCCCACCGTGAAACCCAGCTGCTCGCGCAGCCGCAGCGAGGCCGCGAACCCGGCCCGAGCCCGCTCCCGGTCGCCCGCCGCCCGGGCCAGGCCCGCCAGGTGCCGCCAGGTCGAGGAGCGCAGCAGCTCGTCCCCGCGTTCCCGGGCCCCCTCGTGCGCCCGGGCGTACGCGCTGTGCGCCGCCGCCGGGTCGTGCAGCAGGTTCTCCGCGACCAGCCCGCGCCGGAAGTCCAGCAGCGGACGCCCCGCCGCCCGCGGCGCCAGCAGCGCCGACGTCCGCCCGAGCGCCGCCTGCGCCTCGTCCAGCCGGTCCCGGCGGCCCAGCACGCTCGCCACGTACGCCAGGAACCCCCGGGCGCAGGAGGCCGCCGCCCGCGCCTCGATGCCCGCGACCGACGCCTCCGCCTGGCGCAGCGCGTCCTCCGCCCGCTCCCAGTGGTCCGCGGTGAACAGGCACTGCTCGATCAGCAGCTCCGCCCGCTGGAGCGCCGCGGCCGGGTCCCGCCCGGCCTGCGGGCGCAGCAGGTCGGCCGCCTCCTGCCAGCAGCCGCGCGACCTCAGCCGCCAGACGACGTCCGCCATGCCCCCCGGGGCAGTCCCGTGCACCGACAACGCCACCTCCTTGTGCGCGCCATGCAACGACCCGCCGGCCTCCCCAAGCGCCCGCGCCGTGGCGGCAATTCAACACGCGCCGGAGCTTGTGCACCAGATCACGAGCGCGAGGAAATCCGGAACGGCCCGATCCGGACGGTGGCGTGCCGCGGCGGGGCCTCAGGACGTCCAGCCGGTCTCCATCAGGGCCTCGGCGGCGCCGTTCGACGGCTGCGGGATGCCCGCCGCGTCCAGCGTGAACAGGGCTACCAGCAGCTGCTCGCCGCGGACCACGGTCTGCCGGGAGTAGCCGGAGACGGTGAACATGGCCGCCGCGACGTCCTCGCCGTGGAGGGTTTCCAGCCACAGGCACTCCACCGCCTTGACGTCGGCGGGCTCGGTCCAGGTGTCCACCCGGGCCACGATCCGCCCGCCCAGCAGGGTGGTGGAGTCCCGCTCCGGGCCGGGCGCCGGCTCCAGGTCGGCGAAGCCCAGCCACTGCAGGTAGCGGGCCGCCGTCAGCACCGCGTCCTGCGGGGTGCGCACCGGCTGCGGGCGGAACGGCGGGCGCAGCGCGCGGGCCGGGCCCGAGCCGGCCGCCGGCGGGTCCGCCACCGGGGCCGGGACGGCCGGCGGGACGGCGGTGGTGTACGGGCGGGCGCTCTCCGCGGGGCGGACCGAGCGCGGCCCGGTGGCCTGCGGGCGCGGCGCCCGGTCCACCGGCAGCCGGACGGTCGCCCCGCAGTCGCAGGTGAACTCCGGCTGCGGCCACTGGTCGCTGCGCCCGCAGTGCGGGCAGCGCATGTTCAGCCAGGAGTCCTCCCAGGACCGGAACCGCACCTGCACCGGAACCCCGCCGCGCAGCAGCGGCACCCGCAGCTGCGCCCCGCACGGGCACGGCAGGCTCGGCGGCTCGTACCGGCGCTCGGCCCGGCAGGCCGGGCAGCGCAACTGGCTCGCTCCCGACGGCGAACCGGGGGGAAACCCGTTCGGGCCCCTCTCGTCGGTGGCGCCGGCGGCGTCCTCGGGCAGCGGCATGGCGGTCACCGTCCGTTCGGATCGGGGTGGGAGGGGATCGGGGGAGGGGGATCGGGGGGAGGGATGAGTCTCCATCCTGGCCGATCGGCGCCCCGACCGGTACGGAATGAGGTATTCCTCCAGCGGAGTTGAGGTGGGGAAAAGGTGCGCGGGCGGTCACGCGCCGGGGGCGCGCGCGACCGCCGTGGCCCCCGGGGCGGACGGGCACCGGCGGGGGTGGCGGGGCGTCAGCCGATGCCCCAGCGGACCAGGTCCGCCGGGGTGTCGAGGTCGTCCGGGACGGCCGCGTCCGTGCAGTCGACCAGGGCCACCGGGCGGGACGCCAGCAGCGCCCGGGCCCCCGCGTCGCCGGTGGCGGTGGTGCGCAGGGCCGGGAAGTGCGCGGCGCCGATCAGCACCGGGTGCGCCCGGCGCCCGGCGTAGGCGCCGGAGGCGAGGTCCGCGGGCCCCGCGTGCACGGCCAGCAGCCGGCGCACCGCCGCCGCGGTGACGCCCGGCGTGTCCACCAGCAGGACCAGCGCGGCCGTCGCCCCCGGCGGCAGCGCGGCCAGGCCCGCGAGCAGCGAGGAGGCCATCCCGGTGCGCCAGTCGGGATTGTCGACGAGTCGACAGCCGCCGGTGTCCACCCGGGCCCGCACCTCCCCGGCCCCCGCGCCCAGCACCGCGACCGCGCCGTCGCAGCCGCCCTCCGCCGCCACCGCCAGCGCGTGCTCCAGCAGCGTCCGCCCCCGGTAGGACAGCAGCGCCTTCGGCCGCCCGCCGAGCCGCGACCCGCCGCCCGCCGCCAGCACCAGGGCCGGCACCCGCAGTTCCGCCATCCCGCCAGTGTGCCCCCGCCCCCCGCCGCCCCGCCTTGGACGATCCGACAGGCCGCCCCCGCCGCCCGCCCGCCGCTCCCGGCCGTTCCGTCCCTGGACCGGCCACCGGCCGCCCCCGTTCACTGGCCCCATGGCACCGCGCACCACTGACGTCCCCGCCGCCGCTCCCGCCGGTGCGCCCGCACCGCTGGTCGACCGCCACGGCCGGGTCCACACCGACCTGCGGCTCTCCCTCACCGACCGGTGCAACCTGCGCTGCACCTACTGCATGCCCGCCGAAGGACTCGACTGGCTGCCCCGCGACCAGACCCTCACCGACGCCGAACTGCTGCGCCTGGCCCGGATCGCCGTCCACCGCCTCGGCATCCGCACCCTGCGGCTCACCGGCGGCGAACCCCTGCTGCGCCGCGGCCTGCCCGACCTGCTCGCCCGGCTCGGCGACCTCGGCGCGGAACTCTCGCTCACCACCAACGGCATCGGACTCGCCCGCCGCGCACCGGAGTTGAAGCGGTCCGGCCTGCACCGGGTGAACGTCAGCCTGGACACCCTGCGCCCCGAGCGCTACGCGGCACTCACCCGCCGGGACCGGCTGCCCGACGTGCTGGCCGGGCTGGCCGCCGCCAAGGCCGCCGGGCTGGAACCGGTGAAGGTCAACGCGGTGCCGGTGCGCGGCGTCAACGAGGACGAACTCGTCGACCTGGTCGAGTTCGCCGTCGACGGCGGCTACCGGATGCGGTTCATCGAGTCCATGCCGCTGGACGCCCAGGGCGCCTGGGACCGGGCCGCGATGGTCACGGCGGCCGAGATCCTCGACGTGCTCGCCGCCCGCTGGCGCCTCGTCCCGGTCGGCCGGCCCGGCAACGCGCCCGCCGAGGAGTGGCGGCTGGCCGGCACCGGCCACGTGGTCGGCGTGATCGCCTCGGTCACCCGCCCGTTCTGCGGCGGCTGCGACCGGGTCCGGCTCACCGCCGACGGGCAGCTGCGCAACTGCCTGTTCGCCACCGAGGAGTCCGACCTGCGCGCCCTGCTGCGCGGCGGCGCCGACGACGCGCGGATCGAACGGGCCTGGCGGGCCTGCGTCGCCGGCAAGCGGCCCGGGCACCGGATCGGCGACGCCGACTTCGTCCGGCCGGAGCGGCCGATGTCCGCGATCGGCGGCTGAGGACGGACGGGGACGGACTGGGACGGACGGGGACGGCGGAGGGGGAGGCCGAGGGGCGGGGGCCCGCGGGGCGGGCGGCGCATTCTCCCAGCCGGAATGCCGGGATCGGGCGGGAAGGAGAGATATGTCATGCGGTGGTCCGGACGGCTTGACCCGGCGGGGCGGGGCTGGTCTCCTGGTGGGCCGTCAGAGTCGCCCAGCCGCAGAGGAATGCCGTGCGAGCCCGCCGTACCGCCGTCGTCGCCGTCCTGTTGCTCGCTCCACTGGCCCTCACCGGGTGCACCAGCGGGAAGAAGGGGTCGAGCGGCACCACCTCCCCCGGGGCGGTCTCGCAGGGGACCAACCCGTTGCAGAACCCGGACGGCACCAAGCCCGGCCTGGCGCCCGTCACCGGCGACGCCGACCGCAAGGCCGGCCTGGACCTGATCGCTCAGGTCAAGACCGCCGACCCCGGGCCGAAGACCGGCTACGACCGGGACCAGTTCGGCCCGGCCTGGACGGACAACGTGGACGGCGTGCCGCTGGGCCACAACAACTGCGGCACCCGGGACGACGTGCTGGCCCGGGACGGGAAGGACGTCGAGCACAAGGACGGCTCGGCCTGCACGGTCACCGGGATGACCATCTGGGACCCGTACACCGGCAAGACGGTGCAGTGGAACAAGCAGCAGGCGTCGAAGATCCAGATCGACCACGTGATGCCGCTCTCCTACGACTGGCAGCAGGGCGCCGCCAAGTGGGAGAAGGCCAAGCGGGTACAGATCGCCAACGACCCGCTCAACCTGATCCCCGCCGACGGCTCGCAGAACGCCGCGAAGGGCGACTCCGGCCCGGCCACCTGGCTGCCCGCCAACACCGAGGTGCGCTGCTCGTACGCGATCCGGTGGGCGCAGGTGTCGCTGAAGTACCAGCTGCCGGTGACGCCCGCCGACAAGAAGACCATGCTCGCGCTCTGCGGCGGCTGACGGCCGCCGGCGGCGGCGCGGTGGCGGGGGGCGGACGGGCCCGGGACCGCCCGGGCTCCCCGGGGGAGGGGAGCCGGACGGCCCCGGGGGCGGCCCGGGGGAGGGGCGCAGGTCAGAGGCCGGGGCTCTTGGGGGTCGCGGTCAGGTCGTACAGGGTGGTGCCGCCGACGGTCCTGGCGGTGTAGGTGGCCTCCACCCAGGAGCTGATCTCCGCGGAGTAGTTCGAGCCGCCCATGCCGCCGCCGCCCATGCCGCCGCCACCGATGAACCAGTGGACCTTGCCCTCCCGGACCAGCTGCTTGAAGCCGTCCAGGGAGAGCGACGGGTCGCTGCCGTTGAAGCCGCCCAGCGCCATCACCGGTTCGCCGCCGGCGAGTTGGTAGCTGGCCTGGTTCTGCGAGCCGACCGCGGCGGCGACCCAGGTGTACCTGTCGGCGTCCTGCTTGAGCAGGTCGGCCACCTCGGCGGAGACCCGGGCGCCGTTCAGCAGGCCGCCCATGCCGCCCATGCCACCGCCCATGCCGCCGCCCGCGCCGCCGAAGCCGCCGCGTCCGGTGCGGCGCTCGCCGTCGGTGCCGGTGCCGGTGCCGCCGCCCGGGAAGCCCGGGAAGGCGCCCGTCCCGCCGTTGCTGCCGGTCCCGGTGCCGTTCCGGGTACCGCCGGGGAAGGCCGGCATGCCGTTGCTGCTGCCGCCGTTGCCACCGGCGCCGGTGCCGGTGCCGCCCGGGAAGTTGGGCATGCCGCCGGTGCCGCCGCCCGCCCGGCCGCCGCCGCCGGGGAAACCGGCCCCGCCGCCGGGGAAGCCGCCGCCGCGACCGCCGAAGCCGCCGCTCCGGACGGCCGGGCCCGCGGTGACGATGGAGCCGCTGTGGCCGGTGGAGACGGTGTCGAGGGCGTACGCGGCCGGGCCGGCCAGGGTGGCGGCCAGGGCGGTGAGGCCCGCGACGGTGGCGATCCGGCGGCCGGTGAGGCCGGGGATGCGGCCCGCGAGGAGCAGCGCGATCGCGGCGAGGACGCCGCCGATCAGCACCGTGTTGCGCAGCCACGGCACGAACTGCGTGCTGCGGCCGAGTAGTTGGTGCGCCCACCAGGCGGTGACCGCGACCGTGACGGCCAGCACGGCCGCGTACGGGAGGCGGTGGCGGGCCCGCCACAGGCCGTCGGCGCCCATGCCGACCAGGGCGGCGACCGCCGGGACGAGGGCCACCGTGTAGTACTGGTGGAAGATGCCGGACATGAAGCTGAAGGTCAGCGCGGTGGAGAGCAGCCAGCCGCCCCAGACCAGGAAGCCGATCCGGGCCGAGTCGGTGCGCGGGTGGCGGCGGGTGGCCCAGAGGCCGAACAGCAGCAGGATCAGCGCGGCGGGCAGCAGCCAGGCGATCTGGCCGCCGATGTCGCCGTCGAACAGCCGGGTGACGCCGGTGGAGCCCCACATGCCGCCGCCCCCGCCGCCGCGCATGCCGCCCCCGCCGCCGCCGACCGAGCCGGTCTCGTCGCCGGTGATCCGGCCGAAGCCGTTGTAGCCGAAGGTCAGGGAGAGGAAGGAGTTGTCCTGCGAGCCGCCGATGTACGGGCGGGCGGAGGCCGGCATCAGTTCGACGACCGCCACCCACCAGCCGCCGGCCACCACCATGGCGACGGTGCCGTACAGCAGCTGCCGGAGGCGGCGGCCCACGCCGGTGGGCGCGCACACCAGGTACACCAGGGCGAACCCGGGCAGCACCAGGAAAGCCTGGAGCGTCTTGGTGAGGAAGCCCAGGCCGAACATCACGCCGACGAACACCAGCCAGCGGGTGGACGCCGTCTCGGTGGCCCGGACGGTGCCGTACGCGGCCAGGGTGAGCAGCAGCACCAGCAGCGCGTCCGGGTTGTTGAAGCGGAACATCAGCGCCGCGACCGGGGTCAGCGCCAGCGCGGCGCCCGCCACCAGGCCGGCCAGCGGGGCGAAGCGGCGGCGCACCGCGGCGTACACGGCGGCGACCGTTCCGACGCCCATCAGCACCTGCGGGGCCAGCAGGCTGAACGAGCTGAGGCCGAGGAGGCGGGCGGAGAGCGCCATCGGCCACAGCGCCAGCGGCGGCTTGTCGACGGTGATGAAGTTCGCCGAGTCCGAGGACCCGAAGAACATCGCCTTCCAGCTGACCGAACCGGCCTGGACGGCGGCCGAGTAGAAGGCGTTCGCCCAGCCGGAGGCGGTCAGGTTCCAGAAGTACAGCACGGCCGTCGCCAGCAGCAGGCCGAGGAGGGCCGGACGCACCCAGCGCGGGTCGTCCGGGCGCCCGCGCCAGGTGCGGGCGGGCAGCGTGCGCAGCCGGCCGGCCCAGGAGGCCGGTCCCTTCGGGCCGGTGGGCGGCGGCGCGACGGGCGGGAACAGCGTCTCAGCGGGCCGCTCGCGTTCGGCCCCGGCGGGCGGGAGCGGCCCGGCGGAGGGCCCCTCGGTCGGCCCGGTCGCGGCGTGGGCCGCGACCGCCGGGGGCGGGTGGTTCGCGGCGTCGGGCCACGGCTCGCTGGTCGGGGGAACGGAACTGGACGTGGTCATGGGCACTACGCTCGGAGGCCCGGCTGAGAGGTTGATGAGAGGTGGCTATGAGGCCGCTCTAAGTCTCCCGGCGGACGGGTGACGTCCGCCCCGGGGGGCGGTGACGGCCCGTCAGCGGAGGGCCGCGGCGGCCGGTGCGGCGGCGGCCGGTGCGGCGGCGGCCCCCGCGCCGGCCGGGTCCGGGGTGGGCGGGGCGAGGCGGGTGCCGAGCCAGGCGAGGGCCGGGGGGATCTCGCGGGTCCAGGTGTGGAAGTTGTGGCCGCCGCTGTCCAGGGTGATGGTGGAGAGCCGGGTCGGGGCCCTGAAGGCGGCGACCATCTCCTGGGTGGGCCGGTAGTTCTCCTCGTTGCGGCTGGTGGCCAGCAGCAGCGAGACCGGCGGGGCGGGGTGGTTGCGCAGCCGCCACAGCAGGTCGTTGTCCTGCCGGACCTGCTCGCTACCGCCGAACAGGTCGCCGGTGGTGGGGTCGTTGTGCACCTCGTAGTAGCCGGACAGCGCGATCGCCGCCCGGTACGCGTCGGGCTTGCGGACCGCGAACTTGACGGCGCAGTAGCCGCCGGTGGAGTCGCCGATCACGGCCCGCGCCTCGGGCCGGTCGTCGACCCGGTAGGCGGCGGACATCGCCTTCGGCAGGTCCTCGGTGAAGAAGGTCTCCACCTGGGGCCCGCCGGGCACGTCCATGCACTCGGTGTCCCGGTTGCCGACCAGGGTGGGCCGCATCATCACCAGCACGGTGGGCGGCATCTTCCCGGTCTCGACGGCCTTCAGGGCGGACGCCGGGTACTGGAGCAGCGAGATCAGCTTCTCCGGCGTGCCCGGGTAGCCGGACAGCGCCAGCAGCATCGGGAAGCGGCTGTCCGCGTAGGCGGGCTGGAAGTACTGCGGCGGCAGGTAGACGTACGCGGGGGTGCCGGTCAGTCCGGAGCCGGTCCCGTGGATCTCCACCCGCTGGATCACCCCGGAGCGGTCCTGGGCGGAGCCCTGCGCGGAGTACATCCGCTGCTCGCCGGTGACCGAGACGGCCCGGCCGCCGGGCTGGTGGTCGACCACGGTGCCCGGGCTGCCGTCCAGGCCGAGCAGGTCGCTCCAGGTCGAGTAGAACCCGAAGTAGGAGTTGGCGACCAGGCCCATCGCGACCAGCACGGTGACCTGCGTCCCGAGGAACGCGGCGATCCGGCCGAGCCAGGCCCGCCAGCCCCGCCCGCCGAGCCGGGGCCACAGCGCCATGGTGGCGGCGAACGCGGCGACGGCCACCAGGGCGGCGATGATCTGCAGGGGGAGTCCGGTCAGGCTGGGCACCGGATGATCGTAGGGTACGTCTTCACGGATCTCCCAGCCGGCTCCCAGCCGGTTCACGGTTTCGCCAAGCCCGCGCCAAGCCCGCCCCAACTCACCTGCGGCGCGGGCCCGTCGGCGCTCCCGGCCGGGGCCCGGACCGCAGCGGTCCGGGCCCCGGCCGGGAGCGCCGGAACGGCGGCGGCCCGCCGCACCCACGGGGAAGGTGCGGCGGGCCGCCGGTCCGTGGCGGGCCGGTGCGGCGTCAGCCCAGGCTGTTGTAGATGGTGTTCAGCAGGGTGGAGTTGTTGTCGTCGTTCTCCAGGGCGAAGGCGAACATGCCGCCCAGGCCCTTGCTCTTGGCGTACGCGGCGCGGGCCTGGATGGCCTTCGGGTCGTCGCCGGTCCAGAAGTTGGTGCCGTCGTAGACCCAGGTGCTCTCGGTCACCGGGTCCCAGTGGGTGTTCTGGGCGGTGAGGGTGAGCTCGCGCCAGCTGGCCAGGCCGGCCTCCTGGCTGCCGGGCTTGGCCGGGGTGGCGCCGGTGGCCTTCTGGTAGAGGCCGTAGTTGTCACCGGCCTGGACGCCGGTCCAGCCGCGGAAGTAGAACGGGATGCCGAGGATGATCTTGTTGGCCGGGAAGCCGCCCTTGATCCCGTACTCGGGCAGGCCGGTGGTGTACGCGGCCAGCGTGGTGTCCACGTTGTACTTGGCGGTGCCGGGGGCGATCGGCGTGGTCGGGTCGGCCGGGCTGTCGTGCAGCGGGTCCTGGAGGTTGGTCGGACCGGTGGCGTCCCACGAGCCGTGCATGTCGTACGTCATGATGTCGGCGTAGTCCAGGTACGCGCCGATCTTGTCGGTCTCGACGTACTGGACCTTGTCCTGGCCGGACGGCAGCGCCGCGGTGAGCAGGAACTTCTTGCCGACGCTCTGCCCGTACGCGTCGAGCTGGCTGCGGAACTCGGCGAGCAGCGCGGTGAAGTTCTGCTTGTCGGCCGCGGAGTAGTGGTTGCCGGTGTGGCCGCCGGCCGAGCCCGGGTACTCCCAGTCGATGTCGATGCCGTCGAAGATGCCCGCGCCGCTGGCCGCGCCGCCCGAGGCGTCGCCGGCGACGTTGGCCGGCAGGTTGCCCTTGAGGAACATGTCGATGCAGGAGGAGACCAGCTTCTTGCGCGAGGCGTCGGTGGCCGCCGCGTCGGAGAAGTACTTGGAGTAGGTCCAGCCGCCCAGCGAGAGGGTGATCCGCAGGTTCGGGTTCTTCGCCTTGAGCTGGCGCAGCTGGTTGAAGTTGCCCTTCAGCGGCTGCTCCCACTGGTCGGTGGAGCCGTCGACCGAGATGCCGCCCGAGTAGTCCATCTGGTAGTCGGCGTACGCGTCGGCCGCGCCGTCGCCCGCGTTCGGGTTGTTCTCGTTCGCGGCGTCCGAGGCCTTGACCGCCTCGAAGCAGTTGAGGTTGGTCGGGTGGATGTTCTCGAACGCGTAGGAGATCACGTCCAGCTTGGCGGCGGCGCCCGAGGTGTCCACGTTCTTCGGGTAGTAGGCGGCGTCGTACACCGACCACTGGTCGAAGTAGGCCGACTTGAGCGGCTTGGCGGCGGGCACGGCGGCGGTGGTGGCGTTCACCGCGGCGGACTGCTGGGAGGCGTGCCCGGCCTTGTCGTACGCCTGGACGGTGAAGGTGTACGCGGTGTTCGGCAGCAGCGAGGAGACCGCGATGTTCGTGCCCATCGAGGTGCCGACCAGCTGGCCCTTCGACCAGACCTTGTAGCCGACGTAGTTGTCGCCGGACTCGGTCGAGGCGTTCCACTTCAGCACCACGGCGTTGGAGGTGGTCCTGGTGACCGTCACCCCGCCCGGCACGGTGATCTTGCCGTCGCCGGTCGGGCCGTTGCCGGTGCCGGAGCTCGCGGACGGCGACGGGGAGGCCGAGGTGGACGGGCCGGGCGAGGTGGAGCCCGAGGGGCTCGTGCTCGGGCTCGTGCTCGGGCTCGGCGAGGCGCTCCGCGAGGGGCTGGCGGAGGCGCTCGGGCCGGTGGTGCCGCCGCCCGGGCCGGTCAGCACCAGGTCGTCCGCCTGGTAGGCGCCGGCGCCGTACCAGCCGTGGGTGAACACCGTCACCGAGGTGGTGGACGCGCCGGTGGTGAAGGTGGTGCTCAGCTGGGTGTAGGCGGTGGCGCCCGGCGTCCAGGTGGAGGCGTTCACGCCGGTGCCGGTGGCGCCCAGGTACACGTAGCTGCCCTTGAGGAAGCCGGAGAGGGTGTACTTGGTGTTCGGCTGGACGGTGACGCTCTGCTGGCACTGGCCGGTGTCCGCGGCGGTGGCGTTGCCGCTCAGCGCGTAGGAGCCGCCGTGCACGGGGGTGGTGACCACCGAGCCGCCGGTGCAGGACCAGCCGCTCAGGGTGCCGGACTCGAAGTCGCCGTTGGCGAGCAGGTTGACGGTGGCCGCCGAGGCGGAGCCGAGCGAGAGCGCGAGGGCGGTGGAGCCGACCGTCATCGCGGCGGCCACCACGAGGGCACCGGCGCGGCGGCGGGAGGGGGCCCGGCGCGGGGTGGGCTCGGGGGTGGGCGTGGCCCGTTCAAGCATGGAGGGACCTCCGGAGGAGTGGGGTTGTCCGGTAGGTGCGGCGGCCGTGGGGACCAGGTGGGAGCCTGCGCGCCTGGGGTGAGCGCGTCACCTAGATTGGACTGGACCATTCACCCGGGTCAAGGATTTCGACCCACGAACCGTCAGGAACCTTTCCGATCAGTCCTCTCCGGGGCGCCGAGCCCGTTCCGCCCCCGGCGCACGCCCCCGGCTCGCAGTTGCACATGACTTGCAATTGCATGCATATAAGCGGAAAGATAATCCAGCTCACCGCCCCTGCGGCACCCTGTTCGGAAGGAAGACCCATGGCAGCGCCCAGCCGTCTGCGCGACCGGCTCACCCGGGAGGAGTGGACCAGGCTGGCCGGCATGGCCGCGTTCATCCTGCTCCTGCACGTGGTGGGGTGGGTGACCCTGCTCGCGGTGATCGCCCCCAGGCACTACGACGTCGGCGGCCAGGTGTTCGGGGCCGGGATGGGCCTGACGGCCTACACGCTCGGCATGCGGCACGCCTTCGACGCCGACCACATCGCCGCGATCGACAACACCACCCGCAAGCTGATGGGCCAGGGCAAGCGCCCGCTCTCGGTGGGCTTCTGGTTCTCGCTGGGCCACTCGTCGATCGTGTTCGGGCTCTGCGCGCTGCTGGCCCTCGGCATCCGGGCGCTGGCCGGGCAGGTGGAGTCGGACGACTCGACGCTGCACGACGCGACCGGGCTGATCGGCGTCTCGGTCTCCGGCACCTTCCTGGTGCTGATCGGCCTGATCAACCTGGGCGCGTTCAACGGCATCCTCAAGGTGTTCCGGCGGATGCGCCAGGGCGACTTCGACGAGGCCGAGCTGGAGCGGCAGCTGGACAGGCGCGGCTTCCTGAACCGCATCCTGGGCCGGGTCACCCGGGCGGTCACCAAGTCGTGGCACATGTACCCGGTGGGGCTGCTGTTCGGGCTGGGCTTCGACACCGCGACCGAGGTCTCGCTGCTGGTGCTGGCGGGCGGCGCCGCCGCGTTCTCGCTGCCCTGGTACGCGCTGCTGGTGCTGCCGGTCCTGTTCGCGGCCGGCATGAGCCTGCTGGACACCATCGACGGCTCGTTCATGAACTTCGCCTACGAGTGGGCGTTCTCCAAGCCGGTCCGGAAGATCTACTACAACCTGACGGTGACCGGCCTGTCGGTCGTGGTGGCCCTGGTGATCGGCGTGGTCGAGCTGATCGGCCTGCTCGCCGAGAAGCTGGACATCACCGGCGGCCCGATCGGCTGGATCGGCGCGCTGGACCTCAACCTGGTGGGCTACGTGATCGTCGGCCTGTTCGTGGTGACCTGGGCCGGGGCGCTGGCGTTCTGGAAGTTCGGCCGGGTCGAGCAGAAGTGGGGCGCCGGGCTGCGCGAGCAGGCGTAGCCGCGGACCGTTCGTACCGGAGGGGTGCCCGGGCGGGCGCCCCTCCGGCGTTCCCGGGGCGGGGAGGTCGTCGCAGGTCGGGAAGTGTTCACGTCGGCGCCCTTGTCGGGTCAACTTCTACGCGCGTATCTTCGGGAACCGGATCTACGCGAGTAGCCCGCCGGGAGCCGGCCGGAACCCGGACCGGCCCCCGGCAGCACGCCTTCTGACGGACCCTCACCACCACCCGGAGCGCCCCGCCGCGCCCGGGCCATGGCCTTGCCACGAAGGAGCCCCGCAACGGTGCCCAGCCCCACTCCCGCCCGCCGTTCCCGCCGCACGCTGCTGCGCGCCACCGCGACGGCCGCGGTCGCCGCCTCCCTGCTGGCCGTCCCGCTGCCGGGCGCGTTCGCCGCGCCGTCCACCGGCGCGGTGATCGCCGAGGTCTACGGCGGCGGCGGCAACTCCGGCGCGACGCTGAAGAACGACTTCATCGAGCTGGGCAACCCGTCCGGCGCGGCCTTCGGCCTGACCGGCTACAGCGTGCAGTACCTGCCCGGCAGCCCGAGCGCCTCCAGCCAGTGGGGCGTCACCGCGCTGAGCGGGTCGGTCGCCCCCGGCGGCCGCTACCTGGTCGCCGAGGGCGCGGGCGCCGGCGGCACCGCCGACCTGCCGGCCGCCGACGCGAGCGGCAACCTGGCGCTCTCCGCCACCGCCGGCACCGTCGCGCTGGTCAACGGCACCGCCGCGCTGACCTGCAAGACCGCCGCCGACTGCGCCGCCGACCCGCGGATCGTCGACCTGGTGGGCTTCGGCACTGCCGTGGTCCGCGAGGGCAGCCCGGTCACCGGGGCGTCCAACACCGCCTCGGTGGCGCGCGGCGCCGCGCTCGCCGACACCGACGACAACGCCAAGGACCTCACGGCCGGCGACCCGACGCCCACCAACGCCAAGGGCGAGACCACCGGCGGCGGCCCCACCACCCCGCCGACCACCCCGCCCGGCACCCCCGGCGACCTGCGCGTCCACGACATCCAGGGCACCACCCGGGTCTCGCCGAAGAACGGCCAGACCGTCACCAACGTGCCCGGCGTCGTCACCGGCGTGCGCGCCTACGGCACCAAGGGCTTCTGGATCCAGGACCCCAACCCGGACGCGGACCCGGCCACCAGCGAGGGCGTGTTCGTCTACACCGGCTCGGCCGCCCCGACCGTCAAGGTCGGCGACGCGGTGCTGGTCACCGGCAAGGTCAGCGAGTACTACCCGAACAGCTCGGGCGGCTCCCAGTCGGTCACCGAGCTGACCGGCCCGACCACCGCCGTGCTCTCCTCCGGCAACCCGGTGCCCGCGCCCGTCGTGCTGAACGCCGCGAACATCCCGGCCGCCTACGCCCCCGACGCGGCCGGCGGCTCGATCGACGGCCTGCCGCTGGACCCGGCGACGTACGCCCTCGACCTGTACGAGTCGCTGGAGGGCATGAACGTCCAGGTCGCCGACGTGCCGGTGGTGCAGGCCACCGACACGTACAACGAGCTGTGGGTGGACGCCCTCGCCACCGACCCGCGCACCGCCCGCGGCGGCGTGGTCTACCTCGGCTACGACAAGCCGAACAACGGCCGGATCATGATCCAGTCGCTGCCGCCGCTGACCGAGGTGCCCTTCCCGGTCGCCAACGTCGGCGACCGGTTGACCGGCGCCACCACCGGCCCGCTCGACTACAACCAGTTCGGCGGCTACACCATCGCCGCCAACACCCTGGGCGCGGTCGAGGACAACGGGCTCGAGCCCGAGGTCGCCCAGCAGGGCAAGAAGAACGAACTGACCATCGGCACCTACAACGTCGAGAACCTCGACCCGGGCGACGGCCCGGCCAAGTTCGCCCAGCTCGCCAAGGGCATCGTCACCAACCTGGCCTCGCCCGACATCGTCGCCCTGGAGGAGATCCAGGACGACAACGGCGCGGTCAACGACGGCACCGTGAGCGCCGCCACCACGGTCAGGACCTTCATCGACGCGATCAAGGCGGCCGGCGGCCCGGCCTACGACTGGCGCTCGATCGACCCGGTCGACGGCCAGGACGGCGGCGAGCCCGGCGGCAACATCCGCCAGGTGTTCCTGTTCAACCCGGCCCGGGTCTCCTTCACCGACATCCCCGGCGGCTCCTCCACCACCGCCGTCGACGTCACCGGCAAGAAGAACAAGACCCGCCTCACCGCCTCGCCCGGCCGGATCGACCCCGGCAACGAGGCCTGGACGTCCAGCCGCAAGCCGCTGGTCGGCCAGTTCGAGTTCAAGGGCCAGCCGGTCTTCGTGATCGCCAACCACTTCAACAGCAAGGGCGGCGACCAGGGCATCGACAGCCGCTTCCAGGCCCCCACCCGCTCCTCCGAGGTGCAGCGGGTCAAGCAGGCCACCGTCGAGCAGGCGTTCGTCGCCAAGCTGCTGGGGGCCGACCCCAAGGCCCGGATCGTCTCGCTCGGCGACTTCAACGACTACCAGTTCTCGCCCGCCCTCCAGACCCTGACCAAGGACGGCGTGCTGCGCGACCTGGTCAACGAGCTGCCCGCGAACGAGCGCTACTCGTACGTCTACCAGGGCAACTCGCAGGTGCTCGACCACATCCTGGTCAGCCCCGCGCTCAAGCCCGGGAAGACCCACTACGACGTGGTGCACATCAACAGCGAGTTCGCCGCCCAGGCCTCCGACCACGACCCGCAGGTGGTCCGGATCAAGCCCTGACGGCCCCCGGCCCGGCAGCCCCCGCCCGTCCCGGCGGGGGCTGCCGCGCTCCCGGAAGTTACCGGTGGGTTGACCGCGGGGCCCGCAGGCCGGAGGATCATGGCACCCCCCGCGCAGGTCTGGAAGGACGCCCCGCATGGCCTACGACGCCGACGTCATCGTGATCGGAGCGGGCCTCGCCGGCCTGGCCGCCACCGCCGAACTCGCCGACGCCGGACGGAAGGTGCTGCTGCTCGACCAGGAGCCGGCCGGCTCGCTCGGCGGGCAGGCGCACTGGTCGTTCGGCGGCCTGTTCCTGGTCGACTCGCCCGAGCAGCGCCGGATGCGGATCAAGGACTCCCGCGACCTCGCCTGGCAGGACTGGCTCGGCACCGCCGGGTTCGACCGCGAGGAGGACGCCTGGCCGCGCCGCTGGGCCGAGGCGTACGTCGACTTCGCGGCCGGCGAGAAGCGCGCCTGGCTGCACGCCCAGGGCCTGCGGCTGTTCCCGGTGGTCGGCTGGGCCGAGCGCGGCGGACTGCTGGCCTCCGGCCCCGGCAACTCCGTCCCGCGCTTCCACATCACCTGGGGCACCGGCCCCGGCATCGTCGAGCCCTTCGCCCGCCGGATCCGCGAGGCCGTGAAGGCCGGCCGGGTCGAACTGCGCTTCCGGCACCGCGTCACCGGCCTCGCCGCCAGCGCGGGCAGCCTGGACACCGTCACCGGCGAGGTGCTCGCCCCGTCCGCCGTGCAGCGCGGCGAGGCCAGCTCCCGCGAGGTCGCCGGACACTTCGAACTGCGCGCCCAGGCCGTGGTCGTGGCCTCCGGCGGCATCGGCGGCAACCACGACAAGGTCCGCGCCGCCTGGCCCGAACGGCTCGGCACCCCGCCCGCCAAACTGCTCTCCGGCGTCCCCGCGCACGTCGACGGCCTGATGCTGGACGTCGCGGGCGCGGCCGGCGGCCACCTGATCAACGGCGACCGGATGTGGCACTACACCGAGGGCATCGAGAACTGGAACCCGATCTGGGCCAGGCACGGCATCCGGATCCTCCCCGGCCCGTCCTCGCTCTGGCTGGACGCCACCGGAAAGCGCCTGCCCGTCCCGCTGTTCCCCGGCTTCGACACCCTCGGCACCCTCGAACACATCATGCGCACCGGCCACCAGCACACCTGGTTCGTGCTCACCCAGAAGATCATCGAGAAGGAGTTCGCCCTCTCCGGCTCCGAGCAGAACCCCGACCTGACCGGCCGCTCGATCCGCCAGGTGCTCGGCCGCGCGCTGCCCGGCGCCACCGGCCCGGTCGAGGCGTTCAAGCAGCACGGCCCGGACTTCGTGGTCGCCGACACCCTGGAGGAACTCGTCCGCGGCATGAACGAGCGCCAGGGCGACGCCCCCGCCATCGACGGCGCCGAACTGCGCCGCGAGATCGAGGCCCGCGACCGCGAGATCGCCAACCCGTTCAGCAAGGACCTCCAGGTCACCGCTATCCACGGGGCCCGCCGCTACCTCGGCGACAAGCTGATCCGCACCGCGAGCCCGCACCGGCTGCTCGACCCCAAGGCCGGCCCGCTGATCGCCGTCCGGCTCAACATCCTCACCCGCAAGTCCCTCGGCGGCCTCCAGACCGACCTCGACTCCCGCGTCCTGCGCGCCGACGGCACCGCCCTGGACGGCCTCTACGCGGCCGGCGAGGCCGCGGGCTTCGGCGGCGGCGGCCTCCACGGCTACCGCTCCCTGGAGGGCACCTTCCTCGGCGGCTGCCTCTTCTCCGGCCGCGCCGCCGGCCGGGCGGCGGCGCGGGCCACCGCGTAGCGGCCGGTCGCCGCGGCCCGGCGGTGCCCAGCGGCCGGCGGTCGCCGCCTACCGGCCGGCGGTCGCCGCCTACCGGCCGGTCGTGCCGTCGATCTGCTCGCGCAGGATGTCGGCGTGGCCCGCGTGGCGGGTGGTCTCGCCCGTCATGTGGGCCAGCACCCAGCGCAGCGAGCGCGGCTCCCCGTCCACCGCCGTGGCGGTCGGCCGGGCGGGGTCGGCGGCGGCGCGGACGATCGCGTCGCTGTCCGCGCACGCCTGCCGGTAGGCGGCCAGTACCCGGTCGGCGGGCACGTCGTCCGGGACGGCCATGGCGAAGTCCACGTCCTCGTACTCCGCCAGGCCCGCGACGTGGTGGCCGAACCAGTACCGCTCGCCGTCCGTCAGGTGCCGCACCAGCCCCAGCAGGTTCGTCCCGGACGGCACCAGGACGCGGCGCAGCTGCTCCTCCGTCAGGTCCTCGGTCTTCTTGAGCACGCACTCCCGGGCGAAGGCCAGGAAGGCGAGCGCGGTGTCGAGCTCACCGCCGTCGGCGCGGGGGACGGGGCGGCGCTGCGTTTCGAAGGCTGTCATGTCCGGAAACCTAGCCGGGCCCGGCCCCCGAACGCACCGGGGTTTCGGGGGCGGACCGCCGATCACCGAGAATGGGGGCGTGAACGCAGGAGCCGCGGTGGCGGAGTTGGACGGACGGCCGGTGACGGCGGCGCAGTTGCAGGTGCTGGCGCTGACGAACTACGGGCACTTCACCACGATGCTGGTGGAGGACGGCCGGGTGCGCGGCCTCGACCTGCACCTGGAGCGGCTGGAGCGGGACTGCGCGGCGCTGTTCGGGGTGCGGCCGGACCGGGAGCGGGTGCGGGGGTTCGCCCGGCGGGCGGTGCCCGCGGCGGGGGCGGTGGCGGTGCGGGTGACGGTCTTCGACCCGGCGATCGACCTGGGCAGCATCGGCGGGAAGGCCGAGCCGCGGGTGCTGGTGACGGCCCGTCCGGCGGGCAGCGGGGTGCCGGGGCCGATCCGGGTGCGGACGGCCCGCTTCGAGCGGGAACTGCCGGAGGTGAAGAGCGTGGCGCTGTTCGGGGCGCTGCGCCTGCGTCGGCTGGCCCAGCAGGCCGGGTTCGACGACGCGCTGTTCGTGGACCGGGACGGCGGCGTCACCGAGGGCGGCACCTGGAACGTCGGGTTCCTGCGCGGCGGCGAGGTGCTCTGGCCGCGCGGCGCGTACCTGGCCGGGACGGCGATGGCGCTGCTGCGCGGGGCGTGCGGCGGCGCGGAGGAGCGGGTCGGGCCGGAACTGGCGGGCGTGGACGCGGTGTTCGCGACCAACGCGGCGGTCGGGGTGCGCCCGGTGGCGGCGGTGGACGGGCGGGCCTTCGACACCGCGGGGGTGGCGCGGCTGCGCGCGGCGTACCTGGCGGTGCCGGGGGAGCGGCTGTAGGGACCGCTGGTAGGGGCCGCTGGTATAGGGGCCGCTCCCAGGACCGGACACGGCGAGCGGGTGGCGGGGAGCGGTCGCAGCACCGGCTTTACCCGCGCATGGTCGGATCATGTGCCGTACCAGACCGGCCTGTTGACGCTCGTTCACCGATCGTCCGGGCGGCGGCCACCGGCCACTGGCAGTCTCCCGCGCATGGATATCCCCCACATGGGCGTGCCCGCCGAGCTCGCCGCACGCATGAGCATGGCGGAGCAGCACGAGTACCTGCGCAGCAAGTTCTCCCGCCGCACCCTGCTGCGCTCCGGCGCGGTCACGGTCGGCGCGCTGGCCGTCGGCGGGGCGCTGGGCTCCGGTACGGCGTTCGCCGACCCGTCCGCGGCGTCCGGCTCCGCGACCGGCGGGGTGAACGGGTCGCTGGTCGCGCCGGTCGGCCGCCACCTGCAGTTCGGCGCCGACGCCGGGACCCAGATGCGGGTGTCCTGGCAGGTGCCGGCGGCGGTGCGCAAGCCGTTCCTGCGCTTCGGCCGCCACCCCTGGGAGCTGAGCCACAAGATCGAGGCCGAGGTGCGCGCGCTGCACACCCCGGCGCTGGTCGACGGCGGCACCCCGGTCGACCAGTACTACCTGCACGTGGAGCTGGACCACCTCCAGCCGGGCACCACCTACTACTACGGCGTCGGCCACGAGGGCTTCGACCCGGCCTCGCACCAGGCGATCTCCACCCTGAAGACCTTCACCACCGCGCCGTCCCGCAGCGGCCGCCGGGGCCGCCCGTTCGAGCCGTTCACCTTCACCGCCTTCGGCGACCAGGGCGTCTCCGCGCACGCGGCCGGCAACGACCACGTGATCCTGGCGCAGAACCCGGTGTTCCACCTGCACGCCGGCGACATCTGCTACGCCGACCCGATGGGCCAGGGCCTGGACAGCGACAGGTCGGCGTACGACGCCCGGACCTGGGACGCCTTCCTGGCGCAGACCGAGCCGGTGTCCGCGAAGATCCCGTGGATGGTCTCCTACGGCAACCACGACATGGAGGCGTGGTACTCGCACAACGGGTACGGCGGCGAGGACGCCCGCTTCACCCTGCCGACCGACGGCCCGGACCCGCGCAAGGCCCCCGGCGTCTACTCCTTCACCTACGGCAACGTCGGCGTGATCTCGCTGGACGCCAACGACGTCTCGTACGAGATCCCGGCCAACTTCGGCTACACCAACGGCCGGCAGACCCAGTGGCTGGAGCGCAGGCTGCGCGAGCTGCGGGCCGACGGGTCGGTCGACTTCGTGGTGGTCTTCTTCCACCACTGCGCCTTCTCCACCACCCACCAGCACGCCTCCGAGGGCGGGGTCCGGGACGCCTGGGTGCCGCTGTTCGAGAAGTACCGGGTGGACCTGGTCGTCAACGGTCACAACCACGTGTACGAGCGCACCGACGCGATCCTCGGCAACAAGGTCGCCAAGGCGGTGCCGAGCGGCGCGACGCTCGACCCGGCCAAGGACGGCGTGGTCTACGTGACCGCGGGCGCGGCCGGGCGCAGCCTGTACTCCTTCGACGCCCCCGACAGCTACGAGGGCCACGAGAACCGCCAGGACGAGGTGGTCACGTACCACTTCGAGAAGGGCGCGGTGCACGTCCCCGAGACGGTCGGCTGGTCGCGGGTCCGCTACACCGGCTACTCGTTCATCAAGGTGGACGTCACCCCGGCCCACCCCGGCGCGAACACCACCATGAAGGTGACCGCGCTGGCCGAGGACGGCACCCGGATCGACCACTACGCGATCGTCCGCCGCGCGGGCCGCGGCGAGCACGGCCATTGACGGCCGCTCGGCGCCCGCCCCGGACCGGGTGCTGCCGGGTCCGGGGCGGGCGCCGTCCAGTGCCGCGACGGGGCGAAGGCCGCCTGGCGCGGCACTAGGGTGGGGCGGTGAGCACCGCCCGTTCGATCCTGCTGTTCGCGCTGGCCGCCGTCCTGGAGATCGGCGGCTGCTGGCTGGTCTGGCAGTCCGTCCGCGAGTCCCGCCCGTGGTGGCTGGCCGGGCTCGGCGTGGTCGCCCTCGGGCTGTACGGCTTCACCGCGGCCCTCCAGCCGGACGCGAACTTCGGCCGGGTGCTGGCCGCGTACGGCGGCGTCTTCGTGGCCGGCTCCCTGCTGTGGGGCGTGGTCCTGGACGGATTCCGCCCCACCCGCTGGGATGTGGCCGGCGCGCTGGTCTGCCTGGCCGGCGTCGGCCTGATCATGTACGGGCCGCGCCGCTGAGCCGGTCCGGCCGGGTCAGGACGCGACCCAGCGCCAGCCGTTCTTGTCCACGCAGACGATGCCCCGGCCGGAGGCGTCGGTGCCCGCCACCCCGTGGTCGGACGCCCGGCAGAACTGGCCCGCCTGGTAGCAGTTGCCCGCGTTGGACAGCGGGTGGCAGCCCGCCGCCTGCTGGGTGTGCGTCGGCTCGGCCGCCGGCGGCTTGCTGGTGGTCCGGGCCGCGGCGGGCTTGGTGGTGGCGGGCGCGGGGGTGGCCGCCTTCGGCGCCGTGGTGGTCGCCGCGACACCCGCCTCGGGCGTCGGTGTCGGCGTCGGGGTGGGCGTGGGCGTCGGGCTCGGGGTGGGGCTGGGCGTGGGGGTCGGCGTCGGCGTCGGCGTGGGGCTGGAACCGGCCGCGGGCGCGCTGCTGCTGTGCGAGGCGACGGGCGCGGGCGTGACCTGGTCGGTCGGCTCGCAGGCGGTGGCGAACAGCGCGGCGGCCAGCAGCGCGCCCGCGGCGGAGGCCCGGCGCAGGCGGAGGGAGAGGGACAACTCGGCTCATCTCGCAGAGACGTTTCGGGACGGGACGCCATCCTTCCGAGTGTGTGCAACCGGTGCGCTCCGGGTGACGGTTTCGTTACCGATCGGCAACCGGACCGCCGCGCGACGCCCCCTCGACGCCCGCCCGGACGTGCCGGCCCGCCCGGGGAGCCGACCGGCGACACGGCTGGTCCGGCCGCCCGGGGAGGCGCTGCCCGCGCCGGCCCTGGACGGCCGGCAGCCGCCTCCGCTCCCGGCCGAGCCGGGGCGGCCGACCCGCCCGCCCCGGCCGTCCGCGTCCCCGACCCCGTTCCGGCCGTTCGGCGGGACCTGGGCCGCCGTCACCGCCTCCGCTACTGGCGGTAGGTGGCCAGGAAGCGGCCGATCCGGTTGATCGCGGTCTCCAGTTCGTCGGCGCGCGGGAGGGTGACGAAGCGGAAGTGGTCGGGGCGGGGCCAGTTGAAGCCGGTGCCCTGGACGATGTGGATCTTCTCGCGGAGCAGCAGGTCGAGGACGAAGCGCTCGTCGTCGACGATCCGGTGCACGGCCGGGTCGAGCCTGGCGAAGGCGTAGAGGGCGCCCTTGGGCTTGACGCAGGAGACGCCGGGGATCTCGTTCAGCGCGCGCCAGGTGACGTCGCGCTGTTCGGTGAGCCGGCCGTTCGGCAGGACCAGGTCGTCGATGGACTGCCGGCCGCCGAGCGCGGCCTGCACGGCGTACTGGGCGGGCACGTTGGGGCACAGCCGCATCGCGGCGAGCATGGTGAGGCCCTCCAGGTAGTCCTTGGCGTGCTCCTTGGGGCCGGAGACCACCAGCCAGCCGCTGCGGAAGCCGGCCACCCGGTAGGACTTGGACAGGCCGTTGAAGGTGAGGGTGACCACGTCGTCGGCGAGGGCGGCCAGGCAGTGGTGCTCGGTGCCGTCGTAGAGGATCTTGTCGTAGATCTCGTCGGCGAAGACCAGCAGGTGGTGGCGGCGGGCCAGGTCGAGGATGCCCTCCAGCAGCTCCTTCGGGTAGACCGCGCCGGTCGGGTTGTTCGGGTTGATCACCACGATCGCCTTGGTGCGGTGGGTGATCTTGGCGGCGATGTCGTCCAGGTCCGGGTACCAGTCGGACTCCTCGTCGCACAGGTAGTGCACCGCCTTGCCGCCGGCGAACCGCACCACCGCCGTCCACAGCGGGAAGTCCGGCGCCGGGACGAGCACCTCGTCGCCGTCGTCCACCAGCGCCTGCACGGCCATCTGGATCAGCTCGGACGCGCCGTTGCCCAGGTACACGTCGTCCACGCCGACGCCCGGGACGCCGCGCTGCTGGTAGTACTGCACGACGGCGCGGCGGGCGGGGAGGATGCCGCGCGAGTCGGAGTAGCCGTGCGCGTTGGGCAGGTTGCGGATGATGTCCTGGAGGATCTCCTCCGGCGCCTCGAAGCCGAACGGGGCCGGGTTGCCGGTGTTCAGCCGCAGGACGCTGTGGCCGGCCTCCTCCAGGGCGTTGGCGGTGTCGACGACCGGGCCACGGATCTCGTAGCACACGTCCTTCAGCTTGCTGGACTGGCGAAACTCCATCAGCGGCCTCCCGACCCTCACCGAGCCCCTGTGGCCGGCTTGCTTCGTTCTACCAAGTAAGGACTTGGAAAGTCCAACCTATTGGCTATGCTGACGTCATGCCACGCCGAAGCTACGACCAGTACTGCGCCGTCGCCCGCGCCCTGGACGCGGTGGGGGAGCGCTGGAGCCTCCTGATCGTCCGTGAACTCCTCGGCGGACCGCGCCGCTACACCGACCTGCACGCCGACCTGCCCGGCGTCTCCACCGACATCCTCGCCACCCGGCTCAAGCAACTGGAGGGCGAGGGGCTGGTGGAGCGCCGCCGCCTGGAACGCCCCGCCAACGCCACCGTCTACGAACTCACCCCCCGCGGCACCGAACTGCGCCCCGTGGTCGAGGCGCTGGCCCACTGGGGCGGCCCCGACCTGGGCGAGCCGCGGCCCACCGACGCCGTCCGCGAGCACTGGTACACCGCCGCCGGCTCCTGAGCCCGCCCCGGCGCGCCCCCGCCAACTCCTGAGCCTCCCTTGAGGCTTGACCACCCCTTCGCCGGGTACGCTGACGGCATCCGGGCCGCGTCCAGGGCCCGGCCACGGAGGGGGTCCCACCATGCCGCGCCTGCTCGCACTCGCCGCCTCGGCAGCCCGCGCGGCCGCCCGGCCCTTCCGCCACAAGCGCCAGGCGTACGACCACACCGAGGCCCACCGCGCCCAGGTCGACCGGGACGTCGCGGTCTCCCGCCACCACCGCGCCGCCAACCACAGCTGGACGGGCGGCAACTCGGCGAACTAGAAGGCGCACCGCCGCTGCCCGGCTGTCGGCGGGCCCTGCTCGGCTGGGGCCGTGAACGCCTCTCCCGGTATCCGGATCACCGCCGTCCCGCCGTCCGGGGCGGCGGACGTCGGCGTGCTGCTCTCCGTCGACACCGCCTCCGCCGAGCCCGGCGAGCGGGCCGTCCGCAGCCTCCTGGGCCACGGCCACGAGGGCGAGGAGGGCGTCCACCACCTCCTGCCCCACGACCTGGCCGCCCGCTACACCCGCACCGGCGACCGGCTCGCCGTCACCCTGGTCACCACCCGCGCCGTCCTCGTCCGCCGCCTCGCCGAACAGCCCGACCTGCTCGCCGAGTTCGCCGAGTTCGCCGACGTGTCGACCGAGAACGAGGGCGGGGACGCGTGGGTGCCGCTGCTGCGCCGCGAACCGGCCGCCGACGTCGTCCCCGCCGACCGGGACGGCGAGGCCCGGGCCGTCCTGCTGGTCGACCACCCCGGCCCGGCGGCCTCGCCGGACGCGCTGCCGGCCGGCTTCGAGGCGGGCGCGTCGGGCCTCGCGGTGCTCAACGCCCGGTGGTGACGCGGGCGGGGCGGGCGGTAGGTTCCGGGGGTGAGTGAATCGGGGTGGGAGGGTGCGCGGGCCGGGTTCCGGGCCGGGGCGCCCGGGGTGGGGCTCGGGGCGGTCGTCGCGCTGGTGGTCCGGGGGCTGTCGGCGGTCTTCGGCGACGGTGCGTTCCCGTCGGGCGCGGTGATCGTCGTGGCGATGTCGGCGGTGGGCTTCCTCGGCCCGTTCTGGCAGGCCCGCCCCGGGAACCGGCGGCCCGCCACGGTGATCGCCGTGCTGGTGTTCGTGCTCGTCGCCATGCTGGTGGCCCAGCTGGCCGGCGGCGTCGAACAGGGCTCCGGGCACGGGCCCTCCGGCGGACTGGCCCTCGGCTACCTGGCGGCCGTCCTGGTCACCGCGACCGCCTTCGGCGCGCTGACCGACCCGCCCGGCGCCGCGGCCGGGGACGGCACCGGTACCGCGGCCGGTCGCGGCCGGCGCCACCGCCCCGTCGTCCACGGCGCCGTGGCCGGGCTGCTCGCCCTGCTGGCCGTGCTGGTCGCCGTCACCCGCTGAAACGCTGCACGGACGCTGCGAGTGGCGTCCGGCCGGGGGTGGGACGACCGTGGCGGGGTGACGGTGGAAGCGTGCGGCGGCGAACTGGTGGCCCGGGTCGCCCGGGGCGAGCGGGACGCCTTCGAGGCGCTGTACCGGCACCTGCTCGGTCCGGTCGGGGCGGCGGTGCGGCGGGTGCTGCGCGACCGGGCGCAGAGCGAGGAGGTCGTCCAGGAGGTGTTCCTGGAGCTCTGGCGCACCGCCGACCGCTACCGCCCCGACCGCGGCAGCGTGCACGCCTGGGCCCTGACCGCCGCCCACCACCGAGCCGTCGACCGGGTCCGCGCCGCCCGCGCCGGGGCCGAGCGCGAGCGCACCGCCGCCCTGCGCGAGTACCGTCCCGCGTACGACAGCGTCGCCACCGAGGCCGAACGCCGGCTGGAGGGCCGCGCCGTGCGCGCGGCCCTGGCCGCCCTCGCCCCCGCCCAGCGCGAGGCGCTCGCCCTCGCCTACTGGGGCGGCTGCACCCAGACCCGGATCGCCGCGCTGCTGGACACCCCGCTGGGCACGGTCAAGAGCCGGGTGCGGGACGGCCTGCGGCGGCTGCGGACGGAACTGGAACCGCAACCGCAACCGGAACCGCGACCGGCCTGAGCGCCCTCAGTCCGCCCGGCGGGCCGGCCACCAGACCCGGCCGCCGATGTCGTGCACCAGGGCCGGGACGAGCAGCGAGCGCACCAGCAGGGTGTCGAGCAGGACGCCGAAGGCCACGATGAAGGCGATCTGGGCGAGGAAGGCGAGCGGGATCACCCCGAGGGCGGCGAAGGTCGCGGCCAGCACCACGCCCGCGGAGGTGATGACGCCGCCGGTCGCGGTCAGGCCGCGCAGGACGCCGGCCCGGGTGCCGAGCGCCGCGGTCTCCTCGCGGACCCGGGTCATCAGGAAGATGTTGTAGTCCACGCCCAGCGCGACCAGGAACACGAACCCGTACAGCGGGACGGACGGATCGGTCGCCGAGAACCCGAACACGTGCGGGAACACCAGCGCCGAGACGCCCAGCGTGGCCAGGTAGGAGAGCGCCACCGTCGCGGCCAGCAGCACCGGCGCCAGCACCGAGCGCAGCAGCAGGACCAGCACCACCAGGATGCACAGCAGCACCACCGGCATGATCAGCGTCCGGTCGCGCTCCGCGGTGGCCCGGGTGTCGGCCTGCTGCGCCGAGTAGCCGCCGACCAGGGCGTCGGCCCCGTCCACGGCGTGCACGGCGGTGCGCAGCCGGCCGACGGTGGCGAGCGCGGCGTCGCTGTCGGCCGGGTCGGTGAGCGTCGCGTCCAGCCGGACCAGGCCGTTCGCGGTCACCGGCGGGTCGGTGGGCGCGCCGCCGGTGTACGGGCGGACCGAGGCCACGCCGGGCACCTGCGCGGCCGCCGCCACCTCCTCGGCCCGGTCGGCGTTCGCGACGATCACCGCCGGGTTGCCCGAGCCGCCCGGGAAGTGCGCCGACAGCAGGCGCTGCGCGGCGACCGAGGGCTGGGGGGTGGTGAACAGTTCGGACTGCGGCACGCCCCGGGCGTCCAGCAGCGGGGAGCAGGCCGCGAGCGCCGCCAGCACCGCCGCCGTCCCCACCCACAGGGCGCGCGGACGGCGGCCCACCAGGTCGGCGACCCGCTGCCAGACCCGGTGCGAGCCGCCCCGGCCGTCGGCGGCGGGCCGGGCCGGCCAGAACGCGGCCCGGCCGCACAGCGCGAGCACCGCCGGGAGGAAGGTCAGCGCGGACAGCACGGCGCAGGCGATGCCGATCGCGCCGACCGGGCCGAGCGCCCGGTTGTTCGTCAGGTCCGAGAGCAGCAGCACCAGCAGGCCCAGCCCGACCGTCAGGCCCGAGGCGGCGATCGGCTCCGCCGAGCGGCGCAGCGCGGTGCGGGCGGCGGTGAACCGGTCCGGTCCGGTGGCGAGTTCCTCGCGGAAGCGGGCGGACAGCAGCAGCCCGTAGTCGGTGGCCGCGCCGATCACCAGGATCGACAGCAGCCCCTGCACCTGCCCGTCCACCCGCACCACGCCGTGCTGCGCCAGCGCGTACACGATCGCGCAGGCCACGCCGAGCGCGAACACCGCGCCCAGGATCACCAGCACCGGCAGCAGCACCGCCCGGTACACCAGCACCAGGATCAGCAGCACCACGCCGAGCGCCACCCCGAGCAGCAGGCCGTCGATGCCCGCGAACGCCCCCGACAGGTCGGCCAGCACCGCCGCCGGCCCGGCCACCCCGGCCACCGCGTCCGGCACCTGCTCGGCGCGCTCGCGGATCGCCGTGACCGCGTCCTTGGTGTCCGGCCCGAGGTCGGCGCGCAGCTGCACCACCGCCTCCAGCGCCCGCCCGTCCTCGGAGGGCAGCAGCGGCGACGCCTGCCCGGTGGTGCCGGGCACCTCCGCCGCCGCGGCCAGCGCCTGCCCGGCGGCGGCCCG
This sequence comes from Kitasatospora sp. SolWspMP-SS2h, assembly GCF_003259315.1. GTDB lineage: Bacteria > Actinomycetota > Actinomycetes > Streptomycetales > Streptomycetaceae > Kitasatospora > Kitasatospora fiedleri. Next base: position 184,035 of record NZ_QLLT01000012.1, on the reverse strand, counting down.
CAGCGCCTCGTCGACCTGCCCGGACCGCGCCTCCCAGACCAGCACCACCGGCAGCGTCGACTCGGTCCGGAAGTCCTTCTCCAGCTGGGCGACCCGGGTCGACTCCGCGCTGCGCGGCAGGAACGCCGCCCCGTCGTTGGTCGACACCTCGCCCAGCTTCCCCGCGAACGGTCCGAGCGCGCCGCCGAGCGCCAGCCAGACCAGCAGCAGCACGAGCGGGAGCAGGAAGCGCAGCCGGCGCGGGGCGGACGGGGGCGCGGGGGCGGCGGGTGCGGGCGGGGCGGGAGTCGACATGAGCGGAGAATATCTCAATCATTGAGAGATTCGGGGAACCGAGTCCACGCGGCGTCGACGGCCGTCGGCGGCGGTGGCGGTGACGGTGGCGGCACCGGGGGCCTCCGGTAGGCCCTAGGCTGACGTGGTGTCAGCAGAACCGGCCGAGGCGGGAACGAGCACCGGGGCGGTCGCCCGGCGGCTCGGGGTGTCGCCGACCACCGTCCGCTCCTGGGAACGCCGTTACGGCATCGGCCCGGCCGAACGGGAGGCCGGGCACCACCGGCGCTGGACGCCCCGGGACGTGGCCGTGCTGGAGGCGATGTGCCGCCTCACCGCGCGCGGGGTGCCGCCCGCCGAGGCCGCCCGGCTCGCCCCCGCCCTGGCCGGAACGGCGGACGGCCCGCCGCCGACGGCCCCCGGACCGGCCGGGGCGGTCCGGCCCGAGGTGCGCGGACTGGCCCGCGCGGCCCGCCGCCTGGACAGCCCCGAGGTCGCCCGCATCCTGCACGGCAGCGTCGAACGGCTCGGCGCCGTCACCGCCTGGACGGACGTGATGGCCCCCGCGCTGCGCGCCGCCGGACGCCGCTGGGCCCGCAGCGGGGAGCGGTACGTCGAGGTCGAGCACCTGCTCTCCTGGCACGTCTCCAGCGCGCTGCGCCGGGTCGCCGAACCCCCGGTCGCCGCCCCCGGGCCGCCCGTGCTGCTGGCCGCGATGCCCGGCGAGCAGCACACCCTCCCGCTGGAGGCGGTGGCCGCCGCCCTCGCCGAACGCGGCCTGCCCTTCCGGGTCTTCGGCGCCGCGGTGCCCGCCGAGGCCCTCGCCGAAGCCGTCCGCCGCACCGGCCCGGCCGCCGTCCTGCTCTGGTCGCAGACCCGCGCCACCGCCGACCCGGTCCCCGTCCGCGCCACCGCCACCACCGCCTGGGGCGGCCGCGGCTCCCGGGTCCGCCCCACCCTCCTCGCCGCCGGTCCCGGCTGGCACCGCACCACCCGCCCAGCCGACGCCCTGGCCCCCCGCGACCTCCCGGGCGCCCTCGCCCTGCTGACGGGCGCGCTGGGCGCGGGCGGAACGGGGCGGTGAGGGGAACGCCCTTGCCCCTGGCGGCCGGCCGGGATGTCCGGGGCGGAGGTCCGCTTCGTGGTGCGGCGTCGGCCGGGGGAGGGCCGAGGGGTTCCCGCCGGTGTCGGTCCCTGCGGCCCGCCGGTGCCGCCGGGCGCGGGCGGAACGGGACGGTGCGGGGAACGCACTTGCCTCCGGCGGGAGTCGGGGCCGGGCGGGGGTGCGGTGCGCAGTGGCCGCCCGCCGTCGGTCCCCGGGTCCGGTCGGGCGGGCCCGCGTTCCGGGTGCGCCGGGTCCCGCCGGAGGCGCTTGGCGCCGTTCCGCCGCGCTGCGGTGCCTGCGCGGTCGGTCGGAGGGGGTCGCGCTAGGGTCGGGGCGGCAGGGTCGGGCGGGCAGGGCGGCAGGTGGGTGGAGGGGTGTGGTGGAGGAGCGGCCGGTGGCGCAGCGGGAGTTCGGGCGGTTGTTGCAGGGGCTGGCGTCCGAGATGAACCTGCTCGGGCACGACTTCGCGGCGGCCTCGGGCCTGCACGCGACGGACGTCCAGGCGTTGCTGGCGGTGCTGCGGGCGGCCGATCCGCCCGGGATCACGCCCGGGGGGCTGCGGGCCGAGCTGGGGTTGACCTCGGGGGCGGTGACCGCGGTGCTGGACCGGTTGGAGCGGGCCGGGCACGTCCACCGCACCAGGGACGCCACCGACCGGCGGCAGGTGCACGTGCGCTACCACCCGGACGCGGCCCGGATCGCCGGGGAGTGGTTCGCCCCCGTCGCGGACTGCACCGACCGGGTCCGGGCCGAGTTCGCGCCGGAGCAGGTCGCCACCGTGGTGCGCTTCCTGACCCGGATGACCGAGGAGCTGGCCGAGCTGCGGCAGGCCAGGCGGTCCTGACGGCCCCGAGCCCCCGCGCGGCCCGGCGGCCCCGAGCCCCCGCGCGGCCCGGCGGCCCCAAACCCCCGCCTGACACGCCCGATTCGGGTGCTGTCGCGGAGTCTGGACCCTTTTGCCGGGTATGGTCGGCGGGCGTCCGAACGTCCGGCAGCCCTCTGGGAGCACCCGCCATGCCGCAGCCCCAACCGGTCCTCTCCACGCTGACCGGGGCCGCCGTGTTCCTGGTGCTCGGGATCGAGGACGGCGGCGAGCAGACCGTCCGCGACCTGCTGCCGGACCTCGGCGGCCTGGCCCGCTCGGTCGGCTCCCGGGCCCCGCGCCAGGACGTCAGCCTGGTGCTCGGCATCGGCTCCGACGCCTGGGACCGCCTGTTCGCCGGGCCCCGCCCCGCCCAGCTGCACCCCTTCGTCGAACTCGCCGGGCCCCGGCACCTCGCCCCGGCCACCCCCGGCGACCTGCTGCTGCACGTCCGGGCCGAGCGGATGGACCTCTGCTTCGAGCTGGCCGCCCTGGTCAGCCGGCGGCTCGGCGACCGGGTCACCGTGCTGGACGAGACCCACGGCTTCCGGTACTTCGACTGCCGCGACCTGATCGGCTTCGTCGACGGCACCGAGAACCCCACCGGGCGGGACGCCGCCGAGGCCGTCCTGATCGGCGACGAGGACCCGGACTTCGCCGGCGGCAGCTACGTCGTCGTGCAGAAGTACCTGCACGACATGGCCGGGTGGAACGCGATCGGCGTCGAGCACCAGGAACGGGTGATCGGCCGCACCAAGCTCGACAACGTCGAACTCGACGACGCCGCCAAGCCCGCCGACTCGCACGTCGCGCTGAACACCGTCACCGGCCCCGACGGCGAGGACCGCGACATCTGGCGGCTCAACATGCCGTTCGGCTCCTTCGCCGAGGGCGGCGAGTGCGGCACCTACTTCATCGGCTATGCCCGCGACCCGCAGGTCACCGAGGAGATGCTCCGCAACATGTTCCTGGGCCGCGGCCCCGCCGCCCACGACCGGCTGCTGGACTTCTCCACCGCCGTCACCGGCACCTTCTTCCACGTCCCCAGCGCGGACTTCCTGGACGACCCGCCGCCCGCCCCCGGCGCCCGGGCCGAAGCCCCGGCCGTCCCGCTGCCGGTCCGGGACGGCAGCCTCCGCATCGGCAGCCTGAAAAGGAGCACCGCACCGTGAACAACCTGCACCGCGCCCTGGCGCCCGTCTCCGCCGCCGCCTGGGCCGAGATCGAGGAGGAGGCCCGGCGCACCTTCCGACTGCACCTCGCCGGACGCCGGGTGGTCGACCTGGCCGGACCGGACGGGCCCGGGCTGGCGGCCGTCGGCACCGGCCACCTCGCCGACATCGCCGCCCCCGGCAACGGCGTCCGGGCCCGCGCCCGCGAGTCCCTCCGGGTGGTCGAGCTGCGCGTCCCCTTCACCGTCACCCGGGCCGCGGTGGACGACGTCGAACGCGGCTCCAAGGACTCCGACTGGGACCCGGTCAAGGACGCCGCCCGCACCATCGCCCTCGCCGAGGACCGCGCGGTCTTCGAGGGCTACCAGGCCGCCGGCATCACCGGCATCCGCGACGGCTCCTCCCACCACGCCGTCGAACTCCCCGCCGACGTCCGCGCGTACCCCAACGCCGTCAGCCGCGCCCTCACCGTGCTGCGGCTGGCCGGGGTCGGCGGCCCCTACTCGCTGCTGCTCGGCGCCGACACCTTCACCGCCGTCAACGAGACCTCCGACCACGGCTACCCGGTCCACAACCACCTGGCCCGCCTGCTCGACGGCGAGATCATCTGGGCCCCCGCCGTCGAGGGCGCCGTCCTGCTCTCCGCCCGCGGCGGCGACTTCGAGCTCCACCTCGGCGAGGACCTCTCGATCGGCTACCTCTCCCACGACGACACCGCCGTCCACCTCTACCTCCAGGAGTCCCTCACCTTCCAGCTCCACACCCCGGAGGCGGCGGTCACCCTCACCTCGGCCTGACCGCCACCGCCCGCCCCGACCTCCCCGATCTCCGCGCCCTCCCCGTCCACCCCGCCCGTCCGGTACGCCTCGGTAGGGTGGGGCAGCGACGGACGACTCCAGGAGGCGGTGTGCGGCAGTACCGGGCGATGGTGGCGGTGGGCGACTCGTTCACCGAGGGGATGTGCGACGACACCCTGCCCGACGGGCAGTTCCGCGGCTGGGCGGACCGGGTCGCCGCCGTGCTGGCCGCCGAGGCGGGGGCGGACGGCTTCCGGTACGCGAACCTGGCGGTGCGCGGCAAGCTGATCGGCCAGATCCGGGACGAGCAGGTCGACCTGGCCGCGGCGACCGACGCCGACCTGGTGACGCTGGCGGGCGGCCTGAACGACGTGCTGCGGCCGGGCTGCGACATCGCCGAGGTCGAGCGGCAGCTCGGCGCGTGCACCCGCGCGCTGCTCGCCGGGGACCGCACCGTGGTGCTGTTCACCTCCACCGACCCGACCCGGCGGATGGCGGGCAGCCGCCGGCTGCTGCCCGCGATCCTGCGGATGAAGGCGTTCGTCGAGGGCGTGGTGCGCGACCACCCGGACCGGGTGGTGCTGGTCGACCTGTTCTCGGCACCGGTGTTCGACGACCGCCGGCTCTGGGCCGAGGACCGGCTGCACCTCTCCCCGGAGGGCCACCGCCGGGTCGCGCTGGCGGTGCTGGAGGCGCTCGGCCGCCCGGCCGCCGAGGACTGGCGGGCCCCGCTGGCCGAGCCGGACCCCCGCACCCGCGCCCAGCGGGCCCGCGCCGACGCCCGCTGGCTCGGCACCCACGTCGGCCCGTGGATCGGCCGCCGCCTGCGCGGGCGCTCCTCCGGGGACGGCCGCCCGGCCAAGCGCCCCGAGCTGCTGCCGTACGAGGGCTGACGCCGGGTCAGCCCCGGTCGAGGCGGACGGTGATCCCGACGGTGCCGTCCTTGCCGCGGCGCAGCCGGCTGCCGAGCAGGGTGAGCCGCCCGACCAGCCCGTACTTGCGGGCCAGCAGCTGCCGGTAGCGCTCGGTGGTGGCGGCGTCCGCGATCTCGGCGGTGGCGGGCAGCGGCTTGCCGGTCGGGTTGCCGCGCACGTCGCACGGCCCGACCAGCACCTCGCCGCGCCGCCGGATCCGCTTGACCTTCCACGACCCGGCGGTGGTCCACACCCCGAGCGCGTCGCCGTCCCGGACCACCCACACCGGGGTGGGCACGGCGCCGCCGTCCTTCTTGTAACTGGTGATCAGCAGGTACTTGCCGGCGGCGAGCCGGTCCAGTGCGGTGTCGGCCATTGCTGGAGTGTACGTCCGCCGGCGGCCCGTCAGCCCCCCTCGGGCCGCCGGTCCGCCGGTCCGTCGGTCCGTCGGGCCGCCGGTCCGTCAGGCCGTCGGGACGGCGTCCGGGTCGCCGCGCGGATCGTCCTGCGCGTCGTCGCCGCCGCCGGCACCGGCACCGGCATCGGCGGCGTCGGTCGCGCGGGGCGCGGGCCCGGGCGAGGCGGTGGCCCGCCAGAGCCGGGCGGCGGACCAGAGCGCGGCGGTCAGCAGCAGCCCGTTGCGCAGCAGGATCACCCCGGTCGGCCACCAGCCGCCGGCCTGCATCGCCTCGAAGAACAGCGGGTAGTCGACGGTGGTGACGCCGACCACCGGCAGCAGCAGCAGGGCGACCGGCCACTGCGTGGTGCTCTCCACGGTCAGGCAGACGGCGGCCAGGCCGATCAGCCAGACCAGGTACTGCGGGGAGATCACCCGGCTGGTGACGGTGAACAGCAGCACCGCGGTCAGTGCCGCGTCGTACGGGGTGGCGGCCGTCCAGCGGCGGGCCCGGACCCGCCACAGCAGCAGCCAGGCGAAGGCCGCGGCGCTCAGCAGCAGCGACAGCTGCGAGATCCGGTGCACGTACCGGCCGAGGAACTCGAACGAGCCGTAGTGCTGCTCGACCCGGCCGGACCAGCCGAACTGCCGGGCCACCTGGAGCACGCTGCCGCCCAGCGACTCGATCTCCACGCCGCGCCCGCCCTGGGCGTGCAGGAAGCCGAGGGTGTGGTCGAAGCAGGCGGCGAGGACCAGCAGCAGGGCCAGCGCGGAGAGCGCGGCGGCGGTCCACGCCTGCCGGGTGGTGCGGCCGCGCGGGGTGCCCAGCACGGTCAGCGCGGGCCACACCTTGACCATCGCGCCGATCCCGGCCAGCGCCCCGCCCAGCCGGGGCCGGGCCGGGAGCAGCAGCAGCGCGCCGACCGCGAGCGCGGTGGCGAGCAGGTCGTAGCGCCCGTAGGGCAGGCCGAGCAGCAGCGGCAGGGCCAGCGCCCAGGCCCAGGCCCCCCGGACCGAGCGCCCCGGGCCGCGCCCGGCCGCCAGCAGCGCGGCCTGCACGGCGGCGTCGGCCAGCAGCGCCAGCAGCACGAACGCCTGGAGGTAGCTGAGGAACGGCAGCAGGCCCGGCGCGAGCATCGGCAGCGCCGCGCCCGGCGGGTACTGCCAGGTGACGTCGTCGACCGGGAAGGTGCCGGTGCGCAGCACCCGGTACCAGCCGTGGTACAGCCGGTGCACCTCGATGGCGGGTTCGGTCCGGCCGGAGCGGATCAGCCCGACCATCAGCACCCGGCCGGCGACCCAGTACGCGGCGAGCGCGAGCACCTCGCGGGGCCAGGTGGCGGGGCGGGTCCAGCGGACCGGCCGGTCGGGTGTCCGGACGGCCGGGGCGGGGGCCTGCGCCACCTGGTCCTCCCATGCGCTGACGGGGGCTCCGGCAGCGGCGCTGGCGGAGGTTCGCAAAACGGTCGTTCACCTCTCATACCAGATGATTCGGGCGGCCCCCGGGTCGCCCCGGCGCGTGTCCCCCCGCGTCCCCGGAACGCGCCACGCCCGCAGCGGCCACCCGGTCCACCGGAGGTCCGTCGGTCGGACCTGCCAGAATGCACGGGCGACACCGCCCAACCGTCTGAAGGGGTGACCGGCACCGTGACCATGCCCGTCGAACGCAAGATCGCCGAGGAGCTCGGCGTCCGCGAGAACCAGGTGCAGGCCGCCGTCGGCCTGCTCGACGGGGGTGCGACCGTTCCCTTCATCGCCCGCTACCGCAAGGAAGCCACCGGCGCCCTGGACGACACCCAGCTGCGCACCCTGGAGGAGCGGCTGCGCTACCTGCGCGAGCTGGAGGAGCGCCGCACCGCCGTCCTGGAGTCCATCGAGGCCCAGGGCAGGCTGGACGACGCGCTGCGCGCGCAGGTCCTCGCCGCCGACTCCAAGGCCCGGCTGGAGGACATCTACCTCCCGTACAAGCCCAAGCGGCGCACCAAGGCGCAGATCGCCCGCGAGGCCGGCCTCGGACCGCTCGCCGACACCCTGCTCGCCGACCCGGGACAGGACCCGGCCGCGCTCGCCGCGACCTACCTGAACGAGCAGGTCGCCGACGTGCCCGCCGCCCTGGAGGGCGCCCGGGCCGTCCTGGTCGAGCGCTTCGGCGAGGACGCCGACCTGGTCGGCTCGCTGCGCGAGCGGATGTGGACCCGCGGCCGGCTGGTCGCGAAGGTCCGGGACGGCAAGGAGCAGGACGGCGCCAAGTTCGCCGACTACTTCGACTTCGCCGAGCCGTACACCAAGCTGCCCTCGCACCGCATCCTGGCCATGCTGCGCGGCGAGAAGGAGGAGGCCCTCGACCTCGAACTCTCCCCGTACGACGGCGAGCAGGAGGCCGACCTGCCCGGCGCGAGCGACTACGAGCAGCGGATCGCCGCCCGCTTCGGCATCGCCGACCGCGGCCGCCCCGCCGACAGGTGGCTCACCGACACCGTCCGCTGGGCCTGGCGCACCCGCATCCTGGTCCGGCTCGGCATCGACCTGCGCACCCGGCTGCGCGCCGAGGCCGAGGACGAGGCGGTGCGGGTCTTCGCCGCCAACCTGCGCGACCTGCTGCTCGCCGCCCCCGCGGGGACGCGCGCCACCATGGGCCTCGACCCGGGCTTCCGCACCGGCGTCAAGGTCGCCGTGGTCGACGCCACCGGCAAGGTCGTCGCGCACGAGACGGTCTACCCGCACCAGCCCGCCAACAAGTGGGACGCCGCGCTCGCCGCCCTGGCCCGGCTGGCCGCGCAGTACCGGGTCGACCTGGTGGCGATCGGCAACGGCACCGCGTCCCGGGAGACCGACCGGCTGGCCGCCGACCTGATCAAGCGCCACCCCGAGCTGGGCCTGACCAAGGTGATGGTCAGCGAGGCCGGCGCGTCCGTCTACTCCGCCTCCGCGTTCGCCGCCCAGGAGCTCCCCGGGCTGGACGTCTCGATCCGCGGCGCGGTCTCCATCGCCCGCCGCCTCCAGGACCCGCTGGCCGAGCTGGTGAAGATCGACCCCAAGTCGATCGGCGTCGGCCAGTACCAGCACGACCTGAGCGAGCTCAAGCTCTCCCGCTCGCTGGACGCCGTGGTCGAGGACTGCGTCAACGCCGTCGGCGTCGACGTCAACACCGCCTCCGCGCCGCTGCTCACCCGGGTCTCCGGCATCACCGGCACGCTCGCCGACAACATCGTCGCCCACCGGGACGCGAACGGGCCGTTCCGCACCCGCAAGGCGCTCAAGGACGTCGCCCGGCTCGGCCCCAAGGCGTTCGAGCAGTGCGCGGGCTTCCTGCGCATCCCCGACGGCGACGACCCGCTGGACGCCTCGGCCGTCCACCCCGAGGCGTACCCGGTGGTCCGCCGCATCCTCGCCGCCACCGGCGGGCAGCTGCGCGAACTGATCGGCAACGGCCCGGCGCTGCGCGCGCTGCGGCCGGGCGACTTCGCCGACGGGACCTTCGGCGTCCCGACCGTCACCGACATCCTCGGCGAGCTCGACAAGCCCGGCCGCGACCCGCGCCCCGCCTTCCAGACCGCCACCTTCAAGGACGGCGTCGAGAAGCTCTCCGACCTGGAGGTCGGCATGGTGCTGGAGGGCGTGGTCACCAACGTCGCCGCGTTCGGCGCCTTCGTCGACGTCGGCGTCCACCAGGACGGCCTGGTGCACGTCTCCGCGCTGTCGAAGAACTTCGTCAAGGACCCGCGCGAGGTGGTCAAGCCCGGCGACATCGTCCGTGCCAAGGTCACCAGCGTGGACGTCCAGCGCAAGCGGATCGGCCTGACCCTGCGCCTGGACGACGAGACCGCCCCCGGCGGGTCCGGCGGCGGCCGCCGCGAGCCGTCCCCCCGGCGGGACTCCCGGCCCCCGCGCCAGGAGCGCCGCCCCGTCCCCCCGGCCGCCGCCCCCGCCAACTCCGCCATGGCCGACGCCCTCCGCCGCGCGGGCCTGGGCAAGTAGCCGGGCGGCCGGGCGGCACCGCCCCGCCCCGCGCCGGCGGCCGGGGCCCGGCCGCCGGTCAGCCGGTGCGGGACTCGACCGCCAGCGCGACGAGTTCGGACCACCAGGGCTCGCGGTGGTCGCCGAGCAGCCGCAGCGCCTCGTCGGGGGTGACCGGGCGGACCTCGACCACCTGCTCGCCGTCGTCCGGGTTGGTGGGGGCGGAGTCGACCAGGACGTCGGCCCAGCCCCAGAGCCACGCCTTCACCGGGTGCGGCTGCCAGGGCCGGTAGGGCGCGGGCGAGTCGGTCACGGCGAGGTGGTGCCCGATCCAGGTCGGCGGCCCCAGCAGCCGGGCGCCGGCCTCCTCGCGCAGCTCGCGCTCCAGGCAGGACTCGACGCTCTCGGCGGCCTCCCGGGTGCCGCCGGGCAGGAACCAGTGGCCGCGGACGTCCCGGCACAGGACGACCCGGCCCTCGGCGAAGCCGACCAGGTGGATGTTGGTGATGAGTTCGTCCGGTGGCAGGTCGGTGCTGAACTGGGCGTCGATACCGCCCCACTCCCAGCGCTGCGGCGCGTGCAGGGCCGGGTACCTGGCGGCCAGTCCGGTGCTGTCGCTTGCTCTGCGTGTGGTGTCCGTCATCGATCGATCGTAGTCCCGGCCGGTCCCGAACGGACCCGGACGGTCAACGCGGCGGACGAAACCCCACCCGCCCGTGGTACCCCGTCAACCCGCCGTGCCGGGCGTCCGCCTGACCGGCCGTCACCGAAACCCGGGCACGGAACCGCGGGCACGGAACCGCGGGCACGGAACCGGCCCGGTCGACCGCGCGTACTGACCGTGGGGGAGCGCGACGACCGGGCCGTGTGGGGGTTGGTTCTCCGCACCCGCCCGAGAGCGGGTTCTCGACCACCGTGCCGGGAGCGGCCGGACCGCTCCGTGCACCCAAAAATGCCCGGCCCGCCGAGGCCCGTCAAGCGTTCCCCGCCCCGCTTGAGCCGCCCTTAAGGCTCCCTTCGCCGACACCACCGGTACCGCCCTCCCGCCCCCGCTCCGGGCCCGATGGGCCGGACGGCTCCGACCGGACCTCGCTCCACACGCTGTCCTGCACGAGACCGCCGCTGCCGGGGAGGATCGAACGCCGGTGCCCCCAGCGGTCGCCCAGCGCGAGGGCCGCCAGCACCCCGGCCGCGTCCGGCGCCGGCCGGGTCGACCGGAGCTCGACCCGGTACCCGCCCGCGACGGAGGTCAGCCGGGCCTCCTCGCCACCGGCCCGGGTCAGCCGGTCGGCGATCGCCCAGGCCCGCCGCCGCGCCGCCGCCTCCTCCTCCTCGGAATCCTCCGGCTGTTCCTCAGGCCGCATCCGACGCCCGCTCCCCACCGCCGTCGCCGTCACCGCACCGCGGACACCGGCAGGCCGGCCAGGTCAGCGGGGAGAGCGGCGCGGGGCCGGTCGGTTCGTCGGACGTGCGGAACGAGACCTGGACCCGGGTGCCGTCGGCCCGCGCCGTGTAGACGCGGATCGTCAACTTCGCCTCCGGGTCGGGGCATGGGTGATCGGACATGGTGGTGGACCTCGCAGTGCTCGGGCCGGGCGGGAAGGGGGCGTCCACGCCCCCGGAGGGCACCGGGCCGACGCGCGCCGGGACCGCGCTCCGCGCGCCGGTCACCGTCCGCGTCCTTCTTCTTCCGGTGTGTCACCAGCATCGGCAGAAACGACTACGCTCACCAGTACTTGCCCGTTGACGGTTCACGCGAGTTAAGGAGCTTCAATGGTGAGCGATGGTGGGGAAGTTGACGGCACGTCATCTCCGGCTCTGCGCTTCGGTGAGGAACTCCGCAGGTCGCGGAGGGCGCGCGGATGGTCCCAACTGGCCCTGGCCGCGCGCATGGGGTACTCGGGCGGGCTGCTCTCGTACGTGGAAAGAGGGAAGAAGCCCGTAACCCTTAACCTCGCGGTCAGGGCCGATCAGGTGTTCGGGACCGGGGAGCGGTTCCAGCAGCTCTGGCGGCAGTACTCGAACGCCAGCCTGCTGGAGGGCTTCGCGGAGTTCACCGCGGCGGAGGCCCGGTGCCGCCGGCTGCGGACCTTCGCACTCGGCGTGGTGCCCGGCCTGTTCCAGACGCCGGCCTACGCGTCCGCGCTCGCGGCGGCGGCCGTGCAGCGGGGGAGCATCACCCAGGCGCAGGCCGACGCGCGGATCGCCTTCCTGGCGACCCGGCAGGAGCTGCTGGCCCGGACGGACCCGCCCTTCGTGCACGCCGTCCTGGACGAGAGCTGCATCCGGCGTCCGGTGGGCGGCCCGGCGGTCATGGCCGAGCAGTTGGGGCACCTGGAGGAGCTGGCCGGGCGGCCCCGGATCACCCTGCAGATCGCCCCGTTCGACATCGGCGAGCGCGCGCCGTTCACGATGCCGCTGGTGCTGCTCGACCTCCCCGACCGGGTGGTCGTCGGGTACGCGGAATCCCAGGCCCGGGGCCATCTGGAGCGCGGCCGGGACGCGGTTTCGACCTGGTCCAGGGAGTACGATCTGCTCCAGGTGGAGTCCCTGTCTACGGCCGCTTCACTCGCCAGGATCCGGGTTGTCAGGAAGGAACTCTCATGACCGACGTCGACCTGTCCGAGCTCCGCTGGGTGAAGTCCACCTACAGCAACAACGGCGGCGACTGCGTGGAGGTGGCTCCGGCCGGGCTGCCCGGTCGGCTGCCGGTCCGTGACTCGAAGGACCCGCAGGGGCCGGTGCTGGTGTTCCCCGAGGCAGCCTTCACCGCGTTCGTCGCGGCGGTCAAGTCCGGTGCTTTCGAGGAGCTTTCGTGACCGGCGTCGACCTGTCCGAGCTGCGCTGGGTGAAGTCCACCTACAGCAACAATGGTGGCTACTGCGTGGAGGTGGCTCCGGCCGGGCTGCCCGGTCGGCTGCCGGTCCGTGACTCGAAGGACCCGCAGGGGCCGGTGCTGGTGTTCCCCGAGGCGGCCTTCACCGCGTTCGTCGCGGCGGTCAAGTCCGGCGGTCTCGGCGAGGTCTGAGGCCGCGTCAGTGCGGTGAAGCCCCGCGGGCCCGAGGTGTCGGGCGCGCGGGGCTTCTGCCTGCCCGGAGGGGCGGGGTGGTCAGGCGCGGGCCAGGTTCTTGCCGGCGGTGGCGGCGGCGTCCAGGGCCTGGGTGTGGTACTCGGCGGCCAGGTCCCGCAGGCTCTCCATCGCCGGGTTGGCGGCGGCCATGGTCAGTTCGCGGCGGACGGTGGTCAGGTCGGCGCCCCAGACGTCGCGCAGGATGCGCTCGACGTAGGGGGTGGAGTGGTCCCAGCCCTCGCGGGGGGTGCCGGCGGCGAAGCCGCCGCCGAACGAGGCGACCAGGAGGACCGGCTTGTCCTTGAGCAGCTCGGCGGTCGGGCCGGCGGCCGCGATGACCAGGTCGACCCAGGTCTTGAAGTGCTGGGAGACGCCCCAGTTGTAGAGCGGCACGGCGATGATCGCGGCGTCGGCGGCGCGCAGCTCCTCGGCCAGCGAGGCGCCGAGCGCGGCGGCCTCCCGCTGCTCGGGGGTGTGCTGGTCCGCGGGGGTGAACGCGGCCAGGGTGGCGTGCGTCCAGGCGTCGCCGGGCAGCGGGTCGGTGCCCAGGTTGCGGCGGGTGACGGTGCCGTCGGGGTGGGCGGCGGTCCACTCGGCCTCGGCGGCGGTGGCCAGCTCGGCGCTGGTCGAGGTGCCGGGCAGGATGCTGGCGTCCAGGCGGAACAGGTGCATGACAGTACTCCTCGGTTCGCACCCCGCCGGGAGGGCGGTGGTGCGGGCGGGCGGGCGGGCGCGGCGGGGCGCGGCAGGGCACGGCGGGGCTCAGGTGCGGGCCGGGGGGCGTCGCACTCGACGTAAACGGACTTTACCCCGTTTCTCTCGCCGGGTAAATTGGCGGCATGGACAGCCCCCTGGTCCCCTTCGGGAAACCCCCCACCGAACGCGCGGACGCGGCCCGCAACCGCGAGGTGCTGCTCTGCACCGCCCGCGCGATGATCGCCGAACTCGGGGCGGACCACCTGACCATGGACGGCCTCGCCGAACGCGCCGGGCTGGGCAAGGGCACCGTCTTCCGCCGCTTCGGCACCCGGGCCGGGATCTTCCGCGCCCTGCTCGACGCCGAGGAGCAGCGCTTCCAGTGCCAGGTGCTGTCCGGCCCGCCCCCGCTCGGCCCCGGCGGCGACCCGGTCGACCGGCTGATCGCCTACGGCCGCGCCCGCACCCGCTTCCTGCTGGAGCGCCACCACATCGCCCGCGCCGCCTTCGAGCGCAAGGGCCCCGTCCCGCCCGCCGTCGGCCCCAACTTCTCCCGCCCGCACATCCGGATGCTGCTCGCCCAGGCCGCCCTCGGCCTCCCCGACCTCGACACCCTCGCCCTCCAGCTCGCCAGCGCCCTGGAGGGACCCCCGCTGCTCTTCCTGGTCGCCGACCTGCCCCCCACCGCCCCGGCCGCCGGCCGCTGCGCGGAGGAGGACCTCGGGTCCCTGCTCGCGGACGGCTGGCAGACGCTGATCGAACGGCTCGCCCACCGCTGAGCGCCGGCGGCGGCGCCGGGCGCGCCGTCCCCTCGTCGCGCGTACCGGCGGGCGCTCAGGCCCCGGTCCGCCAGATCATCTTGCGGCCGGTCTCGGCCGGGGCGGTCGGGACCGCCGGCTCGATCCGGTCCAGGACGTAGCCGAGCCTGCGCGGCACGGCGGCACTGGCGGCGTTCGACTCGTCGCAGTGGATCTCGGCGCGGGTGATGCCCGGCAGGGCCAGGGCGGCCGAGGTGAGCGCGCGGGCGGCGGCGGTGGCCAGGCCGCGGCCGGTGTGCCCGTGGTGCACCCAGTAGCCGATCTCCAGCGCGCCCGGACCGATCCGGCCGTGCAGGCCGAAGCCGCCGATCACCGCGGCCGGGTCCGCGTCCAGGCCGAGCAGGTACATGAAGTCGGTGCCCTGCTCCCAGGCCGCCTCGCCGGCCACCGAGAGCTGCTCGCTCTCCGCGAGGGTCGGCGCCTGCCGGGCCCAGGGCATCCACGGACGCAGGTGGTCCAGGTTGGCGATCACCGCGGCGTTCAGCCCGGCGGCGTCCGCCACCCGGCGGCGGCGCAGGTGCGCGCCGCCGCCGAGGGGCAGCAGCTCGGGCGGGCGGCCCGCGGTGAGCGGTCGCACAGCGTTGTCAGGTGCGTCGGTGGAGTGACTCATGGACGGAGTATGCGCCATCCGGCAACGCGCCGACCAGCGGATATCCCCTCCGCCACCCGGGCGCACCACCCGGGCGCACCACCCGGGCGGGCGGCGGCTCAGAGCCGCACCAGCACCTCGTCCAGCGGCTTGCGGACCAGGTCCGGCACCCGGGCGCCCTCGGCCGGGTAGCCGACCGGGATGACGTACGCGGCGCGCTCCTCCGGCGGGCGGTCGCACACCTCGTTGAGGAAGCGCATCGGGCTGGGCGTGTGGGTCAGCGTGGCCAGGCCCGCCTGGTGCAGGGCCGCGAGCAGGAAGCCCACCGCGATGCCCACCGACTCCTTGGTGTAGTACGGGCGCGGCGAGTCCGGACCCTTGTGCACCTCGAACACCACGATCACCGCGGGCGCGTCCTCCAGGAACGGCTTGCGCCAGTCGGTGCCGATCGGGGCCAGCGCCGCCAGCCACTCCTCGGACGCCCGGTGCGCGTAGAACTCCCGCTCCTCCGCCTCCGCGGCCTCCCGCAGCCGCCGCTTGCGCTCCGGATCGGTGACCACCACGAACCGCCACGGCTGCACGTGCGCGCCGCTCGGCGCGGTCGCCGCCGTCCGCACCGCCCACTCCAGCACCCCCTCGGGCAGCGGGCGGCTCGCGTAGTCGCGCACGGTGCGGCGCCGGGCCATCACCCGGTGGAAGGCCCGGCAGCGGTCGGCCGCCTCGTGGGCGGGCACGGTCATCGGGTGCAGCGGCGCCGTCGGGTGGGACGGGGCCGGGGCGGAAGCTCGGTCAACCATGCGCGCCAGCACAGCACACGGCGCACCCGGGCGGAAGACGCCGCCGGGCCCTGGCAAGAACCGGCCCAGAACGACCGGGCGCAACCCCCGGCTCGGGCGCGGCCCCGGCCCCGGGTCGGCCCCGCCTCAGGCTTCGGAGACCTTCCCGTCCGCGACCACCAGCCGCCGGTTCACCTGCACGGTGTCCAGCATCCGGCGGTCGTGGGTGACCAGCAGCAGGGTGCCGGTGTACGAGGCCAGCGCCGACTCCAACTGCTCGATCGCCGGCAGGTCCAGGTGGTTGGTCGGCTCGTCCAGCACCAGCAGGTTCACCCCGCGCGCCTGGAGCAGGGCCAGCGCCGCCCTGGTCCGCTCGCCGGGGGAGAGCGTCGCGGCCGGGCGCAGCACGTGCACCGCCTTCAGGCCGAACTTGGCCAGCAGGGTGCGGACCTCCTCCGGGGCGAGGTCCGGCACGGCGGCGGCGAACGCCTCCAGCAGCGGACGCCCGGCGTCGCCGCCGAACAGGTGCCCGCGGGCCTGCTCCACCTCGCCGACCAGCACGCCCGAGCCGAGCGCCGCACTGCCCGCGTCCAGCTCCAGCCGGCCCAGCAGCGCCGCCAGCAGCGTCGACTTGCCCGCGCCGTTCGCGCCGGTGATCGCCACCCGGTCCGCCCAGTCGATCTGGAGGTCCACCGGCCCGAACGCGAAGTCCCCGCGCCGGACGGAGGCCTGCCCGAGCGTCGCCACCACCGAGCCGGAGCGCGGCGCGGCGGCGATCTCCATCCGCAGCTCCCACTCCTTGCGGGGCTCCTCCACCACGTCCAGGCGCTCGATCATCCGCTGGGTCTGCCGGGCCTTCGCGGCCTGCTTCTCGGTCGACTCGGCGCGCTGCGCCCGGGCCTTCTTGTCGTTGTCGCCGCCCTTGCGCCGGGCGTTGCGGACACCGTGCTCCATCCAGTTGCGCTGCATCTGGGCCCGCGCCTCCAGCCCGGCCTTCGTGTCCGCGAACTCCTCGTACTGCTCGCGGGCGTGCCGGCGGGAGATCGCCCGCTCCTCCAGGTACGCGTCGTACCCGCCGCCGTACAGGTTCACCTGCTGCTGGTGCAGGTCCAGCTCCAGCACCTTGGTCACGGTGCGGGCCAGGAACTCGCGGTCGTGGCTGATCAGCACGGTGCCCGCGCGCAGGCCCTTCACGAACGCCTCCAGGCGCTCCAGGCCGTCCAGGTCCAGGTCGTTGGTGGGCTCGTCCAGCAGGAACACGTCGTAGCGCGACAGCAGCAGCGAGGCCAGGCCCGCGCGGGCCGCCTGGCCGCCGGACAGCGCCGTCATCGGCAGGTCCAGCGAGACCTTCAGGCCGAGCTGGCCGGCGACCTCCTCGGCCCGCTCCTCCAGGTCCGCGCCGCCCAGCTCCAGCCAGCGGTCCAGGCTCACCGCGTACGCGTCGTCCGCGCCCGGCCGGCCCTCCACCAGGCCCTCGGTGGCCTCGTCCAGCGCCGCCTGGGCCGCCGCGACACCGGTGCGGCGGGCCAGGAAGTCGCGCACCGACTCGCCCTCCCGGCGCTCCGGCTCCTGCGGCAGGTGCCCGACGTTCGCGGTCGGCGGGCTGAGCCTGAGCGAACCGCCCTCCGGGGCGTCCAGCCCGGCCAGCAGCCGCAGCAGCGTGGACTTGCCCGCGCCGTTCACCCCGACCAGGCCGATCACGTCCCCGGGGGCGACGACCAGGTCCAGCCCGGAGAACAGCGTGCGCTCGCCGTGGCCGGCGGCGAGGTCCTTGACGACGAGAGTGGCAGTCATGATGCCCCGATTCTAGGCCGCCGCCCGGAGCGCCCCGGACGGCCGGCTGAACCCGACGTCCCGGCCCGAACGACCGAGCCGGGGCAGGAACGTTCGGACGGCCGCTTGCGCGCACCGCAGCGGGCTGCCCCCGGCCGCCTTCCCGGCCGGCGCGGTGGATCCGGACGATCCGGGACCTTGCCGGGAAGGGCTCGCGGACCGGTGAGTCCACGTGCCCGCTCGGACCGCACAGGCGTGCCGGCCGGCGGTTCGGCGGGCGCGGCTACGGGCCCTGATCCGGGACGTTCAGCGGGTCCGGCGGGCCGGCGGGCGGATCGGCAGCGGGCCGCCGGTGGGCGGCGCCGCCCCAGATGCTGTCGGTCGGCCTGCCCCAAATGCTGCCGTCGTGCGGCACGGCAGTGCTCCTCTCCGTGGCGCCGGTGGGTCGTGTGCAGGCGACCGTAGATCCGATTCCGCCTGTTGTCGGCACTTTGACCGCTTTTCCCCGGCGGCGGCCCGTTCTCGCCGACCACTGCCGAACACCTGCCGTCCCGGCTGCCCGAACTCCGGCTCCGTCTACAGCCGATAGGTGGTCGGTGGCTCGGCCTCCTGGTCGGCGTCGTCCGGCAGCAGCGGCAGGGGCCACGCCGCCTCCGACGCCCAGGCGTGCCAGCCGGCGACTGTTGGTCCGGCGGTGCGATCCGGCGCCAACCTGGGTTCAGGCCTGCTCGGCCAGTCAGCCGCGGCCGGCTCCGGGAACGGCGTACGCGCGGCGGGCGACGAGATCGACTCCGCCGCCCAGCTGCTGCACGAGCGCACCCTGACCGCCACCACCTTCACCGTCGCCACCGCGGCACTCATCCGGGACGCTGGCACCAACTCCTTCGAACGGCCAGCCCTCCAAATGCGCGCCGACACCGGCAACGCGGGCATCGGCGCCGCCCGGGCCGCCGTCGAGCTCGCCTTCGCCTTCCACTACGCCGTCACCGGTGACCAGCACGGCACCGACGGCGTAGTGGCCCGACTTGGCGGACTCACCGCGGGGGGCGACTACGGCTACTACCTCGACATCTCCTGTGCTACGGCCGACCGGACCGCCGACCCGGCCATCAGCGCCCGCTGGATCGACGACGAGCAGAGCGTCCGCGGGCGGCGGCGCGCTGTCGTCACCGCCCGACAGGCGGCCATCCGCGCGCGCTGACCGCACCGCTGCCCGGAGGCTCGGCCTGCCCGTGTGGCACAGGGCGTCCGGCTCGGCGAGGAACCGGCCGGTCGAGCGGCACAGCAGCACGACCGGGTCCGCGGTCCTGGCCATGGTGCGGCAGAAGCCGTCGGTGGCCGGTCAGCTTTCCGGTCGCATCGGCGACGGCACCGGTGCGGCGCCCGCGCCCCGGCCGTCGACCAGCACCTCGGTGCGGCCTGCCCGGTGGGCGGCGCGGAGCGAGGAGAACCGCGCCTGCTGCTCCGGCTGCAGGAACGGCTCCCACTGCTGCCGTGTCCGCCACGCGAACGCATTGTGCTCCCCGCTCAAATGCACCGGCGTCCCGGCCGCGACCAACTGGCGGACCTGCTGGCCCGGTACGGCCGGGACGACGAGGCGATCGCCGTGATGCGCACCCGGGCCGGCTGGCGCCAGCCGAGGACTGGATCCTGCATGCGCTCCGACCCTGGGACGGTGGCACGGTCCAGGACAGGGCCCGGGCGCCAAAGGCCACGATCGGGATCCGGCCCGGGCACAGCCCGTCCCGCTCCCGCCGCACGAAGCTGCTGCCCCGCGAGAAGGGTCGGTGTAGCGGGAAGGGGCGGGTACCCGCTGCACCGCCTCCTTGCGGTGTGCGCCCCTGCGCGCCGACCCGCAGGTGCAGGCGCAGATCCGGGGTCTGGCCCGCCGGGCGGGCAGCAGGGCGGGAGCCTTGGGCGGTGAAGATCACGCAAAATGGCTCCGTCCCCGGTGGTGCCGGCGGAGTTGTGCAGGGTGCCGCAGGAGATGTTGGGACGGACGCTGCCAGCGTGGGCGCTGGAGGATGAAGTACCTGCTCAGGACCTCACACGGAGCCCACCGCTTTGGGTGGACCCCGTGATCAGTAGTGCCAGTGATCAGTTGGTCTTGCTGGAGTTGCATTTCAACTGGCGGTCTATGGCCTCGGCTGTTCGGATTCCGTTCCTGGTCCAGTAGCTCCCGTCGGAGGGTGTGGCTGCGGCAGCCGCCTTGAGGTCCAACGCGTCGCCAGCCTTACCGCCCTTGCTGTCCAGGTAGCCCACATCCAACACGTCCGGAAGTTCAGCGCGTGCTTGGTCGACTTCCCTGGGGGAGAACCCGTCCGCTTTCCAGACGCCGTCCTGCCACAGCGTGAACGCACCGTTCTGCGCCGCCGTTCCTGCGGAGTTGGCGGCTTTGAACAGCACGTCTTGGGGCGGTTCGGGCAGATAAGCTGTGATCTCCACGATCTGCTCGTCTTTGCAGACAGGTACCTTGACTTCGACCTTTCCCCTCGTGACGCGGACACCGAACGAAAGCGGTTCAGGATCCGACATGAAGCACCCGCTCAGGGTGAGCGGCAGGAGGACGCATAGCGCTACTGGTACGACGGACTTCCTCAGCAGCCGTAGCCGCCGTTCTTCAGGCCGGCTTGCCTCTCCCAGGGGTTGCGGCACGCGTTCAAGCCGCCCATGAAGTAGAGAATCGCGAAGTGCTGACCGTAGGTTCGCCATTGATCGCGGTGGACCTTTTCGTGTTGGATCTTCTCTTTGGTGTAGCTCTTGGGGTCGTTGCTGGTGAAGTACGTGGTGCCGAGGGTCGTGCCGCCGCGTGCGTGAAGCCCGATTCCACCACGGCACACCCGCATGCCATCGATGCGGGTGCAGCTGTATCCCAGGTGGTAGCTGAGGGTCGCCGTGACGTGCCCAATGACTCCGGCTTGGACGAAGCTCACGCCCTTGACCACCGTCTTGGCGACTGATTTGGCTTTCTTCCAACCGCAGCTCCAGCAGACCCTTCCGTCGAGGTCATACTGGGTGAGCGGGTCGGCGTGGACGTAGTCATAGGCGTTCGCGTTGCCGCCAGCCACCGGGTCGACTGACAGGAAGCGTCCGGTGGCCGGGTTGTAGAGGCGCACACCCATGAGGGTGAGGCCGCCGGGGGTTTCGCTGGAGCGTTGCTTACCGCCGAGCCAACCGTAGCGGACGGCCGCCTGTCCGGTGCGGCCGTTGCCGTATTCGTCGAAGTCGAGGACAGTGGGGGCGCTGCCGTTGAGGGGCAGTTGCAGTGCCACGTCGCCGTGCAGATCGGCGAGTTGGAGGGTGACCGGCCCGGTGCTGCTGGTGGTGGCTCCGAGGTCGTTGCCGATGCCTGCCACGTTGCGGGTGTAGTTGGCGAGGTTGTCGCCGGTCCAACGCGGGCTGTCGCTGTCGGAGCCGTAGTGGTTGGTCTTGGTGCCGGTGGTGGTCCAGGTGCCGCTGTTGTTGGTCTCGGTGGTCCAGGAGCGGAAGCGCTGGTTGGAGTCGAGGGTCCAGGTCTGGCGGTTGGTGCCGGTGGTCTGCTGCTGGACGAGGTCGCTGGTGTAGTAGGCGACGCTGGAGCCGGGCAGGGCGGTGGTGCGGCCGAAGGCGTCGTAGGTGTAGCCGGTGGTCACCAGGCGGTCGGCGCTGTCGTAGGTGGTGGTCTGGGTGGTGGCTCCGGTGGTGGTGCAGTCGGCACCGCGGGCGGCGGTGGCGGTGGCGAGGGTGGTGCGGTTGGTGTTGTTGTCGAAGCCGTAGCCGCGGGTGGTGCAGACGGCGTCGGGCGAGGTGTCCTGGACGGCGGTGAGGCGGCCTGCCTTGTCGTAGGCGTAGGTCTGGGCCGCAGTGATGCCGGGGGTGCCGGTGTGGGTGGCCCACTGGCCTTGAACGGTCTCGGTGATGCTGTCGGAGACCAGGACGAGGCCGTCGCTGTCGCGCGTGTATGTTCGGTTGGTTGTGGTACCGCTCGGGTCGAACCGGTCGATGGCGGTGTAGCCGCCGGGCATGCCCTGGGTGACGGCGGTGCCGTCGGCGTCGTAGCGGGCGGTGAAGGTGCCGGCGACCGAGTCGGTGACCGAGGTGGTCAGGCCGCGCGGGTCGATGGCGGTGTCGTAGGTGTAGGTGGTGGTGGACGGGACGCTGTCGGTGACCTTGGTGGGCCGGTCGAGGGCGTCGTACTCGGTGGTGGTGGTCGCGCCGTCGGCGTCGGTGTAGGAGGTCAGGCGGCCGAGCGCGTCGTACGCCTTGGTGATCGTGCCGCCGCCGGTGGAGGTCTGCTTGGTGACCTTGCCGGTGACCGGGTCGTAGGTGGTGGTGACGGCCGGGACGGCGGTGCCGAGGCCGCCGGTGACGGTGGTGGTCACCGGTCGTCCGGCCGCGTCGGGGGTGATGGTGGTGGTGCGGGTGACGCCGTTCGCGGTCTCGTCGGTCTGCGTGGTCTGCGTGGTCTGCCCGAACAGCCCGTACTGGACGGTCTTGACGGGCAGTTGGACCGGGTTGGTGCCGCCGCCGGTGATGTCGCCGGCCGGGCCGGTCTGGCAGGGCTGGTCGGCCCATTCGGGGCGGCCGGCGCAGGCGCCGGTGCCGGTGGCGGACCAGTAGGTGGTGCGGGTGGTGCCCGCGTCCGTGCCGGTCGACTTGGGCAGCGACTGGGAGGTGATCCGGCCTTGGGTGTCGTAGCCGGTGGTGGTGGTGAGGTTGAGGCCGCCGGCGTCCTGGATCCGCTGGGTGGCGAGGCCGAGGGCCCAGTCGAAGACGGACTTGTCGGTGCGGGTCTCGGCGAACACCTCGGGCCAGGCGCGCAGGGCGCCGCCGGTGACGGTGGTGGTGACCTGGTCCTTGACCTTGGCGGTGCCGTCGGTGGGACGGCCCTCGTCGTAGGTCTTCACCGTGCGGGTGCGGGCGACGGTCTGGGTGCCGGCCTTGGCGACCGTCGCGCCGCCGGAGACGATGTCGGCGGCGAGGGTGATGCGGTGCAGCGGGCCGGAGTTCTCCGTCTCGCGCTGGCCGTCGGCGCTGTACACGCTGGTGGTGGACAGCAGGCGGGCGCGTTCGCCGCTGGGCAGGTTGTTGATGCCGAGGTCGGCGAGCTGGGCCTTGGCCGCGTCGGTGGTGCCGAGGGCGAGTTCGCGGTTGGCGGCGGTCAGCGTGCGGACGCCGTTGCCCCACTTGTCGTACTCGGTGGTGGTGATCCGGTGGCCGGGGGCGGCGGTGTTGACCTGGCGGCCGGAGGCGTTGAGGTAGTTGACGGTGGCCCGGGTGTAGTCGCCGGTGCTCAGGTCGGCGCCGCTGTTGGAGGCGGGGATCTGGTCGGCGGGGAAGACCGCGGTGGCGTCGGTGGGCAGGTCGCTCTGGCCCCAGGCGGCGCCGGCGGTGGCGGACAGGTCCTCGGGGGCCTTGGCACCGCTGGTGGGCACGCCGTACACGATCGTGGTGGTGGCGGTGCCGTTGACGGTGGCGGTGGTGCCGGGGGTGAGGGTGTTGGTCCACACCTTGGTGAGCATGCCCTCGCCCGCGGCCGGGTTGGCCGCGATGTTGCCGTAGGCCATGTGGTAGCCGCCGTTGACGCCGGGCGGCAGGACCGCGTACAGCGCGCCGTCGGACGCTCCGCCGGCGACGTACGAGTACTGGGTCTGGGCCGTCTGCCCGAGGCGCGGGTCCCAGGTCTGGCGCAGGGAACCACCCAGGTCGTAGCGGTAGGTGGCGACGTCGGTGGCGGTGGCGGCCGAAGCACCGGGGGCGGTGGCCCACAGCTTGACGGCCGAGACCTGGCCGGCGAAGTCACCGAACTGACTGGCGCTGTTGAAGCCCGTGGCCGTGGTCGTGGTGGCGTAGACGAACTGCAGGACGCGGCAGCCCTTGGTGGACGGGGCGGCCGTGCAGGCGGCCGCGGTGGCGGCGGAGGTCGGCGCGATCATGTACTTCGGCCGGGCCAGGGTCTTGCCGCCCACCACGGTCTTCTCGGAGACGACGGTGGTGGTCGAGTTGGCCATGCCGTCCAGCAGGCTCGACGTCACCGTCCAGGTGGTGGCCGCCGGGTCGACCTTGGCGAAGGTGGTGACGGTGCCGTCGGTGTCGGAGAGGGTGAAGTCGCCGGAGGCGAAGGAGCCGCGCAGGGCCAGCGCCTCGCTGCCCGGCTCGGGCACCCAGCCGTTGCCCGCCGTGTTGGCGGTGAAGCCGATGGTGTCGCCCTCGGCGAGGACCACGTCCAGCGAGGTGTTCGAGGTCTTGCGGATCTCGGTGTAACCGGACTGGGAGACCTCGGAGGCCACGCCGGAGGTCCAGTTGGGGCCGAAGATCGGCGCCTGGCCGTCCTTGTTCGCGGCGGCCTTCGGGTCGCGCGAGGTGCTGGTGCGGCCCACGGTCAGGCCGAAGAACGAGGCGTCGGTGGCCGAGACGGTGAGGTCGCCGGTGAGCAGGTTGAGCGTGCCGGGACCGATCTGCTGGGTCGCAGCTCCCGTCGCCTTGCGGTCGACGACGGCCTTGATGCCCTCGGAGGAGACGGCGGCGTTGTTCGGGCCGGTGAAGTCGGCGCGGACCTGCACGGTGCCGTCGGGGTTGACGGTGCTGGTGGCGTTCCAGGTCAGCGACGGGCTCTTGCCGCTGTTCAGCGCGACGGGCCAACTGACCGCGCTGCCCGCGTTGGTGACGTCGGAGGCCGGGATCGTGGTCCAGGCGTCGGCGTCGGAGCGGCGCCAGGAGAAGCTGACCGCGTTGTACTTGGCGGCGTCGGCCTCGGCGACCAGCGGGAGGCGGGCGGCGGTGCGGGTGCCGTCGTTGGGCGCGGTCACGCCGCCGGCCCCGACCTGGAAGGTGTAGGTGACGGGTTCGGACTTGTTCTCGGCCTTGTCGACGGCGCGGACCTGCAGGGTCTGCGTGCCGGCCTTGTCGGGGGTGACCGTCAGGTTGACCGGGGCGGTGGAGCCTGCGGTGGCGACCTTGGTCCAGGTGGTGCCGTCGAGCGTCCACTCCAGGGCGCTCTGGTCACCGGCGGGCGGGGTCAGGGTGAACACGCCGGACTGCCCGGCGCCCTTGAC
This sequence comes from Kitasatospora sp. SolWspMP-SS2h, assembly GCF_003259315.1. Taxonomy (GTDB): domain Bacteria; phylum Actinomycetota; class Actinomycetes; order Streptomycetales; family Streptomycetaceae; genus Kitasatospora; species Kitasatospora fiedleri. The sequence goes on along the minus strand of NZ_QLLT01000012.1, from coordinate 159,802 downwards.
CCACTGCCCGGAGGGGTAGTCGGTGGAGGTGATCGCGGACGGCGCGGAGGGCGCGGCGGTGTCGACGGTGAAGTACGCCCACGGCGACCACGTGGTGTTGTAGTGCAGGCCGTCATAGGGAGAGGTGCGGAACCGGTAGGTCTTGCCGTTGGTCAGCAGCCCCGCGGGGACGGTCACCGAGGCCGGCTGGCCCGAGGCGACGTACGGGGAGACCAGCACGTTGCCGACCTGCGCGCCGCTGTCGTTGTCGAAGACCTGGAAGGTGCCGTCGACCTTGTCGTTGTTCGGGTCGACGAAGGTGTCGCGCAGCGTCGGGGTGGTGGAGTTGACCCACCAGGTCCCGTTCCCGTCCTTGTAGAAGGGGGAGCCGGCCTGCTGGTCGGTGCCGGTGCGCGGGCGGTAGTTGTAGGTGACCGTCAGCTTGGGCACGTTCGAGCCGGCCTCGGAGGAGTTGACCTCCTTCCAGTACTTCGTGCTGCTCTCGTCCGGGGCGCGCAGGCCCATGCCGGACGTGGGGTTCTTCGCCGAGGTCCAGTTCTGCACGAGGTTGGTGACGTCGGCGTTGATCCAGCCGTCGTTCTGGCAGCCGGTGCGGCCCGCGGTCTCCGTCGACGTCGCCTGCTTGGAGTTCCAGGAGGGTTGCAGGGTCCACCGGGAGGCGGTGGAGGCGAGCGAGGTGTCGTAGACGTCCCAGGCGTAGCCGGCGCAGTCGCTGTTGCCGGACTGGAAGTTCCACAGCGACACGGTCGCGTTGGTGATCAGCGCGTCCGCGATCGGCGCGGTGTTCCAGTTGATGAACGCGCGGGCCTCGCGGGAGGAGCCGTCGGCGTTCTTGGTGCCGGGGTTGCCCCAGTACAGCTCGGTGTCCGCCGACCAGTCGACGCTCTCGCCCCTCTGCACCCGGGTGTCGAACACGTTGCCCAGCGCGATCGTCGAGGGGTCGACGGTGACCGGGTACCGGGTCTTCGGGTCGGCGAGGAACGCCGCGTCGGGAGTGAACACCAGGTCGATGCCGTCGCCGTGCTGGACGACCTTCAGGTCGACCTTCGCCCGGTTCGCGTGCTCGCGCGAGCCCTCCGCGATGACGGCGGAGTCCCACATCACCGGCGCGGGCAGCACCGCCCGCTTCTCACCGGTCTTCTTGTCGCTGAACAGCACGCTGCCGTCCGCCTGCGCCTCGGCCTTGAGCCCCCCGGCCTTCAGCGGCATCGTGTAGGAGTAGCCGGTCGCCGTCGGGCGCTGCTTGAGGACGGTGTACTGCTCGAAGCCGGTGCGGGTGGCCTCCACCACCAGGTCGGCCGCGCCGTCGCTGATCGCGTCCCTGTAGGTGGCCTTCGTGCCGTCCAGCTCGGGTGCGGGCAGGCCGCCCTTCCACCGCAGCTCGACCTGCTGGTCGCCCTCGCCGAGGGTCACCAGCGTGCGGTCCTCGCCCTTGCCGGACTGCGAGTCGGCGAGCGAGCGCGCCCGGGTGCCGCCCGGAGCGGCCAGCTTCAGGGCGCCCGGGTGCGCCTTGGGCGCGACCGAGCCGTCCGGCTGCCGCTGCAGCGTCAGGTCGACGTCCGTCCACCGGCCGTCGCGCTGGAAGCGTACCGGCCCGGCGAACAGCTCGCTGGTCAGCGAGCCGTCCTTGTTCACCCACGTCGTCGATGTCTCGGTCCGCTCGGACAGCGCCTCCACCCGCTGCCCGGACAGCCGGGCCGCGACCCGCGCCGACGGGATGTCAGCGGCCTCGGTGGCCCACTTGGTGCCCTGCGTCTGCCCGGACTTGTCCGGCTTCGGCGCGGCCAGCGCGTCCTCCGTCCCCGCCAGCAGTGACACTGACACGGCGAGCGCCAGTACGGCGCTCACCCCCCGGGCGCCCGGCGGCATCAGCCGCCCGCGGCGCTCTGACATGTGTTCGCGCACATCCACTCCCTGCGACCGCCCCGCCTCTGAAGCGGGGGTGCGTGGATCGTATGCGGGTCATGAATCCGGCATATGACGAACAGTCATGCCAATATCCGGCAAGCGGCTCGCGGCAGGCTCGAAGAATTTATGAAACCGAAACGTGGGCAGTCCGGCGAGGATGTGTGCTTAAAGGGTGAAGGTATGAGGTCGAACCGGAATGCTGGATGCCGACCTTCTCGGCCCGGGCCCCTTGGCCCTCGATCGGTCCCGTCAGTTTCGTCGGGCCTGTTCTGCCAGGCTCCGGAGGTCCGGAACCCGAGGTGTGTGCCGATTGGGAATCTTCCGAGGCCGGAGGAGGAGGGTCGGCATCTGACTGGTGATCAGGTCGAGAGCAGTTCAAAGAACGGACACGCCCGGACAAAGCTCACCGCTTCGCCTCAAGCCGGCTGGAACGAACCGCTCCCAGAGTGATATGCATACCGGCAGTCGCTCTCCGCGTTCCTGCGGACACTCCGTTCATGAGGAATCCCCGTGCCGAACACCCCCCTCCGCAGGGGGCGCAGCACCGTGCTGTCCGCCGCCTGCCTGACCGCCGCTGCCGCCCTGGCGCTCAGCTCGTGCGCGAAGCCGGCTGACGATCCGCGCAGTGGGTCGGCGGGCGAGGCGGTCGGCGCGGTGCAGACGGCTTCGCCGTCGGCGACCGACAGCCTCTCCGCCTCCGCATCGCCCTCGGCCTCCACCTCGGCTTCGGCGTCCGCCTCCGGGTCCGTGTCGGCCTCGGCATCGGCCTCGGTTTCGGCGTCCGGGTCCGCGTCACCGTCCGGTTCGGCCGCCGCCTCGGCCTCGGCACCCGGCGCCTCCAAGCCCGCCGCCGCGGCGGGCGGCGCGCCGGCCGGGACCTCCAGCGGGAGCGTGTTCACCGGCCTCGCGTTCGACACCTGCACCGCCCCGCCGCTGGCCACCATGAACGCCTGGCGCGGCACCTCCCCCTACGGGGCGGTCGCCGTCTACGTCGGCGGCAAGAACCGCGGCTGCGCGCAGCCGCAGCTGACCGCCTCCTGGGTGAGCGCGGTGGCCGGCTCGGGCTGGAAGCTGGTGCCGCTGTACGTCGGCGCGCAGCCGCCGTGCCAGACCGGCTCCAGCCCCGAGAAGATCACCGCCGACACGGCCGTCTCGCTCGGCGCGGCGGACGGCGCGGACGCGGCGGCCAAGGCGTCGGCGCTGGGCATGCGCGCCGGCAGCACGCTCTACCTGGACGTGGAGGCCTACAACACCGCCGACACCGCCTGCGCGGACGCGGTCCTCGCCTACACCCAGTCCTTCGACCGCGCGGTCAAGGCGCGCTCCTACCGGCCCGGTTTCTACGGCTTCGCCTCCTCCAGCGCCGCTGGCATCGCCAGGGCCGCCGAAGCCGGCGCCGCAGACCTGCCCGAAGCCCTGTGGTACGCCAAGTACGACGGCGCCGCCGACACCACGGGCAGCTTCCCCTACGGCGGCGGCCTGTTCGGCGGGCACCGCCGCGCCCACCAGTACCAGGTCAACCAGAAGGAGACCTACGGCGGCGCCACCCTGACCGTCGACCGCAACGCCTGGGACGCGCCCGTCGCCGTCACCGGCTGACCACCACCCGTCACGGCGCAGCACCCGGCCCTCCTCCGCAGGGGGCCCGGTGCTGCGCCGTGCCGCACGGTCCGTTCCGGACGGTGCGACGGCTCTCCGACCGCACGGGCGGCGGCACCTGCGGCACCTGCGGCGTCCCGGCCGTCGACCGGCATGACCGTGCGTTCCTTCCGGTGGGCGGTGCGGAGCGAGGCGAACCCCGCCCGCTGCTCGACCTGAAGGAACGAGAGCCACCGCTTCCGGGCCCGCCACGCGAACGTGTCGTGCTCGGCACTCGGTCACACCGGCGCTCCGGCCGCCGACCGGTGGCCCGCCGTCAGCGGCCGTAGTGCCTCGGCGGGCCGGAGCCCGGCCTCCTCGGCGAGCTCCCGCAGCGCGGTGGCGGGCGGCCGCCCTCGCGGGAGGCACCGCCCTCCTGGTGGTCTTCCTCCGCCGGGCCGTCGGCCGGCACGGCCGCACCCACCGCTGACCCCGGCGGCCCGGCGGCCCAGACGCGCCGGTCGGCCCGCCCCGGCTCAGGCGGGCTGCCAGAGCTCGATCCGGTTGCCCTCCGGGTCGGTCACCCAGCCGAACCGGCCGACGCCCGGCATCTCCTGCACCTCCCCGGCCACCGCCGCGCCCGCGGCGCGCAGTTGGGCCAGCATCGCGTCCAGGTCGCGGACCCGGACGTTCAGCATCACCTGCTGCGCGGGGGAGCCGAAGTAGTCGGTGCCGGACTCGAAGGCGGCGAACACCGTCGGGCCCGGGGCCTGCTCCCACCGGCCGTGCCCGTCGGCGGGCAGGCCCAGGACGTCGCGGTACCAGGCGGTCAGCGCCGCCGGGTCGGTGGCGCGCAGGAAGTACCCGCCGATGCCGAGGACTCGTTCCATGGCGCCCATCCTGGCAGCCGCCACCGACACCCGGGGGAGGCGGGGACCGGGGGCGGGACTTAATTCCGTTGCGGCGGGTGCGCGGGGGTCCGTAGCCTCGGAGGCGTCGCATTCCCGCACGTCTGGAGAAGGCCGTTGCTCGTCTGAGGTCATGAGACACCGCGCCACGCCACACCCGTGTCCTTCCCGGGTCGATCGGCGTGCGGGCGCGCGTGCGACCTCGGCAGGGCGGCGATCCACTGCTCCCGTGCGGGTTCCCGGTTTCCCGGTTTCCCGTGACGGCTGCCCGTCTCCCCGCGCCGGTCCTCCTCGCACCCGCGTCCCCGGTGTCTCCCGTGTTGCTCCCCTTCCCACGGCAACCTCCAGGAGGCCCTCATGGCGCAACCCACCACCTCGATCCTCTGCACCGACCTCGGCTTCGAGTGGCCCGACGGCCGCCCGGTGCTGAGCGGTTTCCACCTCGCCGTCGGCCCCGGCCGCACCGGGCTGGTCGGCCTCAACGGGGCCGGCAAGTCCACGCTGCTGCGGCTGATCGCCGGGGAGCTCGCCCCCGCCGCCGGCACCGTCCGGGTCGCGGGCGAACTCGCCTACCTGCCACAGGACCTGACGGTCGTCGCCGGGCAGCGGGTCGACGAGACGCTCGGCATCCGGGCCGAGCGCGAGGCCCTGCACGCCATCGAGTCCGGAGACGTGGCCGAGCGCCACTTCACCGCCATCGGCGACGACTGGGACGTCGAGGAGCGCGCCCGCGCCACCCTCGACCGCCTCGGCCTCGCCGGGCTCGACCTCGACCGCACCAGCGGCGAGCTCTCCGGCGGCCAGGCCGTCCTGCTGCACCTCGCCGCCCTGCTGCTGCGCCGCCCCGACGTCCTGCTGCTCGACGAGCCCACCAACAACCTGGACGCCCGGGCCCGGGCCCGGCTGTACGACGCGGTGGCCGCCTTCCCCGGCGTGCTGCTGCTGGTCAGCCACGACCGCGAGCTGCTGGAGCGGGTCGACCAGATCGCCGACCTGCGGGACGGCGAAGTCACCTGGTACGGCGGCAACTTCAGCGCCTACCAGGAGGCCCTGGAGACCGAGCAGGAGGCCGCCGAGCGCCTGGTCCGCAACGCCGAGGCCGACGTCAAGCGGCAGCGGCGGGACTTGGTCGAGGCCACCCAGCGGCTCGCCAAGTCCGCTGCCTACGGCAAGCAGCGCTCGGTGCGGCGCAACGACCCCAAGGCGCTGGCCGACAAGCTCCAGGGCAAGGGCGAGGAGACCGCCGGCCGCCTGCGCGGCATGCACACCGAGCGGCTCAACGAGGCCAAGGAGCGGCTGGCCACCGCCGAGGAGGCGGTCCGGGACGACGCGGAGATCCGGATCGACCTGCCCCGCACCGCCGTCCCCGCCGGGCGCACCGTCTTCACCCTGGAGGGCGTCCGGCTGGCCCACGGCGGCCGCGGCCGGATCGACCTGGAGCTGCGCGGCCCCGAGCGGATCGCCTTGATCGGCCGCAACGGCTCCGGCAAGAGCACGCTGCTGCGCACCGTCGCCGGTGAACTCGCCCCCGCCGAGGGCATGGTCACCACCCCGGTCCAACTGCGCCACCTCCCGCAGCGGTTGGACGTGCTGGACGACCGGGAGACCGTCTTCCGGAACGTCAGGGCGCACGCCCCCGCCGCCACCGACAACGAGGTCCGGGCCCGGCTGGCCCGCTTCCTGTTCCGCGGCGCCCGCGCCGACCAGCCGGCCGGCACCCTCTCCGGCGGCGAGCGCTTCCGCGCCACCCTCGCCGCCCTGCTGCTCGCCGACCCGCCCCCGCAGCTCCTGCTGCTCGACGAGCCCACCAACAACCTCGACCTGGCCAGCGTCCGCCAGCTCACCCAGGCCCTGTCCGGCTACCGCGGCGCCCTGCTCGTCGCCAGCCACGACCACCCCTTCCTCCGGGAGATCGGCATCACCCGCTGGCTGGAGTGGGACGGGGGTGAGCTGCGCCCGACCGACCCGCGCTGACCCGTCGCCGTCCCGGTGCCGGTCCCGTCCGCCGGGGTGTCCGCACCGTGGGACGAGTCGGCCCGGTCGGTGGACGGGAGGGCAGGATCGGGGGCGGTCCTGTTGTCGTTGCCCCGCTGGAGTGTGCGCCGTGGCGCTGGTCGAGATCCCCGGTTCGAAGTCGGTCACGGCGCGTGCGCTGTTCCTGGCCGCGGCGGCGGACGGGGTGACCACCCTGGTGCGACCGCTGGTGTCCGACGACACCGAGGGGTTCGCCGAGGGGCTGCGCGCGCTCGGGTACCGGGTGGAGCGCGACGAGCGGGAGTGGCGCATCACCGGGCGCCCGCAGGGGCCGGCGGCCGACGGGGCGACGGTGTTCTGCCGGGACGGCGCGACCACCGCGCGCTTCCTGCCGACGCTGGCCGCCGCCGGACACGGCACCTTCCACTTCGACGCGTCCGAGCAGATGCGCCGCCGCCCGCTCGGCCCGCTCATCGCCGCGCTGCGCGACCTCGGCGTCGACCTGGAGCACCACGGCGCCGAGGGCCACCACCCGCTGAGCGTCCGGGCGGCGGGCGTCGAGGGCGGCGAGGTGGTGCTCGACGCCGGGCTGTCCTCGCAGTACCTGACGGCCCTGCTGCTGCTCGGCCCGCTCACCCGCACCGGCCTGCGGATCCGGGTCACCGACCTGGTCTCCGCGCCGTACGTCGAGATCACCCTGGCGATGATGCGCGGCTTCGGCGTCGAGGTGGCCTGCGCGGGGAACGTGTTCGAGGTGCCGCCGGGCGGCTACACCGCCGCCCGGTACCCGGTCGAGCCGGACGCCTCCACCGCCTCGTACTTCTTCGCCGCCGCCGCGCTGACCGGCCGCGAGGTGACCGTCCCCGGCCTGGGCCGCGGCGCGCTCCAGGGCGACCTGCGCTTCGTCGAGGTGCTGGAGCGGCTCGGCGCGAAGGTCGAGACCGGGGCGGACGCCACCACCGTCACCGGCGGCACCCTCACCGGCGGCACCGTCAACATGCGCGACATCTCCGACACCATGCCGACGCTGGCCGCCATCGCCCCGTTCGCCTCCGGCCCGATCCGGATCGAGGACGTCTACAACACCCGGATCAAGGAGTGCGACCGCCTCGACGCCTGCGCGGAGAACCTGCGCCGCCAGGGCATCGACGTCGCCACCGGCCGGGACTGGATCGAGATCCGCCCCGGCACCCCGGAGCCGGTCGAGATCGAGACCCGGGGCGACCACCGGATCGTGATGTCCTTCGCCGTCGCCGGGCTGCGCACCCCGGGCACGACCTTCGACGACCCGGGGTGCGTGCGCAAGACCTTCCCCGGCTTCCACGAGGCGTTCGCCGCCTGGGCGGCCCGGGCGGCGGACTGAGCCGCCCGGGCCGCCGCCCGGCCGGAGCGGGTCAGTCCTTCACCGCGCCGCCCAGCCCGGACACCATGTGCCGCTGGACCAGCACGAAGAAGACCAGCACCGGGACGGTCATCAGGGTCGAGGCGGCCATGATGCCGCCCCAGTCGTTCTCGTCCGGCTTGAAGAACACCATCAGCGCGGCCGGCAGCGTCTGGTGGTCGGTGTCCAGGATCAGCGTCTTGGCGAACACGAAGTCGTTCCACGCGGTGATGAAGGAGAACACGCTGGTCGCCGCCAGCCCGGGGGCGACCAGCGGGAACAGGATCCGCCACAGGACGGTGAACCGGCTCGCGCCGTCGATCCGGGCCGCCTCCTCCAGCGACTCGGGCACCGCCGCGACGAAGCCGCGCAGCATCCACACCGCGAACGGCAGCGAGAACGCCAGGTTCACCAGCATCAGCGAGCCCAGCGAGGAGAGGCCGAAGCCCGGCGCGACCGAGCCGATGTCGCGCACCAGGAAGAACAGCGGGATGGTCAGCGCCTCCACCGGCACCATCTGCGCCACCAGGAACATGATCAGGATCGTGGTCCGGAACCGGAACCTGAACCGGGACAGCGCCACCGCCGCCAGGAAGGCGATCGCGGCGGACACCACCACCACGACCACCGCCACCAGCATGCTGTTCACGAAGTACCGCCCGAACCCGGACACCCCCAGCGCGTTGCGGAAGTTCTCCAGCGTCGGCGCGAACGTCCACGGCCGCGGGTGCGCCGAGGTGATCTCGCCCTTCGGCTTCACCGCCGACAGCACCATCCAGTACAGCGGGAACACCGTCAGCAGGGCGAGCACCACGGCGGCCGTGTTGGCACCCTGCCGCAGCACCCGGCTGTCGCGGCGCTTGATCGAGAAGGGCTTGTCGGTCACAGTTCCTCCCCGGAGCGGCGCAGGCTGCGGACGTAGACGGCGGTGACGGCCAGCAGGATGACGGTCATCAGGACGCCGATGGCCGCGCCGAGGCTGTAGTTCTCCGCGACGAAGGCCTTCTGGTAGGCGTAGACGTTGAGAACCAGGTTCTGGCCGGCGATGCCGCCGCCGCCGGTCATCACGTAGATCTGGGTGAAGACCTTGAAGTCCCAGATGATCGACTGGATCACCACGATCACCAGCAGCGGGCGCAGCATCGGCAGCATGATCCTGCGGAAGACCGTGGTGGTGCCGGCGCCGTCCAGGCGGGCCGCCTCCAGGACGGAGTCCGGGATGGCCTGGATGCCCGCGTAGAGGGTGATCATCACGAACGGGAAGCTGTGCCAGACCACCACCACGGCGACCATGGCGAAGGCCGACCACTTGTCGTACATCCAGTTGTGGCCCTGGGTGCCGAGGACTTCGTTGACCAGGCCGGAGTTGGTGTCCAGCAGGAACATCCACACCGTGGAGCCGGTCATCGCGGGGGCGGCCCAGGCGCCCAGGGCGCCGAACATCAGCATCAGCCGCGGCCACCGGCCGACCCGGGTCAGCAGCACCGCGCAGGTCGCGCCGACCGCCAGGGTGGCCAGGACGCAGAACGCGGCGAACGCCAGGGTCTGGGCGAGCACCGACCAGAACTGCGCGTCGCCCAGCACCTCGGCGTAGTTGGCGAGTCCGACGAACTCGGTCGGCACCCCGCCGGAGGCCTGCGGCTGGCCGAACTCGAGCACCGAGAGCAGGCCCAGCTGGTACAGCGGATAGCCGAACAGCGGGATCAGCACCAGGGCGGCCGGCAGCAGCAGCCAGAGCGGGACGGGTATCCGGGCGAGCGGCCCGGGGCGGCGGCGACCCTTCGCGGGGGCGCCGCCCGCCGGGCGGAGCGGGGTGGGGCCCCCGTGGTCCGCCCGGGCGGTGACGGTCGTGGCAGGCATCGACAACTTCCGCTTCTCCTACGGGTCTCCTACGGGCCGACGGCTACTTGCCGCTGAACGAGGCGTTCATCGCGGCGGCGGCCTCCTTGGTGGCGGCGGCCACGTCGGACTTGCCGGTGATGACCTTCTGCAGCATGGTCGGCACCACGTTCTGGGCGTCGATCCGGGCCCAGGCGGCGTCCTTCGGGACGAACTTGGTGCCCGCCTCGATGGTGTCGGTGAACGGCTTGAGCCACGGCTGCTTCTGCACCACCTCGGCGCGCGCGGAGGACAGCGCCGGCAGGTTGCCCATCGCGTCGAACAGCGCCAACTGGTTCTTCTCGGAGGCCAGTTCCTTCATGAAGTCGACCGCCAGCGAACGGTGCCGGGTGGACTTCATGACGCCCAGGTCGTTGCCGCCGGAGAACGCCGGGGCGATCTTCCCGGCGGTGGTGCCCGGCAGCGGCACGATCGCGTACTTGCCGGCCGCCGCGCCCGCCTCCACCGCGCCGCGCGAGGAGTTCGGCAGGATCGCCATGCCGGCCTTGCCCGCCGCGAACGCCTCGACGGTCTTGCCGCCGGTCAGGTCGGCGCACTGCTGGGCCGGGCAGATCGCGTCCGTGAACAGGTCGGTGTACCGCTTCACGCCGGCCTGCGACTGCGCCGAGTCGATCGCCGAGGTGTACGCCGAGCCGTTCCGCGCCGCCAGGTCGCCGCCGCCGGCCCAGACGAACGGCAGCGCGCCGAAGGTGTACTTGCCGCCTACCGCGATGCCCAGCAGGTCGCCGTGCGCGGCCCGGACCTTCTCCGCCGCCGACTTCAGCTCGTCGTACGTGGTCGGCGCCGACAGGCCCAGCTCGGTGAACACATCGGTGCGGTAGTACAGCGCCCGCACGCCCAGCCACCAGGGCAGGCCGTACGTCTTGCCGTCGACCACGGCGGTGTCCTTCAGGTCCTGCGGCAGGTCCTTGCCCCCGGTCCAGTCCGCCAGGTCGGAGGTGATGTCGGCCAGGCCGCCCGAGGCGGTGTAGCCGAACAGGTCGGTGTTGCCGAACTCCACCACGTCCGGGGCCGAGGACGGGTCGTTGAACGCGCCCTTCATCTTCTCGGCGCGCGGACCGGCGTCGGTCGGGATGTACGAGACCTCGACCTCGACGCCCGCGTGCTTCGCCTTGAAGTCGGCGACGGCCTGCGCCACCACCTGCTCCTTCGGCGCCCGGTTCGCCTCGTCGTACAGCCAGACCTTCACGGTGCCGGTCTGCTCGTCCTGCGAGGACGCGGTCTTCGCGGTGCCCGGCGCACAGGCCGTGGCCACGGTGCCGGCCAGCAGGGCAAGGGCGGCACCACGGGCCAGCTTCTTCATGCTCAACTCATCTCCTCGCCGCAGCGGGACGCACCTGCGCGCCCCGGGACGAACCGGGACATGCAGTGGGGGATCGGTGTGAGCGGGACGTTAGGAACTCGCCGGGCGCGGCGACAAGAGCAGAGCGCGAAAGTTCTGCACTGCAAAACGATGTGCTGCGGAACTGGCACCGCACCCGGGCGCGCCGTAGCGTCACACCCCATGACCAGCACCGCCGCCGAGAGCCGGACCCCTGAGGGCCGGCCGGAACGCAACCAGTCCGCGTCGCTGCGCCGCGCCCTCGCGGTGCTCGAACACGTCCGGGACCGCGCGGCGGCCGGCACCGACCTCAGCCTCACCGCGCTCGCCGACGGCCTGGAGATGTCCAAGTCCACCGTGCTGCGCCTCGCCGCCCCGCTGGTCGACGCCCAACTCCTCGCCCGCGACCGCGACACCGGCCACTTCCGGCTCGGCCCCGGGGCCCTCCAGCTCGGCCAGGCGTACCTCGCCACCCTCGACCTGCGCACCGCCGCCTCCGAGGAGGCCCACCAGCTGATGCGCGAGGTCGGCGGCACCGTCCACCTGTGCGTCCCCGACGCGCCGTACGTGGTCTACGTCGACAAGGTCGAGAACGAGACCGCCGTCCGGATGGCCTCCCGGATCGGCAGCCGCGCCCCCATGTACTGCACCGCCGTCGGCAAGGCCATGCTCGCCTGGATGCCCGAGGACGCCTTCGCCGGCGTCGTCGCCGACGGCCTCCCCGCCATCACCACCCGCACCCTCACCTCGGCCGCCGCCCTGCGCGCCGAACTCACCCGCATCCGCACCCGCGGCTACGCCGTCGACGACCGCGAGAACGAACCCGAGGTCCGCTGCATCGCCGCCCCGGTCTTCGACCACAACAACACCGTCATCGGCGCCATCTCCACCTCCGCCCTCACCTCCCGCATCACCGCCGCCCGCGTCCGCGAACTGGGCCCGGTCGTCGCCGCCACCGCCGCCCGCGTCTCGAAACGCATGGGCGCGACCCGCTGACGCGCGCCGCCGCGCGGGCTCAGGCGGCGTCGGTGCCGGTGCCGGTGCCGGGCGCGGGGGCGGGCTCGCGGCGGAGCCGGGTGCCGAGGCGGTCGAGGCCGATGACCAGGGCGCCGAGGACGGCGAACTCGACGACGAGCTGGACCATCTGGAGGCCCACCCAGGCGTAGCCCTTCTCGGTGGGGTCGAGGAAGAAGTAGGGGTAGCGGACCGGGAAGCCGGGGAAGAGGACGGCCCGGGTCTCGGTGAGGACGGCGTAGCCGAGGGGGTAGGAGAGCCAGAGCGGGAGGTCGCGCCAGCGGGAGGCGTTGCGGGGGGAGAACACCAGCCACTCGACCAGCACCATGACCGGGGTGGTGTAGTGCAGGAAGAAGCTGGACCAGTGCTGGAGCCGGTCGGGGCCGGAGACCAGGCCGGGCAGCGGGTTCTCGCCGTGGTTGAGCAGGACATGCGCGACGATGCCGGTGATGGTGATGTACAGGACGGCGGCGCCGCGCAGGCGGGGGGCCGGGGCGTCGGCGGTGCCGCGCCGGGCCATCCAGTAGACCGCGGCCAGGAAGTAGCCGAGCACGATCACGTTGCTCTGGATGGTGAAGTACACCAGGGAGCTGTTGCTGAGGAAGATCCCCAGGAACGCGGACAGGACGATGGCGCTGCGCCACCAGGCGGCGGGACGGGTCCAGACGGTCATGCGGTCACCGGACGTTCGTTTCGGTGGTGCCCCCCGTGGGCACGACAGATCGCCGCACTCTACCCGCCGGTTCCGCGGTCGGAAAAGATCACCGGTCGGGGCGGGTGCGGCCGGTCGGGGCGGACGCGTTCGGGGCGGGTGCGGCCGGTCGGGGCGGACGCGTTCGGGCGGGGGCGGCCGGTCGGGGGCGGTCCGGCGGGAGCGGTCAGGGCGTGCGGAAGCCGCGGAAGACCACGTCGGCGCGGCGGGCGAAGCCGAGCCGTCCGTACAGGGCGAGCGCGCCGGTGTTGGCGGCGGCCACGTGCAGGAAGGGGCGTTCGCCGCGGGCGGTGATCCGGGCGGCGAGTTCGCCGACCAGGTGGGCGGCCAGGCCCCGGCCGCGGGCCTCGGGGGCGGTGCAGACGGCGGAGACCTCGGTGAAGCCGGGCGGGCGGAGGCGTTCGCCGGCCATGGCGAGCAGCACGCCGTCCCGGTCGCGGACGCCCAGGTAGGTGCCGAGTTCGCGGGTGCGGGGCCGGAACGGGCCGGGGCGGGTGCGCTCCACCAGGTCGAGCATCTCGGGCACGTCGGCGGCCCCCAGTTCGACCGCCCGCAGGCCGCCGGGCAGCGCCGGGCGGACCTGCTCCACCTGCACCAACTGGTGGCCCTCCAGGACGAATTCGGGCTGCCAGTGGGCGGGCGGCAGGGCCGGGCAGCTGAACAGGTCGGCGAACTCGCCGGCTCCCAGCAGCCCGACCAGGTCGTCCCAGGCCCCCGGGCCGGGCCGGGCCCCGACGCTGCTGAAGCTCGCCACCTCGGGGTCGTACCGCACCGCCTCCCCGCACCGCCGCGCCAGGTGGGCGTGCGCCCCGCCCAGCGCGTGGCCCACGGGGTCGTCCAGTACGGCGGTGTCGAGGTCGAGTTCACGCATGGGGTTCCGGCCCTCCCGGTCGATCGGTCCGTCCATGATCCCGCACCCCCGGGCGCGGCAGCCGGGCCGGGCTCTTGTTACCGGCCGGTCACGTCCCTATCATCGCCACTGTGACAGCTTCACTGTCAAACCTGGGAGGCGGTCGACGATGACCTCCGCAACACCCCCCGCGACCTCCGCCGCGACCTCCGCGACACCCCCCGCGACCTCCGCCGCACCCCCCTCCGGCCCCCTGGCGGGCGTCCGGGTGCTGGAGCTCGCGGGCATCGGCCCGGCCCCGTTCGCCGCGATGCTCCTCGCCGACCTGGGGGCGGACGTGGTGCGGGTCGACCGCCCCGGCGGGCAGACGCTCGGGCCGGACCCGGCCCGGGACCTGACCAACCGCAACAAGCGCTCGGTGCTGGTCGACCTGAAGTCCGCCGCAGGCCCGGCCACCGTGCTGGACCTCGCCGCCCGGGCCGACCTGCTGGTCGAGGGCTGGCGCCCCGGCGTGGCCGAGCGGCTCGGCATCGGCCCGCGGGACTGCCTGGCCCGTAACCCGGCGCTGGTGTACGGCCGGATGACCGGCTGGGGGCAGGACGGCCCGCTGGCGCAGCGCGCCGGGCACGACGTCACCTACCTGGCCACCTCCGGCCTGCTCGGGCTGATCGGCCCGCCGGACGGCCCCCCGGCGATCCCGGCGAACCTGCTGGGCGACTACGCGGGCGGCTCGCTCTACCTGGTGGTCGGCCTGCTCGCCGCCCTGCACCACGCCCGCGCCACCGGCACCGGCCAGGTGGTCGACGCCGCGATCGTGGACGGCGCCGCGCACCTGTCCACCATGCTCTGGGGCCTGCTGGACGCGGGCCTGTGGCAGGACCGCCGCGGCGTCAACCTGCTGGACGGCGGCGCCCCCTGGTACGGCACGTACGCGACCTCCGACGGCCGCTGGATGGCCGTCGGCCCGCTGGAGCCGCGCTTCTACGCCGAGTTCGCCCGCCTGCTGGAGCTGGACGCGGACCTCCCCGACCAGTACGACCTGGCCCGCTGGCCCGAGCTGCGCGCCGCCCTCGCCGCCCGCTTCGCCACCCGCACCCAGGCCGAGTGGACCGCCCGCTTCGAGGGCCACGACGCCTGCGTGGCCCCGGTGCTGACGCTCGGCGAGGCCGCCGCGCACCCGCACCTGGCCGCCCGCGGCAGCTACCCCGAGCACGGCGGCACCCGCCAGCCCGCCCCGGCCCCGCGCTTCTCCGCCACCCCCGGCGCGCTGCGCACCCCGCCCGCCCGGCCCGGCGAGCACACCGCCGAGGTGGCCCGCGACTGGGCCGTCCCCGGCCTCGACCCCCCTGCCACGCAAGCCTCCTGAAGGGAACGTCCGTGCAGCGCGAGCTCTACACCGAGGAGCACGAGGACTTCCGCACCACCGTCCGGGCCTTCCTGGCCCGGGAGGTCGTCCCGCACCACGCCCGCTGGGAGCGGCAGGGCGTCGTCGACCGCTCCGCCTGGCTGGCCGCCGGGAAGGCCGGGCTGCTCGGCCTGGCCGTGGACGAGCGCCACGGCGGCGGGGGCAGCCCGGACTTCCGGTTCGCCGCCGTGCTGGCCGAGGAGTTCGTCCGGGCCGGGGCCAGCGGCCTGGCCGTCGGCCTGCACAACGACATCATCGGCCCGTACCTGACCGGCCTGGCCACCGAGGAGCAGCGGGAGCGCTGGCTGCCCGGCTTCTGCTCCGGCGAGCTGATCACCGCGATCGCGATGACCGAGCCCGACACCGGCTCCGACCTCCAGGCGATCCGCACCACCGCGGTGGACGCCGGCGACCACTACCTGCTCAACGGCGCGAAGACCTTCATCTCCAACGGCATCCTCGCCGACCTGGTCGTGGTGGTCGCGAAGACCACCGCCGAGGGCGGCGCGCACGGCCTGAGCCTGCTGGTGGTGGAACGCGACACGCCGGGCTTCGAACGCGGCCGCAACCTCGACAAGATCGGCCAGAAGGCCCAGGACACCGCCGAGCTGTTCTTCCACGACGTGCGCGTCCCGAAGGCCAACCTGCTGGGCGAGGAGCACCAGGGCTTCCTGTACCTGATGCGCAACCTGGCTCAGGAGCGGCTGGCCATCGCGGTCGCCGCGATCGCCGCCGCCGAGCAGCTGCTGGAGGAGACCACGGCGTACGTCAAGCAGCGCACCGCGTTCGGCCGGCCGCTGGCCAAGCTCCAGCACGTCCGGTTCGAGATCGCCGAGCTGGCCACCGAGTGCGCCGTCACCCGGGCCTTCGTGGACCGCTGCGTGAGCGAGCACAACCGGTACGCGCTGACCCCGGTGGACGCCTCGATGGCCAAGTGGTGGGCCACCGAACTCCAGAAGCGCACCGCCGACCGCTGCCTGCAACTGCACGGCGGCTCCGGCTACATGAGCGACAGCGCGGTCGCCCGGGCGTTCACCGACGGGCGCGTCCAGACCATCTACGGCGGCACCACGGAGATCATGAAGGAGATCATCGGCCGCTCGCTGCTCGCCTGAAGCCCGCCCGACCCCTCCGCCCGAAAGGCATCCCCACCGTGACCACCGAAGCGTACGTCTACGACGCGATCCGCACCCCGCGCGGACGCGGCAAGCAGACCGGTTCCCTGCACGGCACCAAGCCGATCGACCTGGTGGTCGGCCTGATCCACGAGCTGCGGCGCCGGTTCCCGTCCCTGGACCCGGCGGCGATCGACGACGTCGTGCTCGGCGTGGTCAGCCCGGTCGGCGACCAGGGCTCCGACATCGCCCGGGTCGCGGCGATCGCCGCCGGGCTGCCCGACACCGTCGCGGGCGTGCAGGAGAACCGCTTCTGCGCGTCCGGCCTGGAGGCCGTCAACCTGGCGGCGGCGAAGGTCCGTTCGGGCTGGGAGGACCTGATCCTGGCCGGCGGCGTCGAGTCGATGTCCCGGGTGAAGATGGGCTCCGACGGCGGCGCCTGGTTCGCCGACCCGATGACCGCGTACGAGACCGGCTTCGTCCCGCAGGGCATCGGCGCCGACCTGATCGCCACCGTCGAGGGCTTCACCCGCACCGACGTGGACGCGTTCGCCGCCGAGTCGCAGGCCCGGGCCGCGAAGGCGCAGGCCGACGGGCTGTTCGACCGCTCGACGGTGCCGGTGCTGGACCGCAACGGGCTGGTGGTGCTGGGCCGCGACGAGTTCATCCGCCCCGGCACCACGGTGGAGTCGCTGGCCGGGCTCAAGCCCTCCTTCGCGGACATCGGCGACCTCGGCGGCTTCGACGCCGTCGCGCTCCAGAAGTACCACTGGGTGGAGTCCATCGACCACGTCCACCACGCCGGCAACTCCTCCGGCATCGTGGACGGCGCCGCGCTGGTCGCGATCGGCTCGCGCGAGATCGGCGAGCGGTACGGCCTCACCCCGCGGGCCCGGATCGTCTCCGCCGCGGTCTCCGGCTCCGAACCCACCATCATGCTCACCGGCCCGGCCCCCGCCACCCGCAAGGCGCTCGCCAAGGCCGGGCTGAGCGCCGCCGACATCGACCTGGTCGAGATCAACGAGGCGTTCGCCGCCGTCGCGCTGCGCTTCATGCGCGAACTCGGCTTCCGGCACGACCAGGTGAACGTCAACGGCGGCGCGATCGCGCTCGGCCACCCGCTCGGCGCGGCCGGCGCGATGCTGCTCGGCACCCTGGTCGACGAGCTGGAGCGCCGCGACCTGCGCTACGGCCTGGCCACGCTGTGCGTCGGCGGCGGCATGGGCATCGCCACCGTCGTCGAACGCGTCACCGCCTGACCACCCGTCCCCTCACGTACTCACCCAAGGACTCCAACGACATGACCGACGTGAGCAGCCCCATCCGCTGGGAGCAGGACCAGGACGGCGTGGTCACCCTCGTCCTCGACGACCCCGCCCAGTCCGCCAACACCATGAACGCCGGCTTCACCGACGCGCTCGAAGCCACCGTCGAACGGCTCGCCGCCACCGAGGAGTTGACCGGCGTCGTCATCACCTCCGCGAAGAAGACCTTCTTCGCCGGCGGCGACCTCAAACTGCTCTCCGCCGTCGGCCCGGCCGACGCCGAGCAGGTCTTCGCGAACTCGATGCGGATCAAGCGCGCGCTGCGCCGGCTGGAGACGCTCGGCCGGCCGGTGGTCGCCGCGATCAACGGCGCCGCGCTCGGCGGCGGCCTGGAGATCGCGCTGGCCTGCCACCACCGGATCGCGCTGGACGCCCCCGGCAGCAAGATCGGCCTGCCCGAGGTCACCCTCGGCCTGCTGCCCGGCGGCGGCGGAGTGGTGCGCACCGTGCGGATGCTCGGCATCGCCGACGCCCTGCTCAAGGTGCTGCTCCAAGGGCAGCAGTACCGCCCGGCGCAGGCCCTGGAGCACGGCCTGGTGCACGAACTCGCCTCCGACGCGCAGGAGATGGACGCCAAGGCGCGCGCGTTCATCGCCGCGAACCCGACCAGCCTCCAGCCCTGGGACGCCAAGGGGTACCGGATCCCCGGCGGCACCCCCAGCACCCCGGCCTTCGCCGCCAACCTGCCCGCCTTCCCGGCCAACCTGCGCAAGCAGCTGAACGGCGCGCCCTACCCCGCGCCGCGCAACATCCTGGCGGCGGCCGTGGAGAGCTCCCAGGTCGACGTGGACACCGCGTTCGCGATCGAGGCCCGGTACTTCACCGAACTCGCCTGCGGGCCCACCTCGAAGAACATGATCCAGGCGTTCTTCTTCGACCTCCAGGCCGTCAACTCCGGTGCCTCACGCCCGAGTGCGGTGCCCGCCCGGAAGGCGGCGAAGGTCGCGGTGCTGGGCGCGGGCATGATGGGCGCGGGCATCGCGTACTCCTGCGCCAAGGCCGGCCTGGACGTCCTGCTCAAGGACGTCAGCGCGGAGGCCGCCGAGCGCGGCAAGGCGTACAGCGCGGGCCTGCTGGACAAGCAGGTGGCGCGCGGCCGGATGACCGCCGGCGAACGCGAGGCGTTCCTGGCCCGGATCACCCCCACCGCGGACGCCGCCGACCTGGCCGGCTGCGACACCGTCATCGAGGCGGTCTTCGAGCAGCCCGAACTCAAGCACAAGGTCTTCCAGGAGGTCCAGCACCTGGTCGCCCCCGACGCGCTGCTCTGCTCCAACACCTCCACCCTGCCGATCGGCCTGCTCGCCGAGGGCGTCGACCGGCCCGCCGACTTCATCGGCCTGCACTTCTTCTCGCCGGTCGACAAGATGCCGCTGGTGGAGATCATCCGCGGCCCGGAGACCGGCGACGAGGCGCTGGCCCGCGCCTTCGACCTGGTCCGGCAGATCCGCAAGACCCCGATCGTGGTCAACGACTCCCGCGGCTTCTTCACCTCCCGGGTCATCGGCCAGTTCCTCAACGAGGGCGTCGCGATGATCGGCGAGGGCCTCGACCCGTCCTCCGTCGAACAGGCCGCCGCCCAGGCCGGCTACCCCGCCAAGGTCCTCGCGCTGCTGGACGAACTCACCCTCACCCTGCCGCGCAAGATCCGCAACGAGACCCGCCGCGCCGTCGAGGAGGCCGGCGGCAGCTGGACCACCCAGCCCGGCGAGGAGGTCATGGACCGGATGCTGGACGAGTTCGGCCGCCCCGGCCGCAGCGGCGGCGCCGGCTTCTACGACTACGCCGACGGCCGCCGCACCCGGCTCTGGCCCGGCCTGCGCGAGCACTTCGCCCGGCCCGGCGCGGAGATCCCGTTCGAGGACATGAAGGAGCGGATGCTGTTCGCCGAGGCCATCGACGCGATCCGCTGCCTGGACGAGAACGTCCTCACCTCCGTCCCCGACGCCAACATCGGCTCCATCCTCGGCATCGGCTTCCCCGCCTGGACCGGCGGCGTCCTCCAGTACGTCAACGGCTACCCCGGCGGCCCGGCCGGCTTCACCGCCCGCGCCCGCGAACTCGCCGCCGCCTACGGCGACCGCTTCACCCCGCCCGCCTCGCTGGTCGCCCTCGCCGGGAGCGGCGGCCGCTACTGATCCTCGGCCCGGCCCGCCCCCTCCACCGGGGGGCGGGCCAGCTCCTCGGCCAGGGACCGCTGGAACGCCGTCACCAGGGCCTGCACCACCATCGGCTGGATGCGGTCGGTCAGCTCCCGCATCCGTTCCAGTTCGCCGGGGGCCGGGTCGCTCTCCCGGTACGGGCGCCAGACGGTGTCGCGGAACAGGCGGTGCAGGTCGTGGGCGGTGGCCCGGCTGTGCAGGCGGACCACCGCGCGGGCGGCCAGCAGGGTCTCCAGCGGGATCGGCACGTCCAGCACCCGCACGCCCAGCGGGAGCAGGCCCGGGTCGACCTTGAACACGTCCGGGTCGGCGGTGCGGTGCAGGGCGCCCATCGCCGCCAGCGAGTCGAGGTCCGCGTCCGACAGGGCCCGGCCGGTGCGGCGCTCCAGCTGGGCCCGGTCGGCCTCCTCGGCCGACTCCGGGGTCCAGGAGGCGACCAGCGCCCGGTGGATCGCCAGGTCCAACTCGCCGATGTCCTGCGGGAGTTGCGCCAGGTAGCGGTCGATCGCGGCCAGCGTCAGCCCCTGCCGCTGCAACTCCTCGATCAGCTCCAGCCGCCCCAGGTGCTCCGCCCCGTACCAGCCCACCCGGCGCGCCCCCAGCTCCGGCGGCGGCAGCAGCCCCTTCGCGCCGTAGAACCGCAGCGTGCGCACCGTCACCCCGGCCCGGTCCGCCAGTTCCTCCACCGTCCACCGCGGCCCGTCCGCCAACGCCCCACACCCCTCGCCGCCACTGTGACACCAGCAGTGTCCCACCCGCCTCCACCGCCGCACCAGGACCGGCCGGTCAGCAACCCGGCCCGGTCGAGTCGGTGATCCGGTACTGCTCGCGCTTGACGTTCAGCGTCCCGCCCGTGCGGACGTCCCACAGCACGGCCCAGTCCCCGGCGGCCGGGAACACCAGGTACGGGTGCTCCGCCACCGGCGCGGCCCCGTCCCAGCCGGCCTCGCCCACCGGGCGCAGGCAGACCAGGCGCGGGGCGATGCCGAAGTACGGCGCGGGCCGGCGGCCCGCCCGGGCCTGCTGCCGGGCGACGTCGGCGGCGTGCGCGGCGGGCACGATGACCTGCGTCTGGTAGAGCGCGACCGCCCCCGCGAAGGCGACCAGCAGCAGCAGCGCCGCCACCGACACCCCGCCCAGCGTCCGGAAGGCGTGCAGGTGCCGGGCGTAGCCGAGCAGCGACACCGCGACCAGCGGGCCCGCCACCACCACCAGCGCCTTGGCGTCGGCGATCACCTGCCAGAGCGCCGGGATCTGGGCGTCCTCCCGGTTCAGGCCGAAGCCGTCCAGGTAGAAGGCGTGCAGCGAGAAGCCGAACCCGGGCAGCCCGACCAGCACGATCGGCAGCAGCGCCGGGACCAGCCAGGCGGCGGTGGCCTGCCAGGTCAGGCCGCGCAGCAGCAGCCGCAGCCCGTTGCCGCACAGCAGCAGGCCGACCGAGGCCAGGGCGGTGGGCCATAGCCGGGCCGACGACGCCCCGGCCAGCGCGGCCAGCGCGGCGAGGACCGGCGCCCCCACGGCCCCGGCCGCGCAGGCCGCCGGGGTGCCGGGCGCGGAACGGGCCGTCCAGTGCGGCGCGTGGACGACCACCGCCGCGAGCAGCGCGCCCACCGGCGCGGTGAGCAGCAGGACCGCCGCCCGGGCCGCCGGACCGGCGTGCAGGCCGCCGAGCGCCAGCCCGGCCAGCAGCACCGCGCACACCCCCGCGGCGAGCAGCACGACCACCGTCCGGGTCGGCAGCGGAACGGCCCCGGCGCGGCCGGCGCGGACCAGTTCCGGGCCGACCGGGTGCGGCTCGCCGTCCGCCGGGGGCAGCGCGACGCCCGGCAGGGCCCGGACCGCCTCGGCCGCGGCCCGGTCCCGGACGTCGGGGCCCGGGGACAGGAACACCTCGCGCCCGGTGTCGAACAGCCCGGTGCGGGCCAGCAGCGGACGCCACCGGGCCGGCCCCGGCACCGGCCGCCGGACGGCGTACCGCCCGCGCGGCGGCTCCCGGCGGTGGACCGGCTCCTGGAGCCGCAGGTCGGCCTCCGCCGGGCTCCGCCCGACCAGCCGGGCCAGGGTGAGCCGCACCGCGAGGGCCGCCCCGGCCCGGGCGCCGGTGACCCCGGCCTCCACCAGCCAGCGGGCCCGGCGCGGCCCGTCCTCGTCCAGCACCGTGACCACCCAGCCGTGGGCCTCCAGCCCCGCGCGCAGCCTCGCCCGGCCGCCGGCCGTTCCGGTCACCTCCAGGTCGAGCCGGAACCAGTGGTCGTACGCGGTCATGCCCCGCCCCTCCCCGTCGGGCCCGATCAGCGCGGGGAGCCTACCCCGGGGCCCGGACCGCGCGGGAGCCCGGCCCGGAGCCCGGCCCGGCGTACGGACCGGGCGGGCGGCGGTGGTCAGCCCAGCGGGAGCAGTTCGGCGTGGTGGCGCCGGGTGACCTCGGGGTGGGCCCGGCTGTAGCCCTTCAGTTCGTTGACGCCGAACTCGGCGTGCAGCGGGTTCGAGGGGTCCCGGGTGATGCCGGGGGCGTGGTGGGCGTGCGGGAAGTCGAGCGGGGTGACGTGAGCGTCCAGCCGGGGGTTGTAGAAGAACGGGACGGAGAAGCGCTCGCGGGCCCCGGGCGGGGAGACCACCCGGTGCGAGGTGGCCTTGAGGTAGCCGTCGGTGGCGACCTCCAGGAGTTCGCCGAGGTTGACGACGAAGGCGCCGTCCAGCGGGGGGACGTCCAGGAAGGTGCTGTCGGGGCGCTCGACCTGGAGGCCGCCGACGGTGTCCTGGAGGAGCAGGGTGATGAAGCCGTAGTCCTTGTGGGTGCCGACGCCCTGCGGCGGGCCGTCGGGGGCGCTGCCCGGGTAGCGGACCAGCTTGAGCCGCAGGTGCGGGTGCGGGGCGAAGGCGTCGTCGTAGAAGTCGGGGCGGGCGCCGATCGAGGCGAGCAGGGCGTGCAGCAGGCGGCGGGCGACGCCGTCGAGGCGGTCGATCCAGTGCAGGGCGGCGGTGCGCAGCTCGGGCAGCGCGGCGGGCCACTGGTTGGGGCCCTCCAGCCACCAGTACGCGGGCTCGCCCGGGGCCGGGACGTGCGGCGGCAGCTCGGGGCCGATGTCGAGCTGGTCGCGCCAGTCGCGGCGGCCGCCGGTGCGCTCGTCGCCGGTGCGGGTGTAGCCGCGGAAGTGCGGCGAGTTCAGGTTGCTGACCGCCAGCCGGTCGGCCTCGGGCAGGGCGAAGAAGGCCCGCGTCGCGGAGGTCAGCGCGGCGGTCTCGGCGGGGGTGACGCCGTGCCCGGTGAGCTGGAAGAAGCCGACACCGGTCGCCGCCGCGCGCAGGCCGCGGTGCAGGCGCTCCCGGTCGGCGGGGGAGCCGTCGGCGAGCGAGAGGTCGATGACGGGGAGGGAGGTGGGGTGCTGCTGCGTCATGGGGGTGCGTCCGCGGTGGTGAAGACCCCGGCGGGGGACGGCGGGTCGCGCCGGAGGGGCCGGGGGAGACGGGGGCCCGCGCGTCCGGGTGGGAGGGCGGGGGCCGGGAGAGAGGGGTCGAGCGGGGGTGGGGTCAGCCGGAGCGTCGACAGGACATGCTCGTGACGCGGAGCAGGTCCACGTGGCGACGGCTGACGAGTAGGAGCACCCCACCAGGCTACAACCCCCGCCCGGAGGCTCCGGGCGGTGCCGCCGGAGCCCCCGGAGCCCGGGGCCGCGCGCGGCCGGTGCCGGGGGCCGGTGGCGCGCCGGGCCGGGGCGCGCCGGGCCGGTCAGTACCCGGTGGCGCCGTCGATCCGCTCGCGCAGCAGGTCCGCGTGCCCGTTGTGGCGGGCGTACTCGGCCAGCAGGTGCACCAGGACGCGGCGCAGCGAGACCGGCTGCCCGGTCGCCCTGTGGGTGCCGGTGGCGTCCAGCGAGGGGGCGTCGGCGACGATCCGGCGGGAGACCGCCACCTGGGCGCGCCAGGTGGCGAGGGCCTGCCCGAAGTCCCCGTCGAGGTGCTCGAAGTCCTGGTCCGGGTCGTCGTCCGAGTAGTACACCAGCGGGCGGGACTCGTCCCCGGCGAACTGGATCTGCAGCCACCACTGCTCGACCCCGGCCAGGTGCCGCACCAGCCCGTGCAGCGTCAGCCCGGACGGCGGCACCAGGAACTCGGACAGCCGCTCGGCCGGGACGCCCGCGCACTTGAGCGCGAAGGTCTCGCGGTGGAACTCCAGGTAGGCGAGCAGGATCTCCCGCTCGTCGCCGACCAGCGGCGGATCGGCCCGGCCCGCGGTCTCGGACCAGGCGGGGGAGAAGTTCTGCGGCGAGGTGGTGGGTTCACTCATCGGGCCAGCCTGCCAGCCGCCACCGACGCCGGCCGCGGGCCGCCCGGACCCGGCGTGGCGCGGCTCGGCGGCGTCCCGTCAGGACGAGACGGCGAGTCGGACGGCGTGGTGGCGCGGGGTGTCGGTCTCGTCCGGCAGGGCGACGGCCGGGTCGGCGTGCGAGATCCGGCCGGGGCCCGTGACGGTGCCGACCGCGCCGGTGCACCGGCCGGCGGCCCCGGCGTCCGCGGCCAGGTCCACCGGCGGGACGACCATCAACCGGTCCACGCCGCCCGCCCCGGCGGCCGGCCGCCCGGACTCGGCGACGCGGCCCTGCGAGAACGCCCGGTACCCGTCCGGCACCACGCGCCCTGACCGCCTCCGTCCCACCCCCGCCCGGCCCGGACAGGCCCACCCCCGCCCGGCCCGGACCGCCCGGCCCGGACCGCCCGGTAGGGCCCGCGCCGCACCGCTCCGCCGGACTCGAGGCCCGGCTGCGCGGCGTCAGCCCCGGGGCGCCCACCGGGACGCTCCGCGCGATGGAGCGCGACCGCCGGCCCACCCGCACCGACCACGGCGGCGACCCGCCGCACGTCGAGCACGCCCTCACCGACCCCGGCACCTCCCCGATCGGCGTCCTGGACACCGCCCGCGACCGGGCCCGGACCCACCACGGCGGGAACCGACCGGCCGCCGCCCGCACCCGCGCGGCCCGCGGCGGACCGGCCTCCTTGACCCTGACCCGCGGGGCAGGGATTACCGTTCCGGCACTTTCCGCCCGCCCGCCCGGCCGTCCGCCGGGCCCTCCTGGAGGAGCCGTCATGAGTGTGCCCGAAACCGTCCGGGAGGTCCGGCTGGCCCGTCTCCCGCAGGGCCGTCCGGTCGCCGCCGACCTGGCCGTGGTGGAGACGCCCGCGCCGGAGCCCGGGGCGGGCCGAGTACTGCTGCGCAACCGCTGGTTCGTGCTCTTCCCCGGCCTGGCGACACTGCTCGGCGACACCCCGCCGGGGACGCCGTTCCCCGGGATCGGACCGGGGGAGACGCTGTTCGGACCGGCCGTCGGGGAGGTGGTCGAAGCCCCGGCGGACAGCGGGCTGCGGCCCGGCGACCTGGTCGCGCACGTGCAGGGCTGGCGGGAGTACGCGGTGGCGGACCCGGCGGCGCTCACTCCGCTGGGCGGCCGACTGCCCGACCCGGCGGCCCACCTGTCGCCCGGCGCGGTCGGGTACGGGGCGCTGACCCGGACCGCGCCCGTCCGCCCCGGCGACACCGTCCTGGTCACCGGCGCGGCCGGAGCCGTCGGCACGCTGGCCGGCCAGACCGCCCGACTGCTCGGCGCGGGCACCGTCCTGGGGACCACCGGCTCCCCGGCCAAGGCCGAGCGGCTGCGCGAACTCGGCTACGACGCCGTGCTCGTGGACGAACGCACGCCCGGCCCGGAGCGGGCCGAACGCTTCGCCCGGCAACTCGCCGAGGCCGCCCCCGACGGCATCGACGTCCTGCTCGACACCGTCGGCGGCCACCAGGCCGAGGCCGCCCTCGCCGCCGCCCGCCCCGGAGCCCGCGCCGCCCTGATCGGCGTCCTCTCCCACCAGCTCGACGGCACCCCCGGGAGCAGCGCCCCGCTCCGCCTGGACGCCTTCCCGCTCATCCTCAAGGGCGTCCGGCTGGCCGGTTACGCGAACGACGGGCACGCCGCCGCCGAAGCCGAGTGGCTGCCCCGCTTCGGCGCGTGGCTGCGCACCGGCGCCATCACCTTCCCGCACACCCGGATCACCGGCCTGGACCGGGCCCCGCAGGCGTTCCAGGAGATGATCGAGGGCCGGTACTTCGGCGCGGTCCTGGTGGAGCTGGGATAGGGGAAGCCGCAGGCCCCGGGGCCAGGGCCGCGACCGGGGACGCGCT
This sequence comes from Kitasatospora sp. SolWspMP-SS2h, assembly GCF_003259315.1. Classification (GTDB taxonomy): domain Bacteria; phylum Actinomycetota; class Actinomycetes; order Streptomycetales; family Streptomycetaceae; genus Kitasatospora; species Kitasatospora fiedleri. The sequence continues at coordinate 134,078 of NZ_QLLT01000012.1, read as the reverse complement.
GCCCGGCCGCCCGGCCGTCCGGGAGGGCGTGGCCGGGCGGACTCCGCGTGGCGGCCGGTGCCGCGCCGGGTGCCGTGCGGGTCGCCGTCCCCCGCGGGCTCCGCCACCGTCCCGTCCCCCGCGGTCCCGGCCGTCCCCACCGCCGAGCGCGGGCGGCGGGAACAACCGTCCGGTGGTGGCGGTTTGACGGGGCGGCACGGGGAGGAAGGACGCGCGGGGATGCGGATCGGGGACGCGGCGGCGGCCGCCGGGGCGACGCCCAGGGCGTTGCGGCTGTACGAGGAGCGCGGCCTGATGCCGCCGCCGGCCCGGACGGCCGGGGGGCAGCGGGACTACGACGGGACGGACGTGGCCCGGGTCCGGGTGATCCGGGGGCTGCTCGCGCTCGGGCTGACCATCGAGGACCTGCGCGGCCACGCCGGGTCCTTCGACCTGCTGGTCGCCGACCCGGCCCGGCGGTGCGGGAGCGCTTCCGGCGGGCCGGTCGTCCGGCGGCGGATCGCCGCGCTGGACGAGGAGATCGCCCGGCTCACCCGGCTGCGGGCCGCGCTGGCCCGGGCGGTGGAACAGCCGCTGCCGAGCTGAGAGCCGGAACGGGGCGGGCCGGGGCGGTCAGGGCGCGTGGTGCCGGGCGAGCTGGAGGGCCTCCCGGCGGAGCCGCCCGTCGCCGGTGCGGTCGGCCGTGGCGAGCAGGTGGCGGGGCAGGTCGGCCCGGAGGTCGGGGCGGTGGGCCAGCAGCCCGTACACCGACCAGAGCAGGTGCTCGCGGGTGAGCGGTTCGGTGTGCTGCGGGGGGTACCAGACGTCGTCGAAGCGCGGGCGCAGGGCGGGGTCGGTGAGCAGGGTGAGCAGCCGGTCGAGGTGGCGGACCGGCAGGTCGCGGTCGTAGGCGGCGGAGCCGTGTACGGCGGCGACGTACAGCGCCGGGTGGTCCTCGGTGAGCGTCTCGGAGAGGACGGCGCGGGCGCCGGTGGTGCCGGTGGGGGCGAGGGCGAGCAGCAGGGAGAGCCGGACGGACGGGTCGGCCTCGGTGCGCCACAGGCCGAGCAGGCAGCCGGGGTCGGGGGCGAGCGGAAGGGCGGCGCGGCGGACCGCCGGGTCCGGGTCGGTGAGCAGCGGCAGGGCGTGCGAGCGGTGCCGTTCGGGCAGGTCGGGGGCGGCGCGCAGCAGGCGGGCGAGCAGGACGGTGAGCGGGGCGCGGGCGGTGCCGGTGGCCGGGTCGGCGGCCAGGGCGAGCAGGAACGGCAGGGCGACGGGGGCCGCGGACGGGACGGGCCGGCCCGGTTCGGGGACCAGGCAGTGCAGCAGTTCGCAGTCCTCGGGGCGGGCGCCGCCGGGCCCGGGGGCGGCCAGCCGGCGCAGCACCCGCGGCACCATCGTCGCGGGGCTGGACCAGTGCGCGGTCTCCAGCCCCGTCCAGCGCTCGGTGTCCAGTTCGGCCAGCGACAGCTGGATGGCCATGCTCATTCCCCCGTACCGGGTACCGTCCGTACCCGCGTTGTCGTGCTCCGTGCAGACCGGCTGTCATTCTCGGCCGGGGCCGGGACGCTGTCGCGGGGGAAGACCCGCCTGGGATGAAAACTTTGCCGAGGCGATGCGGGGGAGTGACCGGAGGGGCGGCGGCGGGTGACGGAGGGGATCGGCGCGGTGGCCGACCGTCGCCGCCGCCCGCGCGAACGCACCGGGCGACGACGGTCGGTGACGGTCCGTCAGTCGATGCCGGACCCGACGTACTCGGCGAGGTGGCGCCCGGTCAGCGTGCCGCCGTCGGCGACCAGCGCGGCGGGGGTGCCCTCGAAGACGATCCGGCCGCCGTCGTGGCCCGCGCCCGGGCCGAGGTCGATGATCCAGTCGGCGTGCGCCATCACCGCCTGGTGGTGCTCGACCACGATCACCGACTTGCCGGAGTCGACCAACCGGTCCAGCAGGCCCAGCAGTTGCTCGACGTCGGCCAGGTGCAGCCCGGCGGTCGGCTCGTCCAGCACGTACACGCCGCCCTTCTCGGCCATCTGCGCGGCCAGCTTGAGGCGCTGGCGCTCGCCGCCGGAGAGCGTGGTGAGCGGCTGGCCGAGCGTCAGGTAGCCGAGGCCGACGCCGGACAGCCGCTTCAGGACGGTGTGCGCGGCCGGGGTGCGGGCCGCGCCGGTGCCGAAGAACTCCTCCGCCGCGTCGACGGACATCGCCAGCACCTCGGCGATGTTCCGGCCGCCGAGCCGGTACTCCAGCACCGCCGCCTGGAAGCGCCGGCCCTCGCACTCCTCGCAGACCGTCGCCACCCCGGCCATCATCCCCAGGTCGGTGTAGACCACGCCCGCGCCGTTGCAACTCGGGCAGGCGCCCTCCGAGTTGGCGCTGAACAGGGCGGGCTTGACCCCGTTGGCCTTCGCGAACGCCTTGCGGATCGGCTCCAGCAGGCCCGAGTACGTCGCCGGGTTCGAGCGCCGCGAGCCCCGGATCGGGCTCTGGTCGATCGCCACCACGCCCTCCGGCACCCCGCCGGCCAGCGCCGCGCCGTTCACCAGCGAACCGTGCACCAGCGAACTCTTCCCGGAGCCCGCCACGCCGGTCACCACCGTCAGCACGCCCAGCGGCACGTCCACGTCGACCTTCCGCAGGTTGTGCGCGTCCGCCCCACGGATCTCCAACACGCCGGTGGGAGTGCGCACTTCGGCCTTGAGTGCGGCCCGGTCGTCGAAGTGCCGGCCGGTGACGGTGCCGCTGGCGCGCAGCCCGTCGACGCTGCCCTCGAAGCACACCTCGCCGCCCGCCGCCCCGGCGCCCGGCCCGAGGTCGACCACGTGGTCGGCGATCGCGATGGTCTCCGGCTTGTGCTCCACCACCAGCACCGTGTTGCCCTTGTCGCGCAGCTGCCGCAGCAGCCCGTTCATCCGCTGGATGTCGTGCGGGTGCAGGCCGGTGGTCGGCTCGTCGAAGACGTACGTGACGTCGGTCAGCGAGGAGCCCAGGTGCCGGATCATCTTCACCCGCTGCGCCTCGCCGCCGGAGAGCGTCCCGGCGGGGCGGTCCAGCGAGAGGTAGCCGAGGCCGATCGCGGTGAACGAGTCCAGCAGCTGTCGCAGCGACTCCAGCAGCGGGCGCACCGTCGGCTCGTCCAACTCCCGCACCCAGTCGGCGAGGTCGCTGATCTGGAGGGCGCAGGCGTCGGCGATCGAGCGGCCCCTGATCTTCGCGGACCTGGCGCCCTCGTTCAGCCGGGTGCCCGCGCACTCCGGGCAGGTGGTGAAGGCGACCGCCCGGTCCACGAACTCGCGGATGTGCGGTTGCAGGGCGGCCCGGTCCTTGGCCAGCATCGACTTCCGGACCCGCAGCACCAGGCCCTCGTAGGTCATGTTGATGCCGGCGATCTTCATCCGGGTCGGCTCCCGGTACAGGAAGTCGTGCCGCTCCTGCTCGGTGTACGCGTCGATCGCCTTGCCCGGGTCGACCAGGCCGGACTCGCTGTACAGCCGGTAGTTCCAGCCACCGGGCCTGTAGCCGGGGATCGTCAGCGCGCCCTCGTCCAGCGACTTCGCCCCGTCGTACAGCTGCCGCAGGTCGATGTCCGAGACGCTGCCCCGCCCCTCGCAGCGCGGACACATCCCGCCGGCCCGCCCGAACGTCCGCTGCTCGGCCTGCGCCCCCTCGCCGCGCTCCACCGTGACCGCCCCCGCGCCGTGCACCGTCGGCACGTTGAAGGAGAACGCGGGCGGCGGGCCGACGTACGGGTCGCCGAGCCGGCTGAACAGGATGCGCAGCATCGCGTTGGCGTCCGTCGCGGTGCCCACCGTCGAGCGCGGGTCGGCGCCCATCCGCTGCTGGTCGACGATGATCGCCGTGGTCAGGCCGTCCAGCACGTCCACCTCGGGGCGGCTCAGCGAGGGCATGAAGCCCTGGACGAAGGCGCTGTACGTCTCGTTGATCAGCCGCTGCGACTCCGCCGCGACCGTCCCGAACACCAGCGAGCTCTTGCCCGAACCCGACACCCCGGTGAACACCGTCAGCCTGCGCTTGGGCAGTTCGACGCTGACGTCCTTGAGGTTGTTCACCCGGGCCCCGTGCACCCGGATCAGGTCGTGCCGGTCCGCCGGGTGCCGCCCGCCGTCCCGCCCGTCGTCCTGTCCGTCCTCGCCGTCCGGCCGCGCCGCGCCGCTCATCGTCCTCGTCCCTCCGTCCGGCGGTGCCCGTGGCGACGCCGCCGCCCCGATCCAACCATCCGGAACCGACGGGCACCGGTTCTCGTCCCCATCAAGCGCGGGTAAAGTGACCGGCCGAACCACCGGGAGGCGCCCCATGCGGACACAGAAGCGGACACCGGGCCGGAGACGGCCGACCCGACCGGTGCTCCCCGGAGTCCCGGAAGCCCCGGGAGCCCCGGGAGCCTTGGTGGCCACCGCGGCCGTGCTCGCCGCGCTGGCGCTGCTCGGCACCGCCGCCGCCCCGGCTACCGCCGCCGACCCGAGTGCTACGGCTTCGGCCACCGCGACCGCTTCGGCCACCGCGACCGCTCCGGCCACCGCGACCGCTCCGGCCACCGCGACCGCCCCCGCCGCCGGGCAGTTGCCCGCCGAGGCGTCCCAGGCCGAGCGGCTGGCCGCCGAACTGCGCAGGGACCCGGTCTACGTCTCCGCCGACCTGCCGCGCCGGATACCGCGTTCGCTCGCCCCGCAGTTCGCCGCCGTCGCGCGGCGCACCGGCGTGCCCACCTACGTCCTGGTGCTGCCGAACGCCGACCGGACCCTGCTCGCCCAGGTGCACGACCGGCTGGGCGCCGACGGCCTGTACGTGCTGGTGGGGGAGTTCGGCGACCTGACCGTCTCCGCGTTCGGCGTCGACCTCCCCGCCGCCGCCGACGCCGCCCGGATCGCCAACCGCGTCACCCCGTACGACGCCGGACCGCTCGCCGGGTTCACCGCCTTCACCGACCGGGTGGGCCGGGGCGAGGACCAGGTCGCCGCCGAGGCGCGCGCGACCGAACGCCGCGACGGCGACTACCCCCGGCGGTACATGTCCGCCACCGACCGGCAGAACCAGAACCTGCTGCTCGGCCTGGCCGTCGTGGTCCTCCCCGGCCTGCTGCTCGCCCTCGGCCTGCGCCTCTCCCGCCGCCGCCCGCTCCGCCGGTCCGGGGCCGTCGACCTGGGCAAGAAGCCCGCCGAGGGCCGCACGAAGCGCCCCACCAAGGGTCTGACGAAGAGCCCCGCGAAGGGTTCCGCCAAGGGCCCGGCGAAAGGCTCCGCGAAGGGCTCCGCGAAGCGGCCCGCCGCCGCCCGCGCCTCCGCCCGCGTCGCCGAGCCGCGGCACCGCGGCGTCCTCGCGGTGACCCTGCTGGCCACCGCGGCCGCCGTGCTCGGCGTGGTGTTCGCCGCGCCCGCGGTCTTCCCGCAGACCACCGACGGCCCCGACCTCACCGTCACCCGGGCCGACCTGGAGGCCCGCACCACCGAGGCCGCCGCCGCGCTCACCGCCGACGGCGTCTACCAGGACGCCTCCGCCCCGACCGTGCTGACGCCCGCCCAACTCGCGGCCGTCCGGCAGCGGATGGCCGACCTCGCGGCCAAGACCCCGGTGTACCTGCTGTTCACCGCCTCCGACTCCGACGACGAGAGCGAGGGCGACGGCGCCACCCTGCTCGCCCAGGTGCACCGGCGCACCGGCCGGGACGGCGTGTACGTCCAGGTCGACCCGGTCCGCGGCTACGTCGAACTCGCCGAGTACGGCCCCGTCGGCACGGACGCCCCCAGCCGGTTCCGCCGCGCCGACCTGCGCTACCCCGACCGCAGCACCGACTCCGACGACCTGCGCCTCCCGGACCGGCTGAACAGCGTCCTGGACCAGGTGGCCGCCGCCCGGCCCACCGGCGAACCGTCGTCCGGCGCCGGCCGCTCCGACCTGCCCGAACTGCGCGGCAACAGGCTGCCGCCGCTGTTCGGCGACGACTTCGGCGGCGGCCTGATCCTCGGCGCGATGGTGTACGGCCTCCTGCTGCTGCTCGCCTGGGCCGCGATCGCCGCCGGCCGGGCCGTGCTCCGCTCCCGGCGCGCCCTGGCCGCCGCCCCGGCCGCCCCGCAGCGCGCCCCCGGCCCCCGGCGCACCGCCGCCCGGCCGTCCACCCGCCACCTGCGGGCCTGGGCCGAGGAGGACGTCCGCGCCCTCGCCGTCCGGCTGGCCGCCGTCGACCAGGACGCCCCCGGCCGGGCCCGCGCCTGGGACTGCCTGGACGCCGCCGAACTCCTGGTCGGCGCGGACGGGTTGCGCACCGCCGAGCCGTCCGACCTGGCCGCCGCCACCGCCCTCGCCCGGGCCGGGTTCGACGCCCTGCACGGCCGCCGGGGCCCGCTGCTGTGCCGGCTCAACCCGCTGCACGGCACGGCCGACGGCGGCCGGGTCCCGTCCTGGTTCCCCGCCGTCGAGCTGGGCCCCGGCTCCGCCCAGCTCTGCTCCGACTGCCGGGACGCCCTCCGCAGCGGCGGCACCACCCGCGACCCCGTCGACCTGGCCACCCGCCGGGCCGAGGCCGACCGGCTGCTGCTGCGCCCGCCCGGCCCGGACGACCGCACCCGCCCCGCCTGGGACCAGGCCGGGCAGGTCCTGCCGTCCGCGCGCGAGGGCCTCGACGCACTCATCCTCAGGGCCAGGGAGTCCGCCAGTGTCCAGTGACCGCCGCACCCCGCCGACCGCCGCGACCGCGCCGACCGTGCCCACCGGGCGGGCGGCCTCCCGCCTCCCGGCCTCCCGCCCGTTGGCCTCCCGCCTGCTGGCCGTCCTGCTGCTGGCCTGCGCCGCCCTGCTCGGTGCCGGTACCGGCGCCCCCGCCCGGGCCGACGCCACCCCCGCCACCACGGCGACCGGCGCGAGCATCGCCGAGGCGCTGAAGACCTCCCCGGTGTACGTCGACCCGGCCTTCGCCGCCGCCGTCACCCCCGCCCAGCAGCAGCAGCTCACCGAGCAGATCGCCGCGACCGGACTGCCCGTCAAGGTCGTGCTGGTGCCGCTCCAGAAGGGCGACGCCTTCGACGGCAGCGCCAAGGCGATGGCCGCCGTGGTGCAGGAACGCCTCGGCCAGTCGCCGCTGATCATGGTCACCAGCGACGACTACGGCAGCTGGCTGAACGGCTTCGAGTGGCCCGCCGACACCCACCAGGTCCGCGACTCGGCCAACGCCGTCGGCCTGCTCAAGGAACTCAAGGACGCCGGACTGGCCGCCAAGGTCGGCCGGGTGATCGACCTGGTCGCCACCGGCAAGGGCACCGAGGTCTACAAGGCCGAGGCGGACCGGGTCGACCGCGAGTACTCGGCCCGCCCGCACACCGACGACACCCCCGGCGCGTCCTCCTCCTCGTCCGCCACCGGCCCGTTCGCGCTCGCCGCGGCGCTGGTGCTCGCCCTGGTGGTCGGCGCCGCCCTGGTCGCCCGCAGCCGCCGCCGGCCCCGGCACACCGCGTTCACCTTCCCCGACGCGGTGTTCGCCGCCGACCGGGCCGCCGACGAGGCCGGGCTGCGCCGCCAGGCCGCCGACGAGGTGCTCGCCCTCGGCGCGGCCCTGGACGAGGCCGACGGCTCCACCCCCGGCCTGGGCCGCGCCCTGGACGCCTACGACGCGGCCGGCCGGGTCCTGGACGGCGCCGACGGCATCCCCGACCTGGCCGGCGTGCTCGCCCTGGCCGCCGAGGGCCGCGCCGCGCTCGCCCCCGAACCCCGGCTGCCGCTCTGCTTCTTCGACCCCCGGCACGGCACCGCCGCCCGCCGCACCACCTGGCGCCCGCTCGGCCGCCGCGAACGCGTCGACGTCGCCGTCTGCGCGGACTGCGGCCAGGCCCTCAAGGCCCGCCGCTCCCCGCAGGTGCTCGCCGTCCGCGACCAGGGCCGCACCGTCCCCTACTTCGAAGTCCCCGCCGACCGCAGCCTCTGGGCCGCCACCGGCTACGGCTCCCTCCTCTCCGGCCCCGACGACACCCTCGCCGCCCGCGTCGGCACCGGCCAGTTCACCCGCGCCGCCCACCGCCACCGCTCCACCGAACCCCACCATGACTGACCCCCGCCCCCCTCACCCGGACGCCCCCCACGGCCACCCGCCGCCCGCCCCCGCCGGACCGGGCACGGCCTCGGCCGCCACCCCCTGCCCCGCCAACCGCCCGCACAGCCACGCCGCCTCCGCGGGTGTCCCCGCCACCCCCTCCCCGGCCAGCCGCCCCAGCACCTCGACGGCCTGCGACAACGTCACCGGCCAGGCCGCCCGCACCACCCGCAGCACCGCACCCCGCCCCGCCCCCGGATCGACCAACCGCACCACCACCGGCCCGTACCGCTCCAGCAGCGGCCCACGGACCCAGCCCGGCGCGTCCCCCTCCCCGAACCCCGGACAGCCGCCGCCCCCGCACCCCGCACACCGCAACTCCGCGTCCCAGCACAGCCGCCCACCCCGAACGGACTGCCCCACCTCCCGCCACGCCCGCGCCCCACACCCGCACACCACCGCCACCTCCGCACCCCAGCCCCGCACCCCGGCTCCCTCCATCCGTACCGGTATGTTCCCCCACCGGGAACGCGCCACCGAGAGGTGGCCACCGATGGAACTGGCCGACCGTCCTGGTCGTCACCGGCGCGGAAGACCGCTGCGGAGGCCGCCGCCGGCACCATCGCCGCCACCGTCCCGCTCACCCGCCACCTGCTCCCGCTGCCGCGCGCTTCCGCCGACGTGGTCAACCTGGTCTCCGCCGGCGCCGAGCCGCGCAACCACCGCTCCGCCTCGCACCCGGCGTTCTCCAGCGCCAAGGCCGCTCAAGCAGGCTTCGCCGACGTGCTCTCAGCCCGGCTGCGCCCCGAGGGCATCCGAGTGATCTCGCTCCACCCGCCGGACTTCACCGACGCCGGTCCGCTCGCCCCGTCCTGGAGCACCGCCGCCCGCACCTCCGTCGATCCGCTGACCGCCCGGTCGATGACCGATCGCGCCCTGTTCGCGATCTCCCAGCCTCGGGACTGCTTCATCCGTTCTTCCAGTTCGAGTAGCTGTGACGGTGACACCACCCGGCCGGGAACTGTCCGGCCGATCACTGGGTGAGTAGTCTCGGCTGGTGATCGATCACGGCATTGCTCTGCCCTTCTACCGCCTTCACCTCGTGCCCGCTGTTGTGGCGTTGGCCAGTCCGACATGGCAGCGAGAGGTGTGGCCGGATCCGGAGCAGTTCGAGGATCTCGACCACACGGTGCACGTGCTTTTCGATGACTTCTGCGATGCGAACAATCCGCTGCCGTGGTTGGGGCAGTCCCTTCGTACCAAGCAGGAAGTCGAGTTGATGTCCCGTCTCGGTGCTGCGTACAGCGCAGTGCAGGACTCGGTCGGCGCTGATGCCCGCGACGAGGTCTATCTGGATTCCCCTGGCTGGCCTGCTGTGGTCGCGGCCGCAGCTCGACTGGCCCAAGTGCTGGTGTCCAACGATCATGCGGCCCTGGCCGGTTTGCATGATGCCGGTTACCGCTGGCCGCTCGGCACCGACTCGGCTACGGCGACTACCACCACTGGCCGAGTGACAGGTCGAGCACAACCGTGAGCACAAGCAGGTGCGGGCCCGCGTCGAGCACGTCTTCGCGCGGATGAGGACCTGGAAGACCCTGACGGACTGCCGACTCAAGGGAGACGGCATCCACCACGCGATGCCCGGCATCGCCCGCCTGCACAAACTTCTTCAGGCCGCACAGACCAACGCCCCGGCAGTCAGCGAGCCTGGCTCTCGACCACCCCGAAGATCAGTTACGGGAACAGCCCTCAGGACGGCCGAAAGCCCCCTGCGGGAGGGGGCTCGGCGGAGCGGGGTGCTGTCAGACCGAGCCGAGTTCGCCACTGCGGACGGCCGAGGCGAAGGCCGCCCAGGCAGCGGTGGGGAACACCAGGGCAGGGCCCTCGGGATCCTTCGAGTCGCGGACCGGGACGATGCCGTGGACCTGAACGAGGTTCAGCGCCGGTTCGACGCACTGCCCGCCGTTGGCGCTGTAGCTCGACTTGGTCCAACGCGCGGCGCTCAGGTCGCGGACAGGGGGCGTCGTTCCAGTTCCTTCCGTACGGCACGGATCATCGCCACCGAGTCGGCTACGGACGGCGCGTCGACCTGCAAGCGGTCGTAGTCCCTGGACCACTGCTGAACAGTGAGGAGGTCTCGTTCGAGGTAGCCCCGCTTCGTGGTCTCCCCGTAACCGATCCGGCTGTGATCGGGGAGGGTGAGCAGTGTCACGGCGGAATGGAACGGGCGACGGGCGCCGAGGGTGAACGGTGCCACTTGGATGATCACGTGCGGCAGTTCGGCCAGTTCTTCGAGGTGCCGTAACTGGGGCACCATCACCGACGGGCCGCCGAGTTGCCAGTGAAGCGCGCTCTCGTCCATCACGACGTGGACCACCGGCGGCTGTTGGCGGGTGATCACAGTCTGTCGGGCAAGGCGGAAAGACAGCCGCTCGGCGGCTTGTTCAGTTGAAATGGTCCCTCGGGCGACCAGACCGGCGACCTCGGTCTGTGCATACTCCGGAGTCTGGAGCAGGCCGGGCACGATGCCGATCTCGAAGAGCCGTAGCTCGGTGGCCTCCGCCTCGCGCTCGGCGAATTCCGGAAAGCCTTCGAACAACGCGGAGTGCCGGATGTTCCAGTGCAGGAGCGCCAGCGTCCCGCCGGTCTCCAGTACTTCGTCCGCCCTGGTCACGGTATCGATGTGGGGAGTCCGGCTCGCGCGCTCGAAGCAGCCGACGTAGGTGCCGGTGATGCCTAGTAGCTTCCCCAACTGGGCCTGCGTGAGTCCCTTCGACTCGCGCGAACGCCGGAGCTGGACCCCGAACGCGTGCGCGGGGGAGAGCGTGGGATCAAGATCCTTCTTGTTCATAGCGGCCGCCCCAACTGAACTCCCAGGTTCGTACTGTCCAGTTCAGATGCTGGCGGTCCGTCAGCGATATCGCAACTATGGATACACGGACGGTCACTCACTGTCCGCATCCCATGGCATGCCCGGACGGGGTTCACCCTGCCCGCACCACCAGGATTCGGAGGTACCGCACAGATGACGACCACACCGTGGGGCACCACCCGCATGGCGCCGTACGCGCCGAGCGCCGCCGTCCCGCAGTTCACTCCCGTGATCGACCCCGAGACGCAGATTGCCGTGATCGTGGACGAGCACGGCCGCACGGTCGAGTTGGGCGCGCACGGCACCGGCACCAACACGAGTTCGCCCACCAGTACGGGTGGCGGCGACGGTCAGAGCGGTGGGCAGAGCGCGCCCACCGACACGGACAGCATCCAGGCGAACGACCAGGACCAGGGCACGGGTTGAGATGGGGGATCGGCCCGGGGCCGTGCTGGTCCTGACCAACGCCTGCGACGTCACGGCGGATGTCGTGTTGCGTCTCCTCGCCGACCGCCGCGTGCCGGTGGTCCGGTTCGATCCCGGTGCCGATCCGCCCGGGGGCGCCTCGCTGACCGCCCGTTACGGCCCAGGTGGGCAGCAGCGGGGCACCCTTCGCACGGTGAGTCGCACGCTCGACCTGTCCGAGGTCCGCTCGGTGTGGGTCCGCAGGCCTTCGCCCTACGAACCGCCGCCGGGCATGGCGGAGCGCGACGGCAGGTTCGCCGCCGCGCAGGCTTTCTGGGGAACCGGCGGCATCCTCGCTTCGCTGCCCGGGGCGCACTACGTCAATCACCCGTGGCTCATCCGCAACGCGGAGTACAAGCCGGCCCAGCTCGCCGCGGCGAGCCGGAGCGGGTTCCTGGTGCCGAACACGGTCATCACCGAAAATCCGGAAGAGGCAAGGGAGTTCTGTTCCCGCCAGCCCGGCGGAGCCGTCTACAAGCCGCTGTGGGACAGCCGGTACCGGACCGCGCGGGGGGCCGCGCGGCAGGTGTGGGTGCGAGGGGTCGATCCGGCCGAGATCACCGACGCCGTGTCCGTGTGCCCGCACCTGTTCCAGGCCGAGGTGCCGAAGGCGTTCGACGTGCGGGTGACCGCCGTGGGCGACCGGCTGTTCGGTGTCCGCATCGAGAGCCCCGATCTCGACTGGCGCCGCCGTCAGGACCTGATGTCGTGCGCACCGGTCGAGGTGCCCGGGCCGGTCGCCCGCTCGGTCGGCGCCTACCTCGCCGAGTTCCGCCTGACCTTCGGCACGTTCGACTTCGCGGTCACCGCCGACGGTTCCTGGTACTTCCTGGAGTGCAACGCGAACGGCCAGTGGGCCTGGCAGCCGCCGGGGACGACCGCCGCCATCGCCGGAGCACTCGCCGATCAACTGGAGAAAGGCGCTGACACGTGAACACATCGGCCGAACTCCGCGCCGCCATGGTGGACGGTCTCACCGGGGACGACGCGGTCACCGACCCCGGGTGGGACCGGGCCGCGCGGACCGTCCCCCGGGAACTGTTCGTCGGGGCGTACTTCCTGCCGGAGCAGGGCAGCGGCCCGACCGGGTACCGGGTCGTCCGCGAAGGCGAGCCCGGATGGCTGGAGGGCGTCTACACGAACCAGACCCTGATCACCCAACTCGACGGGCGGACCCGCCCCGAGGAGGTGGCCGGGGGCGCCGTGACGGGCGTCCCCTCGTCGTCGTCCACCCTGCCGTCACTGGTGCTGCGGATGTGGCACCAGCTCGGTGCCGAGCCGGGGCACCGGGTGCTGGAGATCGGTACGGGCACCGGGTACTCGACCGCGCTCGGCGCGCACCGCCTCGGGGACGACCACGTCACTAGCGTCGAGTACGACCCGGTGGTCGGCCGGGCCGCCGCTGCCGCCATCAGGGCCGCCGGCCACTCGCCCCGCCTCGTCATCGGCGACGGGCTCCTCGGCGACCCGGACGGCGGCGGGTACGACCGGCTGATCGCCACCTGCTCGGTGCGCCACGTGCCCTACCCGTGGCTGCACCAGGTCGAGCCGGGCGGGAAGATCCTCGTCACCCTCTCCGGCTGGTCCTTCGGCTACGGCTTCGCGCTGCTCACCGTGACCGGCCCAGGCGAAGCCACCGGGCGGTTCCTGCCCGGCCACACCAGCTTCATGACGGCCCGCCCGCACGACCGGCCGCCCCGGCAGAGCATCACCCTGCTGCCCGGGGACGAACGACCGACCCGGATCGACCCCGGCACCATCGCCACCTGGACCGGCAGTTGGGTCGCCCAACTCGCGGCCCCCTCGGCCGAACGGATGGGGGCCGGCGGACAGCAGATCCTCGTGGACGTGGCCACCGGCTCGCAGGCGCGGACCGCACCCGGACCCGACGGCGACGGCGGATGGACCGTGGTCCAGCGCGGGCCGCTCCGCCTCTGGGACCGGGTGGAGAGCGCCGTCGAGGAGTGGCAGTCCGCCGGCGGCCCGCACCAGGAGGGCTTCGGCATCACGGTGTCACCCACCGGTCAGCGCGTCTGGATCGGGACCGAGGACGGTCCGGGTTGGGACCTGCCGATCTGACCGCCCTTCCCCGCATGGAGACAACACGGAAAGTGACCCTCGCCGAGGGCGTCTGCACGATGGAGCAACGATCATGACGACCGCACAGCCTCGATCGGACGATCCGGTGGCGGACGGCTCGGCCCGCGAAAGCCCATGCCCGATATCGAAGTTGACGATCCGGGTCTACCGGGTGCGGGGCGACGGCACCCGGGTGCAGGTCTCGCACCGGACGTGCGACGAGGCGTTCTGCCTGCCCCTGGTCTCGGCGCTGATCTGGCCGCCCTGCGGGTGCCCGCGCTGCGCCGTCGCCCCCGCCGTCGGCGGGGCGCCGGACGCGGCCTGAACGCCCTTGCCGGACACGCGGAACGAGACATCGGAGGAAGTGCGTGCGGTACACCGGCGAGCCGTCGGCGGGGGACGACGTCCCGGAGGGGGACGAGGAGGCCCGGGCTCGGGCGTGGGAGATCGCCGAGCGGTTGGCCCGGGCCGGTGGCGGGGAGGCGCGGTTGACCGGGACCGCGAGCTGCTACCGGGTCGAACTGCGGCTGAACGGTCCCGCGCCGGACGAGTACGGGGTGCTGGAGGCCCTTGCGCTGGGCGACCGTTGGGGGCACCGGTACTCGTCCCCGGCGCGCAACGGCGGTGTCGCGCGGGAGACCGTGTGGAGCGAGGTGCGGCGGGTGCGGCCCGCGTCCCCGCCGCCGGGGCCGGGGCCGGCTTGAGGCGGCGCGGCCCTGGCGGGGCGGTTCGGCGGGATGGTTCACGGGGCGACGTACGACACGGCCTGCATCATGCCGAGGTCCTCGTGGTGCAGTTGGTGGCAGTGGGCGAGGGCGCGGCCGGTGAAGTCCTCGTAGCGGACCAGGAAGGTCACCTCGTCGCCGGGGTGTCCGCCGGCCAGGCCGACGGTGTCGTGCCAGACCGGCGGGTCGAGGCGGACGCCGTTGCGGTGGGTCACCAGGAACGGGTTGGTGTGCAGGTGGAAGGGGTGGTTGAAGCCGGGGGAAGTCTCGCCGGTGCGGACCGTCCAGCGTTCGGTGCGGCCCAGCGGCAGCACGTGGTTGACGTAGCCGGGGTCGTACAGGCCGTACGCCGGGTCGCGGCGCAGGTCGCCGCCGGGGTGCGCGGGCGGGGTCGGGTGGCTGCCGAGGATGCGGAAGGCGTCCGGGAACGGCTGCGGGAGGACGCCGGGGTCGGCGTGGAAGACCACCTCCCGGTCGGGGCCGGTGACCTCCCGTTCGTCGAGGAACGGGCGGCCCGGCGGCAGCGCGGTCGGCAGGCCCATCGGCGGGTCGACCGGCTCGCCCGCGATCTCGACGGTCAGCAGCGGCCGGCCCACCCGCTCCGCGCGCAGCTCGTACCGCCCGGGTGCCCCGCCCCGGACCAGGACGTCGACCCGGTTGCCCATCGCCAGCTCCACCGTCCGCGCGGCCACCGGCGCGGGCAGCGTCACCCCGTCCTGGGCGATCCGGTGCATGGTCAACGTGCCCTGTTCGCCGACGAGTTGCAGGGTGAGCGCGGTGAACGCGGTGGCCCCGACCAGCCGCCACCGCTGCACCTCGCCCGGCCGCAGCGCCAGCACCGGGCTGACCGCGCCGTTGACGGTGAACACCGACGGCACCCCGGACAGCCAGCTGTTCGAGGTGAACGCGGGCACCCGCCCGTCGCGCAGCCTCAGTTCGTTGACGCAGACCACCAGGTCCGCGGCGGCCCGGATCTCCGGCACCTCGTCGACGTCGCCCTCCACCACGATCACCCCCGCCAGGCCCCCCGCGAGCTGCTCGGCGGTGGAGCCGTGCAGGTGCGGGTGGTACCAGTACGTCCCGGCGGGGTGGTCGGCCGGGACGTGCACGGCGCTGGTGTAGCGCGGCTCCGGGTCGCCCTCGGCGGCGCGCGGCGCGAACTCCCGCAGCACGTTGTCGGCGTGCCCGGACGGGGAGACGTGCATCCCGTGGGTGTGCAGGTTGAAGCTGTTGGGGCGGTGCGGCATCCGTGCGCCGTGGGCGCGGGCGTCCCCGGTGCCGGGCGCGGCCGGGTTCGGCGGCAGCCCGTTGACGTGGGTGAGCAGCAGGGTGTCCCCGGCCCGCACCCGCAGCGTCGGGCCCGGGAACGCCCCGTTGTAGGCGCGGGTGGTGATCCGCCCGTGGCCCGGCACGTCGATCCCGGCGTACCGGACGTCCAGCACCTGCTCCAGCACCGACGGCACCCGCCCCGGCGTCGGCCGCCGGTGCGCCGTCACGGGCTGCGGAAAGCCCCCCGCCGGCGCCGTGCCCGCTGCCGCCGCCCGCGTCCCGCCGCCCGCCACCGCCGTGAGACCGGCGACGGCGGCCGTCCTGAGCACCGTCCGCCGACTGATCCCGTCACTGTCTCCCATAACCGGGCAATCTAGGTCAAACCATCCCGCTCGTCCGGGCCGCCGCACCGTACGGCCGCCGTTCGAACATCGTTGCTACGATCGGCCCATGACCATGGACGCGCGGATCGAGAAAGCCCAACTCCGCTACGAACAGGCCGTGTTCGGCGGAAGGACTGACGTCCTGTCAGCGGCCGACCGGGACCTCGACGCCGTCGAGGCCGACCTCGCGCTGGCCCGCGGCCGGGTGGCCCACGCCCGCTTCCTGGAACAGCGGGTCGCGGACGAGCGGGAACTGGAGCTGTTCGAACGCGCGGCCGGGCTGTACCGGGCCCTCGGCGACACCCGCGGCGAGGGCGAGGCCCGGTTCTGGATCGGCGCCTTCCACCAGGTCGTCCGGGACGACACCGCCACCGCCCTGCCCGCCTTCGAACACGCCCTCGCCCTCGCCACCGCCGCCGGGGACCGGCTGACCGTCTCCTACGCCCGCCGCCACCTCGGCATCGCCGCCCACCTGTCCGGCCGGCTCGACGAAGCCCGCACCCACCTGGAGGAATCCACCCGCCTGCGCCGCGAGTTGGGCTTCCTCCCCGGCGTCGCCGCGAACCTCGTCGGCCTGGCCCACCTCGCCGCCCGGCAGGGCCGCCCGGACGACGCCGCCGCCCACCTCCGGGAAGCCGCCGACCTGACCGACGCCCCCGCCGCCCGCGGCGTCCGCCGCTGGGTGAACCGGGCCCGCGCGGAACTCGCCGCCGAGTAGCGGCCGGTGGGCCGCCGGGGGCGTGCGGGGGGCGGCGGGAAAGCGGTTGCCCCGGTCGGTAGGGTGCGGATGGACCAGAGGAGACCCATGCCCAGCCGCCGCGCCGCCGCACTCGCCCTCGGTGCGACCGCCCTGCTCGCCCTCGCGGGCTGCACCGGCACCACCGCCCCCACCGCCACCACGGCTGCCGCCGACGCGACCGCCACCATGGCTGCCGCCGCCGCGACCGCGACCGCCGCCGCCGAGTCCCCCGGCGCCGCGTGCGGGGCGGCGCCCAGCCCCACCCAGAGCTGGCTCGGCGGCTGGTCGACGTCGCTGCCGCAGGAGATCCGCTGCCTGCCGCACGTCGCCGACGGCTCCTACCTGCGCCAGCCCTCCGGCTCGGACGACGTCCCCGGGCAGGGGAACGCCGTCACGATCGACGTCGAGCCCGGCACCGCCCGCGCACAGGCCCTGGACCTGTGCCGACGCGTCACCGCACTCGGCTACGGCCCCGACGGCCCGAACGGGGTGGTCCTCCTCCAGCTCCGCGGCGACGAGGAGACCGGCTCGTACATCTCGATGCCCGGTCAGGAACCCTGCCTCCCGCGCCGCTGACCCGCTCACCCCCCCCGCTGACCCGCTCACCCCCGCCGGGGCGGACGCCCCTCGCCGGGCGGCCCGGCGAACGCCTGGGCGATCGGCAGCCAGGCCCGGGCGGCCTCGCCCTCCGCGGTCAGCGCCAGGTCGTCGCGGTGGCGGCGCTGGGTGACCAGCAGGCAGAAGTCCAGCGCCGGGCCGCTCACCCGGTCGGCCGCGTCCGCCGCGCCCCAGCACCACGACTCGCCGCCGGGGGAGCGCAGTTCGAACCGGAACGGGACGTCCGGCGCGGGCCGCCCGTGCGCGGCGAACGCGAAACCGACGGTCCGGACCCCCAGGTGCGCGACGTGCCGCAACCGGTCGGTCGGGACGCGCTCCACCCCGAGCGCGTCCGCGACGTCCTGCCCGTGCGCCCAGGTCTCCATCAGCCGCGCCGTCAGCATCGACCGCGCCTTCATCGGCGGACCGAACCACGGCAGCCGCACGTCCGGCGGCACCTCCGCCAGCGCCGCCGCCACCTCCGCCCGCCCCGCCCGCCAGCGCTCCAGCAGCGCTGCCGGATCCTCCCCGACCCCCTCGGCGGCCCCCCGGTCCACCGCCGCCGCCCCGTCCGCGAACTCCCGCCCCAGCGCCGCCGCGAACCCCGCCGGGTCCCGCACCGCCAGCAGCGTCCACCGGTCCGTCCAGGCCAGGTGGGCCACCTGGTGCGCCACCGTCCACCCCGCCGCCGGAGTCCCCGCCGCGAACCCGTCGTGCCCCGACCCGCCCACCAGCGCCTCCAGTTCCGCCCCCTCCGCGATCAGATCCGCCACCAGCCGGTCCACCCGCCCCACCCCTTCCCACCCGACGACTCGACGACCCGACCCCCCACCCCTACCCCCGAACCTCACCCCGCCACCACCCCACCCAATCCCACCCAGGCCCGCCGAGACCCCGCCCGGTGCCAGCTTCCCGGGCCTCCGCTTCCTCGCCCCGGGCCCCGCGCAGCGGCGTCCGTGCCCCTGGCTTCGCGGCGACCTCCCGTCTCTTCACCTCCCCTCCCGTGGCCCCCGGGCCCCGCGCAGCGGCCCTCGGCCCTCCCTCCGCCCGGTGGCGACCTCCCCGGCCTCCGCTTCGTCGCCCCGGGCCCCGCGCAGCGGCGTCCGTGCCCCTGGCTTCGTGGCGACCTCCCGTCTCTTCACCTCCCCTCCCGTGGCCCCCAGGCCCCGCGCAGCGGCCTTCGGCCCCGTGGCGACCTCCCGGGCCTCCGCCCGATCACATGGTCTGATGAAACGTCGGATTCGCGGTGCGGAGAGCGAGGCTGGTCGGGCATGCAGATCGCGGTCATCGGGGCGAACGGCGGGATCGGTCGGTGCGTGGTGACCGAGGCGCTGGCCCGGGGCCACCGGGTGACCGCGGTGGTGCGGCGGCCGGAGGAGTACCAGGGGCTGGCGATCAGGGTGGAGCGCGGGGACGTGCTGGACCCGGCGGACGTCGCGCGGGTCGGGCAGGGGCAGGAGGCGGTGGTGAGCGCCGTCGGCGGCGGGGACGGCCCGGGCCGGGGACGGCTGGTGGAACCGGCCGCGCACGCGCTGGTCGCGGGGCTGCGGCAGCTCGCGGACGCGGCCCCGCGCCTGCTGGTGGTCGGCAGCGCGGGCAGCCTCACCGCCGGGTCCGGCGCCCCGCTGTGGGACGACCCGTCCGTGCCGCCGCGCCAGTTCGAGCTGATGCGCGCCCACGGCCGGGCGCTGGACTACCTGCGCACCGTCCGCGACCTGGACTGGACGGTGCTCAGCCCGCCGCAGAGCCTGCTCCCGGGCGAGCGCACCGGCCGCTACCGCTCCGGCACCGACGCGCTGGTCACGGCCCCGGACGGCCTGTCCACCGTCTCGCTGCCGGACCTCGCGGTCGCCCTGGTCGACGAGCTCGAACGCCCCGCCCACCGCGGCGAGCGCTTCACCTGCGGCTACTGACCCACCGGCCGGGCCCCCGTCGGACCCGCCCACCCGCCACCGGACGGCGCGCCCGCGCACAGGCTGCGCTGCGGCCCGCGGTGCGCGCCGGCGTCCTGGAGGACGGCGCACTGGAACGCCCCGATCAGCAGCGCCGAGGGCAGCGCCACGAACAGCAGGCCGCGCCCGGCGCTGATCGGCCGGCTGGTCTCCCGCAGCGTCCGGTGGGCCAGCCGGACGGCCCAGACCGCGGCGGCCAGGTTGAGCAGCAGCCCGGCCCAGGCCAGCAGCACGGCGTACGAGGGAACGCCGGGGCCGCTCAGGCAGTGCCGCAGCAGCTCCTGCACGTTCCCCTCGGCGTGCAGGGCCGGCCAGCTGCCGGCCCAGCCGGCGGCCATCGCGGCCAGGCAGTACCTGGCCCGGCCCGGGCATCCCGCTCCCGCCATCCCGTCCGTCCTCCCGTTCCGCTGACCGCCGGTCCGTCCGGAGCCTGCCGGTCCTTCCGGAGCCCGTCGGTCGCCGGTCTCCGATCGCCGTGCCGGATGCATTCTGCCGAACGGGGCGGAAAGGACGCGTAAGGACCAGCCGTGGCGGGAGGGGGCGGGGCCCGGTCAGCCGAGCTGGATCGACCGCTTGGCCAGGCCCATCCAGAAGCCGTCGATGACGCTGCGCTGCTCGCCGAGGTCGGCCTCGCCGGCGCCGAGGGTGACGAAGAGCGGGGCGAAGTGCTCGGTGCGGGGGTGGGCGAGCCGTCCGGCGGGGGCCTTGTGCTCGAAGTCGAGCAGGGCGTCGAGGTCGCGGGCGTCCAGGGCGCGGCGGCCCCAGTCGTCGAACTCGGCCATCACGGAGGTGATCCGGCCGTCGGGGGAGAGGGCGCGCAGGTTGTGGGTGAAGAAGCCGGAGCCGACGATCAGCACGCCCTCGTCGCGCAGCGGGGCGAGCCTGCGGCCGATCTCCATCAGCCGCCGCGGGTCCAGGGTGGGCAGCGAGACCTGGAGGACGGGGATGTCGGCGTCGGGGTACATCTCGACCAGCGGGACGTACGCGCCGTGGTCCAGCCCGCGGTCCGGCACGTCCTGCACGGGGGTGCCGGGGGCGCGCAGCAGCTTGCGGACGGACTCGGCGAGCTCGGGCGCGCCGGGGGCGGCGTACCGGACCCGGTAGTAGTGCTCGGGGAAGCCCCAGAAGTCGTACACCAGCGGGAGGGTGCGCACCGCGCCGATCGCCAGCGGGGCCTCCTCCCAGTGTGCCGAGACCATCAGGATCGCCTTGGGGCGGGGCAGGTCGGCGGACCAGGCGGCGAGTTCGCCGGGCCAGACCGGGTCGTCGGCGAGCGGGGGCGCGCCGTGCGAGAGGTAGAGCGCGGGCATGCGCTCGGTGGTGGGGGTGCTCATGGGTCCGTCCTCCTGCTGCCGGGGCCGCGCTGCCGTTCGCTGTCGGCGGTGCGGTGCGGAACCGGGTGGTTCCGCACCGTGTAGTTCAAATTTGAACCTTGCGCTCCCGAAGGTACACCTGAGTTCGAATTTGAACAACCGGAGTAGACTGCGGGGCATGGACGATCCCCGCTGGCTCAACGAGACCGAGATGGCCGCCTGGCGCGGGTTCGTCGCCGCCACCAACCTGGTCGCCCGCCGACTGGAGCGCCAGCTCAAGGAGGACGCGGGGCTCTCCCACACCCAGTACGAGATCCTGGTGCAGCTCTCCGCCGCCCCCGGCGGCTCGCTCCGGATGACCGACCTGGCCGACCGCCTGGTCACCTCCAAGAGCGGCCTCACCTACCAGGTCACCCAGCTGGAGAAGGCCGGACTGGTCGGCCGCCGCTCCTGTCCCAGCGACGTCCGCGGCGTCTTCGCCGAAATCACTGACCAGGGCTGGACCGCCCTGCGAGCCGCCGCCCCGGGCCACGTCGCCGCCGTCCGCGAAGCCCTCATCGACGTCCTCACCCCCGACCAGCTCACCGCCCTGGCCGACATCCTCCACACCGTCGGCGACCGCCTACGCGCCGCCGACTCCTGAGCCCGGATTTCCTGGCCCTGGGCCGGTACCGGGCCCGGACGCACCGCAGGGGCCTCCGGAGGCGCGGGTGCTCCGGGGGCCCCTGTGCGGGACTTCGGTGGTGCGGGGGAACTACCGTGCGGGGACGGTCAGTTCTGGTCGGCCTTCTGGGCCGCGACGCCGGCGTGGACCTCGGCCATGTCGAGCTTCCGGGCCTGGCCGATCAGGTCCTCCAGGGCGGCTTCGGGGAGCGCGCCGGGCTGGGCGAAGACCAGGACGCCCTCGCGGATGATCGCCAGGGTCGGAATCGACCGGATGTCGAACGCCGCGGCGAGCTCCTGCTGGGCCTCGGTGTCGACCTTCGCGAAGGTGAGGTCCGCGTGCTTGTCCGACGCCCGCTCGAAGACCGGTGCGAACTGGCGGCACGGGCCGCACCAGGCCGCCCAGAAATCGATCAGGACGAACGCCTTGCCGTCCTCGCCCTGGACCACCTCGTCGAAGTTGTCCTTGGTCAATTCCACCGTGCTCATCGTCGCCACCTGCCTCTCGCCGTCCTGGCCCCGCCGATCGGGTCCGTCGCCCCGCACAACTCCGCTGCCTGCGGAACTATTCCGAGCGCCGGGGAGGGGGGAGCCCGGAGGGGAGGGGAGGGGGTGCGGCGCTGGCGCCCGGGCCGCACCCCCGTCACGGTTATCGACACCGGGCGCCCCGGACTTGAGGGTCGGGGGCGGTGCGGCGGCACACTGGAGGTGAGGAGGCCACGCGGGCCCGGGGAGCTGCCCGCCGCGGGGCGCGTGGACAGTGGCGATGAACCGGATTCCCCTGCTCTGCCCGCGCTGCGGCCGACCGCAGCAGATCATCCACCCCGACGACCCCGGCCACCCGGTGCGCGTGGTGCACACCGACACCGGCCGCGAGGAGTGCGCGCCCGAGGCGCCGGACGGCCCGGCCCCCGTGGAACCCCTGCCGTGACGGGCTCCCCTGGCCGGTCCGGTCCGCCCGGCGCACCCTGGAAGGACCGGACCGGTTCGAACACCCCGTACCCACCCGGGAGGTGGCGGCCATGATGAGGACCCTGGTCGGATGGCACATCGAGATGGAGTTCCAGGAGGACGGCGACCGCACCAAGGCGGCCGCGCTGGTCCGCCTCTCCGACGGCACCGAGCTGCGCGGGCACGGCTTCTCCACCCGGCACCACGACGACAGCCTGCAGCTGCGTGTCGGCGAGGAGGTCGCCGGGGCCCGCGCGCTCAACGACCTCGCCATGCAGCTGCTCACCAAGGCGCACGAGGAGGTCAGCCGGCCGACCGCCGACCCGATGGCCCCGCTGATGTGGCGCGAGGTGACCTGAGGCGGCGTGCGGCGTGCGACGGCGCGAGGTGGGCGAACCGAGGCGGGCCCCGGACCCCCGGTGACGGCCCGGCCGGGTCAGAGTTCGGCCAGCGGCACCGCCGGGTCGGCCAGCCGCTCCGGGTCCACCGGCCGCCCGGAGCGGACCAGTTCGCGGATCGGGTCGGTGACGTCCCAGACGTTGACGTTCATGCCCGCCAGCACCTTCCCGCCGGAGAGCCAGAACGCGATGAACTCCCGCCCGGCCACGTCGCCCCGGAACACCACCCGGTCGTAGCCGCCGGGCTCCGCGTAGCCGGTGTACTCCATGCCCAGGTCGTACTGGTCGGTGAAGAAGTACGGGACGCGGTCGTACACCGCGGACTTGCCGAGCATCGAGGCGGCGGCCACCGCGGGCTGGTGGAGCGCGTTCGCCCAGTGCTCGACCCGGATCGGCCGGCCGAACAGCGGGTGGAAGGCGTTGGCCACGTCGCCCGCCGCGAACACGTCGGGGTGCGAGGTGGCCAGGTGCTGGTCGGTGCGGACGCCGTCGTCGACGGTCAGCCCGGCGTTCCCGGCCAGTGCCGTGTTCGGGCTGATGCCGACGCCGACCAGCAGCACGTCCGTCGGGACGGTGCCGCCGTCGCCGAGCCGGACGCCGTCCGCGCGCAGCTCCGCGACCTCGACGCCGAGGCGCAGGTCGACGCCGTGCGCCCGGTGCAGGTCGGCGAAGACCTGTGCGGCCTCCCGGCCCAGCACCCGCAGCAGCGGCAGTTCGGCGGCCTCCAGCACGGTGACCTCGGCCCCGGCGGTGCGGGCCGCGGCGGCGGCCTCCAGGCCGATCCAGCCCGCGCCGACCACCACCACCCGCGCCCCGGGGCGGAACACGGCCTTCAGTCCCTCGCTGTCGCCGATCCGGCGCAGCGTCCGCACGAAGTCCCCGTCGCCGCCCGGCACCGGCAGCGTGCGCGGGGCCGAACCGGTGGCCAGCAGCAGCTTGGAGAACGGCAGCCGCTCGCCGCCCTCCAGGGTGACGGTGTGCCCGGCCGTGTCGATGCCGGTGGCCGCGGTGCCCAGCCGCAGCGTCACCCCGTGCCGCTCGTACCAGTCGGCGGGGTGGACGTAGGCCTTCTCCTTCTCCTCCTTGCCGAGCAGGTACCCCTTGGACAGCGGCGGCCGCTCGTACGGCCGCTCGGACTCGTCGCCGACCAGGGTGACCGGCCCCTGGTAGCCCTCCGCGCGCAGCGCCTCGGCGGCCTTCGCCCCGGCCAGGCCCGCCCCGACGATCACGATCCCGGTGTCCATGTCCACGTCCTTCCCGCAGTGGTGTTCCCGTGCCCCCGTCCTGCCCGACCTTGGCACCGGCACGCGTCCGACCGGGGGACCCGCGCCGGTCGGCCCGGTGCGGCGGCCGGGATTCGCCCGCGAGGCGGACCACGATCCGGCGGGGCCGTCGGCCTAGGCTGGGCGGGTCCGGCCGTCCGGCCGGCGGAGCGGCGAAGGGAGCCCGCGGGATGGTGGAGCGAACGGCCACGGTGCGCTGCGTGCCCGCGGTGCCGTGCTGGGTCGGCCTGACGGTCCGGGACCTGCCGGCCGCGCGGGACTTCTACGGGCCGCTGCTGGGCTGGGAGTTCACCTCCGGGCCGGACCGCTGGGGCAGCTACCTGCGCGCGCTGGCCGACGGCGTCGAGGTCGCCGGGCTGAGCGCGCTCAGCACCGACTGGGAGCGCCCGGTCGCCTGGACCACCTACTTCGGCATCGAGAGCGCCGACCGGGCCGCCGACGGCGTCCGCGAGCGCGGCGGCACCCTCGCGGTCGGCCCGCTCGCCTTCGACGCGGGCCGGGTCGCGCTGGCCGCCGACCCGTTCGGCGCGACCTTCGGCATCTGGGAGGGCGAACCCGCCGACCCCCGGCCCGGCGACACCCCCTGGACGGCCCGGCCCGGCGCCCCCGCCTGGATCGAGCTGCGCACCGCCGACCCGTTCGCCGCCGCGCTGTTCTACGGCGAGGTGTTCCGCTGGGACGACCGCGACCCGGCGCACTTCGAGGTCCGCTACGAGCACGAGCGGGTGGTGCTGCGCTCCGAGGGCCGCAGCGTCGCCGCGCTGCGCGCCGCGCGGGACCTCTCCCCGCACTGGGAGGTGTTCTTCTCGGTCGCCGACACCGACGCCGCCGCCCGCCGGGCCGTCGACCTCGGCGGCCGGGTGCTGGACGGCCCGGCCGACTCCCCGTACGGCCGGGTGGCCCGGCTGGCGGACGCCGAGGGCGGGCACTTCTCGGTCCTCGGCCCCGGCTAGGGCCCGGGGGAGGGCCGCTCCGGGCCCCGGGCGTCAGTCGCCCCGGCCGCCGTGCAGGACCGGGGCGAACAGGCGGTGCATCGCCTCCGGCAGCTCCTCCGGGTGGGCGACGGGGCGGTGGAACTCGAAGCGGGCGTCCAGGGCGCTGCCGGCGCCGAGCAGGCGCACCCGCAGGCCGCGCCGGTCCAGGGCGACCGGGCGGACCTCGCGCAGCCGGTCGGCGGGGTGCCAGCCGGCCGGCGGGCCGTCGGGGCGGTCCAGGGCGCGGGCGCCGAGTTCGCGCAGCTGGTCGGTGTGGGCGGCGGCCAGGTGCTGGAGCAGGCAGGCCTCCTCGGCGGCCACCGGGTCGGGCTCGGCGGCGGCCAGCCCGTCCGGGTCGAGGCAGCACTCGGAGCCCCACAGGTCGTCCAGCGCCAGGTGGTCGGGCTCCAGCCGGAGCAGCACGCCGGCCTCGCCGCGGTGCCCGTGGCGGGGGAACAGCGCGGCCGGGTCCTCGCCGGGGGAGCGGGAGAGGAGGCCCTGGACCTGGAGGCGGCCGCGGATGCGGTGCGGGAGGGCGACGGGGGCCACGTCCACGCAGTCGAGTTCGGCGGTGAGCGGGCCGCGGGCCAGTGCGGTGATCCGGTGCAGGGCCGACTCGCGGCCGACCAGCACGGCCACCGATCCGTCCGGCCGCAGCGCGCAGGCGACCTGCGGGGGCAGGCCGGGACGGGCGGTGAGGTCGGCGCCGCGGACGTCCAGCACGGCGGAGGAGGCGAACTCCAGCAGGGTGCGGGCGCGTTCGTGGGCGGACGGGCGGCGGTCGGGCTGGGGCAGCACGGGGAGCCTCCTTGACGATTAGGTAAGGCTAACCTAATCGCCAGGAGGGTGGGAGGTCCAGTGGCGCGCGGCCGGTCGCCGATCCGGTCGGCGATCCGGTCGGCCTCAGTCGCCGATCCGGTCGGCCGGCGCGCCCAGCATCCGCAGCACCAGCAGCCCGTAGCGCCGCCCCAGCTCCTCGGGGGACTCGCTGCTGCGCTCGGTGTACCAGCGCGAGACGTCGATGCCCAGCGAGGTGACCGCGCGGGCCGCGGTGCGCTGGTCCGGGACGCGGAACAGGCCCCGCGCCACCCCGTCCGCGATGATCCGCAGCACCGCCTCCTCGATCCGGATGCGTAGCTCGGCGACGGCCGCGAAGTCCTCCTCGGGCAGCGCGTGCAGCTCGTGGTTGACGATCCGGCCGACGGTGTGGCCGCGGGCGTGCCAGACCGTGAAGGACTCCGCCAGCGCCCGCATCCGCTCCACCGGGTCGGACCCGGCGGCCTCGGCCCGCTCCACCAGCTCCAGGGTGGCCCGGTGGCCGGTGCGGGAGATCTCGGCGAGCAGCGCCGCCTTCGACGGGTAGTGGATGTACAGCGCGGCCGGGCTCATCCCGGCGGCGGTGGCGATGTCCCGGGTGGTGGTGGCGTGGTAGCCGCGGCGGGCGAAGGAGTCCACGGCGGCCAGCAGCAGCCGCCGGGCGGCCTCGGTGCGCTCCCCGGGCCAGAGCGCGGCGGTCGCTGGGTCGGTCATGGGGTCATCCTCCCAGACGGTCGGGCGCGGGTCGGCGGGTCGGGCTGTTGACAGTGTCGCCCGCCGCCAAGATGCTAAGCAAGCGCTTAGTCAACGCGGGGGCCCGGAGCACCCGCAGATCCGAGAGGTACGGCGATGACAGTGTCGTTCGAGGGCAAGGTGGCCGTGGTCACCGGCGCGAGCCGGGGCATCGGGTTCGGCGTCGCGCGGGAACTGGTCCGGCGCGGGGCGAGGGTCTGCCTCACCGCCCGCACCAAGGAGACCCTGGACGAGGCCGTCCAGGCCCTCGGCGGGCCCGCGCACGCGATCGCCGTCGCCGGGAAGTCCGACGACGCCGCGCACCAGGAGGAGACCGTCGCCACCGTCCTGGACACCTACGGCCGCCTCGACCTGCTGGTCAACAACACCGGCATCAACCCCGTCTACGGCCCGGTCCTGGATACCGACCCCGCCGCCGCGGCCAAGATCCTCGCCGTCAACGTGCTCGCCCCGCTGGCCTGGACCCGCCGCGCCCACGCCGCCTGGATGGCCGAGCACGGCGGCGCGGTCGTCAACGTCGCCTCCATCGCCGGCCTCCGGGCCTCCAACGGCATCGGCATGTACGGCGTCTCCAAGGCCGCGCTGATCCGCCTCACCATGGAACTCGCCTCCGAACTCGGCCCCGGCGTCCGGATCAACGCCGTCGCCCCCGCCGTGGTCAAGACCAAGTTCGCCGAGGCGCTCTACGAGGGCCGGGAGGAGAAGGTCGCCCGCGCCTACCCGCTCGGCCGCCTCGGCCTGCCCGAGGACGTGGCCGGCGCCGTCTGCTTCCTGCTCTCCGAGGACGCCGGCTGGATCACCGGCCAGACCCTGGTGGTCGACGGCGGCGTCACCCTCGGCGGCGGGCTGTGACCGGCCCCGACGCGACCGGCCCCGACGCGACCGGTGCCGCTGCGACCGACGCCACCGCGACCGGTCCCGGCGCGGAGTTCGAGGGCGTCGGCGCGGTCGTCACCGGCGCCGGGCACGGCATCGGCGCGGCCCTCGCCCGGGCGCTGGCCGCCGCCGGCGCCCGGGTGGTGGTCAACGACCTCGACGCCGACGCCGCCCGCGCCGTCGCCGCCGAGACCGGCGGGCACGCCGTCCCCGGCGACGCGGCGAGCGAGGACGGCGTCACCGCCCTGGTCGACGCCGCCCGCGCCCACCTCGGCGCCGTCGACCTGTACTGCGCCAACGCGGGCGTCGCCACCACCGGCGGCCCCGACGCCACCCCCGACGCCTGGGAGACGGCCTGGCAGGTCAACGTGCTCGGCCACGTCCGGGCCAGCCGCCTGCTGCTGCCCGACTGGCTGGAGCGCGGCACCGGCCGCTTCCTGGCCACCGTCTCCGCCGCCGGACTGCTCACCATGCTCGGCTCCGCCCCGTACGCCGTCACCAAGCACGGCGCGCTGGCCTACGCCGAGTGGCTGTCCGCGACCTACCGGCACCGCGGCGTCCGGGTGCACGCGCTCTGCCCGCAGGGGGTGCGCACCCGGATGCTGGACGGCACCGGCACCCACGGGAAGGTGCTGCTCGAACCCACCGCGATCGAACCCGCCGAGGCCGCCGCGGCGGCCCTGCGCGGCATGGCGGCCGGGGAGTTCCTGATCCTGCCGCACCCGGAGACCGCCGACCACTACGCGGCCCGCGCCACCACCCCCGACCGCTGGCTGCACGGCATGAACCGGCTCCAGCAGCAGATCGAGACCCTCCGGGAGAACTGATGCGAGCCTGGCAGATCACCGAACTCGGCGCGCCCCGCGACGTGATGAAGCTGGTCGAGGACGCCGACCCGCCCGTCCCCGGCCCCGGCCAGCTCCTGGTCAGGGTCCGGGCCGCGGCCGTCAACTTCCCCGACGCGCTGATGGCCGCCGGGCTCTACCAGGTCCGCCCGCCACTGCCGTTCACCCCCGGCGTGGAACTCTGCGGCGAGGTCGCCGAGGGCCCGCGCACCGGCGAACGCCTGATCGGCACCGCCGAGCTGCCCGCCGGGGCGTTCGCCGAGCAGGCCCTGATGAACGCCGCCACCGCGCTGCCCGCCCCCGGCCACCTGGACGACGCCGAGGCCGCCGCCTTCCACATCGCCTACCAGACCGCCTGGTTCGCCCTGCACCGCCGCGCCCGCCTGGCCCCCGGCGAGACCCTGCTGGTGCACGCCGCGGCGGGCGGCGTC
Source organism: Kitasatospora sp. SolWspMP-SS2h (assembly GCF_003259315.1). Lineage (GTDB taxonomy): Bacteria > Actinomycetota > Actinomycetes > Streptomycetales > Streptomycetaceae > Kitasatospora > Kitasatospora fiedleri. Next base: position 105,680 of record NZ_QLLT01000012.1, on the reverse strand, counting down.
GGCAGCGCCGCCGTCCAACTCGGCAAGGCCGCCGGGGCGTTCGTCATCGCCGTGGTCGGCGGCCCGGAGAAGGCCGCGGTGGCGAGCGAGCTGGGCGCCGACCTGGTCGTCGACCGCCGCGCCGGGGACTTCGTCGCCGCCGTCAAGGACGCCACCGGCGGGCGCGGCGCGGACGTGGTCTTCGACCCGGTCGGCGGCCCCGCCTTCACCGGCTCCACCCGGTGCGTCGCCTTCGAGGGCCGGATCGTGCTGGTCGGCTTCGCCTCCGGCGAGATCCCCGCCCCGGCCCTCGGCCACGCCCTGGTCAAGAACTACTCGCTGCTCGGCCTGCACTGGGGCCGCTACGTCACCGAGGACCCCGCCGCCGTCCGGGACTGCCACGCCGCGCTCACCGCGCTGGCCCCCCGCCCGCTGGTCTCCGCCCGCCTCCCGCTGGACGCCGCCGCCACCGCCGTCCACGACGTCGCCTCCGGCACCACCACGGGCCGCCTCGCGATCGTCCCCTGACGGGACCCCTGGGGAGGGGCCCCGTCAGCGGGTCTCCCACTCCCCTGCGCTCAGCGGTACTTCCTCAGCTCGCGGCGGGCGAGCGAGCGCTTGTGGACCTCGTCCGGGCCGTCGGCCAGGCGCAGGGTGCGGTTGCCGGACCAGAGCTGGGCGAGCGGGGTGTCCTGGCTGACGCCGGCCGCGCCGTGGGCCTGGACGGCCTTGTCGAGGATCCACTCGACGGTGGACGGGACGGCGATCTTGATCGCCTGGATCTCGGTGTGGGCGCCGCGGTTGCCGACGGTGTCCATCAGCCAGGCGGTCTTCAGGACCAGCAACCGGGCCTGCTCGATGCGGACCCGGGCCTCGGCGATCCAGTCCTGGACGACGCCCTGGTCGGCGAGCGGACGGCCGAAGGCGACCCGGGAGCCGACCCGGCGGCAGGTGAGTTCGAGGGCGCGTTCGGCGATCCCGAGGGCGCGCATGCAGTGGTGGATGCGGCCGGGCCCGAGCCGGGCCTGGGCGATGGCGAAGCCGCCGCCCTCCTCGCCGATCAGGTTCGCGGCGGGGACGCGGACGTCCTCGAACAGGATCTCGGCGTGGCCGCCGTGGTCGGTGTCCTCGTAGCCGAACACCCGCATGCCGCGCAGCACCCGCACGCCCGGGGTGTCGCGCGGGACGAGGACCATCGACTGCTGGCGGCGGGTCTCGGCGGCGGGGTCGGTCTTGCCCATCACGATGAGGATCCCGCAGTCCGGGTTCATCGCCCCGGTGATGTACCACTTGCGGCCGTTGACGACGTACTCGTCGCCGTCGCGCTCGATCCGGGTGGTGATGTTGGTGGCGTCCGAGGAGGCCACGTCCGGTTCGGTCATCGCGAAGGCGGAGCGCGTGGTGCCGTCGAGCAGCGGTCGCAGCCAGCGTTCCCGCTGCTCGGGGGAGCCGAACTGGGCGAGCAGCTCCATGTTGCCGGTGTCGGGGGCCGCGCAGTTGAGCGCGGGCGGGGCCAACAGGATGGAACGGCCGGTGAGTTCGGCCAGCGGCGCGTACTGGAGGTTGGTCAGCCCGGCGCCCAGCTCCCCGGGCAGGAACAGGTTCCACAGGCCGCGGGACTTCGCGGCGGCCCGCAACTCGCCGATCACCGGCGGGATCGACCACGGCTCGCGCCCCGGGTCGTCGAGCTGCCCGGCCAGCACCGGTTCGGCGGGATAGACGAACTCGTCCATGAAGGAGCCGAGTTCGCCGAGCAGCTCGGTCGTCCTGGCGTCGTACCCGAAATCCATTCCTCAGCCCTCCAGCGATTCGAGCCCGAACTCCACGAACAGCGGCACGAGTTCGCCGACCCGGTCGAAGCCCGCGCCGACGGTGCCGCCCTGGGTGTAGCGGAAGTGGATGCCCTCCAGCACGACCGCCAGCTTGAACGAGGCGAAGGCGACGTACCAGCCGAGCCCGGCGACGTCCCGGCCGGAGCCCTCCGCGTAGCGGCGGACCAGCTCGGCCGTGGACGGGAAGCCGGGGGCGAGGGCCGCGCCGGGGAGCACCCCGTCGAAGCGGCGGGCCAGTTCGGTGTACATCACCAGCAGGCCCAGGTCGGTGAGCGGGTCGCCGACGGTGGACATCTCCCAGTCCAGGACGGCGGTGATCCGGTCCTCGCCGTCCACCAGGACGTTGTCCAGCCGGTAGTCGCCGTGCACCAGCGCCGGGGCGGGGGAGACCGGCAGGGTCTCGCCGAGGCGGCGGTGCAGCTCGTCCGCGCCCGGCACCTCGCGGCTCCGGGAGGCGTCCAACTGCTTCCCCCAGCGCCGCAGTTGGCGCTCCAGGAAGCCCTCGGGACGGCCGAAGCCGGCCAGGCCCGCGGCCTCCGGGTCCAGCGCGTGCAGGGCGACCAGGGTCTCCACCAGCCGCACGCCCAGGGCGTGCACCCGGTCCTCGCCGAGCGTGGCCAGCGCCTTCGCGTCCCGGTGCGCGGTGCCGGGCACGTACTCCATCAGGTAGAACGGCGCGCCGATCACCCCGGTGTCCTCGACCAGCAGCACCGGCCGCGGCACCGGCACCGCCGTCCCGGCCAGCGCGCCCAGCACCCGGTACTCGCGGGCCATGTCGTGCGCGGTGGCCAGCACGTGCCCGAGCGGCGGACGGCGCAGCACCCAGCGGGAGGCACCGTCCTCGACCAGGTACGTCAGGTTGGACCGCCCGCCCTCGAACAGCCGCGCCGTGAGCGGCCCCGCGACGGGCGCCGGCAGCGCGGTGTCCAGGTGGGCGCGCAGCCTCTCCAGGTCTAGTCCGGGCGGAGCAGCGGTGGTCATCGGGGCACCTCGCAGGGGTCGGGACGTACTGACTAAGCGCTTGCTTAGGATCGGTCCGGCGACGACACTTGTCAACGAGCGACCACGGAACCGGCCACGGACGCGATCGCGGGGACGGCTGCGGGGGTCGGTTGCGGGGACGGCCGCAGGGCCGGTCGCGGAACGCCCGCCCGGAACGGCGTCCCGGGCGGGCGTTCCGCGACCGTGGGCTCAGCCCGGCTGCGACCCCGCCCCGCCCACCGGGGCGCCGCCACCGGCCGGATCGCCACCGGCGGGGGCGGCCCCCGAGCCGTCGGCCGGGGCCTGGGTGGCCAGTGCGGGTGTCTGGGTGGCGGGTGTCTGGGTGGCCGGGGTCTGCGCAGCCGGGGTCTGGGTGCCGGGGTCCGCCTGGGGCGTCGTCGGGGACGCCGTCGGGTCGGTGGTCGCGTCCGGTGCGGGCGTGGCCCCCGCGCCGGTGGCGGCCCCCGTGCTGACACTCGCGCTCGCGCCCGGGCTCGGGACCGCGCCCCCCGCGCCGCGCAGCGCGGCGATGTCGACGCCGACCGGGTCGCCCAGCGAGGTGACGGCGTAGAAGGGGCCCTGCGGCCCCGCCACCGTGTGCCCGGCGGTCTCGCCCGGCCCGTGGTCGCCGGTGTAGCGGTACAGCGGGTGGCCCTTGTACAGCACCTGGGCCGTCCCGTCCGGCAGCGCCGCCGCGCCCAGCAGCCCGTCGTCCACGCCGGGCCCGGCCGACGGGAAACCCGGGGTGGTCACCGGCGGCCAGGACTTCGCGCACTCGTCCAGGCAGGTCGCGTGCACCGAGGTGTCGGCGCCGTACAGGTACAGGGTGCGGCCCTGGTCGTCCACCAGGAGCGGGCCCAGGCTGCCCACCCGGGCCAGTGCCACCCGGGTGCCCACCGTGGTGGCGAACGCCGACACCGACGGACCCGCGTCGGCGACCGGCGCCGCGGTGGCGGGCGAGGACTCGGCGGCCGGCGGGGCGCTCGGGTCCGAGGACGCCGAGCACCCCGCGGCCGAGAGGACGGACAGCGACAGCACCACGGCCACGGCGGCCCGGCGGGTGCGGCACCTGCGGCAGGCGGGGCGGGTGCGGGACAGCGGGGCGGCGGCAGCACGGCGGGTACGGGGCATCGGGGCTCCAGGGGACGGCGCGGCACTGGAGACCATCCACTCCCGCCGACCGCCGCCCGGCCACTCCAGAGCCGGGCCGCTCCGCACCAGGGGGGACCCCGTTGCCCCGGAAGGCCCACCCCGGGCCCGTTCCCCGCCTGCCCCCGCGCCCGATCCGCCCCTCGCCCGGGCGGGTGGACACCGGAGGGGGACCACTCGTCCGAGGGGGCGTCCGTGACCACCCGGTCGGCCGGAACCGGCGACACCGGCACCGGCACCGGCAGCGCGGTCCGGGCCCACCTCGACGGTGGGCGGTCCGATCGTGTCGTCCGGCGTCCCTCGTGCGCGCTGGCCCGCGCGGTGGCGATCGGTGGCGCGCGGCGGGCGGGTCGTCAGCCGTCCGTCCGCTCGTGCAGCCAGGCGGTCGCGGACTCCTTGAGGTCGCGCTCCAGCTCGCTGCCCCGGGTCGCGAAGACCCGGCCCACCGGGTAGCCGGTGGCCTCCAGCAGGTAGGCGAGGGCCGCGTACTCCCGCGGGTGCCGGTCGACCGCCCGCGGGTCGATGTCGACGGGGCCGGCCGGGAAGGTGAACGAGGCGAAGTCGTAGACGCTCTTGCGGTCGCTGATCCGCCACACCCCGTCCCGCTTCTCCAGGCGGTCGACGAACCGGTTGTGGCCCTCGCAGCCGAGCCGGAGGTCGGTGTTCTCGCCGATGATGACGGCGTTGGTCTCGCTGACGGCGCGGGTGCCGTCCGCGGAGAAGGCCACCACGGGCGCGGTGATCAGGTGCTTGGTGCGGAAGGCGGAGGCCCCCATCCGGGCGGAGGCGTCGACGAACTCGTGCGCCGGCCCCTCGAACCAGGTGATCTCGATCCGGCCGTCGGGGTGGAAGAGGTCCTTCAGCCGCTCCCAGTCGCCCAGGTCGCGGTGGATCCACCCGGTCATGAGGTCGGCGATGTCCTGTCGGTCCTGGAGTGTCGCGTTCACGCGTCCAGTCTTCGCTCCGGAGAGCGATAGATCCAACCGAAAGATACGATCGAACGATCGCCGCGGACGATGGACGGGAGGGCGGGCCGTGGAACTGCGGCACCTGCGCTACTTCGTCGCCGTCGCCGACGAGCGGCACTTCGGCCGGGCCGCCGCCCGGCTGAACGTCACCCAGTCCACCCTCAGCGCTCAGGTGCAGGCCCTGGAGCGCGAGGTGGGCGGGCGGCTGTTCACCAGGACCAGCCGGAGCGTCGAACTCACCGAGGCCGGCGAACTGCTGCTCCCCGCGGCCCGCCGCACCCTGGCCCAGGCCGACCGGGCCCTGCGGACCGCCCGGCAGTCCGTGCGCGGCGAGACCGGGACGGTGCGGATCGGCTTCTCCGGCGTCGCCGTCCTCCAGGGCGTCCTCCCCGACGACCTGCACGGCTTCCGGCTGGCCCACCCCCGGGTCGGACTCGCCCTGACCGAGCTCCCGCCCGCCGCCCAGGTCCAGGCGGTGCGCGACGGCACGCTCGACCTCGGCTACTGCCCCGACCTCGCCCTCGGCGACGCCGACGGCCTGCGGGTCGTCCGCCGCGCGCCCACCCCGCTCTCCGTCGCCCTGCGCTCCGACCACGAACTGGCCTCCGCCGCCACGGTCACCGCCGCCGCGCTGGCCGCCCACGACCTCATCGTCTTCGCCGGCCGCGAGGAGGACGAGACCGTCCTGTCCCGGATCCGGCCCGCCGCCGAGCAGGACCGCGCCCGGGTCCGGGTGGTCGGCAGCACCCTCGGTGTCCTCGCCCTCGCCTCGGCCGGCGCCGGCGTGGCCCTCGTCCCCGCCGCCACCGAACGGATCACCCTGCCCGGCCTCGTCTACCGCCCCCTGCACGGAACCGCACCGGGGCCGGACCTGCTGGTTATCGGCCGCCCCGACGAGACCTCCGGAGCGGTCCGCGCCTACCTCCGCGCCCTCCCCGCCCCCTGACCCGCCACGACCGCCTCACACCGCCCGCCCCCACACCGTCCGGTCCCCGCCTCGCCACCCCACCAGGTCCGGATCGTCCAGGTCCGGCTCCGCGACCCCCGCCCGCCGGATCAGCTCCACCACCTCCTCCGGCCCGGTCGCCCGCCCCACCGTCCGCCCGTAGATCTCCACCCGCCGGTACGACCGCACCCCGCGGGTCGGCGGGCGGACCACGACCGGCGGGCGGAATATGTCTCCGGACTCGCTCATACCCCCAGTGTCCCGCGCCCCCCGCCCAACGGCCCGTCGGCGTCACCCCGCGTCGCCGGTCCGGTGCGAAGGGCGGTTCCCCGGGCAGGCCGCCCGACCCGTCGGCCCGGTCCGGGTCAGCGGGCCAGGAGGTTGACGGCGGTGCGGAAGAGCGGGGGGAGGGTGGCGGCGAGGGGGACGATGCGGGGGCCCAGCCAGGGGTGGTGGCGGGTGGTCAGGAGGGCGGAGGTGAGGAAGCGGTAGGGGCGGGTGGCGCGGTGCCAGGCGCGTTCGTAGGCGGCGGGGCGGCCGGTGGTGAGGCAGCGGACGGCGGCCTCGGCGGAGGCCAGGGCGAGGGCGACGCCCTCGCCGGTCAGGGCGTCCAGGTAGCCGGCCGCGTCGCCGACCAGCAGGACCCGGCCGTGCACCCGGGCCCCGGCCCGCTGCCGCAGGGGGCCCGCGCCCCGGACCGGGCCGGCCGGGGCGTCGCCGAGGCGGTCCAGCAGGGCCGGGAAGGAGGCGAGTTGGCGGTCGAACGGGAGGCGGGCGGTGCCGAGCACGGCGACCCCGACCGTCCCGTCCGCGACCGGCGTGACGTACGCCTCGGCGTGCCGCGACCAGTGCACCTCGACCAGGTCGCTCCACGGCCGGACCGCGAAGTGCCGCCGCTGCCCGTACCTGGCCGGGTGCCGACCGGGGGCGGGCAGGTGCAGGCCGAGCGCGCGGCGGACGGGGGAGTGCAGGCCGTCCGCCGCGACCAGGTGGCGGGCGGTCAACTCGCCGACGGTGATCGAGTCTTGGCCCAGCCGCAGGCCGTCGGCCCGGGCGGTGCGGCGGTGGACGCCGAGCTGTTCGGCGCGGGCGGCGAGCGCGGCGTGCAGGGCGGTGCGGCGCACGCCCAGGCCGTGCCCGGTGCGGAAGCGGGCCTCGGCGGTGCGGGCGCCGTCCGCGGACAGGTAGCGGATGCCCGCGAACGGGCGGCCCCCGACCTCGACGCCCAGCCGCTCCAGGGCCCGCACCGCGCCCGGCATCAGGCCCTCGCCGCACGCCTTGTCGATCGGCGTCGGCCGCGGCTCCAGGACGGTGGTGGCCAGCCCCGCGCGGGCGGCGTGGATCGCGGTGGCCAGCCCGGCCGGGCCGCCGCCGACCACCAGCAGGTCGATCACCCGGCCACCCGGCAGCGGGTCAGCGCGGCGTCCTCGCAGCGCAGCCGGGTGGCCAGCAGCCAGGCGTCCAGCACCGTGAAGCAGAGCGCGGTGGCCCACGCGGTGTGCACCAGCGGCAGCGCGAAGCCCTCGACCACCACCGCCAGGTAGTTGGGGTGCCGCAGCCACCGGTACGGGCCGCCGGAGACCAGCGGCAGGCCCGGCACCACGATCACCCGGGTGTTCCAGCGCGGCCCCAGCGTCCGGATGCACCACCAGCGCAGCCCCTGCGCGCCCAGCGCCAGCGCCAGCATCGGCCAGCCCAGCGCGGGCAGGAACGGCCGCCCCGCGTACCGGACTTCGAGCAGGCAGCCGGCCAGCAGCGCGGTGTGCAGCACCACCATCGCCGGGTAGTGCCCCCGCCCGTACTCGACGCCGCCCCGGGCCAGGCTCCAGACGGCGTTGCGGCGGGCGACCAGCAGTTCCGCCAGCCGCTCCACGGCGACCAGCGCGATCAGGACGGTGTAGGGGATCATCTTCGACTACCAGCGCAGGAGGACGAGTTCGGAGGCGAAGCCGGGCCCGAGCGCCAGCATCAGCCCGTACGAGCCGGGCGGCGGCGGGCCGGCCGCGAGCACGTCCCGCAGGATGTGCAGCACGGACGCCGAGGAGAGGTTGCCGCAGCGCGCCAGCGAGGCCCGGCTCGGGGCCAGCGCGGTGGCGGGCAGGCCGAGTTCCTCCTCCAGCACGTCCAGCACCCGGGGGCCGCCCGGGTGGCAGATCCAGGCCGTCACATCGCCCGGCTTGAGGTCGTGCGCGGCCAGGAAGGACGCCACCTCCTCGCCCACGTGCAGCCGTACCAGCTCGGGGAGTTCGGCGCCCAGCAGGATGCCGAACCCGGAGTCGCCGACCTCCCAGCCGAGCAGCCGCTCGGTGCCCGGGTACAGCCGGCTGCGGGTCGCCACCACCTCGGGCCCCGCGCAGCCGAGCGCGGCACCGGCCGCGTCGCCGACCGCGACCAGCGCGCCCGCGCCGTCCCCGAACAGGGCCGTGGCCAGCAGGTTCGCCGCCGAGGTGTCGGCGCGCCGGAGCGTCAGCGAGCACAGCTCGGTGGCCAGCAGCAGCGCCACCCCGTCCGGACGGCCCGCCAGCAGGTCGTCCACCGCCGCGACCCCCGCCGCCCCGCCCGCGCAGCCCAGCCCGAACAGCGGCAGCCGCCGGACGTCCTCGCGCAGCCCCAGCCGGGACGCCAACCGGGCCTCCAGGGACGGGACCGCGATGCCCGTGACCGTGGTGGAGACCACGAAGTCGACCCGCTGGGAGGGGATTTCGGCCTCGTCCAGGGCCTGCGCGGCGGCCCGCTCGGCGAGTTCGGCGGCGGCCGTCAGCCAGGCGTCGTTGGCCCGGCCGAAACCGCCCAGCTCCGGGTAGCGCTCCAGCGGGAACGCCAGGTGCCGGAACTCCACCCCCGACCCCGCGAAGAACCGCTCCGCCAACGCCCCCGCCTGCCCGGCGCCCGGGCGCAGCGCCGCCACCGCTCCGGCCAACTCCCGCTGCCCGTAGCGGTGGGCCGGGAGCACTCCGTGCACAGCCGCGATCCGCGTCACCGGCCCAGAATAGGGAAGATCCGGAGAGAACCGGGCAATTCGCCCGGCCGGGCGCGTCCCGGTCGGTGACGGAGCGTCAACTCCGGGGCCCGGTCGCGGGCCGCCACTGCCGGCGGGACCAACCCGCGGGCGGGGACGACGGAGCCGTGGGGCGAGGGGGGAGCGGGCCGGCGGGTGGTGCGTGCCGACGGGCGGGTGCGGCCGGAGCGTCAGCAGCACCGCACCGACGACCCGCACCCGGGGCCGCCGCCCGGTCACCGGCCGCCCGCCCGCCCGCCGGGCGCGGCGCGGCAGCGGCAGCGGTGGCGGTGGCGGTGGCGGCAGCAGCCGGGCGGTCGGCGGGGCAGCGCCGGGGCCGGGGCTCCGCGCCGCCGGGTCCTCCTTCCGCGGGCGGGCCTGAGCGGGCTCGGGCGGCCGTGGACGGGCCGGGGGAGTGTGTCATCCGCCGGGCCGCGCCGGGCGGGTGAACCGCCTTTCCCAGGGCGGATCTTGACGATTCGCTCATGTCCTCGGCGGCGATCCGCCGCGCACCGCCTAGCCTGGCCGGTGTGAGCAGCGCAGCGGTGGTGTCCCGGGCCCGGATGGGGGCGCTGCTGCGCGCCTGCCACCCCGCGCCCTCCGCCGCCGTGACCGCCCTGGCCGCCGCGATGGCCGCGGAGGCCGGGCGCGGCGCGCTCGGCACGGTGCTCACCGCCGGTGCGGTCGCCGCCGGGCAGCTGTCGATCGGCTGGAGCAACGACCTGATCGACCGGCGGCGGGACGCGGACGCGGGGCGGCCCGACAAGCCGCTCGCCGCGGCGGAGGTGACGGCGGGGCAGGTCGCCGGGGCCACCCGCTGGGCGGTGGTCTGCTGCGTGCTGCTCTCGGCGGCCTGCGGGGTGGCCGCGGCGGCGGTCCACCTGGCGGCGGTGGCCGCGGGCTGGGCGTACAACCTGCGGCTGAAGGCGACCGTCTGGTCCTGGCTCCCGTACGCGGTGGCCTTCGCGCTGCTGCCGGCGTTCGTGACGCTCGCCCTGCCCGGACGGCCGTGGCCCGCCCCCGGGGTGCTCGGTGCGGGCGCGCTGCTCGGTGTCGCCGGGCACTTCGCCAACGTGCTGCCCGACCTGGTCGCGGACCGCGCCGCCGGCATCCGCGGCCTGCCCCAGCGGATGGGCCGCCGCGCCTCGGCGGCCGTCGCCGTCCTCGCCGCGACCGCCGCCGCCCTGCTGCTCGCCCCCGGCTGGCCCGCCCTCGCCGTCACCGCCCCGCCCGCCCTGGCCACCCTGCTCGCCCCGCCCCGCAGCCGCGCCCCCTTCCTGGCGGTGATCGCGGCGGCGGCGCTGGCGCTCGGCCTGCTGCTGCTCGGGGGCGGGCTGCGCGGTTGAGCCCGCGGGCGCCGGGCGGGGCTGTCGGCGGCGGGTGGCAGGATGGCGCGCCGGACACGGCCACCGGAGGAAGACAGTGCGACAGCGACTCAACCTGATCCTGCTCGGGGTGCGCGACGTCGCCGCCTCGGTGGCGTTCTACCAGGAGCTGGGCTGGCGGCGGTCCGCGGCGGGCTCGGACGGGTTCGCGCTGTTCGAACTGGGCGGCGTCGCGGTCGGGTTCCAGTCCCGGGCGGACTTCGCGGCCGACGCCGGGCTGCCCGACCGGGGGCCGGGCGGCTTCGCCGGTTTCGCCCTGGCGTACGTGGCCCGCAGCGCCGACGAGGTGTACCGGGTCATGGCCCGGGCCGCCGAGCTGGGCGCCGCCGTCACCCGCCCGGCCGGCCCGAACCCCTGGGGACACAGCGGGTACTTCACCGACCCCGACGGCCACCTGTTCGAGGTGCTGTACGAGGACGGCTGGATCTTCGACGAGCACGACGACCTGGTGCTCTGACCGCGCCGGGCCGCCCGCTCCGCGCTGGGCCGCCCGCATCGGACCGCCCGCTCCGCGCCGGGGCGGTCAGGCCGAGAAACCGCCGTCCACCGCGATCACCGCGCCGGTGACGTACCCGGCGTCGGGCCCGGCCAGGTGGGCGACGGTGGCGGCGATCTCGGCGGGGGCGGCGTAGCGGCCGAGGGCGGTGAGGCCGCTGATCGCGCTGGCGCCGGGGCCGTCGGCGGGGTTGGCGTCGGTGTCGGTCGGGCCGGGGTGGACCAGGTTGACGGTGATGCCGCGCGGGCCGAGTTCGCGGGCCAGGCCCTTGGTCAGGCCGACCAGGGCGGTCTTGGTCATCGCGTACAGGGCGAGGCCGGGGAAGGGGACCCGGTCGGCGATGTTGCTGCCGATGCCGATGATCCGGCCGCCCGCCGGCAGGTGCGCCGCGGCGGCCCGGGCCAGCAGAAACGGGGCGCGGACGTTGACGGCCAGGACGGCGTCGAGCTGCGCCGTGCCGACCCCGTCCAGCGGGCCGGTGGGGAAGGCGGCCGCGTTGCCGACCAGCACGTCCAGCCGGCCGAGCGTGCGCACGGTGCGGGCCACCGCGCCGGTCAGGGCCGCCTCGTCCGCGCTGTCGGCCCGGATCGCCAGGGCCCGGCGGCCCAGTCCCTCGATCTCCCGGGCCACCTGTTCGGCCCGTTCGGTGTCCTGGCGGTAGGTCAGGGCGACGTCGGCGCCCTCCGCGGCGAGCCGCAGCGCGATGGCGGCGCCGATGCCCCGGCTGCCGCCGGTCACCAGGGCGACGTGTCCTTCGAGTCGGTTGCTGTCCATGGCGTCGAGCTTCGTCCGGGCGGGCGCCGGGCGCTGGCGGCAATCGGTCGGTGCGTTCCGGCGCCCGTTCAGGCGAGCGGGCGCGGGCGCGGTCCGCGCAGCAGGGTCTCGGCGTCCTGGTCGAGGAGCAGGCCGGCCACCGCGCGGCCGAGCTTCTCGGGGCCGACGGGGGTGCCGGAGAGGCGGGCCTCGATCTGCCGGGTGCCGCAGGGGGAGGTGATCTGGCCGTGCAGGGTGAGGATGCCGTCGGCGGTGGTGGCGAGGGCGCCGACCGGGACGGAGCAGCCGCCGTGGAGTTCGGCGAGCATGGCGCGTTCGGCGCGGACCTCGGCGTCGGTGCCGGGGTCGCCGGTGCCGGCGAGCAGTTCGCGGGTCCCGGCGTCGTCGGCGCGGACCTGGATGCCGAGGGCGCCCTGCCCGGGGCTGGGCGGGAAGCGGTCGAGCGGGAGGAACTCGGCGGCCTCCCCGGCGCGGCCGAGCCGGTGCAGGCCGGCCGCGGCCACGACGACCGCGTCCAGGGTGCGCAGCCGGGCCAGCCGGGTCGGGACGTTGCCGCGGATCCGCTCGGGGGCCAGGTCGGGCCGCACGTGCAGGAGTTGGGCGATCCGGCGGGCGGCGGAGGTGCCGACCCGGGCACCGGCCGGGAGGCCGGCGAGGGCGGCCCCGCACAGGGCGTCCCGGACGTCGGCGCGCGGCGGGGAGGGGAGCAGCACCAGGCCGTCGGGGTCGGCGGTGGGCAGGTCCTTGAGGGAGTGGACGACCACGTCGACCTCGCCGCCGAGCAGGGCGGCGGCCTGCCGTCCGGCGAACGCGGCGCCGCCGCCGCGTTCGGAGACCGCGCGCAGGTCGGACTTCCGGTCGAGGTCGCCGTCCTCCAGGATCACCCGGTGGCGGAACACGACGTCCGGGAAGCGCTCGCGCAGCGGGGCGAGGAACTCCTTGACCTGGGCCCGCGCCAGCTGGCTGGCGCGCGACCCCACCACCAGTTCGACCATCGTCAACTCCCGTCGGGAACGCTCACTCTGACGGTATGTTAGCGCCGCGCGAGCGGTCCGGTTTCCGACCGAATGTCGGGAAGCACCGGGACGGGAGGCGGGGGACGGGGCCGTCCGAGGGGTGGGACGGGGGCGGCGGGGGGCGGGGTGCCGGCGCTAGGGTGCCTGACATGACCCTGCTGGTGAGCCGCCGCCATGTCGACCATGGCCGTGCCACCACGACGGGGTGTCGCCGCGTCGGCTGACGCGGCCCGTTCCCCTCCCTCCTGCCGAGGGCCGCTCACGCACTCCGCCGAGCGGCTCCGCGCCTTCCTGCCCCGGTGCCGTTCGGCGTCCTCCCCTTCCGCTCCCGGCGGAACACGTCCGACTCCCGGAACAAGGACCTGCCATGCGCTCACGACTGCTGCTCCCCGCCCTCGCCCTGGCCGCCGCGCTCGCCGCCACCGCCTTCGGGCCGCTGCCGCCGCAGAACCCGGCGACCGCCCCGAACGGCAACGCCGGCATGCACGGCGACTCGGCGTCCAGCGACACCACCCCGTACGCCGGGCCCGGCACCGGCGCCGTCAACTGGAGCCGCACCGCGCTCGCCTCGGCCTGCCCGACCGTCACCGTCGGCCGGGACGGCTACCCCGTCGCGCTCTGCACCACGATCTTCGGCCAGACCCCGACCGTGCACCTGCTCGACCCGGCCAGCGGCAAGGACCTCGCCTCGCTGGAGCTGCCCAAGGGCGCGCTGTTCGGCGGCGTGTACGCCTACCTGGACCAGGACGACCGGCTGGTGGGAGTCGACGGCAACGACAACCTGCTCCGGATCGGCCACCACCGGGCGGGCAGCGGCTGGCAGTTGACCGTCGACCAGAGCACCCCGCTGGCCGGCGCCGTCCCGTCCGGCGACAACATCGTCGGCCTCAGCCCCGGCTGGGACGGCAGGGTGTGGTTCGCCACAGGCGGCGGCGTGATCGGCACCGCCGACACCGCCACCGGCGCGGTGCGCACCCTGGCCACCGGCGAGGGCGTCGCCAACAGCATCTCCACCGTCCCCGGCCACACCGCCGTCGCCACCGACCACGCCCTCTACCTGCTCGGCCAGGCCGCCGACGGCACGCCCGTCGTGCAGTGGCGCGCCCCCTACGACCGCGGCCCCGGCCGCAAGCCCGGCCAGCTCAGCTGGGGCACCGGCGCCACGCCCAGCTTCTTCGGTCCCGGCGACGGCACCGAGTACGTCGCCCTCACCGACAACGCCGCCCCGCACGAGAACCTGCTGGTCTACAGGGTCGACGCCGGACCGGCGCCGGTCTGCACCACGCCAGTGCTCACCAAGTGGGCCGCCAGCGGCACCGAGGACGCGGTGATCGCCTCCGGCCGCAGCGTGTTCGTCACCAACACCTACGGCTACCCGTACCCGGCGCTGCCCGAGGGCGCGCCCGCCAGCGTCCCGTCCTCGGCCTCCTACCAGGGCGGCCTGGCCCGGATCGACCTGAACGGGAGCGGCACCGGCTGCGCCACCGTCTGGGAGAGCGACGTCAAGTCGGCGGCGCTGCCCCGGCTCTCGCTCGGCGACAACCTGATCTACACCGCCACCGTCAGCGGCCCGACCGACTCGATCGGCGCGCAGACCTTCGCCACCTACGCGCACGCCGTGATCGACCCGGCCACCGGCGCCAAGCTCACCAGCACCGCCTTCGGCATCGGACTGCTGTACAACCCGCTCCAGATGACCGGCACCACCGCGCCCGACGGCACCCTCTACCAGGGCACCGAGACCGGCGTGCTGCGCATCACCCGCAAGTAGGGAACGCCGGAGGGGCCCCGGGGGAAGCTCCCCCGGGGCCCCTCCGGCGTTCCCGTCCGGAATTTCCCCCGCCGCCGGGAAACGCGCCCTACCCCCCGGGAAGCCCGGCTTCCTAGATTCCTCGACGCGACGACGCCGCGACCACGCCGCGATGCCGACACGACGACGCCGCGCTGCCGACACGACAACCGGCCCTGGACGAAACCGAGTTCAACCGAGTTCGACCGAATTCCCGAGGGGGAGAATGTGGCTGACCTAGAGGTGGGCGTACTGGCGATCGGCGCCGGCCCGGCGAACCTGGCCCTCGCCGCCGCGATCGAGGAGAGCGGATCGGCCGAACTGGCCGAGCGCACCCTGCTGCTGGAGCAGGCCCCGGACATCAAGTGGCAGCGCGACCTGCTGATGCCCTGGGCCCGCAGCCAGGTGTCCTTCCTGAAGGACCTGGTGACGCTGCGCGACCCGCGCAGCCGCTTCTCGTTCCTCAACTTCCTGCACCAGCACGACCGGCTCGACCAGTTCATCAACCTGGGCACCTTCCACCCGCACCGCTGGGAGTTCTCCGACTACCTCCAGTGGGTGGCCCGCTCGCTGGAGAAGGTGCGCATCCGCTACGACGCCCGGGTCACCGCCACCGAGCCGCGCCACGACGCCGACGGCCGGCTGATCGGCTGGCAGGTCACCCTCGCCGACGGCGACACCGTCCGCTGCCGCGACCTGGTCGTCGGCGCCGGGCGCGACATGCACATCCCGGAGGTCTTCGCCGACCTGCCCGCCGAGAAGCTCATCCACAGCGCCCGCTTCCGCAGCCGGATCAACGCCGTCGACAAGGACGCCCCGCTGCGCACCGTGGTGGTCGGCGGCGCGCAGAGCGCCGCCGAGATGTTCATGGCGCTGTACGAGAACCTGCCGAACTCCACCGTCACCATGCTGGTCCGCTCGATCGGCCTGCAGAACTACCAGACCAGCAAGTTCGTCAATGAGCTGTTCTACCCGTCCTTCGTCGACGAGTTCTTCGACGCCCCCGCCGAGACCCGCGCCCAGCTCCTCGACGAGATGCGGTTCACCAACTACGCGGCCCTCGCCCCGCCGTTCCTGGACGAGCTGTACATGCTGCTCTACCGGGAGAAGATGATCGGCACCGGCCGGGCCGAGGTCCGGGCGATGACCGAGGTGCTCGCCGCCCGCGAGGAGGACGGCGAGGTGGTCCTCGACCTGCGCGACCGGCGCACCGGCAAGGTCACCGAACTCCGCTGCGACCTGGTCCTGCTCGGCACCGGCTACGACAGCCGGATGCCGTCCCTGGTCCGGGAGCTGACCGGGAAGACCGGCCTGTCCGATGTCACCGTCAGCCGCGACTACCGGGTCGACCTGGGCACCGGCACCGACGCCGCGCTCTACCTCCAGGGCGTCAACGAGGCCACCCACGGCATCGCCGACTCGCTGATCAGCGTGCTCGCCCACCGGGCCCGCGACATCACCGGCGACCTGCTGGAGCGCCACGGCCTCGCCCCGGCCGGTGCCCGCTGATGGCCGCGCTGCTGGTGATCGCCCCCGGCCCCACCGCCAACGGTGACCTGCACCTGGGCCACCTGGCCGGGCCGTTCCTCTCCGCCGACGTCTGCGCCCGCTACGCCCGCGCCACCGGCCGCGACAGCCTGTTCGGCACCGGCGTCCACTTCACCCAGAACTACATCGTCACCACCGCCCGCCGGCTCGGCGAGGCCCCCGAGGAACTGCGGCTGCGCGCCGCCGAACAGGTCGAGGCCACCCTGGCCGCGGCCGGCATCGTCCCCGACGGCTTCGTCCGCTTCGACGAGCGCTACCTGAAGACCGTCCGCACCTTCTTCGAGCGGCTGCACGGCGAGGGGCACCTGCGGCTGCGCAAGGTGCGCTTCCCGTACCTGCCGGCCACCGGCGAGTACCTCACCGACGCCTACGTCCGCGGCGGCTGCCCGGTCTGCCTGGCCGAGGGCTGCGCCGGGCTGTGCGAGAACTGCGGCCACTGGATCGCCTCCGGCGAACTGCTCGGCCCGCGCTCCACCCGGCACCCCGAACTCCCGGTCGAACTGCGGGAGAAGGAGGTCCTGGTCCTGCCGCTGGAGGAGCACCGGGCCGCCCTCGCCAGCCACTTCGCCCGGCTCGCCCCCACCATGCGGCCCCGGCTCGCCCAACTGGTCGAGGAGCTGATGGCCCGCCGGCTGCCCGACTACCCGAT
This sequence comes from Kitasatospora sp. SolWspMP-SS2h, assembly GCF_003259315.1. Classification (GTDB taxonomy): domain Bacteria; phylum Actinomycetota; class Actinomycetes; order Streptomycetales; family Streptomycetaceae; genus Kitasatospora; species Kitasatospora fiedleri. The sequence goes on along the minus strand of NZ_QLLT01000012.1, from coordinate 89,170 downwards.
CACCCTGCCGATCGACTGGGGCATCCCCGCCCCGTTCGCCGAGACCCCCGGCCAGGTGCTGTACTCCGACACCGAGACGGTCGCCTGGAGCCTGCACGCCATCGCACTGGCCGCCGAGTCGCGCGGCGAGGTGCCCGGCGACGAGGAACGGCACTGGGCGTTGGAGGCCGGACCCGAAGTGGTCTACTTCTTCGGCTCCGACGCCAGCTTCGCCTTCGCGCTGGCCGGCACCGCCATGCTGCTGGCCCTCGGCGGCCTCGCCCTGCCCGCGCACTTCGTCACCAACGAGTTCTACGAGCTCGACAGCGACAAGTTCTCCACCAGCCGCGGCCACGTCGTCACCGGACGCCAGCTCACCGCCGAAGTCCCGCGCGACCTGGCCCGCTACTACCTGGCCGTCACCGGACCGGACTTCCAGCGCACCAACTTCACCCGCGCCGCCATGGACCGGGTCTGCGGCCAGCGCCTGGTCGAACCGTGGAACCGGGTCGCCGCCAAGGCCGAGGCGTACCTCGACCGCGGCCCGCTGCCGGTCAGCGACCGCTCCCGGCACGCCGCCGCCCTGATCGCCGAACGCTTCGCGGCCGCCCTGCGCCCGCGCCGCTTCAGCCTCAGCGCCGCCGCGTTCACCCTCACCGAACAGCTCGGCCGGCTCGACCGCTGGGAGGTCACCGACGCGGACGCGGGCGACTTCTGGCACGAACTCGACCTGTTCCTGCGCTGCGCCGCCCCGCTGCTGGTCGACCTCGGGGCCGAGGCCCTGCCCGACCCCGCCATCCCCGCCGAACCGACCGCCACCACCGCCCTGCCCCGCGCCCTGCCCCGGCTGGCGACCCGCGTGCGCGGCGGCGGACGGTGAGCACCGCCGCCGCCCGGGCGGACAGCGGCACCACCGGCGGGACGGGCGGCACCGCCCGGGCGGACGGCGGCACCACCGGCAGCGCGGGCAGCGCGGACGGCGGCACCACCGGCAGCGCCGCCGCCCACGTGCTGGTGGTCGGCGCGGGCGTCACCGGGCTGCTCACCGCCGTCGCCTGCGCCCGGGCCGGGCACCGGGTCACCGTGCTGGAGCGCGGCCCGCTGCCCAACCCCGACGCCACCTCGCACGACCAGCACCGCGCCCTGCGCACCCTGCTGCCCGGCGACCCCGACGGCACCGCCCGCCGGCTCGCCGCGCACCGCCACTGGGAGGAGCTGGAGACCCTGCTCGGCACCGCGCTGTACCGCCGGGTCGGGGTCCTGACCGCCCACCCCGCGGACCGCCTCGACGAACTGCTCGCCGCGGCCGGGCGGGCGGGCGTCCCGGTCGACCTGCCCGCGCCGGTCGACCTCCCGCCGCTGGGCCTGCCGCCCGGCACCGTCGGGGTGCGCGAGCGCACCGGCGGCGTGCTGCTCGCCGACCGGGTGCTGCGCGCCGCCGTCCGCTGGCTGACCGCCCGGCCGGGGGTGGCGCTGCGCCCGCACAGCACCGTCCGCTCGGTGTTCACCGGCTCCGGGCGGATCGTGCTGGACACCGGCGAGGTGCTCCGCGGCGACCTGGCCCTGCTGGCCGGCGGCCCGTGGACGCGCCGGCTCGCCGACAGCCCCGTCACCCTGTACCGGCAGACCATGCTCTACCTGGGCCGGCCGGCCGGCGGCGACCGCTGGGACACCGCCCCCACCGCGGGCGGCCTCGGCCGCGAGGGCCGCGGCTGGGTGCTGCCGCCCGGCGCGGGCACCCTGCTCAAGCTCAGCTCCGACACGGTGTGCCGCCCCGTCGCGGACACCGACAGCGGCGGCGAGGACCAGCGCCCGTACCTGGACCGGCTGGCCGCCGAGGGCGTCCTGCCCGACCTGGAGCGCTACCCCGTGGCGGGCGTCCGGGTCTGCCACTACACCGCGGACGCCGCCACCGGCGGCCCGCTGCTGGCCCGGGTCTCCCCGGGCCTGTGGACCCGCGCCGCCTGCGGCGGCAGCGGGTTCTCCACCGCTCCGCTGGTCGCGGAGCGCATCGCCGAGGCAGTGAGGGAGGCGGCATGACCGACGAAGGGCCACCGATCGGGGTCCTCGATACGCTCCGGGCCACCCCGGCCACCGTCCGCTACCTGCTCGGCGGCGTCCTGGTCAACCAGCTCGGCGCGTTCGTCCAGACCTTCCTGGTGCTGTACCTGACGCACCGGGGGATGTCCGACGGCACCGCGGGCCTGGCGCTGGCCGCCTACAGCCTGGGCACCGTGTTCGGCACCGTGCTCGGCGGGGAGATCACCCACCGGCTCGGGGCGCGCACCGCGATCGTCGCGGCGATGGCCTGCTCCGCGCCGCTGGTCGCGGTGCTGCCGCTGCTGGCCCGGCCCGGGCGGGTCCCGGTGCTGCTGGTGGCGATCGCGCTGGCCGGGCTGTGCGCCCAGGCGTACCGGCCGGCCGCCTCGGTGCTGCTCAGCGACCTGATGCCGGAGCGCTACCAGGTGATGGCGTTCTCCATGATGCGGATCGCGCTGAACACCGGCGCGGCGCTCGCCCCGCTGATCGCCGCGGGCGTCATCCTGCTCGACTGGGACCTGCTGTTCTGGCTGGACGGCGCCACCACCCTGGTCTACGCGCTGCTCGCCCACCGGCTGCTGCCCCGGCACCAGGTGCCCGAGCCGACCCCGCAGGCGAAGTCCGAGCGGCGCTCCGGCGGCCGGGCGGCGTACGCGGCGATGCTCCGGGACCGGGCGTACCTGGCCTACCTGGCCGCGGTGGTGCTCGGGACGGTCGCCTACGTGCAGTCCTCGATCTCGCTGCCGCTGGAGATCGTCCACGACGGCTACCCGACCTGGCTGTACAGCGCGGTGCTGACCGCCTCCTCGCTGGTGCTGATCACCTGCGAGCTGAAGATCACCGCGTACATCACCCGCATCCCCACCCACCTGGCGGTCGGCGTCGGCCACCTGGTCAACTCGCTCGGCCTGGCCGCCTACGGGCTGGCCGTGCACTCCGGGGCGTTCGTGCTGTTCGGCGCGGTGCTCGCGGTCAGCGGCCTGATGATCGCCGGGCCCAGCATGTTCGCCCACCCGGCGACCTTCCCGGCCGCGGCCAAGGCCCGCTACCTGGCCACCATGCAGGCCGCGGCCGGGCTGGCCTCGGCGGTCGGACCGCTGTTCGGCGTCTGGGCCTGGACCAGGCTGCACGCCGGGTTCTGGGTGCTGATGGCGCTGGTCAACGGCCTGGCCGGGGTGCTCGCGCTGCTCGGCATCAAGCACCGGGCGGGCCCGGCGGACGCCGAGCGCCGGGACACCGACCCGGAACCCGTGGAGGAGACCGTATGAACGCCCGCCCCGCCCCCGCCGGCCCGGTGCTGATCGTCGGCTACGTGGCCTTCGCGGTGCCCGCCGTGGCCGCCTTCCAGGAGACCGGCTCGGTGGTCTACGTCGAGGAGCCGGACGTCGCCCGCAAGCGGCACCTCGCCGAGGCCGTCGAAGGCATCGACTACGCCCGCGGGCTGATCGAGTGGGAGTACCACCTGCCGGGCCGGGCGGACGCCTTCTTCGCCGCCCACCCCGGGCTCGACCCGGTCGCGGTGATCCCCGCCGTCGAGTACGCGGTGCCGTTCGCGGCCCGGCTCGCCGAGCGCTACGGGCTGCCCGGGGCCGGTCTGGGCGCGGCCCAACTGCTGCGCGACAAGCACCAGTTGCGGGTGGTCGCGGCTGCCGCCGGGATCGCCAACCCGGCCAGCGAGCCGGTCGCCGACGCCGCCGAGCTGGCCGGCTTCCTGGCCCGGCACCCCGGCCCGGCGGTGCTCAAGCCCGCCAACCGGCAGGCCTCGGTCGGCACCCTGGTGGTGCGCGGGCCGGAGGAGGTCGAGGCGGCCTGGGCGTTCGGGCAGGCCCAGGACGAGGGCGTGTTCGTCCCGGACCGGCCGATCGCGGCCGCCATGCTGGCCGAGGAGTACGTCCAGGGGCCGGAGTTCAGCGTCGAGATGCTGGTCTCCGGCGGGCGCCCGGTGTTCGCCAACACCACCGGCAAGCTGCTCTACCCCGGCCGGTACCCGATCGAGGCCGGGCACACCGTCCCGGCCGAACTGCCGCCGGACACCTGCGAACTGCTGGCCGCCGAGACCGAACGGCTGGCCGCCGCCGTCGGCTTCGGCACCGGCGTGCTGCACTGCGAGTGGATCCTCGCCGACGGCGTCCCGGTGCTGGTCGAGTGCGCCGGACGGCTGCCCGGCGACTCGATCACCGACCTGATCGAGGCCGCCTACCCGGTCGACCTCACCCGCGCCTACTACGCGCTGATGCGCGGCGACGACCCCGGCCCGCTGCCCGCCAAGGCCGAACGGGCCACCGCCGCCGCCTTCCTGGCCCCCGACCGGCCCGGCACCGTCACCGCCGTGCACGGCCTGGACGCGGCCGCCGCCGCCGAGGGCGTGCAACTGGCCGTGGTCGGCATCGCCCCCGGCCACCGCGCCGCCGGACTGCGCAGCTCCTGGGACCGGGTCGGCATCGTCACGGCCCTCGCCGACACCCCCGCCGAGGCCCGGCGGCTGGCCGACGAGGCCGCCGCACTGGTCCGGTTCGACCTCGACTCCCGCGCAGCGGAGGAATCATGACGGAACGTCAGGAAGCAACACCCGGCACGCTGCTGGTGATCGGCAGCGGACTGAAGGAGTACCGCGAGTACCTGGTCGGCCCGATGAGCCGCCGGGCCCGCGCCTCCGGACTGGAACTGCTGCTGGTCAACAACCTGCGGCCGACCTGGCAGCGCGAGTACTTCGACGAGATCGTGGTGGCCGACGTCTTCGACACCGCCACCATGAACGCCACCGTCCGGGAGATCGCCGCCCGCCGGAACATCGTCGGCCTGCTCTGCTGGGACGAGCCGCTGGTGCTGGACGCCGGCCTGCTGGCCGCCGAACTCGGCGTCCCCGGCCTGTCCGAGCGCGGCGTGCGCGGCGTGCGCGACAAGGACCGCACCCGCACCGTGCTCACCGCCGCCGGACTGCGCCAGCCCGGCTTCGCGCTCACCACCGACCTGGCGGAGGCCCGCGCCGCCGCCGCCCGGATCGGCTACCCGGTGGTGCTCAAGCCGCGCGCCATGGGCGCCAGCATCGGCGTGGTCTTCGCCGCCGACGAGGGCGAGCTCGACGCGGCGTTCGACACCGCGCTGTCCGCCAGCCGGGTCGACCCCGGGCCGTACCGGGCCAGCGTGATCGTCGAGGAGTACGCGGGCGGGCCGGAGATCAGCGTGGACGGCGCCGTCCACCGGGGCGAGTACCTGCCGCTGTTCCTGGCCCGCAAGTACAGCAGCGACGAGCCGTACTTCGAGGAGGTCGGCCACATCGTCGACGCCGCCGACCCGCTGCTCGCCGACCCCGCGCTGCTGGCCGTGCTGGCCGACGCGCACCGGGCGCTCGGCGTCGAGGACGGCATCACCCACACCGAGCTGCGGCTCACCCCGCGCGGACCGCTGATCATCGAGGTCAACGGCCGGCTCGGCGGCGACCTGATCCCGCTGCTGGGCCGGATCGCCACCGGCATCGAGCCCGGCGAGGTGCTGTTCGACGTCGCGGTCGGCCGCCGCCCGCGGACCGCCCCGAGCCGCGCCGCGGTGGCCGGCATCCGCTTCGGCTGCCCCGAACAGGACTGCCGGCTGGAGGAGTTGACCCTCCCCAAGCCCGGCGACGCGCCCGGCCTGCTGCACGCCGCGCCGATGGCCCCGACCGGCACCGTGCTGCGGCTGCCCCCCGGCGGCTACCTGGCCCGGCACTCCTTCGTGGTGTGTGAGGCCGACAGCCTCGCCGCCTGCGAGCAGCGGCTGGCCGCCGCCGCCGAGCTGGTCGAGACCCGGGTCTCCGAGGTCGGCCCGGCCGACCCGCAGGCCCCGTTCGCGATGCCCGCCGGACTGCTGGACGTGGACCGGTGAGCGCCGCCGCGGCCCTGGACGCCGCCGAGATCCTGCGCCGTGCCAAGGAGCTGGCGCCGGTGCTGCGGGAGAAGGCCCCGGAGATCGAGGCCAACCGCACCCTGCCCGCCGAGGTGGTCGAACTGCTGCGCGCCACCGGCGTGTTCCGGATGTGCTTCGCCCGCGCCCGGGGCGGCCCGGAACTCACCTCGATCGAGCAGCTGGAGGTGGTGGAGGCGCTCGCGTACGGCGACGCCTCGGCCGCCTGGTGCGCGGTGATCGGCGCCAACAGCGGCCTGCTGGCCAACTTCCTGCACCAGTCCGTGGTCAAGGACGTCTACCCCGACCTGGACCTGATCACCGCGGGCGTGCTCGCCCCGGCCGGCCGGGCCGAGCGGGTCCCCGGCGGCTTCCGGCTCAGCGGGCGCTGGTCGTTCGGCTCCGGGATCAAGCACAGCGACTGGGTGACCTCCGGGGCCTTCCTGTTCCAGGACGGCGAGCCCTGGGCCGAGCCCGGCAGCCCGCACGCCCACGACTCCCGGCAGTTCCTGGTGCCGCGCTCCGCCGTCGAGGTGGTCGAGAACTGGGACACCACCGGCCTGCGCGGGACCGGCAGCTGCGACTACACGATGGACGGGGTGTTCGTCCCCGAGGAGCACACCTTCACCTTCTGGGAGGTCCGCGGCACCCCGGGCCCGCTCGCCCAGCCCGACTCCTTCATGCGCGCCCTGTGCGGCGTCCCGCTCGGGGTGGCCCGCGCCGCCCTCGACCACGCCCGCGAGACGGCCACCGCCCGCTACGACCGGATGGCCGGCCGCAGCTGGGCCGACAGCTGGCGGGTGCAGACCGAACTCGCGCGCTGCGAGGCCGAGTTCCACGCCGCACGGGAGGGCGTGTACGGGGCGGCCCGGCGGCAGTGGGAGGTGCTGGCGGCCGGCGGCACCCTGGACGACCTCACCCCGACCGAGCGGGCCGCCTCCCCGCTCGCCTGGCTGCACGCCTTCCGCACCTCCCGGGCCGTCGTGGTCCGGCTCTACGACCTGCTCCAGACCTGGTCGATCAACCGCTCCTCGCCGATGGACCGCTGGCTGCGCGACACCGCCGTGATGTGCCAGAACCTCACCGCCCAGGACGCGGTGCTGGAGTCGGTCGGCGCCTACCTGCTCGGCCGGCCGCCGCTGTTCCGGATCAGCCTCGGCCTCTCCACCTGACCCGACGCCCCACCCCCGACAGAGAAGGAGAAGTGACGCGATGACATCGGAGATCCTGCGCCGGGCGAAGGAGCTGGCGCCGGTGCTGCGGGAGAAGGCCCCGGAGATCGAGGCCAACCGCACCCTGCCCGCCGAGGTGGTCGAACTGCTGCGCGCCACCGGCGTGTTCGGCATGTGCTACGGCCCCGAGTGGGGCGGCCCCGGACTCACCTCGATGGAGCAGACCGAGGTGGTGGAGGCGCTCGCGTACGGCGACGCCTCGGCCGCCTGGTGCGCGGTGATCGGCGCCAACACCGGCATCTACGCCAACTTCCTGGACCAGACCGTCGCCAAGGAGGTCTTCCCGCGCCCGGACCTGGTGGTGGCCGGACTGCTCCAGCCCGCCGGCCGGGCCGAGCGGGTCCCCGGCGGCTTCCGGCTCAGCGGACGCTGGTCGTTCGGCTCCGGCGTCAAGCACGCCGACTGGGTGACCTCCGGGGCCTTCCTCTACCAGGACGGCGAGCCCTGGGCCGAGCCCGGCAGCAAGCACCGGCACGACTCCCGGCAGTTCCTGGTGCCCCGCTCCGCCGTCGAGGTGGTCGACAACTGGGACACCACCGGCCTGTGCGGCAGCGGCAGTTGCGACTACACGATGGACGACGTGTTCGTCCCCGAGGAGCACACCTACACCTTCGCCACCCCGCAGGGCCGCCCCGGCCCGCTCGCCCAGCCCGACTCCTTCACCCGGGCGATGTGCGGCGTCCCGCTCGGGGTGGCCCGCGCCGCCCTCGACCACGCCCGCGAGGTGGCCACCACCCGCTACGACCGGATGGCCGGCCGCAGCTGGGCCGACAGCTGGCGGGTGCAGACCGAACTCGCCCGGCTGGAAGCCGAGTTCAACGCCACCCGGGAGGGCGTGTACGGCGCGATGCGCCGGCAGTGGGCGGTGCTGGCGGCCGGCGGCACCCTGGGCGACCTCACCCCGACCGAGCGGGCGGCCTCCCCGCTGTCCTGGCTGCACGCCTTCCGCAGCTCCCGCGACGTGGTCGCCCGGCTCTACGACCTGCTCCAGACCTGGTCGATCAACCGCTCCTCGCCGATGGACCGCTGGCTGCGCGACACCACCGTGCTCGTCCAGCACCTGGTCGCCCAGGACCGCATCCTGCAGTCCGCCGGGGCCTACCTGCTGGGCTCCGAGCCGGAGTTCGGCATCAGCCTCGGCCTGGTCTGAGCCCCCGCCGCAGTTGAACTCCCCGCCGCCAACCCCCAAGGGAGGGAACCCCGATGAGCAGACTCGTCCTGCTGGTCAACCCGAACAAGGTGCATCCGCCGATCGCGCCGTACGCCCTCGACGTGCTCACCACCGCGCTGGAGGACGACGGCTTCGAGGTGGAGGTGCTCGACCTGACCTTCCGCCGCGACGACTGGAAAGCCTGCCTGCACGAGTACTTCGCCGAGCGCTCCCCGATGCTGGTCGGGGTGACCGTCCGCAACACCGACACCGTGTACGCCTTCGAGCAGCGCCCGTTCGTCGGCGAGCACCGGGAGATCATCACCGAGATCCGCCGGCACACCGACGCCCCCGTGGTCGGCGGCGGGATCGGCTTCTCCACCATGCCGTTCGCGCTGGTCGAGTACTTCGGCATCGACTACGGCGTGAAGGGCCCCGGCGAGAAGATCCTCTGCGAGCTGGCCGCCGCGGTCGCCGAGGGCCGCGACACCGCCGGCATCCCCGGCCTGATCCGCAACACCGCGCGCGGCGCCGTCCGGGTGCCGCCCGCCGTCCTCACCGTCCGCCACGGCAAGCCCCAACCCGCCGAGGCCACCGGGCAGTTCGAGCCCCGGGTCTGGCAGGTCGACCGGCTCTCGGTGTACCGGCGGCGCTCCGGCGTGCCGCGCCGGGTCGACAACCTGGAGTACTACCGGCGCGGCGGCCTGGGCTCGATCCTGACCAAGAACGGCTGCGCCTACCGCTGCTCGCACTGCGTCGAGCCCGACGCCAAGGGCACCCGCTACGGGCAGCGCGAACTCGCCTCGGTGGTCGACGAGATGGAGTCGCTGGCGGCCCAGGGCATCCTGGACCAGCACACCACCGACAGCGAGTTCAACCTGTCCATCGCGCACGCCAAGAACCTGCTGCGGGAGATCGTCCGGCGCCGGCACGCCGACCCGGACAACCCGCTCAACCAGCTGCGGCTCTGGGTCTACTGCCAGCCCAGCCCGTTCGACGAGGAGTTCGCCGACCTGCTGGCCGCGGCCGGCTGCCGGGGCGTCAACGTGGGCAGCGACCACATCCGCCCCGAGGTGCTCAGCGGCTGGAAGGTCACCGAGAAGGGCGGCACCTACTACACCTTCGCCGACACCGAGCGGCTGGTGCGGCTGTGCCACGAGCGCGGCATCCTCACCATGGTCGAGGCGCTGTTCGGCATGCCGGGGGAGACCCCCGAGACGGTCCGCGCCTGCGTGGACGCCTTCATGGCGCTGGACGCCACCGTCACCGGCTTCTCGCTCGGCCTGCGGCTGTTCCCGTACACCCCGATGGGCATCGACATCGCCGAGCGGTGCGCGGGCGTGCGCACCGTCCCCGGCCTCCAGTCCAACACCGCCGACGGCCCGATCGTGCTCAAGCCGCTGCGGATGTGCGCCTCCCCGGCCGAGTACGAGCGGCAGTTCATGTTCGACGAGCACGGCAACTTCCGGCTGGTCTGCTACTTCTCGCCCGACCTGCTGCCCGACCCGGCCCGGGCCGCCGACCCGGCCGAGCGCTGGCACGGCGCGGTCACCGACCTGTGGGCGCTGATCGACCCGGCCGACCACCACCGGGTCATGCTGCCCACCGTCGAGGGCATGAGCGAGCACGACAACAACTACGCCGACAACCCCTTCCTCACCAGCCTGGGCGGGCTCGGCTACACCGGCGCCTTCTGGTCGCACTGGCGCGGCCGGGAGGAGATCATGCGCAAGGCCCGGGAAGCCGCCGCCCAATCGTCACATCTGCCAACTCCTGTATGACATTGCGCACTTGAGGTGCCGGTTTGATCGGATCATGATGAGATAACGGAATCGTCACTACCCGTGATCATCCGCCGCCGCACCGCCGCCGCACCGCTGCCACGCCGCTGTCACGCCGCGCACCACCCGCCGCACCACCACACGCCGCGAGGGGACGATGAACCAGCACGGGACCACCGCACCGCTGACCGTGCTGCTCGCGGACGCCCAGCCCGCCGTCCGCCAGGGCGTCCGCTCCATGGTGGAGTCCGGCGGCGGCGCGGCGGTGGTCGGCGAGGCCGGCACCACCGGCGAAGTGCTCGCCGCGACCTCCCGGCACCGGCCCGACGTGCTGGTCCTCGACCCGCAGATGGACGAGGGCACCGGCATGCGGATGATCAGCCAGGTGCTCCGGCTCACCCCCGAGACCGGCGTCCTGGTGTTCAGTCCCCTCGACGACGACAAGGCCGTCGCCGCCGCCTTCCACGCCGGCGCCCGCGGCTACCTGGTCAAACGCGCCACCGCCGACCAGATCGTCCGCGGCATCCACGCCGTCGGCGCGGGCGAGGCCATCCTCGACCGCGCCATCGCGGCCCGGCTCGGCACCCTGATCGGCGTCGGCCCGCGCCCGCGCAGCTACCCGTTCCCGCAGCTCAGCGACCGCGAGCGCGAGGTCCTCGAACACCTCGCCGCCGGGCGCTCCAACACCTTCATCGCCCGGGAACTCGCCCTCGCCTCCAAGACGGTCAGCAACCGGATCTCCGGCATCCTCGGCAAGCTCGGCGTCGCCGACCGCGCCCAGGCCCTGGTCCTCGCCCGCGACGCCGGCCTCGGCCACGCCGCCGCGGCCCGCTGACCCGCCGACCCGCGCCCTCCCCACCCCCACCTCCGCCCCTTTGCCACCGCCTCCGCCGAACGGAGCCCCGCCATGCCCGAGAACGGCCCGCCGCCCGGCCTGGTGATCCGCCGCCAGGAACCCCGGCAGCTCGAACGCGCCCACGGACTCGACCTGAAACTCCTGCACCCCTGGGGCGAGTTGACCACCCCCTTCCACGGCGCCTGGTGCGTGCTGCGCCCCGGCGACCTCACCGACACCCACCAGCACACCGAACGCGAACTCTTCATCTGCATGAGCGGCCGCGGCGAGGTCCGCACCGCCGACGGCAGCCACCCCATCGCCGCCGGCGACCTCGTCCTGCTCCCCGCCGACACCGACCACGCCGTCGCCAACCCGCACGACACCGACTTCGCCTACTACGCCATCTGGTGGCAGGCGTGAACCCCCGCCACCCCGCCCCGCTCGACTACGACGGCCGCCGCTTCCACGCCCCCGACGGCGACCGCCGCACCGTCGCCGTCTACCACCAGCAGGGCGACCTGGTCTGGGGCGAGGTCACCGGCGGCACCGTCCAGCGCGGCTGGACCGCCGGCACCCGCCAGCCCGACGGCACCCTCGCCATGGGCTACACCTTCGTCCTCACCGACGGCCAGATCGTCTGCGGCCGCACCCACAACACCCCCACCCTCACCCCCGACGGCCGCATCCGCCTGCACGAGACCTGGGAGCGCTACGGCCCCACCCCCGGCACCGGCACCTCCACCATCGAGGAGATCGCCCCGTGACCGCCGACTGGGCGCTGCTCGACAAGCACACCGCCGGCCCGCTGCTGCGCCCCGGGGACGGCGCCTTCCACGAGTCCTCCGCGGCCTTCAACGAACGCTGGGCCGACCGCACGCCCACCGCCGTGCTGCGGGCCGCCGGCCCGCCGGACGTGCTGCGGGCCATCAACTGGGCCCGCGACCACGCGGTGCCGATCGTGCCGCGCGGCGGCGGGCACTCGTACGCCGGGAACTCCGTCAACTCCGGCCTGGTGGTGGACCTGCGGGCCCTCGACGCGATCACCGTCGACCCGGCGACCGGACGGGTCACCGTCGGCGGCGGCGTGCTGACCGGCGCGCTGTACGCCGCGCTGCGCCCGCACGGCCTCGCGCTGCCGCTCGGCAACGGCGCCGGGGTGGGGATCGCCGGGCTGGCGCTCGGCGGCGGCTCCGCCGCCACCTCCCGCCGGTTCGGACTGACCGCCGACACGCTGCGCGCCACCACCCTGGCCACCGCCGACGGCACCGTCCTGACCTGCGACGCGGACCGCAACGAGGACCTGTACTGGGCCTGCCGGGGCGGTGGCGGCGGCAACTTCGGGATCAACCTCGACCTGACCTTCCAGGCCGTCGAGGCCCCCGCCGCGTCCACCTGCCTGCTGCTCTGGGAGGCCGAGCACGCCGAGCACGTGCTGCCGGCCGTCCAGGAGCTGATGCTCACCGCGCCCGAGGAGACCTCGCTGCGGCTGGGCGTCGCCACCTCCGGCGGCCGGACCCTGGTCTCCACCGTCGGCCTGCACCTGGGCCCGGCCGCCGAGCTGCGCGCGCTGCTCGCCCCGGCGTTCGCCGCCGGGCCGCCGCTGCGCGCGGAGATCGCCGACCGGGCCTTCTGGGACGCGATGGACCACCTGCGGCACGAGACCAGCGGCGGCGCGTTCGCCGTCCGCACCCACTTCGCGGCCCGCCCGCTGCCGCCCGCCGCACTGGCCGCCGCGCTGGCGCACCTGGCCGCCGCGCCGCCCGGCGGCAACGCCGACGGCTGCGGGTTCGCGCTGTTCGGCTGGGGCGGGGCGATCAACCGGGTCGACCCGGCGGCCACCGCCTTCGTCCACCGCGACGCGCAGTACCTGGTCAGCCTGGACACCTCCTGGCTGCCGGGCGAGGACCCGGCCCCGCACCTGGACTGGCTGGCCGGACTCGACCACCTGATCGCCGCGCACGCGACCGGCGGCGCCTACCTGAACTTCACCGATCCGGACCTGCGGGGCTGGCGCGACGCCTACCACGGTGCCAACTACCCCCGGTTGGTGGCCACCAAGCAGCGCCACGACCCGGACCGGCTGTTCGCCTTCCCGCAGTCCATCGGCAGCTGAAACCGCACGTGCGGAACCGCACGTGCCCGCGCACGGAACGCCCCCGACCGACCGTCGGCCGTTCCGTCCCGCCCCGGAAGGAGACACCACCGTGTCGCCGCGAACCGCGACCCCGCGCCACTACCTGATGTGCCGGCCCGCGCACTTCACCGTCGACTACTCCATCAACCCGTGGATGGACCCGGCCAAGCCCACCGACACCGGCACCGCGCTGGCCCAGTGGGACCAGCTGCACGCGCTGTTCCGGCGCCTGGGCCACACCGTGGAGCTGATCGAGCCGCTGCCCGGCCTGCCCGACATGGTGTTCGCCGCCAACGGCGCCACCACGCTCGACGGCCGGGTGCTCGGCGCCCGCTTCCGCCACCCCGAACGGGCCGCCGAGGGCCCCGCGTACGCCGACTGGTTCCGCGAGCGCGGCTGGCGGGTCAAGGACGCCGAGCGGACCAACGAGGGCGAGGGCGACCTGCTGGTGGCCGGCGAGCGCGTCCTGGCCGGCACCGGCTTCCGCACCGAGACCGCCGCGCACGCCGAGGCCCGCGAGTTCCTCGGCCGCGAGGTGGTCACCCTGCGGCTGGTCGACCCCCGCTACTACCACCTGGACACCGCGCTCGCGGTGCTCAGCGACACCGAGATCATGTACCACCCGCCGGCCTTCGACGCCGCCTCCCGGGCGGTCCTGGAGCGCCTCTACCCCGACGCGCTGCTGGCCGACGCCGACGACGCCCGGGTGTTCGGCCTGAACGCGGTCTCCGACGGCGCGCACGTCGTCCTCCCGGAGGCCGCCGTCGGCCTGGCCGAGCGGCTGCGCGAACGCGGCTTCACCCCGATCGGCGTCGACCTGACCGAACTGCTCCGGGCCGGCGGCGCGGTCAAGTGCTGCACCCTGGAGCTGCGCCGCTGACGGCACGGCGGAGGGCCCGGACCGCCGGTGCGGTCCGGGCCCTCCGCCGGCTCACCCTCACGCCAGGTCGAAGCGGTCCAGCTCCATGACCTTCGTCCAGGCGGCGGCGAAGTCCTCGACGAACTTCTCCTTGGCGTCGTCCGAGGCGTACACCTCGGCCAGCGCCCGCAGCTCCGAGTTGGAGCCGAACACCAGGTCGGCCCGGGTGCCGGTCCACTTCACCGCGCCGGAGGCGTCCCGGCCCTCGTACACCGTGTGGTCGGAGGCGACCGGGGCCCAGACGGTGCCCAGGTCCAGCAGGTTGACGAAGAAGTCGTTGGACAGCGTGCCCGGGCGCTCGGTGAGCACGCCGTGCTGCGAGCCGCCGGTGTTGGCGCCCAGCACCCGCAGGCCGCCGACCAGGACGGTCAGCTCGGGGGCGGACAGGTTCAGCAGGTTGGCCCGGTCCACCAGCAGGTACTCGGCCGGCAGCCGGGTGCCCTTGCCCTGGTAGTTGCGGAACCCGTCGGCCTGCGGCTCCAGCGCGGCGAACGACTCGACGTCGGTCTTCTCCTGGGTGGCGTCCACCCGGCCCGGGCGGAAGCCCACCTCGACCTCGACGCCGCCCTCCTTCGCGGCCCGCTCGACCGCCGCGGTGCCGCCCAGCACGATCAGGTCGGCCAGCGAGACCTGCTTGCCGCCCCGCGCGTTGAACTCCTGCTGCACGCCCTCCAGCACCCGCAGCACCTGCGCCAGCTGCTCCGGGTCGTTGACCTCCCAGCCGCGCTGCGGCTCCAGCCGGACCCGGGCGCCGTTCGCGCCGCCGCGCTTGTCGCTGCCGCGGAAGGACGCCGCCGAGGCCCACGCGGTGGACACCAGCTGGGCGGTGGTCAGACCGGAGTCCAGCAGCTTCGCCTTGAGCGCCGCCACGTCCGCCGCGTCGACCGGCTCGCCCTGGGCGGCCGGCAGCGGGTCCTGCCAGAGCAGTTCCTCGGACGGGACCTCGGGGCCGAGGTAGCGGACGACCGGGCCCATGTCGCGGTGCGTCAGCTTGTACCAGGCCCGGGCGAAGGCGTCCGCGAACGCCGCCGGGTCGTTCAGGAAGCGGCGGGAGATCTGCTCGTACACCGGGTCGAAGCGCAGCGACAGGTCGGTGGTGAGCATCTGCGGGGCGTGCTTCTTGGCCGGGTCGAAGGCGTCCGGCACGGTGCCCGCGCCGGCGCCGTCCTTCGGCTTCCACTGGTGCGCGCCGGCCGGGGACTTGGTCAGCTCCCACTCGTGGCCGAACAGGATCTCGAAGAAGGAGTTGTCCCAGGCGGTGGGCGTGTTCGTCCAGGTCACCTCCAGGCCGGAGGTGATCGCGTCGGCGCCCTTGCCGGAGCCGTAGCTGCTCTTCCAGCCCAGGCCCTGCTCCTCCAGCGCCGCGCCCTCGGGGTCGTCGCCGACGTTGTCCGCCGGGCCCGCGCCGTGGGTCTTGCCGAAGGTGTGGCCGCCGGCGATCAGCGCGACGGTCTCCTCGTCGTTCATCGCCATCCGGCGGAAGGTCTCGCGGATGTCGCGGGCCGCCGCGACCGGGTCCGGGTTGCCGTTGGGGCCCTCCGGGTTGACGTAGATCAGGCCCATCTGGACGGCGCCCAGCGGCTCCTCCAGGTGGCGGTCCCCGGTGTAGCGCTCGTCACCCAGCCAGGTGGTCTCCGGGCCCCAGTACACGTCCTCGTCGGCCTCCCAGACGTCCGCCCGGCCGCCGCCGAAGCCGAAGGTCTCGAAGCCCATCGACTCCAGCGCCACGTTGCCCGACAGGATCAGCAGGTCGGCCCAGGACAGCGCCTGGCCGTACTTCTGCTTCACCGGCCAGAGCAGGCGGCGGGCCTTGTCCAGGTTGGCGTTGTCCGGCCAGGAGTTGAGCGGGGCGAAGCGCTGCTGGCCGGCGCCCGCGCCGCCGCGGCCGTCGGTGATCCGGTAGGTGCCGGCGCTGTGCCAGGCCATCCGGACGATCAGCGGGCCGTAGTGGCCGAAGTCGGCCGGCCACCAGTCCTGCGAGGTGGTCAGCACCGTCTCGATGTCGCGCTTGACGGCCGGCAGGTCGAGCGAGGCGAAGGCCGCCGGGTAGTCGAAGTCCGCGCCCAGCGGGTTCGCCACCGCCGGGTTCTTCGCCAGGATCTTCAGGTTCAGCCGGCGCGGCCACCACTGCTGGTTGCCGCCGCCCTGGGTCGGATGGGCGGCCCGGCCGTGCGCGACCGGGCAGCCGCCCGCACCCTCGGACTTGGGGTCGGTGACGATGGCGTCGTCGTTCTCGGGCATGGGGACGTCCCTCCGGGTCGGGCGGATCACGTTCTGCGACGGGCACCTTGGCTGTTCGCCGGAACAGATCCTAAGATAGACGAAGTCTAAGTCAAGAACATGGTCAATCGGGTGGTGGTCCCGCTCGAATCGGGTGTCCGGCGACACCCGCTGTACAGTTCGGGCGAATGTTGAGCTGATGGAGTGAACGAGATGAGTGACCTGCTGGAACGACTGCGGGCCCGCGGCTGGCGGCTGACCTCCCAGCGCCGGGTGGTCGCCGAGGTGCTCGACGGCGACCACGTCCACCTCACCGCGGACGAGGTGCACGCCCGCGCCGCCGACCGCCTCCCCGAGATCTCCCGCGCCACCGTCTACAACACGCTCGGCGAACTGGTCACCCTCGGTGAGGTCCTCGAGGTCGCCACCGACGGCCGCGCCAAGCGCTACGACCCCAACGCCCACCAGCCCCACCAGCACCTGGTCTGCTCCGGCTGCGGCACCGTCCGCGACGTCCACCCCACCGGCGACCCGCTCGCCGCCCTCCCCGCCGCCGAACGCTTCGGCTTCACCCTCGCCACCGCCGAGGTCACCTACCGCGGCCTCTGCCCCGACTGCGCCTGACCCGGCCCCCGCCCGCCCGGGCCCGGCCGTACGCCCGCCCGTCCGTAGCTCGGCGGGCGCCGTCCCGGTGGGCGCCGGTTCAGCGGACGCCGCGGATGCGCTGGACCAGGACCGCGCCGAGGGCGCTGAGCACCGCCGTGGTGCCGAACAGGGCCGGGTAGCCGCCCAGGTGGGTGACCAGCAGGGCGGCGATCGCCGGGCCGAGCACGTGGGGGAGCGCCGCCGCCACGTTGATCACGCCCAGGTCCTTGCCGTAGGTCTCCGGGTCCGGCAGGACCTCGGTGATCAGCGCCTGGTCGACCGAGACGTACACGCCGTAGCCGAGCCCGAACAGCGCCGCCGCGACGATCGCCACCGGCCAGGTCGGCACCGCCGCCAGCAGTCCGGCGCCCACCGCGATGACCAGGCCGGCCGCCGTCACCGGGGCCTTGCGGCGGCCGATCCGGTCCGAGACGACGCCGCCCGCGAAGGCCGCCAGCACGATGCCCACCGAATACAGGCCGACCAGCACCAGCAGGCCCTGCTCGGCCTTGCGGCCCGGGAAGAGCGTCTCGTAGTGGATCCGGTCGCGCAGGAAGTACAGCAGGTAGAGGGTGCCGGTGGCGTTGCCGAGCTGGATCAGCAGCCGGGTCAGCCAGGCCAGCGCGAAGTCCGGGTGGCGGCGCGGGCTGATCAGGAAGGAGCGCAGCAGGGCGCGCGGCCCGGTCCGGCCGCCCGCCGCCGGGCCCCGCTCCGCCGCCGCCTTGGCCGGGGCCTCGCGCAGGGAGCGCAGGAAGGGCAGCTGGGCCGCCAGCAGCAGGACGAGCAGCACCAGGTAGCCGGCCGCGTCGCTCGCCAGGCCGGTCACCGCGGCGGTGCCGACCAGCACCGCCAGCGGCTGGGTGGCCCCCACCCAGGCGCTCACCACGGCCCGCTGGGAGACCGGCACCCGGGCCGGCACCACCGCGACCAGCGCGGCCTGCGCCGCGCTCAGGCCCAGCTGGACGAGCACCCAGCCCGCCACGAGCCCGGCCACCGTGTGCTGCCCGGCGAGCAGCCCGAGGCCCGCCGCGCCCAGCAGGCTGCCGCCCGCCAGCCACGGCCCGCGCCGGCCGAACCGCGAGGCGGTCCGGTCGGACAGGGCGCCCACCAGTGGGTTGGCGACCAGCGCGACCAGGGCGCCGATCCCGGTCACCAGGGCCAGCGAGGCTTCCTTGTGGCCGGGGGAGACCACCTCCAGCTGCCGGGCCAGCAGCACCTGGACGGGCGTGTACAGGGCGGCCCACAGGCCCAGCGAGGCGAGCGCGATGCCCGCGACGAAGCCGCGGCCCACCCGCTCCGGCGACGGCGCGGCGGGCCCGGCAGCGGGGGCGTCGGCCGGGGCGGCGAGGGCGGTGTCGGCGGGGGCGGCGGGCCCGGCGTCGGTACGGTGTCCGGTCACAGCAGGGTCTTCGCCACGGTGTGGAACTCCGGTGTCCAGGAGGTCGGTCGGAAGGTCTCGCGGTCGATCCGCACGTGCACCCGGCGGCCCTCGGCGTGCACCGTGCCGCCGTCGGCGGACAGCACCCGGAAGCCGTACTCGGCGGTGCTGTCGGTGAGCCGGGAGATCCAGAAGTGCACGCCGACCTCGCCGATGCCGCGGATCGGGCTGCGGTAGGAGATCGCGAACTCGGCGACCGCGAGGAACACGTCCGGCCGGCTGTAGCGGCCGTCGGTGAAGGTGAAGCCCTCGCGGGCCCAGAACACCGTCAGCGCGTGCTCCAGCAGCACCGGGTAGCGGGAGTTGTGGACGAACCCCATCGCGTCGAGGTCGTCGAAGTGCACGAAGACCGGTTCGGTCCGGCCGCGCGGCGGACCGGCGCTCTCCGGGGTCCCCGGGTCCTGCTGAGTGGGCATCGCGTCTCCCTGGACGGCGGCGGAACGGCGGAACGGCGCAGTGGCGGAGCGGAGGGCCCCGGGTCAGGCCCGGACGGCCTCGACGATCGACACCGTGCCCGGCGTCGGGACGGTCCGGGTCCGGCGCAGGCCGGTGGCCGCCAGCAGGGCGTCGAACTCCGGCTCGGTGCGCTCCTTGCCGTCGAAGATGGTCATCATGGCGATGTCGTAGAGCTTGCCGGGGTGCGGGTCGTTGCCGGCCGGGACCACCGCGTCGACGATCAGCAGCCGGGCGTGCTCCGGCATCGCCTCGCGCACCGCGCGCAGGATGCGCAGGCAGTGCTCGTCGTCCCAGTCGTGCAGCACCCGCTTGAGCACGTACAGGTCGCCGCCGCCCGGAGCGGTGCTGAAGAAGTCGCCCTCGGCGGTCTCCCAGCGGCCTTCGATCGCCGGGTCGTCCAGCTCGTGCCCGGCCAGCACCGACGCCTGCTCGTACAGCACGCCGCGCAGGCCCGGGTGGCGGGTCAGCACGGTGCGCAGGAAGCCGCCGGGGCCGCCGCCGACGTCCACCACGGTGCCCTCGGCCGGGAACGCGTAGCTGTCGGCGATGCCGCCCTGCTCGATCACCGACAGGTCGGCGATGCCCCGGTTGAAGGTCTCGGCGTCCTCGGGGACGGCGGCCAGGTGGTCGAAGAGCGGGGCGCCGAAGATCCCGTCGAAGGCGGTGCGGCCGTCCCGGACGGTCTGCTCCAGGCGGCCGGTGGACTCCCAGTACATCCGGTCGGTCAGCAGCAGCGCGGTGCTGCGCACCGAGTACGGGACGTCGGAGCGCAGCACGTGCGCGGCCGGGGTCAGGTGGAAGGCGCCCGCCTCGTCCTCGCGGAACAGGCCGCGGGTGGCCAGGAAGCGCAGCACCCGGTACAGCGACGGGGCGTCCGCGCCGACCGTCTTGGCCAGCTGCTCGGCGCTCTGCGGGCCGGACAGCAGCAGGTCGGGCAGGCCCAGCCGGACCGCGACCCGCAGCGCGGCCGGGTACAGGTAGCCGAGCGAGTCGCCGAGCACCTGGCGGACCGCGGCACCGATCTCCTCGGGCTGGGGGGGACGGACCTCGTTCACGGGCTCCTCCGGACTGCTCGCACGGGCGGCGGACAACCGGCCGCCGCACGTCAGACGGCCGGCCGACATCGTGCCAGCAGCGCCTGACCGGGGGCTGACCGGAGGCTGACCGCACCCCCCGCCACCCCGGCGGTCAGGGCGCGGTCAGCCTCCGGTCAGGGTCGGTCGCGATGATGTCCGGACCATCGAACGGGGGTCCGACATGGCGGAGTCGACGCGGCGGGACGAGGACGGCAACCTGCTGGAGTGGCGCCGGGGCCGCACCTGGTACCGGGTGGTCGGGGGCCACCCCGGCGGCCTCCCCGGTGACGGCGGGGGCGACGGCGGCCGGGCGCCGCTGGTGCTCTGCCACGGCGGCCCCGGCATGACCCACGACTACCTGGTGCCGCTCGCCGAGGCGCTCGCCGCCGCCGGCCGGCCCTGCGTGCTCTACGACCAGTACGGCGTCGGCCGTTCCGGGCACCGCCCCGAGGCGCCCGCCGGGTTCTGGACCCCCGAGCTGTTCGTCGAGGAACTGCACGCCCTGGCCGACGCGTTGGGCCTGTCCGGCGGCTTCCACCTGCTCGGCCACTCCTGGGGCGGCATGCTCGCCCTGGAGACCGCGCTGACCCGGCCCGCCGGCCTGCGCGCGCTGGTGCTGGCCGACACCTTCGCCTCCTCGCCCGCCTACGTCCGCGGCGTCGCCGGGCTGCTGGCCCGACTGCCCGCTGGGCAGCGCGAGGTGCTGGCGCGGCACGAGGCGGGCGAGCCGGTCGACCCGGCCGCGTACGGGGAGGCGATGACCGCGTTCTACCGGCGGCACGTCTACCGGGCCGGGCCCGCGCCCGAGGCGCTGCGCCGCACCATGGCCGCGATGGCCGAGGACCCCACGGTGTACCGGACGATGATGGGGGAGAGCGAGTTCAGCATGACCGGCAGCCTGCGGGACTGGGACGTCACCGACCGGCTGGCCGCGGTCGACCTGCCCGCGCTGGTGGTCTCCGGCCGGTACGACCAGGTCGTCCCGGAGGTCGCCGACGCGCTCTACCGCGGCCTGCCGCGCGCCTGGCGGCTGGAGTTCGGCGCCTCCGGCCACCTGCCGCACCTGGAGGAGCCGGCCGCTTTCCGGGCCGCGGTGGAGGTGTTCCTGGCCCGGGTCGAGGGAACACCCACCCCGTGATCGACTCCGTACCCGCCCCGCCCGTCGTCGGGCTGTTCGGCGCCAACCTGGGCCCGTTCGCCGACCCGGCCACGGCCACCCGCCTCGCCCGCCGCGCCGAGCGGCTCGGCTACGAGTCGCTGTGGGCCGCCGACCACGTCGTGCTGCCGGCCCCGCGCACCCCCGAATCGCCGCTGGAGCCCGACCAGCCGCTGCTCGAACCCCTGGTGGCGCTCACCCACCTCGCCGCCCGCACCGAGCGGATCCGGCTCGGCACCGGCTGCATCGTGCTGCCGCAGCGCAACCCGCTGGTGCTGGCCAAGCAGCTCGCCTCGCTCGACGTGGTCAGCGACGGCCGCCTGCTGTTCGGCACCGCCGTCGGCTACCTGGAGCCCGAACTGCGCGCCCTCGGCGTCCCGGTGCGCGAACGCGGCGCCCAGATGGACGAGTACCTGCGGGCCGTCCGCTCGCTCTGGGAGGACGAACACCCGTCCCAGCACGGCAAGTTCGTCGACTTCGCGGGCGTCGACGCGCACCCCCGCCCCCGGCAGCGCCCGGTGCCGCTGCTGGTCGGCGGCCACAGCCGGGCCGCGCACCGGCGGGCCGCCCGGTACGGCGACGAGTGGTTCGGCTTCCGGCTGAGTCCGGCCGCCACCGCCGAGCAGCTGCGCTCGCTGGCCGAGGCCGCCGCCGAGGTCGGCCGCCAGGGCCCGCCGCTGCGGATCACCGTCGCCCCCTCCCGGCCGCTCGACCCGGACACCGTCCGCGCCTACGCCGAACTCGGCGTGCACCGGCTGGTGGTGATCACCCCGTACAACCCGGAGACCGCGCTACTGGAGGAGCTGGTCGAGCACAACGCCCCGGAGCTGATCGGCGCCCGCCCGCACTGACCCGCCACCGGCGACGGGGGCGGACCGGCAGCCGCCGGTCCGCCCCCGCTCGCCTGACGACCCGTCAGTTCGCCGCGCCCACCCACCCGGCGCCGTGGTCGGCCGCGATGAACTCGGCCGCCCGCTCGCCCACCAGCAGCGCGGGGGCGTGCGTGTTGCCGGTGGTCACCGTCGGGAAGACCGAGGCGTCGGCGACCCGCAGGCCCGCCACCCCGTGCACCCGCAGCCGCGGGTCGACCACCGCGTCCGCGTCCACGCCCATCCGGCAGGTGCCGACCTGGTGGTGGTAGGTGCCGACGGTGCGCCGGACGTGCTCGCGCAGCTCCGCGCCGGAGCCCGCCGGGCCGGGGTACAGCTCGCGCGCCCCCCACTCGGTGCGCAGCGGCTCCGCGTTGCCCAGCTCGCGGCAGAGCTCGACCGCGGCGACCAGCCGGTCCACGTCCGCCGCGGTGCTCAACACGCCCGGGTCGATCAGCAGTTCGTCCTCCGGCTCGGCACCGGTCAGCCGGATCGAGCCGCGCCCGGC
Organism: Kitasatospora sp. SolWspMP-SS2h; assembly: GCF_003259315.1. GTDB lineage: Bacteria > Actinomycetota > Actinomycetes > Streptomycetales > Streptomycetaceae > Kitasatospora > Kitasatospora fiedleri. The sequence goes on along the minus strand of NZ_QLLT01000012.1, from coordinate 66,850 downwards.
CGGCCGGACCAGGCCCGCCTGGAGGGTGAAGCCGGTCGGCGGGCCGGACATGCCGGGCAGGTACATCGGGACGGGGAAGTGCAGCGGCTGGAGGTCGGGGCCGGGCAGGCCCGGGCCACTGTGCCAGAACAGGTGCGTCTGGGCCGGGCCCAGCCCCTCGGAGGGGCGGCCCGGGTCGCGCTCGGTGGAGAACAGCACCGGCACCAGCAGGTGGTCGTGCAGGTTCCGGCCGACCCCGGGCAGGGCCGCCGCCACCTCCACCCCGACCGCCTTCAGCTCGGCCGGGTCGCCGATGCCGGAGAGCATCAGCAGCCGGGGCGACTCGATCGCGCCCGCGCTGACCACCACCTCGGCGTCCGCGGTGGCCGACTCCAGCCGGCCCTCGCGCACCCACTCCACGCCGGTGCAGCGCCCGTCCCGGAGCAGCAGCCGCCGGGCCCGCGCCCCCGTCAGCACCTCGGGCCCGGGCACCCCCGGGCGGCGCAGGTACGCGGCGGCGGCGCTGAACCGGCGGCCCTGCGCGATGGTGAACTGGATCTGCGAAATGCCGTGCGGATGGCCGTCGTTGTAGTTCTCCTGGCGCTCGACGCCGATGCTCCCGGCGGCCTCCAGGAAGGCCAGGTGCACCGGGTCGGGCCGGTAGTCGGTGAGCACCGGCACCGGGCCGCCCGCGCCGCGCAGCCCGTCCCCGCCGGTGTCGTAGTCCTCGATCCGGCGGAACACCGGCAGCACGTCCGCCCAGGACCAGCCGGCGTTGCCGAGGTACGCCCAGTGGTCGTAGTCGAGCGCCGCGCCGCGGGCCCAGATCATGGCGTTGAGCGAGCTCGACCCGCCCAGCACCCGGCCGCGCGGCCAGTGCAGCTGCCGGTCGGCCGCCCCCGGCTGGGCGGCGGTGCGGTACGCCCAGTCCTCCGGGCCGAACCACAGCTCGCCGAAGCGCCGCGGGTCGTGGATCGCCGGGTTGGTGTCGGCGCCGCCCGCCTCCAGCAGCAGGACCCGGGCGCCCGCCTCGGCGCAGCGGGCGGCGACCGCGCAGCCGGCCGAGCCGGCGCCGACCACGATGACGTCGTACCTGTTGTCGGTCCTGTCGTTGACCAAGGTCTCGCTCACGGTCCCATTTCCGTTGTGTGTGAGGGGCGGTCGGGCCCGGTCGGCGGGGCGGTCGGTGGGGCCCGGTCGGCGGGGCGGTCAGGCCCGGCCGACCACCAGGACCGCGTTCTGGCCGCCGAACCCGAAGGAGTTGCTCACCGCCAGGCCGACCTGCTGCGGACGCGGCGCCCCGGCCACCAGGTCCAGCTTGATCTCGGGGTCGGGCTGCTCCAGGTTCGCGGTCGGCGGCACCGTCGCGTGCTCCACGGTGAGCACCGTCAGCGCGGCCTCCACCGCGCCGGCCGCGCCCAGCGAGTGGCCCAGCACGCCCTTGACCGAGGTGACGGACGCGCCGGTGCCGATCACCCGCTCCAGCAGCCGGGCCTCGGCGACGTCGTTCAGCGGCGTCGAGGTGCCGTGCGCGTTGACGTGGTCGACCTCGTCCGGCGCGGCGCCCGCGTCGGCGAGCGCCGAGGTCAGCGCCCGGCCCTGGCCGACGCCCTCCGGGTCGGGGGCGGTCATGTGGTGGGCGTCCGCCGAGCCGCCGAAGCCCAGCAGCCGGGCCCGGACCCGGGCGCCGCGGGCGCGGGCGTCCGCCTCCCGTTCCAGCACCAGGATGCCGCTGCCCTCGCCGATCACGAAGCCGTCCCGGTCCTGGCTGAACGGCCGCGAGGCGGCCGCCGGGTCGTCGGTGCGGCGGGACAGCGCGCCCATCTGGGCGAAGCCGGTGACGATCAGCGGGGAGATCCCGGCCTCGCTGCCGCCGGCGATCACCACGTCGCAACTGCCGTCGCGCAGCAGGCCCATGGCGATGCCGATGGCGGTGGAGCCGGAGGCGCAGGCGGTCGCGGTCACCAGGTTGGGGCCGGTCGCGCCGAACTCCATCGCCAGGTGGCCGGCCACCATGTTCGGCACCAGCATCGGGATCAGCAGCGCGGAGACCGTGGTCGGGCCGTCGTCGAGCATCCGGCGGTGCTGCTTCTCCCAGGTGGAGACGCCGCCGAGCCCGCAGCCGATCACCACGCCGACCCGGGCGGCGTCCCAGCTCCCGGTGTCCAGCCCGCTGTCCAGGACCGCCTCGCGGGCGGCCGTGACGGCGAGCTGGGTGAACCGGTCGTGCATCAGCGAGCTGCGCCGCCCCACGTGCTTGGCCGGTTCGAAGCCCGGCACGGCGCACGAGATGTCCACGGGCAGCCCGGCCAGTGCGGGGTCGCGCCGGGCGGCGGAGACCCCCGCCAGCACGCCCTGCCAGCTCGCCGCGGCACCGATCCCGGCCGGAGTGACCAGGCCGAGACCGGTGACCGCGACCGGGGTGCCGGTCATGACGCCTTCGCGGCGGCGACCTGCTCCTCGATCGCCTCGGCGGCCCGGCCGATGGTGTCCCGGGGGGTGGCGACGTCGTCGGAGATCTGCACCCCGACCTCCTTCTGCACCACCAGCAGCAGCTCGACCAGGAACAGCGAGTCCATCTCCAGGTCCTCGAAGGTGACGTCGGGCCGGATCTCCGAGCGCTCCACCTGGAACTGGTCGACCATCAGGTCGGCGAGGGTGTCGTACATCGTGGCCATGGTGGCTCCTTCGTCGTCGCGGGATGCGGAACGTGCGGGTAGGGAACGTGCGGGTGGGGAACGTGCTCGTGGTGAAAGGGAACTGACGGAACGTCAGGACACGAAGCGGTCCGGTCCGGGCCAGGTGAGGGTGGCGGAGCCCCAGGTGAGGCCGCCGCCGAAGGCGGTCAGCAGGACGCGGTCGCCGGGCTTGAGCAGGCCGGCGCCGCGGGCGTCGTCCAGGGCGAGCGGGATCGAGGCCGCCGAGGTGTTGCCGACCTCGGCGATGTTGCCGACCGAGCGCTCGCGCGGCACCCCGAGGTCGTCGGCGAGCCGGTCCAGGATGCGCCGGTTGGCCTGGTGGCCGACCATCCAGTCCAGGCCGGACAGCTCCCAGCCGGCCCGGTCCAGCACGGTGCGCGAGGAGCGCGACATCCGCTCCACCGCGTGCCGGAAGACCGCCTTGCCGTCCATCGTGAAGTACGCCCGCCCCGGCTCCGGGGCGGCCGTCGACAGGTGCTGCTCGGAGCCGCCGCCGCGGACGGTGATCAGGTCGTACCCGTCCCCGTCGCTGCCCAGGTCGAACGCGCCCAGCGCGCCCGGCTCGTCCGGGTGGCCGGCCCGCAGCACCACCGCGCCCGCGCCGTCGCCGAAGATCACCGAGGTGGTCCGGTCGGCCGGGTCGAGGATGCTGGAGAAGGTGTCCGCGCCGATCACCAGGACCCGCTCGGCGATGCCCGCGGCGATCAGGCCGCTCGCCGAGGCCAGCGCGTACACGAAGCCGGTGCAGACCGCCGCCACGTCGTACGCGGCGACCGGGCCCAGGCCCAGCCGGGCCGCCACCAGCGGGGCGGTGGCCGGGCAGCTGCGGTCCGGGGTGGTGGTGGCGACCACCACCGCGTCCACCCCCGGCCGGTCCTCGGGGGCGCAGCTGGCCAGCGCCCGCCGGCCCGCGCCGACCGCTAGGTCGGAGGTCGCGCTGTCCGGGTCGGCCCAGTGGCGGCTGCCGATGCCGGTGCGCGAGCGGATCCACTCGTCGGAGGTGTCCAGCACCCCGGCGAGCTCGTCGTTGCCGACCCGGCGCGCGGGCAGGCAGCTGCCGATCCCGCAGAGCACGGCCGCCGGTGTCGCCGGGGTCACCGGGGGCCGCCGGGCGGGCGGGGGCGGTTCGAGGTCATGGCAGTACGCTCCTTTGGCGGAAGTCGCGGAGGACGCGGAAGTCGCGGCGGCACCGGGCGGTTCGGGGCACCGCGCGGGCGCCGGCGGGCATCGGTGGCCGGTGGAGCAGGTCGGGCCGGTGCGGCGGGTCGGATCGGTGGAGCGGGTCGGGTCGGTGGAGCCGGTCGCGCCGGTGCGGCGGGTCGGGCGGGTGGAGCGGGTCGGGCGGGCGGAGCCGGTCAGCCCGCCGCGGCCACCGGGACGCGGTGGCCGGCCGGGCCGAGCAGCGCCGGGTCCTGGGAGAGGATCTCGGCGTAGCGGCGCTGCATGGCGTCGCCCGGCCGCAGGCCGAAGTCCTCGTCCAGCCGCAGCCGGGTGCGGTGGTAGGCGGTCAGGGCCTCGCTCTGCCGTCCGGAGCGGTACAGCGCCACCATCAGCAGTTCGCAGAACCGTTCGTGGGAGGGCCGGGCCGCGGTCAGCCGGCGCAGTTCGGCGACCGCCTGCCGGACGTCGCCGACCGCGAGCAGCGCCTCGGCCAGGTCCTCCTGGGCGGTCAGCCGCCGCTCCTCGAAGAGCGTCGCCGCCGAGCGGCAGCGCAGGCCGTCGCCGACGTCCACCAGGGCCGGGCCGCGCCACAGCTGGAGGCCGGAGCGGAGCAGCCCGAGGGCCCGGCCGGGCTCCGCGGCGAGCGCCGCCGAGCCCTGCGCGGTGAGCGCGAGGAAGCGGTTGGCGTCCACGCAGTCGCGGTCCAGGTCGAGCAGGTAGCCGTGCGGGACGGAGCGCAGCGCCGTCCCGCCGGTGCGCTCGCGGGCCGGGCCCTCCAGCACCCGGCGCAGCCGGGTGGCGGCGGCCTGGAGCGCGTTCGGGACACCGGCCGGGGGCCGGCCGGACCAGAGTTCCTCGGCCAGTTCCTGCTGCGGGACCACCCGGCCGATATTCAGGGCCAGGACGGCCAGGAGTGTGCGGACCCGGTTCGCGGGAATTGTTCGGTCAATGCCGCCGGTGGTGACGGACACGGCACCGAGGAGATTGATCTGCACGGTTCCCCCGAATCGCAAATCGAACGGACCGGAAGGATGCTCGCCCGGGATTCGACGCGGTGTCAAGCCCGGTCCTCCCGAGGCAGGGTGGAACCCAGGGTCGTCCCAGGGGTCCCCAGGGTTTTCCCCCGGTGTGTTCGAACGGAGCCCGATGCAAGACTCGACCGGCCAGATGGCCTGGTCCGCCCGTGGGTGACCGGACACGGAAGCCGAGGGCGGGAACGAGATCGGGGAGACCGATGACAGGCGGATCCGCCTCCGGCGCCGAGCGCCCGGTGCCGCGCATCGACCACGTGATGGTCCTGGTCGGCGAGGACGTGCTGACGGCCGTCGATTCGAACAGCTTCGTCGAGGGCCGGCTCGGCCGGGTCAAGCGCAAGGTGGCCGACAGCTCGGTCGCCGGCTCGTACTCCACGCTCGGCGTGGCCGGCCGCAACACCCTGGTCGAGCTCTTCGGCAGCCCGATGCCCAGCGCCTCGCCGCTCACCGGCGGTCTGGTCTTCTCCTTCGAGGAGCCCGGCTCCTCGCCGGTCGCGCACCGGCTGCTGGACGAGGCCGGCCTGCGCCACCAGCACCAACTGGTCACCCGGGCCGACCCCGGCAGCGGCGAGCAGCAGCCCTGGTACCACCTGATCAACGCCGACCTGGGCGAGGGCAGCCGAATCCTGCTGTTCCTCAACGAGGTCACCCCGGAGTACTTCGAGAGCCTCGGGGCGGTGCCCCGGCCCGACGGCGCCATGCGCCGCGCCGACTACCTGGACGCCTCGCTCGGCACCGCCGAGGACGGCCGGCTGCTGCGTGACCTGACCGGGGTGACCCTGGAGACCGGCCCCGAGCGGGCCGAGCGGCTGGCCGCGGTGCTGGGCGCGCTGGGCTTCGAACGGACCGCCGCCGCGGACGGCGCGATCCGGCTCTCCGGCGAGGACTTCGAGCTGGTCCTGAATGCCGGCGAGGGCACCACCGACCGGATTGCGGAAATCCGGTTGTCCGTGGCCGAAACCGCCCCCGGCGAACTCCCGGAATCCGTCGACTTCGACGGCACGTCCCGAATCCTGTTCGAACCGCAGGGCACCGCCCGGTGGATTTTCGACCCGGCGTCCTGAATATCCCGGCGGCGGCCCGGCAAACGATGCTCCGCCTTCCCTTCGCCGCGCTGCGGTGAAGTCCCGACACCAGGGGGAACGCGCACAGATGGAAGCACGGAATCCGTTTTTCCTCGACGTCTTCGACGGCCTGGCCGCGAGAATGCCCGACGCCGTCGCGGTCGAGTTCCGCGGCACCCGGCTGACCTACCGCGAACTGGCCGACCGGGCCGGGGCGCTGGCCGCCGAACTGGCCCGGCAGGGGGTGGAGCGGGGCGCCGTGGTCGGCATCGCCACCAGGCCCTCGCTCGACCTCCCGGTGGCCGTCCTCGCCGTGCTGCGCACCGGCGCCGCCTGGCTGCCGCTCGACCCGGCCTACCCGGCCGACCGGCTCGCCCACATGGCCGCCGACGCCCGCCTGGAGCTGGTCGTCGGCGACGCCGGGCTGCCCGGCCCGGCCCCCGTCCCGGACGTCCGGACGATCGACCCGGCGCAGGGCTCCGACCCGGCCGGCCCCCGGGCGGCGACCGAGGACGGACAACTCGCGTACGTCATCTACACCTCCGGCTCCACCGGCCGCCCCAAGGGCGTGGCCCTGCTCCAGCGCGGCCTGGCCAACCTGATCGCCGCCCAGGCCGAGGCGTTCGGCGCCGGCCCCGGCCACCGCGTCCTGCAGTTCGCGCCCACCAGCTTCGACGCCTCGGTGTTCGAGACGGTGATGGCGCTGGCCACCGGCGCCACCCTGGTGCTCGCCCCGCGCGACGACATCGCCCCCGGACCCGGGCTCGGCGACTTCCTGCGCGAGCGGCGGATCAGCCACCTCACCGTGCCGCCGTCCGTGCTCGCCACCCTGCCCGACACCGACCTGCCCGACCTGGAGGTGCTGGTCTGCGCCGGCGAGGCGCTCCCCGAGCCGCTCGCCGAACGCTGGCTGCCCGGCCGCCGGATGTTCAACGCCTACGGCCCCACCGAGACCACCGTCTGGGCCACCGTCGCCGAACTCGCCCCCGGCGGCGGCAAGCCGTCGATCGGCCGCGCCATCGCCGGCGCGCACACCGCCGTCGTCGACGCGGAGCTGCGCCCGGTGCCCGACGGCACCCCCGGCGAACTGCTGGTCGGCGGCCTCGGCGTCGCCCGCGGCTACCTGCACCGCCCCGACCTGACCGCCGAGCGCTTCGTCCCCGACCCGGACGGCGGGCGGCCCGACGCGCTGCGCTACCGCACCGGCGACCTGGTGGTCCGCCGCCCGGACGGCGACCTGGAGTTCCTCGGCCGGATCGACCACCAGGTGAAGATCCGCGGCTTCCGGATCGAACCCGACGAGATCGCCCGCCGGCTCGCCGAGCACCCCGACGTCGCCGACAGCGTGGTCACCGCCCCCGACCTGGGCGCCGGACCCCGGCTGGTCGGCTACGCCGCCCCGGCCCCGGGCGCCGTCCTCGACCCCGCGCGGCTGCGCGCCCACCTCGCCGCCCTGCTGCCCGCGCACATGGTGCCCGACACCGTGCTGGTGCTGGAGCGGATGCCGCTCACCCCCAGCGGCAAGATCGACCGCGAGGCGCTGCCGCTGCCGCAGCGCGCCGAGCCCCTCGACGCCGGGCAGGAGCCCGCCACGCCCACCGAACGGGCGCTGGCCGCGATCCTCGCCGACCTGCTGGCGGTCGACCGGATCGCCCGCGACGACGACTTCTTCGCGCTCGGCGGCCACTCGCTGCTGGCCGGCCGGCTCGCCTCCCGGGTCCGCTCCGAACTGCACCGTGAACTGCCGCTGCGGCAGATCCACGAGGCCCGCACCGTCGCCGCGATGGCCGCCCACCTCGACTCCCCGGACGCCGCGCCCGTCGTCCCGCGGATCACCGCCGCCGCCGACCGGGCGCTGGGCGTGCCGGTGCCGCTCTCCTTCCCGCAGGAGCGGATCTGGTACCTGGAGGAGCTGGCCCCCGGCAACCTCGCCTACAACGCCCAGGCCACCATCCGGCTGCGCGGCCCGCTCGACCCCGCCGCGCTGAACGCCACCCTCACCGAGATCGTCCGCCGGCACGACGTGTTCCGCACCGCCTTCCGCGCCGTCGACGGACAGCCCCGGCAGATCCCGCTCGCCCCGATGGACGTCGACCTGCCGCTGCACGACCTCAGCGACGAGCCCGACGAGGCCGCCCGCGAGAAGCGCGCCGAGGAGATCGTCCGGCGCACCGTCGACGCCCCCTTCGACCTGGCCGCGCCGCCGCTGGCCCGCTGGGTGCTGATCCGGCACACCGCCGAGGACCACACCCTGGTGCACGTCGAGCACCACCTGGTGCACGACGGCTGGTCCTACGCGCTGTTCCTGCACGAGCTCCAGGACATCTACCCGGCGCTCGCCGCGGGCCACCCGTCCCCGCTGCCCGAGCCGCCGATCGGCTACACCGACTTCTCCCGCTGGCAGCGCGAGTGGCTGCGGGGAGCGGTGCTGGACGGCTACCTCGACCACTGGACCCGCGAACTCGCGGGCGTCCCGGCCGCGTTGGAGCTCGCCACCGACCACCCGCGGCCCGCCGACCAGTCCTTCGCCGGCGCCGCCGTCCGGATCGACCTGCCGTCCGGCCTGGCCCGCGCGCTGCGCAGCCACGCCCGCTCCCGCGGCGTCACCCTGTACACCGCGATGCTCACCGGCTTCGCCGCCCTGATGTCCCGCTACAGCGGCCAGCACGACCTGGTGGTCGGCACCGGCATGGCCAACCGCCGGCTCGCCGAGATCGAGCAGATGATGGGCATGGTCGTGAACACCGTGCCGCTGCGCATCGACCTCTCCGGCGCCCCCGGCTTCGACCGGCTCGCCCAGCGGGTGCACGCCACCGCCGGCCGCGCCCACCAGTGGCAGGACACCCCGCTGGACCGGCTGGTCGAGGCGCTCGACCTGCCCCGCGACCCGTCCCGCAACCCGCTGTTCCAGGTCATGTTCAGCTTCCACGACTCGCAGCTGCCCGACCTGGAGTTCGCCGGCCTGAGCGGCAGCGTCCTGGAGCGGCACAACGGCTCCGCCAAGACCGACCTGAACGTGGTCGTGCTGCCCCGCGCCGAGCAGCGGGCCGGCCACGGCGTGGCCGACGACGACGCCCCGATCACCCTGATCTGGGAGTACGCCACCGACCTGTTCGAGCCGGAGACCGTCCGCCGGATGGTCGGCCACTACTTCACCCTGCTGGCCGCCGCCCTCGACGACCCCGAACTGCCCTACGACCGGCTCGACCTGCTCCCGGAGGCCGAGCGCCGCCGGGTGCTCGACGCCGCCGCCGGGCCCGCCACCGCCTACGGCGCCGACCGCACCATCGGCGGCCTGTTCGCCGAACAGGCCGCCCGCCACCCGGACCGGACCGCGCTGGTGCACGGCGAGCGCTCCGCCACCTACCGGGAGCTGGACGAGGAGTCCAACCGGATCGCCCACCTGCTGCGGCGGCGCGGCGTCGGCCGGGACACCCCGGTGGGCGTCCTGCTGGAGCGCGGCGACCGGATGGTCACCGCCCTGCTCGCCGTCCTCAAGGCGGGCGGCGGCTACGTGCCGCTCGACCCCGGCTACCCGCGCGAGCGGATCGCCGCGATGCTCGCCGACACCGAGGCCCCCGTGGTGCTCACCCGCGCCGACCTGACCGGCCTGGTCCCGCCTGGCACCGCCGAACCGCTCGCCCTCGACGCCCTGGCCGAGGAGCTGGCCGCCGCCCCCGCCACCGCCCCCGAGACGGACGCCGCCCCCGACGGCCTGGCCTACGTCCTGTTCACCTCCGGCTCCACCGGCCGCCCCAAGGGCGTGATGGTCGAGCACCGCTCGGTGCTGCGGCTGGTCAGCGCGACCGACTACGTGGCGTTCGGACCGGACGAGTGCTTCCCGCAGATCGCCGACGCCTCCTTCGACGCGCTGACCTTCGAGGTGTGGGGCGCGCTGCTGCACGGCGGCACCCTCGCGGTGATCGACACCGAGGAGGTGCTCACCCCCGGCGGGCTGGGCCGGGCCCTGCGCCGGCACGGCGCGACCAGCATGTTCATCACCTCCGCGCTGTTCACCGAGGTGATGGGCACCCACCCCGACACCTTCGCGGGCCTGCGCCACCTGCTGGTCGGCGGCGACGTGCTCAACCTCGCCCGGATCCGCCAGCTGCTGGAGCGCCCGGCCGACGGCCGCCCCGCGCACCTGCTGAACGGCTACGGGCCGACCGAGACCACCACCTTCGCGGTCTGCCACCCGATCCGGGACCTGCCCGCCGACGCCACCTCGGTGCCGATCGGCCGCCCGATCGCCAACACCACCGGCTACGTGCTCGACCGGCACCTGAGCCCCGTCCCGACCGGCGTCCCCGGCGAGCTGTACGTCGGCGGCCCCGGCGTCGCCCGCGGCTACGCCGGCCGGCCCGGGCTCACCGCCGACCGCTTCCTGCCCGACCCGTTCGCCGCCGACGGCTCCCGGATGTACCGCACCGGCGACATGGTCCGCACCCGCCCCGACGGCAGCCTGGACTTCCTCGGCCGGGCCGACCACCAGGTCAAGATCCGCGGCTTCCGGATCGAGCCCGGCGAGGTCGAGGCGGCCCTCGCCGCGCACCCCGCCGTCCGGCAGACCGCCGTCCTGGTCGACGACGCCCCCTCCGGGCGCCGCCTGGTCGCCTACCTGGTCCCGGCCGACGCGCCGCTCCCGGTCGCCGAGCTGCGCGACTTCCTGGCCGCCGCACTGCCGCCCTACCTGCTGCCCGCCGCGTACGTGCAGCTGCCCGCGATGCCGCTGACCGCCAGCGGCAAGATCGACCGCGCCGCGCTGCCGCCGGTCGGCGACCGGGACCTCGCCGCGGACGACCGGGTCGAGCCCCGCACCGCCACCGAGCGGGAACTGGCCGGACTGGTCGCCGAACTGCTCGGCGTCGCCGCGATCGGCGCCACCGACGACTTCTTCGCGCTCGGCGGCAACTCGCTGCTCGCCATGCGCACCGTCGCCCGGGTCAACGAGCTGCACCGCACCGAGGTCCCGCTGCGCCGCTTCCTGCAACTGCCCACGGTCGCCCGGCTGGCCGCCGAGGTGGACGCCGCCCGGGCCGCCGCCGACACCCCGGCCGCCGACACCGGCACCGACGGCGTCCAGGCCCCGGCCCCGGCCGCCGGCTACGGCGAGGACCTGCTCGACCGGCTCCACGAACTGTCCGACGACGAGGTCGAGGCGCTGCTGCGCGACCTGGCCGAGAACGAGGTAGAGCGATGACGGCCACCACCCCCGACTCCCCGGACGCCCGCCGGGCGCTGCTCGCCGAACGGCTCCGGCAGCGCCTCGCCGAGCAGCACCACCCGCTGTCCTTCCCGCAGCAGCGGCTCTGGTTCCTCGACCAGCTCGACCCGGACAACCCGGTGTACGTGGTGCCGATGGTCCACCGGATCACCGGCCCGCTGGACGCCGCGGCGCTGGAGCGCGCGCTGACCGCCGTGGTCCGCCGCCACCAGGTGCTGCGCACCGTGTTCCGCCCGGTCGACGGCGCCCCGCGCCAGTTCGTCCGCCCGGCCGAGCCGATCCCCGTCCCGCTGGTCGACCTGCGCGGCCTGCCCGACCCGCTGGCCGAGGCCGAGCGGCTGGCCGAGGAGGAGGCCCGCCGCCCGTTCGACCTGGAGCAGGACCTGATGGTCCGCCCGCTGCTGCTGCGGCTGGACGCCGAGGAGCACTGGTTCTGCCTGAGCCTGCACCACATCGCCTGCGACGGCTGGTCGCTGGGCCTGCTCTCCGGCGAACTCTCGGCGCTGTACCGGGAGTTCACCGAGGGAACCGAGGGCGCCGAGGCGGCGCTGCCCGCCCTGGAGACCCAGTACGCGGCCTTCGCCGAGCAGCAGCTGGCCCGGCTCGGCGGCGAACCGCTGGCCGAGGCGCTCGACCACTGGCGCCGCCGCCTGGACGGCGCGCCCGCGCTGGCCACCCTGCCCGCCGACCGGCCCCGGCCGCCGCAGCAGAGCTACGCCGGCGCGCACCTCGACTTCCCGGTCGACCCGGCCACCGCCGACCGGGTGGACGCGCTGGCCCGGGCCTGCGGCGCCACCCCGTTCGCCGTGCTGCTGGCCGCGTTCGCCGCCCTGGCGCACGCCCACACCGGCGGCGAGGAGGTCATCGTCGGCTCGCCGGTGGCGGGCCGCGCCCGAGCCGAACTGCACCCGCTGATCGGCTTCTTCGCCAACACCGTGGTCCAGCGGATCGACGTCTCCGGGAACCCGGCCTTCCGCGACCTGGTGCTGCGCGCCCGGGACGAGAGCCGGGCCGCGGTGGCCCACCAGGACCTGCCGTTCGAGAAGCTGATCGAGGAGCTCAACCCGGTCCGCGACCCGGCCTACAACCCGCTGTTCCAGCTGATGGTCAGCTACCACGAGGGCGGCTCCGACGGCCTCGACCTGCCCGGCTGCACGGTCCGGATGGTGCCCGGCGACACCGCGAGCGCCAAGTTCGACCTGACGCTCAGCCTGACCCGCTCCGGCGAGCGGCTCACCGGACGGCTGGAGTACGCCACCGACCTGTTCGACGAGGCGACCGCGCAGGCCCTGGCCGCCCAGTTCCGCACCGTGCTGGGCGCGGCCACCGCCGACCCGGACCTGCCGATCGGCCGGCTGCCGGTGCTCTCCGCCGAGGAGACCCGGCGCATCCTGCACGAGTGGAACCCGGCCCCGTCCGCCGCCCCGGCGGCCCCGATCCACCGGCTGATCGCCGAGCAGGCCGCCCGCACCCCCGACGCGCCCGCCCTGGTCGCCGCCGCCGACGCCCCCGAACAGGCGATCAGCTACCGGGAGTTGGACGAGCGCGCCGAGCGCCTGGCGGCCCGGCTGCGGGCCCGCGGCGTGGGCCGGGACGTGGTGGTCGGCATCCACCTGGAGCGCTCGCCCGACCTGGTGGTCGCGCTGCTCGCGGTGCTCAAGGCCGGCGGCGCCTACCTGCCGCTGGACCCGGCCTACCCGGCCGACCGGCTGGCGTTCATGGTCGAGGACTCCGGCACCCCGGTGATCGTCACCAGCGGCCCGCTCGCCCGCCGCCTCGCGGACGGCCCCGCCGCCCTGCTCCGGATCGACCAGGACGACCACGACGGCCACGACGGCCCGGTCGGCCAGGCCGCTCCGGCCGCTCCGGCGTCCCCGGAGGCCCCGGCGTCCCCGGAGGCCCCGGCCGAGGAGAGCCCCGACCAGCTCGCCTACGTCATCTACACCTCCGGCTCGACCGGCCGCCCCAAGGGCGTGATGCTCACCCACCGCAACGTGCAGACCTTCTTCAGCGGCATCGACCGGATGCTCGACGGCGACCCGCCGGCCGGCTGGCTGGCCGTCACCAGCGTCTCCTTCGACATCTCGGTGCTCGAACTGCTCTGGACGCTGGCCCGCGGCTACCGGGTGGTGCTCCGCGGCGACGAGCCGACCCCGGCCGAGGCCCGCGGCGGCGCCGCGGTCACCGCCGCGGTGCAGACCCGCCCGGTCGAGTTCAGCGTGTTCTACTTCGGCGGCGACCAGGGCGGCGACCCGGAGGACGCCTACCGGCTGCTCACCGAGGGCGCCCGGTTCGCCGACCGCAACGGGTTCAGCGCGGTGTGGACGCCCGAACGGCACTTCCACGAGTTCGGCGGCCTCTACCCCAACCCGGCGGTGACCGCCGCCGCCGTCGCCGCGATCACCGAGAACGTCGCGGTGCGGGCCGGCAGCGTGGTGCTGCCGCTGCACGACCCGCTGCGGGTCGCCGAGGAGTGGTCCGTGGTGGACAACCTCTCCGGCGGCCGGGTCGGGATCTCCATCGCCTCCGGCTGGCAGCCCGACGACTTCGTGCTCGCCCCGGAGAAGTACGCCGACCGCAAGAAGGTCATGATGACCGCGCTGGAGGAGGTGCGGCGGCTGTGGCGCGGCGAGCGCACCGTGCGCACCAACGGCGTCGGCGCCGAGACCGAGGTGCGGGTCTTCCCCTCCCCGGTCCAGGCCGAACTGCCGGTCTGGGTCACCAGCGCCCGCAGCCCGGAGACCTTCCAGCTGGCCGGCGAGGCCGGCGCGGGCCTGCTCACCCACCTGCTCGGCCACAGCGCCGAACAGCTCGCCCGCAAGATCGAGCTGTACCGGGAGTCCTGGCGGGCCGCCGGCCACCCCGGCGACGGGCACGTCACCCTGATGCTGCACACCTTCGTCGGCACCGACCGGGACGCCGTCCGGGAGACCGTCCGGGCCCCGCTGTGCGCGTACATCAAGTCCTCGCTGGACCTGCTCTCCGGCCTCAGCCAGGCGCTCGGCAGCGACCTCGACCTGCGCGCGCTGCCCGAGGCCGAGCTCGACCAGCTGGTCGAGCGCGCCTTCGAGCGGTTCTTCGAGACCTCCGCGCTGCTCGGCACCCCCGCCGACTGCGCCGACCAGGTCGACCGGATGAAGGCCGTCGGCGTCGACGAGGTCGCCTGCCTGATCGACTTCGGCGTCCCGCACCGCGAGGTGCTCGACTCGCTGCCGCTGCTCGCCGAGGCCCGCGAACTCAGCGAGCAGCGCCGCCGCACCGCCCTGGCCGACGAGCCGATCGCCACCCAGCTGACCCGCCACCGGGCGGCCGCCCTCCAGTGCACCCCGTCGGTGGCCGGCGTGCTCCAGCGCGAACCGGACTCCCGCGCCGCGCTGGCCGGCCTGGACCGGCTGCTGGTCGGCGGCGAGGCGCTGCCGCCCGCGCTGGCCGCCGAACTCGCCGCCCTGCTGCCCGGCCGGGTGCACAACATGTACGGGCCCACCGAGGCCACCGTCTGGGCCACCACCGCGCGGGTCGGCGCCGACGGGCCGGTCGCCATCGGCCGCCCGCTGGCCAACGTCCGCGCCTACGTGGTCGACCCGCACCTGCGGCCGGTCCCGGACCGGGTGCCCGGCGAACTGCTGCTCGGCGGCCCCGGCATCGCCCGCGGCTACCTCGGCCGGGCCGCGCTCACCGCCGAGCGCTTCGTCCCGGACCCGTTCTCCGGCGAGCCCGGCGCCCGGCTCTACCGCACCGGCGACCTGGTCCGCCGCCGCCCCGACGGCGAACTGGAGTTCCTCGGCCGGCTCGACCACCAGGTCAAGGTGCTCGGCCACCGGATCGAGCTCGGCGAGATCGAGGCCGTGCTGGCCGCCCACCCCGAGGTCACCGAGGCGGTCGCCACCGTCCGCGGCAGCGGGGACCACGGTCGGCTGGTCGCCTACTGCGTGCCCGCCGCCCGCGGCGAGGACGCCGAACCGCCGACCGCCGCCGCGCTCAGGGCGCACGCCGCGCTCACCCTGCCCGACTACATGGTCCCCGCCGACCTGGTGCTGCTCGACGCCCTGCCCCGCACCCCCAACGGCAAGGTGGACCGCAACCGGCTGCCCGACCCGCAGGCCCGCCCCGCCACCGCCTACCAGGCCCCCGGCAGCGACCTGGAGCGGCAGGTCGCCGAGGTGTTCGCGGCCGTCCTGCGCGCCGAACGGATCGGCGTGGAGGACAACTTCTTCGAGTCCGGCGGCAACTCGCTGCTCGCCGTCCAGGCCAGGAGCCGGCTCCAGCCGGTCCTCGGCGACACGCTCTCCCTGGTCGACCTGTTCCGCTACCCGACCGTCCGCACCCTGGTCGCCGCCCACGAGGGCGCCGACCGGCGGCGCGCCGAACGGGAGCAGGACATCGAGCAGGTCCGCGAGGCGGCCGGCCGGCGCGCCGCCGCCCTCGCCCGCCAGGCCCGGCTGCGCCGTGATCGGAAGGACGCGCGATGACCAGCCCGCAGCAACCGCAGGCCCCCGAGGAGTACGAGGTCGAGCCGGTCGCCGTGGTCGGCATGGCCTGCCGGGTGCCCGGCGCCGACACCGTCGACGGGTTCTGGCGCAACATGCGCGACGGCGTCGAGTCGATCACCCGCTTCACCCGGGAGGAACTGCTCGCCGCCGGCGTCGACCCGGCCACCGCCGACGACCCCGACTACGTCCCCGCCGCCGGGTACCTCCCGGAGGCCGACGCCTTCGACGCCGCCTTCTTCGGGTTCAACGCCCGCGAGGCGGAGACCATGGACCCGCAGCACCGGGTGTTCTGCGAGACCGCCTGGCAGGCCGTCGAGGACAGCGGCCACGACCCGGCCCGGTTCACCGGGGAGGTCGGCGTGTTCGCCGGCACCTTCATGAACAAGTACCTGATGGCCAACCTCTCCACCAACGCCCGCTTCCAGCGCTCCCCGATGGCCCCCGTCGCCCGGATGTTCAACGACAAGGACTTCCTGGCCACCCGGGTCGCCCACACCATGGACCTCACCGGGCCCGCGCTGACCGTGCAGACCGCCTGCTCCACCTCGCTGGTCGCCACCCACCTGGCCTGCCAGTCGCTGCTCAACTACGAGTGCGACACCGCGCTGGTCGGCGGCGTGGCGATCAACCTGCCGCTGAAGAGCGGCTACCCCGCCGCCGACAGCGGCCTGTTCAGCGCCGACGGCCACTGCCGCCCGTTCGACGCCGACAGCGGCGGCACCGTGCCCGGCAACGGCGCCGTGGTGCTGGTGCTGCGCCGGCTCAGCGAGGCGCTCGCCGACCGCGACCACGTCTACGCGGTGATCCGCGGCTCCGCGATCAACAACGACGGCTCGCTGAAGGCCGGTTACGCGGCGCCCAGCGTCGACGGCCAGTCCCGGGCGGTCGCCGCCGCCCTCGCGGTGGCCGGCGTCGACCCCGCCACCGTCGGCTACGTCGAGACGCACGGCACCGCCACCCGGGTCGGCGACCCGATCGAGGTCACCGCCCTCACCCAGGCGTTCGACTCGCCCGGCACCCGGCCCGGCCAGTGCGCGCTCGGCTCGGTCAAGGCCAACATCGGCCACCTGGACGCCGCGGCCGGCGTCGCCGGACTGATGCGCGCCGCCCTGGCCGTGCACCACGCGGTGATCCCGCCGACCGTCAACTTCACCGCCCCCAACCCCGACCTGGCCCTGGAGCGCACCCCGTTCCACGTCCCCGCCGAGGCCGCCGACTGGCACACCGACGGCACCCCGCGCCGGGCCGGCGTCAGCTCCTTCGGCGTCGGCGGCACCAACGCCCACGTCGTCGTCGAGCAGGCCCCCGCCCCCGCCGAGCGCACCGGGCGGGCCCGCGCCTGGCAGCTGCTGCCGCTGTCCGCCCACACCAAGGAGGCCGCCGACCGGGCCGCCGACCGGCTCGCCGACCACCTGGCCGGCCCCGGCGCCGCCGCCCCGCTCGCCGACACCGCCTTCACCCTCCAGGACGGCCGCCGGGCCTTCCCGGTGCGCCGCTTCGCGGTCTGCACCGACCCGGCCGACGCGGTCTCCGTGCTGCGCGGCGCCGAACCCGAGCGGCTCACCACCCGCACCGTCCGCGGCGGCCGCCAGGAGGCGGTGTTCACCTTCCCCGGCGGCGGCATGCAGCACCCCGACATGGGGCTGGACGTCTACCGCTCCGAGGAGGTGTTCCGCGCGGAGGTCGACCGCTGCGCCGCGCTCCTCGAACCCCGGCTCGGCTACGACCTGCGCCGGCTGCTCTTCCCGTCCGCCTTCACCCCGCTGGAGGGCCGCGAACTGCGCGGCGGCGCCGCCACCATGGGCCGCGACCAGGGCGCCGGGGTGATCTCCTCGCTGTTCACCGTCGAGTACGCGCTGGCCCGGCAGCTGATGGCCTGGGGCGTGCGGCCCGCCGCCCTGCTCGGCCACAGCCTCGGCGAGTACGTCGCGGCCTGCCTGGCCGGGGTGTTCCCGCTGGAGGACGCGCTGGAGATCACGCTGGCCCGCGGCGAGCTGTTCGCCGCCATGGAGCCCGGCCGGATGCTGGTGGTCCAGCAGCCCGAGGCGCTGCTCGCCCCCCGGCTCGGCGCGCGGCTCTCGGTCTCCGCCGTCAACGCCCCCGACCTCACCGTGGTCGCCGGGCCGGACGCGGACGTCGCCGCGCTGCTCACCGAACTGCGCGCCGAGGGCGTCGACTGCCGCAAGGTCAGCGTCCCGGTCGCCAGCCACTCCTGGATGGTCGAGCCGCACCTGCCCGAGTTCACCCGCCGGGTCTCCGCCCTGACCCTGTCCGCCCCGCGGCTGCCGGTCGTCTCCAGCGTCACCGGCCGCCCGCTGACCGCCGCCGAGGCCACCGACCCCGGCTACTGGGCCCGCCACCTGCGGCAGCCCGTCCGGTACGCCGACGGCCTGCGCACCGCCCTGGACCGGCCTGGCCGGGTCCTGCTGGAGGTCGGCCCGGGCCGGGCGCTCACCGCGCTCGCCGCCGCCCAGCGGCTGGCCCCCGCCCCGGTGGCGATCCCCACCATGGGCCTGCCGCGCGACCCGGTGCCCGACCTGGCGCACCTGGTCACCGCCGTCGGCCGGCTCTGGCAGCAGGGCGTCGAGGTCGACTGGCCGGCCTTCCACGGCCCCGCCGACCCGCGCCGCGTCCCGCTGCCCGGCTACCCGTTCGAGCGCACCCGGCACTGGGTCGAACCCGGCCGCAGCGCCCTGGCCGAACCCGCCGCCGAACCGGACACCGCCGCCCGGGACACCGCACCGGACACCGCCGGAACCGCCCTGGCCCAGCCCGACGACGCGCCCCGCACCCCGCGCGAGCTCCAGGTCGCCCGGATCTGGTGCGACCTGCTCGGCCTCGAACGGATCGGCGTCGACGAGGACTTCTTCGACCTCGGCGCGCACTCCCTGATGGTCACCCAGGCCACCCGCCAGCTGCGCCGCTCCGGCATCTCCACGCTCTCCGCCCGGGACGTGCTGCGGGCCTCCTCGGTCGCCGCGCTCGCCGCCCTGGTCGACCGCCTCGCCGACGGCGCCGCCGCGGCCCCGCCGGCCGGCCCGGTGCTGGAGGACGAGGTGCGGCTCGACCCGGCGATCACCGCCGAGGGACTGCCGCCGCTCCAGGACGGCCCGCCGCGCACCGTGCTGCTCACCGGCGCCACCGGCTTCGTCGGCGCGTTCCTCTGCGCCGAGCTGCTGGCGAGCACCGACGCCACCGTGCTCTGCCTGGTCCGGGCCGCCACCGAGGCCGAGGGCGAGGAGCGGCTGCGCGCCGTACTGGACTCCTACGGCCTGCCGCAGCCCGCCGCCCGCCGGCTGCGGGTGGTCACCGGCGACCTCGCCCAGCCGCTGCTCGGCCTCGGCGCGGAGCGCTTCGCCGCCCTCGCCGAGCAGGTCGACACCGTCCTGCACTGCGGCGCCTGGGTCAACTTCGTCCGCCCCTACCGGGCGCTGAAGGCGTCCAACGTGCTCGGCACCCAGGAGGTGCTGCGGCTGGCCACCACCGCCCGGCTCAAGCCCGTCCACTACGTCTCCACCCTCGCCGTGCTGGCCGGCGCGGTGGTCGGCGGCGCCACCCTGATCCGCGAGGACGACCCGCTGCCGCCGCCGGTCGGCCACGACACCGCGTACAGCCAGAGCAAGTGGGTCGCCGAGGGCCTGATCGGACTGGCCCGCGAACGCGGCGTCCCGGTCGCCGTGCACCGGGCCGGCGCGGTGCTGCCCGACAGCCGCAACGGCGCCGCCAACAGCGAGGACTACGTCACCAAGGTGATCCAGGGCTGCGTCCAGCTCGGCCTGGCCCCGCTGCGCCGCTACCCGCTGGCGGTCGGCACCGTCGACCACACCGCCCGGCAGGTCGTCCAGCTGCTGGCCGACCCCAAGTCGCCGGGCCGCACCTTCCACACCATCAGCCCCGACACCCTGGAGTGGAACGAGATCTTCGACCGGATCCGGGAGTTCGGCTTCCCGGTCCGCAGCGTCCCGTTCCACGAGTGGCGCGACGCGCTGATCGAACAGGTCGACCGGGACGGCGAGGACAGCGCCCTCGCCCCGCTGATGGCGATGATCGGCGAGACCCCCGACCGGGCGATGCCGGTGATGGACAGCGCCAACACGCTGGCCCTCACCGACCCGCGCACCTGCGCCGCCCCGCCCCTGGACGCCGACTACTTCACCCGGATGCTCGACTTCTTCGTCCGCCGGCGCCTGCTGCCCGCGCCCGCCGACACCGACGCCGACCGGGACCCGCAACCCACCACCACGGAGAACTGACATGGCCCTGCTCCTGACCGGCGCCACCATGATCGACGGACTCGGCGGCGACCCCGTCGCGCGCGCCTCGGTCCTGGTGGAGGACGACAAGATCGCCGGGATCGGCGTCGACGGCCCGGCCGGGGACGCCGACCTGGTCGACCTCAGCGGCCTCACCCTGCTGCCCGGCCTGATCGACGCCCACGTGCACATCGGCCACTCCAGCGAGATGCGCGCCGTGCTCAACCTGGAGGTCTCGGTCGCCGAACGCGCCGCCGACATCTTCCGCACCCTGCGCGAGACCATCGACGCCGGCTTCACCGCCGTCCGCGACTGCGGCGGCATCGACCACGGCGTGCTGCGCACCGTCGGCCGCGGCCTGGTGCCCGGCCCGCGGATCTGGGCCTCCGCCTCGCCGCTGGTCCAGTGCGGCGGCCACGGGCACCTGGGCTCGCCGTTCGCCCCGCCGGACGACAGCTTCCACTTCCGGGTCCGCGGCCTGACCGCCGTCGGCCGGATCTCGGACGGCTGCGACGAGGTCCGCAAGGCCGCCCGCGAGTGCTTCCGGCAGGGCGCCACCTTCCTCAAGATGGCCGTCACCGGCGGCGTGGTCTCCATCGCCGACTCCCTCGACGACACCCAGTTCACCGTCGAGGAGATCGCCACCGCCGTCGTCGAGGCCAAGGCCCGGCACACCTACGTGACCGTGCACGCCCACAACGTGCACGGCATCCACAACGCGGTCAAGGCCGGCGTGGAGTGCGTCGAGCACGGCACCGGCATCGACGAGGAGACCGCCGCGATGATGGCGGCCGGCCGGGTCAACCTGGTCCCGACCCTGGCCATCGCCAAGGTGCTCGAGGAGAACTTCGACCAGCACGGCCTGCCCCCGCAGATCCGCGAGCGGGTCGGCGACACCATGCAGGGCATGATCGACGGCCTGCTCGCCGCCCGCGAGGCCGGCGTGCTGATCGGCTCCGGCTCCGACCTGATCGGCCCCAAGCAGGACCGCCGCGGCCTGGAGATCGCCCTCAAGGCCAAGGTGCTCGGCGCCGCCGAGGCGATCCGCTCGGCCACCTCGGTCAACGCCAAGATCATGCGGGTCGACGACCGGATCGGCTCGATCGAGACCGGCAAGCTGGCCGACCTGATCGCCGTCGACTTCGACCCGCTGGCCGAGCCCGAGCTCTTCGACGACCCCAGCCGGGTGGTCCTGGTGGTCAAGGGCGGCCGGATCGTCAAGGACACCCGCAAGTAGCACCCGACCGCCGGGCGGCCCCGCGCCGCCCGGCCGCGCCGGTGCCCGCACCCGCGCCCGCACCGGCGACCGCGCCCGCGGCCGGAACCGCACCGGCGGCCGGAACCGCACCGGCGGCGGCACCCGCCGCCGCACCCGCGACGAGAGAGGCAGCCCACCGTGTCCGACAGCACGCCCGAGTACCTGGTCGTGGTCAACCACGAGAACCAGCACTCCATCTGGGAGGCCGCCCTGCCGGTCCCCGCCGGCTGGACCCCCGAAGGCTTCACCGGCCCCAAGGAGGACTGCCTGGCCCGCATCGAGGAGGTGTGGACCGACCTGCGCCCGCGCGGCCCGCGCACCCACGCCTGAACACCGTCCCGTCCGGGGGACGGGGGAGGAGACGAGCAGATGGTTGACTGGACGGCCGCGCCCCGGCCACCGCTGGTGATCGGCATCGGAGGCACCGGCAGACCGGACTCGACGACCGAGCGCGCGCTGCGCCTCGCGCTGGACGGCGCCGCCCGGGCCGGCGCCGAGGTGCGGATGTTCGGCGGCGAGGACCTCGGCCGACTGCCGGTGTTCCTCCCCGGCCGCGGCGAACCCACCGCCGCCACCCGGGAGTTCCTCGACCAGGTGGCCCGGGCCGACGGCTTCGTGCTGGCCAGCCCGAGCTACCACGGCGGGGTCGCCGCCCTGGTCAAGAACGCCCTCGACCACCTGGAGGAACTGCGCCACGACCCGCGCCCCTACCTGGACGGCCGGGCGGTCGGCTGCGTGGTCACCGCGGCCGGCTGGCAGACCGGCGGCGGCACCCTGGCCTCGCTGCGGGCCACCGTGCACGCCCTGCGCGGCTGGCCCACCCCGCTCGGCATCACCGTCAACTCGGCCGAGCAGAAGCTGCGCGACGACGGCACCGAGGCCGACCGGCGCTGCCTCGAACAGCTCGCCCTGGTCGGCCGCCAGGTCGCCGAGTTCGCGCTCGGCCGCTCCTTCGCCCCCCGGGCCGCGGCGGGAGCCGCCCGATGAGCACCGAGACCGCGACCCCGGCGGCGACCGCGACCCCGGCCGCCGCCACGGAGGCCCCCGCCCCCGCCGCGCCCGCCCCCGCCGGGCGGCCGACCACCGCGCAGCGGATCGCCGAGCACCTGGCCCGCCGCGAGGAGGCCCGCCGCCCCGGCTCGCCGCGGGCCGCCCGCCGCCGCCGGGCGCTGGGCAAGTTCACCGCCCGGGAGCGGATCGAGCTGCTGCTCGACCCCGGCTCCTTCCTGGAGACCGACCCGCTGGTGCGCCACCGCTCCAGCAACTTCGGCCTCGACGCCAGCCGCCCGGCGGGCGACGGCGTGGTCACCGGGACGGGCACCGTCGACGGCCGCCCGATCTGCGTCTACGCCCAGGACGTCACCTCGCACAACGGCAGCGTCGGCGAGATGTTCGGCGTCAAGGTCGGCAAGCTGCTCGACCTGGCCCTGCAGACCGGCTGCCCGGTGGTCGGCATCAACGACTCCAGCGGCGCCCGGCTCCAGGAGGGCGTCCTCGCGCTGGCCGCCTACGGCCAGGTGGCCCGCCGGGTGGTGACCGCCTCCGGGGTGATCCCGCAGATCTCGGTGATCATGGGCGTCTGCGCGGGCGGCGCGGTCTACACCCCGGCCGCCACCGACTTCGTGGTGATGGTCGAGCGGACCTCGCACATGTTCGTCACCGGCCCGGACGTGATCCGCTCGGTGACCGGCGAGAGCGTCGGCCTGGAGGAGCTCGGCGGCGCCGCCGTGCACGCCCGCCGCACCGGCAACGCGCACTACATGGCCACCGACGAGGAGGACGCCCTCCTCTACGTCAAGGAGCTGCTCTCCTTCCTGCCGAGCAACAACTGCGTGGACCCGCCGGTCTTCCCGGCCCCCGAGACGGTGGAGGTGACCGCGGCCGACCTGGAGCTGGACGCCGTGATGCCGGACGCGGTGGAGCAGGCGTACGACATGGCCGAGGTGCTCGACCGGATCCTCGACGACGGCGAACTGCTGGAGGTGCACCCGGAGTTCGCCCCGAACATCCTGTGCGGCTTCGCCCGGATCGAGGGCCGCAGCATCGGCGTGGTCGCCAACCAGCCGAAGTTCCTGGCCGGTTCGCTGGACATCGACGCGGCCGAGAAGGCGGCCCGCTTCGTCCGCTTCTGCGACGCCTTCAACCTGCCGATCCTCACCCTGGTCGACGTGCCCGGCTTCCTGCCCGGCACCGTCCAGGAGTACGCCGGCATCATCCGGCGCGGCGCCAAACTGGGCTTCGCCTACATCGAGTCGACCGTCCCCAAGGTCACCGTGATCGTCCGCCGGGCCTACGGCGGCGGCTACGCGGTGATGGGCTCCAAGGAGCTCGGCGCCGACCTGTGCCTGGCCTGGCCCACCGCCGAGATCGGCGTGATGGGCGCCCGCGGCGGCGTCGACGTGCTGTTCCACCAGCGGATCGCCGCCGCCGACGACCCGGAGGCGGCCCGCCGCGAACTCACCGAGGAGTACGAACGGACCGTCATCAGCCCGTACGTGGCCGCCGAGCACGGCTGCATCGACGACGTGATCACCCCGTCCGAGACCAGGGTCTCGGTCATCAAGGCCCTGCGCGCACTGCGCACCAAGCGAATGGCGCCGCCGTACAAGAAGCACAGCAACATTCCGCTCTGAGGGGGGAGTTGTGGGCGAGCCGCGGAGGAAGCAGCGGGCCTGTTCGGCACGACGCCGTGCCGAACAGGCCCTGAACGCCAGACTGGAGACCTTCATCCAGCAGATCGCCGGCCTGCCGCCCGGCGCGCTAGGCCCGGTCCCCGGAGGAGGTCCCGACCCGCGGCCGGTCCACGGGCACCGGATCCCCCTCCAGCCGTTCGCGAGTGATGATCGCCGAGACCGCCGCCCGGTTGGCCACGCCCAGCTTCGCGAAGACGTTGGACAGGTGCATCTCCACGGTCTTCTCGGAGATGTGCAGGCACTTGGCGATCTGCCGGTTGGTCAGGCCGTCGCCGAGCAGCCCGGCGATCTGGCGCTCCCGGCCGGTCAGCGCGGTGACCGTCCGCTCTGAGTCGCCCGGCCTGGTCCGGGGCGCCCCGGCCGCCAGCCGGCGGCGCTCCGAACGGGCGGCCCGGGCCAGCACCGGGGCGCCGAGCTGGTTCAGCGCCGACTCGGCGGACTTCAGCTCCCGCCCGGCCTCCTCGTGCCGGCCCTGCTGCCACAGCGCCGCCCCCAGCACCACCCGGGCCCGCAGCGCGTCCAGCGACCGGCCGGCCAGCTCCAGGCCCTGCACGGCCTGCTGCGCGGTCGGCACCGCGTCCGCCCGCTGGCGGGCCAGCAGCACGTGCGCGCGGGCGAGTTCGGCCAGCGCGTAGCGGCCGGGCTTGTCCAGCCGGGCCGCCGCCGCCCAGGCCCGGTCGGCCCACACCCGGGCCGCCTCGGGCTGCCCCAGGGCCAGCTCGGCCCGGGTCAGCAGCTCGTACCAGGCGACCCGGCTGCCCGCGTCGGCCTGCGGCAGGTCGGGCCCGCCGGCCTTCGCGATCAGCGCCAGGCAGCTCTCGGCGTCCCCGTTCAGCAGCTTCGCCTCGGACAGCGCCCGCAGCGCCATCATCTCCTTCCACCCGCCCGCCGACCGGGGCGGCTGCACGGTGGCCTTGCCGGCACTGGTCAGCGCCTCCACCCGGCGGCCCTGCGCGATGTCCACGTACGCCAGGATCGCGTACGAGTTGACCAGCGCCTCCGGGCTGCCGGACAGCTCGGCCAGGTACACCGCGTGCTCCGCGGTGGAGCGCGCCTCGGCCAGCCGGGCCCGCTCGCACAGCACGTACGCCTGCCCGGCCAGCAGGTGCGGCAGGAACAGCCGCGAACCGGACCGGGTGGCGAACTCGGCGCCCTTGTGGAAGTGCCGCAGCGCGTCGTTCCAGCGCTCCAGCAGCACGCCGCTCCAGCCGATCCACACGGTGGCGTCCAGGCTCTGCGCCAACTCGCTGTCCAGCATGCTGTCCAGCGTCGCGGTGGCGCTCGCGTGGTGGTCCAGCGCGGGCGCCGGCCGGCCGACCGCGCTGGCGGCCATCGCCATCACGCCCAGCGCGGAGGCCTGCAACGGCCGGTGCCGGAGCTGGGCGGCGATGGCCAGCACCTCCTCGGCGGCCCGGTAGGCGCCGTCCGGGTCGCCGCGGTGCAGCAGCCCGGTGGACACCTCGAACTTGAGCATCGCGCAGGCCGGGGTGACCTCCTCGCCGAGCGCCTCCAGCTCGCGGTGCAGCAGCGCGGCGGTCTCCTCCGGGCGGCCCAGCAGCCGCTGCACCTTGGCGACCGAGGCGACCGCGACGGCGTGCTCGGCCGCGTCCCCGGTGGGGAGCATCTCCAGGGCCTGGTGCATCAGGTGGCGGGAGTCCAGCAGCCGCCCGGACAGCGCCTGCGCCTCGGCCAGTTGCAGCATCAGCCGGCCCCGCTGCGGGTCGTGCCCGGGCCCCTGCGGCAGCGCGTGCAGCGCGGTGGTGAGCCAGGCGCAGGTGGCGTCCGGGTCGTCCAGCGAGACGGCCCGGGCGGCGCTCTCCAGCAGGCCGATCGCCTCCTGGTCGCCGTAGGCCGTGCACTGCTCGACGTGCGGGGCCCGCTCCATCGCGGACGCCCCGCGGGCGCACAGCGCCGCGTCGGCCCGGCCGTGCATGCCGACCCGCCAGCTCAGTTCGCTGTTGTGGTACACCGAGCGGCGCACCACCGGGTGCCGGAAGGCGAAGTACTGGCCGGGGACGACCGGCCGGATCAGGTCGCGCCGGATCAGCTCGCCGATCGCCATCAGCACCGTCGCCGACGACAGGCCGAGCAGCTCGGCGACCAGGCCCACCTCGAACTCGTCGCCCAGCACCGCCGCGGTCTCCGCCACGCCCCGGGTCTCCGGGGCCAGCGGGGCGATCTCCTTGTCGAAGGCCACGTAGCAGTCCGAGCGGGACGGCTGCGGGGTCAGGCCGCCGTCCAGCGGGGCGGTCGAGACCGCCTGCTCGGCCAGCAGCACCTTCAGGTACTCGGGGTTGCCGCCGCTCTCCCGGTGCAGCCGGCGGCGGGTGACCGAGGTGGCCACCCCGGCCAGCAGTTCGTCGTAGTCCTGCTCCAGCAGCGGTTCCAGGTGGAGGTGCTCGACCGGCATCTCCTTGGCCCGGCCGCCCAGGGCCCGCAGCAGCGCGCCGGTGTTCTGCCGGTCGCGGTAGCCGAGGACGAACAGCGTCGACGGCCGGGGCGGGTGCCGTAACAGGTCGGCCAGGGTCTCGACGGACTGCGGGTCGGCCATGTGCAGGTCGTCCATCACCAGGACCAGCGGGCCCGGCGGGTAGGCGTCCAGCGACCTGCGCACCACCTGGCCGCCCGACACCCCGGAGAGCCCGGGCAGCTCCTCCAGCCCGGTCATGCCCTCCGCGAAGGTGCCCAGCGGGATCTCCGAACGCTCCTCCGCGGTACGGAAACTGAGCACCACGGCCTCCGCGGCGCGGGCGATCCGGGAGAACTCGCCCAGCACCGTGCTCCGGCCCACGCCGGCGTCGCCGGTCACCTTGACCAGGGCCGTGCCCCCCCGGGCCACCAGCCGGTCCAACGCCCCGCCCAGCGCCTCCAGCACCCGGCCGCGCCCCACCAGGGGACCGCCGTTCCGGGTCCGTGCCGGCTCCGCCCCGGCCACCGACCGGCCGACGTTGGTTCGTCGGCGCCGGTGATCGTTCCCTGTGCTGCTCATACGACTCTCCCCGTAGGTCGTCTCGGCCACGTCGATCGAGCGCCTCCCGGTCCGTTCCGGCGGCCCGCACCTCCGGCGCGGGAGGGAACCGCAGGGTTCACCGGACCCGGGAACTCCGTACCCCAGGGTAATCCCCACTGCCCCGCCGCACAGGGTTGATCCAGACTTGACGCGTACTCGGGCTGCCCTCGGCAGCGCGGCCGTGACCGCCCGGCCAGCCTTTCCCTGGAGGGGAACTCGTGAGCACTCGCATGTACGCACTCCCGGTCGAACAGACGAGGTGGGAGGTCCCCAGTGGCGCCACCACGGTCTTCGACTGGGAGTACGACGAAGGCCGTGACCGCCTGCTCGGCCTGTACGAGAAGGGCAAGCAGAAGCAGTGGGACGCCGCCGACCGCCTCGACTGGTCCATCGAGGTCGACGTCAACGACCCGATGGGCGTCCCCGAGCAGACCATCGCGATCTACGGCTCCCGGGTCTGGGACAAGCTCAGCCAGGCCGAACGCGGGACCGTGCGCCACCACTTGACGGCCTGGCAGTTCTCCCAGTTCCTGCACGGCGAGCAGGGCGCGCTGATCTGCGCCTCGAAGATCGTCCACACCGTGCCCGACCTGGACTCCAAGTTCTACGCGGCGACCCAGGTGATGGACGAGGCCCGGCACGTCGAGGTCTACTCCCGTTACCTGCGCGAGAAGCTCCAGCTCGCCTACCCGATCAACCCCGGCCTCAAGGCCCTGCTGAACGACGTCATCTCCGACTCCCGCTGGGACATGACCTACCTCGGCATGCAGGTGCTGATCGAGGGCCTCGCGCTGGCCGCCTTCGGCCTGATCCGCGACACCGCCACCGAGCCGCTCGCCCAGGCCCTCAACACCTACGTCATGCAGGACGAGGCCCGCCACGTCGCCTTCGGCCGGCTCGCGCTGCGCGACTACTACCCGCACCTCACCTCCGCCGAGCGGGCCGAGCGCGAGGAGTTCTGCACCGAGGCCTGCCACCTGATGCGGCAGCGGTTCATCGGCGAGGAGGTCTGGCGCAACCTCGACGTCGACGCCGACGAGTGCATGGAGTTCATGAAGAACTCGGTCCACTTCAAGACCTTCCAGAGCCACCTGTTCTCCCGCATCGTGCCGACCCTCAAGGACATCGGCCTGTTCGGCGACAAGATGCGGGCGACCTTCGCCGACATCGGCATCATCGGCTACGAGAACCACGACATCGAGTCGCTGATGGAACAGGACGAGAAGATCGCCGGCGACCTCGACCGGGCCCGCATCCTCCAGGTCGAACAGGCCATCAAGCTCGGTGCGCGCGAAGAGGACTGACCGCGCGCCACCTCCCCGGGGCCGACCGCCCCGCCCGCGTCCACGACACAGGAGTACCAAGCAGTGACGACGCCCGCACCCACCCGCACCGCGCGGGAGTACCGGCTGGTGACCCTGACGGCGTCGGGAGGAACCTTCCTCGCGATGCTCGACTCGACCGTCACCAACCTGGCCGTTCCCAAGCTCCACCACGACTTCCCGGCCGCGTCGCTGACACAGCTCTCCTGGGTCATCACCGGGTACGCGGTCATGTTCGCCGCGCTGCTGGCCCCCGCGGGCCGGCTCGCCGACGTGCTCGGCCGACGGCGCCTGTTCGTCTTCGGCATCGGCGCCTTCACCGTCGCCTCGCTGCTCTGCGCCCTCGCCCCGAACATCCCGGTGCTGATCGGCATGCGGATGCTCCAGGGCATCGGCGCGGCGGCGATGATCCCCGCCTCGCTCGCCATCCTGCTGCTCGACGGCCCGGCCGACGGCCGGGTCAAGTCGATCGGCCTGTGGAGCGCGGCCTCCGCGCTGGCCGCCGCCGTCGGCCCGACCGTCGGCGGCATCCTGGTCGACCAGCTCGGCTGGCGCTCGGTGTTCTACATCAACCTGCCCTTCGGCATCCTGCTCACCGTCTCGGCGCTGCGCCTGCTCGCCCCGGCCCCCCGCCCGGAGGGCTCCCGACTGCCCGACCCGCTGGGCACCGTGCTGATGGCGGTGGGCGTCGGCCTCCTCACCCTCGGCGTCACCGAGGGCGTGACCTGGGGCTGGCTGTCCGTCAAGACCGTCGTGGTGCTGGTGGCCGGCCTGGCCGCCCTCGCCCTGGCGCTGCTGCGCTCCACCAGCCACCCGGTGCCCGCCGTCGAGATGACGCTGTTCCGCAACGGGGGCTTCGCCGCCACCAACGTGGTCTCGCTGCTCTACGGCATGGCCCAGTACCCGTGGCTGCTGGTCGGCGTGCTCTACATCACCGACCTGTGGCAGTACTCCGAGATGGAGGCCGGCCTGGCGATGACCCCCGGCGCCATCTTCGCCTCCGTCGCGGCCCTCAACATGGGCAAGATCGCCCCGAAGATCGGCGGCCCGCGCGGCGTCACCCTGCTCGGCCTGGTGGCGATCCTGGCCTGCGGCTTCCTGATGATCTTCGGCCTCACCAGCCACGCCGCCTTCCTCGCGCTCTGGCTCCCGGCCGGCTTCATCGTCGGCATCGGCATGGGCGCCACCACCATGGGCACCTCCAGCGCCGCCGCGTTCTCCGCCCCGCCGACCAAGTTCGCGGTCGGCAGCGGCGTCAACACCACCTCCCGGCAGTTCGGCGGCGCCCTCGGCATCGCCGCCCTCGCCGTCATCATGCAGAACAGCGCCACCGCGGACGGCGGCCACACCCTGGACTCCTACCGCAACGTCTACATCTTCTGCACCGTGGTGGTCGCCCTGGCCCTGGTGGTCAGCTTCATCTGGCTGAAACTGACCCCGCCGGCCGCCCCGGCCCCCGCCGCCCCGGCCGCGCCCGCCGGCGACAAGACCAAGGAGGGCGCCCGGTGACGACCGCCCCCGGCGGTCCGAGCGGCGCGGTCGCGCCGGTGGCCCTGGTCACCGGCGCGACCCGCGGCCTGGGCCGGGAGATCGCCCGGCAGCTGGCCGAACGCGGCTACACCGTGTTCGCCGCCGCCCGCGACGAGGAGCGCGGCCGGCGCACGGCCGCCGAACTGGCCGCCGCCGGCGACGTCCGCCCGCTGCGGCTCGACGTCACCGACCACGACTCGGTCCGGGCCGCCGCCGAGGCGGTCGCCGCCGAGTCCGACCGGCTCGACCTGCTGGTCAACAACGCCGGCATCACCGGCATCCCGCGCGGCACCCTGCGCCCGGTCGAGGACCTGACCGTCGACGACCTGCGCGCCGTCCTGGAGACCAACCTGGTCGGCCCGTTCGCGGTCACCCAGGCCCTGCTCCCGCTGCTGCGCAAGGCGTCCGGCCGGGTGGTCAACCTGACCAGCTCGCTCGCCACCTTCGCCCGCACCGGCCCCGGCACCGCGCCCGGCCGCCCCGACCTGCTCCCCTACAACGTCTCCAAGGCCGGCCTGAACATGGCCACCGTGCTCTACGCGGCCGCCCTCCGCGACAGCGGCGTCACCGTCCACGCGGTCTCCCCGGGCTTCGTCGCCACCGACATGAACAACCACACCGGCACCAGGACCGCCGAGGAGGGCGCCGCCGCCGTCCTGCGCCTGGCCACCACCCCGGCCGACGAGCTCCCCGACCGCTCCTTCCTCACCGAGGGCGGCCCCATCCCCTGGTGAACGGCCACCCTCCCGGTGCGGTGCCGGCGCCCCTCCCGAACCCCTACGATGCACGTCTGTGGCTGACGAGGAGTTGCGGGCGGCACGGGCGAAAGCCGGTGAACTCGCCGCGGAATTAAGCACGTTGCTGGGTGAACGCCCCTCGGTGACCTGGACCGGGGGCGGCGCGGTCCGGGTGGCCGTCCGCGTCCGCGGAACCGACGACCGCGAGTCGACCACGGCCGTCCTCGCCGTCCTCGCCCGGGGCGACCGCTTCGGACACCGCAGGTCCCAGGGCCGGGAGTACCTCTGGCTCGAAGTCGGCGGCGCACCCACCACGGACGACGACTGGTGACGGCCGGGCCGGCCACCCACCGATCGGTGGCCGGCCCGGCCGTCACCACCCGGGAAAGCGCCGCCCGGAAAAGCGAGAAGACCCCTGCTGAGCAGGGGTCTTCGCTGGTGTCCGAGGGGGGACTTGAACCCCCACGCCCGATAAAGGGCACTAGCACCTCAAGCTAGCGCGTCTGCCATTCCGCCACCCGGACCGGGTGTTCACCTCGGGGCTTCCTCGCGGCTGCCCCCTGGCGACAGAGAGAACACTACCAGGCCCGGGGAGTGCTTCTCACCTGCGTTTTAGGGGGCCGGGACGGCCGCCGCGCGGCGAACGGGGCGGAACCGGACAAGCCGGGCGGCGGGGCGGGCGCCCGGCGGGTGATTGCGCTGGTGGGCGGGGTCGCGGGCGATTTCGGACGGGCGTTCTGGCGGCAACAGTGGGCCCGCGGCGGGACGGGACCGGCCAGGACGACGCAGAACGCGTACCGAATCGGTCGGGAACCTTCACGACACGCGTAGTTCCAGTCCCGGTGCGGGTCGCCGGGGAGTGCTCTCCTAGCCTCTGTGCACCAGGGAGCCTTGAGCGGAACGCCCGATTCCCGACAGCCGCCGCCGGTCGGACCCCGGCGCGGGAGCCTCCCGTCACCGCGTGAAGGGCGGCAAGCAGTGGAACAGACGGACAAGGCGGTCCCCGACGCCGCGAGCTGGTGGCCGGGCCGCGCCCCCGGCCCCCGGCCCGCGCCCGGCCCGGAGACCGGGGTGTGGCGCTTCTCGGCGGTCTCCCACGAGGCGTCGGTGCCGCGCACCCGGCACGCGGTGCGCGACCGGCTGCTGGCCCAGGGGATGGCGGGGGAGCGCTACCAGGAGCTGGTGGACGACCTGCTGCTGATCGTCTCCGAGCTGGTCTCCAACGCCGTCACGCACGCGGCGGTGCTCTCGCCCGAGGTGGTGTGCGAGCTGGTCATCGGCGCGGACCGGGTGCGGATCTCGGTGGTGGACGGCCACCCGTACCGCCCCCGGGCGCAGGAGAACGACCCGGCCCGGCCGGGCGGGCGCGGGCTGCTGCTGGTCAAGAGCATCACCCTGCAGGCGGGCGGCGCGTGCGACGTGGAGCGCACCGAGGACGGCGGCAAGGTGATCTGGGCCAGCCTGCCGCTGCCCGCCGCCGGGGCGGGCCCGGAGGCCGACCCCGACGAGGACGACAACTGAGACGACCGCCGGACCGGACCGGACGGAACGGGACCGGACCGGACCGGACCGGGAGGGCCGCTCCTACCAGTCGTGCCCGGCGATCTCCCGGATGCCCGGCAGCGCGGCCTCGAAGACCGTCTCGAACCACACCGAGAACGGCTTCCCGGCCCGCAGCTCGCGCAGCTCCGCCGCGGTCACGAACCGGGTGTCCTCGATCTCCTCCGGGTCCGGCTCCAGCTCGGCGGTGACCAGCCCGACGAACAGGTGGTTCCACTCCCGCTCGATCAGCCCGGACGCCTCGTCGGGCAGGTCGTAGCGGACGGTGCCCGCCTCGCAGAGCAGGGCCGGCGCGGCGCCCAGCTCCTCCGCGGTGCGGCGGGCGGCGGCGGTGAAGGGCTGCTCGCCCGGGTAGGGGTGGCCGCAGCAGGTGTTCGACCAGACGCCGGGGGAGTGGTACTTGCCGAGGGCCCGGCGCTGGAGCAGCAGCCGGCCCTGGCGGTCGAAGAGGAAGACCGAGAACGCCCGGTGCAGCCGGCCCGGCTGCTGGTGCGCCCAGAGCTTCTCGCCGGTCCCGATGGTCGCGCCGTCGTCGTCGACCAGTTCCAGCAGGATCTCGCCGGGCGCGGCCGAGGGCGGGGGGGCCAGTTCCGGCGAGAGGGGCTCGGTCGGGCTGACGGCAGGGCTCATGGGCACAATGCCCCTTTCGGCACGTGGACCGGGGCCGCCGCCCGGGCCGTGCGGTCCGCGGCTGCCCGCCCCGGTCCTTGGGGTCGGCTGCACGCGCGTCGGCCCGGACCGGCCGGTCCGGGCGACGGCGTCGGGGCCCAAGTCTGCCGCATGCCCCACCCGTCGCGGGGCCGCGACGCACACCCCGGGGCGGGAGGAGGGGACCACCGGCAGAAGTGTTCGACCGGCGGTCCGTCCCGGTCACCGGACGTTCACCGACCTCTCCCGAACGATCACCGGCGCCGCGCGGGCCCGCGTTCTGGCAGGTCGCCGGGGTCGCCTACCATCAGTGGCACCGGGCGGCCCGCAGCGGCCGCCCGCTCGGCGCGCCGCAGCCGCGGCCGCACCAGACCCGCACGGCACGACCGATCCGGCACGACCGGTCCGGCTCGGTGCCCGCGGCACCCGAGAGAACGTGGAGTCCCGCATGATCGGCCTCGTCCTGGCCGCCGGCGCCGGCCGCCGGCTCCGCCCCTACACCGACACCCTGCCCAAGGCGCTGGTGCCGGTGGACGGGGAGCGGACGGTGCTCGACCTGACCCTGGGGAACTTCGCCGAGGTCGGCCTGCGCGAGGCGGCGATCGTGGTGGGCTACCGCCAGGAGGCGGTCCGCGAGCGCCGGGAGGCGCTGGAGCGCAGGTACGGCGTCAAGCTCACCCTGGTCGAGAACGACAGGGCCGAGGAGTGGAACAACGCCTACTCGCTCTGGTGCGCCCGCGAGCTGTTCGCCGAGGGCCTGCTGCTGGCCAACGGCGACACCGTGCACCCGGCCTCGGTGCAGCGCACCATGCTGGACGGCAACGACCGCCGGATCAAGGAGGGCCGGGCCCCCGGCATCCTGCTCGCGCTGGACACCGTGAAGAAGCTCGCCGACGAGGAGATGAAGGTCGTCGTCGACCCCGAGCTGGGGGTGCGCCGGATCACCAAGCTGATGGACCCGCTGGACGCCACCGGCGAGTACATCGGCGTCACCGTGATCAACCCGTCCGCCGCCGGCGCCCTGGCCGACGCGCTGAAGGCGGTCTACGAGCGCGACCCGCAGCTGTACTACGAGGACGGCTACCAGGAGATGGTCGACCGCGGCCTGACCGTCGACGTGCAGCCGATCGGCGAGGTCTCCTGGGTCGAGGTCGACAACCACGAGGACCTCGCCAAGGCCCGGGAGATCGCGTGCCGGTACTGACCCGCCTGGTGCCCTCGCCGGTCTTCGTGGAGATCCGCGCGGGCGCCCTGGACTCGCTCGGCGGCATCCTCGCCGACCAGCGGCTGTCGGCCGGCGGCCGGATCGCGGTGGCGATCAGCGGCGGCTCCGGCGAGCTGCTGCGCGAGCGCCTGGAGCCGGCGCTGCCCGGCGCCGACTGGTACCGGGTCGCCGACGGCACCCTGGACAGCGCGGTGCGGCTGACCGACGAGATCCGCCGCGGCCACTACGACGCGCTGGTCGGCCTCGGCGGCGGCAAGATCATCGACGTGGCGAAGTACGCCGCGGCGCGGGTCGGCCTGCCGGTGGTCGCGGTCGCCACCAACCTGGCCCACGACGGCCTGTGCTCCCCGGTCTCCACCCTGGACAACGACGCCGGGCGCGGCTCCTACGGGGTGCCCAGCCCGATCGGCATCATCGTCGACCTGGACGTGATCGCCAAGGCCCCGAAGCGGTTCGTGGCGGGCGGGATCGGCGACGCGGTCTCCAACATCTCCGCCTGCGCGGACTGGGAGCTCTCGCACGCGGTCACCGGCGAACCGGTCGACGGACTGGCCGTGGCGATGGCCCGTTCGGCCGGCGAGAACCTGCTCCGGCACCCGGGCACCCTGGAGGACCCGGACCTGCTGACGACGCTGGCGGAAGCCCTGGTACTGTCCGGCATCGCGATGAACATCGCGGGCAGCACCCGGCCCAGCTCGGGCGCCTGCCACGAGATCTCGCACGCCCTGGTCGAGCTGCACCCCAAGCGACCCGGCCAGCACGGCGAACAGGTCGGCCTCGGCGCGGCCTTCGCCTGCCACCTGCGGGGCGAGCGGGACCTGTCCGGACTGATCGTGGAGCGCCTGCGCTTCCACGGCCTGCCGGTGACCGCCGATCAGCTCGGCTTCACCGAGGCGGAGTTCACCGAAGCGGTGCACTACGCTCCGAACACCAGACCGGGGCGCTTCACCATCCTCGAACACCTCGACCTCTCCGTCACAGACATCAGGGACGCGTACGCCGACTATGTCCAAGCCGTCAACAGCTGAACGCCCGCCGGTCGACCTCACCCGGCGCCCGTCGATCGAGGAACTGCGGGCGGTGATCCACCCCGAGGGCATGCTGCAGCGCCGTAGCGCGGAGCACTGGGCGGGCCGCCTCTACATGCGGCGGATCTCGCTGCGGATCACCCGGGTCCTGTCGACCTTCACGGTGATCACGCCCAACGGCCTGACCTACTTGATGATGCTCACCGGCATCCTGGCCGGCGTCGCCCTGCTGGTCCCGGGCCTGGCCGGCGCGGTCCTCGGCGCCCTGCTGATCCAGGTCTACCTGCTGCTGGACTGCGTGGACGGCGAGGTGGCCCGCTGGCGCCGGCAGACCTCGCTGACCGGCGTCTACCTGGACCGGGTCGGCCACTACATGTCCGAGGCCGCGCTGCTCACCGGCCTGGGCCTGCGGGCCGCCGACCTGTTCCACCGCGAGGGCGCGCACGCCGCCTGGCAGTGGGCCTTCCTGGGCACGCTGGCCGCGCTCGGCGCGATCCTGATCAAGTCCGAGACCGACCTGGTGGACGTGGCCCGGGCCCGCTCCGGCCTGACCGCCGTCGAGGACAGCGCCTCGGTGCCGCGCTCGACCGCGGTCGCCAAGGCCCGCCGGGCCGCCTCGCTGCTCAAGTTCCACCGCCTGGTCGGCGCGGTCGAGGCGTCGCTGTTCATCCTGGCCGCCGGCATCGCCGACGCGGTCCGCGGCGACCTGTTCTTCACCCGGCTCGCCGTCGTGGTGCTGGCCGCCATCGCGGTGCTCCAGACCGTCCTGCACCTGCTGTCCATCGTGCTCTCCAGCAGGCTGCGGTGAGCGACGACTTCCGCCTCGGCGCGGTCATCATCACGATGGGCAACCGGCCCGCCGAGCTGAACGCCCTGATCGAGTCGGTGCGCGCCCAGCAGGGTCCGCCGGTGGAGCTCGCGGTG
Organism: Kitasatospora sp. SolWspMP-SS2h; assembly: GCF_003259315.1. Lineage (GTDB taxonomy): Bacteria > Actinomycetota > Actinomycetes > Streptomycetales > Streptomycetaceae > Kitasatospora > Kitasatospora fiedleri. The sequence goes on along the minus strand of NZ_QLLT01000012.1, from coordinate 31,011 downwards.
GTCGGCAACGGCGCCCCGCTGCCGGTCCTGCCCGAGGGCGTGCGCACCGTCGAGCTGCCCGAGAACCTCGGCATCCCGGGCGGCCGCAACGTCGGCATCGAGCTGTTCGGCCCGGACGGCCGGGACGTCGACGCGGTCCTCTTCCTGGACGACGACGGCCTGCTGCCGAACACCGACTCGGCGAAGCTGCTGCGCGAGGCGTTCACCGCCGACCCGGCGCTGGGCATCGTCTCGTTCCGGATCGCCGACCCGGAGACCGGCACCACCCAGCGCCGCCACGTGCCCCGGCTGCGGGCCAGCGACCCGATGCACGGCTCCCGGGTGACCACCTTCCTGGGCGGCGCCAGCGCGGTGCGCAGCGCGGTCTTCCCGCAGGCCGGCCAGCTGCCCGCGGAGTTCTTCTACGCCCACGAGGAGACCGACCTGGCCTGGCGGGCGCTGGACGCCGGCTGGTCGATCGACTACCGCCCGGACGTGGTCCTGCACCACCCGGCGACCTCCCCGGCCCGGCACGCCGCGTACTTCCACAACGTGGCCCGCAACCGGGTCTGGCTGGCCCGGCGGAACCTTCCGACCCCGCTGGTGCCTCTCTACTTGGGAACCTGGTTCCTGCTCACGGTGGCCCGCCGTCCCTCCGCCGAGGGGCTGAGGGCCTGGCTGGGCGGTTTCCGGGCGGGCTTCCGCGAGCCCTGCGGTCCGCGGCGGCCCATGCGATGGCGTACGGTCTGGCGTCTGACCAGACTAGGCCGACCTCCGATCATCTGATTGGATCAGTGCTCGATCGCCCGGTCGGTGAGCAGCACCGGCCGGACCCCCGTGATCCAGTGGATCCCCCTCGGCGCAGGCCGGCGGACCCCCGCCGACCGGCCGCCCCGACCGATCCCGCGTGAAGGACGAATGTGTCGACAGTGAGTGAACCCGTCAGCCCCTCGGCCCCCAGGGGTGCGGACGCGGGCCTGACCCCCAAGCAGCTCGCGGACAGGTACGGCCTGTCGGTGAGCGGTGCCCGGCCGGGTCTGTTCGCGTACACCAAGCAGCTCTGGGCGCGACGCCACTTCATCTGGGCCTTCGCCACCGCCCGTCTGGTGGCCCAGTACACCGACGCCAAGCTCGGTCAGCTCTGGCAGGTGGTGACCCCGCTGCTCAACTGCGGCGTGTTCTACCTGGTCTTCGGCGTCATCCTGCGGAGCAAGGAAGGCTTCCCGGACGGCACCTACATCGCCTGGCTGTGCATCGGCGTCTTCATCTTCCAGTTCACCCAGAACGCGGTGCAGTCCGGCACCCGGGCGATCTCCGACAACCTCGGCCTGATCCGGGCGCTGCACTTCCCGCGCGCCAGCCTGCCGATCGCCTTCACCGTGATCCAGCTGCAGCAGCTGCTGATCTCGATGGTGGTGCTGGTGGTGACGGTGCTGGCGGCCGGCATCACCCCGGGCCCGACCTGGCTGCTGATCATCCCGGCGCTGCTCCTGCAGACGCTGTTCAACACCGGCGTCTCGCTGGTCTTCGCCCGGATCGGTGCCAAGACCAGCGACATCTCCCAGCTCATCCCGTTCGTGATGCGGGCGTGGATGTTCCTGTCCGGCGTGATGTTCAGCATCCAGGACCGGGTCAGCTCCTGGCCGCGCGTGATCCAGGTGCTCTGCGACGTCAACCCGGCGTCGGTCTACATGAACCTGCTCCGGCACGCCTTCGCCCCCGTCATCTACAACCCGCACCAGCCGGTGCACCAGTCGCTGCCCCCGCACCAGTGGACGTACGGCATCGCCTGGGGCGTCGGACTGTTCGTCATCGGATTCGTCTTCTTCTGGAAGGCCGAGGAGGAGTACGGCCGTGGCTGACACCGACCTGACCAAGACCTACGTCCAGGACGCCGACATGACGCGCCAGCCCACCGTGGTCGTCGACGACGTGCACATCGTCTACCGGGTGCACGGCGCGGGCTCCGGCAAGGGCAGCGCCACCTCGGCGCTGAGCCGCATCCTCACCCGCAAGCGCGCCTCCGGCGTCCGCGAGGTGCACGCCGTGCGGGGCATCAGCTTCACCGCCTACAGGGGCGAGGCGATCGGCCTGATCGGCTCCAACGGCTCCGGCAAGTCGACCATGCTGGCCGCCATCGCCGGCCTGCTGCCGACCGAGCGGGGCGGCATCTACACCAACGGCCAGCCCTCGCTGCTGGGTGTCAACGCGGCGCTGATGAACGAGCTGACCGGCGAGCGCAACGTGGTGCTGGGCTGCCTGGCGATGGGCATGTCCCCGGCCCAGGTGCGCAAGCGCTACCAGAACATCGTCGACTTCTCGGGCATCAACGAGAAGGGCGACTTCATCTCGCTGCCGATGCGCACGTACTCCTCCGGCATGGGCGCCCGCCTGCGGTTCTCCATCGCGGCGGCGAAGACCCACGACGTGCTGCTGATCGACGAGGCCCTCGCCACCGGCGACCAGGGCTTCCAGCAGCGCTCCAAGGCCCGGATCAACGAGCTTCGCAAGGAGGCCGGCACGGTCTTCCTGGTCAGCCACGACAACAACGCGATCCGCGAGGTCTGCGAGCGCACCATCTGGATCGAGCACGGCGAGCTGATCATGGACGGGCACACCGACGAGGTGGTCCGCCGGTACGAGAAGGGCGAGCGCCCCTGAGCGGGGGCGGGTCGCACGGCGCAGGGCCGGTGCGCGGGGAGCGGATCCCCGGGCACCGGCCCTGCGCCGTGCGGCGGGTGAAGGCGCGGCGGCGGAAGCGTGTCCGTGGCGCGGTGGCGGTACGGCCCGGTGTAGAACGGGGGAGTGACGGCAGTGTCGGATTCAACTAAGTCAGATAACCGGACAATGGCGGTGACGCTGGAGAAGGCCGACCTGGAGAACTTCCCGGTCGCCCCCGGCTTCCTGCCCGCCGCCTGGCGCGGCGACCTGATGGCGGTCTACGGCTTCGCCCGCCTGGTCGACGACGCGGGGGACGGCGACCTCGCCGACCCGGCCGCCGCCGCCCGGCTGCTGGACGTGCCGGGCACGCCCGCGGACGAGGGCTTCCGGCTCGCCCTGCTCGACGGCCTGGAGCGCGACCTCGACCGCGTCTTCGCCACCGCCCTCGGCGGGGACCGGTCCCCGCACGGCACCGCCCCGGGCGCCGACCCGGCCGAGCCCCGGCACCCGCTGATGCGCCGGCTGGTCCCGCTGGTCGAGCGGCACGCCGTCACCCCCGAGCCGTTCCGCCGGCTGATCGAGGCCAACCGGGTGGACCAGACCACCACCCGCTACCCCGGCTACGCGGACCTGCGCCACTACTGCACGCTCTCCGCCGACCCGGTCGGCCGCCTGGTGCTGGCGCTGGCCGGCCGGGCCACCCCGGAGCGGATCGAGCTGTCCGACGCGATCTGCACCGCGCTGCAGATCGTCGAGCACCTCCAGGACGTCGCCGAGGACCTCGACCGCGGCCGGATCTACCTCCCCCTGGAGGACCTCGCGGCCTTCGGCGTCACCGAGCGCGACCTCGCCGCCGACACCGCCTCCCGCGGCGTGCGCCAGCTGGTCGCCTGGGAGGCGAGCCGGGCCCGGACCCTGCTCGACCGCGGCGCGCCGCTGGTGGGTACGGTTCACGGGAGGCTCCGACTGCTGCTGGCGGGATTCACCGCCGGCGGGTACGCGGCCCTGGACGCCATCGAGGCGGTCGGGTTCGACGTGCTCGCGCACCGGGCGAAGCCCGACAAGCGCCGCCTGGCCGGCCGGGCGGCGGCACTCTTCGTGAAGGGAAGGTGAGCGCCCGCGTGGGGGCATCACCACTGGCGTCCGCGCCGGTCATGGCGGCGTACCGGTACTGCGAGGCGGTCACCGCCCTGCAGGCCCGCAACTTCAGCTACGGCATCCGGCTGCTGCCCGAGGCCAAGCGGCTGGCGATGTCGGCGCTGTACGCGCTGGCCCGCCGGGTCGACGACATCGGCGACGGCGACCTGCCCGACGGGCAGAAGGCCGAGGCCCTGGCCCGCACCCGCGCCCTGCTGGACGAGGTCCGGGCGGGCGTCGTCGCCGAGGAGGACACCGACCCGATCAAGGTCGCGCTGGCCGACGCCGCTCGCCGCTTCCCGATCCCGCTCGACGGCTTCGACGAGCTGATCGACGGCGTCGAGATGGACCTCAAGGGCGTCGAGTACCGCACCTACGACGAGCTCAAGGTCTACTGCCGCTGCGTGGCCGGCTCGATCGGCCGGCTCTCGCTGGGCGTCTACGGCTGCGACGAGTGGGAGCGCGGCGCCGAGTACGCCGACACCCTGGGCCTGGCCCTGCAGCTCACCAACATCCTGCGCGACCTGCGCGAGGACGCCCTGAACGGCCGCACCTACCTGCCCACCGAGGACCTGGACCGGTTCGGCTGCCGGGCGGGCTTCGCCCCGGCCGCCCTCCCGGCCGACGCCGACTTCACCGGCCTGGTCGCCTTCGAGGCCGAACGCGCCCAGCGCGCCTTCGAGAAGGGCCTGCGGCTGCTGCCGATGCTCGACCGCCGCAGCCGCGCCGCCACCGCGGCGATGGCCGGCATCTACCACCGCCTGCTCGGCCGGATCGCCGCCGACCCGCACTCAGTGCTCCGCGGCCGGGTCTCGCTGCCCGGCTGGGAGAAGGCGTACGTGGCACTGTCCGGGCTCGCCGGAGGGCGTTCTTGATTCTCGCGCCAGTTCTGTCACGCTGTGTCAACAGGGAATCACGACGCATGCGCACGTTGTTGTGCCCACCGTCCACTGCCGTCCGGGAGGGCCGATGAGCACGCCGACAGCGCCGCGCGAGCGCACCGCCGTCGTGGTCGGCGGCGGCCTGGCCGGCATCACCGCCGCCCTCCGCCTGGCCGACGCGGGCGTGCGCACCACGCTGCTGGAGGCCCGGCCCCGGCTCGGCGGCCTGGCCTTCTCCTTCAAGCGCGGCGAGCTGACCGTGGACAACGGCCAGCACGTCTACCTGCGCTGCTGCACCGCCTACCGCGGCCTGGTCGACCGGCTCGGCGCCGACCGGCTGGTCGAGATCCAGCCCCGGCTGGACGTCCCGGTGCTCGCCCTCGCCCCCGACGGCACCCGCACCCTGGGGCGGCTGCGCCGCGCCGACCTGCCCGTCCCGCTGCACCTGGCCGGCAGCCTGGCCACCTACCGTCACCTGAGCCCGGCCGACCGGCTGCGGGTGGTGCGCGGCGCGCTCGCCCTGCGGCAGCTCGACCTCACCGACCCGGCGCTGGACGACGTCTCCTTCGGCGACTGGCTGCGCCGGCACGGCCAGACCCCGGCCACCGTGGCCGCCGTCTGGGACCTGGTCGGCGTGGCCACCCTGAACGCCACCGCCGACCGCACCTCGATGGCGCTGGCCGCGACGGTGTTCAAGATCGGCCTGCTCTCCGACCCCGGCGCCGCCGACATCGGCACCGCCGCCGTCCCGCTCGGCGAGATCCACCACGACCGGGCGCTGGCCGAGCTGGAGCGGGCCGGCGTCCGGGTGCTGCTGCGCACCCGGGCCGCCGAGCTGAAGGCCGCCGAACCGCACGCCGTCCGGCTGGAGGGCGGCGAGCTGCTCACCGCCGACACCGTGGTGCTGGCCGGCGCCCAGGACACCGCGGCCGCCCTGCTGCCGCCCGGCGCGATCCCCGACCAGCGCCGGCTGGCCGACCTCGGCACCGCCCCGATCCTCAACGTGCACGTGGTCTACGACCGGCCGCTGATCCGCCGCCCGTTCTTCGCGGCGCTCGGCTCCCCGGTGCAGTTCGTCTTCGACCGCACCCGGCACTCCGGCCTGGCCGTCCCCGGCGCCCAGTACCTGGCGCTCTCGCAGTCCGCCGCCGAGGACGAGATCGACCTGCCGGTCGCCGAGCTGCGCGCCCGCTACCTGCCGGAGCTGGAGCGGCTGCTGCCCGCCGCCCGCGGCGCCGGGGTACTGGACTTCTTCGTCACCCGGGAGCGCACCGCCACCTTCGACCCGGCGCCCGGCACCGCCCGGCTGCGCCCCGGCGCGCGCACCGACGTACCCGGCGTCCTGCTCGCCGGGTCGTGGACGGCCACCGGCTGGCCGGCGACCATGGAGGGCGCGGTGCGCAGCGGCCACGCCGCCGCCGACGCCGCCCTGTCCGGCCACGGCCGGCTCCCGGTCGACCGGGGGGACGGGCGGTGGCCCCGATGACGCCGAGCCCCCACTCCCCGACCACCGACACCACAACCGGACGGCCGCCCGCCGCGGCCGGGCGGACGCACCGAGAGGGAACGCACGTGGAGGCACGCACCGGCTCGACGGTCGAGGACACCCCGACCGTCCTGGACCTGCTGGCGCGCGGACGCACGCTCTGCACGCCGCCGATGCGCGCGGCCGTCGCCCGTTTGGCGGCACCGATGGACACCGTCGCCGCCTACCACTTCGGCTGGATCGACCGGGACGGCCGACCGGCCGCGGGCGACGGCGGCAAGGCCGTGCGCCCGGCGCTGGCCCTGCTGTCGGCCGAGGCGGTGGGCGCCGACGCGCGGGTGGGCGTACCGGGCGGCGTGTCGGTCGAGCTGGTGCACAATTTCTCGCTGCTCCATGATGATCTGATGGACGGTGACGAGACGCGCAGGCACCGGGCCACCGCCTGGACGGTCTTCGGCCCGGCCCAGGCCGTGCTGGCCGGCGACGCGCTGGCCACCCTCGGCACCGAGGTCCTGCTGGACGCCGCGGTGACCGGCGGGGCCGACCCGGCCGACGCCGCCCGCGCGGTCCGGCTGATCACTACCGCCACCCGGGGGCTGATCGACGGCCAGGCGCTGGACGTCTCGTTCGAACAGCGCGACGTCGTGACGGTCGAGGAGTGCCTGGCCATGGAGGGCGGCAAGACCGGCGCCCTCTTGGCGGCCTCGGCCGCGATCGGCGCCGTGCTGGCCGGGGCCGACGACCGGGTCTCCGGCGCGCTCCAGCGGTACGGCCACCACCTGGGCCTGGCGTTCCAGGCGGTGGACGACCTGCTGGGCATCTGGGGCGCCACCGAAGTGACCGGCAAGCCGCACTGGAGCGACCTCCAGTCGCGCAAGAAGTCGCTGCCGGTGTGCGCCGCGCTGGCCGAGGGGGGCGCCGCCTCCCGCGAGCTGGCCGCACAGCTGGCCGACCCGACCGGCCGCGGCGAGGAGAGCGAGCAGACGCTCGCCGCCCGCGCCGCGCTGATCGAGCAGGCCGGCGGACGGGCCTGGACCCAGGAAGAGGCCCGCCGCCAGTACGACACCGCCCTCGCCGCCCTCGGCGAGGTGTCGATGGCCGACGAGGTGCGCGAGCACTTCGTCGCACTCGCCGAATTCGTGGTGGTCAGAGAGAGGTGACGTAAGAGTGACAGCAACCGCGGGTGGAAGGCTCGGACCCCAAACCTCAGTTGCCTTAGCACGATCTGACGATTCCTCACCCGCGGCGGCGCTCAGCCGTGCCACCGCACACCTGCTGTCACTCCAGCACGCCGACGGCTGGTGGAAGGGCGACCTGGAGACCAACGTCACCATGGACGCCGAAGACCTGCTGCTCAGGGAGTTCCTGGGCATCCGCACCGAGGAGCAGACCCGGGCCACCGCGGCCTGGATCCGCTCCCGCCAGCGGGAGGACGGCACCTGGGCCACCTTCCACGGCGGCCCGCCCGAACTCTCCACCACCGTCGAGGCGTACGTCGCCCTCCGGCTCGCCGGGGACCCGCCGGACGCCCCGCACCTGCGGGCCGCCGCCGCCTTCGTCCGCGAGCGCGGCGGCATCGCCGCCAGCCGGGTGTTCACCCGGATCTGGCTCGCCCTGTTCGGCTGGTGGCCCTGGGAGAAGCTCCCCGAGCTGCCGCCCGAGGTGCTGTTCCTGCCCAGCTGGGCACCGCTGAACATCTACTCCTTCGGCCAGTGGGCCCGGCAGACCATCGTCCCGCTCACCGTGGTCTCCGCGCACCGCCCGGTCCGCCCCGCCCCGTTCGACCTCACCGAGCTGCACACCGACCCGGCGGACCCGTACCCCGAGCGCCCGCTGGCCCCGCCGCACACCTGGGACGGCCTGTTCCAGCGGCTCGACCAGCTGATGCACCGCTACCACCGGCACGCCATCAAGCCGGTGCGCCGCCTGGCGCTGCGGCAGGCCGCCGCCTGGATCATCGAGCGGCAGGAGGCCGACGGCTGCTGGGGCGGCATCCAGCCGCCCGCCGTCTACTCGCTGATCGCCCTGCGGCTGCTCGGCTACCGGCTCGACCACCCGGTGATGAAGGCCGGACTCGCCGCCTTCGACTCCTTCACCGTCCACACCGAGGACGGCAAGCGCTGGCTGGAGGCCTGCCAGTCCCCGGTCTGGGACACCTGCCTGGCCGCCATCGCGCTGCGCGACGCCGGACTGCCCGGCGACCACCCCGCGCTGGTCCGGGCCGGCGGCTGGATGCTCGACGAGGAGATCACCACCCGCGGCGACTGGGCCGTCAAGCGCCCCCGGCTGGCCCCCGGCGGCTGGGCCTTCGAGTTCGAGAACGACACCTACCCGGACGTGGACGACACCGCCGAGGTGGTCCTCGCGCTGCGCCGGATCGACCACCCCGACGCCGCCCGGCTGGACGGCGCCGTCGAGCGGGCCGTCCGCTGGAACCTCGGCATGCAGTCCAAGGACGGCGCCTGGGGGGCCTTCGACGCCGACAACACCAGCAAGCTCCCCAACAAGCTCCCGTTCTGCGACTTCGGCGAGGTCATCGACCCGCCCTCGGCGGACGTCACCGCGCACGTGGTGGAGATGCTCGCCGAGACCGGCCGCGCCCGGGACCCGCGCACCCGGCGCGGCGTCGCCTGGCTGCTGCGCCACCAGGAGGCGGACGGCTCCTGGTTCGGCCGCTGGGGCACCAACTACATCTACGGCACCGGCTCGGTGGTGCCCGCGCTGATCGCCGCCGGGATCACCCCCGGCCACCCCGCCGTCCGGCGCGCCGTCGCCTGGCTGACCGACCGGCAGAACCCGGACGGCGGCTGGGGCGAGGACATGCGCTCCTACGAGGACCCGGCCACCTGGGCCGGCCGCGGCGAGTCCACCGCCTCGCAGACCGCCTGGGCGCTGATGGCGCTGCTCGCGGCCGGCGAGCGCGACTCCGAGCCGGTCGCCCGCGGCGTCGCCTGGCTCACCGCCACCCAGCGCGGCGACGGGACGTGGGACGAACCACAGTTCACCGGCACCGGCTTCCCCTGGGACTTCTCCATCAACTACCACCTGTACCGGCTGGTCTTCCCGGTCACCGCGCTCGGCCGCTACGTGCACGACGCCCCGCTCGGCCGAGCGGGTGAACGATGAGCGAACGGAGTGAGCCCATCATCGAAGGGACCGCGGGCGCCGAGCGCCCGCCCGACGAGACCGGGGCGGACGCGTGAGCGCCCCGCTGCTGGTGCTGTGCGCGCTCGGGCCCGAGGCCTGGGCGCTGCGCGGCGGTGACTGGTCCGGCGCGGCCGGCGGCCCCCCGGTGCTGGCCCGCACCGGCATGGGCCGCCGGGCCGCCGGGCGGCGGGCCGCCGCCCTGCTCGACGCCGGCGGCTACGGCGCGCTGCTGGTCGCCGGGTTCGGCGCCGCGCTCGGACCCGGGGTGCGCCCCGGCGAGGTGATCGTCGCCGACCGGGTCACCGACGCCGAGGGCGGCGACCACCCGCTGGCCTCCGCGCCCGCGCTGGCCACCGCCCTGGAGGAGGCCGGCCTGCGGGTCCACCTCGGCACCCACCGCACCGCCGACCGCGTGGTGCGCGGCGCCGAACGGGCCCGGCTGCACCGCGCGGGCGCGCTCGCCGTCGACATGGAGGCCGCCGCCGTGCTGGCCGCCCGGGCCGCGCACGCCCCCGACCTGCCCGCGGCCGTGCTGCGGGTGGTGGTCGACACCCCCGAGCGGGAACTGATCCGCCCCGGCACCCTGCCCGCCGGGGTGCGGGCCTGGCAGGCCCTGCGCGCCGCCGTCCCCGCCCTCACCGCGTGGCACCGGCAGGCCGTTGCCGCGCCCGCCCAGCCGACGAACCCACAGCCCTCGACGCTCCCCCAGGAGGCGAGCTAAGCCATGGCCATGCCGCTGCGCCAGACCGTCCGCGTGTCCACCTACCTCATGCAGCAGAAGATCAGGGGCCGGAAGAAGTTCCCACTCATCGTCGAGCTGGAGCCGCTGTTCGCCTGCAACCTCAAGTGCGAGGGCTGCGGGAAGATCCAGCACCCGGCGGGCGTCCTCAAGCAGCGGATGCCGGTCGCCCAGGCGGTCGGCGCGGTCCTGGAGTGCGGGGCCCCGATGGTCTCCATCGCCGGCGGCGAGCCGCTGATGCACCCCCAGATCGACGAGATCGTCCGCCAGCTGGTGGCCCGCCGCAAGTACGTCTTCCTGTGCACCAACGCCCTGCTGCTGCGCAAGAAGCTCGACAAGTTCACCCCTTCGCCGTACTTCACCTTCGCCGTCCACATCGACGGCCTGGAGGAGCGGCACGACGCCTCGGTGGCCAAGGAGGGGACGTTCGCGGAGGCGGTCGAGGCGATCAAGGAGGCCAAGCGGCGGGGCTTCCGGGTCACCACCAACTCGACCTTCTTCAACACCGACACCGCGCAGACCGTGGTCGAGGTGCTGGACTTCCTCAACGACGACCTCAAGGTCGACGAGATGATGATCTCCCCGGCCTACGCCTACGAGAAGGCCCCCGACCAGGAGCACTTCCTCGGCGTCGAGCAGACCCGCGAGCTGTTCCGCAAGGCGTTCGCCGGCGGCAACCGGCGGCGCTGGCGGCTCAACCACAGCCCGCTCTTCCTGGACTTCCTGGAGGGCAAGGTCGACTTCGAGTGCACCGCCTGGGGCATCCCCAACTACTCGCTGTTCGGCTGGCAGCGCCCCTGCTACCTGATGTCGGACGGCTACGTCCCCACCTACGGCGAACTGATCGAGAAGACCGACTGGGACAAGTACGGCCGCGGCCGCGACCCGCGCTGCGACAACTGCATGGCCCACTGCGGCTACGAGCCGACCGCGGTGCTCGCCACCATGGGCTCGCTCAAGGAGTCGATCCGCGCCGCCCGCGAGACGCTCGCCTCGCCCAAGGCGGTCTGACCGGCCGTCAGCCGGCCGCCCGCGCCCGCGCGGGCGGCCCACGCCGACAGGCGACCGCGACCGCCGGGCCGCAGGCTGGACACCGACAGTCCACGCACACCGAACCAGCCGTGAGGGGTACGCCATGCCACTGCTGAGCCGGATCACCGGGCCCGCCGACCTCCGACGCCTGCACCCCGAGCAGCTGCCGCCGCTCGCCGACGAGATCCGCGACTTCCTGATCGACGCCGTCACCCGCACCGGCGGCCACCTCGGCCCCAACCTCGGCGTGGTCGAGCTCAGCATCGCCCTGCACCGGGTCTTCGACTCCCCGCACGACCGCGTGCTGTGGGACACCGGCCACCAGGCGTACGTCCACAAGCTGCTCACCGGCCGGCAGGACTTCGGCCGGCTGCGCGCCAAGGACGGCCTCTCCGGCTACCCCTCGCGGGCCGAGTCCGAGCACGACCTGATCGAGAACTCGCACGCCTCCACCGCGCTCGGCTACGCCGACGGCATCGCCAAGGCCAACCAGCTGCTCGGCGTCGACCGCTGCACCGTCGCGGTGATCGGCGACGGCGCGCTCACCGGCGGCATGGCCTGGGAGGCGCTCAACAACATCGCCGAGGCCGAGGACCGCCCGCTGGTCATCGTCGTCAACGACAACGAGCGCTCCTACGCGCCGACCATCGGCGGCCTGGCCCACCACCTCGCCACCCTGCGCACCACCCGCGGCTACGAGCGCTTCCTCGCCTGGGGCAAGGACGCCCTCCAGCGCACCCCGGTGGTCGGACCGCCGCTGTTCGACGCGCTGCACGGCGCCAAGAAGGGCTTCAAGGACGCCTTCGCCCCGCAGGGCATGTTCGAGGACCTCGGCCTCAAGTACCTCGGCCCGATCGACGGCCACGACATCGCCGCCGTCGAGCAGGCGCTGCGCCAGGCCCGGCACTTCGGCGGGCCCGTCATCGTGCACTGCCTGACCGTCAAGGGCCGCGGCTACCGGCCCGCCGAGCAGGACGAGGCCGACCGCTTCCACGCGGTGGGCCCGATCGACCCGTACACCTGCCTGCCGGTCTCGCCGTCCGTCGGCGCCTCCTGGACGTCCGTGTTCGGGCAGGAGATGCTCGCGCTCGGCGCCGAGCGGCCCGACCTCGTGGCGATCACCGCCGCGATGCTGCACCCGGTCGGGCTCGGCCCGTTCGCCGCGGCCCACCCCGGGCGCACCTACGACGTCGGGATCGCCGAGCAGCACGCGGTGGCCTCCGCCGCCGGCCTGGCCACCGGCGGGCTGCACCCGGTCGTCGCGGTCTACGCGACCTTCCTGAACCGGGCCTTCGACCAGGTCCTGATGGACGTCGCGCTGCACCGGCTCGGCGTCACCTTCGTGCTCGACCGGGCCGGGGTCACCGGCAACGACGGGGCCTCGCACAACGGCATGTGGGACATGTCGATCCTCCAGGTCGTCCCCGGGCTGCGGCTGGCCGCCCCGCGCGACGCCGACCGGCTGCGCGAACAGCTCCGCGAGGCCGTCGCCGTCGAGGACGCCCCCACCGTGGTGCGCTTCCCCAAGGGCGACCTCGGGCCCGCGATCCCGGCGGTCGAGCGGATCGGCGGCGTCGACGTGCTGGCCCGCACCGGGCCCAGCCCCGACGTGCTGCTGGTCGCCGTCGGCCCGATGGCCGCCGCCTGCCTGGACGCCGCCGCACTGCTGGCCGCCGACGGGATCACCGCCACCGTGGTCGACCCGCGCTGGGTCAAGCCGGTCGACCCCGCCCTCGTCGCGCTGGCCGCCGCGCACCGGATGGTGGTCACCGTCGAGGACAACGGCCGGGCCGGCGGCGTCGGCGCGGCCGTCGCCCAGGCCATGCGGGACGCCGAGGTCGACACCCCGCTGCGCGACCTGGGCATCCCGCAGGAGTTCCTGGCGCACGCCTCGCGCGGTGAGATCCTCGAGGAGATCGGGCTCACCGGGACCGGCGTCGCCGCCCAGACCGCCGCCTACGCCCGCCGCCTGCTGCCCGGCACGCGGAGCGGCGCCCAGGAGTACCGGCCCCGGGTGCCGCGCAAGTGACCGATTGGAGCGAACCAGCGTGACCCAGGCCGAACCGCTCGACCTCGCCGCCCTGCTCGACGCCCGGGGCGGCGAGCGCTACGAACTGCACGCCCGCTACCTCAACCCGCAGCTGCCCCGGATGCTGCACACCATCGGCTTCGACCGGTACTACGAACGCGCCAGCGGCCCGTACTTCTACGACGCCGAGGGCAACGAGTACCTCGACATGCTCGCCGGGTTCGGCATCTTCGCGCTCGGCCGGCACCACCCCGCCGTCCGGTCCGCGATCGAACAGGTGATGGAGCTGGAGACGGCCGACCTGACCCGCTTCGACTGCTCCCCGCTGCCCGGCCTGCTCGCCGAGCAGCTGATCGCCCACGCGCCCGGCCTGGACCGGGTGTTCTTCGGCAACAGCGGCACCGAGGCGGTCGAGACGGCGCTCAAGTTCGCCCGGTACGCCACCGGGAAGCGCCGCGTCCTGTACTGCGACCACGCCTTCCACGGCCTCACCGCCGGCTCGCTCTCCGTCAACGGCGAGGGCGGCTTCCGCAAGGGCTTCGACCCGCTGCTGCCCGACACCCCGGTCCCGCTCGGCGACCTGGCCGCGCTGAGGAAGGAGCTCAAGAAGGGCGACGTCGCGGCGCTGATCGTCGAGCCGATCCAGGGCAAGGGCGTGCTCGCCCCGCCGCCCGGCTGGCTGGCCGCCGCCCAGGCGCTGCTGCACGAGCACAAGGCGCTGCTGATCTGCGACGAGGTGCAGACCGGCGTCGGCCGCACCGGCACCTTCTTCGCCTACCAGGCCGAGGAGGGCGTCCACCCCGACCTGGTCTGCGCCGCCAAGGCGCTCTCCGGCGGGTACGTGCCGATCGGGGCGACGCTTGGCAAGTCGTGGATCTTCGAGAAGGTGTACTCCTCGATGGACCGGGTGCTGGTCCACTCCGCCAGCTTCGGCTCCAACGCCCAGGCGATGGCGGCCGGCCTGGCCACCCTGCACGTGATGCGGCAGGAGGGCGTGGTGGAGAACGCCGCGAAGGTCGGCGAGCTGTTCCGGACCAGGCTGGCGGCGCTGACCGAGCGGTACGAGCTGCTCGCCGAGGTGCGCGGGCGCGGACTGATGATCGGCATCGAGTTCGGCCGCCCCAGGTCGCTCAAGCTGCGCACCGGCTGGACGGCGCTGCAGGCCGCCCGCAAGGGCCTGTTCGCGCAGATGGTGGTCGTCCCGCTGCTCCAGCGGCACCGCATCCTCACCCAGGTCTCCGGCGACCACCTGGAGGTGATCAAGCTGATCCCGCCGCTGATCGTCACCGAGAAGGAGGTCGACCGCTTCGTCGACGCCTTCACCGAGGTGATGGACGACGCCCACCGCGGCAGCGGCCTGATGTGGGACTTCGGGCGGACCCTGGTCAAGCAGGCGGTCGGCTCGCGCTGACCGGGCCCGCGGCACCGGCCTGACGGCGCCGGGGGCTCACAGCTCGGTGCGGCGGCGGCGCACCACGACCCACAGGTCCGCCGCCGCCACCAGGGTCAGCACCCCGCAGCCCACCGCGAACAGCACCAGCGTCCCGCTGCTGGGCGCGCCGTGCGGGGAGGCCAGCGCGGCCCAGACCGCGAACCCGGCCGTGCACAGCGCGAAGAACGGCACGAACATCACCGACAGCAGGAACCGCAGCTTCAAGTCACTGCGCGCGGTGACCGGCTCGCTCCCGCTCCGCCACACCTTCGGCGTCCTGGCCCGCCGCATACGCAACCGCCTCCCTCGTACCCTTCCAGGGTAGGACCCCTCGCGGGGCACCACCCTTTCGGGAACGGGGAGGCGGGACGATGGACGACCGGCTGGACGACTATCCGGGGCTGCCGGTGGAACCGGCCCGGGCACTGGCCGCCGAGCGCGGCTGGCGCACCGTGCGGGTGCTGGCGCCGGAGGCGCTGCTGACCATGGAGTACCGCTCGGACCGGCTCAACCTGACGGTGTGCGACGGCGTGGTGGAGCGCGCCTGGGCGGGCTGAGCGGAGGACGGCAGCGGGTGCGGCGGCCACGCCGGGCGGGCCGCCGCCGCCGGGCGGGGCCGGGGCGCGGCGGCCGGGCGGGCGAAGCGGCCCTCCCGGTGCCAGGCGGCCAGCACCCGCCGGTCCAGCGCGGCGACGGCCGGCTCGGCCAGCGGCAGCGAGAGCAGCACCAGCGCGCCCGCCGCCCAGCCCGCGAACACGTCCGAGATCCAGTGGGTGCCCAGGTAGACGGTGGTCAGCCCGATCGAGGCCGCGGTGAGCCCGGCCAGCACGGTGCCGGTGCGCCGCCATCGGGTGGCCAGGTAGGCCAGCACGCCCCAGGTGACCACGGCGTTCGCGGTGTGACCCGAGGGGAAGATGCTGCCGCCGGAGAACAGCTCGGGCGAGCCCACGTAGTGCGCGTAGTGCGGGCCCAGCCGGCCGGTCAGGATCTTCACCCCGCCGACCGTGACGTTCAGCAGCAGCAGCGCCATCCCCATCACCAGCAGCGGCCGGGCGGAGTGCGAGCGGTAGCAGCGCCAGCCCAGCCACAGGCAGGCCGCGATCGCGGTCGGGCCGCGCTGTCCGGCGATCACCCAGATGTCGAGGTAGGGCAGTGCCCCGGGCCACTGCCGGTACGGCCGCAGCTGCTGCAGGAACCAGTCCAGGTCGACCAGCGGGGAGTCGTACAGGATGGCCAGGACCACCACCAGGTAGAGCACCCCGACCAGGCCGAAGAGCAGGGCGTGCCGCCGACTGATCGACGGGAGCGCGGAATCGGTCGTTCCGGTGAGGGAACCGTGTCCGGATCGGACCGGAACCGTGCGCGGTGCGGTCGATATCGGTTGCTCGGGGGATTCGGGCTTGGCTGGCACGGCCTCGACATTACCGGTCGGCCCGGAGAGACCCGGGCTATTCGGCCGATCTGTCACCCGGCGGTGACGTGTCGTCCCCGGTTTCTCCATAGCGGCAGTTCAACCCCCGGGGCCGCGGCGGGGAAAGGGGCGGAGGGTGGGGGAAATCACGCTCCCCGGCGCTCCGGAGCGCCGCATTCCGGCAGTTTCTCCAATAGGCCGGAGGGTAGTGCGGGAACGAATGAGGCGGCCGATTTCCCGTGACCCAGGTCACTTCCGGGTCGCTTCCGGGAAATCGGCCGCCGATCCGAACGGGCGGCGCCGGGCTCAGGGCAGCAGCCGCTCGACGGCCGCCGCGCCCTGCTCCTCCAGCTGCTTCTTGGCCTTCGCGAGCAGCTCCGGGGTGGGGGTGCGCCCCGAGGCCATCACCAGGTCCTCGGGGTCGACCGGGTGCTCGGCCCCGGTGTGCAGCAGGTTGTCGGGCGTCGGCATGGACTCGCTGTCCGTGGAATCGGTCATCAAGATCCTCCGTGGGTGGAGCGCCGGAGGGGCCGGCCCGGCCCCTCCGGCGGGGCGCGCCCGCCGCCGGGCCGGCGGCGGGAGGTCTGCCATCGAGTCTGGACCCGGGCCCCGGACGGCGCACCACGAACGCGCCGCGGGCGTGTCGCGCGCCGCCCGTCCGGCCGTCCGGCGTCGCGCGCCCGGCAGGATCGGCCGGACGGGGCCTAGTCGAGCGGGCCGCCCGCGACGTAGACGACCTGGCCGGAGACGAAGCCGGCACCCTCGGAGGCCAGGAAGGAGATGGTGTGCGCGATGTCGTCCGGCACGCCGACCCGCTGGACCGGGATGGCGGAGGCGGCGGCCTGCTTGAACGCCTCGAACTCCATGCCGACCCGGGCCGCGGTGGCCGCGGTCATGTCGGTGGCGATGAAGCCGGGGGCGACCGCGTTGGCGGTGATGCCGAACTTGCCGAGCTCGATCGCCAGGGTCTTGGTGAAGCCCTGCAGGCCGGCCTTGGCGGCCGAGTAGTTGGCCTGGCCGCGGTTGCCCTGGGCGGAGGAGGAGGAGAGGTTGACGATCCGGCCGAAACCGGCCGCCACCATGTGCTTCTGCACCGCGCGGGTCATCAGGAAGGCGCCCTTGAGGTGGACGTTCATCACGGTGTCCCAGTCCGACTCGGACATCTTGAACAGCAGGTTGTCGCGGAGCACGCCCGCGTTGTTCACCAGGACCACCGGGGTGCCCAGCTCGGCGGCGATCCGGTCCACCGCGGCCTGCACCTGCTCCGCGTCCGAGACGTCCGCGCCGACGGCCAGCGCGCGGCCGCCCGCGGCCTCGATCGCCTCGACGGTGTCCTTGGCGGCGTCCTCCGCCAGGTCGACCACGGCGACGGCGTAACCGTCCGCGGCCAGCCGGAGCGCGGTGGCCGCTCCGATCCCACGGGCCGCACCCGTCACGACGGCCACCCGCACCGGGGCGTCGGCGGTCACGGACGTGCTCTGCTCGGTCATCTTCGTACTCGTCTCTCTCGAAGTCGGACGACGGGACCGGCGCGGGCCGGTGACCCGTGGAGGAGAAATAAAAGGGGTGCGCACAGCGCAGCCCGGCAACCCTACCGACGGGTAGGGTTTCCGGCCAGAGGCAGCGCCGCAGGTGACGGAGGGTGAGGGCGGAAAGCGGCCGAGCGGGTGAACCGGATTGGTCGTGGACCCGACATACGGGGGAAATATGCCAACTTCACCGAACCTGCGACTACTCTGCGCCCCTACCTGCCAGTCCAGGCCGACCGTTTGTATAGTGTGCGCCAGCAGCCACCGGCTGCACGGCCGGCGCGTCCTCACTCACAGCGGGATGCTCACTCGCCGTTACTGCCCCGCTCGGGTGTCCCACACACACCCGGGCGTGACACCGGGACGGATTTCATGGTGCTGGGGGAGATCCCGACAACCCGCGTGCCCGGCCGACTGCAGCAGTCGCCCGGTCACCTCATCCGCGTGGCCCAGCAGGTGCACACCCGCTTGTGGTCCGAATACGTCGGTACCGAGCTGACGGCCCCGCAGTTCGCGGTGCTGCTGGTACTGGCCCTGGAGCCCGGAGCCGACCAGCGCACGGTCGGCGAACGGGCCTCGCTCGACAAGGCGACGATGGCCGAGATGGTCGCCCGGCTGGTCCGGCGGGGCCTGGTGCTCCGCCGCCGGGACCCGGCCGACGGCCGGCGCAAGCTGCTGGCCCTCTCGCAGAACGGCGCTCAGGCCGTGCGCGAGGCGACCGGCGGCGTGGTCCGGGTCCAGCGGACCCTGTTCGAGCCGCTCAGCCCGGAGGAGCAGCTGGAGATCGTCCGGGTGATGGCCCGGATAGCCCGGCTGGAACCCTCCGCGGTCGCCGTGATGGGGGACGCCCGGCCCACGCTGGACGCCCAGCGGGCCATCGGCTACCTGATCCGGGTCGCCCAGCAGGTGCACACCAAGCTCTGGTCGGAGAAGGTCGGCACCGAGCTGACGGCTCCTCAGTACGCGGTGCTGGACGCGCTGGAGACCGAGCCGGGCGCCGACCAGCGCACGGTCGGCGAGCTGGCCTCGCTGGACAAGGCGACGATGGCCGAGATGGTCAGCCGGCTGGTCCGGCGGGGCCTGGTGCTCCGCCGCCGCGACCCCTCGGACGGGCGACGCAACCTGCTCTCGCTCTCCCCGACCGGCCAGGAGCTGCTGCACCGCTCCACCGCCGGGGTCCGCGAGGTCCAGGAGGCGCTGCTCTCCCCGCTGGAGCCGCAGGAGCACGCGCAGGCGCTCGCCCTGCTCGCGAAGGCGGCACGGCTGTAACGATTCTGCAAAGCGTCGCCCGGTCGTTCGGGCGGCGACCGCGCCCCGGACGGTCATGCGGCACCGCCCGGGACGTGTCGGAAGGGGCCGACACCCGAGGGTGTCGGCCCCTTCCGACGTTCACGGACCCGCTCCCGGGTGACTCTGCGTCAGCGGACGGGTCGTCAGTTCCAGTCGAAGGCGGCCGGGTCCGGGCCGATCCGCTGCCCGGTGGCGATCCCGTCGATCGCGGCCAGGTCCTCGGCGTCCAGCTCGAAGCCCGTGACGTCCAGGTTCTCCCGGATCCGGGCGGGGGTGACCGACTTCGGGATGGCGATCACGCCGGACTGCAGGTGCCAGCGCAGCACCACCTGGGCCGCGGTGCGGCCGTGCTTGGCGGCGACGGCCAGCAGGGCGGGCTCGGCCAGCAGGTCCCTGCCCTGGCCCAGCGGGCTCCACGCCTCGGTGGCGATGCCGTGCTCGGCGTGCAGGGCGCGCAGCTCGGCCTGCGGGAAGTAGGGGTGCAGCTCGATCTGGTTGAGCGCCGGCTTCACTTCGGCCTCCTTGAGCAGCAGCTCCAGGTCCGGCACCCGGAAGTTCGAGACGCCGATCGCGCGGACCCGGCCCTCGGCGTGCAGCTGCTCGAAGGCGTGCCAGATGTTCAGGAAGGTGTTGCCGTGCATCGGGCGCGGCCAGTGGATCAGGTAGAGGTCCAGCCGGTCGAGGCCGAGGCGGCCGAGCGACTCGTCGAAGGCGCGCAGCACCCGCTCCCGGCCCTGCTCGCCGGACCAGTCGACGGTGCCGGAGTTCCACAGCTTGGTGGTCACGAACAGCTCGTCGCGGGCCACGCCGGACTCGGCGATCGCCTGGCCGGTGCCCGTCTCGTTCTCGTAGATCGCGGCGGTGTCGATCGAGCGGTAGCCGGCCTCCAGCGCGGTGCGCACCGCCGGGACGGCCTCCTCGTCCGGCACCTGCCAGACGCCGAAGCCGAGCTGCGGGATCCGCGCGCCGTTGTTCAGCGCGATCGAGGGGACCGCGGAGACTGCGGGGACCGGCTCGGGCGAGGGGGTCGAGGGGGTCGAGGTGGTCGGGGGTACTGCGGGGGTGCTGGTCACGGAAGGAGTGCCCTTCGGTTGCGGTTGGCTTCTGCTTCTCTGCTTCCGGAGCGGTGGCAACGGCGGTGAACTCCGGCTTATTCCCCGCGCCGGAGAGTTCCCCGCAAAGGATGAAAGTGGACGGGGCCGACGGCCGGATCGGGCCGGTCCGCCGGAAAACCTGTTGCGTGCGTCACAGCGCGGCGGCCAGGCTCACCGCATGTGATGAGCTGACCACGCCTTCCGCCGCGCACCTCCGACGCGCCGGAGCCCGCACCGGGCCCGGCCGACCGACGCCGCCCGCCCGCGTTCCCCGGCCGGACGTCCCTCCCGCCTCCGGCTCCCCGCTGCCGGCTCCCCGCTGCTGGCCCGCTGTCCTGCCGCGCCCCGTCCGGGCGTCCCCCTGCCCGTCCCGTCCCCCGTAACGGAGCGACCATGCCGCTCGTCCCCCTTCCGCTGCCCGATCCCGGCAGCCCGGACCTCAGCTCACCGCTCGGCTTCCTGCGCTGGCTCGGCCGGGCCCAGCGCCGGGGCCAGCTGCTCGCCACGCTGTGGTGCACCCTGGAGCTCGGCTCGATGGCCGCGCTGCCCGTCGCGGTCGGCTGCGGCGTCCAGGCCGTCGTCGACGGGGACACCCGCGCCCTGCTGACGGCCGGGCTGCTCGCCCTGCTGCTGTCCGCCACGCAGACCGCGATGACGGTGCTGGTGCACCGCCAGGTGGTGTGGAACTGGATCCACGCCGCCTCCCAGGTCCGCCAGTTGGTGGCCCGCCAGGCCTCCGCGCTGGGCGGCGGCCTGAGCCGGCGGATCGCCACCGGCGAGATCGTCGCCGTCTCCAGCGGCGACGTCGAGAAGATCGGCTGGTACGTCGAACTCACCGCCCGGCTGCGCGGCGCGGTGCTGGCCTGGCTCGGCGTCAGCGCCGTGGTGCTGTGGCGCCGGCCCGGCCTCGGGCTGGCCGTGCTGCTCGGGGTGCCCGTGCTGGCCGCCGCGGTGTGGCCGCTGCTCGCGCCGTTCGAGCGGCGCTACACCGAGCAGCGGGCGCTCGGCGGCCGGGCCTCCGAGCTGGCCGCCGACACGGTGGCCGGGCTGCGGGTGCTGCGCGGCATCGGCGGCGAGGAGCTGTTCCTGCGCCGCTACCGGGCCGCCTCCCAGCGGGTCCGGGCCGCCGCCGTCCGCACCGCCCGGACCTGGGCGGTGATGCAGGCCCAGGAGGTGCTGCTGCCCGGCCTGTTCGTCATCGGCGTCACCTGGTACGGCGCCCGGCTGGCCCTCGACGGGTCGATCGGCGTCGGCGAGCTGATCGCCGTCTACGGGGCCACCGCCTTCCTCGCCGCCCCGCTGCGGGTGATCGGCGAGGCCGCGCACGCCTGGAGCGTCGCCCGGGTCTCCGCCGGGCGGGCGGTCAAGGTGCTCTCGCTGACCCGCGAGGGCGGGGCGGCCGGGGGCGGTGGTGACGGAGCGTCAGATCGGTTCCTCGCGGAAGGCGTTGACGTGCCGGGCGCGGACGGCTCTGGCGGGGTGGTGGACGCGGGCGGTGCGGGGGTGGCGGCCGGCTCGGCCGGGGCGGCGGAGCTGGTGCGCCGGGCCGCCCGGTCGGACCTGCACGACCCGGTCAGCGGGCTGACCGTCCGGGCCGGTCGGCTGACCGCCGTGGTCTGCGGGGACCCGGACGCGGCGGGGGAGTTGGCGGCCCGGCTCGGCGGGCGGCCGGTGCTCGCCGAGGGCGAGCGGGCCGAGCCCTCCGCCCGGCTCGGCGGGATCGCCCTGGACGGGGTGCCGCTGGCCGCCGCCCGGGCGGCGGTGCTGGTCCACGACAAGGAGCCGGTACTGCTCTCCGGCACCCTGGCCGACCTGTTCGACGTCCCCCGCTCCGGCCGGATCGGACCCGCCGAGGCGCTGGCCGCCGCCCGCGCGCAGGACGCGCTGGAGGCACTGGCCGAGGGCTCGCCCGAATGCGCGGGCGACCCGATGGCGGCCCGGATCACCGAGCGCGGCCGCTCGCTCTCCGGCGGCCAGCGCCAACGCCTCGCGCTGGCCCGCGCGCTGGTGGCCGACCCGCCGGTGCTGGTGCTCGACGAGCCGACCAGCGCCGTCGACGCCCACACCGAGGCGCGGATCGCCGCGGGCCTGCGCGAACTGCGGGCCGGGCGCACCACGGTGGTCTTCGCCACCAGCCCGCTGCTGCTCGACCAGGCCGACACCGTCCTGCTGCTCCAGCGGGGCCGGGTCGCCGCCACGGGCACCCACCGCGAGCTGATGGCCGCCGAGCCGCGCTACCGGGCCGTCGTCACCCGGGACGAGAGCGCGCCGCCGGAGACCGGCGCGCCGGAGCCGGTGGGCGCGCCGGGGGCGGTGGGGCCGGGCGGTCCGGCGGGGCCGGCCGAGGTGCCGGTGGGCTCGGTGCTGCCGGGGGGTGCGGAGTGAGCGGGCACCCGCCCGGCCCCCGATCAGGCCCGGCGGCCGGCCGCCGTCCGGACGTCCGCCCGATCCGCAGTCGTAGCTGCGGCCGCGGCCGTGGCCGTACTCGTCGCCGCAGCCGCGGTCGAAACCGAAGGAGCACACCGTGAAGCCCCCGAAGATCCACGAGCAGGGGCCGGCCACCACGCTGCCGGTCGGCTCCACCGCGGCCGTGCGGGCGTACGGGCGGATGCTGCTGCGGCGGCACCGCGGGGGCCTGGCGGCGGTGGTGGCGCTGCACGGGACGGCGACGGTGGCGGGGCTGATCGGGCCGGCGGTGCTCGGGTCGCTGGTGCAGTCGCTGTCGGCGGGGAGCGGCGGCGGGCGGGTCGCCGCGGCGATCGGATGGTACCTGGCCGCGCTGGTGGTGCAGACGGTGTTCACCGGGCTGTCGCTGCTGCGCGGCAGCGTGCTCGGCGAGGAGGCGCTGGCCGACCTGCGGGAGGACTTCCTGGTCCGCTCGGTGGCGCTGCCGCTCGGCGTGCTGGAGCGGGCCGGCACCGGGGACCTGGTCTCCCGGGGCACCACCGACATCGACCGGCTGGCCCGCTCGGTCCGCGACGCGGTGCCCGAACTGGTGGTCGCGGTGGTCTCGGTGGTGCTGGTGCTCGGCGCGCTGCTGGTCACCTCGCCGCTGCTGGCCGCCACCGCCGTGCTCGGCCTGCCGCTGCTGCTCCTCACCTCCCGGTGGTACTTCCGCCGGGCCCCGCAGTCCTACCGCAACGAGTCGGCCGGGTACGCGGCGGTCAACACCGTGCTCGCCGAGACGGTCGACGCCGGGCGGACGGTCGAGGCGCTGCGGCTCGGCGACCGCCGGGTGCAGCTGACCGACCGGAAGATCCGCGAGTGGGTCTCCTGGGAGCGGTACACGCTGTGGCTGCGCAGCGTCTGGTTCCCCACCGTGGACGGCACCTACGCGCTGGCCGTGCTCGGCACCCTGGTGCTGGGCGGGCTGTTCGCCCTGCACGGCTGGGTCAGCCCGGGCCGGCTGACCACCGGCGTGCTGTACGCCCAGGCGCTGGTGCACCCGGTCTCCCGGATCCTGCGCTGGTACGACGAGTTGCAGGTCGGGCAGACCTCGCTGGCCCGGCTGGTCGGTGTCCACGAGGTCGCCGAGCCGGAGACCGACGCGGCGCTGCGCCCGGACGGCCGCCGGGTCGAGGCCCGGGAGGTCAGCTTCGGCTACCACGAGGGGGCGGACGTGCTGCGCGACATCACGCTGGACGTCGAGCCGGGCAGCCGGGTGGCCCTGGTCGGACCGTCGGGGGCGGGCAAGTCGACGCTGGGCCGGCTGCTGGCGGGCATCTACGCGCCGGGCCGGGGCCTGGTCACGCTCGGCGGGGCCCCGCTGTCGCGGATGCCGGCCGAGCGGGTGCGCACCGAGGTCGCGCTGGTCAACCAGGAGCACCACGTCTTCGTCGGCACCCTCCGGGACAACCTGCACCTGGCCCGGGCGGAGGCCGACGACACCGAGCTGCGGGCCGCGCTGGCCGCGGTCGACGCCGAGGAGTGGGTGGACGCGCTGCCGGACGGGCTGGACACCGAGGTCGGCTCCGGCGGCGCCGCGCTGACGCCCGCCCAGGCCCAGCAACTGGCGCTGGCCCGGCTGGTGCTGGCCGACCCGCACACCCTGGTGCTGGACGAGGCCACCTCGCTGCTCGACCCGCGGGCGGCCCGGCACCTGGAGCGCTCGCTGTCCCGGGTGCTGGCCGGGCGCACGGTGGTGGCGATCGCCCACCGCCTGCACACCGCGCACGACGCCGATGTGATCGCCGTGGTCGAGCAGGGCCGGATCACCGAGTACGGGCCGCACCCGGAGCTGGTGGCCTCCGGCGGGCCGTACGCGGCGCTCTGGCGGTCCTGGCGCGACGAGGGGTAGCTCCCGGGAGGCGCGGGAGAGAGAAGGGGCGTCGCCCCGGCCGTTCTCACCCGGCCGGGGCGGCGCCGGGCACCGTCAGGCGGGCAGCCGGAACGTGCCGACGATGCTGGTGGCACCGAGCACGTACGGCTGGATGGCGCTGGTGACCTGCTCGTACGTCAGCCCTGCGGACGGCAGGGTGGGGGTGGAGAGCGCGTACAGGGTGAAGACGTAGTGGTGGGGCTGGCCCGTGGCGGGCGGGCAGGGGCCGCCCCAGCCGACCACCGGCATGCCGTTGGTGTCGAAGCTGTTGGCGCCCTGGGTGTACTGGAGGGTGCCGTGGCCGTCGATCCGGGTCGCGGTGCCGGGGATGTCGTAGAGCACCCAGTGGTGCCAGCCGCCCGCGAGCGGGGCGTCCGGGTCGTTCACCAGCAGGGCGTAGCCGAGAGTCCCGGCGGGGGCGTTGCGCCAGTTCAGTCGGGGAGCCAGGTTCTTGCCCTGGCAGGGCGCGCCCTCGGAGCCCGGCCCGCCGAACTCCGTCCACTTCGGCAGCTTGCCGCCGTCCCGGAAGTCCGGGCTGGTGAGGGTGAAGGGCGTGAGCCGGGAGGCTCCGGAGGCGGCGTCCGCAGTGGCCGTCGGAGTGGCGGCACCGATCAGCGCGCAGCTGACGGCCAGTGCGGCGGCGAGGGCGGCGGCGTGCCGCTTGGGTCGGCGGGATGCGATCAACTTCTCCCCCGTGCAGTCGAGTTGATGAGCCGCCCCGGTGACGGCGAGTGTCAGCCAAGCGGTGTTCCGGCGGACGGTCAAGAGGGCGCCCGAGCGGGCGGTCGGGGGGAGGGCGGGGCGGCGCGGCCCCGGGCGCGGGTGCGGCCGGGGCGCCGGTGCGACGATCCGCCGGATGTGGCGCGGACGGGTGAACGGGCGGGCGAATGGCGGCCGGCGGCGGGGTGGCGCGGTGGGCGGTGGGCGGGCCGGGCGCAGACTGCGGGGGTGACCAAGACATCAGGTGGTTCTCCGTCAGGCACCCAGCGCAACGAGATCGCGGGGATTCCGACCCGGTACATCGGGATCGGCGTCATCGTGGTGCTGGCGATCTGGTTCCTGTTCGCCAACCTGGAGAAGGTGAGGATCCAGTTCTGGGTGTTCACCGTCACCTGCCCGCTGTGGATCGCACTGCTGGCGACGCTGCTGGCCGGGACGGCGCTGGGCTGGCTGCTGAAGGGGCGGCGCGCCAGGTGACGGCCCCGGGGGAGGGCGCCGGGGCGGCACCGGGAGGGGTGCCGGAAGGAGCGCCGGGCGGTCCGGTGGGGGAGCCGCTGATCGAACTGCGCGGGGTGAACAAGCACTTCGGGCAGCTGCACGTGCTCCAGGACATCGACCTGGTGGTGGGCCGGGGCGAGGTCGTGGTGGTGATCGGCCCCTCCGGGTCGGGCAAGTCCACGCTGTGCCGGGCGATCAACCGGCTGGAGACGGTGGAGAGCGGCAGCATCCTGATCGAGGGGCGGCCGCTGCCCGCGGAGGGCAAGGGCCTGGCGAAGCTGCGCGCCGAGGTGGGGATGGTGTTCCAGTCCTTCAACCTGTTCGCGCACAAGACGGTGCTGCAGAACGTGACGCTGGCCCAGGTCAAGGTCCGCAAGCGCGGGAAGGCCGAGGCGGAGGCCAAGGGCCGCCGACTGCTGGAGCGGGTCGGGCTGGAGGCGCACGCGGCCAAGTACCCGGCGCAGCTGTCCGGCGGCCAGCAGCAGCGGGTGGCGATCGCCCGGGCGCTGGCGATGGACCCGAAGGCGCTGCTGTTCGACGAGCCGACCTCCGCGCTCGACCCCGAGATGATCAACGAGGTGCTGGAGGTGATGCGCTCGCTGGCCGCCGAGGGCATGACCATGGTGGTGGTGACCCACGAGATGGGCTTCGCCCGGTCGGCCGCCAACCGCGTGGTGTTCATGGCGGACGGGCGGATCGTCGAGGACCGCGTCCCCGAGGAGTTCTTCGCCGACCCGCGCAGCGAACGGGCCCGGGACTTCCTCTCCAAGATCCTGAAGCACTGAGGTGGTCCGGGTGAGGAGACGCCTCGCGCCGCTGCTCGCGGTGCTCGCGGTGCTCGCGGTCCTGGCGGCGCTGGTGGGCCTGTCCGGCTGCGGCAAGGAGGGCACCCCGCCGCCGAAGGGCCCGCAGGCCGGCGCGCTGCCCAGCTACCAGGTGCGCGGCGGCGACGCCGTCACCGGCTCGCCGACCCTGGACGCGGCCCGCGCCCGCGGCCACCTGGTGGTGGGCGCCAAGGAGGACCAGCCGTACCTGGGGCAGAAGAACCCGGCGACCGGCGAGTACTCCGGCTTCGACATCGAGATCGCCAGGATGGTCGGCGCCGACCTGGGCTTCGCCCCGGAGCAGATCGAGTTCCGCACCATCGCCTCCGCCAACCGCGAGACGGCGCTGCAGAACGGACAGGTCGACTACTACGTGGGCACCTACACCATCAACGACAACCGCAAGAAGCTGGTCGGCTTCGCCGGGCCGTACTTCATCGCCGGGCAGTCCCTGCTGGTCCGCAAGGACGAGACCGGGATCGACGGGCCGCAGGACCTGGCCGGGCGGAAGGTCTGCTCGGCCGCCGGGGCGACCCCGTACCAGCGCATCCAGCAGGACTACCCGAAGGCGAAGCTGATCGGCTACGACACCTACTCGGCCTGCGTGGACAACCTGATCACCGGCCAGGTCGACGCGGTGACCACCGACAACGCGATCCTGCAGGGCTACGCGGCGAAGGTCCCGGACGAGTTGAAGATCGCCGGGCAGCCGTTCTCCACCGAGCCGTACGGCATCGGCGTGCCGAAGAACGACACCGCGCTGCGCCTGGCACTGGACGACGCGCTGGAGCGGCACGAGCGGAACGGCGACTGGAAGAAGGCGTACGAGGCGACGCTCGGCCTGTCCGGGGTGCCCGCGCCCGAGCCGCCGGCCGTCGACCGGTACCAGTAGAGGGAGGAGGACAGGTGAACGTCCTGACCGACAACTGGTCCACGTACTGGCACGGGTTCCTCGGCACGCTGTGGCTGACCCTGGTGAGCGCGGCGCTGTCGCTGGTGCTCGGGGTGGTGGTCGCGGGCTTCCGGGTGTCGCCGGTCAAGCCGCTGCGGGCGTTCGGCACCGGGTGGGTGACGGTGCTGCGCAACACGCCGCTGACGCTGCTGTTCTTCATCGTGGTGCTGGGCCTGCCCCGGTTCGACATCACGCTGCCGTTCTTCACCTTCGCGGTGCTCGCGCTGGGCTGCTACACCTCGGCGTTCGTCTGCGAGACGCTGCGCTCCGGGGTGAACACGGTGCCGGTCGGGCAGGGCGAGGCGGCCCGCAGCCTGGGCCTGACCTTCACCCAGACGCTGGGCCTGGTGATCCTGCCGCAGGCGTACCGGGCGGTGGTCGCCCCGCTGGGCAGCGTGATGATCGCGCTGGCCAAGAACACCGCGATCGCCGGGTCGTTCAGCGTGGTCGAACTGCTCGGCACCTACCGGACCCTCAACGAGCTGGGCTACAGCATCGTCTGGACCTTCGTCTGGATCGCGCTCGGGTACCTGGTCCTGACGCTGGCGATCAGCGCCCTGTTCAACCTGCTGGAACGACGGGTGGCGGTGTCCCGATGACGGTGGAGTCCTCCGCGCTGTACGACGTCCCCGGCCCGAAGGCGCTGGCCCGGCACCGGCTGTACGGGTGGCTGGCGCTGCTGCTGATCGTCGCGGTGATCGGCTGGGTGGTCTACAT
Source organism: Kitasatospora sp. SolWspMP-SS2h (assembly GCF_003259315.1). Classification (GTDB taxonomy): domain Bacteria; phylum Actinomycetota; class Actinomycetes; order Streptomycetales; family Streptomycetaceae; genus Kitasatospora; species Kitasatospora fiedleri. Next base: position 3,135 of record NZ_QLLT01000012.1, on the reverse strand, counting down.
GCTGTTCCACACCCAGCAGTTCACGTACCAGAAGTGGATGCCCTTCGAGTACAAGGGCGTCCAGGAGCTGCTGCTGCGCGGCCTGGCCAACACCCTGAAGGCCTTCGGCTGGACGGCCCTGTTCGCGCTGCCCTTCGGCGCGCTGTTCGCCGCCGGCCGGCTCTCCGAGCACCGGGTGGTGCGCTGGGTCTCCACCGTGGTGGTGGAGTTCTTCCGGGCGATGCCGCTGCTGGTGATGATCTTCTTCATCTTCGTCGCGCTCAAGGCGCCGCCGATGTGGGCGCTGGTCGCCGGGCTGACGCTGTACAACGGCTCGGTGCTGGCCGAGGTGTTCCGGGCCGGGGTGCTCGCGGTGCCCGGGGGGCAGCGGGAGGCGGCGTACGCGCTGGGGCTGCGCAAGACCCAGGTGATGGCGTACGTGCTGGTGCCGCAGGCGAACCGGGCGATGCTGCCGACCATCGTCAGCCAGCTGGTGGTGGCGCTTAAGGACACCTCGCTCGGGTTCCTGATCACCTACGAGGAGTTCCTGCACGCCGGGAAGCTGATCGCCACCAACCTCGACTACGACCTGCCGTTCATTCCGGTGGTCATGGTGATCGCCCCGGTCTACATCGGGATGTGTCTGCTGCTCTCCTGGTTCGCCAAGTGGCTGGAGCGGCGCGGGCGGCGCAGCCCGAAGGTGAAGGGCGGCGCGCCGGTCGCGCCGGCCGGGTCCACGCCCGATCCGCAGGGGTAGCCCACGGTGACCGGCCGGGTCGGTTAGGGTCAGTGGGTCAACGACCGGTGCCGACCTTCCCAGGAGTTGCCGCATGTCCGTGCTGCCCAGCCGTCAGGGCCTGTCCGAGGCCGAGGTGCTCGACCGGCGGGAGAGCGCGAGCGGCGAGGTGGTGCTGCGGCGGCGCGGGGAGCACTGCGAGGTCATCGTGAACGGCTGCTTCCTGATGGACACCGTCGACGGCCGCTCCGAACGGCTGCTGGTGCGGGCCGCGCTGGACGGGCTGGCGGCGGTGGACCGCCCCAGCGTGCTGATCGGCGGGCTGGGCGTCGGCTTCTCGCTGGCGCACGCCGCCGCCGAGCCGCGCTGGGCGCGGATCGCGGTGGTCGAGCGCGAGGCGGCGATCATCGACTGGCACCGCACCGGCCCGCTCGGCGCGTTCTCCGCCGGGGCGCTGGACGACCCCCGGGTGGAGGTGCTGCACACCGACCTGGTCGAGTACCTCGGGCGGGACGGGGAGCGCTACGACGCGCTCTGCCTCGACGTCGACAACGGCCCCGACTGGACGGTCGGCACCGAGAACGGCCGCCTGTACGCCCCGGCCGGGCTGGCCTCCGCCGCCGCCCGGCTCAACCCCGGCGGGATGCTGGCGGTGTGGAGCGCCCAGCCGTCCGCCGCCTTCGAACGGGCGCTGCGGGAGGCCGGGTTCACCGGCGTGCGGACCGAGGAGGTGCCGGTCGAGCGCGGCGTGCCCGATGTGGTGCACCTGGCGCGCCGCGCCTGACCGACCGTCAATCGGCCTGCTGTTTAAGCCCGTTGGTGGTGTCGCGCGGCACGACCGTCCGGCCGTGGCCGTCGCCCGTGCCCCGGTCCTGGCCCTGGTGGAAGACCGCGGTGGGCTCGGCCGCGTGCGCGGCCCCGGCCGGCAGGGACACCGCCGCGGCGGGGCGAGCGGGTTGCCGACGGCGAGGAGGGGCGGCGGACTCCTCGGCCGTCGAGGGCCCGGAGGTCCTGTGCCATCGGAGGGTAGGGATCGGGTAATGGAATGGCAATGGGTCCGGGCCGCGCCGAAGTTTCCGCGAGGGGGAGGGGAGCCGGGGGTTTGAGCGGCGGGTCCTCCGGGGTTGCGGTCGCGGGGGAGGACGGGCGGGGCGCGGGCGGGGGCGGGGAGTGCGTGAGGGTGATGTGTGTGACACGCGTTCCCATCGAGCCGGTCGGTGCGGCATGATCATTGGCATGCTCGAACGTGAGATCGAACTGTTGGCACAACTCCTGGCGGAGTTCGAGGCCCTGCGGTTCCCCCAGGGCTGGCACGACCGGGAACCCGGCGGCACATGCCTCCTCACCCTCGCCGCCACCCTCACCGCCTGCACCGCCGCCGCCCTCGACGGCCCGCTCGCCACCCGCCACCGCGAGCACCTGAGCCAGCGCCTCGCCCTCCTCGCCGACCTGCTGCCCGTCTTCGCCGCCGACTCGTACGCCACCGGCTACTTCGTCGCGCTCTACCGGATGGCCTCGCTCGCCGAGGAAGTCGACGACCGGCGGGCGGGGGAGACCGGCTGACGGGCGGCGGGGCGGCGGGGCGGCGGGGCGGCGGAAAGGCGAACGGCGAGCCGGGGACCGGCTCGCCGTTCGGTGGGGCGGGTGCGGGATCAGCCGAAGGGGCTGCTCGCGGGCGGGGGCGGCGGCGTCTGGGCCGGGGCGTTGGCGCGCGGAGCCGCCGCGGCGAAGGGGTTGAAGTCCGGCGGCGGGACCTTGACCAGCCGTCCCTTGGTCGGATCGGCCTCCTCCGGCTCCTCGGCGGGGGCTTCGGCGGCGGTGGTGCCGGCGGGGGCGGCCGCGCCGAAGGGGTTGAAGTCCGGCGGCGGGACGTTGACCAGCCGTCCCTTGGTCGGGTCCGCCGGCTCCGCCGGGGCGGCCGGCGCCGGGACCACGGGCGGGGCGCTCGGACGCGGCGGGATGTTCGCGGCCGGGGCACTCGGAGACGGCGTGGCCACGGTGCCGAACGGGTCGGACGGCTCGGCGGAGAGCGTCGTCCCGAACGGGTCGGCGCTGGCCGGACGCGGGGCGGGCGCCACCGGGGCGGCGTCGGGAGCCGGGGCGGCGGGGGCGGCTGCGGTGGTGGTGCGGGGGGCCGCGGAGGCGAAGGGGTTGAAGTCGGCCGGGGGGACCTTGACGAGTCGGCCCTTGGTGGGGTCGGCCTCCTCCCGCTCCTCGGTGGCGGCGGCCGGTGCGGCGGGGGCCGTGGAGGCGAAGGGGTTGAAGTCCGGGGGTGGAACGTTGACCAGGCGGCCCTTGGTGGGGTCGGCCTGTTCCGGTTCGGGGGTCGGTTCCGGTGCGGCGGGGGCGGGGGTCGGGGCGCCGAAGGGGTCGCTGCCTGCGAACGGGTCGGCGGCGGGGGCCGGTGCGGCGGGGGCCGG